>JBEONO010000001.1:0-432751 GCA_040544425.1 Oxalobacteraceae bacterium GrIS 1.18
AGCTGGATAGATAATGCGAAAAACACAAACAAACAGACTTCAATGAGATCGGATTAATTTAAAAAGTTACACGACAAGTAGTCTGACACAGGGGGGTACCGGCCCAAAATATTCGGCAGCAGATAAATGCCGATGGTCGTGCTGCTGCCTAATTTCAAGCCCGAAATATTTGTGTTTTCATTGTAGGCGTCGGATTGCCTGGCATTGCCAGCGACATACTGGTGTTGTGCAGCACGTTTATGCTGGCACTGTTTATCGGGGTCAAGCTGTTCAAGCTGCATCGCGACAGCGTGATCTTGATTGGCGCTGGAGATGTTGGCCTTGATTCTGTTTGCCTGGTTGATTGTTGGTGGTGCGCTGATCAATAAATTGGTGTTTTGGCTGTAAAATGCGCGGATGACAGAATTCGAACTCATCCAACGTTTTTTCACTGAACGTCAATCATCCGCGCCCTATATTGCTCTGGGTATTGGCGATGATTGCGCGCTGTTGTCGACTGACCGCAGCGCGACTCAATTGGCGATATCCACGGATATGTTGGTTGAAGGCCGCCATTTTTTTTCGGGGGCCGATGCCGGTTTGCTGGGCTATAAATCGCTGGCGGTGAATTTATCAGATCTCGCTGCCATGGGCGCGGAACCCAAGGCGTTTACTCTGGCGTTGGCTCTGCCACAAGCAGATGCTTTGTGGTTGCGCAGTTTTTCTGAAGGCATGTTTGAATTGGCGACACAGCATGGTTGCCGGTTAATTGGCGGCGACACCACTAAAGGCCCGCTGAATATCTGCATCACGATTTTCGGTGAAATCCCAATCGGACAGGCATTAAGGCGCGACGCCGCCAAACCGGGTGACGATATCTGGGTGTCCGGTCATTTGGGCGATGCAAGACTGGCACTGGCTGCATATTCAAATCAGCAGATCTTGTCTGGTCCCGATCTGGAACAGGCCGCACAACGCCTGCACGCACCGACGCCGCGCGTAGCGTTGGGAATGGCGCTGCGCGAAGTGGCGCATGCTGCGATTGATCTGTCAGATGGATTGACAGGCGATCTGGGGCATATCCTGGAGCGATCGAAGGTTGGCGCGACCATCTGGTGTGATGCTTTGCCAGTCGGCCCGGTCCTGGCTGGGCAGGAGCAATCCCTGCAATATGAATTTGCACTGGCTGGCGGTGACGACTATGAGTTATGCTTCACAGCGCCGCGTGACAGCCGGGCAGCAGTCTTGAATGCAGCCAGGGTCGCTGCGACACAGGTTGCCCGTATCGGGTATGTCGAAACCTTACCCGGCTTGCGTCTGGTCGATATCAACAACAACCCCCTGACTTTCACGTTCAACTCATTTGATCATTTTCAATCATGAATAATGTCACCGATGTCCGCAGCAAAGTGAAACCTAACGCGGCGTTTATGCTGTCCAGCCTGCATCACTTTATCGCCCAGGGTTTTGGCAGTGGTTTGTCGCCAATCATGCCTGGAACGGTCGGCACGTTGCTGGCCTGGGCCATGTATGTGGTAATGACCAATCGCTGGCCGGGCTTTTTTACCGAATCCCATTGGGCCTGGATAATCGGCATCGGTTTTTTTGTTGGGATACTGGTGTGTGAAAAAACTGGCCAGGCTTTAGGCGTGTCCGATCATGGCAGTATGGTGTGGGATGAAATTATCGCCATGTGGCTGGTATTGCTGTTGCTGATGCCGGCGGATTTCGTCACCCAATGTTGGGCTTTTTTCTGGTTTCGTTTCTTTGACATGGTCAAGCCGCCACCGATCTCTTATTTTGATCAGCACCTGAAGGGCGGCTTTGGCGTGATGTGGGACGACATCGTGGCAGCGTTTTACACCTTGTTGCTCTTTACTGTCTGGCGCCTCATTTAGGACAGCTGCGTACCTGATTCTGCAAGCCGTTTTGAATTTCATCGATACCATCGGTGCGCGCCACAGTCGGGGTGTACACGCAATAAGAACCGTCAGGCCCGGTCACTTTGGTGACGCGCTGCGCCGAGCCGCTCACGGGAATTTCTTCCGTTTTTGGAACAATGATGCTGGGCTTCTCGGCTTTCCTGAAACTCTCGTCCATCTTTTTCGGTTCAGTTGAAACCGTTTCTGTTTTGTCGACGACCGGTTCGTCCTTGACCAATTCCCTGGTAATTTTGCTGTCATCCAGATTGAGTGGTGCCGGATTGGTCTGTGCCGAGGCGTTGGAGCCAGCCAGGCTGCATAACAATGTGATCGCCGCGATGTTGGCGTGACAGGTAAAAAAGTATGTGGATTTCATGTTGTTCAATCGGTAGGAATTCTCAGGTTAATGTGGATGTCACTTTCAATACTTCGTCGCAGCTGGTCAAACCTTCCATAATTTTGTGCGCACCAGCGATGCGCAAAGGTTTCATGCCGTCTTTGATGCTTTGACCACGCAAGGCGACCAAATCAGTTTCAGGCCGAATTAGTTTGGTGAATGCCTGACTGACGGTAATTAATTCGTATAATCCGGTGCGACCACGGTAGCCGGTCTGGCGGCATTCGGGACATCCGACAGGACGAAATATTTTATCTGGTTTGGGTAAATTCCAATCCTCAGCCAGAGACTTCCAGATGAGTTCGTCCAGGTCGGCATCCTGGATTTTGCAGATCGGACATAAGGTGCGCACCAGACGTTGCGCCAAAATGCCAACCAGTGTCGCTTCCAGCAGGTAGTAAGGCACGCCCAGTTCGAGCAGTCGCATCACGGCAGACGGCGCGTCGTTGGTATGGAGCGTGGAAAAAACCAGATGTCCGGTGAGCGCCGCCTGGATCGCCATTTCCGCTGTTGCCAGATCACGGATCTCACCAACCATGATGATGTCCGGGTCCTGCCGCATCAAAGCCCGAACGCCGTCGGCAAACGACAGATCAATGCCATGCTGGACCTGCATCTGGTTAAATGCCGGTTCGACCATTTCGATCGGATCTTCTACCGAACACACATTGACTTCAGACGTTGCCAATGCTTTCAGGGTTGTATATAAGGTCGTGGTCTTGCCCGAACCAGTCGGCCCCGTGACCAGAATGATGCCATGTGGCTTTTCGGTAAGCTGCTTCCAGCGCATGGCGTCTTCGGTCGGAAAGCCAAGTTCAGGCAGAGTCTTTACCACCACATCCGGATCAAAAATCCGCATCACCATTTTTTCGCCAAATGCGGTCGGCAAGGTCGACAGCCGCAACTCAATTTCCTGACCGCTGTTAGTGCGGGTTTTGATGCGGCCATCCTGGGGGCGACGCTTTTCGATCACATCCATGCGTCCCAATAATTTAATGCGCGCGGTCATGGCGATCATCACGGTGACCGGAACCTGGTAGACCTGATGCAAAACGCCATCAATCCGAAAGCGGATTGTCGCCATATTGCGTTTTGGCTCAAGGTGAATATCTGAAGCACGTTGTTCAAACGCGTATTGCCACAGCCAGTCCACAATATTAATGATGTGCTGATCATTCGAATCGAGTTGTTTATTTGAATTGCCCAGCTCGACCAATTGCTCAAAATTATTGCGCATGGCGATGTCCTGGCCATTGCTTTTGCTGGCATTCTTGATCGATTTGGCGAGGGCAAAAAATTGAGAAATATATTGTGAAATTTCCAGCGGATTGGCCACCACCAGTTTTAATTCGCGATGAGTTACTTTGGCAATTTCCTCGTGCCATTCAATGTTGCCGGGCTCGCAGGTGGCGATGGTGACGCTGGTCGGCGAGATCTCAACCGGCAATATATTGAAGCGCGCCGCATAGGACGCGGACATGACGTCGGCAACTTTGGTGAAATCTACTTTCAGTGGATCGATACGGTAAAACGGCAGTTTCAATCTTTTGGCAAGCCACTCACTGAGCCAGTCAAGATTCAAATGGGTGCCTGGCGACGTGAGCGCAGTTAATTTGCATTGCGCCAATGCGGTTAAGGGATGCATGCTCATCGGCGCATTTTTTAAAATTGACTGGGCCAGCGGATACTGGATTCGTGCGGTCTCTTTAGTCAAAATGCCATCGTGAATCAACCAATTCAGAATGTGTTGCAAATCTAGATTCTTAGTCATTGACGGTCCCGGTTTTTAATTTTGCGGTTCATTCCTGCAGCGCAGTTTGTATTCCATTGACCCAGGACTTGGCGGTCAGTTTGGTGTCGAGCTGAATGCGTGCAGCGCGTTCATGAAGTTTCGCAATATCCAGCTTCACTTTGGTGTTGAACGCAATCGCAATCACATTCCCGTCATGCACTTCCGGCAGGCAGATGACCTGGTCGAATACAAACTTCATCGTCTTGATATTTTTGAGGTAACTCGGATGGTCGCCAAATAAATTCACCGTCATGATGCCATCGGGTTTCAGGCAATCTGAACATGCCTTATAGAACTCTGCACTGTCAAGCACCGGTCCACGCGCGGTGGCGTCATACACATCCACCTGCAGTACGTCCAAAGTGCCGTAGTGGCTATGTTCATTCACATACTCTTCTGCGTCAAGCTCGATGACCTGCAGCCGATCATCGTTTTCAGGCAATTTGAACATCGTTTCACAAATGCTGATGACGGCAGGATTCAATTCAACTGCCGTGATGTGTGCATCGGGGAACTGACGGTAGCAAAATTTGGTTAAGGAGGCGGTTCCCAATCCCAGTTGAACAATACGCTGTGGCTTTTCAATAAATAACATCCAGGCCATCATTTGCTGCGCATATTCCAGTTCCAGCCAGTCTGGTTTTCTGAGGCGCATCGCACCCTGCACCCATTCGGTTCCAAAATGCAGATAGCGGCAGCCATCCATTTCCGAGAGCGTGACTGGCGCGTATTTGATCTTGCGGCGGGTGGAGGTAGAAACGCCAGATTTTAAATTGGCTTGGGCTTCGATAGATTTTCGTTTGATCAGCATAAAGGGTAGTGTGGGGCCAACAGGGTGGTTGCAGCGTGGATTAATTCGGTGCAAACTCAGCAGAATTAAAATAAAACTTGTTTTTCAGGAGGATGATATGGAGGAAGTCGGTAAAAAGCCAGTAGAAATTTTGATCGAGCAGTACTCGGAAAGCCATCAAAATCCGATCAATGAAGTCATTCACTTTATTTGCGTGCCGGTGATCATGTGGACTTTTCTGGGACTGTTCTGGTCGATACACCCTTGGCTGGCGGTGGCAATGACCGGGTTGGCGCTGGCCTACTATTTCACGCTGTCGCTGAGTTTTTTTCTGGGGATGCTGGTGATGAGTGCGGTGATGCTGGGGATACTTTATGTTTTACCGGCGACCTGGATTTTGCCCTTGTCGGTTTCCGTATTTGTCCTTGCCTGGATCGGACAATTTATCGGGCATTTTATCGAAGGGAAAAAGCCCTCGTTTTTTGATGACCTGCGATTTTTACTGATCGGACCCTTGTTTGTATTGGGATTTTTATATCGCAAATGCCATTTTTCGGTCTAAGTTGTTACAATTCTGAGACAGCACGATACATATCCCCACTTGTATGTGTAGAGCAGTGACCACACAATATCGACTATGTGCACGATTTAAATGGAGAATTAAATGAAAAATGTTTTGTTACTAACAACTTTGGCAGGTGTTTTGGCTTTGACCGGCTGTGCCGTGGCTCCCCATTCAGCCAATGTTTATCAGGGCCCGCAAACGATGGGTGAACAAAGTGTTCGCATGGGTGTAGTTGAATCGATTCGCAATGTCGTTATCGATAATGGTCAGTCTGGCGTTGGCGTATTGGGCGGCGCGGCTTTGGGTGGACTGGCTGGTAATACAATCGGAAAAGGTAACGGCTCGGTCGCTGGTGCCATAGGTGGTGCGATTGCCGGTGGTTTGATCGGTCAGCAAGTTGAGAAGAGCGTCAACAACAAACCTGGCCTGGAAATTACGGTCAAACTGGACAATGGTAACTTGACTGCGATTACCCAAGATGCCGATGAACAGTTTAATGTCGGCGATCGGGTTCGGTTGCTGTCGAATGGCCGCACGACGCGGGTAACGCATTAAGAGTAACTTACTAAGCACAATAGTTTGGCTCAAAAAAAAGCGCGTCTTCATGACGCGCTTTTTATTTGGGCTAATGACTTATTTGGCCAATCCCAGGAGTAGCTCGTTCAATCGTTTTACGTAGGCACTTGGGTCATTCAAACTGCCACCCTCTGCCAACATGGCCTGGTCAAACAGAATATTGGACCAGTCATCGAATTTGGCCGTTTCATATTTCAGGCGCTGTATCAGAGGATGATTCGGGTTAATTTCCAGAATCGGCTTGGATTCTGGTGCGGCCTGTCCGGCAGCCTTCAGCATCCTTGCCAAATTGCCTGACAATTCGTTTTCATCGGCAACCAGACAGGCAGGAGAATCGGTCAGGCGGAAGGTGACGCGCACATCCTTGGCCTGGCCATCCAGTGCTTTTTTCATTTTCTCGACCAGCTCAACGAAATCTGTCTGAGTCTGTTCATGCTGCTTTTTCTCGGCTTCATCTTCCAGCGCGCCCAAATCCAGACTGCCTTTCGCAACCGAGGTCAATTCCTTGCCTTCAAACTCGCTCAGGAAAGACAGCATCCATTCATCGACCCGATCAGTGAGCAACAGGACTTCCACACCTTTTTTGCGGAAAATCTCGAGATGCGGACTGTTTTTGGCCGCCGCAAAACTCTCTGCCGTGACGTAATAAATCTTGTCCTGACCTTCCTTGGCGCGTGACAGATAGTCAGCCAGTGAAACGGTTTGAGTTTCACTGTCGGTGAGGGTGGACGAGAAGCGGATCAGTTTGGCGATACGTTCTTTATTGGTCGCGTCTTCACCTATACCTTCTTTCAAGACCTGGCCGAATTCCTTCCAGAAGGTTTGATATTTATCTTTCTTTTCCTGCTCGTCAGAATTTGCCAATTCTTCCAGCATTCCCAACACGCGCTTGGTCGATCCGTCGCGGATCACCTTGATATCGCGCGACTCCTGCAAAATTTCGCGCGAGACGTTCAATGGCAGATCGCTCGAATCGATAACGCCTTTGACAAAGCGCAGATAGACCGGCATCAACTGCTCTGCATCGTCCATGATGAAGACGCGTTTGACATACAGCTTGATCCCGCCGCGCTTGTTGCGGTCCCACAGATCAAACGGTGCGCGTGATGGAATGTACAGCAGTTGCGTGTATTCGCTGCGCCCTTCGACACGGTTGTGGGTATAGGTCAGCGGGCCCTGGAAATCATGCGAGACATGTTTGTAAAACTCCTCGTACTGTTCCGGCGTGATGTCGGATTTGCTGCGCGCCCACAAGGCACTGGCCTGATTGACGGTTTCGAATTCATCCTTGATCACCTGAGTTTTTTTCTCTTCATCCCACTCTTCTTTTTGCATCAGGATAGGCAAAGAAATGTGATCCGAGTAAGTGCGGATAATCGACTTCAACTTCCATGACGACAGAAATTCGTCTTCGCCTTCACGCAGGTGCAGGATGATGTCAGTGCCACGGTTCTTCTTCTCGATATCCTCAATGCTGAAATCACCGGCTCCGGTTGATTCCCAACGCACGGCCTCAGTGCCGCCAGCGCGACGCGTTTCGACCGTGATTTTGTCTGCGACGATAAAGCCTGAATAAAATCCGACCCCGAACTGGCCGATCATGGCGGCGTCTTTTTGCTGGTCACCAGACAGTTTTCCAAAGAATTCCTTGGTGCCCGATTTTGCAATGGTGCCCAAATGTTCGATTGCTTCGTCGCGACTCATCCCGATTCCATTGTCGGAAATGGTAATGGTGCGTGCATCCTTGTCGAAGGTCACTTTGATCTTGAGGTCGGAATCATCTTCAAACAACGCTGCGTTACTCATTCCTTCAAAACGCAATTTGTCCGCAGCATCAGACGCATTGGAAATCAGTTCACGCAAGAAAATTTCTTTGTTTGAATACAGAGAGTGGATCATCAGTTGCAGAAGTTGGGTTACTTCAGCCTGAAATCCCAGGGTTTGTTTTTCGTGGCCAGCCATAATTGTCCTTTTTGTATAAACGATTTTAGATGTAGACCCTGCCAGCGCAGGTTCGGGTGCACCTGATCTGAGGCCAATAATGACAAATTCAAGTGCGCCAGGAGATGATTAATTGCTACTTCTTGCCTTAATTTCATGCTTGAGAAACTCCCAGACCACGGGATCGGTCATCGCTGCCACATTAATACGCATCCTTGTTGAGGGCTGCTGGTTGGGTGAAAACATACTGCCGGGCGAGAGCAAAATCCCTTGCTCCAGCGCGAATTCAGCCAGGGCATTGGTGTCGCAGCCTGCATCGACCCACAGGAACATGCCGGCCGGAGTAAATATATCGACCCTGATACCGATGTTCTCCAATCTTTTCGCAGTCGACAGGCGCACCGGATCGAGCTTGCCACGGACCCGCTCAATGTATTTGCGGTAATGCCCTTCCGATAAGATCTTGTACACGACTCGCTCGCCGATTTCAGTCGTGGTCAGGGTGGACAGCATTTTTCGGTCAGACAGTCTGCTGGCCAGTTCGTGCGAAGTGGCGATAAAACCCACCCGTAAATTAGCCGCCAGCAGTTTTGAAAACCCGCCCAGATAAATCACGCGGTTTAGCTGATCGAGACTGGCCACGCGCGTCGCAGGCTGGATGGTGTTCCCGGGATGCAAATCGCTGTAGATATCGTCCTCGACAATCATGAAGTCGTATTGTTCTGCTGCTTTCAAAACCTGAAACGCTTTTGCCGCCGACATGGAGGTTGAGGTCGGATTATGCAGAACCGAATTGGTGATGTATAACTTCGGTTTGTGCAGCGCCGCCATTTCACACAGCGCATTGATATCCGGCCCGTCCTGCTGACGTGGTACGCCGATCACTTTTACACCCAGCACTGCAAACGAACCGAACATCAGGAACCAGGCGGGATCATCCACCAGGATCGTGTCACCGGCGTGGGCGAATTCGCGTGCCACCAGATCCAGCGCCTGAGTCACCCCCGAGGTGGTGACCAGCTGTTCAGGCGTGGCGGCAATTTCCAGTTCGGCCAGACGTACCTGCAGTTGCTGACGCAAGGGATAAAAGCCTTGCGGTGTTCCGTAGTGCAGCAGCAGGTTTTGATTTAATCTGCTCACTGCGCGCAAGCCGTTGGCGACTAATTCGCCTTCCAGCCAGTCATGGGGCAGTACCCCTGAACCGGGCATTTTGTGAGGCGGCATTTGTCTGAACATGTTGCGCACCAGCCAGACCACATCAAGTTGTTGCGGATTGCTCGGTGCCTGAGAAACCGCACTCATCGGGGCGCGGTCACGGACAAAAAAACCTGACCCGCGCCGGGATTCCAAATAACCGCGTGCCACTAATCGGTCATACGCCTCAACGATGGTAAACCGCGACACCGCGAGCAACTCGGCGTGAATCCGGATCGAGGGCATGCGGGAACCGGTGCGCAATAATTTATCGTCAATCTTGTTTTCAATAATGCGCACGATCTGGTCGACCAGGGTGTCATTGGAATCGCGGATTAAGGCTTGATTGTGGTTTTTCATCGTGGTCCCTGTTTTAAAACTGTACCGTTGAATCTACCGTAACAGCATCATAATTAATTGAATAAGTGTATCGGTACTGTATAGGTTGTGTCGACTACTATTACGTGGTTGATGCAGATACCTATCCAGAAAGTCCTTCATGTCATTTGTCCTTCCAAGCAAGCAGCAACTTTGTACCGCCGCGCAAGTGGTGTACGACGCCATGCCGGCCACCCCGCAATATTGTTGGCCCTTGATCAATCAGGCCCTGGGTTGCGAAGTCTGGATCAAGCATGAAAACCATACGCCGACCGGTGCCTTCAAGGTGCGCGGAGGCCTGGTCTATTTGCACGCATTGGCGCAGCGCACACCTGGCGTGAAACATCTGGTGTCGGCCACGCGCGGCAATCATGGTCTGTCAGTTGGGTTTGCCGCGCGGCGTCACGGCATGACTGCACACATTGTCGTGCCGCAGGGGAATAGCACGGAAAAGAATAATGCGATGCGCGCTCTGGGCGTGGATCTGATTGAATATGGCAGGGAATTTCAGGATAGCCGCGAATATGCCGCCAATCTGGCAAAGCAAAACGACTGGCATATGATTCCATCCATGCACCCGGACCTGGTGTCGGGGGTTGCCAGTTATTGGATGGAATTGTTGACTGCCCAACCTGACCTGGATGTGATCTTTGTGCCGATCGGGCAGGGCTCCGGTATCTGCGCCGCGGCTGCGGCCAGGCAGGCCTTGGGGTTAAAGACCCGTATTATCGGTGTGGTCTCAGCCCACGCCCTGGCCTATAAAACATCGTTTGAAGCGGGATATAAAATCGAAGCGCCGGTCTCCACCGAGCTGGCAGATGGATTGGCCTGCCGGGTGCCGGACGAATCCTCGCTCGAAATCATTCTGGCTTCGGTCGATCGTGTACTGGCAGTGTCTGATACTGAGGTCGCAGCTGCAATGAAACTGTTATTTGTCGCGACCCATAATGTTGCCGAAGGGGCGGGGGCTGCGGCACTGGCGGCAGCGATTCAAGTCAAGAAAGAATTGCATGGCTTAAAAGTTGGCGTGCCGCTATGCGGTGGCAACGTCGATGCTGATCAGTTTTCGATGGTCATTAATAACTGGAACCTCGGCAAAGCTGATCTGGAACTTTGCATGTAGTCAGATCCGCAATGGCAAAATTTTCCACGGAAAACTGCCCGTGATTGGCGATCAATACCAACTAAGCTTCGGCAATTCACCCGGATATAGGGGTATGAATCGGGCTTGGCGCGACGTACAATACGAGGCTGCGCGCAGCAAGGGGAATATCGCTGCAGGCCACAATATTTCAATTCATTTTTATGGGGTTTTACCATGTCATTTTATGAAAAACTTGCCGCACTCAATATCGAATTACCTGTCGTTGCAGCACCAGCTGCTGCCTATGTGATGTTTGCCCAGACCGGGAATACTGTCTTCATTTCCGGGCATATCGCAAAAAAGGATGGCAAGGTTCTGGTTGGTCAGCTTGGCAAAAACATGGAAACCGAACAAGGAAAAGCTGCGGCGCGTGACATTGCGATCGATCTTATCGCCACCTTGCAAACGGCCTGCGGTGGTGACTTGAATCGTGTTCAGCGAATCGTGAAATTGATGAGTCTGGTCAACTCGACACCTGAATTTACCGAGCAGCATTTGGTCACCAATGGTGCCTCTGAATTATTTGTAGAAGTGTTTGGCGAGCAGGGCAAACATGCCCGCTCGGCCTTCGGTGTCGCACAGATCCCGCTGGGTGCCTGCGTGGAAATTGAACTCATCGTTGAACTCAAGTCGTAAACAAAAAAATTAAATTAAATCAGCATAGGTGACACAGCATGAAACGTGAAAATATCTCCCCAATTGAATGGAAATTTTCTGCACGCGCCGAGCAATTGAAAAGCTCAATGATTCGTGAGATCTTGAAAATTACCCAGCGTCCAGAAGTCATTTCATTTGCCGGTGGACTGCCGTCACCCGAGACATTTCCAGTCGAACGCATGCGTGCCGCATTTGACAAGGTGCTGGATACGAATGGCAAGACCGCACTGCAATATGGACCGACTGATGGCTTTCCGCCTTTGCGTGAATTTATTGCGCACTCTTTGTCAAAAGATGGGGCGACCATCAGTCCCGATCAGGTGTTGATGGTGTCCGGTTCGCAGCAGGGCCTGGATTTACTGGGTAAGGTTCTGTTGGACGAAGGTAGCAAAGCCTTGGTTGAAACGCCAAGTTACCTGGGCGCGCTGCAGGCTTTTTCTGTTTATCGCCCTGAGTTTGTAGCGGTGGAGATGGACGAATCAGGATTGCGTCCGTCCGATGTTGCTGAAAAAGGTAAGGATGCACGGCTACTGTATTGCCTGCCGAATTTTCAGAACCCGACCGGCTTGACCTTATCCAATGAGCGCCGTGTCGAGCTGGTTGAGTTGTGCGCGAACATGCGCATTCCCTTGCTCGAAGATGATCCGTATGGTGCCTTGTGTTATCGCGGTGAGTCATTGCCCAAAATGCTGACCATGAATCCTGAAGGTGTGATTTACATGGGCTCGTTTTCCAAAGTCTTGACGCCCGGTATTCGCCTGGGTTATGTCGTTGCACCGCGGGCCCTGGTGCGTAAACTGGAACAGGCAAAACAGGCAGCGGATCTGCACACGTCACAGTTGACACAAATGGTCGTGCATGAAGTGATTAAAGATGGCTTCCTTGAGGAACACATCCCGACGATACGCTCGTTCTATTCAGGTCAGTGCGACATCATGCTCGACGCCTTGAGTAAATTTTTCCCGGCAGGGGTTAGCTGGACCAAGCCTGATGGCGGCATGTTCATCTGGGTACGTTTGCCGAAGCATATTGACAGCATGGCGCTGGCGAATGAATCGATTGCACAGAACGTTGCCTTTGTTCCCGGCGTTCCATTCTATGCAGGCACGCCGGAAACCAATACACTGCGCCTGAGTTTTGTGACGGTGTCGCCTGAACGGATTTATGAAGGGATTGAGAAACTTGGTAAATTAATCGCCAGCAAACTCTGAGCGTACAAGACAAAAAAAGAGCCCGGAAATTCCGGGCTTTTTTTTATGCTGCTGTTTAATGATGGCGCATTTCAGACTGATGCAGTACCGATGGCACGATACGCTTATGAAACGGCACGACAAAGAACATATAGACATGTCCGAGTAAATTATGCACGTGGACTACCGTCGAGACTGTCACCACATTTTCAGTTTGCGATGCAGGCATTTTGCAAACCGACACCTTGGCATCCAGATGTTGATCCGAATCGGTCAAGATGACTTCGTTGTCGGTCATGGAGTGTATCGTGAAGATGCCTACCCGGTCGCCAACGCGATATTCATCCGGTTTTTTAGTGTAATTGATATTGTTAAGCGAACCCAGATTTTTGATCCCGAACATCGGTGCGGCGCGATTGCGTAAGGCCATCAAAAAACTGATCCAGCTCGGTGTTTTTGCGATCACTTCCAGATAAATTTCCAATGCCGTGCGTTTGCAGGGCTTGAGATTGATTTGAAATGCGTCAAAAAAATTGGCATTGACAAGATGCTGACTGATTTGACTGTTGGGAGGCACTGATACCATTTTCACCATAATTCGCATTCCTTAGTGTTCTAATCGTTGACGAATTTATGCTTATCAATAAAGAGCAGGCACACATTTAATACATTCATGTGACAGATATACTGCAACTACGCTCATCTGCACAGAGTTTTTGAAAGGAAGCAGATTAAATCACAGATTCAGACCAGTTGCACTAATTTTTTAAAGTGGCAGTGACTTGCTTTTTTAAGATGATTTAATGTTATTTAAGGGCGTAAAAAAAGCGCCTCATTGAGGCGCCTGTGTTTGTTAATCAGGGCAGTTAAAACCCAAAATAGGGTCCGGTACCAGCTTTTGTAGCAGCTTGTTTTTCAAACGCGACAAAGACATTTCTGCCGTAGAAGAATGGCAATCCGAAATCGAAGGTTCGACCTTGCCCGGTATCGGTTGCTGTTCCAGCCAAATTGTTAAACGCTGCATAACCATTGGCAAACAGAGTGGTTGCGTTGGCAATATTAAAACTGACTGTAGCTGGCGCTGTGCTTCCGGCTTGACCTTGAATTACTGCACTGAAGGCTGTGGTGTTGGTCGGACAATAAAATCCCTTATTCGTGCTGGCGCACTGGGTAATCGCGTTAGCAGTTGGTTCACTGAAGTACAAACCGTTGGAACCAGAATCAATATAGCTGGCTGAATAGGTCTGGCCTTCGAACGTTGTCGTAAAGTTTCCGCTGCCGTCAACCAGTATCGTATTCGTGTTGGTGCTGACATTATTTGTCTGGGTATCGATTCCGAAAGTGAGTGTGCCGCCTGCAACCGCAGCACCTGTTGCAGCGATATTTGGCAGGCTGAGAATTACGCCATTATTGTCCGTGCCGAATTTGGATACCGGATTCTGAACCTGAGATGCCAGCGCCACGCCAATATTGTTGCATGACCCGCCTGACTGGCAATTAAAGTAGATGTTGGCACCATAGCTCGCGTCGGTGCACGTTTGCCCGCAATCCTGCAAACTTAAACCTATCCCCAGCACGCCGTTGGCACCAAATGCCGTAGAGGTACTCATTACCGTTCCGGTGCTGCTGCAAGCCTGCGGTACTGCATTGAAACTGGAATCGCCGATAACCTGAATCGCAAGATTATTCACCACTTTTGGTCCAATCGTGACGTTGGCCAGCATGATCTGTCCCCAGGTACTTCCCTGCACAAACTGCAGACACTCACCAACCGGCATGCTGTTGACCTGCAGCGGGCTAAGTCCTAATGACGAAATCGTAGAAGTACCATTGGCTGGTTTTGCAAATAGGCGCAGGCCGACAGACCCGGTGTCGACCAATATATGATCAATCGTCAAGCATTTATTCAAAGCTGAACAGACCGTGACACTGACAAACGGTTCGTTGACCGAATTACCGAACACGGCGCAGTCAATGCTGACATTCATTACATTGTTTGCAGTTTGGGTTGGTCCGCTATAGGTGTTGCAAGGGTTGACGCCAGTGGATCCACCACTGCTTGTTCCACCACCGCTTGAACCGCCGGAACTTCCGCCACCACCGCCGCAGGCAGCCAAAAATAAACATAACAGCAAAGAGAAAACAAACAGCCAATTCGATTTAGATGCAAAATTTCGGGTCATGTTATGCCTGTTAATTAATTTGATCGATGTTAAATCCAGCCGGTAGCATTTTCGGGAGATAGGCTCGTCCAGAAAAACTGCGCATTTGGCCATGCGATTGCACGACCAGTTCATCGGTTCGCAATTCCGCACTGCGATGACCGGCGCCAGGCGTTATTGGACGATTCACAAAGGTATCAAAATGCGTCCCTAACAATTGCTTCAGATTGGGCAGTGTCGGCCCTTGCCAGGTTACTCCGACGACGACATTGTTTGCGTTTGTGTACTCTCTGATCAGCGTACCGGATGGCGATTTGATCTGGTACACAGTCAAACGCGGTTCTGCCGCAACGACCGAGCTTTGCTCCTGAACCAGTACTGCATCCTTGTCAACCACGCCACCTAATTCGGCAAGCGAGGGCGTAGCGTAGAGGCTGCATAGCAGCCCGATTGCCAAAGTGAGATTAATTAAATTTTTTGTCATGGTTTCGGTGAATTGCTGATGAGTGGATCAAAAAAAATTGTGTGGCTGAATTTTACGCTGACATGTACAGGCATTGCTAACTTAATGTGGACAACTATTGAAAAACAACGGACCCGCAAGCCTAAGTCGATGATGTCGGGTCAGTCAAGTTCTTACCGTCCTGACTTTGATTAAACACTGCCTGCTGCACTCATTTTGGCAATGTGACCAAGCGGGTTGTGATATGTCCGGTGTTCGTGTCAATGATCCGATAGCGCATACGATCCGTATCCATTTCTGTGCATGTGCTTGAACTTCCATCCAGTGCAATGGGAATGCCATAGCGGCGGCCTTCGGCGCTGTAATCGTAGCCATAGTGCTGATGGCCGAACAGCAGCATATCTGCTCTGTCCCGGATAGTTTGCAACAAAGAGTAAGCGTCCTTCAGGCGGCGAAAGCGACGGGTATTCCAACCCAGCAGGTGGGAGAAATAATGCCCGTCGCCGACATCGGGCGCGACAACGTAGGAGTCAAAGAACGGGTGGTGATGCAAATACAGCACGACATATTTGTCGCGCACATCAGCACGATCAAGCATTGCGCCCAGCGCGGCAATTTGCGCGGCACCCAAGTTTCCCTCCGCGAACCAGCGCGTCAGCCATCCCATTTCGCCCTGGTTGGAATCGAGTCCGATCAATGCACAATCGCCGAGCAGATGGAGCACGGGGAAGTGGAGCGGTTCTGATCCAAATATATACGATGAAAATTTATCGCGAAATTGTTGGGCCAATCGCGGATCGACCTGCATCGCATTGCCATAATCGTGATTGCCGGGGCAAAGTAAAACACGCCAATTCTTATCCTTCAATTGCGCCAGTATTCGCAGCCCTGCATCCCTTTGTTGTTCGTTACCCTGGTCGATCAGATCGCCGGTGTGGATGACGATGAATTCGTCTGGATCGCCCAGTGACAAAATATCCTGAACCAGTTTGTTCAGCCTGGCTTCATTGTTGTCGCGCCCTGCATGGGTATCACTTAAGTGGATGATTTTCATTGCGTTGTTGTTCAGGAAGTGGAGAATTCGCCCGTGCCGATTGTGCTTGAATTTTCTTGTCAAGCTTTCTTTTTGCTGATTTCGTCGATCCAGACTATATCGAGATGATTGTCCCTGGCGAGCTGATAGAAATCATCCGGTGTAATCGTGCTGCGTCCCATAATCGAAAAATGGCGGCTGAGCATTCCAAGCGGATAGAGTGCATGCAGTTGGGGAGAAAGCCCCAATGCGTCGTGGATGCTTCGGTAGCAGTAATAAACATATTCCGCGCAACTGAAGCGCGTGTACTTATCGGTTTGCACGCATTCAAAATCATACGGCTCACCAACTTTTTCGAGTGCCGATTGCCGGGCATTCTGTATCGCTTCGGCGCTGCTGATCGTCATCCCATTGCGCAGATCGGCGCTGACCCGCTGACAGAAAAAATCTGAGGCAGAGTTCTTCTTTTTTGATGGATGGCTGGAGTCAATTTTTTCTTGCAGTTTGAGTTGATCTTTCAGACGCAACACAACCAGATAATCACAGCGGAACCAGGTCAAAATATCTTCGGTATGTACGCCCATTGCCATCGAATGGAGCACCATTTGCGGACCTTCCTGAAAATATCTTTTATTGAGCCGGTACTTCTCCGGCACATGACCTTTGTCCTCATCGTTGAGCTGACCTGCATACAGCGCCGCATGCGTAAACCACCCGGGGCGATAGCCATTGGTGGAACACAGTGAGGAGTGGCGGATAAAGTCGCCGTCCATATATCCGTCATAGGCACGCAGCAAAATATCGCCGGGCTGCAAGACGGCGAGAATGGCACGCATGTCCTTGGCGTTGATGCGGTAGTTCATCGGGTTTTCAACCAGATAACCAGAAGGCAGTCCGACTTTTGCCATGGGGCCGGGCGTGGTGTTCCAGTACCAGCGCAAGGTGCCAAACCAGGACATAAAGGCGCTTTGAAATGGATTTGGGTCGTCGTCGGTTTTTCTGCGATAGACCATGACCGGAATTATCACGGCCAGGATAGCGAATGCGGCGAGTATAAATTCCGCAGTAACGTGTGTGACCAACTCCGGCGCGGGCAATTGCGGCCAGAAGAAATAGGCCAATACGTAGCAGATAAGCAGGAATGCAGACAGACAGACGAATGAATAAATAAAATAAATGGGTCGGAGAATGGCAAGCAGTAATACCCAGATAATTTTCATTATTGTTTTCCTGTTGGGGTTGAACTTCATTGTTGAATGACAGACCGTGTGCCGGTTAAATCCGTCTGGCGCACATTCGCCATTATTGTGTAATCAATATTTAAAATCCAACGATAAAACGCATTTGGTCTTTTTTAGCAGAACGAATCGATTGAGTTGTTGGCAAACGCAACATAATTATTGGATCCGATCCAATGTAGGTAACGATTGTCGATGACTCAAGATTTATCGCTGCATCCACGATCTGCAAAATAAAGCGGCGGTTTTGGCAGATCGGCGATTTTTTGTTCTGAATTTTACAATTTGGGAACCAAGGCTTGCTATGATGCTGGCTCTTATCGCTCATCCCCTCTTGCCGCCATGTTTGATTTCCTGTTTAAAAAACGTTCAACCGTATCCAAAATTTCCGGGCAGACTGCGCCGCAAATTGAATCCAAGCCAGTCGACGCAAAATTTCTCGACAAACAGCGCGCATTGCAACAGGCCGACAGTTTCGCAGATCAGGAAGAGGCGGCCCTGGCCTTTATTCTGCAGTCCAGCTTTGCCGATGCCCGACTTCAGGCCGTCAGGCACGTCCACAGCGAATCGGCACTGCTGCAGGTAAGCCAGGCAATGCGCAATACCGACAGGCGGGTCAGCAAGCTGGCGCAAGAGAAATTGGCCACATTGCACTACCGGCAAAAAATGCATGTGGCGGTGCAGGATTGTCTGGCGCAAGGCCAGCAATTGCTGGCTATGCCGCAATTGATGACAAATCAGGTTTCAGCCTGGGACAAGGTACGTCTGAGTCTGGGTGAGTATGCGTCCTCGCTGCAGCAAATCAAACTGGATCTGGAGCAGCGGCTGCAAGAACAGCTTCTGTTGCAGCGACAGGCTTTGCAGTTGGCTGCGCAATTGCAGCAGTTGATCCGGTCTGACCTTCCGGCCCAACAAGGCAAAGAAAAATTAGTGGAATGCGAGGATCAGTTGCGCGCCATCCAAAGCGATCGCCTGGTGGAAAGTTTGCCGAAGAATCAGCTTGGGCAATTGGAGTTGGATATCAGCGCAGCACAGAAACATCTCCAACTGGCCTCTGAAATTCGCCAACCTGTTATCGAAGCAGCGCCAACAGCAAGCGAGCCAGAAATAATGGTCGCGTCTGAGTTGGAAGCCCCGGTTCATGAGCTGGTTCACGCTGCAACCCTGATCGAACCTGATATTCAGGTTTTGTTAAATTCTTTGGAACAGGCACTGGAAAATGGCAGCCTGCAACAGGCTTTGGATATTGATAAATCATTGCGCCAGGTGGCAATTCGCGGAGAATGGACGGCGCGACTGCAAACATTGCGCAGTGAATTAAGTCGGCTGTTGGATTGGGCGAAGTGGGGCGGGAATGTATCGAGAGAAGAATTGATCAAAGTCGCTGAGGATTTGTCGAATGGCCAATTTGCGCCGCCTGAAATTGCAAAGCAGGTGGGCGGACTGCGGGCGCGCTGGAAAGAGCTGGACCGCACCAGCGGTGTGGCACTGCAATCAATGTGGGAGAGATTTGACGCGGCTTGTGGAAAAGCTTACGCGCTTGCCGACGCCTATTTCAAGCAGCTGGCCCAGCAGCGGTCTGAAAATTTGCAATTGGCCCAAGCCTTGTTGATCGAGATCGACACCGCCATTTCAGCTCTTGCAGGTCCGGTGACCGATTGGAAAGCGCAGCAGGCCTGCATTAATAAATTCAGACTTGACTGGCGCAAGATTGGAACGATAGACCGGAAATTGAAGTCGAAGCTGGAAATTGATTTTGACAGCAAGATGCTGCAACTGAATCAACCCTTGCTGGCCGCACAGGAGTTGGCGGTGCAGATGCGATTGCAAATCATCGACAGCGTCAGCAAACTTAATGGCAACGATCGCGATGCCGTTGAAAAAGTGAAGCAGGCGCAGCAGCGTTGGCAACAGCAAGCAACTTCGATGCTGCTGGCACGCAAACAGGAACAGGATTTGTGGCTGCAATTTCGTGCTGCGTGCGACGCAGTCTTCACACAACGCAAGGCCAGTTCCGAACAACACAAGGAATCGCGTCAGCAGAAACTAACTGCGAAACAGGCCTGTTGCGAACGCTTGGAAGGGCTGTTTGACAAGCCGCGCGCAGAGATCGCTTCGACACTGAAATCAACGCAGCAGGATTGGCACGAATTGTCTGCCCAGACGCGCGGTTTTGAGGAACGCTTTGAGAACGTCGTCGCAGCGCTTGAAGCCAGGCATGCTGAGTTGCTGGTTCTGGAAAAGCAGGCTGGACTGATCAACCTCACTGCAAAAATCAAACTCTGTCAGCAGATCGAATCTGCCGGCCTGACTGCCAGTGAGTTGGGTGAATCTGAAATGTCGGTGCCGCTGCTTGCCTGGAAAAATGAGTGGGATGCTCTGGCAAAGTCCGGTGCAGTTAATCCCAATACAGCTTTGAATAAAGTGCTGGTCCAGCGTTTCAATGCTGCGATCGATCACGTCAGTCATCGCCAGCAGCTCAGTGAACCAGACCGTGCGGAAAATTTGCAGCAGTTCGAAGAGCGGCTGTTGCGCCTGGAATTACTGCGCGGCCTGCCCAGTCCGGCCGAATTGTCGCAACAACGCAAACAAGTGCAGTTGAAGGATCTGCAATCTGCCTTGAAAAATCGTGATACGTCGGAGAGCTATCTCAATAATTTGCACGCCATATGCGCCTTGCCTGTGCCGCTGGATGCACAACACGAACAGCGCCTGCATGTCGTTTTGGCTGACAGTGCTAAACAGTGATCAGGCTGGCTCAGGCGGCGCCAGCATTTCTTCCAGCACGTCAATCAGTGCAGCGCGGGTGATTTTTGATTTGATGGTGAATGAATCGACGAAGGTTCGGTAGGATTCATGCGCAGTATTGACGCCGCCGGGTTGACCCGAGCGAATCACAATGCGCAGTTTCGGCAGATTCAGCTCGCCGCGTATGGTATCAACCAGCCGCAGGCCGGCGTCCATCGTTTCCATGACCACGTCCAGCAGAATGACGGCGGTATCCGGATTGTCAATCAGCACCAGACGTGCCTGGTGCCCAGAGTAGGCATGCAGGAAATTAATCGGGCGCTCCTGAATCATGACGCCGTTCAAGGCCAGAACGGTTGAATCGTGTACCGTTTGGTCATCATCGGTGATGAGAATTTTCCACGGATTGATGTCAGACAAATCCAGTTCGGCTTCATCGTCATCCAAAAAATTTACAAATTCATCATTGAATTGGTCGGGCAGATGATTTTGTACTGGGGCGGAAGGCGGCTTCGAGGTCATGTTGGATCAAATCAATGCAGTGAAAATAGTTTAAACGGTAGTGCTTTTCAGAAATTCAACTCGCCTGAAATGAGCGCATCCCTGAGCGGATCTTTATAGTGTTACTTAATACTAGCCGAACCGAAGTCATTTAGACAGGACAAAGTACTTGCGATAAGGATATTTTGAGCAATTTATGCAGCCGAAATTATACTTATTTCATCATTTTGCTGATGGCAGTCGTGCCAAGTTGTGTTCGTTGCCATATTTTCCCTGTTCAATAACCTCGACCTTACAACGGGGCAGTTCAGGAAAATGTCGCACTTTTGCTGCGTTGCAATTATAATTTGACGTTAACGTAAACGTCAATCGATACCGGGTTTTTTTAAAAAAGAGGAAATCAAATGCAAATTCAAGATAATGTTTTTATTGTTTCCGGTGGTGCGTCCGGACTGGGCGCGGCCACTGCCCGCATGATTGTTGCGAACGGCGGCAAGGTTGTCATCGCCGATGTGCAGACTGCACTGGGTGAGAAATTGGCAACGGAATTGAACGGGCGTTTTGTGCAATGCGATGTGACCTCGGAAGCCGATGGATTGGCGGTCATTGAAGCGGCGCGTGCAATGGGCAGCCTGCGCGGTCTGATCAATTGCGCTGGCGTTGCACCGGCAATGAAAACGGTCGGGAAAGACGGTCCGCATTCCCTGGAAGTGTTTCAACGTACGGTCAACATCAACTTGATTGGCACGTTCAATATGTGTCGGCTGGCGGCTGATGCGATGTCAAAAACCGAACCAAGCGATCAGGGTGAGCGCGGCGTGATGATTAATACCGCCTCTGTTGCAGCGTTTGATGGACAAATCGGTCAGGCTGCCTATGCCTCGTCCAAAGCTGCTGTAGTGGGACTGACCTTGCCTATGGCACGCGACCTGGCGCGCAACGCAATTCGCGTGATGACGATCGCGCCAGGCATTTTCGAAACGCCGATGTTGCTTGTCATGCCGCAGGAAGTGCAGGACGCGCTGGGCAAAAGCGTACCATTCCCGTCACGCCTGGGTAAGCCGGACGAGTATGCCAGCCTGGTCAAGGCAATCATCGAAAATATGATGTTGAACGGAGAGTCGATTCGTCTGGATGGTGCGATTCGCATGCAGCCAAAATAAGCCGGCAAAAATCTGGCGATGTTTTTTTGAGCTGGAAATGAATGTCACATGACAATTTTCAGTAAGGGTAATAAACTGACGCAGGCTCTTGGGGGCCTGCGTTTTTTATGGGCCGTTCACATTTACCCTAATTGGAAGTTATGACCGACTACGCAAAGACTGGATTAATCTTGACAGGTGGTGGCGCCCGTGCGGCGTATCAGGTTGGCGTATTGCGGGCAATCGCCAATCTGCTCAAAGCCAATGGCTGGCCAGCGACACAAAACCCCTTTCCGATCATTTGCGGCACCTCGGCAGGTGCAATCAATGCTACCGCGCTGGCGTGCAGTGGCGATAATTTCGCTGCAGGTTTACGGCGCCTGGAACGAATCTGGTCCAACATTGAAGCACATCAGGTGTATAAAGCGGATTCCCTGGCGATGATGCGCTCTGGTGCGAGATGGCTGTCGATATTGTCGTTCGGGTGGATGGTACGCAAATGGATCAAGACACCGCCCAGCTCGCTGTTCGATAATTCTCCGCTGGCTGATCTGTTGACCAAAGTGCTGGATTTTTCCGGCCTTGACGCAGGACTGGCTTCCGGCAGTCTGCACGCGTTGGCCATTACCGCTTCCTCCTATACAACCGGGATGCACCTGACTTTTTATCAGACGCTGGCAGATATTGAGCCGTGGGTGCGCTCGCAACGTCTGGCGCAGCGCGACTTCATCACGGTCCAGCATTTGCTTGCCTCATCGGCGATTCCATTTATTTTTCCTTCGATACCCTTGAACTGGAGCGGCGGTCTGGAATATTGCGGCGATGGTTCGATGCGCCAGTTGGCACCGATTTCTCCGGCGATTCATTTGGGCGCGCAAAAAGTATTGATCATTGGGGCGGGGCGCATGTCAGAGGTCAGACGCGATCTGCCTGAAGTGATCACCTATCCAAGCATTGCGCAAATTGCCGGTCATGCGATGTCGAGTATATTTCTGGACAGTCTGGCGGTCGATATCGAAAGAATGGAACGTATCAACAAGACACTGTCGATGCTGCCGGAAGAACTGAGAACCCGATCAGAATTACGACCGATTGAAACCCTGATCATCGCGCCATCGGAACGCATTGATGAAATCGCCACGCGCCATATTCAAAGCCTGCCAGCGCCGATCCGCGTAATGCTGGGCGGAATCGGTGCCACTGAAGTGCGCGGCTCCGCGTTAGCTTCTTATCTACTGTTTGAGGCGAGCTTTACCAATGAACTGATTGCACTGGGATTTTCTGATGCCATGAACAAAAAAGACGAGGTCGTGGCGTTCTTTGGTAGCGGAATAAATCAATTGAAGCTGGCTTAATACTGTACAATGTCGCGATGAAAAATATAGTTATTTTGATTTCAGGCCGTGGCAGCAATATGCAAGCTATCGTAGCCGCAGCAAAAAAAGAAAAATGGCCGGCACGGATCGCAGCAGTAATCAGTAATCGGGCAGACGCAGAAGGGCTGGTGTTTGCACATCAACACGGCATTCCAACCGCGCTGGTCGTCAGTAAAAACTATTCTTCGCGTGATCTCTTTGACAGCGCATTGCAGGCACAGATCGAGCAGTATTCTCCGGATCTGATCGTGCTGGCAGGTTTTATGCGCATTCTGACACCCCAGTTCGTGCAACATTATCAGGGACGGATGATTAATATCCATCCCTCGCTGCTGCCTGATTTCAAAGGTCTCCACACGCATCGTCAGGCTTTGGATGCCGGCGTGAAGGAACATGGCGCAAGTGTGCATTTGGTTACTGCAGAATTGGATCATGGTCCGGTCCTTGATCAAGCGAGAATCGCCGTCTATCCTGACGATACCGAAGCCAGTTTGGCAGAGCGCGTCCTGGAACAAGAACATATTTTATATCCGCGCGTCATTCGCCAATTTGTCGAAGGCAAGTTGGGTTTACCCGACTGAATCCCGACCAGGCGCATCAAGCCGCGCCACGCAAGTCACTTTTAAGCATTTTAAGAAAGCATTCCCCATGCGCCTGCCTCCCGCCATCGTTGGTCATACGGAAGAAGTATTACGCGATATTTTGCGTTTCACTGCACCGGCCGATAGTACTTTGTCCCGCTACTTTCGTGAGCATCCGCGTCTGGGCCCGCGCGAGCGCGGCGTGATTGCGGAAAGTGTTTACGGACTGCTGCGCAACAAATCGGTCTACACCAGTTTTTCAGAATCGGGCAGTGGTGCCTTGATTCGCCGCATGGCCCTGCTGGCTCTGGCCGATGGTGTGGGTATCGAGGCGCTGGGCGGATTGTCAGATCAGGAAACCGAATGGTTAACCCGGGTCATGGAAATGGATCGTACCCATCTGCCGCTGGCCTTGCGCGTCAATTTGCCAGAGTGGTTATTCGAAAAATTAACTGAGCAGCTGGGCGAAGCGGGCATGGTGAAATTCACCGAAGCGACCAACAATCCTGCGCCGCTGGATTTGCGGGTGAACAGCCTGAAAACCGATAGGGCGGCGGTGCAGGCTGAATTGGCATTGGCACCGATCCTGGCTGAGCCAACTCCCTATGCGGTAGACGGGCTGCGCGTCCTGAAGAAACCGTCATTACAGAATTTACCGTTGTTTAAAAGCGGTGCCATTGAAGTGCAGGATGAAGGCAGCCAATTGCTGGCGCAGATCGTCGGCGCAAAACGCGGCGAGATGGTGGTCGATTTTTGCGCCGGAGCCGGTGGAAAAACCTTGGCCCTGGGCGCAGCGATGCGCAACACCGGTCGTCTGTACGCTTTCGATATTTCAGAAAAACGTCTGGCCAAACTCAAGCCACGCCTGGCGCGCAGCGGCCTGTCAAATGTCCATCCGGTATTGATCGCCCACGAGCGCGACGCTAAAATCAAACGCCTGGCCGGAAAAATTGATCGCGTCTTGGTCGATGCCCCTTGCAGCGGATTGGGAACATTGCGCCGCAACCCCGATGTGAAGTGGCGCCAGCTGCCGAGCGCGATTGCCGAACTGAACGTCAAACAGGCAGCGATTCTGGACAGTGCAGCGCGCCTGGTTAAAGCAGGCGGTCGATTGATTTACGCAACCTGCAGCATTTTGCGTGAAGAGAATGAATCAATTGCGGAACAGTTTCTGGCAACGCACGACGATTTCGAATTGGTGCCGATGAAAGAGGTCATGGCCGAACAAAAAATTGATCTGGAGATGAGTGATTACCTCAAATTGTCACCGGAGTTGCATGAAACAGATGGCTTTTTCGCTGCCGCATTTCAACGCAAAAAATAAATTTAAAACTGTATGTAGGGATAGCGCGGATGCTTTTTAATCTTCTCACCGATTTTTGGTCAGACCTGCACGAAACCAAAGTGTGGTGGCAGATTGCCGTAGTGACCTTATGTATTTTATTGAGTTATCTTACTTCGAGATTTTTGCGTCAACGGTTCCCGATCGATCCTAATTTGTCGGCGGCTGAAACGCAAATCGCGCAGGCTTTTTTTCGCTTGATTTTCCCGGGCATGGTTTGGGCGTGTCTGTTTCTGGCCAAGCTGCTGCTGGCGAAACACCAGCATGTATATCTGCTGACATTGTTGATCCCAATTTTTGGCTCATTGGCGCTGATCCGTTTCGGTATCTACCTGTCGCGCAGAATATTTTCTGGCAGCGCGCAAGTCAGCGGCGCCCATCTGGTCATCGAAAAAACATTTTCGTGGGGAGTCTGGCTGGTCGCGATCCTGTTTTACACCGGATTTCTGCCTGATGTGATGGATTTCATGGATGAAAACACCATTTCATTCGGCAAAAACAAACTCTCATTCAGCGAGCTCGTGCAGGGTCTGGTATCGGTTGCGCTGACCGTGTTGCTGGCGCTCTGGGCTGGTGCGGCGTTGGAAAAGCGGCTGATGAATGTCCGCTCATTGCATTCCTCATTGCGCCTTGTGTTAGGCAGATTGGGCCGCAGCCTGCTGTTGGTATTTGCGGTGTTGATCAGCCTCTCGCTGGTTGGCATCGACCTGACGGTGCTGTCGGTTTTCAGTGGTGCCTTAGGAGTGGGACTGGGATTGGGTTTGCAAAAGATCGCCAGTAATTATGTCTCGGGCTTCATCATTTTATTGGATGGCAGTTTGTCGATCGATGACCTGATCACGGTCGACAAATACAACGGAAAAGTCAGCAAAATCAATACCAGATATACGGTATTGAAAGGCTTGGATGGAATCGAGTCGATCATCCCAAATGAAATGCTGGTTTCCTCGCCGGTACAAAATCTGTCCTTGACCGACCGGGCGGTCTGGATGAGCACCGATGTGAGCGTGGCCTACGATACCGACATCGAAGCGCTGCTGCCGCAAATTGAAGAAGCCGTAAAAACAGTGCCAAGAGTTTCAAAGGACTCCTTGCCTTCGGCAAATTTAGCCAGCTTTGGCCAAAATGGCCTCGATTTAAAAATAGGATTTTGGATTATCGATCCTGAAAACGGACGCCTTGCTGTGCTTTCCCAAGTGAATCGGGCGATCTGGAAACTATTGCAAGAAAAGAACGTTGCGGTTCCCTATCCGCAAACTGAAATCCGGATCTTGAATCCCGAGCCGAAATAGCTGGCATTAATTTCCCTTAAGAACTATTCTGTCTAGGTATTTACGGCAGCCAGAAGTCATAATTCACTGACACGAAATGAATTCGAGTACAATACCGACCAAGTAAAAAAAGAATAGTGGTAAAGTTGTTTGTCTGAAATCGAAAAACAGCCACAAAGACGTCTTTTAACCAGGAGTTGATATATTTTGAGTAATTTTCTTTCCGTAGTTCTAGATTTCATTGCTAACGGTTTCACCCGCGCCTCGGGCTGGGAAGTATTCGCCTTCACCATGATCGTGACGCATATAACGATTGTCAGCGTAACAATTTTCCTGCATCGCTGCCAGGCGCATCGTGCCCTGGATCTGCATGCCATCCCAAGTCATTTCTTCCGGTTCTGGCTGTGGTTGACTACTGGTCAGGTTACCAAGGAGTGGGCATCAATTCACCGCAAGCATCATGCTAAATGTGAAACAGAAGAAGATCCTCATAGCCCGGTTACCCGCGGCATTAAGAAAGTGTTTTGGGAGGGCGCTGAGTTGTATCGCGCTGAATCAAAGAATAAGGAAACCATGATCAAGTACGGTCATGGCACGCCTGATGACTGGATCGAGAAAAATTTGTACACCCGTTTCAGCTGGCAGGGCGTGGCCCTGATGTTGATTATCGACGTTCTGTTATTTGGCGCGATCGGGATTACAGTCTGGGCAGTGCAAATGATGTGGATCCCTGTCAACGCTGCCGGGATTATCAACGGTATCGGTCATTACTGGGGTTATCGCAATTATGATTGCGCAGATGCCTCGACCAATATCCTGCCGATCGGTATTCTGATTGGCGGCGAAGAATTGCATAATAATCACCACACCTTTGGTACTTCGGCAAAATTCTCAACCAAATGGTATGAATTCGACATTGGCTGGTTCTACATACAAATAATGCAAGGCGTTGGTTTGGCGAAAGTGAAAAAAGTCGCGCCCGAACCCAAGTTATTGGCTGGCAAGACCATCGTTGATCATGCGACTCTGCAGTCTGTGATCGCGAATCGCTACGAAGTGATGGCGAAATATACGAAATCATTGAAAAAAATGTGGGATGTGGAACTGGCGCATTTGCGTGATAAAGCCCAGCTTGAAGCGTCTTTCCTGGCTTCGAGCAAAAAGTTATTGCATTGCGAGCCGACAAAATTGCAGGCCGTGGATGTGCAGCAGTTGAAAGAGTTGTTTGCGCACAGCAAGACCCTGAAAACCATGCATGAAATGCGGGTTGAATTGAATGTGATCTGGGATCGTTCTAACGATACCCGCGAACAGTTGGTGGTGAAGTTGCAGGACTGGTGTTTGCGTGCGGAACAGTCTGGCATTCAGTCACTGCAAGAATTTTCGTTCAGATTGCGTCGTTACGCTTAGTTGCGGGTTTGAGTCTTAAGAAGAGCAGCTTTCGGGCTGCTTTTTTTATTTTAGCGGACATAAAAAAACCCGCCGAAGCGGGCTTTTTAGCCACCAGAACAATTACTTGATCTTGGTTTCTTTATAAATTACATGCTTGCGTGCCTTGGGATCGAACTTCATGATCTCCATTTTTTCAGGCATGCTGCGCTTGTTTTTGTCGGTCGTATAGAAATGACCCGTACCGGCAGTCGATTCCAACTTGATTTTGTCACGCCCAGATTTAGCCATGATATTTCCCTAAAATAATTACTACTTAGACTTTTTCGCCACGGGCGCGTAAATCAGTTAAAACAGCGTCAATACCAATCTTGTCGATGATACGTAAGCCAGCATTTGATAAACGTAAAGAAACCCAACGATTTTCTGATTCAACGAAGAAACGACGGTTTTGCAAGTTAGGCAAAAAACGACGCTTGGTCTTATTATTTGCATGGGAAACGTTGTTGCCGACCATCGGCCCTTTCCCAGTGACTTGGCATACTCGAGCCATAGTGCTTACTCCCTAAAAATTTTCCGAGATTGGAAAAAACGTGAGTATAACCAAAATCTGATGAATTATCAATGACTTGCTGAAAACAAGTGTG
The DNA here is from genome assembly GCA_040544425.1 of Oxalobacteraceae bacterium GrIS 1.18. Lineage (GTDB taxonomy): Bacteria > Pseudomonadota > Gammaproteobacteria > Burkholderiales > Burkholderiaceae_D > Solimicrobium. The sequence goes on from JBEONO010000001.1 coordinate 28,419, forward strand.
TCTTATGTGATTTTTTAATTTAACAATTTGATTTAATTGCCAATAAATTAAAGAAGGCCGTGATCGGCAAAGGAATAGATCTGGTTTCCTGCCACGACAAAATGATCCAGCACCTTAACCTCAATAGTTTCAAGTACGCGTTTCAATTCCTGCGTCAAAGCGATGTCTGCGGGACTCGGCGTGGTCTGTCCGGAAGGGTGGTTGTGCGCCAGAATGACTGAGGCGGCATTGTGATGCAGGGCGCGCTTGATGACTTCACGCGGGTAGACTTTGGCAGTGCTTAAGCTGCCGTGAAATAATTCCTCACTTTGTAATAAGCGGTTCTTTACATCTAAAAAAAGTATTGCAAACGATTCGTAGGTTTTGTTCCCGATTAAAAGCCGCAAAAAGTTTCTGACGCTGTGTGATGAGTTCAGGCGCAGTCCTTTCTGTAAATCTTCCGAGATCGTGCGCCTTGCCAATTCCAGCACTGCCTGAATCTGGGCATATTTTGCCGGACCCAATCCGTGTATCTGCGAAAAATTTTCCAGAGGTGCACAGAAGAGTTGATTCAGCGAACCAAAATGTTTGAGGATGTCATTGCCCAACGTTACTGCGCTTTTTCCCTTGACCCCGACCCGTAAAAACACTGCCAGCAATTCGGCATCGGACAGGATGTGGGCACCGTGTTTAATCAGCTTTTCTCTTGGACGCTGATCTTCTGGCCATTCTGTAATTGACATAGATTTGAATCCCGGTTGATCGGACAACACTGTCACGACTTTTAGAAATATGAAGCATCGGAGCGGGGTACAATGCTAGATTATTTAAATCCGTCCGTGTGAACTTTATGTCAATAAATTTGAATCCTCTTGCGCATGACTCTCTGGATAGTGCTGCGATCGTGACGCCAACATCGTACTTGACTTTGCATTACCGGCTGGCAGCAAAAGATGGCACTGAAATTATCAGTACCTTTAATGAAAACCCTGCCACTCTGCAGTTGGGCATGGGGCAGTTGGCGCCAGCTCTGGAGCAGTGCCTGTTGGGAATGCGTGACGGTAGCCAGCAGTTATTTGAACTGCAGGCATACGGACCACGCAATCCGGATCTGGTTCAACACGTTTCTCTGACAACCCTAAAGGAGAATTCGGCCTACGGTGAAGATTATGCGGTGGGTGATCTGGTCGAATTTAATGCGCCAGCGGGCGGTAAATTTGCCGGTGTATTGCGCAGTCTGGACCAGGAATCGGGGCTGTTTGATTTTAATCATCCGCTGGCCGGTCAGGATCTCGTTTTCGAAGTGCGCATCATCGGAATTTTGTAATCGAATTTTGTAATGATTTAAGGGCGGTAAAAGAAATGGATAAAGAAGTTTTATTGGCGCAGCCAAGAGGGTTTTGTGCCGGCGTTGACCGGGCGATTGAGATCGTTGAACGCGCCTTGACGCAGTTCGGTGCGCCGATCTACGTGCGCCATGAAATCGTACATAACGCCTATGTTGTGAATGATTTGCGTGAGAAAGGTGCCGTGTTTATTGAAGAACTGTCGGATGTCCCCGCCGGTAATACCGTAATTTTCTCAGCGCATGGTGTGTCGCTGGATGTGCGCAGGGAAGCCGAGGAACGTGGTCTGAAAATATTTGACGCCACCTGCCCGCTGGTCACTAAAGTACACGTTGAAGTGACCAAGATGCGCCGCGATGGCCGCGAAATTATCATGATTGGCCACGAAGGTCACCCCGAGGTTGAGGGCACGATGGGTCAAGCTGAGTCTGGCATGTACCTGGTAGAGACCGTCCAGGACGTCGAGCGTCTGACTGTGAAATCTCCCGATATGCTGGCCTACGTGTCGCAAACGACTTTGTCGGTTGACGATACCGCGGCGATCATCGAAGCCCTGAAGCAAAAATTCCCGCTCATCGCGGAACCGAAGAAGACAGACATTTGCTATGCCACCACCAATCGTCAGGAGGCCGTGAAGTTCATGGCGCCGCAGGTTGATGCAGTCATCGTGGTCGGCAGTCCCAACAGTTCGAATTCGAACCGGCTGCGTGAAGTCGCTGAGAAAAAAGGGGCGGTTGCCTATATGGTGGATAACGCAAAACAAATCGATCCAGACTGGCTGGTCGATTGCACGCGGATCGGTGTCACTGCTGGCGCATCCGCGCCGGAAATTCTGGTTCAGGAAGTGATTGACGCTCTGAAGCAATTGGGCGTGAAAAGCGTGCGAGTCCTGGATGGTGTGCAAGAAAATGTCGCCTTTCCGTTACCGAAAGGGCTGTAGTCTTAAGTCAGCTATATTTCTCAGGAAACAGTTCAAAATCAGGGTTACTTTTTTGTATATTGCCGACTGTATTGATTTGATGCGGCTGAAAATAATCGTATAATCTCGGTTTTTACAAATTTGCACACAAAACGAGCAGGTAGCCAGCCAATTCAAGGCCTGAGAAGATTCGATAACAAGATTAAGAATGTTACAGACGACAGGGCTCAAAACATTATCAGCTGATGCTCATGAACTAAACGTTCCCTGATAAATCTATTCGGCGCTCAATTATTCATTGAGTGCCGTTTAAATATGCGTCGGCTAAAAAATGGCCAGTGCGCAGATGATGAAGATTTGCATTACCTAAAAAGAAAGAGACGACATGGATACTTTTATCCAACAGATTATTAACGGATTGGTGCTGGGCAGCATGTACGCATTGATCGCACTAGGCTACACCATGGTTTACGGGGTGCTCAATCTTATTAACTTTGCCCATGGTGATGTATTGATGATCGGGGCAATGATAGGTTTAACGATCATCAAATTCCTGGACGCGTTTTTCCCCGGACTGCCCGGCATGGTCCAATTGCTCATCGCGATAGCCGGAGCAATTCCGGTCTGTATGCTGGTGAATATAATCATTGAAAGGGTGGCGTACCGACGCCTGCGCAACGCGCCGCGCTTGGCCCCGTTAATTACCGCAATCGGCGTCTCGATTTTATTGCAGACATTTTCCATGATGATCTGGGGACGTAGCCCAATCTCATTCCCACAGGTTCTTTCTTCTGATCCGATACAAATCGGTGGCGCAGTAATTTCCCCGACTCAGGCAACTCTGTTGGTCATAGCAACGCTGGCCATGTTTGTGCTGGTGATGGTGGTAGAAAAGACCAAGTTGGGCCGCTCCATGCGCGCTACCGCGGAAAATCCGCGCGTTGCCGGATTGATGGGGGTCGATACCAACAAAGTCATCGTCGCGACCTTTGCGATTGGCGCTGCGCTGGCCGCGATTGCCGGGGTCATGTGGGGCGCCAATTATTCATCTGCACAATTTGCGATGGGTTTTGTGCCGGGACTCAAAGCGTTCTCTGCCGCGGTGCTGGGTGGGATTGGGAATATTTATGGCGCCATGGTCGGCGGAATTATTCTGGGCCTGATTGAAAGCTTTGGTGCCGGCTACATCGGTGACCTGACTGACGGTATGTTTGGCAGTAACTATCAGGATATTTTCGCGTTCATCGTTTTAATTATTGTGCTCACTGTGCGTCCATCCGGCATTATGGGTGAACGTGTTGCTGACCGCGCTTGAGGAGCCGTTAATGTCTATGCTTTTTGATGTTAAAACCAATCCGAAGCGCGCCTACAGCAGTTTTGCCGTATTGGCTGTGGTGTTGATGCTGTTTCCATTTATCGCGGCAAACTTTGGCAATTCCTGGGTGCGGATTATCGATATCGCACTGCTCTACATCATGCTGGCGCTGGGCTTAAATATTGTGGTCGGATTTGCCGGCCTGCTTGATCTGGGGTATATCGCGTTTTATGCGGTTGGTGCTTACATGACAGGCTTACTGGCCTCGCCACAATTTGCCGCGGTGATCGAATCGTTTATCAATACTTATCCGTCAGTGGGTGAATTTCTGGTGTGGCTGTGTGGACCCGAAATCGTGCAAAACGGAATTCATCTCTCGGTCTGGTATATCGTTCCGCTCGGCGCAGCACTGGCGGCGCTGTTCGGTGCGTTGCTGGGTGCGCCAACTCTGAAATTGCGCGGCGATTATCTGGCGATTGTGACTCTGGGTTTCGGTGAAATTATTCGGATTTTTATGAATAATCTGAATGCCCCAGTGAACATTACCAATGGTCCGCAAGGCATTAATCTGATCGACCCGATTCGTGTGTTTGGTGTTTCTCTGTCCGGCGAAGCTGGTTCCAAAGCCACAGTATTCATCGGCAGTTTCTCCATGCCTTCGGTGAACGCCTACTATTTCCTGTTCCTGTTTTTGTGTTGTGTAATTATCGTCGTCACCACGCGCCTGCAGCATTCCCGTCTGGGTCGCGCCTGGGTCGCGATCCGTGAAGATGAAGTTGCCGCCAAGGCGATGGGCATCAATACCCGCAATATCAAATTACTGGCGTTTTCGATGGGTGCTTCATTTGCAGGTGTGGCCGGTGCCATGTTTGCGGCATTCCAGGGATTTGTGTCACCCGAATCATTCTCGCTCAATGAATCAATTGCCGTGCTGGCGATGGTGGTCTTGGGCGGTATCGGCCATGTACCTGGTGTGATTTTGGGCGGTGTATTGCTGGCTGCGTTGCCGGAGGTATTGCGTCATGTTGTTGAACCCGTGCAGTTGGCCTTGTTCGGCAAAGTGCTGATCGAAGCCGAAGTATTGCGCCAGCTGTTATACGGTCTGGCGATGGTCCTGATCATGTTGTACCGTCCGAACGGATTGTGGCCGGCACCGAAACATGAAGACCGCATGGCAGCAGAAGCCGACCAACCAAAAGCAAGGGCCTAGGGAAATAATATGAGTGAACAAATTATGCTCAATATTGCCGGTGTCAATAAGAGCTTTGGCGGTTTGCAGGCTTTGTCGAATGTCAGCATTCAAATTCAACGCGGACAGATCTACGGTTTGATCGGTCCGAACGGCGCAGGTAAAACGACGCTGTTTAATGTCATCACAGGTCTATATCAACCCGATTCCGGAATATTCGAACTGGCCGGAAAACGTTATTCACCGTCTGCACCGCATGAAGTTGCGCGCGTCGGCATTGCCCGCACGTTTCAAAATATTCGTCTGTTCGGTGAAATGACTGCGCTCGAAAATGTCATGGTGGGTCGGCACGTACGTACCCATCAGGGCGTGTTCGGCGCAGTATTCCAACACCCGGCGGCACGGCGCGAAGAACTCGAAATCAAACAGCGCGCGCAGGAATTACTGGACTTTGTCGGCATTGGTCAGTTCGCCGGACGCACCTCGAAATTCTTATCCTACGGTGATCAGCGTCGTCTGGAGATTGCACGGGCGCTGGCGACCGATCCGCAATTGCTGGCATTGGACGAACCGGCAGCCGGTATGAACGCGACTGAAAAACTGGGCTTGCGTGAGTTGCTGGTCAAAATTAAAGCAGAAGGAAAAACCATTTTGTTGATTGAGCACGATGTGAAATTGATGATGGGCCTGTGTGATCGGCTCACCGTGCTGGACTACGGCAAACCAATTGCCGAGGGTGTGCCAGCCGATATCCAGAAAAATTCTGCGGTGATCGAGGCGTATCTGGGAGGGGGCCACTAATGACTTCCGTGCTGAAAATCAGCGGCTTGAAAGTTGCGTATGGCGGTATTAAAGCGGTCAAAGGTATTGATCTCGAAGTCAATCAGGGCGAACTGATTACCTTGATTGGCGCCAACGGCGCAGGCAAAACCACGACGCTAAAAGCCATCACCGGTACCTTACCTGCCTGTAAGGTAGAAGGCGATATCAATTATTTGGGCAGTACCTTAAAAAACATTGCACCATTCCGGTTAATTCACGATGGCCTGGCAATGGTGCCGGAAGGACGCGGTGTGTTCACCCGTATGTCGATTCACGAAAATCTGATGATGGGTGCGTTTATTCGTGACGACAAGGCCGCCATCGATGCCGATATCGAAAAATGGTATGGCATTTTCCCGCGCCTGAAAGAACGCTCGGCGCAATTGGCCGGAACCTTGTCCGGCGGCGAGCAGCAAATGCTGGCAATGGCGCGCGCCTTGATGAGCCATCCGAAATTATTGTTGCTGGATGAACCTTCGATGGGCTTGTCTCCGATCATGGTCGAGAAGATTTTCGAAGTCATCCGCAATGTGTCGGCCCAGGGCATCACGATTTTATTGGTCGAGCAAAATGCCAAGCTGGCGCTGCAGGCGGCGCACCGGGGGTATGTGATGGACTCCGGTTTGATCACCATTCAAGGCGATGCGAAGACCTTGTTGAATGATCCTAAAGTTCAGGCAGCCTATCTGGGCGAATAGTATTTCCGGAAAAATAAAAAATGATGATCAAAGCTGTTGAAGCAAATCTTGCTGTTCCCGCGCACGCCGCGGCGTTGCTGCAACTGTTGAATGAGTATGCGCTGGACCCGATGGGCGGCGCCGAAGCGCTGTCAGATCACGTCAAACAAAACCTGATACAACAACTTCAGCAAAGACCAACCGCCCGCGCAATTCTGGCATTTGACGGTGAATTGCCGGTCGGTCTGATTATTTGTTTTGAAGGATTCTCCACCTTCGCCTGCCAGCCGCTCTTCAATCTGCACGACGTTGTGGTAAGTCAGAACTATCGCGGCAAGGGCGTTCTGAAGCTGATGCTGCAGGAAGTCGAAACGATTGCGCGCCGCCTGGGTTGTTGCAAGCTCACCATGGAAATTTTGGAAGGCAACCAGCATGCGATGGCGGCTTACCGGGCCCATGGCTTCGCCGGTTATGAACTTGACCCGACCATGGGCAAGGCCGTGTTTTGGCAAAAAAAGCTGGCCTAAAACAGTTCCTGATTGGGCGATATTTTTGCGGCCTTCCGGATCACTTCCGCTGTCATCAACTCCGCTGGATAGTTACTCAGAAATGATTGCGCCTGTCCCGGGTTGCGGCAATTGAGCCACGCGTCGTAAACCTGCGGCGGCAGAATTACCAGCGAACGTTTTTCATCTCCCGGCTTATGAAAGCGCTTCATCAGCGGATGCGTATCGGCATTGATGGTAATTTGCGTAAACGAATACGATGTGCTGCCATCCGGTTCCGGCCAGGAACGAAATAATCCGGCTACGGCAAACGGTGATCCGTCGGCCATGGCAATACGCCAGCGTTCCGCTTTCCCTGATTCATAATTTGGTTCATAAAATTCCGTCATCGGTACCAGACATAACTGTCCATCGTGCCAGGGCTTCGCATAGCTGCGCAACGTGGCAATGGTTTCGGCACGGGCATTCATGGTGCTGAAGCGTTTTACGCCGGGTGGCAGATGATTTTTCGGAACCATGCTGTACAAGGCGAGCAGTGCGTCCCGGCCATGTTCATCGCCGACGATAATCGGTGCTGCATAATCCTGCCAGATTTCAGCCTTCCATTCCCCATGGCGGGGGAGAGCAGCGTGAAAATGCCGGGTGAGAATGGACGGGGTCACAGTCTGATAACTAACGCACATAATTTTGGGGTGGGGTTGGTCAGAGCGCCAAGTATAAACCGGTTTTCGGGCGTATCAGTCACGGGTTTGACAGCTGTCGTCAAGGAGTGGATACTTCTGGGGCTTTTACGACATCAGTTCATGATTAACAATGCGGTGTCCTATCCGACGCCGTTCAAGGAAAACAGATGACCAATCTTCGCCTGCTTATGATTGCTGCAACTTTAACACTGGCCAGCTCAGCTCATGCCCAGTCCCAGTCCATCAAGGACAATCCATTTTATGCGGTCAGCGCGTTGCCGTTTCAGGCGCCGCCGTTTGACAAGATCAAGGACAGTGATTATCAACCTGCCATTGCGGAAGGTATCAGACAGCACGATGCAGAAGTGCTGGAAATCGCCAACAACCCGGCAGCACCGACTTTTGAAAATACTTATGTAGCACTGGAAAAATCCGGCCAAATGTTGACGCGCGTGCTGCAAGTATTCAATGCCATCGGCGGCGCCAACACCGACCCGGTATTACAACAACTGCAGGAAGATGTCGCGCCGAAGCTGGCGGCACATCAGGATTCGATCTCGCTCAACAGCAAACTTTTTCAGCGCGTCGATGCAGTCTATAAGGAGCTCGGCAAATTGAAGCTCGATGCGGAATCAGCGCGTCTGGTGACCGTCGTGCATCGTCAATTTTTGCTGGCCGGTGCGAAATTGTCTGACGCTGACAAGACTAAATTGAAAGCACTGAACGAAGAAGAGTCAACGTTAAGCTCGCAGTTCAATAACAAATTGCGCGACGCAACCAAAAAGGCTGCACTGGTGGTTGACAGCAAGGCGCAGTTAGCCGGATTGTCTGATGCAGAAATCAACGCTGCGGCACTGGCTGCCAAAGACCGCGGCCTGGCGGAAGGCAAATATGTGCTGACCTTGCAGAACACCACACAGCAACCGATGCTGCGCGATCTGACTGATCGTGCGACCCGTCAGGCCCTGTTCATGGCTTCGTGGAATCGTACCGAAATGGGCGATGAAAATGATACCCGCAAGCTGATCGTGCGCATTGCTGAAATTCGCGCGCAGCAGGCAAAATTACTGGGCTTCGCCAACTACGCCGCCTGGAAGTTGGACGACCAGATGGCAAAAACACCGGCAGCAGCGATTGGATTTATGCAGAAGCTGGTGCCGGCCGCAACCGCCCGCGCCAAATTGGAAGCCAAAGACATTCAGGCCAAAATTGACCAGAGTCAGGCAGCTCTGAAACAGCCGACCTTCAAGCTGCAACCGTGGGATTGGGAAATGTATGCCGAGCAGGTCAAGAAGGAACGCTACGATGTGGATGAAAACCAGATCAAACCGTATTTTGAACTCAACAACGTTTTGCAGAACGGCGTGTTCTATGCAGCCAATCAGTTATACGGTCTGACCTTCAAAGAGCGTCATGACATTCCGGGATACCAGGAAGATGTGCGGGTGTTTGATGTGTTTGATAAAGATGGCAAACCGTTGGCGCTGTTCTATTGCGATTACTTTAAACGCGATAATAAAAACGGCGGCGCATGGATGGATAACTTTGTCGGCCAATCCAAACTAATGGGAACCAAACCGGTCATTTATAACGTCACCAATTTCACCAAGCCAGCAGCAGGACAGCCAGCCTTGTTGTCGTTTGATGACGTGATCACCATGTTCCATGAATTCGGTCACGGCCTGCACGGCATGTTCGCGGATGAACAGTATCCGACATTATCCGGAACCAGCACCGCGCGCGACTTCGTCGAATTTCCTTCACAGTTCAACGAACACTGGGCAACTGAACCGAAGGTATTTGCGAACTATGCCAAGCATTTCCAGACTGGCGCAGCGATGCCGGCTGCTCTGGTTGAAAAAATGAAGAACGCCGGAAAATTCAACAAGGGTTACGCGATGACAGAACTGAGCGCGGCTGCCTTGCTGGATCTGGATTGGCATAGCCTGAGTGCCAAGGCACCGAAGCAGGATGCGGATCAGTTTGAAATTGCCGCGCTGAAGAAAGACAAGATTTATTTAACGGAAGTGCCATCGCGTTATCGCTCCAGCTATTTCCTGCATATCTGGGCTAACGGTTATGCGGCTGGTTACTATGCGTACCCATGGACTCAGATGCTGGCTGATGACGCCTTCGACTGGTTTAAAACCCATGACGGTTTAACCCGTGCCAATGGCGACAAGTTCCGCGCCATGATTCTGTCACGCGGCAATACGGTTGAGCTGGCCAAGCTGTACAAAGACTGGCGCGGTGCTGATCCGAAAATTGAACCGATGCTGGAAAATCGCGGTTTGAAATAACCAGCGTTCAGTTGTGACTCAAACGGCAGCCTTCGGGTTGCCGTTTTGTTTTTGGACGATTTGTACCGGCAGTGCCGGTTCAATTAAAAAGAGAATTGAATTCGGTTATTCATCCCAATGTCTTGCAAAGACCAATGTGATTTTCGTGCCATGTCCCAGCTTCGATTCCACAGTCATTCGCCCATCATTATTGTTCAACATATCCCAAACCTGGGTCATCCCCAAACCATGTCCGTGAACTTTGCCAGCTGTAAAGCTGACGCGTTGGCCTAACTTTTTCACGTCAGCGTCAGACATGCCAATACCGTTGTCTGTGATTGTAATCATGACCTCCGTCTGATTGGACTCTACGTTGATCACCACTCGACCAGATACTTTATCTTCTAAAGCGTCAACCGCATTGTTGATTAAATTTGACACAGAGCGGCCAAGCTGAATTGGGTCAACATAAATAGCTGCATTGATGGATTGAGGAGAAATGTTTTGGATAAAAATATCAGGGGTATTTTTATACTCACTTTTTTTTTCGCAGAGCAGTTGGTCAATGAACTTGGCGCACTCTATAATCTGATGTCGTTCGAAATGCCGCTGCCCGTCCTGTTCCTTTTTGTATTCATCCAGCAGACTATTTGCGATTCCATTTATCCGCGATGCAATTGAACGCAATATTGTGCGGGTATCCTCGCTCAGTTCTTCGGATGCTTCAATGATGACATTGAGTGCCGCCAGTGGGGACTGTATGTCGTGCGCGATCTGATAGGCGAACTTCCGCAAATCATTGTGTTTGGTGGGAGCGGATTTCATATTCTTCAACGTTCAATAGATAATTTTGGAATTCTCGTTTTTCAAAATTTATGAATAAAAAAATCCTTAATTCGGGAAAATGTTAATTCTAAATTGCGATATGTGCAAATAAAAAATCTAACTGAACCTAAGTTTTACAATTTATGAGAATTTTGTAATGGATACTGAATTGACGGACGGAAATAATTTGGCGGGTGCCTTTGCGGAAGGATTAAAAAATGCGTTGGATCGAATTAATTTTCCTGGTGCGCCAGAAAGAATCTCAAAGCTAATGGAATTGCTGGAATTGTCGAAACCACAGGTCTACCGGATTACAGCAGGAAAAGCAGCGCCAACTTTAGAATCGCTGGTGAGACTGCGGGAATTGAATATATCAATTGATGCGATTTTGGACAGTCTCAGTGCTGCAAGCCGTGTGGCACACAGTAATGATGATGGCTGGGTGGATGGCAAGGTTGAAATTTCAGGCGTTTTTCAACACTGTTTTCTGAAGCTGTCGCCAATATCTGGCCGCTCTGCAGTCATTGCCATTCCAAAAAATGACCATGCGTGGCATGTTTCAATACTTGCCGATGACAGCGTTCCACCGGGCGGCGCAATGCGTGTTGATGAAATTCAGTTTCGGAATGCCAAACCACGACTCGCTATCGTCGACGATCACCCCGGTACCTTGACCGCGTTATGCAAACAGTTGGAATCCGGGTTTGACGTGTCGCCATTTTTGGAAGGAAGGGCATTATTGGAAGCGCCGATGTTGAGTCAATTTGATGGATATTTGGTGGATTGGAAGTTGCCAGATATATCCGGTGAAGAATTGGTTATGGCAATACGGGGCAGGTCCGAAGCGCCAATATTTGTCGTGACCGGAGAAAAATCTTCGCATGGGATCGCCAAAATTATTGCCAGCGCAAATGTTCGCTATGTTGTAAAGCCAATTGATGAAGTAATACTCGCAGCAGAATTGATGAACGCGATCACATTGCACTTGAACTCACAAAAACTGACGAGTTTATGACTGACTTTCAAGTGCGGCGAGCAGCAGTTCGTCGTTGATCGGCTTGTACAGAATTTTGTCAAACAGTGTTGATCGGGGATCGGCATTTAACGCTTTTGTGTATGCCGTGATTGCGATAAGAATTGGGCAAGGGTGTAATGCTTCCCGACATTGTTGCGCCAGTTGAAATCCGTCCACACCCGGCATTTGTATGTCTGTGATAATCGCGTGAAATGTTTTTGTCGTGGCCAGCAAAAGCGCTTCTTCAACATCTGCAGCCAGATCTGACAGGTATCCCATATCGGAAATCATTCCCGCAAAAGTGGTGCGAACCGATGGATCATCACCAACAATCAGTACTCTGGAAAAATTGTCTGGCCTGGGCGTTGATTCAGACGCTATTGTCTTCGGATATTCTATTGGCAATCTAACAGAGAAAGTGCTCCCGACCCCTTCAGCGGTTTTCAGGAATATTTTTCCTTTCGCCGCTCTTACGATGCTTGATGCAATCGCCAATCCCAAACCTGTTCCTTGCGGTTCGGATGACAGACGCACAAACGGCCTAAATATTCTTTCCCGATCTCTGTCAGGGATTCCAGTTCCGGTGTCTTCGACTTGGATCAGGATTTCACCGTTTTCACAAGATGTTTGATGGTGGTCGATTGTTAAATGAATGGATCCCGCATTTGTGTAGCGGATTGCGTTCGATAACAGGTTGCCGACACATTGGGTGAGGCGGGTCTCATCAAACATGATGATTGGGAGGGCGCTTGATCCGGTTGTAATTCGCAGAGTAAGGCCCTTGCGTTCAGCTTCAACCGTATACCGCGCTGCGATTTTATTGAGCCACAATACCAAATCCAAGGGGTGCGATTCAAAATGCAAATCCTCATTCCTCGTTAATCCGACCAGGTCGTCGACCAATCTTGCCAATTGTTCCGACGAATCTTTAATGATGTTGAGATAGTTTTGCCTGCAGCCCACCGCGTGGGATTTTTGCAGCAATTGAGCGCAACTGATGATGGCCTGCAATGGGCTGCGCAAATCATGACCGACCGTTGAAAGAAGATATTCAAGTCGATCAAATCGATTGCGCTCTGCAGCCATCCACGCTTTGGAAGCCATATACACGCTGAACAATGCGATGAGCCCAAAGACAAACAGGGCGATGCCGATATACAGGGCCCTGTCAGCCAACATTCGACTGGAATTAATCGCGCTCACCATCTCATCACGCGCCTGAAATTCTTTTCTTTCTGCCTCGATCGTTAATTTGCGCATTGCAATAAATGCCTGCTGTTCAGCGACAAGAATTTGACGGTCGTTGCTGGTATTTTTGTTCTTGATCGATTCAGAAACCGATCCAATAAACACTGCCACCGAATGCATCGCATCGCCAGCAGATTCATAAGTGTTGATTAGTCGTCCTGTCGAAGTGGTGGGCTCAAAAGCGCGCAACACGCTTTCCAATAACTCAATTTTTTCAGTTAGACGGGATTGTGAATCTGGCGATACCAGTTTCGCGTTTGCCTCACGGTAGGCTATTGAGACTTCTTTCAATGCGAGCATGGCGTCGTAGATATCGATGCTATAGCTTGTCGCATTTTGGTTTAGCCAGGCCTGTATTGGACTTGATTCACCTAAGTTTTTTTCATAGGCGATGACAGCCAGGCCCGCTCCGGTCAGAGACATGATGTAGATCAGCGCCAGACCTAGAAATATGGCCCGTAACAGCCGTCGATGGCGTGCCAGGTTTTGCGTGCTCATCCCCAATCAGTGCACGACGATCCGCCATTTGCTTTCCATCGATTTAAAACTGATATTGAAATTGCGGCTGAAAAATTATCGAGTGATGTCACTTCAATTTCCTTTGCGTTCATCTTTGACTCCTGGCTTTTGCGTAAACTCATCTGACATGCCAAGCTGGTCAATGTAACATGTTTTTTTAATATGTAAATATAAAAACTATTTTAATTGCAGGTGCAGTCAAACGAGGCGGCGCTGCAGATTGAAATTGATCTTGAAGTCGGTATCGCTCGACATGAACACGGCCGAATTCAACGTTTGGTGATTGATGTTGAAGTAGGTTTCGATGATCAGCGAACGCGCATTCCGGGCTCCATTTTGACGATACATGGTGCGCTAAGCTGTTCGGTCAAAGTCAGTAAGAGGCGTTGCTGGCCGGAAGTGGCACTGACGGGCATCAAAATATTTCGTCGATCAAATCACCTGCTTAATTCACGTCAGCCTTGACGATGCTTTGCTAACTGAGCTGAACCCATTTGCGCAGATTGAGATACTTTGACGATCCGCTCAAGCGTAAGTCTTATTTGGTAATGAGTCGCTCCTGCGGCTGAAGTCTGACTTTCATTTTTTTAACGTTGCCCAATATTGTTGCCGACACCCGCTCCAGAACAATCTGCTCGTTTGATTCTTTGGTAGTCAATGGTAATAGCGCCGCCACTTCACCGGGCAATTTGTTCTCAATCCGAGCAGCGATATCAAGCGCAATTCTTGGCATGATGCGTCTGTTGATGTTGAGACTGTCCGCCAGTTCGCACAAGTCCTCATGATTGATTTTCCCCGGCTCGACGTGTTGACCGATCTTGAAAGCGAAGCGATTCGACAAACCGCTGTAGACCGTGGTGCACATCAAATCATAGAACGGGGCAAGTCTTAATTTGCCCTTGGTATTTAACATGGCCAGGTTCTTCGCATGGCTGTCGTTATTCCCGACAATCAGATTAAAAAACAACCATTGCACCAGCTTGTGACAGTCGGTAAGTGGCACTGCGCTTTTGTTTTTCACCAGCTCATAGCAATTCTTGAAGGACGGACCGCCATCGTTTTCGTATTTCACGCCGGAAGGTTTATCCAGCAGTTGGCACAGGTCGGCCTGATACAGGCGCTGCAGCTTGCCCTCCGTATCTCTTACCCGGTCGAAGCGTTGTATCAGACAAGATTGCAGCTTGGGCAGATAGCTCACTGTTGCCGTGGGTAGCTGGCAGGCCTGCGCCAGTTTCATGATCAGCGTTTCATTGATGGCCGAACTGAATATTTTCAGGCGCTGGATGTCCGGCTTCAAAATGTGTGTCGAGATCGAGGCATTGAGCGGCAAGGATGGCTGATTATCTTCCCCGAGCATCAATAGCAATTTGTGTTGGGCGCCGGACAGTGAGACGTTGCTGTTGGCAGTGGCGGCAATTGCCTCAGTGGTGCTGGTGTTATGTACCAATGCTGCGATGTCGTCCCAGGAGGCTGAGAGGTAATCCGCAGCTTGCGGGTTTTGTCCTTCCGGGAGAATGACGACAGCTCCCGCCGTGTCGCCACCGACTTTGGAGAGCATGCCAAATATCGTGGTGACGTGATGTCTGGCTTGCAGCAGGGCACGCTCGTCGCCTTCCGGCAGCAGGTTTTCGAAAAAGGAGGTGACCGCCTCGTTCGCGATTGGACCCGGCCGGAGCGGGATGAGCGCAGAAAAGGGTGGTCGTAGCAGACCGTTGATGCAATCCTGCGTGTAAGTAAACGACAGGGGATCGGTGTCGTGCAACGTGCCGACCCTTACCTGATCAACAAAAACGCCTGACTCACGCATCGGTCCGCTTCCTTCTGATCACGATTTCAAGGCCGACCATGGCCAGCAGGTCGAGAAGTTTCTGGGCCTGGATGGTTTTCTTGCCGTTTTCAGCGTCGCTGATGAAGCGGTTTCCGGAGCCGAACATCCCGGCTGCCAAGACCTGATTAATACCCTGCTCCTTGCGCGCCTGTCGAATCAGGTCGCCGATTTCTTCAGTGCTGCCAACGACTGTGCCTTGATCCAGATTTGCGTCCATGATGAGTTCACCTGATTTGGTTACCGTTCGGTAATTTTATGGTTGTCATTAACTGAGGTCAAGCCAAAATTACCGATAGGTAATCAGGCGCTCGAAAAACAGGTATTTTATCTGGATATTACCGATCGGTATTATTAAAAAATGCATTGTTCACAAGAAAATACCAGCAAAACGGGATCCTTTTCTCTTTTCACAGCAACTGATTGACGCTGCCAAAACCCATGCATATACTGTATATCCATACAGTATCAGGGAAGATAAAATGATAACCATCCAACAACAGCCAGGCGGCGCTGTGTTGCCCGCTCCTGTGCGCACTCCTGTTCGTGAACTGGATTTTCAGGGCGTCTGGCGCGCCAACCAGCTGGCCGTCAGCAGAACCGCAACCTGTTCAACCGGCTTTGAAGAATTCGATAATGAGCTGCCCAGCAAGGGTTGGCCGCGGTCGGCGCTGATTGAATTATTGCTGCAGCAATCCGGCATCGGTGAAATGCAGTTGTTAAAGCCGGTGCTGACCCAACTGTCCAGAACGCAAAAAATCGTGCTGATTCAGCCACCGTATCTGCCGCAAGCCATGGCGTGTAAAAGCTGGGGAATTCACATCAACAATCTGCTGTGGATTAAAACCACCAGCACCGCAGATGGATTGTGGGCGACCGAGCAGATTCTGAAAAACGGTTGCTGTGGTGCGGTGATTTTATGGCAGTCGAATGTGCGCAATGAATCGTTACGGCGCCTGCATCTGGCCGCGCAATCCACCGATACCTGGCTGTGGCTGATGCGACCACTGTCGGCGCGTATGGATTCCTCGCCAGCACAATTGCGGATTGCACTGCGCCCGGCATCGGGCGGCGTGGCGCTGAAAATTGTCAAACGACGCGGCCCGCTCTCCGAGCAACGCTTATTTATCCCTCTGGCAGATATGCCGGCATCACGTCATTATTCGGGTCAAGAAAATGCGCCTGTGGTTATCGGTACACCTTCCCCTGTTAGCGCTCGAAGCGATACGTCCATCCTGGTCTGAGCCGGGATGCTACGCGGTGCTGCAGCAGGGACGGATTTTCGTGGCATCACGCGAAGCGATCAAGAGCGGTGTGCGTGATGGTATGCGCGCAGGCGGGGTGTCGACCATATCACCGACCACCGTTGTGCTCGACCGCGATCTCGATAAAGAAAGCATCGCGCTGGATGCCATCGCCATGGCGCTGCTGCAGTTCACGCCGGAAGTCACCTGCGCGGAAGATTTCTGCATTCTGCTGGATGTATCAGCGAGCCTGTCTTTGTTTGGCGGACCACTGGCGATCTGTCGGCGCATCACCGCCAGTATCAGAAAACTGGGGTTTTCAATTCAGCTGGGCGCGGCCCCCACCGCAACCGGCGCATGGCTGCTGTCGCGCTGTTATCGGGCTCGCCCGCCGCGTCGCCGCACGGCAAACATGTCGAGACTAAACTTTTTACTGGATCGTTTGCCTTGCGCGATTCTGCCGGCTGCGCGCAGTTATAACGAATGGTTGATCGGCATTGGTGCCGATACCCTGGGCGACCTGCGCAAATTACCCCGGCCCGGTCTGTTACGCCGCACCGATAAAAACTTGCTGGACCAACTGGATCGCGCCTACGGTCTGGTGCCGGAGCTGTTCGACTGGATCCAGATCCCGGCAACCTTTTCAGCGCGCATGGAAACGTTCGACCGTATCGAACACGCCGATGCCCTGATGTTCGGCGCAACGCGTCTGATCCTGCAACTGATCGGCTGGCTGGTCGCGCTGCAAAAAGCCGTCTCTGCTTTTGATCTGTATTTGGAACACGAGCGCGGCCGCTATGCGATCGCTCCGACACAAATCGAAATCGGATTGGCCGAACCTGCCTGGCACGAAGAACATTTGATCCGCCTGCTGCAGGAACGACTCGGCCGGATTGAACTGATCGCACCGGTGATTGCCATTCGTCTCGAAGTCAGAAAACTGAGCGCGATGCTGCCTCCAACCGCCTCGCTGTTTCCCGAACCCGGAGGAACCCCGGCCGACTGGAACCGACTGATGGAATTGTTGATCGCCCGCATGGGAAAAAGTAATGTGCTGACCCCGGCCTGCGTGAATGATTATCGCCCGGAAGTGTGCAATACCTGGATTCCCGCGACCGACAAACTGCCCAATAAAAATGAGATTGATCAGGTAGTCGAGCGACCATTCTGGATTCTGCCAAAACCGATAGCACTGTTAATGCGCGATAACCGACCGTTCTACGGATCACCGCTGAAACTGCTGCGCGGCCCGGAACGCGTTGAAGCCGGCTGGTGGGACAGTGAATCAGTCGCGCGTGATTATTTTGTGGCGCAAAACACCGATGCCAGTTGCTACTGGATTTATCTGGAGCGAACCACCGAGCCGCGCTGGTTTTTACATGGGCTGTATGCGTAGATCATGAACCCATCCTTATCGGAGTACGCCGAACTCCAGTGCTTTAGCCACTACACCTTTCTGCGCGGCGCCTCGTCACCCGAACAACTGGTGCAGCGCGCCGTCAAACTCGGTTACCACAGTCTGGCGCTCACCGATGAATGCACGCTGGCCGGTGTGGTCAAGGCACATGTCGAAGCCAAGCGACTTGGCCTGCCTCTGATCGTCGGCAGCCAGATTCGCATTACCCCGGAAGATGGCAGCAGCGCCTTCATGCTGATCATTCTGGCGATGAATAAAAATGGTTACGGCAATTTATCTGAATTGATTACCGTAGCGCGCACCCGCGTCGACAAGGGCAGCTATCTCGCCCAGCCACGCGATCTGGCCGACCCGACCGCAGAACTGGCTCATCTGAAAGGTTTGCCCGACTGCCAGATTATCCTCGCACCCGACTACGGCATCACCTATGAAAAACTGGAGCGTCAGGCCGCCTGGCTGCTGCAACTGGCTCCGGGCCGGGCGCGGATTGCATTGACCCTGCATCACCGCGTCCATGACGAAATACATAAAGCGATCGTCAATGCCGTCTCCGCCGAATACGGCCTGCCGGTCACCGCCACCGGCGACGTGTGCATGCACCTGCGTTCCTATAAACCGATACAGGACACCATGACCGCAATCCGGCTCAGTACCCCGGTAGCGCAATGCGGTTACCAGCTGGCGCCGAATGCCGAACAACATCTGCGCTCCCGCCTTCGGCTCAGCAATTTATATCCGCGCGAGGCATTGCATGAAACGCTGCGCGTAGCGAACCTGTGCACGTTTTCTCTCGATGAACTGAAATATGAATATCCCGACGAACTGGTGCCGGAAGGCGAGACCCCCACCAGCTATTTGCGTCAGGAGAGTTATATCGGTGCGCACTGGCGCTATCCGACCGGCATTCCACAAACCGTGCAGGCGCAACTGGAGCATGAGCTGCAGCTGATCCAGGAAATGAACTACGAAAGTTATTTTCTGACGGTCTACGACATCGTGCGTTTCGCGCGCTCGCAGCGCATTTTATGTCAGGGGCGCGGCTCGGCGGCCAACAGCACCGTCTGCTATTGCCTCGGCATTACCGAAGTTGATCCGTCGCGCGGTACCTTGTTATTCGAACGGTTTATTTCCAAAGAGAGAAATGAACCTCCCGACATCGATGTCGATTTCGAACATCAGCGCCGCGAAGAAGTGATCCAGTATATCTACAACAAATACGGCCGCATGCGCGCAGCACTGACGGCGGTTGTGATCACCTATCGTCCACGCAGTGTCTTGCGCGACGTGGGCAAAGCGCTGGGGGTGGATCTCTCGATCGTCGACAAAGTCGCCAAAGCCAGTTACCGCTGGGGCGGGCAAGCCGACCTGCGCAAACGCCTGACCGATTGCGGATTCGATCCGGATTCAGCCGTAGCCCAGCAATGGAATGATCTGGCTGAAAAGCTGATGCGCTTTCCGCGTCACTTAAGTCAGCATCCGGGCGGCTTCATCATTTCGCATTCCAAGCTGTCGCGTCTGGTGCCGATCGAAAATGCCGCCATGGCCGAACGCTCCATCGTCCAGTGGGACAAAGACGATATCGATGCCGTCGGTCTGATGAAAATCGATATCCTGGCACTGGGCATGTTAAGTTGTATCCGCCGCGCGCTGGAAATCGTCTCGGAGCGCAGAGGTGAGCCGTTCGAGCTGCATGACATTCCCGCCGAAGATCCCCTCACCTATGAAATGATCAGCCAGGCCGATACCGTCGGCGTATTTCAGATCGAGAGCAGGGCGCAGATGTCGATGCTGCCGCGTCTGCAGCCCCGACAGTTTTATGATCTGGTGATTGAGGTCGCCATCATCCGCCCGGGCCCGATTCAGGGCGGCATGATTCATCCCTATTTAAGGCGCAGGCAGGGTATCGATCCGGTCACCTATCCCAGCCCGGCGATGGAAGCGGTACTCAGTCGTACGCTGGGCATTCCGATTTTTCAGGAACAGGTGATGCAGATCGCCATGGTCGCGGCAGGTTTTTCAGCGGGCGAGGCGGATCAGTTGCGACGCGCCATGGCGGCCTGGAAACGCAAAGGCAATCTGGAACAATTCGAAGAAAAATTAATGACCGGCATGGCCGAGCGCGGGTATGGCGCCGAATTTGCCACTGCGATCATCGCCCAGATCCGGGGTTTTGCCGAATACGGTTTTCCGGAATCGCATGCCGCCAGTTTCGCCTTATTGGCCTATGCCAGCAGTTGGCTGAAATGTCATGAACCGGCCGCGTTTTTAACCGCACTGCTGAACAGTCAGCCGATGGGATTCTATTCGTCGTCTGCGCTGGTGCAGGATGCACGGCGGCACGGCGTAGTGGTATTGCCGGTCGATGTCACCATCAGCAATTGGGACAGCAGACTGGAGCCGGACGGCGCGGTGCGTCTCGGCATGAACAATGTCAAAGGACTGGAACGCGAAGCGGCCTGGCGCATCGAAGAAGCCCGCCCGATCCGGCCCTTTGTCGATACCCGCGATTTGGCCAGTCGCGCCCAGTTAAACGCCGGTCATGTCCGCGCCCTGGCTGCGGCCAATACCCTGTTTGCTCTGACCGGCAATCGGCGTCAGGCACTCTGGCAGGCTGTGGCCAGCGTGCCCGATAAAGGGTTGTTGCGTCAGGCAGCCATTGATGAAATGCCGGTGCAGCTGGCAGAGCCGAGCGAAGGTGAAAGCATCACCGCCGACTATCGCCATCTCGGACTGACACTGGGCCGACATCCGCTGGCGCTGTTGCGCGTACGACTGGCGGCAATGCGCTTTTCAACAGCGGAAATACTGAACACCTTCCCCGACCGAAAACTGGCACGCGGCTGCGGCATCGTCACGGTCAGACAGCGCCCCGAAACTGCCAAGGGCGTGACCTTCGTGACGCTGGAAGACGAGACCGGAAATGTCAACGTCATCGTCTGGCCGGACCTGGCAGAAAAACAGCGCGCCGAATTATTAAGAGCACGCCTGCTGGGCGTATATGGCAAGTGGCAATCGCAAAACAATGTGCGCCATCTGGTGGCGCTGCGGCTGGTTGATCTGTCGCATTTGCTGGGGGAATTGGAGACGCGGAGCCGGGATTTTTCGTGATGATTAGCGCCAATTTTTCTGCGAAAAATAAATCCAGATATTAAGCAAAATTGTTTAAATTACTGCTTACTTTACAGGCATTAATCTGTATAGTTATTTTCTGCTTAAAAACAGTTTGTACAGGTTGAAACGACGCTGGGTTCCCGGCTAGGCACCCTCGCCAAAAGCCGCGGGAACGACGGGGGGCCTGGCCGGTTAAAATTTTCGGATGCCCCGTCGTTCCCGCGGCTTTTGGCGGGAACCCAGTGGCGTTGCCGTAAGTCGTTAAATTTTCTTGAAGAGATTTTCCCTTCTCTTTTTTGCTCAATGAGATGTTGGTGCAGGGAGTTGGCTCAACCGAACTTGGACGTCGGCTGGGCATGATCCCGCAAGAAGCGAACCGGGTCGTCGATTTTCATCACAAGACAAAAATTGATACGATCGCCAATGCAATGGCAGCTTTGGGGAAGCGTATGGATCTTTGTGTCGTTTGACAAAATGATCTGGAGTGCGTTCTCCCGGCGGCTAACGCTGAATTTCAAGCGCATAGCTTATCGCCGCTTCAAGCACCTCAAGGTTAATGTCCTTGAGCGCTTTGAATTTAATGCAGTAAGAACTCACGCTGGCTTTGCCGATCTTTTCTCCATAAGTCTGGGCTAAATATTTCTTGTCCGCGATCCCCATGATGTAAACGGATATGCCGCTTGTATTGGCACTGAAACCAATCTGATAGAACTCTCTGGTTTTCCCGTCTGCATATTTCATGGTCAGCAGACCATAGCCGACATTGGGATTGGATACAGTTTTACCTGCATCGTTTTTACCATCCAGGTACCACAATTTACAGCCTGGCATCAGTTGCAGAATCCGGTGATGCAAGGTCTGCATGTCACTGGATTTGGGTTCGGGAAAGCTGGCAAGGTAGCTGTTAATTTCGTCCTGTACGCGCATAGCTTCTCCCGATCAGTGCTTTTAAGTACGCCCAGACAGTTCATCAAGCAAGGCCGCCAGTTTGTCGAGTATCTGGATCATGCCCAGATCTTCTCCCTCGTCATAGAAGCTGCGCTTGAAAGTCATCCTGGTCTGACCATTGCCCAGGTCCTCAAACGTCACCACATCACGCACTTCCACATCATTCTTGTCAGCGGGTTCGACTTTTCCGTTCTGATCAGCATAAAACAGCGCCGAGACAATTTTTTCCGGCGCGAGGATCTCGAGGTATTCGCCACCGCTCCATCCCTCCCAGCCGTCAGGCGAACGCATGCAGTACAGGTATTGGCCGCCGACACGGAAATCGATTATGCAGGCCGGTGAGGTAAAACCTTTGGGCCCCCACCATCGCATCACGATCTCAGGATTGGTCCATGCCTTCCAGACCAGCTCGCGCGGGGCATCAAATACGCGGGTAATTTCAAGATTTTCAAGCAGGTTCGTTGTACGCTCAGTCATCACTTGCCTCCGTTGTTTTTCATTTCAGTCAATACCGCATCCAGTTTGTCGAAACTTTCATCCCAAAACTGACGATAGTCATGCGCCCAGTCACTCACCAGCTTGATGGCTTCCGGCTGCAAGGTGCACACGCTTTCCCTGCCACGTTTGGTTTTCACCACAATATTTGCGCGGATCAGATAGGCAATATGCTTGGAGATCATTTGCTGCGAAACAGCAAACGGCTCGGTCAAGGCATTGACGGTCGCCGGGCCTTGTGCAAGGCGCTCGATAATCGCCCGCCTGGTCGGGTCGGACAATGCCAAAAATAGTGTTCCTAAATTATCCACAACCGCATTGTTGTGGATTTGGAGCTGAGTGTCAAGAGGCAGAGGGCAGTGATCGACATAAAATATTCGTTGAATCAAGCCGGGCGGGAATAAAGTTGCTATTCATGGATTTTTAAATTACTGTCCCTGTTCCCTGATGAATGGCGACAACGTGCAGCTTAAAAATAATCCTCCGGATACAAAACCCCGCCTTGCAAGGCCTGATGCCGGGATTTCTGCAGACACGACCCACCCCGCAGCGCAGGCGCGCGCCTTGCGTTCGATTGCCCTGTTTGAAGCGATCAAAGGCATCGCGGCAATCGCAGCCAGCATTGGCCTGCTCAGTCTGGTGCATCATGATGTGCGGCACATTGCCATGCAACTGATCAGTCACCTCGGGATGAGCCCGACCGCCCACTATCCCACCATCCTGTTGCATGATGCGGATCTGCTGCAGGACACCAACCTACGCTCCCTGTTATTGCTGGCCATCGCTTACACGAGCCTGCGGCTGGTTGAAGCATACGGACTCTGGCATGAATTTGAATGGGCCGAATGGATGGGGGCCTTGTCGGGTGCGATTTATATTCCGTTTGAAATCCGCCATATTCTGTACCGACCGCATCTGGCCGGTGTGCTGGTATTTCTCGTCAATCTGGCCGTGGTCGGCTTTTTGGGATTTCAATTGTGGCGCAGGCGCGCTAAGCGCTAACCAAGGCAAACTGCCGGGCAGCGAACGCCCAGATCATGCCTGACGCGTGCGGGCCCTTCGGGTCGCTATAGGCCAGATTTTTTCCGCCGCCACTCCATGCATGTCCAAGTCCGGTCACCTCACAAAACGTCACCACAATTTTGCCGTGCACCCGATAGTCGGTAATCGTTGATGGATAACGTGCACCGCGCTGCACGACGCGCGAAGGTGCAGCCAGGGCGCCAGACTGCACCGCCCATTGTTCGGCAGCCACCAGGCCATTGGCAGGCGCGACAATCCGGTCGGCACTGCCCTGAATCACCAGTAATGCCGGCAGCTGCGCTCCGACGGCCAGTGCCAGGGCATTCACATTAGCCCCATTCATTGCCATCATGGCCGAGGCCGACGAATGCGCAACGCCCGAGCCAATACCGGAATGCATGGCAACTGCCTTAAAACGCTCGGGGTGACTGATTGCCATGAAAGCAGCCATGCTGGCACCGGCTGAAAGTCCGGCCAGCGCAATCCGGCCTGAATCAATCTGTTGTGACGCACATATCTGATCGATCAGGATGCCGATCAAATTCACTTCACGCTGCGCGCGCCCGGAACGCGTGTCGAACCAGTTCCAGCAGCCCTGGGCATTGGCCAGCATATTCTGCTCCGGGTACAGCACGAAAAACCGTTTGCGTGCGGCGATGCGATTCATTCCCGAGCTTTCCGCCAGGGCCAGAGCGTTCTGTCCGCAACCATGCAGCATGATCATCAGCGGCAGCTTCTCATTACGCAGCATGTCTTTTGGGCTGAACAGGTGATACTGCAAGCTACCGCTAAAGCCGATGGCAACACCCGAGCTCCATTCTGGCGCAGCCGGTTGCTGCAATTTGGCTGCAATGCGTTTGCGTACTCGCGGTACCGTCAACAATGACTTCAATAGCGCTCTTGAGCCAGCGCGAGCTGCCGCCCCGGTCATTTTTCTGAAGATACTTTTGAATGGCAGGTTCCAGCGTGGCTTTGAAATTCGTTTTGTCATGGGTTCAGTTGGTTAGCTTTCTGCCACCGGGCAGTTAGTCAGGCTGCAGCGAGCCTATACGAGAACCAGGCGCGGAACAGTGCGCTGACACACAAAAGAAGTGCCAGGGGCGGCAAGTTCTGCAGTCTCAATATTGCAATGTGCTGGATTGTCGAATTTTCACCTGACTTTCCAGAGATGACATACAGCGTCGAATCATATCAATCTGATATGTCCGGGCAAACATCAAGTCCAAGCTCTTTGTGGCACAGACATCTTGGACCAGACGGTCCGAAAATCTCGCTTTTCAATTTTTTTTGCAGTGCTACAGTAAAAACAGCAATTTCGGCTCAATCCACGGTTTCAATCCAGTTGAACACATTTCCAAAGCGCTTTGATTTTTAAGTCAAAAAATTTAAAGCGCTTTGAAAATAACTTTAAAAGTAAAACTAAAAACAGTTTTCAAAGTAGTTTAACTACATAAAAATACTCGGGTTTTTGACGCAATTAAACAACGCTCATAGGTGAATCTGAAGAATTTTTCTAAATATCATCCTGGCAAAGTCACTTTTTCGGTTGACACGTAATTTAGTTTTAGTACAAACTAGCCCCGGGCTTGAGTTCACTGACTCGGACTCGCAAAGCTGGCAGGCAAGCTGCAATTAAAAACTTAAAAAACACACTTAGGAGACATTCGATGAAAATTACCGCCAAAGGGCAGAGTAAAGGTCTGGGTCAAGAGCAAGCTTCATTCAAATTGAAACCGGTAGCAGTTGGTTGTGCTGC
Organism: Oxalobacteraceae bacterium GrIS 1.18; assembly: GCA_040544425.1. Taxonomy (GTDB): domain Bacteria; phylum Pseudomonadota; class Gammaproteobacteria; order Burkholderiales; family Burkholderiaceae_D; genus Solimicrobium. The sequence goes on from JBEONO010000001.1 coordinate 53,560, forward strand.
CATGTTGTTTGGAATGATGAATGCAACTTTTGCTCAGGAAGCTGCACAAACGCCAACCGCTGGTGCAGCGGAAAATACCGTGGTCGTTACCGGTATCCGCCGTGGGATTGAAAGTGCAATCTCAGTCAAGAAAGATGCAGAAAATATCGTAGAGGCGATTTCTGCTGAAGACATCGGTAAATTGCCGGATCAAAGTATCGCTGAATCGATCGCCCGTTTGCCAGGCCTGTCCGCACAGCGCGTGGCCGGTCGTGCGCAGTCAGTCAGCATCCGCGGTTTGTCGCCGGATTTCGCTACGACTACTTTGAATGGCCGCGAGCAAGCCAGTACCGGTGACAACCGTGCTGCCGAGTTTGATCAATATCCTGCCGAATTGTTCGGTGGTGTCGTGGTCTACAAAACACCGGATGCCGCCCTGGTCGATCAAGGTCTGTCCGGTACCATCGATATGCAGACTTTTGATCCGCTGGCTTTCGGCAAACGCACGGTTTCGATGAATGTGCGCGGTGAAAAAAATTCTCTCGGTTCCATTGCCAATAAATCAGACAAAGGCAACCGCTTCAGTATCAACTACATTGATCAGTTTGCTGATCGTACAATCGGTTTCCAGATTGGCGTTGCGCATCTGGATTCACCACGTAACGATCATGAAACCGGTTTGTATGAGCCATGGAATGTGCACAAGCTGGCAGGCACACCGGACAATACTTCAGAAATGAACGGGATCAAATCGCTGGCCACCAGTGGCACGACCAAGCGTGATGGCGTGGTCAGTACTCTGGAATGGAAGCCGAACAAGGATTTCACCAGCAAGATCGATCTGTTCTACTCGAAATTTCACGAAACAACCACCTTCAATCAGTGGGAAGAAAATCTGAGCTATAACGGCAATGGCAATCCTACGCCGACCTTCACTTCGACCAATGTTTCCAACGGCGTACTCAACGGTGGCACGATCACCAATGTCTATCCACTGGTACGCGGCGAATACAATGACCGTCACGATTCGATCAAGTCTTTAGGCTGGGGCAATACCATGAAGTTCGACGGCTGGAAATTGCTGGCTGATCTGAACTATTCAAAAGCCGTGCGTGACGAGAACTACCATGAAATCAATACCCAGCTGGTGACGCCAACGGGCGGCGCGGTTTTGGACACATCGCAATTGAACTGGGCAACCGGTGGTTTCCCGACCATGAACGGCGCGCTCAACTACAGCGATCCGACTACCCTGAAATTGAATAATTCAATTTACAGCGCCGGTTCAGGACACGCTCCGCATACCGATGATCTTGTGAAAGCATTTAAACTGGTCGCCAGCGTCGACGCACCAAAATCGGTAGGTGACTGGTTCTCCAATTTTGATCTGGGTACAAACTATTCAGAGCAGACCAAAAATCACAGCAATCTGCAGGGTAATCAGACTTTGATCAACCCAAGTGGTAACTATGTTTCTCCTGACCTGCTGTATTCACCGGTCAGTCTGGGCTTTTCCGGGACTGGCACCATTCCTTCATTCAATGTTCCTGGAATTATTTCCAAGTACTACCAGCCGTTCAATCCTGATCCAAATTCAGCGCAAAACGTCGCGGCAAAATGGGGCGTGACTGAGAAAATCACCACCGGCTTTTTCAAGGCCAACCTTGATCATCAACTGACTTCCACCGTCAATCTGCGCGGAAATCTTGGTCTGCAGGTGCAGGGAACCGATCAGCAATCAACCGGTGTAGTTGGGATCAACGGCTCAACAGTACCGACGACCGTGGGCAAAACCTATAACGACTATTTACCGCAGATTAATCTGATTTTCGAATTGCCGAATGATCAGGTAATCCGTTTTGCAGCAGGTAAGCAAGTCATGCGTCCACCACTGGAAAACCTGAATTCTGGTTTCAACTTTAACGTCGACAGCACCACGCATTTACCAAGCGGCAACGGTGGTAACCCGATGCTTGACCCTTGGCGTGCCAATGCCCTGGATCTGGATTTCGAAAAATATTTTGCCAAGAAGGCTTATGTATCTGCAGCGTTATATTACAAAAAGCTGACCAGCTATATTTACGACGAATCCAATCCTTATGATTTCAGCCAATGGACCGCGCAATCGACGACCAAAGCAATTACCAATACTGGTCTGTACTCTTCCCAATACAACGGCAAGGGCGGCACAGTAAAAGGGGTTGAATTCGCAGGCTCAATGCCACTGGATATGTTGACCCCGGCTCTGCGCGGTTTTGGTGTGCAGGCCAGCGCCAGTTTCAATGACAGTGCCATCACCGTCCAATCCAATACGTTTGATGTCGGCAGTCCAATTCCATTGCCGGGTATGTCAAAGCGCGTCGCCAGTCTGACTGCTTACTATGAAATGAGCGGCTTCTCGGCACGGATCGGTGCACGTTATCGTTCGGAATATGTTGGTGATATCGAGAACTTTGCCGGTAACCGTAACCTGCGTTTCATCGATGCGGAAACCATTGTCGATGCACAGTTCGAATATACGATTCAGGATGGTTCGTATAAAGATCTGGGATTCTTCCTGCAATTGGGTAACCTGACCGACTCTGCTTACAGAACCTATCAGGGCACACCAAATCAACCACTGGAATACGCGAAATATGGCCGTACTCTGCTGGCTGGTCTGAATTACAAGTTCTAAGTAACGGTAATTAAAGCGTAGGCCGGGATAAACTCCCGGCTTTGCAAACGGCGAGGCTGGGATTTGATCCCAGCCTGCGCTGCTTTACGGTCTGCACGACTTCTTAGAATGGTGATATGCCAACCCAATCAAAAACAGCTGACGCACCTGCTCGTCCCGAGAAAAAACCGACACTCTCATTCTGGCAAATCTGGAATATGAGTTTTGGATTTTTAGGGATTCAGTTTGGCTTCGCCCTGCAAAACTCCAACGTCAGTCGCATCTTTGAAACACTCGGCGCCAAAATCGACGATCTGCCGATTTTATGGATCGCCGCACCGTTCACCGGTTTGCTGATCCAACCTCTGGTCGGATTCTTGAGCGATCGCACCTGGAACCGCTTCGGACGCAGAAGACCTTATTTTCTGATCGGTGCAATCTGTGCCTCACTGGCGCTGGTGGCCATGCCCAATTCCAAAGCCCTGTGGATGGCCGCCGTGCTGCTGTGGATCCTGGATTCTTCAATCAATATTTCGATGGAACCGTTCCGCGCTTTTGTCGGCGACATGCTGCCGCAAAAACAGCTGACCCAAGGTTTCGCCTTTCAAAGTTTTTTTATCGGCATCGGCGCCGTGGTGGCCTCATCGCTGCCGTATATGTTAGCCAACTGGTTTCATGTCTCCAACAGTGCCTTGCCCGGCCAGTTGCCAGACTCGGTGGTGTTTTCGTTTTATCTCGGCGCGGTAGCATTTCTGGCCGCGGTGCTGTGGACAGTCTGTAAAACCAGAGAATATACGCCGGAAGAATTGCGCGCTCAAAATCCGGAAGCCTGGCAGGACGAGGCCGGTGGTCAGCAATCCTCATGGCTGTCGATCTTCAGCGATTTCCGCCACATGCCGAAAGTCATGCTGCAACTGGCGTTTGTGCAGTTCTTCACCTGGTTTGCGCTGTTTGCGATGTGGATTTACACGACCTCGGCAGTGACCAAACATATTTATCACGCGCTTGACACCTCATCGGCGCTCTACAACGAAGGCGCGAACTGGGTGGGCATCTGCTTTGCTGCCTATAACGGCTTTGCTGCGCTGTTTGCCTTTGTGCTGCCATGGCTGGCCAAGCGTACCAACCGAAAAGTTACCCATGCGATCAGCCTGATTATCGGCGGTTGCAGTCTGATTTCGATTTATTTCATCAGCGTTCCGGAACTGCTGATCGTTCCCATGATGGGAATCGGTATGGCCTGGGCCAGTATTCTGTCGATGCCGTATGCGATTCTGGCCGGTTCATTGCCCGCCAATAAAATGGGACTGTATATGGGCACCTTCAATTTCTTTATCGTATTGCCGCAAATTCTCGCTGCCAGCCTGTTGGGTTTTTTTACCAAAAACCTGTTTCAGGGCGAAGCGGTGCTGACGCTGGTATTGGGTGGCGCGTCGATGTTGCTGGCGGCAGGTTTGGTGATGAATGTGCAGGATAAAAACGGTTAGATGCCTCCGGCCAGGCGCCCCCGTCGTTCCCGCGGCTGTAGGCGGGAACCCAGTGTCGTATAGCTGTGGCTGACAATGAAACGACGCCAGGTTCCCGCCTACGGCCGCGGGAACGACGCGATAAACTTTGTAGGTAAATCTCAGCAATAAAGCGGGAACGATGGAATAACTAGTATCGTTACCTATTGATCACACAGCTGGACCAGGAGTTTGCATGGTTATGAAATTTGTCTTGAGTCTGTGTGCGGCGCTGGCCATGTATGTGCCGTTCACGTTGAGCGCTGCACCAGTCGAAAAAAGCACCGCTATCGAGCGGATCGAACCGTCCTGCTGGTGGGTCGGGTTGAAAAGCGGGCAATTGCAGTTGATGGTGCACGGCACCAACATTGCCGATTTTGAGCCTGAATTAAATTATCCTGATGTGCGTATTGATTCCGTGATCCGGGTCGAAAATCGCAATTACCTGTTCATCAATCTGACCATTCGCGGCGCAGCCCATCCGGGCAATCTGCCCTTGAAATTCAAGCATGGCAGTCAGTCAGTCAACTACGCCTATCCCTTATTGGCCAGAACATTTGGATCGGCCGGACGGGCCAGTTTCAGCAACGCTGATGTGATTCTGAACCTGATGCCGGATCGGTTTGCCAATGGCAATCCGGCCAATGACAATATGCCCGGCTTTGCCGACCCACTGAATCGCGCCAGCAATGAGGCCGGGCGACACGGCGGTGATATCCAGGGCATCATCGACCATCTGGACTATATCGCCGACATGGGCTACACCATGATCTGGCCGACGCCGCTGACTGAAAACAATCAGAAAAATTATTCCTATCACGGCTATGCCGCGACCGATACCTACAAGATCGATGCGCGCTTTGGCAGCAATGAAGATTTCAGACGCATGGTCAGTATCGCCAAACAAAAAGGTATTGGTGTGATTCAGGACATCGTGCTCAATCACATCGGCTCTGAGCACTGGTGGATGAAGGACATGCCGATGAAGGACTGGATCAGCTTTGACGGTCAGTTTGTACCGACCAGCAATGCGCACAGCGTCATCCACGATCCCTACGCCTCGGAACAGGACCGGCTGGGTTTCACGGCCGGCTGGTTTACTGAAAACATGCCGGACATGAACCAAAAAAATCCGCTGGTGGCGACCTATCAGATTCAAAATTCGATCTGGTGGGTGGAATACGTCGGACTGGCGGGAATCCGGGTCGATACTTACGGCTATTCCGACACGGCGTTTTTATCGAAATGGTCACGCCGTCTGACCGAGGAGTATCCGAATCTGAATATCGTTGGCGAAGAATGGAACATGAACCCGGCGATTGTCTCGTACTGGCAAAGAGGGAAAACCCACGCCAACGGCTACGTATCATATTTGCCCAGCCTGATGGATTTTCCGCTCAACGATGCGCTGCGTAACGCGCTGGTCAGTCCGGAAGGGTCTGACACCGGCCTGAACGGTTTGTTTGCAGCATTGGGCAACGATAGCGAGTACCCTGATCCGGGCAATCTGGTGCTGTTCGAAGGCAATCACGATGTCAGCCGCATCTACACGGTGTTTGATAACGATGCCGATCTGGTGAAAATGGCGCTGGCCTATGTACTGACCGCGCCGCGTATCCCGCAGCTGTACTACGGCACGGAAGTGCTGATGGGCAGTCAGAAAGAACGCAATGACGGTGCAGCGCGTCAGGATTTCCCGGGCGGCTGGGCTGGTGACAAGGTGAACGCGTTCACCGGTGTGGGCTTGACTGCCCAACAAAAAGACGTGCAAACCTATGTCAGGCAATTGCTGAACTGGAGAAAATACCAGCCGGTCATCCATCACGGCAAGATGCTGCATTACCGTCCCGAGCAGGGCACCTATACCTATTTCAGATATGACAGCAACAGCACCATCATGGTCGTGCTGAATAAAAATAAAACCGCGACCGATCTGGCGACCAGCCGTTTTCATGAGATGCTCGGTGCGCACGTCAGCGCTGTCGACGTGCTAACTGGCAGGCATTTTGATATTCGCCAGACCGTGCAGGTTCCGGCGCGATCGGCTCTGATTCTGGAATTGAAATAATATGCATACACAACTGTGCTCCCGGTCTGCCCTGCTGGTCATGGTTTCATGGATGGTGGCCTCAAGCGCCATTGCGCAGGATTCCACGCGTCAGTTTCAGGGCGCGGTCGACACCGGCAGCGTGCTGAAATTGCGCACCAGTGATGGCACCTACCTCATCAAGCCCTACAACGACAAAATAATTGAAACCACGTTTCTGCCCGATGGCGATCCGCGCCAGCCGGATTCACACGCGGTAGTCCTGCAGCCGCTGGCAGTGCACACCAGGTTCACGGAGGATGCCGCGACGTTGGTGTATGCCACGCCCGGTATTAGCGTGACTGTCAGCAAACAACCTTTCAAGATCAGCTACAGCTATCGCGGAAAATATCTGACCTCGGAAAAAGACGGCTATGTCCGCGACCAACGCGGCGAGACCATCAGCTTCAATCTGGATTCGTCAGAAGCATTGTATGGTGCTGGGGCTCGCGCCCTGGGCATGGACCGGCGCGGCAATCGTCTGCCTTTATACAACAAGGCGCACTACGGTTATGAAGATCATTCCACGCAGATGAATTTTTCCATTCCGTTGATTTTTTCCTCGAAGCTGTACGGCATTCATTTTGACAATGCACCGATCGGATTTCTGGACCTCGACAGCCGGCATAACAATACGCTCACTTACGAAACCATCAGTGGCCGAAAAACCTATCAGGTGATTGCTGCTGACAGCTGGCCCGATCTGGTTGCTGCATACACCGATCTGACTGGCCGACAACCCCTGATCCCGCGCTGGGCGCTGGGCAATTTCGCCAGCCGGTTCGGCTACCACAGCGCCAAAGAAGCGCGCTCGATTGTGGATCAGTTTGCCGCAAATCAGATTCCGCTTGATGCGATTATTTTTGATCTGTACTGGTTTGGCAAAGAGATCAAAGGCACGATGGGCAATCTGGAATTTGATGCCGATAATTTTCCCGAGCCTGAAAAAATGATCAAACAATTTGCGGATCAGGGCATCAAAACCATCCTGATTACCGAGCCGTTTATTTTGACCAGTTCCAAAAAATGGGATGAAGCGGTACAAAAGAAAATCCTCGCCACCGACAAAAATGGTCAGCCCTTTACCTATGAGTTTTATTTTGGGCACACCGGTCTGATCGACATTTTCGATCCGGCAGGCGAGACCTGGTTCTGGAACATCTACAAAAAATATGCCGGGATGGGCGTGGCCGGTTGGTGGGGTGATCTGGGTGAGCCGGAAGTGCATCCGTCCGATTTGCAGCACAAGACTGGCAGCGCCGATCAGGTCCACAATATTTATGGACACAACTGGGCCAGGCTGATTGCTGATGGCTACAAAAAAGATTTTCCTCTGCAAAGACCGTTTATTCTGATGCGCTCCGGCTATTCCGGATCGCAGCGCTTTGGCATGATCCCGTGGTCGGGCGACGTCAATCGCACCTGGGGCGGTTTGCAGTCGCAACCGGAAATCGCCCTGCAGATGGGCATGCAGGGTTTGGGGTATATGCATTCGGATCTGGGCGGCTTTGCCGGTGCCAATCTGGACAATGAACTGTATGCGCGCTGGTTGCAGTACGGCGTGTTTCAACCCATTTTCAGGCCGCATGCCCAGGAAGAAGTGGCGGCTGAACCGGTGTTGCGCGACGCGCCGACCATGCAACTGGCCAAGACCGCAATCGAATTGCGCTATCGAATGCTGCCCTACAATTACACGCTGGCGTTTGAGAATGCCCGGCTTGGACAGCCGCTGATGCGCCCGCTGTTTTTTGAGGAACCCCAAAACCGCGCGCTCGCCGGTGTTTCAGATAGCTATTTGTGGGGACATGAATTTCTGGTTAAACCCATTCTGCATGCCGGTGTGAAGGATATCCCGGTGTATTTCCCGGCGCATGCCAACTGGTTTGATTTTTACAGCGATCAACGCTACCAGGCCGGCAGCACCCAGACGGTCGCCGTGGTGCCGGATCACATCCCGGTTTTTGTACGCGGTGGCGCTTTCGTCCCGCTGATTGCGCTGATCCAGAACACCGAAAAATATTCGACCAAGAATCTGGATCTGCATTTTTATGCCGACCCGGCAGTACCCGTCAGTTCCGGTCAGCTGTATGACGACGATGGAAAAACCCCCGATGCGTTTCAAAAAGGTGAGTATGCACTGCTGCAATTTCACAGTACCATGCGTCACGCGCAACTGGTCATTTCTGTCGATACTAAAAACGGTGTTCATTATCAGGCCAGCGACAGAAGCATTACCTTCCATATTCATAATCTGTCAGAAAAACCGAAGCAGGTTTTGCTTGATGGCAGGCAGCCAGTCAATGTTCAATGGGATGACGAAAAACATATTCTGGCCGTGACCGCTTCAGTGGATAAATCACTGCCTGCCAGGCTGACGATCAGCCTGACTGCGCGCTAACCTTTCGAATGACGACAACGTGGCCATCAATCTAAAAGACCTTGCCAAAGAATTGGGCATCTCCGAGACCACCGTCAGCCGTGCGCTGAACGGTTATCCGGAAGTCAGCGCCAAAACGCGCGACCGGGTGCTGGCGGCGGCCAAGCTGGCCGGCTATCGTCCCAATCCGATGGCGCGCAGCCTGGCATCGGGCCGCACGAATGTCGTCGGCATCATTCATCCGCTGCAAAATGAACTGGCCGATCCGATGTTTATGCAGATTGTCGGCGGGATGGCCGAGGCGCTGGAAACCAGGCAGATGGATTTGATTATTGCCCCGGTCTCGGAAGCCAATGAATTGCGTGCCTATCAGCATATGGTGAATGGTCGGCGCGTTGACGGGCTGATTGTGTCGCGCACTCGTTTATATGATGAACGGGTTGCCTATCTGGCCAATCAGGGTTTGCCGTTCGTGGCGCACGGACGTACCCGCGTCAATGAACAACATGCCTGGTTTGATTACGACAATGAATCCGGAATGCGTCTGGCGGTGGAACATATTCTAAAGCATGGCCATCGGCGCGTCGGCCTGATCAGTGCGCCGCTCGACATGAATTTTGCCCGGCAGCGTTTTGACAGTTTCAAATTGACGCTGCAACAGGCCGGTCTGACACCCAATCCCGATCACCTGATCGATGGCGTCAACGACCGGCGCAGCGGTTATCTCGCGATGCAGCAATTGCTGGGCGGGACCTTCCCACCGACGGCGGTGATTGTCGACAATCACATGTCAGGTGTCGGCGCGATGCGTGCCTTGCTGGATGTCGGTGTGCGGGTCGGAAAAAATATGTCGCTGATTGTCTGGGGCCGGATGGAAGACTCGATTGCCGGGCACAACGTCACGACCATCGAACATCCGGATCCCGACAAGGCCGGTATCAAGATGGTTGAGATGCTGCTCGAATTACAGAATGGCACCGACCCGGCGCAGCTGCAGGAACTCTGGCAGCCGGTACTGTTACCAGGAAATTCCGTAGGCCGCGTCAGCGGTTGATCGTTTTTGTTTAATCTAAATTTTGTGAGTATTCATGTCAGACCTACCAGCACCAGCTGTAAACAATAATTCGCTGTCATCACAAGCCGATGACTGGTGGCGTGACGCAGTAATTTATCAGATCTATCCGCGCAGTTTTCTCGACACCAATGGCGATGGCATCGGCGACCTGGCGGGCATCAGCTCGAAGCTGGACTATATTGCCGCGCTGGGTGTCGATATCATCTGGATCTCGCCGTTCTTCCTGTCACCCATGGCCGACTTTGGCTACGATGTGGCCGACTATTGCGATGTTGATCCGATGTTCGGCGCGCTGGCTGATTTTGATGGTCTGGTTCAACGTGCCCATGCCCTGGGTTTGAAAGTCATTATCGATCAGGTCCTGTCGCACAGTTCCGACAAGCACCCCTGGTTTATCGAAAGTCGTCAGAGTCGCGACAACCCCAAAGCCGACTGGTATGTGTGGGTCGATCCGCAACCGGACGGCACGCCGCCGAACAACTGGCTGTCGATCTTCGGCGGCCCGGCCTGGCAATGGGACAGCCGCCGCCGTCAATATTATTTCCACAATTTCCTGACCAGTCAGCCGGATCTGAATTTCCATCAGCCTGCGGTGCAGCAGGCGCATCTGGACAATATGCGCTTCTGGCTGGAACGCGGCGTCGATGGCTTCCGGATCGATGCCTGCATTTTTCACTTTCACGACCAGCAGTTGCGCAGCAATCCGCCGGCCGCCAAACAAAATACTGTCAGCGTGGCAGAGTCCAATCCTTACGGCCTGCAGGCACATATCTACGACAATACCCGTCCGGAAAATCTGGAATTTTTCAAAAAAGTGCGCACGTTGCTCAATGAGTATCAGGCGATTTCCATCGGTGAAGTCGGTTCGGACGACTCGATCAGCGTCATGGCCCAGTACACCTCGGACAATGACAAGCTGAACATGGCGTATTGCTTCAACCTGCTCACCAAAGAAAAGTCGGCGCACTACATCCGTTCTCAGGTCGAGCAATTTGAGAGCAAGATTGCCGGGACCAGTCAACCCGGCTGGGCCTCGTGGTCAATCGGCAATCATGATGTGGCCAGGGTTATGAGCCGGTGGGGCGGCGCAGGCAATATCGATTTCGCCAAGGTCTTGCTGGCGATGCAGTTGTCGCTCAAGGGCACGCCCTGCCTGTATCAGGGCGACGAACTGGCCCTGACCGAAGCCGATCTGCCTTACGAAGCCCTGAAAGATCCGGTCGGACTGACGTTCTGGCCGGAGATGAAAGGACGCGACGGTTGTCGCACGCCGATTCCCTGGGATGCTGAACTAGCCAATGCCGGATTCAGTACCGGGCAGCCCTGGCTGCCGGTGCCGCCTGAACATGCTGCGGCGTCCGTAAAACAGCAACTGCCGGATCCGGATTCATCCCTGAACTTCGCCAGACATTTCATCGCCTGGCGTAAAAAAATCAAACAGCTCACGCGCGGCGACATCGTCTTTTTTGATGCGCCGGAGCCGGTGCTGGCGCTGCGTCGTGATCTGGCAGGCTTGCCCAGTGTGCTGGTGCTGTTGAACCTTGGCGCGGATCCGGTCACGTTCACTCTGGCCGAGGCAGGCAACTATCAGGCACTGAGTGGTCATGGTCTGAAAGGCGAGAACGTGAACGGTCAGATCAGTCTGCCGGGCTTTGGTGCCTGGTACGGCACGCACAAATAATGAAAGCCTGGCTGCTCGCGAATCTTGCGCTGACTCTTGCGTTAGGTAATGCCGGACTTTGTTGTGCTGCCTCGATCGCCGACTGCAACTCAGCCAATTTTCAGACTGTTGTGCATCGCTCGCATGATCCGGTCGGGGCACAGGCTTACTGGTTCAATCGTGAAGCAATCAGATGGCCGGGCGTCAGCAGTGCCGGTAAATTCCGACTCTATTATTCGCATTCTGCTGCGCTGGTTCTTGAGTCTGGCAAACCGGTGCGCGGGGCTGATGGCGTAATCCAGCTGGAGCCTGCGCAAATAGCCACACCGGATCGTTTTAAATACGTTGGTGCTGGCACTGATTTAAAAATCGCTCCAGCGGATCTGAACAAAATTCCCGATGTATTGCGTTCTCAAGTGATCCTGGTGCAGGAAGATCAAGCGGGGCTGGTCACGCAGTCAACCTCATTGCAGATCGCCGGTGTGCTGGACGATGTCTATGCCGCAGCGCAGCAGATTGATGATCTTGGCGTATCAGTCACCAATCAAAAAACCCGATTCAACTTGTGGGCACCGACCGCGCAGGCCGTGAGTCTGTGCGTGTTTCCGAAAGGCGCTGCGCACGCGTCCGGCATCAATGATCTGCAACGCGATGCACAACACGGGAGCTGGACGGTCAACCTGAAGCGGGACCTGACCGGTAACTATTATCAATATCTGGTCGATGTGTTTGTGCCCGGTGTGGGTGTGGCCCGCAACCGGGTCACCGATCCGTATTCCATCAGTCTGAACACCAATTCACAGCGCAGCTATATTGGCGCACTGGAAGCGCCGCGCTTGAAACCAGCCGGGTGGGATCAGACCGCCACGCCAGCGACCGTGCATGCCGCAACCGATATGGTGGTGTATGAATTGCATGTGCGCGATTTTTCGGTGAATGATTTTACGGTCAGCGCCGCGCATCGCGGCAAATATCTGGCCTTCACGGAACCCGCCTCCAACGGCATGCAGCATCTGGCTGCGCTGGCCAAAGCCGGGATCACGGATGTGCACCTGTTACCGGTATTTGATCTGGCGACCGTGCCGGAAAAAAAATGTAAAACGCCCGCCATCAATCCGGACTGGTCTGGCAGCAGCGACCAGCAACAACAAGCCGTGCATGCCGTGGCAGAACAGGATTGTTTTAATTGGGGCTATGACCCTTTGCACTACAGCGCGCCGGAAGGCAGTTACGCCACCGATCCGGAAGACGGCGCGACGCGCATCGTGGAATTCAGAAAAATGGTGCAGGCCCTGCATCGCAGCGGACTGCGCGTCGGCATGGATGTGGTCTATAACCACACTTACGCGTCCGGGCAGACAGCGGGCTCGGTGCTGGACCGTATCGTGCCCGGCTACTATCAACGGCTGAATGCCAAAGGCGAGGTCGAACACTCCACCTGCTGTGAAAATACCGCCACCGAAAACGGCATGATGGGCAAGCTGCTGGTGGATTCAGTCCTGTCCTGGGCGCGCCACTATCACATCGATTCGTTCCGCTTTGATTTGATGGCGCATCAGCCACGCGCGGTGATGGAACAACTGCAGCGCGAATTAAAACGTCAGATCGACCACCCGGTGCAACTGCTCGGTGAAGGCTGGAATTTCGGCGAAGTGGAAAACGGCGCCAGATTTGTGCAGGCCTCGCAGTTGTCACTCAATGGCAGCGGTATCGGCACCTTCAATGATCGTCTGCGTGATGCGGTCAGGGGCGGCGGCTCGTCCGATTCCGGTGCCGACCTGATGCAACGCAAGGGATTTATCAACAGCTGGTCGAACCAGACTCCATCAGCACAGACCGCCGATCTGCTGCGCGTCGGGCTGGCCGGATCGATACGCGATTACGCCATGGTGACTGCCGACGGCAAAACCACCTTGCTGAAAGACGTGAATTACAACGGCCAGCCGGCGGGCTATGTCAGTGAGCCCGGTGAAGTGGTCAACTATGTTGAAAATCACGACAACCAAACCCTGTTCGATTTGAACGTCTACAAACTGCCGGCGGACACCAGCCGGATCGACCGGGTACGCAGCCAGATGCTGGGCGTCGCTGCCGTCGCATTCAGTCAGGGCAGCGCTTACTTTCACGCCGGGATTGATATTCTGCGCTCCAAGTCGCTGGACGCGAACAGCTTCAATTCGGGCGACTGGTTCAACCGTCTGGACTGGAGCTATCACGATAATTATTTTGCGACCGGTCTGCCGCCCGAAGCCGACAACGGCAAGAACTACGCCCTGATGAAACCGCTGTTGAATAATCTGCTGATCAGGCCAACCAGCCAGGACATCCTGCTCGCGCGCGACATGTTTCGCGATCTGCTGCGCATCCGCGCCAGTTCCAGTCTGTTCAGAATGAAAAGCGCTGCCGATATCGAACAGCGCCTGACCTTTGACAATACCGGACCTGGACAGAATGCGGCTGTGGTGGTGGCGCATCTGCACGGCGAGAATTATCCCGATGCCAACTTTCATGACATTCTGTATTTCATCAATGCTGCCAACAGTACCCAGACCATCGTGCTGAAACAGGAGCAGGGCCAGCACTATGAACTGCATCCGGTGCAATGTGTCCATCCTGCCGATGCCCGGATCAAGTCCGAGGCGCGCTATGATGCGGCGCTGGGCAGCTTCAGCTTGCCGGCGCTGTCGGCGGTGGTGTTTGTACAAAGGAGTGATTTAGGCTATTCTTGCCCGTAAATTTCCCAACCTCCACCAACCGGATTGCCCGCAATGACGCCATTTGACAGTCCGAGACTCATCGCTGATATTGGCACAACGTTTGCGCGCTTTGCGCTTGAGGTTGGCAAAGACCAGTTTGAACACATCACCTCACTGCGTTGCGCAGAGTTCGCCAATTTCCAGTCGGCGGTCACCCATTATCTTGAGCTGGTCAAACCGGTGCAGATTCTGCATGCGGCCGTCGCGGTTGCCAATCCGGTAGTCGGCGACGTGGTCATCATGACCAACTATCACTGGCAATTTTCGATTGAACAGATGCGCGTGCATCTCGGTTTTGAAACGCTGGTCATCATCAACGACTACACCGCGCTGGCGATGGCCGTTCCCCGTCTGGAAGCGCAGCATGTCCGCAAGGTAGGCGGTGGGCTGCTGGTCGACCCGGCCGAGAAAAAAGTGATCGGTATCCTGGGCACCGGCAGCGGGCTGGGAATGTCGGGCCTGATTCCTTCCGCCGACAGCTGGATTGCGCTTGGATCCGAAGGCGGCCACAGTTCCTTCGCCCCGTACGATGAACGTGAAATCGTGGTGCTGCGCTATGCCTGGAAATCATTCAAGCATGTTTCGTTTGAACGGCTGTTGTCGGGACGCGGCATGGAATTAATGTATCGCGCGCTGGCTGACCACGCCAATGTGCCGGGTCTGAATTTATCCGCACCGGAAATTACCCAGCGCGCCATGCATGGCAGTGACAAGGTTTGCGCAGAAACGCTGGACGTATTTTGCGGACTGCTTGGCACCGCCGCCGCCAATCTGGCGCTGACCCTGGGCGCAACCGGCGGGATTTATATTGAAGGCACCATCGTGCCGCGCCTGGGCAGTTATTTTGATCGTTCGCCATTTCGCGCACGCTTTGAAGATAAAGGACGCTTCAGCCAGTATCTGGCTGCGATTCCCACCTACGTCATCGTTGCCGATCACACCAGCTTCATCGGCATTTCAGAGATTCTCGACTCCCAGCTGCGCTCCATCGAAGCCACGCCCGGCGCGGCAATTCTGGGGCAGATCCGTCGCTCACGCAACAATCTGTCACCGGCTGAATTGAGAGTTGCCGACTATATTCTGGAACATCCGCGCACCGCCCTGAATGATCCGATCACGGCCATTGCCAAGGCGGCGCAGGTCAGTCAGCCGACCGTGATCCGGTTTTGCCGCTCGCTGGGCTGCGAGGGTTTGTCCGATTTCAAATTGCGCCTGGCGTCCGGCCTGACCGGCACCATCCCGCTCACTCATACCGAAGTGACGAATCAGGATTCCATGGTTGAACTGAGCGCCAAGGTCTTGGGCAATACCGCGTCCGCCATTCTGCAGGTGCGCAACCAGATCAATCGCGACATGGTCAATCGCTGTATCGATTTGTTGATGCATGCCAACCGGGTCGATTTTTTTGCGATCGGACACTTTGGTGTGGTCGCGCACGACGCGCAATTCAAATTTCTAAGACTGGGCATAGCCAGCAGCGCTTATACCGACTTGAGGCTGCAACCGCTGGCTGCCGACGTCTTGAAACCCAATGACGTGATCGTCATCATCAGCAACAGCGGACGGGTGCCGGAACTGCTGGAAGTCGCAGAAAAAGCCCGCGCACGCGGCGCTGCCGTGATAGCCATCACCTCCAGCCAGTCACCGCTGGTGAAAGCTGCCGATGTGGCGCTGATCGTCGACCATGTTGAAGACAGGCTGACCGCACTGCCGATGATCAGCCGGATCTTGTATTTGCTGGTGATCGATATTATCGCCGTCGGGGTGGCGATGAAGCGCAGCGCCAATGGTGAACAATATCCCGACGCCCAGGACCCGCTGCTGGCACTGAAAAAGTCAGATGAACCTGCCTATGGCACGCCACAGGGCGTGAGCCTGGCTTCGCCGCTCTCCGGACTGACCTCGCCTGGCCGGTGAAACATTGTTGCGACCTTTAAAAGTGTTGTTCAACCTGACTGTTGACCATGACTCAATCTGACGACAAACACGTAGCTGGTGAAACCGCAGTTGAACAGCTCATGCGCGTGAAACCTGTCAGTGAGACTCAAGAAGCGATCCAATTGCAACAGGCGCTGGCACGTATGGCGGAGCTGGAGCAGTTGAATCACAGCTTGCGCCTTGAAAATAACCAGCTGATCAATCTGTTTGATTCGGGCGCTGATCCAGTGATTCTGGTCTGCCAGACCACCTACCGGATCATTCGCGTGAACGCAGCGGCCAGTGCGCTGCTTGGTTATTCCGCGACGGAATTGTTAGCCAGGCCGCTGCCGGACATCATGGCACCACAGTCCCAACACGAGTTGGCGCAAGTAGCTGACACATTGCGTCAGAGCGGACATGTGTTATATGAATCCGTGTACGTCAAAAAAGATGGCACTGCCGTGACCGTTGAGGTTAACGCCAAGACTGTCAACCTGCATGATATGCCGGGTTTTGTGGCCTCGGTCCGGGACATCACGGCGCGCAAAAAATTGCAGGCCTCGCTGATGGAAATGAATAACCAGTTTGATCTGGTGCTCAATTCGATGCCGCAAATCGTATGGATGAAAGACCTGGCCGGGGTGTATACCTATTCCAACGCGTCGCGCGAAAATTTTGGCGAAGAGGCAAACTCGGGTCTGGCTGGTAAAACCGATTTCGATATTTTCCCGGTACACCTTGCCAGGAAGTTCCGCAGCGATGACCAGCAGGTGATCGTCAACGGGAAAACGCAATTGATTGAAGAGATCGTCATCATCCACGGCCGCGAGCGCCTGATGCGTGTGCGGAAAATCCCGATCAGAAATGTCAGTGGTCAGATCAGCGCGGTCTTGGGCATTGCAGAAGATATCACCAATCTGCGCGCCGCAGAATCGCAGATCCGCAAACTGGCTCAGGCGGTCGAGCAAAGCCCGGAGTGCATCGTCATTACCGATCTGGACGCGAATATTGAATTTGTCAACGAATCGTTTTTGCGCACCACCGGTTACCGGCGTGAAGACCTGCTGGGGAAAAATTCGCGCATCCTGCAATCGGGCAAAACGCCGCCCCAGAATTACCGGCAACTGTGGGCGGCACTGACGGCGGGCCGCGCCTGGTTTGGTGAGTTTTATAACCGGCGCAAGGATGGCAGCGAATATATCGAATACGCACGCATTGCGCCGATCCGCCAGGATGACGGCACCATTACCCACTACCTGGGCATCAAGGAAGATATCACCGAGAAGAGAGGCAATGCCGCGATATTGAGCAAATCAAAAATACTGCTGCAGCGAGTCATCGATGCGATTCCCGACTGGATCTTTGTCTTCGATCAGGTCAACCGCTTCATGCTGGTCAACGAAGCGTATGCCAGTTTTCTCAATCTCAAGCCCGAATATATGATTGGTCTGCGGGTCGAGGATATCAAGATCGTCAGCCCCGGCGACGAGATGGTTGTCAAATCTGATCTCAGCTGCGAGAAAGAAATCAGTGCGGTGTTTCAGGGCGAAGTGCTGCATTACCGTAATGAAGTCATCGTGCTGCGCAACAATGAACAGCGCTTTATTGAATCGGATTGGATCCCGTTGCGCGACGCCAAAAATCAAATTTATGGCGCACTGTGTTATCGACGCGACATTACCAACCGGATTCGGGTCGAACAGGAGCAAAAGGAATTGGTTGAGCAGCTGCACCAGGCCCAGAAGCTCGAAATGGTTGGGCAGTTCACGGGCGGCATTGCGCACGACTTCAATAATGTGCTGGCTTTAATTTTGGGTAACGCCGAGATGCTGGGAGAAGCACCAGAAATCGTCGCCAACGAGAAACTGGCAAGATACGCGGGTCAGATCGTGCAAACCGGTTTGCGTGCGCGTGACCTGGTTAAAAATCTGCTGCTGTTCGCCCAGAAGCAGGACATGCCGAGCCAGACCACCGATTGCGGCCAGATTGTCACTGAAGTGGTCAACAGTCTGCATCAGATTTTCCCACCCGGTCTGCTGATTGAAACCCATATTACCCGCGACCTGCCGCCAATTTTTATAGATCCGGTCCAACTGCATCAAATCCTGCTGAATCTGGCCATGAATGCGCGCGGTGCCATGTCGGATCAGGGTCTGGTGGAAATCTGGGTGCAGCAGATCGATGTTGAGCGAAGCACGCTGTGCGACTCCTGCCAGCAATCGTTTGGTGGCCCTTGTGTGATGATCACTTTCCGCGACAATGGTACGGGTATTCCGGTCGAATATATGCGCCGTATTTTTGATCCGTTTTTTACGACAAAAAAACACAGCGGTGGCAGTGGGTTGGGATTGTCGATCCTGCACGGCATCGTGCATGCGGCAAGTGGTCACCTGACCGTCGTCAGCACGCAAGGCTATGGCACGCAGTTTCGCCTGTTTTTCCCGGTTGGCCAGTTGTCACCCGAACCGCCTGCGCTGCCAGAGCCGGTAAATCTGACCCATACGTCCGGTCATATCATGGTTGTGGATGACGAAAATGATATCGTCGGGTATCTGAAAGATCTGCTGGAAGGCAGCGGTTACCAGGTCAGCACCTACACCGATTCTCAGGCAGCCCTGCGCGAATTCGAGGGCGACCCGGATGCGGTGGATATGGTCCTGACCGATCAGGAAATGGCCGAACTGAATGGTTTCATGCTGGCCAAAGCGATGTTGGCGCTGCGGGCCGACCTGCCGGTGGCAATCTGTACCGGCTACAGCGGCGACCTCGATGAACGGGCCCTGCAGGAAGCGGGTATTCAGAGCCTGTTGATCAAACCGGTTCCCAAAAAACTGCTGCTCGAAACCATACAGTCGTGCCTGCAGCGCAATGCCGCCTCACAAAAAAAGCTTCAGTAATTCGACCGACGTATTGACATGCAGTTTTTCATAAATATGCGTGCGATGGCTTTCGATCGTGCGTATCGTCACCTGCAACGTACCGGCAATTTCCTTGCTGGTTTTTCCCTCGACCACCATGTTGACCACCTGACGCTCGCGTGCCGACAGCAGATCAAGACGCGCCTGCCGGGTCTGAGTCTGTTGCTGGCACAGCAGCCGCTTGCGACTGGCCTGTAGCGCCGCGTGGATTTTATCCAGCAACATCTGTTTGCTGAACGGCTTTTCCAGAAAATCAAACGCGCCGTGCTTCATGGCGGTGACCGCCACCTCAACCTCGGCAAAGCCGGAAATAAAAATCAGCGGGATGTCCAGGCGCCGTTCATTGAGCAGGTTTTGCAATTCCATGCCGCTCATTTCCGGCATGCGGATATCGCAGATCAGGCATTCGACCTGGGAGCGGTGATAGCCATCCAAAAATTGAGGTGCAGACGGGAAGGTCCTGACGGTGACATCCAGCGACGAGATCAGGTCCTGCATCATCTGCAGCAGGGCCAGATCGTCATCGATGATATTGACGACCGGTAGCAATTGATTATCAGTTTTCATGCGCGCAGTCTTGGTGTGAATCGCCGTCAATATAAAAATTATTACAGGTAGCTCAACTGCAATCCCGCTCAGAAGCGCGGCGCTGCAGTCATTCTGGCCTCCAGCGCTCCGTAGTTACCGCAGTATTCTGCGTAAAGTTACCGGAAAACCTGTAGTGGAACCACTATAGGTAATTATGGGAATCAAAGCAATGATTTGCTTTCGATGTTTGAGTCTACGCAAGCCGGGCCTGGCAGCGAAGTTGTCACAGTCGCCAATTTAACCATGCGAGGAATTTTGGATCATGCGCAAACATTTGTCTGTTAACGATGATGCAGCACAATCGCCCGACGCCAGTCCCACCATTGCGGAACTGGCCACCCTGGTTGAAGCCTCGCGTGACGACGGATTCAAGCAACTGGCACTGTTGCGCCAGTTGAATAACAAACTGTCCTCACTGATCGGCGATGACTGGAATACCGATACCCCGAGTTCGTCTGACGCGGCGGCTGTAGAAATACCACAGGCGGCACTGGCCGATGAGGAAAATAATCTGGCGGCGCATGTGATCCAGATCGCCGAGCGCGCCGGTGCGGCCGTGGCGCAGGTGGCGGTGGCGATGCACGATATTTCCAATACCCGCGACGAGATCGCCGAAATCGCCGGGCTGATCGATGGCGTTGCGCTATACACCAATATTCTGGCAATCAATGCCACGCTCGAAGAGAACAAACCGCATGACCAGG
Organism: Oxalobacteraceae bacterium GrIS 1.18; assembly: GCA_040544425.1. Taxonomy (GTDB): domain Bacteria; phylum Pseudomonadota; class Gammaproteobacteria; order Burkholderiales; family Burkholderiaceae_D; genus Solimicrobium. Next base: position 73,784 of record JBEONO010000001.1, read on the forward strand.
TCTTGGTACTGGCCGCAGAACTGCGCAGTCTGGCTCAGCGCAGCGCGGCGGTCGCCAAGGAAATCAAGCTGTTGATGAATGTGTCGACCAGCACGGTGCGCCATGGTCTCGGATTTGCCGAGGATGCCCATAAAAAACTGGATGACATGATTGATGTCGTCAAAAGTGTGGCCACCATCATGGTCAGCAATAAAACGGCAGTGCGTGCCCTGGCACAAACTGAGTCGACCAAAAGTGTGACTTGTTAACCTGGCGATGAAGATCATGATCGATTTTAACAGCGGCATGTCGCACAGTTTTGTAAGCAATGTTTCGCCGCAACTAAAATGGGAAAGATACAATCAAGCCATGCTCGATGCGCTGCCAACCGAAATCGCCGTGTTGGATGGCCAGGGGCGGATCCTGATCGTGAACCAGACCTGGCGCAGGCAAGGGCTGAACGCCATCGACCCGCTGCAAGTCGTGCATGCCGGGACCAACTACCTGGCGCTGTGCAGTAAACTGGTTTGCGCCGGCAACGACGCTGCCGAAAAAATTCATCGCGGTATTGTCGCGGTGCTGGACGGTTCGGGCAGCGACTTTGACCTCGACTATGTCTCCCATGGCGCAGGCCAGTTGCGCTGGATCCGCATGCAGGTGCGGCGCATCGCCAGTACTTACGGGCGGGTGCTGTTGATTCACGCGGATGTCAGCGCGCAACAGGCCGTGGACGAGCTGCGCAAAAATGATTTGCTGGTGGCGCTGGACGACACGCGGCGCTCGAATCTGGAATTACATAAGTTATCGCAGGTGGTCGAGCAAAATCCGGAAAGTATTTTGATTACCAATCTGGATGCGGAAATCGAATACGTCAATAACGCGTTTCTGGAAATGAGCGGCTATACCCGCGACGAGGTGCTTGGGAAAAATCCGAAAATGTTCAATGCCGGCAACCAGTTACCCGGCAATGATGCGAGCATGTGGCAGGCCTTGCAGCGGGGCGAAACCTGGGAGGGTGAATTTTACAACCGGCGTAAAGATGGGAGCGACTATGTCGATTTCGCGACCGTTTCACCGATCCGTCAGGCCGATGGAAAAATCAGCCACTATGTATCGATTCAGGAAAATATCACCTCGCGCAAAATGGGTGAGGCGCGTATCTATGATCTGGCTTTCTTCGATCAATTGACACGCCTGCCGAACCGGATGCTGATGGAAGATCGTCTGAACCAGCTCATGGCCATCAGCGCACGTCAACATGAATTCTGTGCCTTGCTGTTTATCGATCTCGACAAATTCAAGAATGTGAATGATACGCTCGGCCATCACGTCGGCGATCAAATGCTCAAGTCGGTCGCGAAATGTTTGGTCGGCTGCGTGCGCGACACCGATACCGTGGCGCGCTTCGGCGGTGATGAGTTCATCGTGTTGTTGCCCGCGTTAAGTCATGATGAAAAGAGCGCAGCGGTGAACGCCAAAGCGACCGCCATGCAGATTCTGGCGCGCCTCGACCAGATCTACCAGCTTGGTGAAACCGTGATGCACGGCACCGCCAGTATTGGTGTGACCCTGTTTCATGGCGATTCGGTCGCGGCGGCCCAGCTGCTCAAGCAGGCTGATATGGCGATGTATCAATCCAAGGAAGGCGGCCGCAATATGGTGCGGTTTTTTAATCCTTCGCTGGAAGTGCAGATGAAGCAGCGCGCCATGATGGAAGATGATCTGCGCACGGCAGTCAGAGAGCAGCAATTCATTTTGCATTACCAGCCACAATACAATCAGGACGGCGTGCTGACCGGTGCCGAAGTGCTGGTGCGCTGGGTCCATCCGACCCAGGGGGTGATCTCGCCCACGATCTTCATACCGTTTGCCGAAGACAATGGATTCATCCTGCAGATCGGCGAATGGGTGCTGGAAAAAGCCTGTCGGCAGTTGACGCGCTGGACCGCTGATCCGGCTTATCCCGCGATCACTCTGGCGGTCAATGTCAGCGCGATTCAGTTCAAACAGCATGACTTTGTCGAAGTGGTGCGGCGTGTGGTCGAACGCAGCGGCACTGATCCGGCGCGGCTGAAGCTGGAGCTCACCGAGAGCATGCTGGTCGACAAGGTTGAGGAAATCATTGACAAGATGCTGATCTTGCAGCGCCAGGGAATCCGCTTTGCCCTGGATGATTTCGGCACCGGCTATTCATCACTGTCGCTGCTGAAACAGCTGCCGCTCGACCAGCTCAAAATTGATCAGTCATTCGTCCGGCACATCCTGGACGATCCCAGCGATGCGGCGATTGCCAAGACCATCATCACACTGGCCAGCAGCCTTGGTCTGGGGGTGATTGCCGAAGGGGTCGAAGCGGAATCGCAAAGAGAATTTTTGTGTCAGTCAGGCTGCCCTGAATATCAGGGTTATCTGTTTGCGAAGCCGATGAGTGAACAGGATTTTGAAGAGTTGATGCTGATCGAAATGCGCAGCAGGGTCCATTGATCTTGCGCAAATCAGGGCAAATAAAAAAATATAAACGCATTGGAATTGAGATTCGCATCGACTACCGTGGTTGATGGGAAATGTGTTTCAGATCGATCGAACTTGTTTCGGGATTGAGTCGGACTATGAACATGACAGGGTTGCGAATTTTAATCATTGATGACAGCGACTTGTGTTGCGCAGTGCTGAGCGTAATTTTGCGCAGCGATAATTTTAATATTGTCGGGGTTGCGCATGACGCGGTCCAGGGAATTCACCTGGCCAAACTTCACAAGCCCGATGTCGTGTTTCTCGATGTGATCATGCCGGACGTGTCTGGCCTCGATATTCTGGTCGAATTGGGTGCACTGCTTCCCGAGACGATCATCATTATGGTGTCGCGCCTGGAGCATGCCGAGATTATTCGCTGCGCGATGGAATTGGGAGCGGACGGCTACATCACCAAGCCATTCAATTCTGCCTCGGTGCTCGGAACAATGAGACGGATTAAGGAGAATTTTATCCTGGCCAAGCCGGTGCCGGATCAACGCTAAATCGGCCTGCAATGGCCAGCATGCTGGCAGAAATAAAAAAGTTTTATTGATTAATTCAATCATTTCAGAAAGTGGCGCGGATCATGGATTTGAGCAGCTCAGCAGGCCGGTGGGAAAGGCTGACAAACATGCTTAACCCAGAACAGCGATTTACAGCGCTCTGCGCCTTGATCGTGACGGTGCTGGCCGTGCTGCCTTTGCTGCAGCACATCAGTACGCTGCAACTGCTCACCTTTGTGGGCATCGCAGTCGTTACCCTGATCAATGCGCGCCATGCGATAACCCGCTTTGCCAACGATGAGCGCGCCAGCCAGCAGGCCGCAACCAGCCAGGCTGATGCCCGCCAGCTGCGGGAGTTGGTCAGCGGGGTTGTCTCGGTCTGGCACCCGCAGTCCGTGTCGGTGAAGGCGCAAATTGAAAAAGCCAGCATGCAGGTGATTGATCATTTCAGCGACATGATCAAGGAATTTGACAGCGCCGGGTTTGGCGGAGTGAGCGGACGGGAAGACGCCTCACGCGAAGACACTACCATCACCTTGCTGACCATGTGCGAGCAGGAACTGCTGCCGGTATTGAGTTCTCTGGAGGCGATTGTGAAAAGCAAGGATGTGCTGTTGATGAGTGTGCGCGAGCTGGTCAAGGAAACCCTGGAATTGAAATCCATGGCTGCACAGGTCACGGCAATTGCCGCGCAGACCAATCTGCTGGCCATCAATGCTGCCATCGAAGCGGCGCGGGCTGGCAGCGCAGGCCGCGGGTTCGCGGTGGTGGCCGGTGAAGTGCGGCTGCTGTCGCAGCGTTCTGCAGAAACCGGCAAGCAGATTGCCGACCGGGTGCAGCAGATCGGCGCCATCATGCAAAACACCCTGAACGCCGCCAATGAGGCGGCACAGATTGATAATAACGTCATCAGCCAGACCGGCGACGTGGTCACCAGTGTTCTGGATCATGTGCGCTGTCTGGGCGGTTCGGTCGAGGATTTGCGCAGCCATGGCACGACCATCCGGATTGCGGTCGAAGAGGTGATGGTGACCCTCCAGTATCAGGATCGGGTATCACAAATCATTGAGGTGATTGGCACCGACATGCAAAAGGTCATTGCCCTGCTGGACGACCCGGATGCCGAATTACCCGGTATCGAGGAGTGGATGGAGGGCAGTGACAGTTCTTTCAAGCGACATCGCGGCGTGATTCAGATTGACCCGGCCGCCAGCCGGAGAAAGCCGCATCTGGTGGTGGAAGAAATCGAGCCGACTTTAATGCGGCCAGCCAAAGCTGCACGTAAAACCACAGCGACCAAGCCGGTCGAAAGTAACGACGTAACTTTTTTTTGATGTGATTGCAGTTTCAGCGAAGGGTGCGATATGGCAAAGACGATCTTGGTTGTGGACGATTCGGCCTCGTTAAGGAGGGTAGTCAATATCGCGTTGACGGGGGCCGGTTATGAAATCATTGAAGCCGGTGACGGTGAGGACGGCTTGAAGAAGCTCGCCGAACTGGGCGGAAAAAAAGTCCACCTGATCATCAGCGACGTGAATATGCCGCGCATGGATGGGATTGAATTTGTATCCCAGTTAAAGCAGCAGAATACCTTCAGGTTTACCCCGGTCATCATGCTGACTACCGAGGGCGATGATGAAATCAAGATGGCAGGCAAGGCGGCCGGTGCGAAAGCCTGGATTATCAAACCGTTTAACCCGCAGCAAATGCTCAATGCGGTATCGAAACTGATACTCCCCTGAACGCGTGTCACACTTTTATCAAGGCGGTGCCCGATTATGGAACCTATTATTGTCAATGGCTCATTCACGATCGAAAATGTCGGCAGTCTCCAGGAGCAGATGCGTGCCGCACTGGCGAACGGCACTGCCAGTCAGTCGATTGAAATCGACCTGGCCCAGGTCAGCGAATTCGATGGTGCGGGCATGCAATTGCTGCTGGCCTTTCAACATGCCGTCAGCAGTGCCGGTGCGCAGCTGAACCTGATCAATATGACCGAGGTGGTGGCCGCCTCCTTGCAGCGTTTCGATGTCGCCCAACGATTTGGCAATCAGGAGTTGCTATGAGCGACAGCGATGGCATGTACGATGAAGCATTGCTGCTGTTCCTCGATGAGGCGCGCGACATGCTGCAAATCATTGAAGACTCTCTGCTGCAGCTGGAAAACGATCCGCTGGATCAGGAAGCGATGCACGCCCTGTTCCGGGCCGCGCACACGATCAAGGGCACCAGCGGCATCTTCAATTTAAACCGCGTGGTGAAATTCACCCATCAGGTTGAAAGTGTTCTGGACCGGGTCAGGAAAGGCGGCATCAGCATCGACCTGGAATTGAGCGAGGCGCTGCTGCTCAGTTGCGACATGATCGCCACGCTGCTCGCCGAAGTGGAACAGCGCTGCGAAGATCCAGCGATTCTGGCAGCAACCGGGCTGGCCGCCGATGAACTGGCCAATCGCCTGGCTGGCTACCTGGGCAATGCCGCGCCAGCTGATGCCTGCTGTCATGCATCGGGCGCGGCCAGTCTGGCAGAACGGTCGGCCGATACCTGGCATATCTCGATCCGTTTTCATCCGGCCACGTTTCTAAATGGCTTCGATCCGATCACGGTGATTGAATATCTGACCAATATTGGTGAACTGGTTTCGATCTGCACCATCTGTGACGCGATGCCGGAATGGGATCAGTTCGACGCCGAGAACTGTTACCTCGGGTTTGAAATCCGCCTCAAGAGCAGCGCCACACAATCTGTCATTGAAAGCGCCTTTGAATTCGTGGCTGACGATTGTGACCTGCGGCTGATTCCTCCGACCCGGCCTGCGGCGGATTTCATCAGCCTGATTAATGAGCTGCCCAACGAATTGCGGCTGGGCGAAATTCTGGTTTCCTGCGGTGCCCTGTCGCGTGAAGCACTGGACAGCGCGCTGGCTCAGCAGAAAAAAGGCGCGGCCGGTTCCTCACCGCAAGGCGGCCAGGCGATCGGTGAAATACTGGTCGCGAGCAAGGTAGTGCATCAGGAGGTGGTCGATGCAGCACTCGAACGGCAGGCACGCTCGCCCGCTTCAAAACCGGACAGCGGACTGTTTGTGCGAGTACCTGCGGACAAACTCGACGACTTGATTAATCTGGTTGGCGAACTGGTGATCTGCGGTGCCAGCGCCAGCCTGCAGGCGGTGCAGGCGAAAAACGATGGCTTGATCGTCACCACCCAGCAACTGGGTCATCTGGTCGATGAAATCCGCAACGGCGCGCTGGGCCTGCGCATGGTGCGCATCGGGGAAACCTTTGTGCGCTATCGGCGCGTGGTGCATGACGTCTCGACCGAGCTGGGCAAAACCGTCAATCTGGTCATTGATGGCGCTGATACCGAACTGGACAAATCGGTGGTCGAGAAAATCGGTGATCCGCTGATGCATCTGGTGCGCAATTCGCTCGACCATGGCATCGAATTACCGGAAGCGAGAATGGCCGCAGGCAAACCGCCGGACGGTACCATCTGCCTGTCGGCACGCCATGATTCCGGCAATATCGTGATTCAGGTCAGCGACGATGGCCGTGGTCTGAATGCAGAAAAGCTGCTGGCAAAAGGTAGGGAAAAGGGATTGGTGGGCGCGACTCAGTTGCTGACTGAATCAGAAATCTTTGATCTGATTTTTGCGCCGGGATTTTCAACTGCGGAACAGGTCACCAATCTGTCCGGTCGTGGCGTCGGCATGGACGTAGTGCGTAAAAACATCGAAGCCTTGCGTGGCTCGGTAAAAATTTCCAGTGCCTTGGGGCAGGGCACCGCGATTGAAATCCGCCTGCCGCTGACACTGGCCATTATTGATGGTTTCCTGGTCAAGATTGGCGACGGCGCTTTTGTGATTCCGCTGCATGCGGTGCTGGAATGCATTGATGCCGATCCGTCCTGCATGAATCTCAATGAAAAATTTGCCGGGTATATCAAATTACGCGGTGAAGTATTGCCGCTGCTGGATTTGCGCTCGGTGTTTGCCTGTGACGGCAACAAGCCAGTCAGGCAGCGCATAGTCGTGGTGCGCAGCGGCGCAGGCGCCAAGGCGGGTTTGATTGTTGACCGGCTGGATGGTGAATATCAGACCGTGATCAAGCCGCTCGGAAAATTATTCAAACATCTGTACGGGATCAGCGGCTCAACCGTATTGGGCTCGGGTGAAGTGGCATTAATTCTGGACGTGGGGTCGCTGGTGAAACTGGCGACCCAGCAAAGAACCAATCAGGAAAGCGACAGACAGAAATTGCTGTTACGGGATTTGCAGACAATGGGTATTGGGCAAGATGATGTTAACCGGAGGTTATGATGTTTAAACGATTTGGCGTAACAGAAAAAACGATGCTGGCGATGGCTGTAATGATCGTCATGGGCTTGGCAATTTCCGGCGCGGGGATGAGCTCTGTCAGTCTGCCGCAGATCGTGTTTGTGGTGGTCGGCATCGGGCTGATCGTCTGGTTGAATGCGGCGCAGCGCTCGGAACTGACTGATCTGGTGCCGGTTGTCGAAGCACTGGCCGGGGGAAATTTTTCGGCCCGCTGCGCCACTGAAGGCGATGACAGTCGCGGCAGCGTCGCGCGTGCCTTGAATGAACTGGGCACCACCCTGCAACAGCTGCGCGCGGCACAGCTGGGGATGATCCAGCGCCATACCGAAGGCTGGATCGACGACAAAATTGATATCGCCAAGCTGCGCGGCACGTTTGGTGAAATCGGTGAATCGATCAATCAGCTGGTGAAATCACACATCGATGTCAAGATGCAGATTGTCGACATCGTCACCAGTTATGCGAAAGCCGATTTTTCGCGTGATATGGAGCGCCTGCCCGGCAAGAAAGCCACGATTACCGCCGCCATCGACGTAGTCCGTGATCAGCTCAAAGAAACGGTCCGGGCCAATATCGAAAACTCGCGTATCAAAATGGCGCTGGATGCTACCTCGACCGCTGCCATGATCGCCGATGCGCATGGTGACATCGTGTATATGAACCAGTCGGTCTCGAACCTGCTGTCCGAGGCGGAATCAGACATCCGTAAAGATCTGCATGATTTTCGCTCGGGCGACGTGGTCGGTGGCAGTTTTGACCGCTTCCATAAAAATCCCTCGCATCAACGCAATATGCTGGGCAAATTGAATGCACCTCACAAGGTTGATATCAGTGTCGGTGGGCGCACGTTCGGACTGATCGCCACGCCCATGTTCAATGAGAAACGGGAACGGCTGGGTACAGTGGTGGAATGGAAAGACCGGGCCGAGGAAATTGCAGCGGAACGCAACGCGCGCAGCAATGAGCGGGTGCGCCAGGCGCTGGATAAATGCTCGACCAGCGTGATGATTGCGGATGCCGACGGCGACATCATTTATATGAATGAATCGGTTACCGCGATGCTCAAAAATGCGGAAAACGATCTGCGCAAGGATTTGCCGCAATTCCGGGTTGAAACCATTGTTGGCGGCAGTTTTGACCGCTTCCATAAAAACCCCGGTCACCAGCGCAATATGCTGGGCGGCTTGCGCAGTCAGCATAAAACTGAAATCAAGGTTGGTGGCCGCACCATGGGCCTGATCGCCAATCCTATCCTGACACCCAACGGCGAGCGGATCGGCACGGTGGTGGAGTGGAATGACCGGACTGCTGAAGTGCTGGTGGAAAGTGAAATTGCCAGCATTGTCGATGGCGCAGTCCGAGGCAATTTCACACGCCGGATCGATCCGAAAGGCAAGGACGGATTTTTCGGCCAGCTGGCAAACGGAATGAATCGCTTGATGGATACCAGTGAAGTCGGACTGAGCGAAGTGCTCAGAATGTTGAAGGCCCTGGCCAAGGGTGATCTGACCGAACGAATCACGGCGGACTATGAAGGCACGTTTGGCGAGCTCAAGGAATATTCAAACACGACCTGTGAACAGCTGGCCGGCATTATCGGCGAAGTTCGCAGTGCAGCCGATTCGCTCTCGTCCGCATCGGAACAGGTCAGCTCCACCGCGCAGAGTCTGTCGCAGTCGGCCTCGGAGCAGGCCGCCGGTGTGGAGCGCACCAGTTCGTCGGTTGAACAACTGTCCGGATCGGTGTCGCAGAACAGCGAAAATGCCAAGGTGACGGACAGCATGGCCACCAAGTCAGCTGCCGAAGCCGTGGAGGGTGGTGAGTCGGTCAATCGCACCGCTGCCGCGATGAAGCAGATTGCCGAGAAGGTCGGCATCATCGATGACATTGCCGATCAAACCAATTTGCTGGCCCTGAATGCAGCGATTGAAGCGGCCCGCGCCGGTGCATCCGGCAAAGGCTTTGCGGTGGTCGCCGCGGAAGTGCGCAAACTGGCTGAGCGCAGCCAGGTGGCGTCCAAGGAAATCGGCGAGCTGGCCACCAACAGTGTGCAGATGTCGGAAACGGCCGGACGATTGCTGACCGCCATGATTCCATCGATTCGCAAAACCTCGGATCTGGTGCAGGAAATCACCGCCGCATCGGATGAACAAACCAGTGGCCTGGGCCATATCAGCACGGCCATGAGTCAGTTAAATCAGGCTACCCAGCAAAATGCGGCGGCCTCGGAAGAACTGGCTGCCACTGCGGAAGAAATGTCCGGTCAGGCGGGGGCCTTGCAGCAATTGATGGAATTTTTCAAAGTCGAGGAACAGGGCAAATCCAAGGCCAGCATGGAACCACTGCGCAAGATCGGTGGCGCTGCCAGTCTCGGCACCGGAGGCGCGGCACAGCGCAAACCTGCCGTGGCACTGGTTGACGAATCGCAGTTCAAGCGCTTTTGATGCAGACCGGGTTTGTTATTCTTGATTGACCAGAGTAGTGGGGAATTATATGCAAAAGCAAAATTACGGCACGAATGCTGCCGCAAACCTGGCGGCAGGTGACGATGAAGCGAGCGCCGAAATCAAGCAGTACCTGACCTTTTCATTGGGTAAGGAAGTGTTTGCCTTGGGGATCGCGACCATCAAGGAAATACTTCGGAATGTGCAGATTGCCACCGTGCCGCTGATGCCCGCGCACATGCGTGGCGTGATCAATCTGCGCGGTGCGGTGGTGCCGGTGATTGATCTGGCGGTGCTGTTTGACCGCGAGCCGCTGCTTGGTACCAAACGCACTTCGGTGATCGTGCTGGAGATCACCGATGACGACGAGGTGCTGGACATTGGCATCATGGTTGATGCGGTATCGGCCGTGATAGAAATCGGCGATGAACGGATTGAACCGGCCCCCAGTTTCGGCACCCCGGTGCGCGCTGAATTCATCGACGGCCTGGGCAAGCTGGACGAAGGCTTTGTCATCATCCTGAACGCAGAGCGCACGTTTTCCCTGCGGCAGATGGCGCCTGAGCCGACTGACAGCAACTAGACCCGCGTCATTCCCGCCTGCGCGGGAATGACCGGAGTTAAGTTTTTGCGCACCGGTGCCCGGACGCCAGCATGATGACTCAGAAAAAATTTAAATTACTTCTAAACTATGGAACTTAACGGCATCAGTGATCTGGAATTTGCAACGATTCGCGATTTTCTGTTTGAGAAAGTCGGCATCTCTCTGACCGCCTCAAAAAAGGCGCTGGTGTGCAGTCGTCTGTTCAAAAGGGTCCAGGCACTTAATTTCGATTCTTACGGTGCTTATTTCAGCCTGCTCAAATCGGGCAAAAATCAGCATGAATTGCAGACTGCGATCAATCTGCTCACCACCAACGAAACATATTTTTTTCGTGAATCAAAGCATTTCGGGATGCTGTCGGCGATTGCAGAAAAAGCGGATCGGGGCAAAACGTTCCGGGTCTGGAGCGCAGCCTGTTCGACCGGTGAAGAGGTGTATTCAATCGCCATGACGCTGGCCGAGCTGTCCCGAATTGCGCGCGCGCCAAAATGGGAAGTGCGCGGCTCCGATATCAGCACCCGCGTTTTGGAGGTGGCCCGCGGCGGGCACTATTCATTTGACCGCACCGAAGATATTCCCGCCGAATTTTTAAAACGCTACTGCCTGTGCGGCACGGACCAGTATGAAGGAACTCTGCTGGTCGAGCGCAGCCTGCGCGACAAAACCGAGTTTGCCCAGATCAACCTGATTGAGCCGCTGCCACAACTGGTGCCGTTTGACGTGATCTTCCTGCGCAATGTGCTGATCTACTTTGACACGCCGGTCAAGCACAAGGTGGTCAGTCAGCTGCTGGCGAATTTGACTCCGGATGGGGTTTTAATCGTCGGCATGGCCGAAAGCCTGAATGGCATTGTCGATGGTCTGATATCGGTCGGGCCGGGTGCCTACCGGCAGGAGCGACGCAAATGATCGCTACCTGCTTTACCAGTCTGGCTGAGCGCGAGATATTTTTAAATCCCGGTGAAACCGGTTGCGGGTTCCGCCATGAAGTGTTTGGCACCCTGCTGGGCTCCTGTGTGGCGATCTGTCTCTGGCACCCGAAACGCCAGTTCGGCAGCATCAGCCATTTCATCCTGCCGGGCGCGCCGTCGGTTCCGGATGTGGAGGGCAAATATGGCAACACGGCGTTCGCCCATCAACAGCGCGATTTGATCAGACACGGGGTCGAGATCCGCGAATGCGTCGCCAAGATTTTTGGTGGCGGTCAGATGTTTGTCTGTGCATCGATGCCCGATATCGGGCAAAGGAATATCGCCATGGCGCGCGAGCTGATCGCCGCTGCCGGGATGTCGGTCGTGGCAGAAAATGTCGGTGGCACCGGCTACCGGCGTTTGTATTTTGATGTGGAAAGCGGTGAGGTCTGGGTCAAATTTGACTGGCTGGGCAATGAGCAGGAGGACAAGGTGTTATGAGCGGACGAATCAAGGTGATGATCGTGGATGACTCTGCCGTGGTCCGGCAGGTACTGTCTGCGGTATTGTCGGGCGACCCGCAAATCAATCTGATCGGCACCGCGGCAGACCCGATACTGGCCCAGGAAAAAATGGCACTGGACTGGCCGGACGTCATCGTGCTGGATGTGGAAATGCCGCGCATGGATGGCATCACGTTTCTGAAAAAAATCATGGCGGAACGTCCCACCCGCGTTCTGATCTGTTCCACGCTGACCGAAGCCGGTGCAGCCACCACCATGCAGGCCCTGGCAGCCGGGGCGGTGGGTTTTGTGACCAAACCCAAACTGGGTCTAAAATCATTTCTGTCTGAATCGGCTACCGAACTGATACGCGAAGTGAAACTGGCCGCAGCTGCCACGCCGCGCAATTTCGGAGCAGGCGCAGCCCCGCTGGCGGCAAAGGACAAGGGGCCGCAGAAAAGTGCAGCGGCACCGGTCACCGCGCTGGCAGATTCCTCCAATAAAATCATTGCCATCGGTACCTCAACGGGCGGCACCCAGGCGCTTGAAAATGTCTTGACCGCCTTGCCGCGCGTCTGTGCCGGGATCGTGATTGTTCAGCATATGCCGGAAAAATTTACCGCGATGTTTGCCGAGCGTTTAAACAGTCTGTGCGCGATCGAAGTGCGGGAGGCGCGCAATGGTGACCGGGTCAATATCGGCCGCGCGCTGATCGCCCCGGGCGGCATGCATATGCGCCTGATACGCAGCGGGGCGTTCTTCAATGTTGAAATCTGCGACGGGCCGCCGGTCAATCGCCATAAACCCTCAGTCGATGTGCTGTTCAAATCGGTGGCCGGGATCTCCAGAAATAATGCCCTGGGCATCATCATGACCGGAATGGGGGACGACGGTGCCCGGGGTTTGCGCGACATGCGCGACGCCGGGGCGCGCACGGTGGCGCAGGACGAGGCCAGTTGTGTGGTGTTCGGCATGCCCAAGGAAGCGATTAAACTGGGCGCGGTGGAAGAGGTGCTGCCCTTGGCTCAGATTGCTCCGGCAATGATCCGGTTTACTCAGGCGAACTGAATTTCTGACTGTGGCTGCACAATCATTCCGTCTCTTTTGGAAAGTATTTTTTCATCTTGTACCACAGGGTACGCTCGCTGATTTCAAGCAGGGCCGCCGCTTTGGGCTTGTTGCCCTGAACCTGCGCCAGTGCCTGCGAGATCAGTTGGGCTTCATAGGTTTCCACCGCCTGCACCAGGGGGCCGGTGACGACCGGTGCGGCACAAGCGGCTTCCGGTAAAGTGTCGCGGGGCGTCAGGTTAACAGCCACGTCAATGGGAAAATGCTCCGCTTTGAGTGACGCGTGCCCGGCAAGTATCAAGGCACGCTCGACCATGTTTTCCAGTTCTCGCACGTTGCCCGGCCAGTCATAGGCCTGCAATTTATTGACAATCGCATCCGTGATGGCGTCCTTGGCGCGCGCACTGTGTTTGGCAATGAAATGCTGGGCGAGGTCATGGATATCTTCTTTCCTGTCGCGCAACGGGGGTAAATTAATCGGAAATACATTGAGTCGGTAAAAAAGATCTTCACGCAGCAGACCGTCGCTGATGGCTTTGCGCGGGTTTCGATTGGTCGCTGCAATGACACGGATATCCAGCTGAATCTGGCGATTGCTGCCCAGACGATCGAGACGGTTATCCTGCAGAAAGCGCAGCAGCTTGACCTGCAGACCCGGTGGCATTTCGGTAATTTCATCAAGAAACACCGTTCCGCCATTGGCCAGTTCAAACTTGCCGGTGCGGTCCTTGGCGGCGCCGGTGAACGCGCCTTTTTCGTAGCCAAACAATTCTGCTTCCAGCATGTCAGAGGGAATCGCCGCGCAGTTAATCGGCACAAACAGTTTGTCTGCCCGTTCTGAAGCATGATGAATTGCCCGTGCTGCCAATTCCTTGCCGGTCCCGGTTTCACCGGAGATCAGGACCGAGACCTTGGACGGGGCAACCTGACGAATCTGCGCGTAGACATCCTGCATGGCAGTGCTGACACCAATGAAGGTGTCCCAGCCGCGATTGAGTTCTTCGCGTAAAAAAATATTTTGGCGGATGACTTCAACTTCATTGAGCAGGCGGGCGATGATCAGTTCCAGCGCATCAATGTCGAACGGGCGCTGGATATAATCACTGGCACCAAATTTCATGGCTTCCACGGCAGATTCAACTGACCCGTGCGCAGTGATCACGATGACGGGCACGTTATTGCCGCCAGCGCGCAGACTGGCAAGCAATTCAAGGCCGCTCATTCCCGGCATGCGCACATCGGTGATGACCAGGTCGATTTGCCGGTCATTCAGAATCGCCAGCGCGTCGATACCATTCTCTGCCGAAAAGACCACGTGGCCGGCCTTGACCAGCATGATCTCCAGCACCCGACGCATATGTGGCTCGTCATCCACCACCAAAACATTTCGCTGATTCATATTAAATTCTCATTCCGATTGGTTTGACTGGTAACGCGGCAGGCGAATCGTAAAACATGCCCCACCCAGGCTGCTCTCGCCGGCTTCAATGTCGCCGTCGTGCGCCAGGATAATCTGCTGAACGATGGCAAGGCCCAGGCCAACCCCACCTTCGCGGCGGCAAAAGAACACGTCAAAAATCCGCTTCCGGTCTTCTGCAGCAATTCCCATGCCATTGTCGGACACCTCGATGCAAAAATACTCGATGAGATTCGATCCGACGATCAAATCCATCTGACTGCTTGCCAGTTGAATTTTTCCGCCGGGCGGCAGGATTTGCAGTGCGTTCAGAATCAGGTTCAGCAGCACCTGGGTAATTTGCTCACCGTCGCATTCGACGATAGCGTCACTGGCATGCAACGATTCCGAGATTTCAATCTGCCCCTTTTCCAACTGGGTCGCCAGCAAGACACTGCTCTGATGAATCAGCTGATGCAGGTCAGTCGGAATTTTGTTGAGCGCGCGCGGACGTGCGCTGTCCAGCATCGCTGAAACCAGCCGGTTCAGCCTCTCGGTTTCACTTTCGATAAACCCGGTCAGTTCCAGCGCCTCATTGGACAAACCACTTTCGCGGCGGAGCATCTGGGCAGACGATTTGATAATCCCCAGCGGCGTGCGGACTTCATGAATGATGATGGACGACATCTCACCGACCACTGCCAGCTTGGAAGCGCGCACCAGATCACGCTGGGCATTGTCGATGTCCTGCACCATCTGTAGAAAGGCTGCTTCCAGCTCACCGAGCTCGCCGGCTGATGGCGCCGCCTCGAGAGCCATATCCGGGGACTTTTGGCCCAGCTTGACCTTTCTGGTAAATGCAGTCAGCGCTGTGATCGGTCGCGCCAGCACGCCGCTGATCTTGTTGGCGGCTACCAAGGTCAGAACAACGATCGCGCCGAGGATTGCCAGAGAAATCAGGGCGATGCGGTGCACCGGTGCCAAGGCGACACTGACGGGTTGAATGATCATGGTGCTCAAGCCGATGCCGCCAAATCCGGCGAATTCAACCGGCCGCCCGACGCCGACTACAACCTCGGATTCAAATACGGGATTTCCGTCGCGCACCAGCGAGCCACGTTCGATCGCAGCGACATGCCAGTTTTTCAGGGCTTCGCCATCGAGCAGTCTGGCATCGCGCAGTTTTTTCGAAGCGGCAAAAATTTTGCCGTTGGCATCAACCAGCGCGACCAGGCGATCGTCGCTGGCCGCACTGTCGAGCAGTGAATTAATCTGCATCCAGTCAAAATCAAGGACCAGTTCACCTGATACTTCATTTTTGAATTCGGAAAGAATCGGCGCGCGGATCACAAAAGTGGAAGCGGCAGGCTCGCCGGAAGCGTGGCTGGTTCTTGGCGCCTCAAGTGTCAGATCGACTCCGGCCAGTCTGATCGACTTCCACATTCCCTCGGCCTTGGAGATTTGCCCGATTTCACCGGGATTGCTGCTGCTGACGACCATCTGCTGTTGGTCAACGACATGCAGACTTTGATAGACGCCACCGTAGCCGGTTTTCAGCTTGGCCAGAAAATTGCTTAAGCGTTTGTCGACATCCCGCACCTGAATGTCCTGCATGACCTCCAGGGTGCTCCAGGTGGCGGCATTTTGCAGTCGCTCGAACATGATTTTGTTGATGTTGGACGAGATCGCATCGGCCTGAGCGGCAAGGCCGTGCTCGATTTCGGATTGCATGGCGTCTCTGACGGTTTCAAATGCCAGCCCGGCCAACAGCATGGTCGGTAACAGGCCAATCAGGAGGAAGGCGCGCAGAAGAGTTTTTTGGATGGTCACCGGCGTAGTATATGATGGCTAAAATTTAGAAGGAAGCCAAATGGCAGTTCATGTTTCCATAAAAGCGCAGGCATGGTTATTTATTGTGACCATATTACTAACATCCGCCACTACCACGTTTGCCGCAGATGATCTTGATGGTACAAACGATGCACACGATACAAGCCCCGCGGCCAGCACTGGCTATGAATTGGGTCACGGCTACCGCTTGGGAAACAGTGGTTTCACGGTAGGTGGCTACACCTCATTGCAATATCAGAATCTGCAGAGCAAGAGCGTATCCGGGCCAGATACCTCACTGAGCCATTTGAACATGTTTGTCTGGTGGCAGAGCGAATCGCGGGTGAAACTGTTTTCCGAGATCGATAACCAGAGTCTGCTGACCGCCGATGAGCAGTCACAGAATACCGGCGAGCATTTCCTGGCTGTTGAACGGCTTTATTTCGATTACACCCTGAACGATTTGTTAACCGTGCGTGCCGGTAAGTACTTGACGCCAATCGGACGCTGGAATCAGATCCATGCCGATCCGCTGGTCTGGACTACCTCACGTCCCTTGATCACTTCCAATATTTTTCCGGATCACGTTTCCGGCCTGATGGCTCTGGGCAATGTCTCCTTGTTCGGCATGCCGGCCGAGTACACCGTGTATACATCGATCGGTACCGACATGCGGCCCGACCGGTCCGAGGGACAGTTTAACGAGGCTTACGGTGCCAGACTGAATTTGCCGGTCAATGAGAATCTGCAAGTGGGTGTGTCGTATTCGGGTTTCAAAGCAACGCCAGAACCCGGGTCGACAGAACGTCTGGTCGGGTTCGACTTTATCTGGTCGTCGCAGGGAACTGAACTCAGCGCAGAGACCGCCTTCAGGTATTCCAGTCTCGGCGCAAAATATGATGTCCGGGGAGGATTTTTGCAGGCAGTCACGCCAATTTACGACAGGCTGTATTTAGTCGGGCGCATTGAATCGCTCTCCAATCCGACCGATCAGAAGACCACCAAACTTGATGTGCTTGGCCTCAATTATCGCTACAGCAGGGCGCTATCATTCAAAATGGAACTGATACACGGGATCAATCAAAGCATCAATGACTCCGGATTTTTATCCTCGGTCAGCGTGCTGTTCTGAACTGATCCATGTCCATGCTTAACCGACTGGTCTGGCTTCCTCTGCTGACGTTTCTTATGCTCATTACGCTGCTGGCGCTGTGGTCTGGCAATGCCTGCGCGGATAAAACAGAATCCGGCATCGTCGTCATCATGGCCCCGGGTTCTGCACCGGTTAAATTGGCACGCGAGCAGCTTGCCTTGATTTTCAAAGCAAAGAAAAATTTCTGGGAGGACGGCACGCGCGTTCAGCCGGTCAATCTGCCGGTCAGTCATCCGGTGCGCCGCGCATTTTCCATGCAGGTATTCAAGCAAAATCCGGAGGAAATGGACGACTACTGGAGCGATATGTATTTTCATGGCGTGCTGCCGCCGTTTGTCCTGTCGTCAGAAGAAGCCGTGATTCGCTTCGTCGCAGCGACGCCGGGCTCGATTGCTTACGTTTCCCATTGCGCTGCCGACCGCCGGGTAGTTGTCATTTTACAGATCGACAGCAGCGTCTCCTGTCAAAAGGCTAACCAATAAAATCCGGACCATTGCTGCAAGATTTGTTGACGTAAATTGCACTGGCCGTGCAAATTTTCAGCGCTTTCGCTGCGGTTTTTGCTGCATCCAGCGACCGATCCTGCTCATCTGCCGCAATGCATCATTTTTTTTGGGTGGCACCGGAATTGCTTGGGGTAATGCATTATTCAGGCACAAGGACATCAATGAAGACCATCACCTACCCCGGCGGATCCCACGCCGTCCTGGCACTCCATGGCCTGTTAGGCAATCCGCTGGAAATGCAGTATGTCGGGAAAAAATTGCAGCGCGCCGGTTACAGCGTCGTGATCCCGCTGATTGAAGGCTATGGCTACACCAGCGGGCAGGCCGATTTCAGGACCAGCAACTTTGAACGCTGGTATGAGGAAGTATTGAAGCAATTTGACATGTTGAAAAAGACCCATGACAGTGTCTCCGTGGTCGGACTGTGCATCGGCGCTGTGCTGGCTTTACGACTCGCCATTGATCGCAGTGAGGACATTGCGGCGATATCGGTACTGTCCACCACGCTGTTTTACGATGGCTGGAGTTTGCCCAAGTACGCCTTCTTGCTGCCACTGGCTTATTACACGCCAGCCCGATTTCTGTATTCATATCAGGAACGGTATCCCTTCGGTCTGAAAAACAAGAACCTGCGCACCTGGATAGAAAGAGAAATGAAAGTAAAAAATTCGTCCGCGGCAGGCGCATCGCAACTGTCGGCCGAAGGTATTTTTCAGGCGCACCGCCTGATCAAACAGGTAAAGCGGCAACTTCAGCAGGTTCAATGCCCTTGCCTGATTATCCATGCCGAAGAAGACGACGTAGCCAGCACCAGAAGTGCCGATCTGGTCGAACAGAAGATCAGTTCACAGTTCAGGAAAAAAATTATTTTGCAGGACAGCTATCACATCATCACCCTGGATAATGAAAAGGAGCAGGTGGCCGCGGAAGTCATCGACTTCTTTCAGACTCACATGGCCGAGCGCGCTGCGCAACTCAAGAGCGCGTAAATTTTCAATTCACCTGGATGACCATGACCACTTTTTCAACTGTAGCCAAATTATTGGCTGAACGACTCGAGGTCAGTCTCGATCAGGTTCAGCCAGACACCAAACTCGATGATCTGGGCGCCGATTCCCTGACGGTCATGGAATTGATTTTCGACCTGGAGGATGAATTCAAAATCAGCCTTGGCGACGAGCGCCCGACACTGGTCGTGGTGCAGGATATTGTCGACCATATCGAACGCTATAAAAAACTCAGTGAGGCAACGCAGTAAGGCGTGTTCAAGTCGAGCTGCGTGTTGTGAAATTTTCCTTCGGCCAAAGACCGGGCGCAGGATAGCCCGTGCGTAATTTGAACGATCACTTTTATGCAGGCTTGAGTTGGATCAAAGGGACGTCAAGCCGCCGATGTTAAATTGAAATCGGATCTGGCGTTCTTCATTGTATAAATGTCGGGAGTGATGTCGGATCACGCGGTCCGGACCATTGCTTCGAAAGTCTATCCATGAATCTTGAAACGCCTTTGCGCACTCTGGGACTGGGTGATGCCGAGGCCAAACTGCGTCTGGCCCAAGATGGTCCGAACGAATTGCCGGTTTCGAAACCGCGCAGTGTGTTAAGACTGGCGCGTGAGATTGCGTCCGAACCGATGTTTTTGCTGCTGGTGGCCTGCGGTGCCATTTACATGGTGCTGGGCGACAGGCAGGAGGCATTGATGTTGCTCGGTTTCGTCTGCGTCGTCATGGGAATCAGTTTTGTGCAGCAGCGTCGCAGTGAACGCTCGCTGGAAGCCTTGCGCGATCTGTCCAATCCGCGCGCGCTGGTCGAACGCGATGGCATACCGGTGCGCCTGGCGGCACGCGAGCTGGTGCCTGGTGACCTTGTCTTGCTGGCTGAGGGCGACCGGATTCCGGCGGATGTGCAGTTGATTCAGGTGTCCAATTTCGCGGTTGACGAATCGCTGTTGAGTGGCGAGTCAGCGCCGGTGCTCAAGCAGTGCACCGGCCCGGCCAGCAGCGATCCGGTACAGTCCGCAGACCTCGTTCATGCCTACTCCGGTACTCTGGCGACAGGCGGCACGGCACGCGGCATTGTCGTCGCCACCGGTGAGCGCAGCGCACTGGGTCGTATCGGTCAATCCCTGGCTGCCATCGCGGTCGAGACCACACCAATTCAAAAAGAGACGCATCGGGTCGTCAAACTGGTGGCACTGGTTGGCCTCGGTCTTGCCGCGATGCTGGCCGTCGCCTGGTGGATCATGCTGGGCGACTGGTTGCGTGGTGTGCTGGCCGGTCTGACTCTGGCGATGGCGATTCTGCCGGAAGAATTGCCGGTGATCCTGACCCTGTTTCTTGGTCTGGGCGCCTGGCGTCTGGCGCGTGAACAGGTGCTGGCACGCAGTATCCCGGCGGTCGAATTGCTGGGGGCAACCACGGTGCTGTGCGTTGACAAGACCGGTACCCTGACTTTGAACCGGATGACCGTGACGCGGCTGTGGTCCGGGCAGGCAGCTTACGACACGATGCAGGCCGGTGTCACCCCGTTGCAGGAGGAATTGCATGGAGTTCTGGAGTACGCGGTACTGGCCAGCCATCGGCGCGCATTTGATCCGATGGAAACGGCTATCGCAGAGGCTGGCAAACGTCTGCTGGCCAATACCGGGCATTGCAATAGTCCCATTTTGGGACTATATTTAATCGATGCGAATAATTTCATTGGCAACAATAAAGGCGATTTTGGAATTAAATCCAGAGTATGCAGATGCAAAAGAACAGGCATTGTCCTGGTATAGGCATACGTTGAAAGCGGACTGGCATTCTCCAGGCGCTGTTAAAGCGGATTTCGGCAATGCCAGTATCTTGCAGGATGGCCGAGTCGTTTTTAATATCGGCGGCAACAAGTACAGGTTGGTCGTCTGGATAAATTACCCGTATCGTGTCGTCTATGTACGGTTTTTCGGAACGCATAAACAGTACGACAAAATAGATGCTCAGACTATATAGGTGAACAGATGGAAATTAAACCGATACGAACCAAAACTGATCACAGGAATGCATTGAAAGAAATCGAATCGCTCATGATGGCAAAACCGGGCACATCCGAAGGTGATCGCCTGGATGTACTTGTGACACTGGTAGAAGCCTATGAAACAAAACATTACCCGATAGATTTGCCTGATCCGGTGGAAGCGATTAAATTTTATATGGAGAAAACCGGTATGACGGTGAAGGATCTTGAGCCAATGATAGGAAAATCAAACCGGGTGTATGAAATTTTGAATCACACTCGGCCATTGACATTGGCGATGATTCGTAAATTGCACAGCGGCTTGGGAATTCCGGTTGAGAGTTTAATTAAAGAATATTCGGTAATTTAGTCAATCAAGCTGAATTTCACCGACGCGAAATGAAAAAAAGCACTGATCGCTCAGTGCTTTCTCTACCAGAATCCTGGTGCCCGGGGCCGGACTCGAACCGGCACGCCTTGCGGCGGGGGATTTTGAGTCCCCTACGTCTACCAATTTCATCACCCGGGCAGGGTAAATCGAGTCCGCCATTATGATGTATCTGAAGACTTAGTGCAAGCAGCTTTTGCGCTAATTATCGATTCTTCATGGCCGAGCAATTTTCTAATTCCGTTTGAATAACATAAACCGTTCCGACTTGTCCGCAGCGCGGTGGCCTTCCCAGATTGGTTCTCCACCCGGATAATTTTCTGGCTTGGGCATACGGCGCTGGGCCAGGAAATAGTCGCAATGATCGCTGTTGAACGCCGCGAAATGAATATTCCCGAAAAAGGCAAATGAGGCGCGTTGCGATGCGGCGACGTTGGTGTCGACGCAGCGGTATTCGGCCGGTAATTTTGCGGCGATTTCTTCAGCCAGCGGCCGGTAGCTGACGCGATAATCAATCCACGGTGCAAACAAGGTCAGGGTCAGCAGCCAGCACAAGATCACGCCGCTGCTCGACAGCACCACGGCACGCCATAACACGCGTGGGTGACGGGAGATGCGCCAGTGGGCCAGCCACAGCCACGCGCAGGTTGAGATAAGTGAGATGATCAGCAGGATCGGACTGAATTGCGCAGTGAAGCCGGGCGCGGTTTTAAATACGTTGTTGTGTAATTGTGCCGGCCAGCCAAATTGCATGGCGATCCAGCTCATCCAGATAAACAGTGCGAACATGCTGAAGAACATGACCGAGAACCAGTCAACCGCATTGATCGCGCCGCGCTTCATGGTCGGCAAACCAAATGCTGCCAGGATTGACAGGGGTGGAATCAAGGGAATCAAACTGCTTTGTTCAGCATACGGACTGCAAAACGCCAGCGCGACCAGAGCAACCAAAAATCCAACCGGCAGGGCAATGTGCAAGGCGGTCATCTGCTTGCGCCATGCATATACTGCCCAGCCCGCAAACGGCCAGGCGGGCCAGGTGAACCAGGCGCTGTATTTGATGAAGTAATGCAGGCTGTTGTAGCTGGGGCGGAAAAATTCCTGTGCATTCCACTGCATCCATGCGTCAAATGGTGAGCTGTTGAATGGATGCGCCACGCTGCATGACAATAACCACATCGAAGTCACAGCCAGCGCCAGCGGCAAGGTGATCAGCACCAGTTTTGGCAATAATTTTTTGTAGCGGAATCCGGCCAGGGTCAGGCAGGTGAGCCAGAGAGTGAGTGGCACGATCCAGCCGCGGGTCAGAATCATCAGACCCAGCGCAATGCCCAGGTTTATCGCGCATTTGATGCCCGAGGTCGGTTGTTCAGGATTGAAATCAAACAGCCGAATTGCGATGTACAGGACCAGGCCGACCAGCGAAACCTGCAAAGTGACGGCGCTGGTCAGGTGACTGTGGATCAGCAAACCCAAACTGCCCATGTAAATCAGCAATGCGCCGTCAGCCAGGGTGCGTCCGAAATCTCGGGGTTCCGGCTGACCGCCAAAGGCAAGCTGCAGCGGCTGGGCTTCCTGTCTGCGTCCCAGTGTGTAGGTGGCGTACCAGACCGATGCCGCGCCCAGTGCAAAAAACAGCAGGCATGAAACGCGCGCGGCCGTTTCGTCGCCGATCAGCCAGCCGAATAACCGGATGCACAATGCACCTATCCAGTAACTTAGCGGACCTTCTTCGGGCATCGGCAGGCCGGCAATATTGGGCCATAACCAGTCATGTAAACTGCCGTGCGCCATGGTCCACATGATGCCGAAACCGCTCGCGTCGCCGCCGATTTTCCAGGGGTCGCGACCGATCAGGCCCGGCAGAATGTAGAGCAGACACAGCACAAATATCCCGATACGAGGAAGCGCGAGTGTGGCGGCGGCAGAGAGACGTACTGGTTTCGTGGGCAAAATGAAATTTGTATTATTGGTTTGCATGGCTGAATGGAACGAGTGCAGAGAATTTACGCCGATGTAGCTAAGCTCGCAACAAAAAAAGCAGCCGAAGCTGCTTTTTTATGATGCTTTGGCACGACAGTCAAATTACTCGTCTGCTTTTGCAGTTTTTGAACCGACGGTACCGAATTTCTTACGGAACTTGTCAACACGACCAGCAGTGTCAACAATTTTATGTTTGCCAGTGTAAAACGGGTGCGATTCAGCTGAAACCTCGATTTTTACCAATGGATAAGTTTTGCCTTCGAATTCGATCGTGTCACGGGTGTTGATTGTTGAACGCGTGATGAATTTGAAATCGATGGACATGTCCTGAATTACGACTTCGCGATAATTCGGGTGAATACCTTTTTTCATAATTGCCTCTAAATATAGTTTGGCAGCCAATAACCACTTCGTCGGTCGGCGTGCTTCTTGACCCGATTGAGTATCACTTACCTGAGATTGAAATCGGCTACCGCTGTAGCCGAATCGGCGATTATACACAAGAATTTCTATCGACGCATCATTTCAAAAAACTCGGCGTTGTTCTTGGTACCCTTCATCTTGTCCAAAATGAATTCCATCGACTCAATCTCATCCATGCTGTATAGCAATTTACGCAACACCCAGATCTTCTGCAGCTGATCTGGCTTGATCAGCAACTCTTCGCGACGGGTGCCGGATTTATTCAGGTTGATGGCAGGATAGGTCCGTTTTTCAGCCAGACGGCGTTCCAGATGGACCTCCATATTGCCGGTACCCTTGAATTCTTCATAGATCACGTCATCCATCCGGCTGCCGGTTTCGATCAGGGCAGTAGCGATAATGGTCAGTGAGCCGCCTTCTTCGACATTACGCGCCGCGCCGAAGAATCGCTTCGGACGTTGCAAGGCATTGGCGTCAACACCACCGGTCAACACTTTACCCGAAGCAGGGATAACGGTATTGTAGGCGCGGGCCAGACGGGTGATCGAATCGAGCAGAATCACGACGTCTTTTTTCATTTCGACCAGACGTTTGGCTTTTTCCAGCACCATTTCAGCAACCTGCACGTGACGGGTGGCCGGTTCATCAAACGTCGAGGCCACGACTTCGCCGCGCACGGAGCGCTGCATCTCGGTCACTTCTTCAGGACGTTCGTCGATCAGCAGTACGATCAAGGTGATGTCGGGGTGGTTGGCAGTGATCGCGTGAGCGATGTGCTGCAACATGACCGACTTGCCGGATTTTGGTGAGGCGACCAACAAACCGCGCTGGCCTTTGCCGATTGGGGCGATCAGGTCAATGATCCGTCCGGTGGTATTCTCTTCGCCGCGCATATCGCGCTCTAAACACAGTGGCTTATTTGGGTGCAGCGGCGTCAGGTTTTCAAACAGGATGCGATGTTTCGATGCTTCCGGTGATTCGCCGTTGACCTTGTCAACTTTGACCAGAGCGAAGTAGCGTTCGCCGTCTTTCGGGGTTCTTACTTCCCCCTCGATCGAGTCGCCGGTATGCAGATTGAAGCGGCGAATTTGCGACGGGGAGATATAGATGTCATCGGTGGATGCCATATAGCTGGCATCGGGCGAGCGCAGAAAGCCGAACCCGTCGGGTAAGACTTCGAGGGCGCCATCGCCAAAAATTTGTTCGCCTTGTTTGGCGCGTTTTTTCAAAATCGCAAACATTAATTCCTGTTTGCGCAGTCGGGCTGCGTTTTCGATGTCTAAGCCAAGAGCCATTTCCAGCAATGCCGAGACGTGTAACGCCTTTAATTCAGATAGATGCATGTTTGAGTGTCCCGAGATGGGAATAGTGGTGGGGGAGGAACAACGTGGTGTGAAAAATTCGGGTTATTTAATTCGCTCAGCAATGACGCGGCAAGATTTGCCGCGTCATACATGGCTGATTACAGATTGCTGTCAATAAAGGTAGTCAGCTGGCCTTTTGCCAGTGCGCCTACTTTTTGTGCGGCTGCTACGCCGTTTTTAAACAAGATCAGAGTTGGGATGCCACGCACGCCAAATTTGGCGGGAGTGTCCTGATTGGCGTCAACGTCCATTTTGGCGATGATCACTTTGCCGCCATATTCCTTGGCGACTTCTTCGAGGATGGGGGCGATCATCTTGCAGGGACCACACCACTCAGCCCAGAAATCGACCAGGACAGGTTTATCGGATTTTAATACATCGGTTTCAAATGATGCATCGGAGATATGTTTGATATTTTCGCTCATGGATTCCTCGGAGTGAGGGCAATTAAAAATGGATAATTGTATAGGGTTTTTGTTTTGCTTGTTGTTTGCTGTCAGCTATCCCGTTTTTGCGTCACGGCGGCTGTCTTGGTTTGGCAACGAAACTGATGCAGTCTGCTGATTCAGTTTGATCACTGTGCCGGGTGAGCGTTGTGCTAGGGAAATCGAATAATACTCTATTTTCCAGAAATGTGTGGATAGCCAGATAATTTTTTTGACCCGGATCAACATATGGTGTCCATACCTTTTTGATAAGTGACGAAATCGGGTTTGATCGGGTTTGATCGGGTTTGATTTCTGACGGACAATCTCGCATAGAATAGCCTGTTATTTTTTATCGAAACGTTCCCATGTTCAATCGGCCAGTCTTGTTTGCCCCCACTGATCAATTCTGGAAGGAGTCGGCACGGCATCTGATACAGATGCGGGAGCAGGGGGCTGCACTGGATTATTCAGCGCTGCGGGTAATCGTTCCTGCTTATGAACATGCGCAGTGGCTGATGCGCTCGCTCGCTGCTGAGTTGGGCCCACACTTCATTCCGCCGCGAATGAATACTTTGGCGGCGTGGCTCGATCTGCAAAATCCCGCAACCATGCACACGGAAGCCATCTCGGAAGGCGAGCGCCTGATGACTTTGTACGCGCAGCTGCGTGAACATGGCTGGTTGAAAAAATTATTTTCAGCGCGGAAAAACACCGACCTGCTGCCGCTGGCGCAAACCTTGATCGCGCTGTCCGATGAACTCACCGAAGCCATGTTGCCGCTCGCTGCCGACAGAAAGACCATGCAGCAAACCTGGCAGCAGGCCTTGACTCAACTGCCGGTGCCGGCTCAGCAATTGTTATCGGACGAAGCGCAACTGGTCTGGCAGATCTGGCAAAGCCAGCTGGATGGCAACGACGCGATCAGCATCCGTCTGCAGCGACTGCTGGAGTTGGCCAGACGTGCGCCCGATCCGCTGATCTGGATCAATCCGGTTATGCCGGAAGGCATCGTGCAGCAATTCCTGTCTGAATATGCAGGCAGACAGTCGGTGCAGATCATCAGCCTGGACTGGCGCAGCAATGCGATCGAGCCATTGTATGTGCGCGCCTGGCAGGAACTGCCCGACAACAATGAAGCCGCATCTGGCATGAGTATTACCGCGCCACATAATCAGATCAGTCTCATCGCTGCTGACAGTCTGGAACAGGAAGCCCAGTGGGGCGCGCAAACCATCCTCGACTGGCTGCAAAAGGGTAAATCCAGCATCGCTTTAATTGCCCAGGATCGGGTTGTGGCAAGACGGATTCGGGCTTTGCTGGAGCGCGCCGAAGTTCACGTCGCCGATGAAACCGGATGGAAATTGTCTACCACGCGCGCCGCTTCGGCACTGGCCGCCTGGTTTGATGTGATTGTGACGCGGGCCGATACGATGATGGTGCTGGATTTATTCAAGTCGCCTTACTTTGCGCCCCCCTCCATGTCCGGACACGAAGAAAAGACATCCTGGGTGATGACGATTGAGATGACCCTGCTGCGCGCCAACGTGGTCGGCGGCTGGGAGGCGATCACCACCGCACTTGAAAAATCACCGGATTGCGCTGCACTCTGCGTGCAACTGAAACGCAATGCCTCGCAGTACACGCAACGCAAAACCTTGTCGGAATGGTTGATGTTGACGACGATGTCGCTGACTGAATTTGGCATCACCGAGCGCTGGCAAACTGATGCGGCGGGTGTGCAGGTTGCTGAATTGCTCGCGCAACTGCAGCAGGATTGCGCGGGCCTCTCGGAGACGTTTTCATTTGCCGAGTGGCGGGTGTTCATCAATCTGCAATTGGAGGGCGCATCGTTTGCCGGCGATAAATCGGATCAGCGCGTGGTCATGATGCCGCTTAACGGGGCGCGCCTGCGACGCTTCGACGCGGTGTTGATGGTCGGCTGTGATGCCGCACATTTGCCGTCGCAGCCTCAGGAGGTATTATTTTTCACCAATGCGGTGCGCCGCGAATGTGGATTAATCACCCGTGAGCAGCGCCAGCGCCAGCAACTGCGTGATTTTACTGAACTGCTTTCCGCCAATCCGGTTGTGGTGATGTCCTGGCAGCAGCAACAGCGCGCCGAAGATAATCCGATCAGTCCGTGGATACAGCGCTTGAACCTGTGCCTGCAGCAGGCCGGTTTGCCGCAATTGCCGTCGCACACTGTGCAATTGAACACGCAAAATTTGCAGGCGATCGTTCCGCAACAGCCCAGACCGTCAGCCGCAGCCTTGACGCCAACCACCTTGTCGGCCAGCGGTTACAACAGTTTCATCGCTTGTCCGTATCAATTTTTTGCGACGCGTATGTTGGGGTTGTCGTCTCTCGATGCGTTGTCGGATATGCCTGAAAAACGCGACTATGGTGGATGGTTGCACGGCATTTTAAAAACCTACCATGACACTTTGAAGGCGCAGCCGGATTTTCCGATAGAAGGGCAGCAGGCATTGTTGATTGATATTTCGCGCGCCGTCTTTGCCGATATTTTGCAAACCAATCCGGCAGCACTGGGTTATTCGATGCGCTGGGAAAAAGTGATTCCGGCCTACATTGAATGGAGCCAGCGCTATGCGCAATCTGGCTGGCAATTTGAAGTTGGCGAAGTGTGGCTGGAAAATAATCTGCAGTGGGACGGCGGGCAGGTTCTGCTGCGCGGACAGATTGATCGCATCGACAGCAGTCTTGGCGGCGAGACCGCCGTGTTGGATTACAAGACCAATACAAAAGCGGTGTTAACTAAAAAATTGAAACAGGCTGAAGATCAGCAGTTGCCGTTTTACGGGCTGCTGGCCGAATCCGGCCAGACCAGGATCACCTCGGCCCATTATGTGGCATTGGAAAAAACTGCAGAAAAAATTGACCATGTCAGCGCGGACGATTACAGCAACTGGCAGCAGCAATTACGCGGCGCGATTGTCAGCAATATGAGCGCCATTGCCCAGGGCGCAGCACTGCCCGCCCAAGGTCCCAGTCAGGTCTGTCAATACTGCGATGTGCGCGGTTTGTGTCGCAAGGGAGCGTGGTAATGAGTCAGTCCGGTTCGTATCAACAGAATGGCCGCGACGTTGACGCTGCCGAATTTATTCGCGCTGCCTGTGAGCCGCGTAACTCGGTAGTCGTCGAGGCCTGTGCCGGTAGCGGAAAAACCTGGTTGCTGGTGGCACGGATGCTGCGCCTGCTGTTGGCAGGGGCGCAGTCGGGTGAATTGCTGGCAATTACCTTTACCCGAAAAGCGGCACAGGAAATGCGTCAGCGCCTGTTGGAATTGTTGCAGGAACTGGCCCTGGCCGATGATGAAAAAGTCGCCGCTCTTTTGCTGGAGCGCGGAATACAGGCTGCACAACTGGATGAGCTGATACCAAAGGCACGCGGTTTGTATGAGCAGGTGCTGGCCTCGCAGCAGGGGCTGAATCTGGATACCTTTCACAGCTGGTTCGGTCGCTTGATCCAGATTGCGCCGCTCAATTCCGGTATTCCGCACGGCTATACCCTGACCGAATCGACTTCGGAGTTGCAACGCGAAGCGTATCGGCAATTTATGCAGGCGATCACGACGGAACAACACAGTCATGTCAAAGACGCCTTGATTTTTCTGTATCAGGAATTGGGCGATTCGAATACCAGAAATCTGCTCGGAAATTTTCTGGACAAGCGCACGGAATGGTGGGCCTGCAACGAGGACCCGGCGCAGGGCGAACCGATGGAATGGTTGAGCGCATTGTGTGGTCGGGATGCCGTTGAGGATGCGCGCTTGAGTTTGTGGGAAGACCTGGCGCTGCGGCAAAGAATTCAACAGATCGCCAGCTGGTTGGGCTGTGGCACGCCGATTAATCAAAAGCGCGCAACGGCAATTGAAACTGCCATCAGCAATGGCGCCAGCGTTGAAAACTTTGCCGCCTTGTGCTTCGAATTTTTTGGTGTCGATGACAAGAACCGTTCGAACAACAAAACCAAGGCCTTGCTGGCCGCATTGGAAAAAGATCTGGGCCAGGACGGTGCCGCCGCGTTTGACGACGAATGCAGTTTAATTGCCGATCAACTGCGGCTGCTGCGTTTGCGCAGTCAGGAAAAAATGGTGCTGGAGGTGAATCAGGCATTGTTTACTGCCGGTGCGCTGTATCTGGATCTGTATCAGACCGTCAAAGCAGATCAACGGGTATTTGATTTTGCTGATCTCGAATGGCTGGCCTATCGATTATTGAAATCGGAACAGCACGCCGCTTACGTGCAAAGTCGCCTCGATGCACGCTACAAACACATTTTGCTGGATGAATTTCAGGACACCAATCCGCTGCAGTGGAGCATTGTGCGCGCGTGGCTGGACGCGTACGGTGCCGATGTTGAGCGCCCCAGCATATTTATCGTCGGCGACCCCAAGCAATCCATCTATCGTTTCCGCCGCGCTGATCCGCGCGTGTTTAATGCTGCCAGCGTCATGTTGCAGGCTCAGGGCGCCCTGGTGTTGCGCACCAATCAAACCCGTCGTAATGCCGCAGCGGTTGTCGATGTGCTGAATGCATCGATGGCGGGAAATCCACTGTTTACTGCACAAACCACTTTGAAAGAGTCAGACGGTGGCGTGTGGCGATTGCCGTTGGTGACGGTTGAAAAAGAGGATAGCCAGGAAGATCAGGTACCCCAAACCAGAATTCGCAATCCCCTGACCACTGCGGCAGTTGAAGTGGAAGACATTCGCCGTTTGCAGGAAGGGCGACTGATTGCCCAGGCTTTGTTGACGCTGCGCGAACAGGCGGTTGCCGAGCCGCTGCAATGGTCCGAGGTGATGCTGCTGGTACGCCGACGCACGCATCTATCCGCCTATGAAACGGCGCTGCGCGAAGCCGGGATACCGTTTGTATCGAGTCGCCGGGGCGGCTTGCTGAATGCGCTGGAGGTGAGCGACGTCATCGCCTTGTTGAAATTTCTGATTACACCGGGCGACAATCAGGCACTTGCTCACGTATTGAAATCGCCGATCTTTTCCGCCAGCGATGAAGATCTGATTTATCTGGCACAGCAAACCGGAGCGATCTGGTGGAAGCGCCTGATCAGAGCAGAGGCCGCTCAATTTGTGCGTGCCAAAAGTTTGTTGTCTGACTGGATGGAAGCGGCGCACTATCTGCCAGTGCACGATTTGCTGGATCGTATTTTCAATCAGGGCGAACTGGTGCAGCGCTATGCCCAACATGCTGCATTTGCCAGCCGCAATCAGGTAATCGGCAACCTGTCGGCCTTTATTGAACTGGCCTTGAATCTGGACGCCGGGCGCTATCCCAGTCTGCCCAAATTCATCGATGCATTAAATGAATTTCAGGCCAGTGATGAAGGCGATGCGCCGGATGAATCCTTGGTGGAAAGCAGTGCCGATGCCTTGCGTATCCTGACGATCCACAGCGCAAAGGGATTGGAAGCCCGGCTGGTGGTGATGGTCGACGCCAATCACAGCGAAGCGGTTGCCGAGACCAGCGGCATTTTGTACGAATGGCCGTTGAATGAGCAAACCACGCTCAAACATTTTTCAGCCTTTGGTCGCAAGGACCAGCGCGGTGCCGCGCGCTCTGGATTGTTTGCGCAGGAGCAGCAGCTGGCCGAACAGGAAAACTGGAATTTACTATACGTCGCTTTGACACGCGCCAAGCAATGGCTCATTGTCAGTGGCGTGGCAAAACCCAAAATCGGGATCGCTGCGGGCAGCTGGTATGAGCGTTTGCAGGACGTGCCGGAACTGTCCGGTGCTGCACTGCCGGATGAGGCCGTCCATACGCCTGCTTCAGAGTTCGAGCTGTGCAGTTTTGTTGCGCCCAATCTGGCGCTGCCACTCGATGAATCACTATCGGTGATAATCAGCGACGCACAGCGCGAGGGGATTGCCCTGCACAGTTTACTGGAGCGCCTGACTGCGGGCGCAGAGTGGCCCATCTCCTTGCCTGATGCCGCCAGCATTGCGCGCTGGTTGTCATGTCAGATCGATATCGCGCACACGATTCGTGAGCAGGCAGTGGCCATCCTGGAGAATGTCGCATTGGAACGCTTCTTCGATCCGGCCAGGTTTCATTTTGCGCGCAATGAAATGGAACTGATGACCAAAAATAAACTGTTGCGACTGGACCGGGTCGTGGTTTTTGAAGACGAAGTCTGGGTGCTGGACTTCAAACGGCAGATGCTGGCAAATGAGCAGGCGGCCTATCAGCAGCAATTGCAGGAATATTGCGCAGGC
This sequence comes from Oxalobacteraceae bacterium GrIS 1.18, assembly GCA_040544425.1. Classification (GTDB taxonomy): domain Bacteria; phylum Pseudomonadota; class Gammaproteobacteria; order Burkholderiales; family Burkholderiaceae_D; genus Solimicrobium. The sequence goes on from JBEONO010000001.1 coordinate 105,363, forward strand.
TTGCAATCGATATTTGGGGATTATAAAATTTGCGCCGGATTTATCCTGGCCGACGGGAATTTAATTGAATTGTCATAAAAGTTTTTGATTTTAAAGTAAATAGGCCTACATATCGTGATACCATTTTTGTTGACGCAAAACAACTCCAATATTGTGAATGCCGATCAACCCTACAACCATCCAAAGCAATGAATTCTGAATTTCAACAACTCACGCAAAAAGTCGAGCAACTGGCTGCGCTGGCCAGGCAGCTGCGCGCCGAAAATACTGAATTGCGTTTAAAGATTGCAGAATTAACATCTGAAAATTCGCAACTGTCGACACGTATCCAACAAGCCCATAATCGAGTAACAGAAATTCTGGAAAAATTGCCTTTAGCTGAACAGGAGTCAGAATGAGCCAGGTTGACGTCAGTATCATGGGACAAAGCTACAAGCTGTCCTGTAAAGAAGGTGAAGAGGGTGCCTTGCTCCAGGCAGCAGCCTATCTCGATGAAAAAATGTGTAGCTTTCGTGACAGCGCAAAAGTAAAAGGAACAGATCGGATCGCCGTGATGGCAGCATTGACGATCTCCGCCGAGTTCCTCGCGACCAAAGTGCCGGGTGGTACTTTTTCCGATTTGACGGTGGCCGATATGAAGAAACAGATCAGCACCATGAACGATGTTTTGGATGAAGCGCTGACCCCGCAAGAGAACCTCTTCTAAATTTAAAAAAGCAAATTGTCAGTTCCTATTAGCCGGTACCACACAATATAAATTAATTGTTTTAAAGTGCGTCCGATTCAGGTACTATTTGACTCCCTGCCGTGTTTGCTATTGTCAATTAATCCTTGAACCATTTAATTGCATAGGATGTGGAAATTGTCCGATTGGTGTGAGCGTCGCACTGTCCGATGAACCCGAAATTAGACTGACCGCAACCAACTTGAACCTATTAGGTTCAGGATGCTGGCACAGCGGCTCTGGCGGGGATTTATTTCAAGCGGTTGCATATTTTTATGCAGCCGCTTTTCCATTTGAGGAGATTGTTTTGAAGCGCTATTGGTTAATGAAATCCGAACCGAATGAAGTCAGCATTGACGACGCAGTAGAACAAAAAGTGATCGCCTGGTTTGGTGTAAGAAATTATCAGGCGCGAAATTTTATGCGCGATCAAATGCAGGTTGGTGACGGGGTTTTGTTTTATCACTCAAGTTGTGCCGAGCCTGGCATCGCCGGTTTATGTGAAGTAGCCAGCACCAGCTATCCCGACCCGACCCAGTTCGAAGAGGGCGGTCATTATTTCGATCCCAAGGCCACGCAGGAAAATCCGCGCTGGATGCTGGTCGATGTCAAAGCCATTCGCAAAACACGTCTGGTGAATCTGGCCGAGTTGCGCAGCATTCCTGAATTGGCCGAGATGGTAATCTTAAAACGGGGTAACCGTCTGTCGATTTCCCCGGTCACCAGCGCTGAATGGCGTGTGATTCAAAAATTAATTGCCTGAAGATGCAGCCGCAGCGGCCGGATCAATTTTTGCAGCCTTACGTTTTTTCGGCACGAAGTCAAAATTGAATTTGATTTGCGGTGTCCCGGCAGAGGCCACGCTGACGGCCTGCAGCAGCGGCGGTTTGATATAGCCCATGTCAGGATGCCAGGCGCGCAGTTCATATTTCCCGTCCGGCACATCAAGCGTCACCGCCCCAGACGCATCGGTCTTGGCAAAATAGGGCGTATCCACCACCATCACATACGCGCGCATCCATTCGTGGAACAGACAATACACAACGATGATGCCCGACTTGTCGAACATCACTGGCGGGGGCGTGACCTTCTGGTAGGGCTTGATCTCAAATTCCTTGGCTGGCGAAAATGATTTTACGTGGTGCTCAATCTTGTCGTAGTTGGGAAACTTCACTTCAGTGCCAACCCTTACCACACTGACGTAAGGTGAAAACTGCATATTCTGTTGTGCGATGACCGGGGTCTCGACCTTGACTGCAGCCGGAACCGGCCGATCAGTCGGAGTCGCGAAGATCACCACATCAGACATCGGTTCGCCAGCCTTGCTGAGCGACAGGGTGCTGATGCTGCCAGCCCACGCAGTACCGCTGATGGCGCAGCACAGGCTGGCGGACAGCATGAAGTAAGCGACGACATGGCGTTTGTCTCGAATTGGCATGACAGTTTTCTTCTTAAGTGAATTATTTCGTTACGATGTCGTGCTGCATCGGTGCCAGTTTGGCCAGCAACTTGTTTTGCGCACGCGACGAAACACCATTTTTTTCCATGGCCAATTGCAGGTCTTCGGCCAGCGCATTGAATTCCGCGTTGCGTATCCCCATGCCATCGTGCACCGTCTTCATATCTTTGCCGCTATACATTGCCGGCCCGCCAGTCAATTGATTGATCTGTTCTTTCAACAGCAAGCCGAGACGATCAACATCGGCATCGGCGAGGCGCTGACTGATGCGCGGATCGGCCTGCCAGATCAGCAGAAAATCGTCGACAACTTTGCTGATACCGGCTTTGCCGCCAAAGCTTTGAAAAACTTCTTCTGACACTTCGCTGTTTATCGCTGCGCTTTGTGCAAACGAAACATTGACCAGGGCGGCAGTCAGGCAAACTGCCAGTAGTGTAGTAACTGTGCGATTCATTGTTAACCTTTCGTGGGACTAAAAGCCCGCTTGCAAAGACAGGTAGGCGCCAGTCTGATTGCTGTTGTTGCCCGTTTCAGGTGCGGCGATACTGCCCAGATTGGCATACGCTAAAGTGATCGAAAAATTTTTGCTGGGGAACCAGGCCAGGAACACGTCGTAATAAGCCTTCTCGTTATCGGCAGCCAGGTTGTGCGGTTTGTCGCGATATTCGGTGCCCAGCACCCAGTTCTTGTTGATCAAATACGCTAATGAACCTTCAAATTCGGCTTTGTAGCCGTTATTCAGTCCGCCGCCAAAGCCCAACAATCCCATTTGATTTGCTTCGGTTGCGCGGATGGTGATGTTGGCCAAAATACTTTGGTCAAGAAAGATCTTGGTGGCGGAGAGGTAGTAGTCCGTGCCACTTGTATCTTTGGCGCCCAGTGCGGTGATCGGACCGTTCAGCAAGCCGGACAATCCTTTGTTGGTTTTGTGCTCGGCGCCGACCGCAATTTGCGGCAGCCACGAATTCTGGTCGTACAGGGCATCGCCTGCAACCTTGACTTTGATACCAAAAATATCCTGTTTGATTTCGAGCCCGTTTAACGGACCGCTGGTGGATTTGAAATCCTGTCTGGCGATCGACAGTTCAACCCGATCCATGATCCCGACTGCAGCGCCGTAAGTGCCAAGCCGGAAGTCCTGGGTGGTGATGTCCGTGTAATGCACATTGGCGCCGTAGCTGTCGCGCGTGCCGTAGCCGGATATCAGCGCCCAGGGCGTGATACCCCCGCCGGCCGCGCCATCGACGCTGCTGACTCCGCCGGTGGCCAGCAGTTTACCCATGTCCGGCGCGTTATCGGCAAGCGCCATGGCCGGGCCGGTCAGTGCGGCGACCAAACTGAAGGTTTTAAAAAAAGTTAACTTCATCGGAGACCCTGTGTTTTGTAAATTAAATGTCAAACCATTCGCGCTGCCATCTCATATACGATGGCCTGCGCAGATTGGATTCAAACAAATCGAAAAATTTATTTTGTTGGTAAATTCATCAGAACAGCGAGCACCTCAAATTTGCTGCCACGAGCCTGTGAACAATACTGGTCCAGTCGGTCCGTCAGGACTAGGCGAGCCGTGCAGCGGTTCCAGAGACACTGCCAGTGCGACCACATTCTGTGGTGTGGCATTGGCCGGCAATGGCAAAGTAATGCTGCCGTCTTTGCCTAGTAATCCCAGCGATTGCGGCACGCCATGTTTAGGGATGGCCCACAACTCCAGGCTCTTGTCGGCGGCGATGTGCTGACTGGCGAGAATCTTGACGGTCAGACTATGATGTCTGGCGTCGCCAACCACCACCATATTTGCTTGCGCCTTGGCGTCCACCAACATCGCCATGTAAGAAGGCATGATGGTTTCGGGTTGTTTGGTCAACAGCACGGCAAGCAGGATCGTCGCCAGCGCGGTCGAGACCATACCGAGGTTGCGCCAGAATCCAAGGCTGCTGCCCAGCGCACGCCAGAGCGATGGTCGGGATTGTTGGTCAACTTCAGACAAGGCCAGTTGTCGCGCGATCCGTTGCCAGACAACCGGTCCCGGGTCTTCGGCAGCGGAAAATTCCGCCAGCGGGTTCAGGCGTTTTTGCCATTCACGCACGTCATTGTCGAGAATCGCACTCTGCTTCAATAACGATTCAAACCGTCGCCGCGCGCCGCCTTTCAAAGTTCCCAGCACATATGCAGCACTTAATTTTTCGCGCAACACTTTGTTGTTGAGGATATTCATGCGCGCTCCGCAGTATTTAAACAGAGACGTAATTTATCCAGTCCGCGTCGTATCCAGGTTTTTACAGTACCGATCGGCAGTTGCAGCTGACCTGCAATTTCGCTGTGCGAAGCATCGTGATAATACGCCATCACGATGGCTTGTTTTTGCATGCCTTCCAGTTGCGTGAAACAGCGTGACAGCGCCTCTGCATCCTGCGATAGCTGCAATGTTTCGCTTGGGGTATGGGCAGTGCTTTCCAGTGCGTTCATCACATCTTTATCAAAATGTTCGGTATCGATTTCGACGACATCATCGATTTTGCGCAATATGTCGAAAGCCTTGTTGCGCACGATGGTAGTCATCCAGGTCATCGGTGCGGCCAGGTGCGGCTGGTAGTTTGAGGCATTGTTCCAGATGTTGACAAAAGATTCTTGCAATGCTTCTTCAGCCAGTTCGCGCTTGACTAGTATACGCAGCAGGAAGCCAAACAGTTTCGGCGCCGCCGCGTCATACAGACTGCGAAATGCCTGCGTGTCTTTTTGGGCAACGGATGTGAGCCAGGTTTTTAACTGCTGCGTGTTATCGATAGACAAGGTCGGATCCAATCGGGAATGATGCAGTGCATGGCAGCATCGAGATTTAGTAATATCCGCGTAGTTTGCAAATTGACTCTGCTTCTGTCAACGATATATTTTTTTACGACGCGGCCGGCGGGAATGTATCACGCAACAGATTTTTCTGCACTTTGCCCATGCCGTTGCGAGGTAGTTCGTCAACGATCACAATTTTTTTAGGCACTTTGAAATTGGCGATCTGTGTTTTTAACATAGCGATCAGTTGATCGGTATCGATGACCTTGTCGCAAACCAGAACCGCGCATACCGCCTCGCCAAAATCCTTGTGCGGCAATCCGATCACGGCTGACTCGACTACACCTGGCATCGCGTCAAGCAGCAGTTCAATTTCCTTGGGGTAGATATTGTAGCCGCCGGAAATAATCAGATCTTTCGAACGACCGACTATGCTCAAATAACCGTCTGCATCAAATCGACCCAGATCGCCGGTCTTGAAAAAACCGTCAGCGGTAAATTCTTGTGCGGTTTTTTCCGGCATCTGCCAATAGCCGCGAAATACGTTGGGACCCTTGACCTGAATGTGGCCAATTTCGTTGACGGCACAGTCCATATCCTGATCATCTACCGTGCGCACCTGTTCACCAATCAGAGGCAGGCCAACTGTCCCGGCCTTGCGTTGACCGGTGCCGGGATTGGAGCAGATGATATTGGTTTCGCTCATGCCATAGCGCTCTAAAATTGTGTGGCCGGTGCGGCGCTGAAAACTGTGGAAGGTCTCGTCGAGCAAAGGTGCAGATCCGGAAATAAATAGCCGAACCGAGCGGCATAGCTGTTGGGTCAGTCCATCCTGTTCGAGCAGTCGCACATAATAGGTCGGCACGCCCATGAATACGGTGCTGCGTGGTAAAAATTGCAGTACCTGTGGCGCGTCGAATTTCGGTAAAAAAATCATCGTGCTGCCGGACAGCAGAGCAACGTGGCAGGAAATGAACAGGCCGTGCACGTGGAACAGGGGCAGGGTATGCAACAGGACATCGCTCGCCTGCCATTGCCAGGTTGCGTGCAAAGCCAGCGCATTCGAGCTCAGGTTGTGATGACTGAGCATGGCGCCTTTGCTTTTGCCGGTGGTGCCGGAGGTGTACAGGATAGATGCGATGTCGTCGGGATCACTGCTGACGGTCTGAAATTGACTGGACAGGAGCGCGGCTCGCTGCAATAAACTGCCCTGGTTTGGCAGAGTGTCATCCAGGGTAAAGACGTGTGAGCAGCCCAACTGGAATGCAAGTTGTGCCAGCCAGCCAAAATTTTTCGGACTGCAGACGACCACGGCGGGCTGTGCGTCTTCAATGAAGTAACGCATTTCAGCGCTTTGATAGGCGGTATTGAGTGGAATAAAAATCAGCCCGGCGCGTAGCGTCGCCAGATACAGCAGCAATGCCTCGGGTGACTTTTCAACATGCGCGGCGACGCGCGAACCTTTTGGTAGTTCCAGGCTGGTCAGCAAATTGGCCAGCTTGGCACTGGCCTGGTCCAGATCATTCCAGCTGTATTGCGCGCCCTGCGCGGTAATCAAACAGGCCGCAGTTAAATCTGACGGAAATTTTTTTTCGATCAGCGAATATAAATTGGCGTTTTCAGACATGATTATTTTCAGGGAGATTTTTTTTCAAAGTAATACGAAAAGTACAGTGCGCCGATCCCGAACAGAATCATGGGCACAGACAGAATCTGACCGGCTGAAAAGTCAATGCCGCCAATTACCCAGGTCCAGTCGGGCACGCGGAAATATTCGGTGAAGAAGCGCGCACAGCCATACAGTAAAACATACATCGCTCCGACCGCCAGGCGCGGGCGTGCCTTGCGTGCATAAATCCACAGCAGAATGAAGGCCAGCACGCCATCGACCAGGGCCTGATAAATCGGCGACGGGTGGCGCGGTTGCAGGTCGACATTCGGCCAGATCATCGCCCAGGGCAAACTTGGATCAGCAACCCGACCCCATAATTCGGCATTGATGAAATTGCCGATCCGTCCGCAGGCATAGCCGAGAGGAACCAGTGGCGCGATCAGATCATAGACGTCCAGCACATTGCGTTTGTTTTTTGCCGACCAGATGCCCAAAGCAATCAGCACGCCCAAAAAGCCGCCGTGGTACGACATGCCGCCTTTCCAGACCTGGAAAATTTCTATCGGATTGTGTGCGTAGTAAGCAGGCTCATAAAACAGGACCTGGCCCAGCCGCCCGCCGAGCACTACACCCAGCACGCCATAAAACAGCATGTCTTCCAGATGCGCAAACTTCCAACCGGCTGCGGCGATGTGCGGCTGTTTCAGGCGAATCCGACCAACCAGCAAAAACTGAATGAAGGCCAGCATATACATGATGCCGTACCAATGGACAGATACCGGTCCAAGGTGAAAAGCGATCGGGTCGGGCATGGGATGGACTAAGGGCATGGTCTATTCTTTCGTGATCAGCGCGATAAACGCCTGCAATACGGGAGAGGGATTGTCTTTGCGCCAGGCGATGCCGGTTTCGATAAGCGGCGTAGTCTGCTCGATGTCGCGATACACCACGCCTGGCCGTTTTAAGTTTGAAACGGATTGTGGCACAAGTGCGATCCCCATGCCAGCGGAAACCAGTCCGATGATGGTTTGCATCTGGATCGCCTCCTGGCCGATCTCCGGCGTCATCCCGGCGCTTTGAAAGCAGCCGACGATGGAGTCATACAGGGCAGGCGCATAGCTGCGCGGAAAAATGATCAAGGGCTCACCCTGGCATGCGTTGAGTGACACGCGCTTTCTGTTGCCCAGCCAGCTTGCGTCGCTCGGCGCCGCGAGGATCAGCGGTTCTGACAGCAGGGACTGATAGTTGAGCAGATCGGCCAGTTTGTCGGGCACCGGCGGGATGATCAATCCCAGATCGATCTGGCCAAGACGCAAGGCCTCGAATTGCACGTCGCTGGTTGCTTCGCGCAGACTGAGTTTGACCAGCGGTTTGGTTTTTCTGAATTCGCGCAGCACCGGCGGCAGCAGGCTGTAATCGGCGGTCGAAATGAAGGCGATCGATAATTGGCCGCTTTCACCCAGGGCCGCACTTTGCACCAGATCCGGCAGGGCCAGACTCTCTTTGATCAGTCGTCGTGCCTCAGGCAATAAAGCGTGTCCGGCCGCGCTTAAAGTAATTCCGCGTTTTTGCCGGATAAACAGCTGCGCACCCAGCAAGGCTTCAAGGCCCTGGATGGACTGGGACAGTGGCGGCTGGGTCATGTTTAAACGTTGCGCGGCCCGTCCCACGTGCAATTCCTCGGCGACGGCAATGAAGTAACGTAACTGGCGCAGCTCAAGATTCATGTGCTCGATTCATATTTTAAATATATGGGAACTGCGCTAATGATATATTGGACAGATGTTATCTGACAAGGCATGCTGGCATTTTTATATCTTCCCGGGGCAAACCATGAGTACTGATTCCAAATTCAACCGTCGATCCAAAAACATTACCCAGGGCGTTTCGCGCAGTCCGAACCGCTCCATGTATTACGCGATGGGCTATGAAAAGGCTGATTTTGACAAGCCGATGGTGGGCGTGGCGAATGGTCATTCAACCATCACGCCATGCAATTCCGGACTGCAGAAATTGGCCGATATCGCTATCCAGACCCTCAAAGACGTCGGTGCCAATCCGCAGGTCTTCGGTACGCCAACCATTTCCGACGGCATGTCGATGGGCACCGAGGGTATGAAGTATTCGCTGATCTCGCGGGAAGTGATTGCAGACTGTATTGAAACCGCGGTGAACGGGCAATGGATGGACGGTTGTGTGGTGATCGGCGGTTGCGATAAAAACATGCCGGGTGGGATGATCGCCCTGGCACGCACCAATGTGCCCGGCATCTATGTGTACGGTGGAACGATCAAGCCCGGCAAGTGGAAGGGCAAAGATTTGACGATTGTCTCGGCGTTTGAAGCGGTCGGCGAATTTACTGCCGGCCGGATGTCGCAGGAAGATTTTGACGGCATTGAGCGTAACGCCTGCCCGTCGTCCGGTTCTTGCGGTGGCATGTATACCGCCAATACCATGTCGTCCTCATTTGAAGCGCTGGGCATGTCCCTGCTGTATTCGTCGACCATGGCCAATCCGGATGATGAAAAAACCGGCTCGGCAGCGCAATCGGCACGCGTGTTGATGGAGGCGGTAAAGCGTGATTTGAAGCCGCGCGACATCATCACGAAGAAGTCGATTGAAAATGCTGTTGCGGTGATCATGGCAACCGGTGGTTCGACCAACGCCGTGCTGCATTATCTGGCGATTGCCCATGCCGCAGAAATTGAATGGACGCTGGATGATTTTGAGCGCGTGCGTCTCAACGTACCGGTGATCTGTGATTTAAAACCGTCCGGACAGTATGTGGCGACCGACCTGCACAAGGCGGGCGGCATTCCTCAGGTAATGAAGATCCTGCTCAATGCCGGTTTGCTGCATGGTGACTGCATCACCATTACCGGCCGTACTCTGGCCGAAGAACTGGAACAGGTACCTGATCTGCCCAATGCCGACTTCCCGGTGATCAGAACGATTCAGGATGCTTTGTATGCGCAAGGACATCTGGCGATCCTGAAAGGAAATTTGTCGCCCGAAGGTTGTGTGGCCAAAATATCCGGGCTGAAAAATCCGGTGATTACCGGACCTGCGCGCGTCTTCGAAGATGAGTACAGTGCCATGGATGCGATCCTGGCTGACAAGATCGTGCCGGGCGACGTTTTGGTGCTGCGCTACCTGGGACCAAAAGGCGGACCGGGCATGCCTGAAATGCTGGCGCCCACCTCGGCGATTATCGGCAAGGGATTGGGCGAGTCGGTCGGATTGATTACCGATGGACGATTTTCAGGTGGGACCTGGGGCATGGTAGTTGGACACGTCTCACCGGAAGCGTACGTGGGCGGCACGATTGCTTTGGTCAAAGAAGGCGACTCGATCACGATTGACGCCCTGCATCAGCTGATCCAGTTAAATGTGCCGGAAGCAGAAATTGCGCGGCGGCGTGCGGAATGGAAAGCACCCGCGCCGCGTTATACGCGGGGCGTTTTGTACAAGTTTTCGGTATTGGCAAGCAGTGCCAGCAAGGGCGCGGTGACAGATTAGTGCAGGGATGATACGTAAATAATTAACTCTCGTGCTTTACTTTTTATCAAAAGAACGTTTGGCACGAATTTTTTGAGCCTGGTCGTGTTTGGCATGGGCTTTTTTCTTGTCCAGACCGAGCACGCGTTCAAAGAATTCAAACCAGATGAAGGTGAAGAAAAATAAACCGATCACCCACCACCAGGACACGTTCGCCATGAAACTCATGTCGAAGTATTTTAGTGCGGCCAGCGTGATGGTTAATAGAATCAAAATCATAAAGTTATTCCTTGTTACTGCACAATGCGCAATAATTGCATGAATTGATTTGGGCGTGTTTGTAATTTTGCGTCGGTGAGGCTGAGTTTAGTTCAAATCAAACAGTTTTGATTATTTATTTAGCGGAGAAATGAATGAAACGTATCATATTTGTAATGCTGTCTCTGACCATTTCCAGCGCAGCCCTCGCTGATCTGGATCTGGCGAAAAAGAAGAATTGCATGTCCTGTCATGCGGTCGATGCCAAACTGGTTGGACCAGCGTACAAAGACGTCGCGAAAAAATATGCCGGGCAAAAGGACGCCGAAGACAAATTGGTACAGAAAGTTTTAAAAGGTGGCAGCGGAACCTGGGGTGTGGTCGCCATGCCGCCGAATGCCCAGCTTTCTGAAGCTGAAGCGCATACTCTGGTGAAATGGGTGTTGAGCCTGAAATAAAACCAGGCTCGAGTTTTGCGCAGCATCAGAAAAAATAAATCCCGGCGTGGAAACCTTGAAAAGTAGTCGAGCACATTATGTTCAAAAACGGTATGCGTCCAGTCCACCCTGGCGAAATTCTGGTGGAGGACTACATTAAGCCCATGGGCGTGAGCGTTCGCGCTGTCGCTTTGGCATTGAATGTGCCCTATTCGCGTCTGAGCGAGATCACCAAAGGGACGCGCGGTGTGAGTGCCGATACAGCCCTTCGATTGGAGCGCTATTTTGGCAGCGAGGCCCAAGGCTGGCTTAATCTGCAAAGCGCGTATGATCTTCGGGTCGCGGAGATTTCCGCCGGAAAGGCGATCAACAAAGCGATTACACCTCTGGCGTTGGCTGTCTAAAATATGTTTAAAAAAAGCACTTCATATGAAGTGCTTTTTATCGTGCGTTAGACAGTCTCAGTTTATCTGAGCACTTCCAGCTCTTCACGCTTGCCGGATTTGAATGTGAACAGCGTCAACGTACCATCCTGAATATCGCCCTTCTTGTCAAACACGATATCGCCAGTCACACCTTTGTGGTGGATTTTTTGCAGGAACGGCAGATAGACCGCAGGGTCAGCCGACTTGGCCTGTTGCATCGCATCGACCATGGTCATGACGGCATCGTAGACATACGGCGCATAGATAATCACTTCAACGCCAAATTTCTTTTTGTACGCAGCACGGAAATCATCGGACGCTTTTTTCTGCGCGTCGACTACACCGCCAGCTTCAGCACAATAAACCTGGTTGTCACCGATTCCGTCACCGGCCAGGTCAGGTAATTTGTTGGTGCAGATACCGTCGCCGCCGATAAATTTGGCAGTGATGCCAAGTGCTTTCATCTGACGCAGCATTGGACCACCAACCGAATCCATCCCGCCAAAAAATACCACATCGGGTTTGGCTGCTTTGATCGCTGTCAAGATCGCATTGAAGTCGGTTGCCTTGTCGTTGGTGAACTGACGCTGCGCGAATTTGACTGCAGGATTTTTGCCTTTCACGCCTTTGATGAATTCATCTGCCACGCCCTGACCATATGCGGTACGGTCATCAATCACGGCGATGGTTTTGGCATTCAGATTTTGTACCGCATAGCGACCCAACGTTCCACCCAACTGACCGTCATTGGCAACGACACGGAACGTGGTTTTGAATCCCATTTTTGTGAAAGCCGGAGCAGTAGTGGACGGCGAGATTTGCGGAATGCCGGCATCGCTGTAAATTTTTGCCGCGGCAATCGAGGTGCTTGAATTCAGATGACCGACTACGCCATTTACTTTGGCATCGACCAGTTTCTGCGCTGCGGAAGTTCCCTGTTTCGGATCGCCGCCATCATCTTCTGCCAGCAGTACAAATTTTACTTTTTTGCCGCCTATCATGGTACCTTTGGCGTTCAATTCTTCGATCGCCATTTTTGCGCCGTTTTCATTATCTTTGCCTAAATGCGCGCTGGGTCCGGAGATCGGGGCCACATGGCCAATTTTGACGATCATGTCGTCGGCTGCGTGAATGGGACCAGCCAATGCAAGTGCGGCTAAGATTGGAACAATGGTCGATTTAATTTGCATATATATCTCCGAAGATTAAAACTAACTTTTTAACGTGGTGGTTCAGAAATCTGAATTGGTAGAATGTATATCAAGGTGCCAGCATTGAAAAGAACTTTAGATTTTTTTGTACGAGAAAATTAATAATTTACCATGTCAAAACAATACCTGCTTGATAAAGTCGATCGAAAAATTCTCAACCTGCTGCAAAAAGACAATCAGATCCCTACCAGAGTCCTTGCGGAACGGGTTCATATCTCGCAGCCAACCTGTTTGCGCCGGATCCGCGAGATGCGCCAGGCGGGCGTAATCAGTGCCGACGTTTCGATGGTTGATCCGTTTTCTCTGGGCTATGGGATGTTGGCGTTTTTGGAAGTGTCGCTGTCCAACCAGAGTGAAGAATCGATGCTGGCCTTCGAGCAGCGCATGGCCAAAGAAGTCCAGGTCATGCAATGTTATTTTGTGTCGGGTGAATACGATTATTTTGTTGTGGTGCACGTGATCGACATGGACGCCTATTATCAGTTCGTGCGCAAGGTCATTTCGGGCTCGGGGAATGTCAAGCATTTCCATTCGCGCTTTCCGATGAAGTGCGCCAAATTTTCAGCGCGCATCGGTTTCGATGAAAAAGCTGCCGAGGTGATGGTCCGCAAAGCACCTTAATCGTTTTAAGGTTTTGAATTGAGCGATTGAATTTTTGAAATTTCCTGGCTGACGGTGCGCTGGATAACTTCTTCCAGTGACTTGGCCAATCCCGTGCGAATCTCCTTTGCCAGGCCGTCCACTGCAGTTTGCAGTACGTCAGCCAGGCCATCCCGAACCCGATGCTCCAGAACGAAATCGACTCTGGTCAAAAGTTGACGCAAGACGTTTTCGCGCAAGGTTTTTTCCAGTTGTTCCAGAGTCTGTTCTGACAAGGGCGCCTCGACCACCGGTTCAGGGTGTTGGACGGCAATCGGCGCTTCTGCAGCGACCAGAGATTCGTCTTCCACCGAAATGACTTCAGTCAGTACCGGGATGTTAGCGTCTAAGTGCGTGGCTGCATTCATTTGGCGAGGATATGGTTAAGTGGTAAGCCTTGTTGCTGATAGTAGCGATAGCGTGTGCGTCCAGCCTCGGTTGCCTCGGTTTCTTTGGGAACGATTTCAATCAAACGTTCAAATCGGGCAAAATCAGCGGGAACCTGATCGCTTAAATTCAACAGAATTTCATTGTGTGGATAAACCGGTTGGTCCGCCGTTTCCAGACTGAGTACGATAGCTGTTTGTGCTGCAAGTGGATGGGTCGACGCAACATGCGGTAAAAAATCAGTTTCAGAAAAAGCCCAGAGCAGGCGATCAAATTCAGCCAGCTGTTCCTGATTTTGGTGACGTACCACCAGCCTGCAACCAGCACCGTACGCCTTGCGCGCTAAGCGGCACGCATATTCAAGCTGGTTGCTGACGTTGCTGTGAAAATCGATTCGCGACATGGTTTCCTGACGGGCAGTTTAAAATTGAAAACCATTTGGATCGCGTGCCGGCTGCTCGTCCTGCCCCGGTGTCTGACCAGGATTGTTATTTTTCGGCGCGGTCACAACGGGCGCAGCTGGCTGCGGTGCCGGATATTGGTAATCGGATGGCAGGATATTTGAGTCAGGATAGCCGGCCAGACTCAAGCTGCTGCGCCATGTCGGAAAGTTGTAGCCAATCAGTTTGATTTTCCCAATGAGTAAAAACGGTAACTGGTTACCGCCACTGAGCTTGTTTAATTTTTCAATGTCGGCATTGGTTGTCACCGTTTTTTCTGAATAAGGTATCCCGTTCTGCTTCAAGAAATTTCTGGCTTCATCACAGATAGGACATGGTGTCGAGATATACATCGTGACCGGCGCACTTTTGACTGCTTTGGCCAGTTCAAAAGGCAAGGCGACACCCGACTCCTCCGAGGAAGAAAATGACCGGGTCTCGACATTCGTGACGTTCTTTGGCGGCGGCGTATCGCTGTAAGTCACCTTGCCATTTGCATCCACCCATTTATATACCTGGGCCTGAACCGAGAGGCCCACCATTAATAACACGAGACCGAGAAATATTCTGGAGGCCATGTTTTCACTTTCACCAAGATTAGTAATTAAATAAAAATATCGCGCGACACGGACTCTTGCTACGCCGCCATGCCACTGTGACGCAACAGGGCGTCAATTTCCGGTGCGCGACCGCGGAATGCTATAAATGATTCCAGCGCCGGGCGCGAACCACCAACGGCCAGTATTTCACGCTGAAATTTTATGCCGATCAGAGCATTGTTACCAGCTTCTTCAAAAGCTGCATACGCATCGGCCGACAGCACCTCTGCCCACTTGTAGCTGAAATAACCAGCAGCATAGCCGCCGGAAAATATATGACTGAAGCCATGCTGAAAACGATTGAATTCCGGCGTTGTCAGCACCGAGACTTGCGACCTGATCTGGTCCAGCAGGGACTGCACGGAGTGTTCACCTTGTTCCAGGTCGCCATTGTGCAGCCGCATATCAAACAGTGCCAGCTCAACCTGACGCAAGGTCTGCAGTCCGGACTGAAAATTTTTCGCTGCCAGCATTTTGTCATACAAACTGCGCGGTAACGGTTGTCCGGTATCACAATGTGCACTCATCTGTTGTAAAACTTCCCACTCCCAGCAAAAATTTTCCATAAACTGCGATGGCAACTCAACCGCATCCCATTCCACGCCAGACAGTCCCGACACACCCAGCTCATCGACCTGGGTCAGCATGTGATGCAGCCCGTGACCGAATTCATGGAACAGGGTGATCACTTCATCATGGGTGAAGTAGGCCGGTTTGCCCTCGGCCGGTTCAGAGAAATTACAAATTAGATAAGCCAGCGGGGTTTGAATGCCGTCGCCAGTGCGACGTCGGCCGCGTGCATCATTCATCCATGCGCCACCATCCTTGTTTTGGCGGGCATACAGATCGAGATAAAACTGACCGATCAATTGGCCATCTTTCTCGATCCGATAAAATTTGACATCCGGATGCCAGGTGCTGGCCTGATCGATTTTAATATCCACGCCGTACAAGGTATGCACGATATGAAACAGGCCCTGGATCACTTGCGGCTCGGGAAAATATTTTTTGACTTCCTGATCGGAAAACGCATAACGTTGTTCGCGCAGTTTTTCCGAGGCATACGCCATGTCCTGCGCCTGCAGCTCCTGCAGTCCCAATGTTTGTTGTGCGAATTCGCGCAGCTCGGCCAGATCGCGTTCAGCGTACGGACGGGCACGGCGCGCCAGGTCCAGTAAAAATTGGCTGACCTGATCCGGGGTATCAGCCATTTTTGCGACCAGCGACACTTCGGCATAATTGTTGTAGCCCAACAGGCGTGCTTCTTCAGCGCGCAATGCCAGAATCTGATTCATGATTTCGCTGTTGTCCCATTCCGGATTGTCACCGAGCTCAGACGCCTTGGTGGTATTGGCCCGATAAATCGTGGCGCGCAAATCGCGATCATCGGCGTATTGCAAGACCGGATAAAACGAGGGGAACTGCAAGCCAAACAGGTAACCGGTTTTGCCAGCCTGCTGCGCTTTGGTCTGTGCCGCCAGCAATGCATCTTCCGGCAGGCCAGCCAGTTTGGCCGGGTCCTCGATATGCAGGCTGTAGTGATTGGTGGCGTCCAGAATGTGTTCGGAATACGCGTTCGATAGCTTGGCCAGCTGTTCCTGAATTTCTGCGAAGCGCTGCTTTTTTTCGTCCGATAATTCGGCACCGGACAATTTGAAATCGCGCAGAGCATTGTGAATTATTTTTTTACGCGCGACTGAAAAACCGGCGAATTCAGCACTGGCTGCGATTGCCTGATACTTCTTGAACAGCACCAGGTTTTGCCCGAGTGAGGTATAGAATTCAGTGATCAGCGGCTGGTTTTCATTGTACGCAGCGCGCAATTCAGGGGTATCGACCACGCCGTGCAGATGGCTGACCAAACTCCAGGCTCGACTCAACTGTTCGGTTACGTCTTCCAGCGGTGCGACCACGCTGTCCCAGGTCGCTGCAGTCTGATCCTGTTCAATTTGCTTCACCACCGCTTTACACTGTTCCAACAAAGTTGCAATTGCGGGTGTGACTGCCACTGGCGTAATTGCTTCGAAGCGCGGCAAGGCGCTGAAATCGGTTAATGGATTGGTATTCAAGATTTTCTCTCTGCAGCTTCTATCGTATTGACTAGCAGCATGGTAATGGTCATCGGACCGACTCCTCCCGGAACCGGCGTAATATAGCCCGCGACTTCTTTGGCACCGGCAAACTCGACATCACCACACAGTTTGCCCGCATCGTCGCGGTTCATGCCCACGTCGATGACGACAGCGCCGGGTTTGATCATGTCGGCGGTGACTAAATTGCGTTTGCCGGTTGCCACGACCAGGATGTCGGCCATGCGCGTGTGCGCGCCAAGGTCGCGGGTCTTGGAGTTGCATATGGTGACGGTAGCCCCTGCCTGCAAGAGCATCATCGCCTGCGGCTTGCCAACGATGTTCGATGCGCCGACGATGACGGCGTTGGCGCCGCGTATCGGACAGGCAATCGCTTCCAGCATTTTCATCACGCCATATGGCGTGCATGGCCTGAACAGGGGGTGGCCAGTCATTAACAGACCGGCATTGTTGACATGGAAGCCATCGACATCCTTGTCCAGGGCAATTGCTTCCAGAACCTTGTGTGAATCAATATGTGCGGGCAAGGGCAGCTGGACCAGAATGCCATTGATTTTTGGGTCGGCATTCAAGGCGCTGATTCGTTCCAGTAACGCGCCTTCGGAGAGATCAGCCGGATGTTTTTCCAAAATCGAGTAGATGCCACAATCTTCACAGGCCTTGACCTTGTTGCGCACGTAAACCTGCGACGCAGGATTTTCACCGACCAGTATGACAGCCAGGCCAGGCTGTCGGCCCGCAGCAGTCAGTGCCGCGGCGCGTTGTTTGACTTCGAGTCGGATTTGTTGGGAGAGCTGGTTGCCATCGATTATGTGCGCAGTCATGTCGGCCTAAATAAAAAAGGGTTGCGAGAAATGCAGAATTATAAGCCGATGTCGCGCATCGCCAACAAATACTGCGCGCTTATTGCAGTGCAAACTTGCTCAGAACCAGTGCCACAATCAAATACCCAAAAAATGGCAGCAGCTATGTCGCGTCGCAATAATATTCCACATTATGAGATTGAATACCGCTATTTGAAAAATTAAAAAGTCCTGTTACACTACGCCTGCGAAAAAAATGGGACTGATTTTTTTGGTTGAAATTTCATTTTTAATTCATTGCAAAGTGGTTGCGCAGACCTAAACTGTACGCCTGGCGACCACGCATCGTGTTTCATTTCGAATAATCTAATCCAAGTCAGCGATTTGGCATTAAGGAGACCTCAGCATGTCCACCCAGATAGACAACCTGTTGGCGCAGGCCGCCAATGATCCCGATAAATTAGAGACCCAGGAGTGGTTGGATGCGCTGGAATCGGTAATTGAAAACGAAGGACCGGAACGCGCCCACTATCTGATGGAGCGGATGGTTGATCTGGCACGCAGACGCGGTGCCCACATTCCATTCTCAAGCAACACAGCTTACGTCAATACGATTCCTGCCGACATGGGTGAACATTGCCCGGGTGACCTGGTGATTGAAGAACGTCTGCGCTCCATGATGCGCTGGAATGCCATGGCGATGGTGGTCAAGGCTAACCGTCTGGATGGCGATCTGGGCGGACACTTATCCAGCTTCGCTTCATTGGCCAATATGCTGGGGATTGGTTTTAACCATTTCTGGCACGCTCCGACCGAAACACACGGCGGCGATTTGCTGTACATACAGGGACATTCCTCCCCAGGGATCTACGCCCGCGCCTTTTTGGAAGGCCGCCTGACGGAAGATCAGTTACTGCATTTCCGCCGCGAAGTTGACGGACATGGTCTGTCTTCTTACCCGCATCCGAAACTGATGCCCGATTTCTGGCAGTTCCCGACTGTCTCGATGGGCCTTGGCCCGCTGATGTCGATCTATCAGGCGCGCTTTCTGAAATATCTCCACGCACGCAATATTGCCGACACCGCCAACCGCAAGGTGTGGGCGTTCTGCGGCGATGGCGAAATGGACGAGCCGGAATCGATGGGCGCAATCGGCATGGCCGGTCGCGAGCAGCTCGACAATCTGGTGATGGTGGTGAACTGTAATCTGCAACGTCTGGATGGTCCGGTACGTGGCAATGGCAAAATCATTCAGGAACTGGAATCCGATTTCCGTGGCGCGGGCTGGAACGTGGTCAAAGTGATCTGGGGTTCGGGCTGGGACGAATTGCTGGCCAAGGATAAAGAAGGGATTCTGCAGCGCGTGATGATGGAAACTGTGGATGGCGAATACCAGAATTACAAAGCCAAGGACGGTGCTTATGTGCGCGCCAATTTCTTTGGCAAACATCCCAAGCTGCTGGAAATGGTCAGCAAAATGTCGGATGACGATATCTGGCGGCTGACCCGCGGTGGACATGATCCACACAAAATTTACGCGGCATTCAAAGTGGCACAGGAGCATAAAGGCCAACCGACAGTATTGCTGGTCAAGAGCGTCAAGGGTTTCGGATTTGGTAAATCCGGCGAAGCGCGCAACACCGCGCACAACACCAAAAAGCTCGATGACGAAGCAGTCAAGGCCTTGCGTGATCGCTTCCAGTTGCCGATCGCCGATTCCGAATTGCCATCGATTCCGTTCTACAAACCGGCTGACGACACACCGGAAATGCAATACCTGCAGGCGCGTCGCAAGGCCTTGGGTGGTTATCTGCCGCAGCGTCGTCAAAAGGCTGATGAAGTATTGACGGTGCCACCGTTGTCCGCGTTTAAAGCCATGTTGGAGCCGACCGCAGAAGGTCGCGAAATTTCAACCACCGCCTCGTATGTCCGTGTGTTGACCGCATTGTTGCGAGATGCCAGTCTGGGTCAGCGTATTGTGCCGATCATGGTGGATGAATCGCGTACTTTCGGGATGGAAGGCTTGTTCCGCCAGATCGGTATTTTCAGTCAGGTTGGACAACTGTACGAACCGGTGGATAAAGACCAGGTGATGTACTACCGCGAAGACAAAGCCGGACAGATTTTGCAGGAAGGGATTAACGAAGCGGGCGGTATGAGTTCATGGATCGCCGCAGCGACATCGTACTCGACCAATAATCGCGTAATGATTCCGTTCTATACCTATTACTCAATGTTTGGTCTGCAACGGATCGGCGATCTGGCCTGGGCAGCGGGTGACATGCGCGCGCGCGGATTCCTGATCGGCGGCACAGCCGGTCGTACCACGCTGAACGGCGAAGGTCTGCAACACGAAGATGGTCACAGCCACGTGATTGCATCGACCATTCCGAACTGCGTCCCGTATGATCCAACGTTCGCGCATGAAGTTGCCGTGATTATTCACGACGGTTTGCGCCGCATGATCAGCAATCAGGAAGATGTGTTTTATTACATCACCCTGATGAATGAAAATTACCCGCACCCAGGTTTGAAAGAAGGCCAGGAGCAAGGCATTATCAAGGGTCTGTACCTGTTGCAAAAAGATCCGACTGCCAGCAAACATCGCGTGCAGTTAATGGGTTCGGGTACGATTTTGCGCGAAGTCATCGCCGGTGCCGAATTGCTGCAGGCCGACTGGGGTATCGCCGCAGACATCTGGTCAGCACCTTCATTTACCTTGCTGGCGCGTGATGGTCAGGACGTCGAACGCTGGAATATGCTGAACCCCGGTGAAACACCGCGTGTCGCGTATGTGACCGAATGCCTGCAAGATACGGAAGGTCCGGTCATTGTATCGACTGACTATATGCGCACCTATGCCGAACAGATTCGCGCATTTATCCCGCACGGACGGCGTTATAAAGTATTGGGCACCGATGGCTTTGGTCGTTCCGATACCCGCGCCAAATTGCGTGAGTTCTTTGAAGTAAATCGCTATTTCGTAGCCATCGCCGCCTTGAAAGCGTTGGCCGACGAGGGCGCGATTTCAGCTGCAGTCGTATCGCAGGCGATCAGCAAGTATGGCATCAACCCAGGCAAACCTAACCCAGTCACACTTTAATTATCCAACGACTAACAAACGCCGGATCCAAATCCGGCGCACGGAGCGAAATCGATGAGCACAATTGACATCAAGGTCCCGGACATCGGCGACTTTAAAGAAGTAGAAGTGATTGAGTTAATGGTCAAAGTGGGTGACACCATTAAAGTCGATCAATCGTTAGTAACGGTTGAGTCGGACAAAGCGAGCATGGAAATTCCATCCAGCCACGCGGGTGTCGTTAAAGAAATCAAAGTCAAAGTCGGCGATAAAATTGCTGAAGGCTCGTTGTTGTTAATACTGGAAGAGAGCGGGGCGGCAGTGGCCAGCGCGGCACCGGCACCTGCGGTTGCAAGTGCACCGGCAGCAGCACCAGCACCGGCAGCACCAGCGCCAGCACCAGCAGCACCAGCGCCAGTCGCTCCAGCTGTAACTGAAGCTGCACCATCCAACGGCAGCGCCCACGCATCACCATCAATCCGCAAGTTTGCCCGCGAACTGGGCGTCGATTTAACTCGGGTAGCTGGCAGCGGTCCCAAATCGCGCATCACCGTTGAAGACGTACAAAATTTTGTCAAAGGTGTGATGCTGGCTCCAGCCGCCAGCAGTGCTCC
Organism: Oxalobacteraceae bacterium GrIS 1.18; assembly: GCA_040544425.1. Taxonomy (GTDB): domain Bacteria; phylum Pseudomonadota; class Gammaproteobacteria; order Burkholderiales; family Burkholderiaceae_D; genus Solimicrobium. The sequence continues at coordinate 126,428 of JBEONO010000001.1, forward strand.
AGCAGCCAATGGCATTGGCCTCAGTTTGTTGGCGTGGCCTTCGCTCGATTTCAGCAAGTTCGGCAATACTGAACTGGTGCCGCTGTCGCGCATCAAAAAACTGAGCGGCCCGAATCTGCATCGCAACTGGGTGATGATTCCGCACGTGACTCAGTTTGATGAAGCCGATATCACCGACCTCGAAGAATTCCGCAAATCGAGCAATACCGCGATGGCCAAATCCGGCGTCAAGCTGACCATGCTGGCCTTTGTAATCAAAGCCAGCGTCGCCGCACTGAAAAAATTCAGCGCCTTCAACTCCTCGCTCGATGCCAAAGGCGAGAACCTGATCGTCAAGCAGTATTACAACATTGGCTTTGCGGCGGATACGCCGAATGGTCTGGTAGTTCCGGTGATCAAAAATGCCGATCAAAAAACTCTTACGCAGATCGCCGTTGAAATGGGTGAACTGTCTGCACAGGCGCGCGACGGCAAGCTGAAACCGGCTGACATGCAGGGTGCCACCTTCACCATTTCTTCATTGGGTGGTATCGGCGGTACGGCGTTCACACCGATTATCAACGCGCCGGAAGTGGCGATTTTGGGATTGTCGAAATCGTCCATCAAACCGGTCTGGGATGGGGCCAAATTTGAGCCGCGTCTGATGTTGCCGTTGTCCTTGTCTTACGATCATCGCGTTATCGACGGTGCCATGGCCGCCAAATTCACCGCATATCTGGCTGAGATCGTAGCCGACTTGCGCAAGACCCTACTTTAATCCGGAGCCATGCCATGACAATTATCCAAGTAAAAGTGCCTGACATCGGTGATTTCAAAGAAGTCGAAGTTATTGAGTTGCTGGTCAAAGTCGGCGACACCGTCAAAGTTGATCAGTCTTTGATTACGGTTGAATCTGACAAAGCCAGTATGGAAATTCCGTCCAGTCATGCCGGCGTGATCAAGGAAATCAAAGTCAAACTGGGTGACAAGATTGCCGAAGGATCGCTGCTGCTGGACCTGGAAGCGGATGCCTCCGCTGCAATTGCTGCTCCTGCTGCTCCTGCTGCACCTGCAGCGCCCGCAACTGCACCGGCTGCACCAACTGCAGCACCATCGCCCGCAACGCCAGCCGCAACAACGCCAGCACCGATTGCTTCCAGCTATGCTGGCAAGGTTGACGTTGAATGCGACATAATGGTCCTCGGTGCCGGACCTGGCGGTTATTCAGCTGCGTTCCGCGCTGCAGATCTGGGTTTGAATACCGTACTGGTCGAGCGATATGCAGCATTGGGCGGGGTGTGCCTGAATGTCGGATGCATTCCATCGAAGGCGCTTCTGCACGTTGCGGCGGTCATCGATGAAGCGGCCGGCATGTCCAAGCACGGGGTTATTTTCGGCGCGCCGGTCATCAATCTTGACGAGCTGCGCGGCTACAAGGAAAAAGTCATCAACAAAATGACTACCGGTCTGGCCGGGATGGCCAAAGCACGCAAGGTCAATGTCGTGCAGGGCACAGGACAGTTTGTCGGTCCCAATCATATTGAAGTGACGGCTGCCGATGGCACGAAAAAGACCGTGCAGTTCAAGCAGGCGATTATTGCGGCTGGCTCGTCGGTAGTCAATTTGCCGTTTGTGCCAAGTGATCCACGGATTGTCGATTCCACCGGCGCACTGGAATTGCGGCGGATACCAAAACGCATGCTGGTGATCGGCGGCGGCATTATCGGTCTGGAAATGGCGACAGTGTATTCCACCCTGGGCGCAAGAATTGATGTGGTTGAAATGCTGGATGGATTGATGCAGGGCGCGGATCGCGACATGGTCAAGGTCTGGCAGAAATTCAATGAAAAGCGTTTTGACAATATCATGCTCAAAACGAAAACTGTCGCCGTTGAAGCGCTGCCGGAAGGAATTAAAGTCACATTTGAAGCAGCCGAAGCAGGCGGCAAGGCACCTGATCCGCAGGTCTATGACATGGTGCTGGTGGCAGTCGGTCGTAGCCCGAACGGTAAAAAAATCGCAGCGGATAAAGCCGGTGTGACGGTGACGGAGCGCGGATTTATCGAAGTTGATCGTCAGATGCGAACCAATGTGCCGCATATTTTTGCCATCGGTGATCTGGTCGGACAACCGATGCTTGCCCACAAAGCCGTGCATGAAGCGCATGTGGCGGCAGAAGCAGCAGCGGGACAAAAATCATACTTTGATGCCAGAGTCATTCCATCGGTGGCTTACACCGATCCTGAAGTGGCCTGGGTCGGCATCACGGAAGATGAAGCCAAGGCCAAAGGGATCAAGCTCGAAAAAGGTCTTTTCCCTTGGGCAGCGTCGGGTCGGGCCGTGGCCAATGCGCGCGACGAAGGTTTTACCAAATTGCTGTTTGATGCCGAGACCCATCGCATCGTCGGCGGCGGGATTGTTGGCACCCATGCCGGTGACATGATCGGTGAGATAGCATTGGCGATTGAAATGGGTGCCGATGCCGTGGATATCGGCAAAACGATTCATCCTCATCCAACCCTGGGTGAATCGATTGGTATGGCGGCGGAAGTATTTGAAGGCGTCTGTACCGATTTGCCACCGATGCGCAAAAAATAAAATCTGCACAAGGTCCAAGACTGAAGCCGGCAATTGCCGGCTTTTTTATTCCCGTGTTGATTCAGTATCCTGAATGCTGCGCACTATTGCCAAATCGCAGTAAACCCTGATGCTGCAAACGCCAATTGCCGGGCTTGATTCGATTTGTGATACTCCAACAAAAGCCGCGCGATCGGCTCCTGTTTCAATAAATTTCAGTGTCAATAATCATGTCCGATTCTATTCCAGTTGTTTTTTGTTTCGATGCCAATTACGCGAACTATGCCGCCGTGGCGACCTATTCGCTGCATCAAAACACATCATCAGCCTTGAACATTTATTGGATCATTCCTGCTGAAGAAAAAGACGACATCGTCCCAATTCAACAAATTCTTCTGCAACGGGGATTGCAAATCAGGCTGCTGTGCGCCGACACAAGCATGTTTTCAGACTGGAAGGTCGTTGGTCACTTTAGTCGGGGCATGTACTTGCGTTTGCTCATTCCCGATCTCCTCAGTGAGCGTAAGGCGATTTACCTGGATTCGGATACATTGGTTCTTGGTGATTTGACCGAGCTTTACGAAAGCGACTTGCAGCAAAATTTAATTGGTGGCGTGATCGATATCAACGAGGGAATCAACAGCAAGATCCCCCGTTCGGACGGAGATATTTATATTAATTCCGGCGTCTTGGTCATGGACCTCGATGCGCTGCGAGCAGACCGGTTTCTGAAAAAATGCACGGAAATCTATCGGCAATACGCGCAGCTTACGATCCTCCCGGATCAATGTGTCATCAATAAATACGCAGATGGAAAAAAGTTAATCCTTGATCCAGGCTGGAATCGCCAGATCATCCACAACAACACCAGCAAGGAATTGTGGCGTCAAATCATCGCTGGCGGTCATTCAAAAATTCTGCACTTCATCACCGACACCAAACCATGGCAAACCTGGTGTCTGCCTTACTTATCAGAGTTTTGGTGGTCATATGCAAATCAACTGGCATTGCCGGGTCTAAAGCCGGCAGAAGCCACTGAGCTGACCCATTTCATTTGTCTCGCAAAAGCATACGATCAAACCGGAGACTTTGGGAAGGCGAGCCGGCTGAAGTCTGACATCATCAGAACTCTATTGAAAGCCGTTGTCGATTTGTCTTCTGCCGATTGCGCTTGATTAAACCTGACTCGCCGGGCAGCCATCTGATTAAATTTACAGTCCGGCTCCAAATCGAAAACAATACCGGTCGGCAGCGGCAACGGTTCTGCTAAAGGAACCTCACAGTAAGCAAAGAATTGGCACCATGCAAATCGAATTCCTGGTTAAAATGTCGAGGCTGAAACCAAGTTGCGGGTGTAGCTCAATGGCAGGGCAGAAGCTTCCCAAGCTTACGACGAGGGTTCGATTCCCTTCACCCGCTCCAATATCTGCGCTTTAGTTCATCTTCTCAGTTGTCCACCGACTCGAAAAACAACATTCCGGCCAGCTCGTCGTACAACATATTTTCCGCTTGCCAAATCTGCGTCTACCCGTGACCGCATCGATAGTCCTGGATCGAAGCCATTAAAACGGTAAATCTGAACGGATATATTGAATTTGCAGGTCAAGCTGTATAGAGAATTTGCAAAGCTTTGTTTCATTGAATTATTTTCTGTTATCACTGTTTCAAAATACCCTAAATTGGGCATAGTCAAAACGGATTTCTTTGGATAAACTCCATCCCGATAAATTTAAATCGGCACTCTTGGGGAATTTTCATGAAATTCAGCGCACTTGGTTACGCTCTTTTTGCTTCAGTGATGACAGTTGCGGGGCACGCAAACGCACAATACGCCTTGACCAATTTGGGGCAGGGAACGGCGTATGCAGTGAATGACCTTGGCACTGTGGTTGGCAGCACGACCAGTTCGACCGGCTTTGCCCAGGCCACCGAATGGCATGACTCATCCATCACTTACCTTTTCGGTGCCAGCAATGAGAATGTCTCTGCAGTGTCGATTAACGATTCAAATCAGGTTGTTGGCACGGCCTATGATCCGGGCACGAAGACCTCAAATGCACTGGAATGGACTGGCAGCAACAGCCCCGTTGCTTTGCCCTCGTTTGCCATGTCGGCAAATGCGAACAGCATTAACAATGCCGGACAGATTGCCGGGACGATTTTTTTCTACGGTGTTCCCCAGGCGGTGGTGTGGAATGGACATGCGGTGACCTTCCTGGCGCCTGGCGCTGCTAACAGCACGGCCAACGGCATCAATAACCAGGGAACGGTAGCTGGTGCTGCCGCCAATGGCGGTGTGACCTGGCAAAGCGTCGGTGCTGGCATCACCAATGCAAACGACGGCAATCAATTTTCTTCCGTGACGGAAGTAAATTCTCAAGGCGTGGCAATTGGGCATTCCGCAAACGGCTCATACATTTTTAAAAATGGGCTGGCAAGCGCGTTCAATGGGAATCTTACTTCGATCAACGATAACGGACTGATGACGGGCTCGATCGCTGGCACTGGTGCGATTCTTTATGACGGCAACACCATCACCAATCTGAATAACTATGTGACGCCTTCCGAGAAAGCAGCAGGCTGGGTGTTGGAAAGTGCCAGCTACATCAGTAACGCTGGGTACGTTGTTGGTTCAATGAACAATACGATTACAGGACAGAGCGCTGCGTTTGAGTTGTCGCCAGTGTCGGCAGTTCCTGAGCCAGGCGGATATATGATGCTGCTTGCCGGATTGGGTTTGCTTGGATTTACAAGACAGCGCCTTGGCCGGGCGGGATTTCGTTAGTATTGGAAATTCTTGATTCTTGAGAAAACGACACTGCGCAAACTTTTTTCACCCACCCGTAATCGCTTTCGACACACCCCAAGTTCACTTTGCCAAGGGATTCTCTGATAAAATCAGCCACCTGCTGAAACGTCAGGTCCTGAGCATTGTCTCACCAAGCCCGTATTCTGTCGGCTTCACGGAACAAGTTTAATCCGTGCTCTATGAAGCGACTTATCAGAAATCCCCAAAAAATTTATGCCTATTAAAAACGCTGACCAGTCTATCCCGGAGCGTGATGATTCTGGATCAACCACAGACAAACCGATGTTTTACGACCCCAGCGAACATCGGATCCGCAGCTTTGTCACGCGTGCCGGTCGCGTCTCGTCAGGGCAGGCGCGCGCGCTGGAAGCGCTGGGGCCGCAGTTCTTTATCCCATATCAAAAGGCGCCACTGGATTTCAATCAGACTTTTGGACGCGAAGCGCCGACCATTTTCGAAATTGGCTTTGGCATGGGAGAAACCAGCGCAACAATTTCATCTGGTATGCCTGACAAAAATTTCCTCGGTGTTGAGGTTCATACGCCAGGAGTGGGGAGCCTGTTGAAATTAATCGGCGAGCAGCAACTGAGTAATCAACGCATCATCCAGCACGATGCGTTTGAAGTGCTCACGCATATGATCAAACCAGATTCACTGGCAGGCGTACACATATTCTTCCCGGATCCCTGGCACAAGGCGCGCCACAACAAGCGGCGGTTGATTCAGGCACCGATGGTGCAATTGATTGCGTCCCGTTTGCAGACCGGCGGTTACCTGCACTGCGCTACCGATTGGGAAGATTATGCCAATCAGATGCTTGAAGTATTGGGTGCCGAGGAGGCTTTGCAAAATACGGCAGATGGATTTGCGCCGCGGCCAGCGTATCGGCCGGTAACAAAATTTGAGAATCGTGGATTGAAACTGGGGCATGGGGTCTGGGATCTGGTATTTCTGAAAAAATAATGGAATGCCATGTTTGAGCGTTTTCTTCAATTGAACTGTGAATAGATGAAATATCCGGCACTGTCTCCATTTTCCGAATTGGTCGATCAACTTGATCAATTTAACCAGATCATCGATGTGCGCAGTCCCGCCGAATTCGAACTCGATCATATTCCGGGCGCAATCAATTGCCCGGTCTTGAATAACGAGGAGCGCATCCGCATCGGCACCATGTACAAACAGATCAATGCCTTCGAAGCCAAGAAGCTCGGCGCGGCGCTGGTTGCGCGCAATATCGCCATGCACATCGAACAGCAATTCCTGGCGCAGCCGCGCGACTGGAAGCCCCTGATCTATTGCTGGCGGGGCGGCAATCGCAGCGGCGCGATGGCGATCATTCTGGCCAAAATCGGCTGGCCGGTGTTCCAGTTGGATGGTGGTTACAAGGCTTATCGCAATCACGTCAATGCAGCATTGCCCGAGCTGGCCAGACGCTTTCACTATCGTGTGATCTGCGGCACCACTGGCAGCGGTAAAAGCCGTCTGTTGCAGGCAATGGATGAAATTGGTGCTCAGGTGCTGGATTTGGAGCAATTGGCTTCGCATCGTGGTTCGGTGTTGGGCGATTTGGTTGAAGAACCGCAGCCGGCACAAAAGGCGTTTGAAAGCGCGATCTGGGATAGGTTGCGACGCTTTGATCCGGCCAAAGTGGTGTATGTGGAATCGGAAAGCAAGAAGGTCGGGAATTTGCGGGTACCGGCTGATTTGATTGAGTCGATACGCACAGCGGATTGTGTCAACCTGCAGGCATCGATTGAGATGCGGGTGGCTTTATTGATGGAAGAATATGCGTATTTCGTCGAGCAACCGGTGCAGTTGATGAAGCGACTCAATTATCTGACCGCCTTGCACGGCAAAGAAAAAATTTTTCTGTGGCAGCAATTGGTCGATCAAAATCTGATGGCCGAGCTGGTGCGTGAATTATTGGAATCGCATTATGACCCGGCGTACCTGCGCTCCATCGGGCGCAATTTTCCGCAGCTGGTGGCAGCGCCTGTGACCAATTTACCGGGCATTACAAAGCAGGATTTTTTGGCACTTGCGCATCAGTTGTTGCAGGCTTAGAGGTCGGCAGATCGTCTTCCAGAAAAATACGATTGGCCTCTTCATCCAGGCTTTCAAACTGCTGATTATTTAACGCCCACCAGAAAATCGCTCCAATTAAAAACACCAGGACGATACTCACGGGGATGAGCAAATATAAAATCTCCACAGCTCTACCTTTTCTTAATGAGCAAACGCAGTGAATTGCACACCACAATCACCGAGCTTACCGACATGCCGATCGCGGCATGCCAGGGCAGAATCACACCGGCCATCGCGGCAGGAATTGCAAACAGATTGTAGCCAACTGCCCAGGCCAGATTTTGTTTGATCAGCCGCAACGAGCGCTGGCACATATGGACTGCATAAGCAAAGTCCGGCAGGCGGTTCGACAACAGTAACACGTCGCTGCGCGCCTGGGTGATCGGTGCGCCTTGTCCCATTGCTACCGACACGTCGGCGATTGACAGACTCGGGCCGTCATTCATGCCGTCGCCAACCATCACGACTTTATTGCCATTTTTTTGCATGGCCTGGATCGCCTGATATTTTTCCTCCGGACTCATATTGCCAACCGCGTGAGCGAGCTGCAATTGAGCGGCAATATGTTGGACCACGCTGGCGCTGTCACCGGACAGGATGTGCAATTGCTTGCCCATCGCCTGCAATTGCTGCGCCATCTGCAGCGCATCGGGTCTGAGCACATCATTGAGTGCAAACAGGGCGATCAGGCCCCGATCATCACCAAAAGCACACAGGCTGGCATTGCTGAAAATGGCGGGTAGTTGATCGAGTTGAAGCGGCGCTTCTGTCGACAGCTCCTGCACATAGCGAATTCTTCCGATGCGGTACAGGCGATCTTGATAACGTGCCTGCACACCAAGACCGGTGGCCTCGCTGATTTCAGTGCAGTACAGTTCGGAGCTCGGCAATTCGCTCGCCAGTGCTTTTGATACCGGGTGGGATGAGTGGGCAGCCATTGCCGCGCAGATTGGCAGTTCGGCTTCACGCCAGTTCTGGCTGGCGCTGACTTTGAGTTTTCCTTCGGTCAGTGTGCCGGTTTTGTCGAACACGATATGCTGCGCGCGTGCCAGACCCTCGATCGCCGTTCCCTTGGCAACCAGTACTCCACGCCTGGCAAGCAAGCCGATAATCGCCGACATCACGCCCGGTGTCGCCAGTGACAGCGCACACGGACAGGTCACCACCAACACGGTAATCGCAATCCATATCGCACGACTGGGATCGATTTGCCACCAAACTAGGCCGGTCACTACCGCCAGCAACATGATGATGGTCAGGAATTGGCTGGCGTGCCGGTCTGCCAGTGCGACGAGTGGTGGCTTCTCATTGCTGGCCGCTTCCATTTTGCTCAGCAATCGGGAAAACTGGGTAGCGTCGGCGACCTGCTGTGCGCGCATGATTAAGGGATTGCTGATATTGATCGCTCCGCCGATCAGCAAGGAATCGACCTGCTTGGCTTGCGGCCGGGATTCGCCGCTCATCCAGGATTCATCGCAGTTGCTGTGTCCTTCAACCACAATGCCATCGGCGGGAATTTGCGCGCCCGCCGGAATCAATACATAGTCGTTGACCTGCAATTGCTGCGCATCGATCTGCACCGTGCTGCGGCTGTCCGGATAACCGGGCAGGTGTTGTGCATAGGTTGGCGTAAGCGCAGTCAGACTGCGCAACGCGGCCGTGCTCTTTTCGTGCACACGACTTTCGATCAGGCGTCCGGTCAACAGCAGCGACACGAACATGATCATCGAATCGAAATACACCGGTCCGCCAAAAAAGGTTGCCCAGGTACTCATGATAAATGTCGCCAGTATGCCGATACTCACCGGTATATCCATCCCGACATGGCGATTCTTGATATCGCGCCAGGCTGATTGAAAAAACGGTGTCGCGGAAAACAGCAGAACCGGAATTGCCAGCGCCAGACAGGCAAGCTTCAACAAGTGATCGATATCGGGCGACAGGTCACCGCCGACTTCGGGATGCGGTTCCAGATAGGCCGGGAAGGCATACATCATGGATTGCATCATCGCGAACCAGGCAACGAACAGACGCCAGATATCCCGCTTGTGACGTTTTAATTGGGTAGTGCCGCTGTCAGGCAAAGCACCGTATCCGAGGTCCTGCACCGCATCAACAATTTTGTGCAGGCTGATTGTCTCGGGATACCAGCTGACGTCAACCCGATGCCCGACATAATTCATCTGTACGCTGGCCACGCCCTTGATTTGTTTGAGTCGAAATTCGATCAGCTGAGCACAGGCAGCGCAGCGCATGCCGGAAAGGCTGATTTTCTCACTCTGGCAATCGGCCATGCTGATCGGCGCCGCAGTTGAGTTGATAGTCATTTATGGAGTCAGCAGTGCTGTTGAATTTTTGTTCTGCACATATTCATCGGTCAAACCATGTGATTCAACCATCATCAATACTGCTTCACAGCCGTGGCAGCACAAATCACGCAGCGCGCCGTCAAATTTCAACGTAACCACATGGCGCAGCGCGACCCGCTCGCCACAATGGTAGCAAGGTATTGATTCACGTCGGGTGAACAGGCCAAACACGGGGATTGATCCAATCTCTGATAAGTCGAAGAGGGGATGATTCTAACCGATAGGCAGCAAACTATATTGATTTAGCTTAAGAAACGAATATGGTGAAATTGACCAAAAACGGGCAAGAAAAAACGGTGGCATTGCACCACCGTTCTTTTGTCATTCATTGTTTGCTGCATTTCACATGCAACATGGCGAGGAATCTTAGAGACCTCAATCCTGTATTAACGACAACAGGCGCACTTCACGTAATCTTCAAAAGTCCAGATTGTAGAATTAATTATGTAAAAAATAAGGAGTTCTTTTCAATAATGGCCCCCTTCTGGTTGTCTGACTAGGAGTTCAATATATCCCACATAATGTGGATCACTCAAGAAAATAAAAACTATCCTGCGCCTCTGTGTTTTATCGAAAATCTATGAGGGAGGAAGGGTGGAGAATCACCATTTATGCGCGTGCCGGCCTGACGTAATTATCGACACACCAGAATATTTTGTGGTCTTTTTCAATGACCGCTATTGGCCGCAATCTTCCGCCGCGGCACGGGCCGCCACTGCAATGCCCGGTATCGGGTTCGTAGATTGCGCCATGGGTGGCGCACATCAAGTACAGGCCGCTGCCTTCAAAAAATTCACCCGGGCTCCAGTCGAGCTCAATCGGGACATGTGCGCAGCGGTTCAGATATCCGTATACGACACCGCCGTAACGAATCACAAATCCAGTCGAGTCTTCGTCACCCGCAGTCACCGGGAAGCGGACACCTTTGCCACCTTCCAGAACCTCCGCCGCTTCGCATACCAGAATTTCAGTCATGATCAGGCATTTTCATTGAGCCATTGATGCAATGCCGGGACGCTGCTGGCGACATATTCCGGGTTTAATTCTTGCAAGACCTTGCTGTCGTGCGCGCCATAATTCACTGCGACAGCAGCGGCACCGGCATTGGCTGCCATGAGCAAATCGTGCGTGGTATCGCCGATCATCACGGTGCGACTGATGTCCTGGCCCAATTCGCGCGTCAGCTCAAACAGCATCGCCGGATTCGGTTTGGAAAACGTTTCATCGGCACAGCGTGTGGCGTCAAACACCGTGAACAGATTGCTGGCATTTAATGCGCGATTCAATCCGACCCGGCTTTTTCCAGTGGCAACTGCGAGGAAGTAACCTTGCTGGGATAAATCAGCCAGCATTTCCTGCACGCCTTCAAACAGCACCAGGTCGCTGTCCTGATTGAAGTAATGCTGGCGGTAGCGTTCAATGATTTGCGGATACATATGCGGAGCAACGTCTGGCATGGCTGCTTTCATGGCATCGGTCATTCCCAATCCAATCACGTAGGACGCCGCTTTTTTGCTTGGCACGGGCAGTCCCAGATCCTGTGCGGCGGCCTGGATGCAGCGGATGATCGTCGAAGTACTGTCCATTAAGGTGCCATCCCAGTCGAACACAATAAAATCGTATTTTCTCTTCGCCATAACACTCCCTTAATTGATTTAATTTTCTTTTAAGCTGATTAAGAACTGTTCGCAATCCGGTGGTAACGCGGCATTGATCGTCATTGGCTCACCCGTGTCGGGATGAGTGAAGGTAATTTGGTGTGCATGCAAAAACATGCGCTTCAACGCAATGCGTTTGCCTTCGGGCTTCATCAGGCGCCGGTTCAGGGCAAAGTCACCGTATTTGTCGTCACCTGCCATGGCAAAGCCACTGGCTGACAGATGTACGCGAATTTGATGGGTACGCCCGGTTTTCAATTCGGCTTCGAGCAGGGTGAATTCGCCGCAGCGCTTAACCACTGAAAAGACTGTATGACTGGCCAGTCCGTCCGCCTGCACCCGAACCCGACGTTCTCCGTCGGCCGCGGTGTACTTGTGCAGCGGCAATTTAATGTGTTGGCGCTGGTTTTTCCAATCGCCCTGAATCAGGGTCAGGTAGCGCTTGTCGGTCGTACCTTCACGCATTTGCTCATGCAAATTAGTCAATGCCGAGCGTTTTTTTGCCAGCATTAAAATACCGGAGGTTTCCCGGTCCAGTCGGTGCACCAGTTCCAGGAATTTGGCGTCAGGCCGGGAGGCGCGCAATTGCTCAATTACGCCATAGGAGATTCCCGAGCCGCCATGCACTGCCACGCCGCTGGGTTTGTCGATAATTAATAAATGGGCATCTTCGAACAGGATCGCAAATTCTGATTTTGGCGCGGTATTCGGTTTCGCCTGAGCCATACGGACCGGCGGAACGCGCACCACATCGTTGAGTTGCAACCTGTATAACTGATCAATCCGGCCTTTGTTGACCCGGACTTGTCCAGAACGCAGGATTTGATAGACGTGACTTTTCGGTACACCTTTGCAGATTTTCAGTAAAAAATTGTCAATTCTTTGCCCGACGTCTTCTTCTGAAATTGTCAACATTTGCACTTGAGCAACGGTTGCTGAGGCGATTGGTTCCGGTTCGGAACTTTTCTTTTCATGCAACTTACTATTAAATTTCGCTAAGTCCTTCATTTTGAATATATAATTGTCGCGCAATTGTGCTCTTTTGGAGTTGAACAGTTGCTTGTGTATGAAAAGAAGACATTCTACACAGTGGCGCGTCAGTCAGCCTCGCCTATTTGCAAAATTGACTGAAAAGATGTGTGCGTACCCATTCCGGGCATCAACTGTTGCCGGAAGCTTGGTTGTCGTAGTTTTGATTTTAAGAATTTTTTACTGGATAGCAGTTACTCACGTTGGGTATGCTTTTCAGTTGATGAATTGTTGTGATATCGATTTTTATAAGCTGTGCAGCGCAAGTTCTAAATTCGACACTATTAATAAGTAAGTGAATTTACAGCCTGCGTGAGATTCGTTAGATGGTGTGGTATCAGATATCCACCGGTGCCTCTTTGCAACGAATTGTTGAATGACACGCTTTTTAAGTTGCGCATTGCCTGGTGAAGATGTTTTACCTTCGCTGTATATAGATAAATCTGAATCAAGTTCAGTATCTAAGCTGTCCAGAGACATGTGCACTCGGTAACCCTCATTTCATGCCCATAGCATGGCGCGTCATGCGCATCGCTATACATGCAAATTCTCACTGTCAGAACTACTCCACCGCTACGCACATCCCCTGTAAAAATGGCGCGAACTCCGCATAAACACTGCGTTCGCGCCTTAGATGTGACCGTTGGGTCATGGAGTAAACAAATGAAACGTATGTTATTTAATGCCACGCAACAAGAAGAACTGCGTGTGGCAATTGTCGATGGGCAAAAACTCATCGATATCGATATCGAAACCGCTGGACGTGAATTACGCAAGTCTAATATTTACAAAGGCGTAGTCACCCGGATTGAACCCTCCCTGGAAGCCTGCTTTGTTAACTATGGTGAAGATCGCCATGGCTTCCTGCCGTTCAAGGAAGTAGCCCGTTCGTATTTCAAAGAAGGTGCAGATCCCCGCAACGCCTCCATTAAGGAAGCATTGCGCGAAGGCCAGGAAATCATGGTCCAGGTTGAAAAAGAAGAGCGCGGCAACAAAGGCGCGGCGCTGACTTCGTTTGTCTCGCTGGCCGGTCGTTATTTGGTCTTGATGCCAAACAATCCACGTGGCGGCGGGGTTTCGCGCCGGGTTGAAGGCGAAGATCGCCAGGAATTGCGCGACACAATGGACAAACTGGACTTGCCGAATGGCATGTCAGTCATTGCCCGAACGGCCGGTATTGGCCGTAATGTTGATGAACTGCAATGGGATTTGAATTACCTGATGCAACTGTGGCGCGCGATTGAAGGTGCCAACAAATCTGCCTCAGGCGCCTTCCTGATTTATCAGGAATCTTCGCTGGTGATCCGCGCCATTCGCGATTACTTCCAGCCTGATATCGGCGAGATCCTGATTGATACCGACGATATCTACGAACAGGCTCAGCAATTCATGAGCCACGTGATGCCCGATATGGTCCATCGCGTAAAACGTTACAGCGACGACGTACCGCTGTTCTCGCGTTTCCAGATTGAACATCAGATTGAAACCGCCTATTCGCGCACCGTGCCATTGCCATCCGGCGGTGCGATTGTGATTGATCACACCGAAGCACTGGTTTCCGTCGACGTCAACTCGGCCCGTGCCACGCGCGGTGGCGATATTGAAACGACTGCGTTCAACACCAACTGCGAAGCTGCTGAAGAAGTTGCCCGACAATTGCGTTTGCGCGATTTGGGCGGCTTGATCGTGATCGATTTTATCGACATGGAAAACACCAAGAATCAGCGTGAAGTCGAAACCCGCTTAAAAGACGCCCTGCGCTATGACCGTGCCCGCGTGCAGATGGGCAAAATCTCGCGCTTCGGTCTGATGGAATTGTCGCGTCAGCGTCTGCGCCCTTCGTTATCAGAAGGCAGTCATGTCACTTGCCCGCGCTGTAACGGCACCGGTCATATCCGTGACACTGAATCTTCCGCCCTGCAGGTATTGCGGATTATTCAGGAAGAGGCAATGAAAGAAAATTCCGCGGCGATTCATTGCCAGGTTCCGGTCGATGTGGCTGCGTTCCTGTTGAATGAAAAACGTGGCGAGATTCTGAAGCTGGAAACACGTCATCGTGTGACCGTGATCCTGATCCCGAACAAGCATCTGGAAACACCGCATTACAAGCTGGATCGTCTGAAATCCGACGATCCGCGCCTGGAAGAAAACCACGCCAGCTACGCCATGGCGGAAGAGGCTGATACCGATATCGGGTACAGCAAAGGCAATAAGGAAGATGTCAAGCCGCGCCAGGAAGCCATGGTCAAGAGCATCACGCCTGACACCGCGCCGATCGTCGAACGTCCTGAAGTTGTGGCACCAAAACCTGTCATCATCGTGCCGCCAGCCAAACCGGTTGGATTCTTTGGCAAACTGTTGGGTTGGTTAACCGGCTCGTCCGCAGAACCTGAAGCACTGGTTGCCGCCGTGTCAGAAGAGCCTGCCAAAACTGAACGTCCACAACGTGGCAATGCTGATCGCAATAATCGCAACCGTAGCCGTGGCCGTAACAACCGCAATGCTGAGGAAAAGCCTGTCGTTGCCGCGGCAGCAGCTGTGCCAGCGGCGAAACAGGTAAAGCCGGTGGTTGCTGATGCAGCCAATCCAGATACCAGTCAGCGCCCGCCAAAAGGTCCGCGTCCACCACGCCCAGAACGTGAATCGCAAGAAGCCCGTCGCGAACGCCAACAGCGCGAACGCGAAGAGCGCGCCGCGAAAAAGGCCGCTGAACCTGTTGTAACGCCTGTACCTGCTCAAGCGAAGTTGTTGCCGGAATCCGATGATGATGGCGTCGAGTCTGACGACAATCTGGATCAGGTCGGCAAAGAAGCCGAGGGTGGTGGTGATGAGCCACGCCGTCGTCGTCGTCGCGGTGGTCGCAATCGTAATCGTCGTGATCGTGAAGCAGGCGATGTCGGTACACCAGAGCAGGCAGGACGTGAAAATTCGGATGATTTCGTGCCGGTAGCCGATATCGCTCATGCCGAACAACACCTGGAATCTCAGCTTGACAGCCCGGTTGCTGAAACAGTTATTGAGCCGGCAGTGCATGCCCATACTGCGCTCGAAATCGCTACCGAAGCAACTGCAGCGCATGTTGATGAGCCAGTCGCGCATACTGTCGTGATTGCGGCTGAGCCTTTCATGCCGATACCTGTCCCGGCAGCGCATGTTGAAACGCATGTTGAAACTGCGGTGCCAACTCAGGTTGAGTTGAAATTTGAGCCGGTGGTCGAAGTGTCACATCATGTTCACGCCGAGCCAGTTGGCGTGGCGCATGATGAGCCTGCGCAGGTGGAAGCCATAGTTGAACATGCTGCTGCTGTGAATGGATTCGCCGCTGTGCCGGTTCCCGAGTCAGCTGCTGTTGAAGCGGTTGCGAACACGGTTGTGGAAACCAAGGCGGAAGATCTGAATGAAATGTTGAAAGCTGCGGGCCTGGTTTTGACCGCAACCGATCCAGATAAGTTGCGCACTGCGCAAACCTATGTGGCGCCGGTCACTGAAGTTCGTCCGGCACGCGCGCGCAAGGCGCCGGTTGAGGTTTCGAATGAACCATTGCAATTGGTTCAAACCAAACCGACCCATCCGGAACAGTAAGCACTTCGTTTTTGGCAGATTGAAAACGGGCTCTGAAAAGAGCCCGTTTTTTTTACAAAAGGCCGACAGCGTTGACTAATGTGATGCGGCAGCCGCTTGCAGAGCTGATCCGTAAATGTCTCCATGATTCACCATGTCATCACGCAGGCTGATATAAATTTGATCCAATGTGGTGAGGCTGATGATGGTCGAATTGTCGTCCAGCACCAGCATGACATGCTCGCCTACCTGTTTCAGCTCAATGCTTTTCATGGCGTCGTTGATATGAACCGATACCACCACAGAATCAGCCAGAGGCTGCGTCTGACGGCGTTGTTTCAAACCATTCAGGATTGATCCGCTGACCGCCACGAATTCGTTCACTTTTGATTTTGGGCTGTAACGTTGGGACAGACTCACGGCACCGTAGGTCAGTCCATGGGATAGGAACAACAGCACGCTTTTTGCTGTCGCCGGATTTAATTTTTCGTGACTGATCTTGCTCTTTTTTTTACGAAAAAATTTATCAATAATAAATTGCATGGAAGTCGAATTTTAAAATCAGGCTACAAATCTGTTTTCAGCTTAGCCAATCAATGACGGAATAAGTCGCTCAATGGCCGCAATCACTTCAGGCGCTCCAGGTGCGGCACCTGTGTCGCCAAGATTGATGATTTGATCGGACCAGTTTCCTTCCGTCTTCCAGCGCGGTGAGGCCGAATAAATTTCCACGGTAGGACGCCCATAAGCGGCGGAGATATGAGTCAATCCGGTATCGACTCCGACCACCAGTGCGGCACGCTGCGCCAGTGCAACCGCTTCAAGCATACTCAATTTCGGTAACACGACGGCACCGGGTATATGCGCGGCCAGTTGTTCGGCCTCGAGAAATTCGGTGCTGTTGCCCCAGGCCAGCAGCACTGGAAGCTGGTGCTGTTGCAAATACTTGCCGATCGTGATCCAGTCATGGGCCGGCCATTTTTTATGTACACCGGCGGTGCCATGAAAAAACACCGCGTAGTCGTGTTCAGGTAACCAGGTCATCGTTTCAGATGCGGGTGCCAGCAGACCAAACTCTGGCTGTGTTTCCCCAATATCGTAACCCAACGCTCGTGAGGCAACCAAACGGCCGCGCAATACCGCATGAGTGCGACTGTCAACCGGAACACTCAAGCTATGAAAAATTCTTGAGATCGGCTCGTAACCCGACCCTTCGGTGCCATTGGCCAAACCGACTTTGGCACCGCCATTGGCCAGGCCCATGATTACGCCAGTCTTGAGCAAACCCTGGGTATCCAATATCACATCATAGGTTTCGGCCTGCAGCCATTTTTTAAAAGTCTTGATCTCGGCGCGGGTTGCTGCCGACAGCAGCGACTTTCTCCAGCGCCGCAGCGCAAACGGAATGACCTTGCGCACATGGGGATTGAGTTTCACCAGTTCGACAAAGTTTTCTTCCACGACCCAATCAATCTGCGCTTCTGGAAAATGCCGCAAGATATCCCCCACAATCGGCATATTGTGCAGCACATCTCCCAGCGAAGAAACCCGGATTAATAATACTTTCATTCAGGCGATCTAGAAGGGTAACTGCGCGTCTGGTTTAACCGCCAGAATTGCCCGTTTAAATGCGGCCTGAATTTTGCTCAGCGCAGCTGGGGTTTCAGCTTCAAAGCGCATCACGATCACCGGTGTGGTATTGGACGAGCGCGCCAGACCAAAGCCATCTGCGTATTCCACACGCAGTCCGTCGATGCTGATGATCTGTTCAGCATCAGAAAAATGGCTGTCAATTTGATCGGCCATCTGCATTTTGGCGATCAGCGTAAAATTTTCGCCTTCGCTTAATGTCAGTTGCAATTCCGGTGTCGAGCTCGATTGCGGCAGGGCGTTCAATAGCGCTGACGGATCGGTCACGCGCGCCATCAATTCCAGCAGGCGTGCACCGGCATAAAGTCCATCATCAAATCCATACCAGCGATCTTTAAAGAAAATATGTCCGCTCATTTCACCACCGAGCGGCGCGCCGGTTTCACGCATCTTCGCTTTGACCAGAGAATGGCCGGTTTTCCACATGACTGGCTGGCCGCCGCGCGCCTTGACCCAGGCTGCAATATGTCGCGTGCATTTGACGTCATATAAAATCTGCGCACCTGGGTGACGGGTTAATACATCCTCGGCAAACAACATCAGCTGCCGGTCGGGATAAATAATTTGACCATCTTTGGTGACCACACCCAGTCGGTCGCCATCGCCATCGAATGCCAGACCCAATTCTGCGTCGGAATTTTTAACGTGAGCGATCAGGTCTTGCAGGTTTTCCGGATGAGCAGGATCGGGGTGGTGGTTGGGGAAGGTGCCATCCACTTCGCAAAATAATTCGTCAACCTCACAACCGAGGCCGCGATACAGGTCGCCGGCAAACGCACCGGCCACACCGTTGCCGCAATCAACGGCAATTTTCATCGGGCGGTCCAATTTAATGTCCGTGATGATGCGTTTCAGGTACGCCTCGCGAATGTCGTGCTGCTTGTAATCGCCGCTGCCGCTGGCGAAATCGTTCGCTTCGATGGAGTTATACAGCGCCTGAATGGTTTCGCCATAAATTGCTTCACCTGCCAGCACCATTTTGAAGCCGTTGTAATCAGGGGGATTGTGGCTGCCCGTGACCATGATGCCGGATCTGGCTTCCAGTACGTGGGTCGCAAAATACACCATCGGTGTTGCCACGACGCCCAAATCAATGACATTGATACCGCTGGCCTGCAGGCCTTTGGCCAGTGCGCCAGCCAGTTCCGGTCCGGACAGACGGCCATCGCGACCGATGACCACGGTGTCTTCACCTTTCGCCAGCACCGCACTGCCAAAGGCCTGGCCGAGCTGAAATGCGACGTGGGTATCCAAGGTTTTTCCGACGATGCCACGGATATCGTAGGCTTTAAATATCGATTTCGAGATGGTTGGAGTAGTCATGGTGTTATATAAATGAAATCATCTAAGTTGGAGTAGCGACCAGTTTAGCGCTGAATTATTACAGAAGATATGGTGCGTGTTAGGGAACGACTGCAAAATACCCTATTTAGGGTATAGACGCCCGAAATCGAATCACTTAAGCTTAACCATCAACTATTAAATTCATCTCTCTCCTCGAGTTCGCGACATAAATCTGATTTATGTCGATTTTTTTGCCTTGATCGGAAATTTTTTATGCTCAATCGACCACTTGCCGCCTGTTTGCTGTTGTTTTTTGCGTTGAATGCTGCCGATGCTGCGGACAGCCAGCCCAAAATGACGGCCCAGGAATTCATGGATACGCTGCATTTTCAAACCGGCAAAGTTGATTTGCCGGGGAAAATCGCAAGCTTGAATTTGCCCACCACGTTTCGCTACCTGCCACCCGATGATGCCGATCGTGTCTTGGTGACGGCCTGGGGCAATCCACCCGGCACCAAGACACTGGGCATGATTTTCCCGGCTGACGTGAGCCCGGTACAGAACGACGGCTGGGGTGTCGTCGTCACGTACGACAAGGACGGTCATGTACCAGACGACGATGCTGACAGTATCAAATATGATGAGCTGCTAAAAACCATGCAGGAGTCGACTCAATCGAATAATGAAGAACGAAAGAAGCAGGGTTATCCGGAAATGAAACTGGTCGGGTGGGCAGAGCAACCAACTTACGATAAACAAACGCATAAGCTGTATTGGGCCAAAGAGATTGGTTTTAACGGTACTGGTGAGAATACACTGAACTATAACGTGCGCGTGCTGGGCCGCGAAGGGGTCTTGGTATTGAATGCGGTGGCCGGAATGAATCAGATCGCTGAAGTGAAACAGCAGATGCAGGGTGTGAATCAATTTACCGAATTCACGCCAGGAAATCGTTATGCGGACTTTGACAGTAAAACTGACAAGGTGGCTGAATACGGCATCGCCGCTTTGGTTGCCGGAGGGATTGCCGCCAAGTTGGGATTGTTTGGCAAGTTGATTGCCGTACTGATCGCCTTCAAAAAAGTTTTATTGGTGGCGATTGCTGCTGTGGGAAGCTCGGTCTACAAATTCTTTAAACGCCGTAAAGCGCAGGCGAGTACAACAGGAAATTCATCGTCCACTGAGCCATAAGTCTGAGGTGGTGAGCAGTAGTTGCGTATCCGGAAACAACAGTTGCTGCAATTTCGTTGCGATCTGATTTACAACTCATCGACTGAAGATTTAGCATTCGATACTGATTATCGCTTACCGGTAAACCACGATGAACCAGAATCCAACTCTCCGACTTGTGCACTTCTTTGGCGTCGCATTGCTGCTGGTCCCCGTACTGTGCAGCGCGCAAATCTACAAATGCACAGAAAACGGCAGCACCACATTCCAGTCCGACCCCTGCAAAACGGCAGGAACGCAAATGCATCTTGATGCCGGGCCCAGTGAGCACGCGGTGAAAGATGCACAAAATCGCGCCAACAAGGACAAGAAGTCTGCCTGGGAAAAGCCGGCCAGTGCAGCGCCAAATCGCAACGGCGCAGTCGAATCACACCCGCCGGATTGCGAAAAACTGAATCAGGCGGTTGCCGATGCCGAGGGACAGCGCAAGCAGCTGATGGTGGGCGCCACGAACCCTGGGGCGACCGATGCAGGAATGCGCAATATCAACCGGCTCGGCGCACAGATTGACCAGCGATACAATAATGCCAAGGTAATGGCAGAGGTTACTGGCTGTCAGTAGTGCAATCTGGTCTTTCCGGGTAACCCCATTGGCAGGCGCAATACAGGGCGGGATGGGTGCGTCAACGAACGGATCAACTCTCGCAAAGCTGGAATACTGATTCTCTGTTGAGCAGCGCAGCACTGCAAGCAGATCCAGTTCATTTTTCAGGAAAATATTGATGTTTAAATTCACCCACACAGTTGCAACACTGCTGCTGTGCGCAGGATGCCTGTCTCTGTCACCGGTTCAGGCAGACACAAAGCCAGCCGGACAGACTGAAATCCCTGCATTGCTCAGCTTTGTTGGAAATTCTGGATGCGCGTTCTTTCGCAATGGGATATAGTACGACTCGCAAGCGGCACAAAAGCATCTGCAAAAGAAATTGGACTATGCGTTGGCGGTAAGCAGCGCGGAGCAATTTATTGATCGCGTCGCCACAGCCAGCAGTTTCAGCAACCAACCGTATCAGGTGCGATGTAACGACGGTATTACCGTGCCAAGCAGCGTTTGGCTGTATGATGCGCTGGCGCGAGACCGGGCCAGGTCCGCCAATTCCATTAAGCGAGCCGATCAGGTTCATTGAGAACACAAGTTGACTGCGCATGCTTGAACTCCAACATATTTGTAAACGCTTCGACGATAAGTCCGTCCTGGATGATGTCAGCCTCATGGTTCCCCAAGGGGCGACTCACGCACTGATTGGTTCGAGCGGCTCGGGAAAAACGACGCTGCTGAGGATTACGCTCGGGCTCATTCCGTTTGACAGCGGCTACGTCAAAATCAACGGCCAACCATTGCTGTCATTTTCACGAACCGAATGGGCCGATCGGATTGGTTACGTCCCGCAGGAGGGAGGACTTTTCCCGCATCTGTCTGCATCGGAAAACATCGTTCTGGTCGCCAGGCTGCGCGGATGGGACAAGGCGCGGATCAGTTCAAGATTAATCGAATTGACCAGTCTGGTTGATTTGGACACCACAATCCTCGAGCGATTTCCACATGAATTGAGCGGCGGCCAGCGCCAGCGTGTGGCCATTATGCGTGCCGCGTTCATGGACCCTCCAGTCATGCTGCTCGATGAACCGATGGGCGCGCTTGATCCGTTAATCCGACGCGACCTGCAGCACGAATTAAAGTCGATCTTTCAACGGCTTAAAAAAACGGTCGTGATCGTCACCCACGATCTTAGCGAGGCAGTCTTCCTCGCAGAACAAATCACCTTGCTGCATCACGGTCGCGTCGTGCAGACCGGGAGCTATCAAGAACTGGTTTGCCAGCCTGCCGATCCCTTCGTATCGCTCTTTGTCAGTGCTTATCCGAGCCTGCCAGAAATCCGGGGCCCGCAATGACACGCCTGCTATCCACAGTCATCTTCGTCATTCTCTGTCTTCAGGCGAATTTGCTGTGCGCTGACCGACCGATCGTGATCGGCTCAAAAATATTCACCGAAAGTTACGTCTTGAGCGAGCTCGCTGCACAGACGATTGAATCTTCTTCAAAATTTGTGATTGAACGTAAATTTGGCATGGGCAGTACCGGCATACTCTTTGAATCGCTCAAAAGTGGTGCGATCGATGTGTATCCCGACTACACCGGAACCCTGGCCGAAACCATTCTTAAAAATCCACAGTTGAAATCAATCGACCAAATTCGGGCCGGTCTAAAGCCATTCGGCCTGACGATTTCCAGCTCGCTTGGATTCAACAATACCTATGCTCTGGCTGTGAAAGAATCCTTCGCGCAAAAATACGATCTGCGCACGATGAGCGATCTGCAAAAATTAACTGCTAAATTCCGTGCCGCCTTCAGTTACGAATTCATGGATCGCGCCGACGGCTACCTCGGCATGGTGAATCGCTATCAATTTAAATTTGATCCGGAAAAGGTGATCCGGATGGAACACAGCCTGGTCTACAAGGCGATTGATGAAGGAGCGGTTGATGTCATTGAGGTGTATTCAACGGATGCAAATATCAATAAATATCAACTCCGGGTGCTCGGCGACGATCGAAATTATTTTCCAGCTTATCAGGCGGTTTGGGTGACCAGCACCAGCTTTGCGGGCAAACATCCTGGTGAGTGGCAAAGACTGCAAAACCTGGAAGGAAAAATCAACGAGGGTGAGATGCGCTCAATGAATGCCGCGGCTGACATTGAAAAAATCAACTTTCCTGAAATCGCCTCGAAGTTTCTGGACGCGAAGCAGCTGCAGGGAAAAACTTTATCGGTCAGTACGCGAGCAAACCTGTTTGATGAAATTGTGCAGCGTACAAAAGAACATCTCTGGCTGGTTGGCATTGCGCTGCTATTTTCTTTTGTGATTGGACTGCCACTCGGGATTATTGCGGCCCGTCTTCGAGTCGCAGGGCAAATCATTCTTTTGTCCAGCGCGCTGGTTCAAACCATTCCGACCCTGGCCTTATTGTGCTTCTTGATCCCGGTCTTTGGGGTTGGACTCAAGCCGGCACTGGTGGCGTTGTGCTTGTACAGCCTGCTGCCGGTCGTGCTCAATACATTTACGGCGCTGCGCAATGTCGATGAAAAACATATTGAAAATGCCCGGGCATTCGGATTGAGCCCGATGCAAATTCTGACGCGCATTGAATTGCCGCTGGGTAGTCCGGTGATCCTTGCGGGACTCAAGACCGCCACCATAGTCAGCGTCGGAACGGCGACGCTTGCCGCATTGATTGGCGCTGGCGGCTACGGTGCGCTGATTATTTCCGGACTGTCTTTGAATAATGTTTCAACCATCCTGGCCGGCGCCATTCCTGCCGCGCTGATGGCGTTGCTGGCACATTTCCTGTTCGCCGTGCTCGACAGATTGGTCGTTCCTCGCGGACTGCGCAGGCACGTCAGGCGACCCAATGTTTGAGCGTGTGATTGATCGAATCTGGCCGCAGCCAAATTCGAACCGGGCTGTCCAAGCCAGTCAGAATTCCAGCGAATTAATTGGTGATCACAAAATTAATCCGCGCGGTCTGGCTGCCGTCGATCAGTGAAGTGGCAATCAAGGTAACCTGGACCGGAGCGGGCAGGTAGCTTGGAGATGTCGCGTCACCGGCGAACAGAAGATTGGTCGTCGAGGTCTCGTTTATCGTGACGTCTCCAACAATGATCGCATTATTGACATCCGGGACCTCGACCCCATTCACAAAGACGTTCCATGTTACTGAAGAATCCGAATTCAATTCGAAGGACTGATTGACCGGAATGCTCAGAGTTTGCACATCCCCCGGCAGTGCATCGAATCCTGCAACCTGATAGCCATTCACATAGGCCACGATGTCGAAAACAGGTCCTGCTGGAACCACAACTACGGGAACGGTGACGGTTCCCGAAACCCCCACTTCTGCCACGCCACCACCACACCCGGCCAAGATTAATGTGGTGGCAAGCAATAGACCCGCTGTTTGTAATCGACCTATTTTCATGACTGTTCCCTGTTAGTTTTTTTGTCCGCCAATTGCGGCAGTCAGACATAAAACGTTCAAAGGGGGAGAGGGATGACGTGAATTACACCTTGAAACAATTTCGGGGGTATGTCGATCGGTCCGTAACAGGCAGAGATTTTTTTAGATTGGTCGTCCCGTATCAAACAACCCATCCGCCGTTTCGATACACTTCAAATTCATCCAGACAAACCGATTCGGTCACTGCGAATACATCGACGTGATACCTGGCGTCAGCGCGGCGGATTTGCGGTTTGGCATACTGCCCATGCTTGGCACCGAGCGACATATGTATACCGCACATGCGCTCGTAGGTGCCAATATCGTTCACCGTGCGCTCTGCGCTCAACGCGCGGTTCATGCCGAAGCCTAATTCACGCACCCAGACTTCGCCTTCGTCGTCGCGGATCTGTTGCAAGACGATGTCGAATTCGGCTGTTGAATCTTCGGTTGCGATGACGCGACCTTTTTCGATAACCAGAGTGATCGGCAGTGCGGGTTTGTTGACTGTGAAGCTGGTGTCACCGAATACAAAGATGCGCAGTTTGCCGTGCACTGCTTCGAGGTCCTTCGACTCGGTGAAGACTTCACCGATCGGAAATTGTCCGCCGATATTATTCATGCCGCTGTAGTCGCCGATATTTAATTTCGCCACTTCAAACGGACCGTCGAAAAACAGTTGCGTGCCTGCTCCGCTGTGCACTACGGCGCGTTGCGCCTGATCGATGCGCTGCTTCAACGCTCGTCCAACACCGCGATAGTAGTCGGGATCATAGGCCAGGGCATCGATGTAGCAGGGGACTTGTTCAGCGCTCATGCGCGCCAAATGCGGATGTTCAATTACCTTCAGTTGCAGTTTAAATAATTCGACACGTAATCTGAACGCTTCCAGGCGAAAATTCGTGGACTGGATCAGCACGACCAAATCGCCGGGCACCAATGGTGTAAATGCAGACAGCACGAAGTCCGGCGTCACCAGATCGAAATCGATGTAATGGGCACCTGGCAAATTCCGTTGATAGGCTTTGGCAAGAATTTGTGCCAATTCACAACGCTGATCAAACACAATCACCGCAGTATGTTGCGCAGTGTGTTCGAATGCGATGCTGAGAATGTTGTGAATATGTAATGCAGAAATAGAAATTAAGTCTGGTTCTTGGTTGCTGTTTTGATGCATAATGTTTTTTTGTTATGTCAATAAGTAAATGTTTGGTTTGATTTGCACTCAAATTTGCGTTCTTTTTTGAAACTTTACCAAGAAAAACGTTACAAAATGATTTAGTTAAAGTGCACTTAAAAATATTTCGCAACATTGTCAACTCAAGTGTAATCTGCTGCGTTTTTAGTCGTACACAAACAATGAATCCTAGCCTGGAATTTATAAATAGAAGCGAAGATTCCAACTGGGAGAACGGAAAACATGATTTACGAGATACTTATACGCGGTAACGGTAGTCAGGCGATGTCTTCAGATAACCTGATTTGGATTGAGAGCAATTTGCCAACACGTGCCTTTGAAAAATGGCTGATGGAACGCGATCTGTTGAATCCGGCTGCCAAGGCTCCTGTTGTTCGCTGGAGCATCGTGCAGACACAGCGCCCAGCACATTTTGTGCTCAAGACTGAAGCCGCTGCGCTGGAACGCCGGATTGCTGAATTGATGAATCCACCAAAACGTGCCAAAAAAGCAGCACGCGTGCATGTCATGCCGAACTTTGCAATGCCTGCTTATTCAATGGCCGCCTGATTACAAAATCAGTAAGCGCACAAACTAAGGGTTAGTCTGACTAACCCTTAGTCGTTTCAGGATCTACTTCCCCCAACTGTCCTTCAACGTGGTGATTCGATTGAATACCGGCTTGCCTGGTTTTGAATCAACCCGATCAGCTACAAAATAGCCGTGTCGTTCAAACTGATATTTGTCGTCAGGTAGCGCGGTTTCTATCCCGGCTTCGATGTAGGCGGTGACGACTTCGAGCGCATTCGGGTTCAACAGGCTCATAAAATCTTTACCACCGGCATCCGGGTTGGCATCGTTAAACAGGCGGTCATATAAACGGACTTCAGTGGCGACTGCATGTGCGGCGCTGACCCAATGGATGTTACCTTTAACTTTATAGTTGGCGCTGCCTTCCGTGCCGCTTTTACTGTCGGGGAAATAAGTGCAATGCACCGCGACTACCTTGCCGTTCGCATCTTTTTCGCAACCGGTGCATTCAATCACATAGCCATAGCGCAGACGAACTTTATTGCCGGGGAACAGACGGAAATAACCTTTGCTCGGCTCTTCCATGAAGTCATCAGCTTCAATCCACAATTGACGACTGATAAAAAATTCACGATTGCCGCGTTCCGGCTGATGTGGATGAACCGGTGCGCTGCAGGCGACACTCTCGTTTTCCGGAAAATTGTCGATGATCAGTTTGATGGGATGCAGTACGGCTGCGGTACGCGCCGCTTTGGGGTCCAGATCATCGCGCAGACAGGCTTCCAGGGTGCTGTAATCGATCCAGCCATCTGAACGCGTCACACCGATCCGTTCGCAAAACATCTGGATGGATTCTGGCGTGTAGCCGCGGCGACGCATTCCGACAATCGTCGGCATGCGCGGATCGTCCCAGCCGGACACCGTGCCGTTGTCGACCAGCTGGCGCAGCTTGCGTTTGGACGTGACGACATAAGTCAAATTGAGTCGTGCAAATTCGTATTGATGCGGTACCGGCTGTTTAAAGAAACCACCCTCAGTGCAGCGTTCGATGATCCAGTCATAGAACGGCCGGTGATCCTGGAATTCCAGGGTGCAGATTGAATGCGTGATCTGCTCCAGCGCATCGGACAGTGGATGAGTGTAGTCGTACATCGGGTAGATGCACCATTTGTCGCCAGTGCGATGATGATGCGCATGACGGATGCGATAGATGGCCGGATCGCGCATATTCATATTGGGCGAGGCCATCGAGTTTTCGCTGATTTTGGCGCGCAGGATGTGGGTGCCATCTGAAAATTCGCCGGCCTTCATGCGACGGAACAGGTCCAGCGATTCGCCAGCAGGGCGCTCGCGGAACGGTGAATTCTTGCCTGGTTCGGCAAAGTTGCCGCGATTGGCCGCCATGTCTTCGGCAGATTGACTGTCGATGTAAGCATAACCGGCCTGGATCAAGTATTCAGCCATGGCATACAGCTGATCAAAATAGTCACTGGCATAATGCAGGTGCTGATCGGCACTCGATTCGTTTTTTTGTTTCCAGTCAAAACCGAGCCAGTGTACGGAATCCATGATGGTATCGACGTATTCCTGATCTTCTTTTTCAGGATTGGTATCGTCAAAGCGCAAATTGCAGCGCCCATCGTAATCGCGTGCCAATCCAAAATTCAGGCAGATCGACTTGGCATGACCAATATGCAAATATCCATTGGGTTCAGGAGGGAAGCGCGTAATGATATTGGGCAGATCGGGGCGTGCGTAAGTTCCGGCGGCAAGATCGGATTCAATAATGGCGCGCAAAAAATTGGAACTCGGGGTGGAACTGGTGTCGTTGCTCATGTTGGTGGCTATCTGGACAAAACGTCGCGAAGTGAAATGGTGGCGACATTTTACCGTAGTGGGCCTCAACTGTAATGATTATGCGTATATTGCTATTTTTTAAACGCTAGTCCAGATTTCTCGCATCTTCAAGGCTGACCTGTGTGTTCAAATCGATTTGGACCTGTTTGTTCTGAACGGTGTCTTGCAAATTCACATGAAGCAGGACGGTCGAAATGAATTCCGTATCAGTCAGATCCGCCGAACCCAGATCAACATTTTCCAAGACCGATTCGGTGATGCGCGCACCAATCATGCTGGCGTTTTGTAGATTTAACCCGGACAGGCAGACGTTAGATAATTTGACGCCATCCAGATACACACGATAACCGGATGTCGCAATTTCATCAAATATTTTGCGCAGTTCGTTTTTTTGAAGCTCAAGCTGGGAATCGCTGGCGGTTTCTCTGTCCTGAAACAAATCAAACAACAGAAAGGTTTTATGGGCCGGGTGGCAATAAGAAGACATGAAGGCTTCTTTGTAGAGTTCTCTGATTTCTGGATTGATCACATGACCGTGGACATCGAATTTTATTTTTTCCAGTGCCAGATCAGAAAAATCGGTGAGAGATGAATAGCCATTGACGATTTGAATAAGTACTGACGGTAAAGGTGTTTCCCTGGTGAGCGCTTCGGTTACCGCTGATACTGATGCATTGAGTCCAATCATGACACCCCCTGAAAAATGAATCGTTGCGGCACAAGCATTGTGGGTAATCGTTTGGCCACGACGAGGAGTGGGGATTCTAATTAAGTGGGCAGGGCAAATGTATAGGTAGAATTCCTTAAAGATTTATTTATTTGAATGGATAATCAGAAGCGCGTTCAAATGGATTGCCTGTGATTGGAGGTGCATGGGAACCCGGTTACTCGACTTATTTTTCAAGGATGCCCATCAAAATTTCAAGGTCAAGATCAATCCGGCCTTTTTCACTTTTCGCTGCTTGCGGCGGATAAAACTCATGATGAAAAATATCGTCCAATTTGCCCAGGTATTTTTCTGCATTGATTTCAAATCCGCTTTCAACATGACTCACAAAGCTATGAAACAACAAACATGCTTTTGTAAGTGCCGTTTTCAGGTTTTGATTTGATTCAAGCAGCGCTCCTGCAGTCTTGTGCCCGCACTCTGGAGTTCTCTCTAAATAGCGGATAATTCTAGACCCGACGTAGTTAAAGCTCGAGTTGATGACGTCGTTGACGCCAGCTTGAAATCCCTCGATCAACAGGCCTTGGTTCGGGGTCAGCATCAAGCCTGCTTTTTCTGAAAGATAACATTGCATGGCTTCCAGGACCCAGGCTTTCAGTTCAGTCGTAAACAGAAAGTCAGCCGCGCGAGCTTGCTCCGAAACCGTGGTGGGACGGTTCTGGCTGTAGCCGTGCCACAATGCCAGGTAATCTCTTGCATGACTCATCTCGTGTGTCAGCGTGCCAAGGGCATACGCCAACTGATCGTCGCGGAAACTCAGATGGATGATTTTGGACTGCGGGGCATAGCTATTGCTTCCTGGGACAGCCGGATCTGATTCGACCACTGACACTTGTCGGGCGAAGTCTTGGCTTACCAATGTTTGCAGGAACGCCGGGTTATGGGGTTTTAATGTGTCCGGGTGCATGAACTCAAAACGTTTCGGAAGTTTCAGTTGGCATGACTGGCTTGGATTTCTGGCTGACGTACTGGTGCTGCTTTCCGAACTTGAGCTGGAACTGAAGCTGGAACTGGAACTGGAACTGGAACTGGAACTGGAACTGGAACTGGAACTGGAACTGGAACTGGAACTGGAACTGGAACTGGAACTGGAACTGGAACTTCCAATGTGACTTATGTCTTCGTCTTTTTGTGGGAGTGCCTCATCGGTCTGCAGACCCAGTATTGTCAATTCATCGAAGTTCAGTGCGTGAGGAATCCGACCACTTCGTAGAATGAGGATTTTTAAAACGTGCAAATAATCGAAGATTTGCGCATTTTTGACGATTTTTTCGACTGTGTTCCGGCTGGTCTGTGTCGACGTCAATGCGTCTTGAATTGCTGCGATGGCGGTTTGATTGCGTGGATTGCTTAACAGTAAACCTGATTCGAGGTCAAAGGACAGAATCTGCAGCGCCGGTTCTACTTCCGCGACCGGTGGCGCCGGATTGAACCCGTGGATTTTTGATGATGTTACTTGCATTATTGGAGAATAAAGAATTGATCAAGAGCGGTCCGTCATGTTGACAGGACACGAATTTTGTTCGATCGCTTTTGATCAAACCATTATCGTTAACCCGCACCGGGCCGCGCATACAGCTGCCCGAATTTGATCTCATCGTCTCTGATCAGGAGATCGATTGCAGCGTGCTGGATTGCTGCATTTGATTTTTTAAATAATATTTTTTTCGCGCAGTTGGGTAATTTGTTCGGTGGAATAGCCCAATGCTCCCTGTAAAATCTGCGCAGTGTGTTCGCCCAGCATAGGCGGAGGGACATCGTATTGCACCGGAGTTGCCGACAGACGCATCGGGCTGGCGACCAGCTTGACGTTGTTGCCGATCGGATGGGCGAGCTCAATCGCGCATTCCCGGGCCTGTACCTGAGGATCGTTAAACACTTCTTCCAGGTTGTTGATCGGTCCGCAGGGCACGCCGGATTCTTCCAGCAGTGCCAGCCATTGCGCCTTGGTTTTTTTTCTGACCATTTCCGCCAGCATCGGCACCAGCGTATCGCGCAACTGTACTCGCTGTGGGTTGGTCATGAAGCGCGCGTCATCGGCCAATTCCGGACATTCGCCCGCTTCCACAAATTTCCGATATTGCCCATCATTGCCAGCAGCAACAATGATATGTCCGTCCGATGTGGCAAAGGTTTGATATGGAACGATGTTGGCATGAGCATTGCCCCAGCGTTTTGGGGACTGACCGCTGTGCAGGTAATTGCTGCCCATATTGGCCAGCATTGCCACCTGCACATCGAGCAGTGCCATATCGATGTATTGGCCTGTGCCTGTGCGGTCGCGGTGAGTCAGTGCGGCAAGTATTGCAATGGTCGCGTACATCCCAGTCATCAGATCCGCAATGGCGACACCTGCCTTTTGCGGACCGCCGCCGGGCAGGTCGTCGCGTTCGCCGGTGATGGACATCAATCCACCCATACCCTGAATAATAAAGTCGTAGCCGGAGCGGGCCGCATACGGGCCAGTTTGCCCGAAGCCGGTGATTGAGCAATAAATCAAATCGGGTTTTAGCCCCGACAGCGTAGCGTAATCAAGACCATATTTCCTTAGCTGATCGACTTTGTAGTTTTCAATTACCACATCGGACTGCATGACCAGTTCACGTATGATCTGCTGGCCATCAGGACTGGCAATATCTACTGTGATGGAACGCTTGCCGCGGTTCGCGGTGAGGTAGTAAGCTGCTTCGGAACTGTTATTGCCATCTGCATCCCTGGCATAGGGTGGACCCCAGCTGCGGGTATCGTCGCCCACCCCGGGGCGTTCGACTTTAATGACATCGGCGCCTAAATCGGCTAAATTTTGGGTGCACCAAGGACCAGCGAGCACACGGGTTAAATCAAGGACGCGGATATGTTCTAACGATCTTGCCGGTTTTGAGTTTGTCATGCCAATTGAGTTATTAAATTATGTAGGCGGAATGCTATGTGGACTTATCCAAAAATAATTGCCCACCGTGGAGGCGGTAGCTTAGCACCAGAAAACACCCTGGAGGCATTTCAGTGCGGATTTAATTATGGATTTCGCGCCGTTGAGTTTGACGTAATGCTAACAAAAGATCTGGTTCCGGTCGTCGTGCACGACGAAGAGTTGGGCCGCACCGTCGCCGGGCAGGGCCTGATCTGCGAGATGCTCGCGCACGATCTGTTTCAACTGGATGCCGGCAGCTGGTTGGGCCGGGAATGGGCGCATGTGCGGGTGCCAAGCTATCGTGAGGTGTTGAAATTCTGTACCGATCACGAGCTATGGATGAACGTCGAGATCAAGCCGGCCAAGGGTTTCGAAGCAGTTACCGGCAAAGTTGTGGCCGAGGTGACCAAGGATTTTTTTGATGCGCACGATTTTCCTTTGCCGCTGTTTTCATCCTTTGCACTGGATGCCCTCACTGTGACGCAAACCGTGGCCCCCCATATTCCGCGTGGCGTGTTATTTGATCAGATTCCATCTGACTGGCATGCACAGATACGTCAGTTTGATGCGGTTTCCATGCACACCAACCATAAACATCTGACGCAAAATCTGGCCGGTCAAATCAGGCAAGCCGGATTGGGCCTGTGTTGCTATACCGTGAATGATGCGGCCAGAGCGCGTGAAATCATGAATTGGGGCGTCGATGCAATCTTTACTGATGCGCTGAAGTTGATCGCGGCTGATTTTGCCGGCTAATTTTGAATTAGTCGGAATTGCTTAACGAATTGATTCAATGGCAGAGCTGATTTTAAGTATAATCAGCCACCACCTTTAACCCCTCTAACCACCTGCCCTGAACATGAAATCGTCCGAAATCCGCGAAAAATTCCTCAAATTCTTTGAATCCAAAGGTCACTCGATAGTGCGCTCGTCCAGCCTGGTACCAGGCACTGATCCCACGCTCCTGTTCACCAACTCCGGCATGGTGCAATTCAAAGATGTGTTTTTGGGACAGGATCAACGTCCTTACACCCGTGCCACTACAGCGCAACGTTGCGTGCGTGCCGGAGGTAAACATAATGATCTGGAAAACGTCGGCTACACGGCGCGTCACCATACTTTCTTCGAAATGCTCGGCAATTTTTCATTTGGCGATTATTTCAAGCGCGATGCGATTCACTATGCCTGGGAATTGCTCACCGTTGTGTATGGCCTGCCGAAAGACAAGCTGACCGTCACCGTGTACAAGTCTGATGATGAGGCTTACCAGATCTGGCAGAACGAAATCGGCGTGCCGCCCGAGCGGATTATCCGGATTGGCGACAACAAAGGTGCGCCGTATGCCTCGGATAATTTCTGGCAAATGGCCGATACCGGGCCTTGCGGGCCGTGTACCGAAATTTTTTATGATCACGGCGAAGGCATCTGGGGCGGGCCACCAGGCTCGGCAGAAGAAGACGGCGATCGATTTATCGAAATCTGGAATCTGGTGTTCATGCAGTACAACAAAAATGAGCAGGGCGAATTGCATCCACTGCCGAAACCCTGCGTTGATACCGGTATGGGTCTTGAACGTCTGGCTGCGGTGTTGCAGCACGTGCATTCCAATTATGAAATCGATGCATTCCAACGGTTAATCAAGGCCGCGGCCCGTGAAACTGGCTGTGCCGATTTGCATCACAACTCACTGAAAGTGATCGCCGATCACATTCGCTGCGCTGCATTTTTAATTGTTGACGGCATCATCCCGGGCAATGAAGGACGTGGCTACGTGCTACGCCGGATCACCCGTCGCGCTTTGCGTCATGGTCATAAGCTCGGTCAGTCGAAACCATTTTTTTATAAGCTGGTTGCTGATCTCGTTGAAGAAATGGGTGTGGCTTATCCTGAGTTGGCACAAAACGCCACCCGCGTGGCACAAGTGATACAACAGGAAGAAGAACGCTTTGGCGAAACGCTGGAACACGGCATGAAAATTCTGGAAGCCGCTTTGCTGAAAGACAGCGAGCACCTGGATGGTCGCACTGCATTTACCTTGTACGACACGTTTGGCTTCCCGCTCGATCTGACTGCTGATATTTGCCGTGAGCGCAAAGTGCAATTGGATCTGGATGGTTTTAACGCCGCGATGGAACATCAAAAACAAACTGCGCGCGCTGCCGGAAAATTCAAGATGAATGCCGGCATCGAGTACGACGGTGCGAAAACAAAATTTGTCGGCTACGACGTGCTGGCGCAGGAATGCAAGGTGATCGCGCTGTATGTTGATGGCAGCGCGGTTACGCAACTTCAGGCTGGACAGTCCGGTCTGGTGGTGCTCGACACCACGCCGTTTTATGCCGAATCTGGCGGTCAGTGCGGTGATCGAGGTGTGCTCTCTGCCGAAGGGATTACCTTTGATGTTTCTGATACCACCAAAATTCAGCCAGACGTATTTGGTCACCATGGTGAATTGGTACGCGGCAGTCTGGTTGTCGGTGCCACGGTATTTGCTCACGTCTCCGATGATTATCGTGCACAAACCGTGCGTAATCATTCTGCGACTCATTTGATGCATAAAGCTTTGCGCGAAGTGCTCGGTTCTCATGTGGCACAAAAAGGTTCTTTGGTCGATGCTGAAAAAACCCGGTTCGACTTCAGCCACAATGCCGCGATGACTGCCGAAGAAATTCGTCAGGTCGAAGAAATCGTCAACCGCGAAATCATGAGCAATCAGGCGACCCAGGCACAGGTCATGGCGTTTGACGATGCCGTTAAACATGGTGCGATGGCGCTGTTCGGTGAAAAATACGGCGATGAAGTGCGGGTCTTGGATATCGGCAGTTCTCGCGAATTATGCGGCGGCACACACGTAAAACGGACCGGCGACATTGGCTTGTTCAAAATCGTTTCCGAAGGCGGTATCGCCGCCGGCATTCGCCGTGTCGAAGCAGTCACCGGCGAAGTTGCCCTGCATCTGGTGCAAAACCTGACCGCTCGAATTGCGGAAGCCGCTTCCCTGTTAAAAACCCAGCCTGATGAATTGATCCCGCGCATAATTTTGGTGCAGGACCAGATCAAGGCTCTGGACAAAGAAATGGCCGGGTTGAAGTCCAAATTGGCGGCAAATCAGGGCAATGAACTGGCGGCCCAGGCCGTCGACGTGCGCGGGGTTAAAGTGTTATCTGCTGTCCTGGAAGGCGCTGACGCAACAACATTGCGCGAAGTGACTGAAAAGCTCAAGGAAAGTCTGAAAACTGCCGTGATCTTGTTGGCATCTGTTCAGGATGGAAAAGTCAGTCTGGTCGCAGGTGTAACCGCCGATACAACATCCAAAGTCAAAGCCGGTGAGTTGGTCAATTTCGTGGCAATGCAGGTAGGCGGCAAGGGTGGTGGACGTCCCGATATCGCGCAGGCGGGCGGCACCAATCCGGCCGCTTTGAAGGGTGCATTGGCCAGCGTCAACCTGTGGGTCACAGAGCGCGTTTAAGATTTAGCTTGCCAATTGACGCATTGCAGCCATAATATTCCTGGAAGCAACTTCGTTAATTAAATTAAGTGAAGTGCCTGTTTTAGTACTTTTAAATGATTTATTGCTAATAATTTCCGTATTTAATCGGGGAAAAGCAACAGGTTTGTTGATTAAATGCAATTTATTATTGAATGATGGTTTAATAGTGGTACTTTTACAGAGTTGTTTGTTGCAATGCACCATGTTGGTTTTTTTTGATGTAGAATCGGTGCATTGTTTGTCTCGATAAATTCTTGGATGGAAATTATGCAATTCAATAAAGAGCTGGACGCACGTGGGTTGAACTGCCCACTTCCAATTCTCAAAGCCAAAAAAGCCTTGGCTGAAATGATGAGCGGCGAAATTCTTCACGTGCTTTCAACTGATCCTGGTTCGATTCGCGATTTTCAGGCTTTTTCAAAGCAAACCGGTAATGAATTGGTTGCCCACGAAGAAAAGCTCCAAGTCTACGAATACTATATCAAACGCAAGTAAGACCCCCGTCTCCTCTCCTCTGGAAGCTCGCATTGTTTTGGCGAGCTTTTTTTATTGCATATCGCGAAGTTGGCAATTATCCTGAATTGTCGGAAATCAGTTGAATTTAGGCAAAAACATCTAGTTGCTCATTGGAGTTAATAGTACGGTCGTGCTAAATTGGCGCAGGTAGATTGCAATTCGCCGTATCAGTTTATAATCTTCGATTTACGTTAACGTCAATTGATCTTTGCATAGGCAAAAATATGAAAATTCTTGTACCAGTCAAACGCGTAGTCGACTACAACGTCAAAGTACGCGTGAAATCCGACCATTCCGGTATGGATATCGCCAACGTCAAAATGTCCATGAACCCCTTCGATGAGATCGCCATTGAAGAAGCGGTTCGTTTAAAAGAAGCGGGCGTGGCTACCGAAATCGTTGCCATTTCTTGTGGCGTTGCACAATGTCAGGAAACTCTGCGTACAGCCATGGCAATTGGCGCAGATCGTGGTTATCTGGTTGAAACTGATGTGGAATTGCAGCCGTTAGCCGTAGCTAAACTGATTAAAGCTATCGCCGACAAAGAACAACCGTCCCTGATTATTTTGGGTAAGCAGGCAATTGATGATGACTGTAATCAGACTGGCCAAATGCTGGCTGCGCTGTTGGGCTGGCCACAGGCGACATTCGCCTCCAAGGTCGTCGTGGCCGATGGCAAAGTGAGCGTTACACGTGAAGTCGACGGCGGTCTGGAAACGCTGTCGCTGACTTTACCGGCAATTATCACCACCGACTTGCGTTTGAATGAGCCACGCTATGTGACTTTACCGAACATCATGAAGGCCAAGAAAAAACAACTGGATAACGTCAAGCCTGCCGATTTGGGCGTGGACGTTGCGCCGCGCGTTAAAACTTTAAAAGTGGTCGAACCGGCTCAGCGTTCAGCGGGCATTATCGTACCGGATGTGGCTACCTTAGTCGCAAAATTAAAAAACGAAGCCAAGGTGATATAAATGACGACACTTGTAATTGCTGAACACGATAATGTCAGCTTAAAAGGCAGTACTGCCAATACCGTTGCCGCGGCAACACAATGCGGTGGCGATGTACATATTTTGGTGGCCGGATTTAATTGTGGTGCTGCTGCCGAAGCCGCCGCAAAGCTGGCTGGCGTGTCGAAAGTACTGGTTGCTGATGCCGTGCAATTTGCTGAAGGTCTGGCTGAAAACTGCGCAGCGCAGGTTCTGGCGATCGCCGCCAGTTACGACCATATTCTGGCACCGGCAACTGCCTACGGCAAAAATATTGCTCCACGCGTTGCCGCAAACCTGGACGTTGCACAGATCTCTGAAATCACTAAAGTAATTTCTCCAGATACGTTTGAGCGTCCGATTTATGCCGGTAATGCGATTGCGACAGTGCAATCTTCCGATGCGAAGAAAGTGATCACAGTGCGTACCACCGGATTCGATGCAGCACCAGCTACTGGTTCTGCTGCGGTGGAAAGCATTGCAGCAGTGGCTGATTCTGGCAAGTCGAGCTTTGTGTCACGCGAAGTAGCGAAATCCGATCGTCCTGAATTGACAGCTGCGAAAATTATTGTCTCCGGTGGCCGCGGTATGGGTTCAGGCGACAACTTCAAAATTCTCGAGCCGCTGGCCGATAAATTGGGTGCTGCCATGGGTGCTTCACGGGCCGCAGTTGATGCAGGTTATGTGCCGAATGACTGGCAGGTTGGTCAGACAGGTAAAATCGTCGCACCATCCTTGTATATTGCGGTTGGTATTTCCGGCGCGATCCAACATCTGGCCGGGATGAAAGACTCCAAGACGATCGTCGCAATTAACAAAGATCCTGAAGCGCCGATATTTTCGGTCGCTGATTACGGCATCGTAGGCGACCTGTTTGATGTTGTTCCTGCATTGGTTAAAGAATTAGGTTGATCGACCGGATCATCGATAGACAAACCCGAACAGGCGGCCAGTTAATTAAAAACTGCCTCCTGTTTTTTTATGGAGTAGGTCATGAGTTACACCGCACCGTTAAAAGATATGCTGTTCGTGCTGAAAGAATTAGCCGGACTTGAACAAATCAATGCCTTACCAAATTGTGAAGACGCCACTGCCGACACGATAGAAGCGATTCTTGAAGAGCATGCCAAGTTTGCTGGTGAAGTGATTGCGCCGTTGAACTGGGCCAGCGATCAGGCCCCGAGTTTTTGGAAAGATGGCGCAGTCACGACCAGCAAAGGTTTTAAGGAAGCGTTTAAGCAATTTGCCGAAGCAGGATGGCAGGGTGTACAGCATCCCACCGAATTTGGCGGTCAGGGTTTGCCGAAAATTGTTGCGACTCCATGTCTCGAAATGTTGAACTCGGCATCGATTTCGTTTGCGCTGTGCCCGCTGCTGAGCGACGGTGCCATTGAAGCCCTGCTGACTGCAGGAAGTGACGAGATGAAGGCGATCTATCTCGAGAACCTGATCAGTGGTAAATGGACCGGTACGATGAATTTGACTGAGCCGCAGGCAGGCTCGGATCTGGCCATGGTCAGAACCAGGGCGGTGCCGCGTGATGACGGGACATTTGCCGTATTTGGCACCAAGATTTATATCACCTACGGTGAGCACGATATGGCAGAAAATATCGTGCATCTGGTGTTGGCGCGTACGCCAAATGCACCGGAAGGCGTCAAAGGGATATCCCTGTTTCTGGTACCGAAATTTCTGGTGAATACCGATGGCACTCTGGGAGCGCGCAACGACGTTCATTGCGTGTCGATTGAACACAAACTGGGGATCAAAGCCAGCCCGACCGCCGTATTGCAATTTGGCGACCACGGCGGCGCAATCGGTTCCCTGATCGGCGAAGAAAACCGCGGTCTGGAGTATATGTTCATCATGATGAATGCAGCGCGGTTTGGCGTTGGGCTGCAAGGCATCGGTATTGCCGAACGCGCCTATCAACATGCGGTCGCGTATGCCAAAGATCGTGTTCAGTCACGTGATCTGGCCGGATCGAGTGGACCGGTGACCATCATTCATCATCCTGATGTCAAACGCATGTTGATGACCATGCGCGCACAAACGGAAGCGGCACGTGCCTTGGCTTATGTCGCCGCCGCCAAATTGGATAATGCCCACCATCATGCCGATGCAGGCGTGAGGAAACAGAATCATACCGAGTACGAATTTCTGGTTCCGATCATCAAAGGCTGGTCAACTGAAATGTCGCTCGATGTCACATCCAACGGTGTCCAGGTTCATGGTGGGATGGGATTCATCGAAGAGACCGGTGCGGCTCAGTATTACCGTGATGCGCGGATCCTGACGATCTACGAAGGTACGACGGCAATTCAGGCCAACGACCTGGTCGGGCGAAAAACGGTACGTGATGCCGGTGCGACTGCCAAAGGATTGCTGGGTGAAGTTCGGGCAACGGCAGAACAACTGGCTGCATCCAGACAGGGCGATCTGCAGGCGATTGCAGTTCAATTGACTGCCGCAGCAAACGCGATGGACGAAGTAGTCACCTATGTTGCCAATAATATGAAGACCGATATCAAGGCCGTCTTTGCCGGGAGTGTCCTGTATTTGAAATTGGCCGGGATTGTCCTGGGCGGCTGGCAAATGGGGCGCGCCGCGTTGGTTGCCGCTGAAAAGATCAGGCAGGGCGATGCGGATCTGTCGTTTTATCAAGCCAAAATTGGCACTGCACGGTTTTTTGCTGAGCACTATCTGGTGCAGGCAGAGGGTCTGAAAACCAGTATTTTGGTCGGCAGTGTTGGCACCTTGGCTTTATCGGAGCACCAGTTCTAGCAAGTTATCTGCCCGATTGAATACTGCAACAGCCATCGATTCGTCGATGGCTGTTTTACTTAACCATACAGGCCGCCGGTAAACAACAAATCAAAGCTGCGCGCGATGACCGCAATCAGTGAGCCCGCTCCGAGTGCCAGTGTAAACACCAGCAATAACGCCAAAGGCCAGTCGCTTTGGGACGGTTCGGAAGAAGTGGGATTAAAATTTGCATCCCATTTTTCATCCGACATGGTGCCGATGACCAGTGACGCCAGGAAGCCGATCAATGTAGACAGGATCAATGGGGCAAAGGCAAAAAACGGATGGGTGTTTTTTGCGAGCAGAAAAATGCACAAAGATAAAGGCAGACTGGCAACATGCAGCCAGCCCCATTTGTCCTGTCGTCCTGCCAGGTAAAACCGATACAAACCTATCGCGCCGCCAAAGGTTGCCAATAATGCGGCCAATGTCTTGTTTTTATGAGGATTTTGTTGAATTGTCATACAAGCCTGTGAGTGAGCAAGGGCACATTGTACAGGCTAGTAAAATTGCGCTGCAAACATACTTGAAATTGCTGACAGTGCTGTGAGCGCCACTTGAATCGTGATTGCCAACTTAATCATTTGCCAAGCGCAAATAGCACAAAACGTGATGAAGGTTCCTTGCTGCCGGGGTATTTCTGCGTTATACTCTTGGGCTTTTCCGTCATTGTCATTCGCGGTCCCGCGGTTTTGCGCGCAAATACGCGTGCAAGTACTTAGTACATTTTTATTGGAATTATTATGGTCATTATTCGTTTAGCTCGTGGTGGTGCAAAAAAGCGCCCATTCTTCAATATCGTAGCGACAGATTCACGCAATCGTCGCGATGGTCGTTTCATTGAACGCATCGGTTTTTACAATCCCGTTGCCTCTGGTGCTGCTGAAATTGTGCGTATCGCTCAAGATCGTCTGACACATTGGACAGACAACGGCGCGCAATTGTCGCCAGCAGTAGCTCGTTTGGTTGCGCTTGCAGCCAAGCAAACGCCAGCAGCGTAGTACAGCTTGTTGGAAGTGGGGCTGTCAGCAAAGATCCCGGCTGATTTGGTTTTAGTCGGACATATTACTGGAGCCTACGGCGTGCAGGGATGGGTCAGAGTGCATCCTTATTCAGCCGAAGCGAGTGCGCTGTTGCATGCGAAGACCTGGTGGTTGTCAAAAACCGCTGAGGGGGTCGCAGAGCACGATGTAGAAAAGTTGGAAGCCAAGATTCACGGCGAAGATGTCGTTGCCAGGATGATGGGTGTGGTTGGTCGGGACGCTGCTGAGAAGCTCAAAGGCAGTGTCGTACAGATCCAGCGCAGTCATTTTCCGGTGTTGTCCGATAACGAATTTTATTGGCTGGACCTGATCGGTCTTGCCGTCGAAAATTTACAGGGCGAAAGTCTCGGTGTAGTGGCAGATTTGATTGATAACGGTGCGCATCCGATATTGCGCGCTGTGTTGAAGACCGAGGGCGCTGATTCCGAACGTGAATATCTGATTCCGTTTGTTGAGCAGTTTGTGCCGCAGGTTGATCAAAAGAACAAGAAGATCACAGTCGATTGGGGACTGGATTATTAAGGCGAAAACGATGCAGTTTGATGTCATTACGCTTTTTCCAGAGATGTTTGTAGCCCTCACCCAATCCGGTGTAACCAGACGTGCGTTTGAACAGGAAAAATGTTCGCTGACCTGCTGGAATCCGCGTGACTTTACCGCAGACAAACACCGCACCGTAGACGACCGGCCATACGGCGGTGGTCCTGGGATGGTGATGATGGTCAAGCCTTTGCAGGATGCAATAGCAGCGGCAAAGCAGCGCCAGATCGAACTTGGTTTGGCCGAACCTAAAGTTATCTACCTGTCGCCACAAGGGAAACCGCTCACCCACCAACGCGTGATGGAGTTAAGCCAGTGTTCTGGCCTGGTGCTTCTGTGTGGCAGGTATGAAGCAATCGATCAGCGCCTTATTGATCGTTGCGTTGATGAAGAAATCAGTCTGGGTGATTTTGTCCTGTCGGGTGGAGAAATTCCCGCCATGGCCTTAATGGATGCCACGATACGGCAACTGCCCGGCGTGTTGAATGATGAAGATTCTGCAGTGCAGGACAGTTTTGTAAATGGTTTGCTGGATTGCCCGCATTACACGCGGCCCGAACTGCATGAAACTGCGACCGTGCCCGCCGTGTTGATGGGTGGGAATCACGCAGAGATAGAAAAATGGCGCCGCGAGCAGGCCCTGATGGCCACCACAGTCAAGCGCCCGGATTTAATCAGCCAAGCCCGGGTAGCCGGTTTGCTGACGAAATCTGATGAACAGTTTTTACACGACCAGCAAGCTGGAAGTAAAAAAGTAGCAAAAAAGAAGTTGTAGTACCAAGAGTGAGTTCTGAAAAAAGTTCAGGCTCACATGTTTAATCCCATCCTCTACCGGGTCCGCATAATAAATATGCACAAATGACACCAGCATGATGGTTATAGGAGTTAAAAATGGATCTGATCCAGCAACTTGAGCAAGAAGAAATTGCCCGTTTGGGCAAGACTATCCCTGATTTCGCACCTGGCGATACAGTGGTGGTGTATGTCAACGTAGTTGAAGGTACGCGCAAACGTGCTCAGGCTTACGAAGGCGTTGTTATTTCACGTCGCAATCGCGGTTTGAATTCAAATTTTATCGTGCGTAAAATTTCGTCCGGTGAAGGTGTTGAGCGTACATTCCAATTGTATTCACCACTGATCGCGTCGATCGAAGTCAAGCGTCGCGGTGATGTACGTCGCGCCAAGCTGTATTACTTGCGTGAACGTTCAGGTAAATCTGCACGTATTAAAGAAAAACTGCCAGCACGCAAAGCTGCAAATGCGGGTGCAGCTGCGAAACCAGTTGCCGACACTGCAGCAGAATAAGCAAAGTGTTGGAAGAAAAAGGGCGCCGATGGTGCAAGCCGTTCGCTTAATCTGTTGATCTTCTAAGCCACAGAGGGTAAAATTACCTCTGTGGTTTAGTGATTTCAAGAGGGTCAGCTTGCAGAAGAAATCTTCCGCAGCTTTGCCAGAACCAACGGCCGAGCCGCAATACGGTTATTTATTCCCTCCGGCCCCGCCGGATGAGTTTGATGCCTTCCTGTCTCAACAGCCTGACAAGGCTCCGCCAGTCCCTCGCGTTCCTCCCGAAGTCGACGGGGTCCAGCTGAACTTCTGCAAAACCCCCGCCTGTTCCAACTACGGAATTCCGCCCGAACCTGTATCGACCAAGGGTGCTGCGACCAAGGCCAACCCCAACCGCTACACCATCGTCGCATCCGGCAAGGGCCTGCCTATGGCCCGCTGCAACGCGTGCGGCGAGAGCTTCTCCCTCAAAAACAACCGCGGCATCCTCGACGAGCGAAACAGGCTGCGTCCCGTGATGTCGGAGCCATGCTGCCCGCATGTGGATTGCTCCCAGCACGGACTTGGCGTTTCCATTGGCAGCCCGTTCTACGCGTCGTTTGGCAAGACCACCACCGGAGCCCCTCGTTGGAGGTGCAATGCGTGCAAGAAGACGTTCTCGACAGCCGTCAAGAGCACCAGCCGCCAGCGGACAACGCACCTCAACAAGCTGATCTTCAAAGAGCTGGTGAACAAGGCCCCCATCCGCCGCATCGCCGAAATCTGCGAGGTCAGCCCGCAAACCGTCTACGACAAGATCGACTTCATCTGGAAGCAATGCGTGGCCTTCGCCGCCGACCGCGAATCCAAGCTGTCCCAAATTGCAATCCGACGCCTCTACATCGGAGTCGACAAGCAGGACTACGCCATCAACTGGACCAAACGGGAGGACAAGCGCAACGTGGTGCTGTCGTCCGCCGCGTTCGTGGACAACAAGACCAACTACGCCTTGGGCACATGGCTTAATTTCGATCCTGCGGCCGACGCCGAGGCCATCGAGAAGTGGGCATGGAACCACAGCCAACTGGCCCTGCCGACGCCATATCGGGACTACGCCAACCTGTGGACCTCCGTCGACTACCAAGCGCCGGTGAAAGCATCGGCCGCCAAGAAGCCGGCGGGCTCCTTGTCCGAGTCCATCGAACGGCAATACGCCGCGACCGCGAAGCGTCGCGACATCGAGTCCATCGACGAACCCACGGTCGACGACCAGCTGCCGGAAAGGGGCATGCAAGTGCATACGGAATATCTTCTCTATGGTGCTTTCATGCGGCTTGCCGAGATGCTGGTGTCGGTGGAGAAGGTTCGGTTCTTTCTCGACCAGGACTCCGGCATGCGTGCCGCGTGCTTGGGTGCATGGGCTGACCGCGTGAAAGACCGCACCTGCGACGCGTTCTATGTCAGCATCGCCAAGGACCGGACCGTCGACCAAAAGCGCAGGTTGTCTGCGGAGTCGCAAGCCGAAATTAGAGAGGTCATGTCGCAGCTGGGTTGCACAAGGCAGGAGGCGATACTCGCCACCCTCAAAGACCGCATCGCCAAGGCCCGCAAGCTTGGCAAGTGGAATGACCGCTGGGTGTTCCACCCAATGGCCACCATGAGCGAGCCGGAGAAGG
This sequence comes from Oxalobacteraceae bacterium GrIS 1.18, assembly GCA_040544425.1. Lineage (GTDB taxonomy): Bacteria > Pseudomonadota > Gammaproteobacteria > Burkholderiales > Burkholderiaceae_D > Solimicrobium. Next base: position 170,189 of record JBEONO010000001.1, read on the forward strand.
CCGTGTGCCATCTGACCGACTATGGCGACATGGACGAAAACCATCTCGCATGGACCTACAACCTCGCCTCCCTCCATGGAGTGGATTCCTATTTCAACCGCATCCGCCGCCGCGTTTCTCTCTTGGAACGCGGCATGCACTCGCAAGGCAATGCGGGACGCGTGTGGAACGGATACCAGCCCTACAAGCCCGAACAGATACAAAAACTATTGGACATATTCCGCGTGTGCCACAACTACATATGGACCCGCGACGTGATGGAGAAGGCTCCCATCAATCTCGAAACAGGCGAGCAACCGAAAGAGCTGGTGAAAGTGAAGAAGACCCCTGCCATGCTGCTTGGACTTGCCAAGGGTGTGGTGAGTTATGAAGATATCATTTACTTCAAATAGATATCGAGATTTCGGAGTTATTTTCTTTCCGGCAAGTTTGATTGGTTTTCTATTTTTTTGACGAGTTCTTTTGCCTTCGTTTCAGGCAGACTAGCATTAGATTGTCCCAACGAAAATGCTACTACCACGGCACCCCAAACGAAAGGCCCCGCGATTGCTCCGATCGCTCCGGAAAGCAGATTTACACCAACCGATTTCCAAAGTTTCCCATGCTTGCGAATTTCCTCAATTACACCGTGGTTAAGTATTTCTTTTCGCTTCACATCAAGATGCATTTGAAGCTGAGCTTGACCAAATGACGAATTCATAAATTCGTCTGCCTGAGTCTCCGCTGTTGATTTGGATTTCCCAGAGCTCAAGATATCGCGAATCAGTGCCTCGCGGAACAAAGTCGTCATTCCTGCTCGAAGCACTGTTTCAGCATCATGGTGAGGCCCGGAAGTCATCTATCACTTAACCTGTGGTGTGATATTTTGGGCTTGCTCACGAAATTTATGAAAAGCCGCAAGAGTCTCTTTTGACAAGAGGTAAGCCGGAATTTCACCATCCCATCGCGGGATAAGTTTTTCTTGAACAAGAGCCTCGACAACTTCCTTGCTGTTTTTTTGACGAACAACGTTATCTGTTTTGCGTGCAAAAACGAGTTGTTCCATTTTGCTCCCCTTTTGGTTTCGGCATCTGATGCCGCACTGCAAATTTATTTTTCTCTTGCATTTAACTTAGCGCAACAACGTGAAGACGCAAGCAAACTAAACTCTGGTCCGACGAACGTAACGGCCATTTCGTGAGGTGAACAACATGAATAGTTTGATCACGCCAAATCAGATTATTTAAGTGTTGGATGGCACGCACATTAGCCTCCATCTATTTTGCGTTCACATACTGAAAACATACTATTTGACATTCGCAAAAACAAGACCAGGATTGCTTGACTTAGCGGTTGACTGGTCGGCAGCCGACCGACGGGGCAAGATACTCCGACGCGTGCGTCTGTTGTTGTAGCGAGAAAACAAAATAGCGTGGCGAAGACGGCTCCTGTAATATGTGTGCGATACATATAGTGGAGAGCTGTGCATGGGAGTCGAACAAGATATCGAAGCAATTCGGGGTGGCATCAGGGCTGGCCGCTTTTCCAACGAAGCGTCCGTCTCGCAAGGCATCGTCCTGCGGCTCCTGCACGCCTTGGGCTGGCCCTCCTACGACACCGACGCGGTCTGGCCCGAATACTCGCTGAGCGGCCGACGCGTCGACTACGCCCTATGCAGCCCGCCAGGAAAGCCCATCGCCTTCATCGAGGTCAAGCAGATCGGCCAGAGCGACGGAGCCGAACGGCAGCTTTTTGAATATGCTTTTCACGATGGCGTTCCCATGGCCATCCTCACCGACGGCCGCGAGTGGAACTTCTTCCTGCCAGGCGAACAGGGCGATTACGGCGAACGAAGGGTCTACAAACTCGACATCGTCGATCGCGACGTGAAGGAGTGCTCCGAGCGGTTGGAGCGGTATCTGCTGCATTCGGCGGTCGCCTCGGGCGCCGCGATACAAGCCGCACGGGACGACTACCGCAACGTGTCGAAGGATCGGCAGATGCTTGCGGCCCTCCCCAAGGCGTGGCACCAGATCATTGCCGACGAGGATGAGATGCTGTTGGAGATCGTCGCCGATCGCGTGGAGAGCCTGTGCGGATTCAAGCCCGGTCCTGACATGGTTGCGGCCTTCTTGAAGGATAGCGTCGCGGGCCGTGGTGCTGCCCAACCAATTGCTCCGGCAAGGACTCCAATACAGCCCATCCAAAGACCTGCCCTCGTGCCAGCGCGAGAGGCCGCCAGGCCTGTTGAACTTATCGCAACTCAAACTCCCCGCACTGCCGTCCCGCTGCGACCTGCGGTTCCGCACGGGCAGACCGGATTCTCGTTCGAGGGCCAGTTCTACTCCGCACGAAACGCCATTGACACGCTCAGGCAAGTGTTCGACCTGTTCATCAAGCGGGACCCCACTTTCGGCGAGCGGTTCGCCGGCTTGCCCAAGCATGGCCGGACCCGGCGATATCTGGCACAGGATGCCAATGACCTATACCGCGATCGGCCGGACTTGGTTCGCGATTGCTCGATCAAGCTGGACTCGGGTTGGTGGATGAGCACCAACCACAGCAAGCAGACGATTGGACAAATCATCGCCATGGCCTGCGACGTGGCCAACGTCGCCCATGGCCGCGATCTTGTGGACAGCCTCGGGGACTGAAAAACATACGGGCCTCCGAAGAGGCCCGTATTGAACTAAGCTACCGCATCAACAGATTAAGCGAACGGCTTGCCGATGGTGCCCTTTTTTTCTTGGTATGCACCATGATTGACTTCATTCCCCAAACTGCGCCAATAGAAGAAATTGCTGGAGAACCTGCAATTGAGTCGGCACGTCTGAATCTGGAGTGGATCAAACATCGATTTGCCGCGCCACCAGTTTGGATGCCGGAATCGACCGACGAGCATCGTCTCACATTGTCCAACGTTACAGAATTCAAACACGCGGCCGTCTTAATTGCACTGGTTCAGCGCGAGCATGGCCTTAATGTGCTGTTCACCTTGCGCACAGCGCACCTGACGCAGCATGCCGGTCAGATCAGCTTTCCGGGCGGGCGCGCTGAATTACAGGACCAGGATGCGATTGCTACCGCGCTGCGCGAAACCGAGGAAGAAATCGGATTGCATCAGTCACAGGTGGAAATTCTCGGCCAACTGCCAGATTATCTGACGGTCACCGGCTATCGCGTGACCCTGGTGGTTGGTGCAGTTCAGGACCTGCCGCAGCTGACTTCCGATCAAAATGAAGTTGCTGATATTTTCGAAGTGCCGCTGGCTTTTTTAATGGATGGCAGCAACCATCAACGCCGCGCTATGTCGATAAACATGCCCGAACATCAGCCAATCAAGCGCCATTTTTATGCGATGCCGTATCACGACTACTTCATCTGGGGCGCGACGGCCGGGATGATCCGCAATCTGTTCCATTTTTTGCGCGCCTGAAAACAGTCACCTCGATCACGCCGTGGTTGCGTGAATTGCCAGTCTACGTTATCTTGACGGCTTCTTTCCTGATACCCGAGAGCAAAACCAACGGGTTCAATTATCGCCCTGATGAACCGATGACATTCTTTTCCATACTTTGTGCCTTGTTGCTTGAACAATTAAAGCCCCTGCGGGCCGACAATCCCATCTACATGGCTATCAAAGCTTTCGCGATGCGCGTCGAATCGTGGTGCAACGCCGGTGAAGAACAACATGGGGTACTCGGCTGGTGGGTGACCGTGCTGGCCTTGATGATACCCACTGCACTGATCTACTGGGTCTGCCATCAGATCAACGTCTTTGCCGCATTGGCATGGAACATCACCATCGTGTATCTGACTCTGGGATTTCGCCACTACAGTCACTACTTCACATCGATTCAACTCGCCCTGCATTCGGGCGATGAAGAAACCGCACGCAGCCTGTTGGCCGAATGGACCAAGACCGACACCACCGGGCTCGATGTGTCGGAAATTGCCCGTCTCGCTGTTGAGAAATCATTGATCACCACGCATCGCAATGTGTTCGGTGTGTTCTTCTGGTTCTTGATGCCGGTCGGTCCGGCCTGCGCCGTCATGTATCGGGTAGCCGAACATCTGTCGCGCGCCTGGAATGAACCGGCGCACATGAAGAATGAAGTGTTCGGCGATTACGCTGCGCGGATTTTTTATGTGATTGACTGGATACCTTCACGCCTGACCGCCATCGCCTTCGCCGTGGTCGGTAACTTTGAAGATGCCATTTATGCATGGCGTAATTTTGCCCATCGCTGGAAAAACGAATCAGAGGGAATCATCCTGTCGGCCGGTGGTGGTGCGCTCGGCGTGCGTCTCGGCAGCCCGGAAGAGAATGCGGTTGAATTGCCGATCGATGCTGCGCTGGTAGATTCTGTCGCGATCGAGCCTGAAATCATGCCGGGTGAACCTGCTACTGTGCGCTCACTACAAAGCGCGGTTGGACTGGTCTGGCGCGCCTTGCTGCTGTGGATGCTGTTGCTGTTACTGTTATCCATGGCTGTCTGGCTGTCCTGAACTGGCGAACTTGGTGCTCGTTTTTCGGAGGACGCATTTTTGTTGGAGGACATATGCAAACAACTTACGAAGCGGATGTTATCGCCTGGGCGAATGAGCAGGCAGCACTTTTACGTTCTGGGAAGTTCTCAGGGCTTGATATCGTGCAGATAGCAGAGGAAATCGAAGAAGTGGGCAAGAGCGAACAGAGAGAATTGGCCAGTCGTATGACGATACTTTTGGCCCATCTCTTGAAATGGCAAGTCCAACCTTCGCATCGTGGCTCCAGCTGGGAGGCAACGATCTCTGCTCAGCGCGGCAGCATAGCGCGCCTAGTCAGCAAAACGCCAAGCCTGAAAAATTCGCTTTCAGATTCTGACTGGTGGCTGGATGCATGGGGCGACGCAGTCGCGCTCGCGGCAACTGAGACCGAGCCAGATTTGTCGACGATTCCAAAACAATGCCCTTGGTCGTATTCGCAACTGATGGCTAATGATTTTTTCCCGGACTGAAAACGAGTTGAGCAGGAAAATTCACAGGTCCAAGACTTTACGTCTTTTCTGCAATTTTATTTTGCGATGTTTTTGGAAATGTTAGTTCAACCGTGGTGCCTAGACCGACAGTTGACTCTATTCTTATTTGGCCGGAGTTGGCATCTAACATGTCCCAAACCTGCTGAAGTCCCAATCCGTGGCCATTGTTCTTCCCGTGCGTGATTGCAGTTCGCTTCAGTATCTTGTCAATCGTACTCTGATGCATGCCTTTGCCATTGTCATGCAAGCTGAGTGTTAGCTGATTTTCGGCATCTCGCAAACTGACGATTATGGAGCCTGTCGAGCTACCGACAAGGGCGTCGACTGCATTATTGATTAAATTCGACAGGGAACGTTTGAATTGATTTTTCTGAATTTTTATCTGGACTAGTCTTGTGTTTGGATCGGCTCGGAATTCAAATTCAATCGCCTTATTTTGGTGTTCAACTCTTTTTTCATTCATCATCTCAGACACCAACTCGGCTAACGCCAAATTTTGTTGTTGTTCTATGTTTTGGTTTAATGAAAAATCTTCACGGATATCAAGCAGGTTGTCGGATATGTCGTTTAGCCGATCAATCGCGTTGTTCATTATCGTTACTGTATCTGGCGGTATTGATGGACATCCGTTAGCAAGCATCTTCAGCGCAGCGATTGGTGATTTAAGATCATGGGCCACCTTTCGAGCAAATGATGTGATTTTTTCTTGTACTTGTCGTCTCAGTTGTTCGGCTTCCTTTTCTGCAGTGATCTCAACTGAAGTTCCGACTATTCCAATGACCATGCCCCCATCATCATAGAGTGGTGCTTTTATTGAGGAAAAGCATTTTCGTTCTTTGGTTGTAATTTCTTCGATCCACTCTTCCTGGCAAAGAATTTCTTCTTTCCTTATAACTTCTTGATTGTGATTGAGGATGTGGTCGGCGATATGTTTTTTGTAGAATGCATAGGGCTTTTTTCCAATAATTTCACGCGTAGTTCCCATCGCTTTTAACGCCAAATCATTTATCCCCAACACTACGCCCTCACTGTCCATCCAATAAAATGGAGTCGGGATGATTGATTCAGCGATATGTAATGCTTGCAATATGTTCTTGGCGTTATTGCTGATGTCACTTTCGAGAAATTCTAGTTTTTGTAAAGTGTCATTGACCTCACCAGTTTGATAGTCAGCAAAATAAAAATGGACTGCTGATTGATCGTGAGCTTCATATTTGAAAGCATGTTCGGCTTTTAACGGAAATTCAATTTTTTTAAATAGTAACTTTAAATAGCTGTTGGTCGTCGAGGTCAGTACTGAATATCTGAGGTGCTGGCAATACCTAAAACAGGCAAGAAGGAGTTTTTTATTTGCGAGCCCACGCCCAATATATTTTTCTTTCACTGCCAGTCTGCTGATTTCAACGCATTTGCTCTTGTCATATGTCGGGAGATACTGTTGAATCACTTTACTGCCAGGATACCCTTCAATTTCCAACCGACCATTCTCATCAGGGTAGCTGACTCGGACACATCCGACCAGTTTCGCGTCGCTGAATGCTCCGAACCAAACCGCTTGGTCTGTAAACCGATCAATTAATATACGACCATCATTTCGTGTGTCAATGCGAAGCAGCGATGGATTGTTTTCGTCAAATATCCATCGCTGCTGTTCGATGTAGACTTGATACAAAAGCAGACATGCATCCTCAATCTGTTCAGCACTCAGGCGTTTAATCGTAATCATGTTCATTCTCTATTTATTCCGGTTGAAAATTTGTGATTATAAAACCAACGTTGTTATAAAAAGATATCTAATAAATACCTATTGTGATGTCTGCACGCATTTGGGTTTTTTGATCCTTTGAGAAGATCACTTTGCTGACTATACTGAAAACCATATTCGTTTCACGGCGGCATTTTTCGGTGGACCGAGCAAATTGCCTGGTCTTCTATAAGATATAATACTGACTTCGTAATACGGTAGTGAAGGCGAGAATGGCCGATAACACAACTCCACCTGCAAAGAATGAATTCTTTATCCTGGGTTTGACCAGTGACGGTAAGCAGTTTCGCCCCAGTGATTGGTCGGAGCGCTTAAGCGGCGCGATGTCGTGCTTTCGGCCGGACAGCGGTCGGCAGAGTCATCTGCATTATTCATTGTTCGTCCGTCCAATTTTGATCAACGGAGTGCGTTCGGTGGTAGTCGATCATTCACTGCGTGAGATTGAACCGCTGGCCTATCACTTTGTTCTCGATTTTGCCAAAGATAATGATTTGCAAATTGTCGACGCCTGCCTGCTGCCAGAACCACCCAAGTCGGCTAAGAAAACCGATTAAATTCAAGCACTAACCAGATAAAAACGGTAGACTGCTCACCTTTTGCCAAGATCGTTTATTGTGTCCGACCTCACTCCCTCCACGCCTGAATCCACCCCTGCCACTTCAGCTCAGAAAGAAGTCGTGCGCGAAGTGGCGCGTCGCCGTACCTTTGGCATTATTTCTCATCCGGATGCGGGCAAGACCACGCTGACTGAAAAGCTGCTGATGTTTTCCGGCGCGATTCAATTGGCCGGTACCGTCAAAGGTCGCAAGAGCGGTCGTCATGCCACCTCCGACTGGATGGACATTGAAAAGCAGCGCGGTATTTCGGTAGCCAGTTCGGTGATGCAGTTCGAATACAAAGACCATGTCGTCAACCTGCTCGACACGCCGGGCCACCAGGATTTTTCTGAAGATACCTATCGTGTTCTGACCGCGGTCGATTCTGCATTGATGGTGATTGATGCAGCCAAAGGTGTGGAAGAACAAACCATCAAATTGCTGAACGTGTGCCGGATGCGCAATACGCCGATCATCACCTTCGTCAACAAGATGGACCGCGAGACGCGCGACCCACTGGAATTATTGGACGAGCTGGAATCGGTATTGAAAATTGAATGCGCGCCGGTTACCTGGCCGATCGGCATGGGTAAGAATTTCCGCGGCGTCTATCACATCCTGCGCGACGAAATCATGTTGTTCACGCCCGGCAGCGATCGCGCCGATCAGGAATTTGAAGTATTAAAAGGCATCGACAATCCGCGCCTGGCAACCATGTTCCCGCTTGAAATCGAACAGCTCAAAATGGAAGTGGAATTGGTGCATGGTGCATCGCATCCGTTTGATCTGGACGCATTCCTGGCCGGTACCCAGACACCGGTATTCTTCGGTTCGGCGATCAATAACTTCGGTGTGCGCGAAATTTTAAATGCCTTGATCGAATGGGCACCGGCACCGCGTTCGCGCGACGCAACGGTCCGTTCAGTGGCACCGACTGAAGCGCCATTTTCCGGTTTCGTCTTCAAGATTCAGGCGAATATGGATCCGGCGCATCGCGACCGCATTGCCTTTTTGCGCGTGTGTTCCGGGCATTTTGAACGCGGCATGAAGTTAAAGCACTTGCGTTTGAACCGCGAAGTCAAAGTGTCTTCGGTGGTGACATTCATGGCGTCGAGTCGTGAGCAGGTTGAAGAAGCGTTTGCCGGCGATATCATTGGGCTGCCCAATCACGGCAATATGCAGATTGGCGACAGTTTTTCTGAAGGCGAATTATTGCAGTTCACCGGCATCCCGTATTTTGCGCCGGATTTTTTCCGTGCCGTGCGGATTCGCAATCCGCTGAAAATCAAACAGCTGCATAAAGGCTTGCAGCAGCTCGGTGAAGAAGGTGCCGTGCAGGTATTCAAACCGATTAACAATGCTGATCTGGTGTTGGGCGCAGTCGGGGTGTTGCAGTTTGAAGTGGTTGCCAGTCGTCTGCTCAATGAATACGGTGTCGATGCAGTGTTCGAAGGAACCAGCATCAGCAGTGCGCGCTGGGTGAGTTGCGAAGACAAGAAGATGCTGAATGATTTTGAGAATTCCAGTGCCGGACATAATTTGTCTTATGATGCGGCCGGCAATCTGGCTTACCTCGCCACCTCGGGAGTGAATTTAAAACTGACTCAGGAACGCTGGCCGCAAGTGGTGTTTCATTCAACCAGAGAGCATGCAGCCAAACTTGGTTGATTTTATTATCCAATCCGCTACGGCGGATTTTTTTTCGCTCATTTTTTAAGGATACCGCTATGTCAGTCAATGATCATGATGAAACAGCCGACACACTGGAGAATCCAAATCGTCGTCGTCTGATGCAGGCCAGTGCCGCGGCCAGCTTGCTTGGCAGTGTGCCATTGACCGTTGGTGCGGCGACCAAACCGGCAAGCAGTTCGCTCGACAGCAAACTCAAAACCCATATCAAGACCGTGGTGGTGATCTATCTGGAAAACCGCAGTTTCAATAATCTGTTCGCCAATTTTCCGGGTGAAAGCAAATCACTTGGCGAGCTGACTGCCGCTGATTACACGCAGAAGGATAGAAACGGACAGCCACTGGCTGAATTGCCGAAAATCTGGGGCGGACTGATTCAACGCGAGCAAAATCTGGGCGGAAAAAAATATCTGACCGATGAAAATAAAATCAGCGGGCTGGCCAATGTGCCGTTCGCCTTGACTGATGGCGACGGCAATCTCTTGCCGGGCGGTTTGGTGACGCGCGACCTGTGTCACGTGTTTTATCAAAACCAGATGCAGATCAATGGCGGCAAGAATGATCAGTTTGTTGCGTGGGGTGACTCGGGCGGTCTGGTGATGGGACATTACGCCAATTCGCAAACCAAACTCGGGCTGTGGCAGGTGGCCCAGCAATATACGATGTGCGACAATTTTTTTATGGCGGCGTTTGGCGGATCGTTTTTGAACCACCAGTTTTTAGTTGCTGCGCGTGCGCCGTTTTATCCGAATGCTGAAAACAGCCCGGCAAAAGAAAAAATAGCCGTCACTGAAGGCGGGCCAACCGGCAGCCGTCTGGCGCTGGCTGGCGACTCACCGGCATCGGCACTCGCGGGCAAGCCCAAATATGTGAATGACGGTGCAATCAGTCCCGATGGTTATGCCATCAACACCATGGCGCCGCCATTCCAGCCCAGTTATATCAAGCCTGCTGACGGTGGCGATCCGAATCTGGCGGATCCGCAAAACCCGAATACCCTGCCGCCACAATCGCATCCCAACATCGGCGATCTGCTGTCCCAAAAAGGGGTGAATTGGGCCTGGTATGGCGGCGCTTATCAGGAGGCTTTGGACAATGCGGGCGGTGGCTTGCGTCCCAATTTTCAATACCATCATCAACCCTTCAACTATTTCAAGAATTACGCACCTGGCACTGCCGCACGTGTACAACATCTGCGCGACGGGGGAACTGGCGATAGTCCAATTTCGAATAAATTCCTGTCTGACGCCGTGGCGGGAAAATTACCACCAGTGACTTTTTACAAACCGCAAGGGAATCTGAATTTGCACGCGGGCTATTCCGATATTGAATCAGGTGATCAACATGTGGTGAATGTGTTGACGCACTTGAGACACAGTCCGCAATGGAACAATATGCTGGTGGTGATTGCCTTCGATGAGAACGGTGGGTGGTGGGACCACGTGGCTCCGCCAAAAGGAGACCGCTGGGGACCGGGAACACGTGTCCCTGCCATCATCGTGTCACCGTTTGCCAAGAAGGGTCACGTTGATCACAGTTTTTATGACACGACCTCGATCCTGCGCTTCATCAGCCGACTGCATGATCTGCCGATGCTCGAAGGCATTGCAGAGCGCAATGCGGCAATGAAAGGGCGCGGAGCAATGCCCCCCGGTGATCTGACCGGCGCTCTGAGTTTTTAAGCGGCGACTTCGCTGCTGATTTGCTGGTGACTTAACTTGGGTGAAAACTGCTGAATAAAGTCGATCACAAAACCACGCAAATAAGTACCGCGTTTGACGGCCAGCCGGGTGATGTTTGAGCTGAACAGATGGCTGGCCGAAATTGTTTTCAATCCATGTGCGTGCAGCGAATCGACGGCCATGGATGCCACGATGCCCACGCCCATTCCCAAGGCAACATACTGGGCGATCACGTCGGCATCCATGGCAGTCAACACGATATCCGGTTGTTCACCGCTGGCGCGAAACGCATCATCGATATGACCACGGCCAGTAAATCCCACGTCATAAGTGATTAACGGCCAGGTGGCCAGATCGGCCAGGCTGACAGTTTCCAGGGCAAGCAGCGGATGTCCGTCCGGGACCACCAGCACATGGTTCCATTCATAACAGGCGAATGAAGCCAGATCTTTGTATTGACTTAAGCCTTCAGTGGCAATCCCGATATCGGCTTTACCGGACAGCACCAGATCGGCAATATGTTCGGGCGAACTTTGCTGCAAGGCGATGCGCACATCCGGAAACGCATGACGAAATGCCTGCACCACGCGCGGTAAAACATAACGTGCCTGGGTATGGGTGGTGGCGATCGTCAGTGTGCCCTTGGTGTGATCGGTATAATCGTCGCTGGCGCGCTGCAGATTTTCCGCTTCGACCAGCAGGCGTTCGATGATTTCCAGAATACCTTTGCCCGGTTCGGTCAGACCCGTCAGGCGCTTGCCATTGCGTTCGAAAATCTCCACGCCCAGTTCTTCTTCCACCTCGCGGATCTGGCGACTGACACCGGGCTGTGAGGTGAATAAAGTATTGGCGACTTCAGTCAGATTAAAACCGCAGCGCGACGCTTCGCGTATCGAACGTAGTTGTTGAAAATTCATGGCGATGATGACCTTAAGTGATGACTTATTACTTATTTACTCTTAAGGCCGGATGATTGCACGAGAAGCGCATATCAAGAACGATTTATTGGTTATGTGGTTAGCACGATTTCGTATAAGCGTTTGGATGCAGTTATTTCATTAACTGCACAATCTGCGGAACCAGCCAGGGAGCCAGGAACGCCGTCAATACGCCGTTGAGCCCCATAGCCAGACCGGAAAATGCACCCATTTCAGAACTGACCTGAAACGCACGGGCAGTTCCTATGCCGTGCGCGGCAACCCCCAGAGCAAAGCCGCGAATCTGGTGAGAATCAATGCGCATGAAACTGAACACGGCATTGCCGAGAATGGCGCCCAGAATTCCGGTTGCGATGACCATCACCGCGGTCAGGGAGGGGAGGCCGCCCAGCCTTTCCGATACTGCCATGGCAATCGGTGTGGTCACCGATTTTGGCGCAATTGACATCGCCAGTTGATACGAGCCACCAAGCAGCAACACGGACGTCACCGCCGAGATAATTGCGGTGCAGGAGCCGGCGATCAGTGCGGCCAGAATCGGGTAAAACAAATGTTTGGCTTTTGGCAGTTGTCTGGCCAGGGGAATCGCCAGTGCCACCGTCGCCGGTCCAAGTAAAAAATGCACGAACTGCGCACCTGAAAAATATTCCGCATAGGGCATCTGCACTGCTTTTAAAACCAGCGCGATGATCAGAATCGAGATTGCGACCGGGTTGAAAAGCGGCGAATGACGTGATCTGTTGTAGATCGATAATGCGATGACATAGGCGCAGATCGTCAAGGTCAAACCTAATAATGGTGAGGCCGACAGGTAGACCCATAACTTGAAGAAATCCGGCACGTTATTGAGCATCATTGTTCCCCGCTTGAACGGAATTGCGTGCCATGAGATAGCGCATGACCGATGCGGTAACGCTTAAAGTCAACACCGTGCTGATCAACACCGAGCAAATGACTGCCAGCCAATGCCCTTGAAGACTGCCGGCAGAGACAATAATCCCGACGCCAGCCGGAACAAAAAGCAGGGCCAGATGCCGCAATAACTCATTTGCGGTCGCTTCCAGCCGGTTCATTAATTTGGGCCAGACCAGCAGAACAGCTAACAGCAGCAGCATGCCTGCGACGGGACCTGGAATCGGCAGCTTCACCACGAAAACCACTGCCTCGCCCAGACATTGAAACAGCAGCAGAACTGCAAAGGTCAAAAGCATAATAATTCCATTTTCATGATTAATCAGATTTCGGTATTGGTACCTGACGGTGCCGGCCGACCCATTAAAGCATGAAATCAACGCCGCCGATAATCTGTTCAGGGTATGTGCAGATGATGGCTTTGGACTTTACAAAACCCAAATACATTGATCGCCAGGATACCCATCGACGGCAAACGATTGAGCCCACTCCAAAATGCAAGTATGCTGACGCACACAATTCAACCAAATCCAGAACAGGGACCCAATGCAGAGATTTACAGTCTGGTTTGCCAGCGGCGTGTTGAAAGAGGCCATCTGGTCAATTCTGCCGGTCCTGATCTTGGGATTGGCCGCTGCCTGGGCAGCCTATCACTACATTGATCCGGCGCCACCTCGACGTCTGGTGATTCTGACCGGGACGGAAGACAGTTCGTATCAGGATTTCGCCAAAAGTTATAAGGAAATTCTCGCTGAGGATGGCATCGAACTGGTCATCAGACAGTCCAATGGCGCGCTTGATAATCACCAGCGTTTGCGCGACCCCAATTCGGACGTTGATTTGGGTTTTCTGCAGGATGGATTAAATGAACCTGCTCCGCAAGATCAAGTTGAGCCGACATCATTGGGCAGTGTTTCATATGAGCCCTTGTGGGTGTTTTATCGCGGCAAGCAAACCATCACCCGATTTACAGAGCTGGTCGGCAAGAAAATGGCGATTGGTCGGGACGGTTCGGGTACCAAATTGTTGGCCACCCGGCTGTTGGCGGCAAACGGCGTCACGGGTGAGAACAGCAAACTACAGGCGATCGGTCGGGACGAAGCTGCATCGCAACTTCTCGCCGGCAAGCTGGATGCGGTCTTCATTATTGGCGAACCTGACTCGCCGCTCGTCCACCAACTCGTCGCAGCCCCCCAGATCCGCATTCTCAACCTGGACCAGGCTGCTGCTATCGTCAGGCATTTTCCTTATTTGCACGAGTTGCGCATTCCGCATGGTTTGGTCGATATCCGTCACAATTTACCGGCCGAAGACATTACTTTGCTGGCGACCACCACCACACTCGCAGCGCGCGATTCAGTCCATCCGGCATTGATTTCATTGGTGATGAAGGCCATGCATGAAACGCATTCCGAGGCGGGCCTGCTACATACCGCGAATGAATTCCCATCTCCTAAAGATGTCGATCTGGAGTTGAGCAAGGACGCCGAACATTATTACAAATCGGGCCCACCGTTATTACAGCGCTATCTGCCGTTCTGGCTGGCGACATTGCTTGACCGAGCTGCGCTGATCCTGATTCCTCTGCTCGCTGCCTTGATTCCCTTGATGCGCGCCATCCCGCAGATCTATAACTGGCGCATACGCCGTCATATTTATCGCTGGTATGGTGAGCTCAATTTTCTGGAAACGCAGATGCGTGACAGTCCCGCGCAGATGGAAATGAGTTCTGTGATGAAGCAACTTGACACGATTGAGCAAAAGGTCCGGCAGGCCAGGTTGCCATTGACGTTTGCTGAACACGCCTATTCATTGCAGGAGCATATTGATTTTGTGCGCCGCAGGATGCTCAAATCTGAAATGACACCGACCCAACCGGAGTCGGAAGTCAGTTGAATGCGGGTGATTGATCAGTGTTTGACCAGGTCGGCACTGGCAGGAGAGTGAGTCAGCTCCGTGCCAGCAAGGCAGAAATGCCGATAAAGGCCGGGTAAGCCTCGGTAATCACATAGGTGGGAATATGATTCAGGTATTCGGCAAACCGTCCTTTTTGCACAAACCGTTGCCGGAAATTGGACTGATCGAAAAATTGTCCGAGGCGCGGCACGATCCCACCGCCGATATAAATCCCACCCTTGGCGCCAAGTACCACCGCCAGATTGCTGGCCATGGAACCCAATATTTCACAAAAGGTGGACAGCGTTTCGGTACACAGCGGGCATTCGTTACTCAGACCGCGCCGGGTAATTTCTGGCGTGTCGATTTCTTCCGGTTCCAGATTCTGGCGCGCTGCCAGAGCCTGATAAATCAATTGGATACCGGAGCCAGACATCAGACGTTCGCTCGACACATGGCTGAAGCGCTGCAGCGCAAATTGAAGGATATCGATTTCACGTTGATTGATCGGTGAAAACGAGGTGTGGCCACCTTCGCTGTCCAGCGCCACCCAGCCGTCACTGGTTGGAACCAGTCCCGATACACCCAGGCCAGTGCCCGCGCCCAACAGGCCAATGGCTGCATTGGCTTGCGCTTGTCCTTCACCAACCTGGTAGCGCTGCGTTGCATCGAGATGTGGCAGCGCCATTGCCAGGGCGGTGAAATCATTGACCACCAGCAGTGGCTCAAAATTGAATTCATTCTGCACGGCCTGAATTGAAAATGACCAGTGATGATTGGTCATCTTGACCATGTCGCTATTGACCGGATTGGCAATCGCGATACCGGCTTTTTTTACCTCGGCGGCACCGGCGTCCAGTGCCAGCGGATGCTGCAGGTAGGCGCGGATCGCATCCGAGATGGTTGGATAATCGGCACATTTGAGTACCTGGATCGCGGAAAACTTTTGCGGTTCCAGTTCCAGGGCAAAGCGGGCGTTGGTGCCACCGATATCAGCGATCAGGGAAGGAAAGTTGGATTGCTTGCTCATGCCTGTCCTGCGCGCTGGTCAGTGTCAGGATCGACAGATCTGGCTGTCGATGTGGCAGGCGCAGCAGTGGTGCTTGAGCAGACGCGGCAGGTGATTCTGGTTTGGATAAATGTGCTGTACACGATGGTATCTGGTCCGGTTAATTCTGTTATGCAGCGTCGCATTGCTATGCCGCCATTTCTTATCAGACCGGGATTTTATCACCGAAAGTCACGGCTTCAAGCATTTCCCCTGCAGGTATGTCAGTAGTCGCTTCTTTTTTGCAGACCGGTTTGCGGAAAACCCATTTTTATTCAACAAAAAACTACAGGCGGTCCGCCGGAGGGAGATGATTATTTTAATTAACATATTGAATTTAAACGGTTTTTATTCCCGAGGCGCAGCGTGATAGCGCTTGACTCAAACTACAGTACCGCCACGCCCAAATTTATAAAAATGCGCTTATCCGTCCTGTCGTGCACAGCTGGTCAACGTTGTCATTCCACTTGGGCAATCAGTTGGGCTATAGTGTCTGCCGAGACAACCGAGGAGATTCCCAAGTGAAGGCAAATCAAGTATTGGCAGGAGCAGTTGTAAAAACAAAAATAGCCTGTATTGCGCGCCGTGTTTGGACAAAACCCGGGACCAAACCCGGGACCAAACCCGGGACCTTACCAGGGACCTTACTCGTTTTGTCGACTCTGCTGCCGCTCGCCCAAGCGCAGGCACAATCTGTCGCAGCCAGTGCCCGACCACAACCAGCGTCGACTGTTCAGGTTGTAAGGGCCTGGAAGTCGAACGGCGAGCGCAAAGCGGTTGAAGTGCTTGCCACGCGGCTGGCTCAGGAAAATATCATATGGCGCGACCTCGTGATGCCGGGAGACAGTCCGGACACGATGCTGAAAAGCGGAGCGGGCCTGTCAGATATGTTTCTGGTCAACGGTTCACGGATTGGCAGCTGGTATAACCAGGGCTTGCTGGCCGAATTCAAATCCGCGTCTGGCTCCCGAAAGGGCAATGGCGAAAAATGGGATAAATCATTTTTTCCGGCAGTCGAGGACAGGGTGCACAGCAAGGGTCAGCTGGTGGCGATTCCGCTTGGCATTCATCGCATGAACCTGCTGCTTTACAACCGTCAGGTGTTTGACAATGCCGGCCTGCGTGCTCCGCAAAACTGGGATGAATTTAAGGTTGTCGCCAATCAATTGCAAAAGCTGGGCGTTGTGCCACTGGCGCAAAGCACCGAACCATGGCAATTGGCTGCGCTGTTTGAGGCAGTGCTGCTGTCAGAGTCGTCGCCCGAATTTTATCGACGTACCTTTATCGACCACGACCCGTCAACCTATTCCGATACCCGCTTTGCGCGCGCCTTGCTGCGCCTGCGCATCCTGAAAAAATTCATGCAATCGCCACAGAAACCATTGAGCTGGACCGATACCCTGAAATTGGTCACTGCGGGCAATGCCGGGATGGTGGTCATGGGTGACTTTGCCAAGGGTGAATTGAACGCCCAAGGCTATACTACCGACATTAATTTCAGCTGTAGCGCCGTGCCGAACACCGCGAAGTACCATATTTACAGCATCGACACCCTGGTCATGTTCAAGCAGAATAAATTGCAGCCTGAGCTGGCCGACCGGCTCGCCCAGTTGCTGGTGTCCCCGAATGTGCAGGCTGACTACAACATCGCCAGCGGCTCAATCTCGGTGTTGCGCAATGCCGATCAGGTAAAAATGGACAGTTGTGCCCGCAGTTCGTGGAAAGTGTTCGCGGAAGGCAGCGCGGTGCAGGTTCCCAGTCTGGCGTATGAGATGGCAGGCGACAGTGCCGTCAAGGACGCGCTGGTCAATGAAGTTGTGCGATTTTTTATGAATGACACGATTCCGGTTGGCGAGACTTTGCACCGGCTGGCCGCACTTGCCCGCGCCCGACCGAAGGCCACCTAGGAGTGTGCGCGGCAGAACTGAATCGGCTGCAAAACCGCCTGAGCGGTCCATATCTCGCCTATTTTTTAGTCAATACATTAAGTATTGACGTAAAAAATAGGCAAAATCTGTGCTCGCTCAGCCGATTTTTCGCTTCGATTCGTTCTACCGCGCAGACTCCTAGAGGTGCAACTTGACGAAAACCTTGGCATCGTTGACTGTTTTGAACACAGTCAGATTTAATGCCGCATCAGCAAACGCGTTCATGAATTGACTGGTCATGAGCTGGGCGCCTTCAACCGTATCGTCAATGACCATGGTTGTGATCACGGACAGCAAATTGGCGCGACCCAAGGTCGAGAGGTATTCGGTCAATGCTTCCAGAGATTCAGGCGAAGCCATTGCACTGTCTTTGATAATGACAATACGTCCCCATTTTTCGAATTGTTGCATTTCCTGTATCAGACTCAGTTGGATGTCTGCAATCGCCGCGATCAATTCCCGGGTGAAGGGACCCTGTGCTTCGCAGAGCAGGATATCGTCGTCCACGGTAAACGTGACCCGGCCAAACGGCCGGAATTTTTGAGGATCGTAGTCATCGGTGGATCTGCTTTTTTTAGTTGCCATGGTTGCCGGGAAATTGCCTGTTTCTTAAAAATCGGTCGGAGATGGTGCGCGCTTTCTGTTCCTGTAATTTATGTTGCGCAACCCGGAATCGCAATGTCTTTTTAATAAAAATGGTTGAATTGAATTCAGACAGTGGGGTCGACATCGGCCGATCTGCGCAATCAGGTTGACTTTAACGGTAATTTGGATCCTGTCAGAGGTGGTTTGGGGCGACTGCCAGAGCTGGATTCCACTTCTCTGGCAATTTTCAGCAAGCGCGTCTGCAATTGCCCGATTTTGTCCAGAGCAGTTTTTTTGGCCTGATAGATTTTTTCTGCGGTATCGATGTTTTCCAAAATTGATGCCACAAATCGGTGTGATGCGACTGGTTTCAGTAATTCAACATAGGCATGAATGTTCGCAGCTTTTCCGTTCACCAATAGATCCAAGAATATTTTTTGGTCACCTTTCTCATGACCGATTGCCCAGGTTTCGAATAGCGCCAAATCGTTGTCAAGTGAGGCAGCCTGCAAAAATCTTCCGAACGCGAAAATAGTTTCAGGTGATCCTGTATTAACGCCGTCACCAAAATCAAGTTCGAGTCCGATCAGCATTTCTCGTGCCGTTGCTCTCAAACCGGGACCCGGTTCCCGTGAACCGGTGGAAAAATCATCCGGGTCGACCCATTTCCAGACTTGAGCGCATTTGTCGAGAATCTCGGGGTAGCCATCCTCCAGTCCGATCATGACAAGAGTGCCACTGTGAGATGACAGGAAAGGAAAGGCAATAAGCGCGAAATTTTTTTTTGGCAGGCGTTCAGCCAGGCGCAAATAAATGTCGATATAGGCACTCACAATGCTGCAATATTCTGGGCTGTTTTCGATTGCAATTAACGGATTGTCCCAATCGCCATCATCAATAAGTGGTTTCAAATAATCCTTTATTTTCTCAGGGGGCAAATAATGCAGGACTCTGGAATACTGATTTAACAAAGCCAAATTTTTTCCCGCGATCGCATTGCTGACCGAACTTTTGTCCATTGTGCTCAGCAGTTTTTGCGCATATTCGGGGATATTGTCTAGCTGCATCGGCTCAAACCGTGACGACAGGGATGAAGAACTCAACGATGAACTGGATGAAGAACTGGATGAGGGATAAGACGATGAACTTGATGAGCTAAAGCTTGAAGTTGACATTGGTATGGAATGCATTTTTTTCTCCTCGGTAGTGTTTTGCAATTTCGGACGATGCTGACGGCACCGATGCGGCGCGATTGTGTGGTCTTGAATTGAGCGATACCAGTCGTGAAATCCAGCATTGCGCGATTTGGCCAATTCAATTTCAAAACGAATGACTTGTAGTTAACCGCAAAAATCGTGCAAAAAACAATTTAACAAAAGATAAGTTAACTCTGAAATTTGACATCTTCCACGTTGACGTGGATACTCCTGCCGGTTCGACTCCAATCAGGACTAGAATCCATGGTGCACGTGGCAATCCCGCAAGCGCCAGCTTTACAGAGACGGCATGCAGACTGCATGCTGATGTAGCCTTTTATTCAACCGCGAGACACAATCGAGCGAGGAGTAATTCAATGACCGAAAACCAGTCGCCCTATCAGCCACTGCGTCTGCACGTCCCGGAACCAACCGGACGGCCAGGCCAAAACACCGACTTTTCCTATCTGCACCTCTCATCTGCCGGCACGGTGCGCCGCCCCAACATCGATGTAGCACCGCGCGAAACCAGCGATATGGCGTTTGCCCTGATACGTGTGCTGGACGAACACGGCGCGGCAGTTGGCCCATGGGCAACCGAGATCGATACCGCAACGCTGCGCAAAGGGATGACTGCAATGCTCAAGACGCGTGTCTTCGATGCGCGCATGCTGATCGCACAACGCCAGAAGAAGATGTCCTTTTATATGCAAAGTCTGGGTGAAGAGGCAATCGGTACCGCCCACGCCCTGGCCCTGCAGGATGGCGATATGTGTTTCCCCACTTATCGTCAGCAAAGTTTATTGCTGGTGCGCGATTACTCGATGGTCGAGATGATCTGCCAATTATTTTCCAACGAGCGCGACCCGTTGAAAGGCCGCCAGTTGCCAGTCATGTACTCAGTGCGCGATGCCGGTTTCTTTACCATCTCGGGCAATCTGGCCACTCAATTCATTCAGGCAGTCGGTTGGGGCATGGCCTCGGCGATCAAGGGCGACACCAAAATTGCCTCAGCCTGGATCGGTGATGGCGCCACTGCCGAAGCCGATTTCGATACCGGCCTGACTTTCGCGCACGTGTATCGCGCGCCGGTGATTTTGAACGTGGTGAATAACCAGTGGGCGATCTCGACCTTTCAGGCCATTGCCGGTGGTGAAGACACGACTTTTGCGGCACGCGGCGTCGGCTGTGGTATCGCCTCACTGCGCGTCGATGGTAATGATTTTCTGGCGGTGTATGCCGCATCGAAATGGGCGGCTGAACGCGCCCGGCGCAACTTCGGTCCGACCCTGATTGAATGGGTGACGTATCGTGCCGGTCCCCATTCCACTTCGGATGATCCATCCAAATATCGTCCCGCCAATGACTGGGAATGCTTCCCGCTCGGCGACCCGATTGCGCGTCTCAAAAAACATATGGTCGCACTGGGCATCTGGTCCGACCAGGAACACGAGCAGACCCAAAAGGATCTGGAAGCCGAGGTCATCGCCGCCCAGAAAGAAGCGGAACAATACGGTACCTTGAGCAGCGGTTATGCGCCGAGCGCAGCGGAAATGTTTGACGATGTCTACAAAGACATGCCGGAACATTTGCGTCTGCAACGCCAACAATTGGGGATTTGATATGTCAGAACAAAAAAAGCAGGGCGAGACTGCACCCATGACCATGATCCAGGCGCTGCGTTCAGCGATGGACGTGATGATGGAGCGTGACAATAATGTGGTGGTGTTCGGGCAGGACGTTGGTTATTTCGGTGGCGTGTTCCGTTGTACCGAAGGCTTGCAGCAGAAGTACGGCACCTCACGGGTATTCGATACCCCGATTTCAGAAGGCGGTATCGTTGGTGTGGCAATCGGCATGGGCGCATATGGTTTGCGTCCGGTGGTGGAAATTCAGTTTGCGGATTATTTTTATCCGGCCTGCGACCAGATCGTCTCGGAAGCAGCGCGTCTGCGTTATCGCTCAGCAGGACAGTTCACTGCGCCACTGACGATCCGCATGCCCTGCGGCGGCGGTATTTACGGTGGACAGACCCATAGTCAGAGTCCGGAAGCGATGTTCACCCATGTATGCGGCCTGCGCACGGTCATGCCATCCAATCCGTATGACGCCAAGGGCTTGCTGATTTCCTGTATCGAGAACGATGATCCAGTGATCTTCCTTGAACCAAAACGCTTGTATAACGGCCCGTTTGACGGTCACCACGACAAACCTGTCGTGCCGTGGTCAAAACATCCGCTGGGCGAAGTGCCTACCGGTTATTACACGGTGCCGCTGGAAAGTGCTTCGGTGTATCGTGCCGGGTCCGATCTGACCGTGCTGGCCTATGGCACCATGGTATTCGTTTCGGAAGCGGCCGCCAAAGAAAGCGGCGTCGATGCAGAGATCATTGATCTGCGCAGTATTTGGCCGCTGGATCTGGCTGCGATCGTGGCTTCAGTCAAGAAGACCGGCCGCTGTGTAATCGTGCATGAAGCGACGCACACCAGCGGCTTCGGAGCGGAATTGTCGGCACTGGTGCAGGAGCATTGCTTCTACCATCTGGAAGCGCCGATCGAACGTGTCACTGGCTGGGATACCCCGTATCCGCATGCCCAGGAGTGGGCGTATTTCCCTGGACCGGGTCGGGTCGCCGCAGCATTCAAACGTGCGATGGAGAAATAACATGGGAATACACGTAATTAAAATGCCAGATATTGGCGAAGGCATTGCTGAAGTCGAAGTGGTCGTGTGGCGCGTTCAGCCGGGCGACACGATTGTTGAAGATCAGATTCTTGCCGATGTCATGACCGACAAGGCCACCATCGAGATTCCTTCATCCGTGCATGGCAAGGTGGTAGTGCTGGGTGGTAAGGCTGGAGAATTGATGGCAGTCGGTGCGGAGTTGATCCGTATCGAAGTCGAAGGGAAAGGCAATGTTGACGCGAATGCGCCTGCACCTGCGCTGGTTGAAGCGCCGCCAGTCAGCAAACCGGCAGCCGTTGCGGAAAAAGCAGTTGCCGAAAAGCCCGCCGCAAAACCGCCAGCAGTCCAAACCGTTGGCGCAGCGCGTGCCGCAGGAGAAAAGCCAATCGCTTCACCCGCCGTGCGGCGTCGTGCCTGGGATCTGGGCATTGAGCTGCAGTTTGTGCAGGGCAGTGGTGCCGCCGGTCGTATCGTCAATGAAGATCTGGATAGTTTTGTCGCACGTGGTCCGCAAACTGTGTCAGCGGGCGCGAATCGCTATCAGCAGCGCAACGATGAACAGGCTCTGCCGGTCATTGGCCTGCGGCGCAAGATCGCGCAAAAAATGCAGGAGTCAAAACGGCGCATTCCGCATTTCACCTATGTCGAAGAAATCGACATGACTGAACTGGAAAATCTGCGCACCACCTTAAATACCAAATGGGGCAAGGAGCGTGGCCGCCTGACCATTCTGCCATTCCTGATGCGCGCGATGGTATTGTCACTGCGTGAATTCCCGCAGATTAATGCGCGTTACGATGATGATGCCGGTATCGTCACCCAATACGGCGCGGTGCACATCGGTGTGGCAACGCAAACCGATAGCGGTTTGATTGTGCCGGTGGTGCGTCATGCCGAATCACTGGACCTGTGGCAAAGCGCTGCCGAAGTCGTGCGTCAGGCGGATGGTGCGCGTACCGGTAAAGCAGCGCGTGAAGACCTGTCCGGCTCGACGATCACGCTGACCAGTCTCGGAACACTGGGTGGCATCGTCTCGACACCGGTGATCAATCATCCGGAAGTGGCGATTGTCGGCGTCAATAAAATGGTGCAGCGCCCGATGGTGCGCGGTGGCGCGGTGGTGATTCGGCAGATGATGAATCTGTCTTCCTCATTCGATCATCGCGTGGTGGACGGCATGCACGCTGCCGAATTCATTCAGATGATACGTGGCTATCTGGAATGTCCCGCGACCATGTTTACGGAGTAAGGCATGAATACACAAACAACGACACTCTTGATTATTGGTGGTGGTCCCGGGGGCTATGTTGCTGCCATCCGCGCCGCACAACTTGGGATTCAGACTACCCTGGTAGAAGGCGCAGAACTGGGCGGCACCTGTTTGAATATCGGCTGCATTCCGTCCAAGGCGCTCATTCACGCCGCTGATGAATTCGCCAAGGCCAACGACTATGCGGGTGATTCACATCTCGGTATCTCGGTGCAGTCGCCGAAAATTGAAATCGGAAAAACTGTTAAATGGAAAGACGGCATCGTCGGCAAACTTACCGGTGGCGTGGGCGCACTTCTGAAAAAACATAAAGTGACCGTTATCAAAGGCTGGGCCAACATCGTCGACGGAAAAACCGTGGAAGTGGCACAGGCTGGCGCTGAGACAATCCGTGTCAGCTGCACGCATTTATTGCTGGCACCCGGATCGGTACCGGTTGAATTGCCGTTCATGAAATTTGGCAAACGCGTGATCAGTTCCACCGAAGCGCTGTCACCCACTGTATTGCCGAAAAAAATGGTGGTGGTCGGTGCCGGTTATATCGGACTGGAACTGGGGACGGCGTATCGCAAACTCGGCGTGGACGTGGCCGTGGTTGAATCAGTGGATCGCGTCTTGCCAGCTTATGATGCCGAACTGACCAAACCGGTTGCGAGCTCGTTGAAAATGCTGGGCGTCAACATGCATCTGGGTTGCACCGTGCAGGGATTGAACGCTGCAGGTGATGCGGTACGGATTCGTGATGCAGCAGGAGTGGAAAGTGAATTGCCTGCCGATCTGGTGCTGGTCGCAGTCGGACGTCGTGCGCGTACCGAAGGGTTTGGGCTGGAAAGTCTGCAGCTGGACATGAATGGACGCTGCATAAAAGTTGATGATCAATGTCGCACTTCAATGCGTGATGTCTGGGCAATTGGTGATGTGAGCGGCGAACCAATGCTGGCGCACCGGGCCATGGCGCAAGGTGAAATGGTGGCCGAAATTATTTCTGGGAAAAAACGCCACTTCATGCCGGAAGCCATGCCCGCGGTGTGCTTTACTGATCCGGAAGTCGTCGTCGTTGGTAAATCGCCGGATCAAGCAGGACCTGATTGCATCAGTGCGATGTTCCCGTTCGCTGCCAATGGTCGGGCCATGACGATCGAATCAACGGACGGCTTTGTACGCGTGGTGGCACGACGTGACAATCATTTGATCGTGGGCTGGCAGGCAGTTGGTTCAGGCGTGTCGGAATTGAGTGCGGCCTTCGGCCAATCAATCGAAATGGGCGCGACACTGGAAGACATCGCCGGAACGATCCATGCCCATCCAACCTTGGGTGAGGCGGTGCAGGAAGCGGCGTTGCGGGCCTTGGGACACGCGCTGCACATCTGATCAGCCGGGTATCGGCGCTTCGTTCCCGCGGCCTTTGGCGGGAACCCAGCGTCGTAGCCCCTGCTGCCAGTCATTCGAAAATATAATCCCGCCAAACGATACTCTCAGCGCCTAGGCGTTGCACTACTCCATACTCGCTCATCACACTCCCCGAACCCCAATCAGCAACACGTATAAACACTGATGGCTAAGGCACAAGTCAACCGCTAGCATGCGCACGGCAATTTGGCCTTGATTCAATCAGACACTGAAAATTTTTGGGAGAAATCACTTATGCAACCCACAAGGCAATCCAGAGCCAGTTCAACAGCCATTGAGCTGCAACAGCAACAGTCAACAACAAAGGACCTTGCTGATCATGTTCAGAATTTAAATGCCATCTTGTTGAGCCAGGAGCCGCTAGAAGCCCGGGAAAAATGGTTTGCCTCATTTTTGTCTGATTTCAGTGCATTGCCTGCCGAAATGCAGGTCGCTATTCTCTCAGACAGCACTGTGATCATTCCAGTCGCGGCCGACACCAGTATTCTGAATACGGGCCGCCTCGGACAAATTCGCCAGTTAATGGAAATGATTTCATCCGAAAACCAGCTGTTTGTCATCGGCTGCCTGTGGAGCAGCGAGCCGGGCGCCAAAAGTCTTATGTTATGCAAAGGCCTTGTCGATCTTTTGCCTCAGGGTGCGCGGGCAGACGCTTATCAAATATTAGGCGGCCCGGCGCTGGAGGAACAGCAGAAACAGGCATGGTCGGATAATTATCAGCTCAAGAAGTCTGCTGCGCCAGCGCTGCGCAGTTTCAGTTTCTATCAAGACCCAGGCCGCATTGATCAAAGCGCTGTAGACAAGTTTTCTGCCACTTTGCAACGCCTGTTGGCCAACGGGGAGAGTCTGGCGATCAGGGACTTAAAACCCTATTTTCTGGACCTGGAACCTGCTGAACGGAGTGCGGTATTAAAGGAGACGCCTGAAATATTGAATGCGATAGACAGCGACGATATGGATACAGTAGGCGCTTACGAAACTCTGCTAAAAGTGCTGGAGCCCAAAGTCCGGTTGGCAGTGATTCGGCATTTATGGGAACAGTACCATCCGAAGGATATGATTGCCCGAAGATTGGCCGATCTGTTACCCCTGGACCAAAGGGCGGAGATGCGCAGCTTGCTGACAAAAAAATACGAGCTGCAGCAAAAATCGCTGGCCGATCCTGCTCCAGTTTTCAGGGTGGTTTCAAGCGACAGGCCGGTGGATATCCTGGCCCTGGAGATACAACTGGAAAAAGCGTTGAAAGATAGTGACGCAGACGCGATCCTGAAAATGGCCGACAGGTTTAAAAAATTAACGGATGACCAGAAGATGCGCATTTTTTCAGCATGTGATGCGCATGTCATTGATCTTTTGCAGAGACGGGAAGGGATATTCACCAGCACATTGACCACGCAGGCCGACCACACTCTTCAGAGATATAGACTCTTGCTGCGCAGCGCCAGTCAAGCGTGCCAGGTTGAGGCAGTCGTTCGCCTTGTAGGAAAATTGCGCAGTGATACCAGGCCACAGGTTCATGCCAACTCCTTAAAAAAGGAACAGGAACTGATATGGTTGATGCCAGACATACATTTGGAAGCGGCTCTGCACCTTGCCATGCCGAACCTGAATATCTTGGGAACATACATTGCTCCGCCAAAATCTTGGTTGATGGCTTACGTCAGTGCAGTCAACAGTCAAAACGGTGAACGTATTCGGTTGCACGAAAAATTGGTTGAACTCGTACCACCGCCGTTGCGAAAAAAATTCATTAAAGACGTCCGCAGCTTTCCACTGCAATGCGGGAAAGATGTGTTGCACTTCCAGGCGTTCGCGCGCCTGGTCAAATTGGAGCAAGACATGTCCCGTCGGCTTGAACTGATGAGCCTTGCCATGCAGAGTGCTTTCGGTATTGAATCAGGGCGGAACGGTACATTGTCTGACGTCAGCGTGCTGCGCGCCTGCAGAGAAATGATCGACAGTGTACCCAGACCATTGCGTGGCGATTTGAACCCAGCGGTGGTGTCCGTGTTACCCAGCATAGCTGCTGCATTCACCACGCTGTCGCTGCAGAGTCAACAGGCGTTCCTGGATATTCTTTGCAGCCTTTTTCAGTGTAAATCCAGTGCTGGGATGGAAGTCTACTACACCGATCTGATATCGCGCGTAACTGATGGTGCCAGACGGCAGGCTTTGCTCAACCCACAAGATGCAGGCTTGGCCATACGACTCTGTGTAGCGCTGGAGTCATTGGCGGGAAAAAGAAGTGCGATCACCCGAGATCGATTTGAAAAATTGAGCCATGAATTCCCGGGAGGTTCAACCCCGCCTGGACAATTGTCGCGCTCGACAGGCAAAAGTGGCCGGCTGCGTTCGAATTTGCCCGAGCCAGTTGAACCGTTACGAAAGCCTTGACCAAAAATTGCTCATGCAGTGTAATAGCGCGGTCTTGGAACTGCTGATCCGCACGGGCGGAATTCGGCATTTTAAGTAATTAACCAGGGAATAGACAGCATGAGCAATTTTGCGAGCGACATTCAAAAATTTAATGGCATCTACAAACTACCGGTGAGCGCGGTACCGACCACCGAGGTTGGCGTGCCAATGGTCGAGCGGCTAAAAGCATTCAAGTCGATTTTGGGAGAGGAGCTGGACGAAATCGATGAAATTATCGAAGTCGCAGCGAAGGGTGAAAACCAACTCGAAGTCTTGACCATGCTGGCAGATCTGCTGGGTGATATTCAGGTGTATTGTGCTTCGGAGATGGCCAAATTTGGTTTGCCGCTGGATGAAGTATTGGCGGTGATCATGCAATCGAACTTTTCCAAACTGGGGGAAGATGGCAAGCCGATTTACGATGAGCGTGGCAAGGTCATGAAGGGCGCGAATTACTGGAAGCCGGAACCAAAAATTTCTCAGATCCTGGCAGAAAAAATGGCTGAACGCCCATAGTGGGGGTTTTCGCCAATTCACCTTCAGGCCAGTAAGATGGATTATTGCGCACGCAATTTAAACCTTGATCAAGTCGTCGCACTCGCTCCTATCCATACCAACTTGTCTGAAGGACATTTCACATGTTCAAATTATTTTCCAATCGTCCCGAGCCAAGGCGCCAGATCCAAGAAGCGCCTCAGTCGAAAGTTGAATCTGGACCAGTATTTTCAGCGAAACCGGAAACTCAGGGTCTTACAATAAATCGCAGCCTGGTTTTAGGTTCATCTTCTTTGGTTTCGGCCTTGGTCACCGGCGCTACATCAACGTCGACAGGCGCACCGAAGCAAGCACCAGGTGATAAGAGTGGCCAGACTTTGGTATTGACCGTTGTCGATAGTGACTCTGATAAACCCTATACGCCAGAAGACGATGAACTTGGCATCGGCACTCTTGAGACCGCGCCAGTTAGCGGCAAAATGAGCCAAACCGTCGAGCGGGTCCAAAGCTTTCAGAGCTCGCAATCTTCCTCGTCTGGATCAGCTTCATCAAGCAGCGCGTCGTCCTCAAGCTCATCGTACGCATCGATCATGTCTGGCGCTTCGTTTCTGTCCGGTTTGAGCTCAAGCTTATGGTCCTATGTCCGATCATCAACCTCGACCAGTTCAGCGCCCGTACCTAAAGCTGAGCCGAAATTGAAAACAGGAGTGCAAACTCTCGATACCTTGGGTTCTATCGATCAAAGTCTTCAAAAATTAAAAGAAAAATGTGATGCTAAGGGCTGCAGTTATTCAACGGTTTGTGCTGATATTCAATTTGTCGTAGGTAATTGGGTTGCTAAAGGTGTCAACGCTAACGTGCCTTTGGCTGGCGAGAGCGCATTCGGATTGAGATACCGAGTCGGCGATCCAGCTGTAACGATTGTTTGTGCAGGAGAAATCGTTACGAAGTTTCCAGTCAAGGCAATTCCCGATCTGCTGAATCGACTGAAGTTCGATGTAGACCCAAATGTGCTCGGACCTTGGGAATCCCACGCGAAAAGTTTTCGCAGGTAGCGGCCAAAGCGTGGCTGCATATGGGCATCATGGGCCCGAAACGCACCGAGCTGATTGATATCGACGTCAACAGCAAAGGACCGTTCAAAAATATCTTTTTTGCGGTGAACGAGTCGCTGGACTTGGTCACATTTGTGTCGCCTCATCGAAAGGAAATTGACTATGATTAGAATACGCAGCGCTTTAGCCGGCACAAACAGCACTCCCAAGCCAGCACGCGTCGTCCGGTTTGAAACGGACAAAACCGAAATGAAACCCGTGGTTTCATCATCCTTCGCCCGGCCTCAGACGAAACGCACTGGCGACCCGTCGCAATCAATCAAGGGGGTCAGCATAGTAATTGACCAGGCCAAGAAAAACGAAGAGATATGTGCCGGATTTCGCAAAGCGGTGGGCCTGGACTCCGCCCCACAACCCAAACCGCGCAAGTCGTGGTTTGATTTGTGAAGTTCAATTATGCAAAATATATTGTCAAATTAAACCGGCGTTTGCTACATAGCCAGACGGGTGAGTGTGCTGTTCAATTGTTCTGCCTGCCAGCCCCACTATTGTCTCGCTAACCCACTTATGTTGTAGAATTGCGGTCGCCAATCTTTGCGTTACTCCGTTGGCAAACCACTAATGATTACAACAAACAGGGACGCAAATGAAACCACTCCAATCGCTGGCAGTTGCCTTACTGCTCGTCTGTGCCGCTTCACAAGAACTGCTTGCTGCCGATGCAGCCAAGCCCGATGAAAAACTTCCGGAAGCCAAAGTCTGGGTCTCCAAACATCAAACTGCCATTGGTGCGACTACGGTCGCTTACACCGCAACTGCCGGTACGATGCTGATCAAAAACGAGAAGGATGAATCCATCGCGCTGTTCGGTTTTACCGCCTATGTCAAAGACGGCGGCGAACAGCGCACTCGTCCCATCGTGTTTGCGTACAACGGCGGCCCCGGTTCGTCCTCGGCCTGGC
The DNA here is from genome assembly GCA_040544425.1 of Oxalobacteraceae bacterium GrIS 1.18. Taxonomy (GTDB): domain Bacteria; phylum Pseudomonadota; class Gammaproteobacteria; order Burkholderiales; family Burkholderiaceae_D; genus Solimicrobium. The sequence goes on from JBEONO010000001.1 coordinate 199,716, forward strand.
TGCATATGGGCATCATGGGCCCGAAACGCACCGAGCTGATTGATACCGACGTCAACAGCAAAGGACCCTTCAAAAGCGTGGACAATGAATTCAGCATTATTGATCGTGCCGATCTGGTGATGATCGATCCGATCGGTACCGGTTTTTCAAGACCGACAGGCAAAGGTGAGGGCAAGGATTTCTGGGGCGTAGATCAGGATATCAAGTCGGTGTCGGATTTTATCGTGAAGTACATTACGCAAAATGGTCGCTGGGCTTCACCCAAATTTGTACTCGGTGAAAGTTATGGCGGCATGCGCACGGCCGGTGTGTCGTATGAACTTTTGAGTCGCTACAATATGTCCTTGAACGGCATTATTCTGGTGTCGCCTTATATGGATTTTGCAGGTGGCAGTGCGGGAGTCAAAATCGATACGCCCTACATCAATTTCCTGTCGACATTTGCCTCGACGGCCTGGTATCACCATGCACTGGCCAATCGCCCCGAACAACTGCAGCCGTTTCTGCGTGAAGTCGAAGCCTTTGCCCGCAACGTGTATGCGCCGGTTTTGCTCAAGGGTAGTCATGCCACCGCAGCCGAGCGCCAAACTGTGCTGGAAGGTTTGTCACGTTACACCGGCATTAGCGCTGACTACTGGGATAAAGCCGATCTGCGCATGGATGAAGGACATTTCCTGCAAGAGCTGATGCGCAATAAAGGTGTGTTGATTGGCCGCATCGATACCCGATATACCGGCGCAACAATCAAGCCTTTGTCCGAGACCATGACCTATGATCCGTATTCGGCGGCGATTGCACCGGCGATAGTGGCGACCTTTCAGGACTATTACCATCATGAGTTGAAGGTCGACAGTGACCGTGAATATAAATTCAGCAGCAGCGACGCCAGCAAGGAATGGGATGATCGCCATGTCCAGCCGGACAGCGGTGGTTCCAAAGTGCCATCACCCAATACTGGCGTGGATCTGGCCTATGCCATGAATATGAATCCGAAAATGAAGGTGCTGATTGATACCGGGTATTTTGACCTGGCATGTCCTTATGGCACCGTTGAGTATGCAGTCGACCATCTCGATATTCCTGCCAATCTGCGCAACAACATTGCGCTCGAATATTATGAAGCCGGCCACATGATGTATGTGCATCCGGCTTCGATGCAGAAGTTCAAGAAGACGCTGGCTGGGTTTATTGACGCAAACAGTCATTGATAATTGAATCCTGGGATCGCATCCCAGCCTGCAAACCTCAACCTGACCAGATATTTGCCCAAACACGACATGCCATCTTCAAAAACTTCCCGAATCCACGGACTTGATACATTACGTTCCTTCGCCATCATCCTGGTCCTGATCTATCACTACATGGTCGTAGTGAGCGGGAAAAATACCTTCGGCTTCATGACTGGAATAGGCTGGACCGGCGTCGATCTGTTTTTTGTCTTGAGCGGCTATTTGATCGGCAATCAAATCATGGCGGCAATTGCGCAAAATCGGGAATTCTCACTCAAGACGTTTTATGTCCGGCGCCTGCTGCGCACTTTGCCGAACTACTACGTCATCCTGGCTCTGTACTTTCTATTTCCGACAGCGCTAAGCGGCGATGCAACCGCGCCGCTATGGCAATTTTTGAGCTTCACCCAAAATCTTGACATGCGCCCGGGAGAGACGTTCACGCATTCCTGGTCGCTGTGTATTGAAGAACAGTTTTACCTGATCCTCCCGGCCACGGCACTTTTGTTTGCTTATACGAAAAAATCAGTCAGCTGGGCCTGGTGCGCTCTCGGTGTCGCGATGGCGTGTGGCGTGGCCATGCGTGCCTGGGAATGGATGGAGCATGGCGACAATGCGATTACCGTGCACGATTACTACCAACATATTTATTATTCCAGCTTCACCCGTTTTGATGAATTGCTGCCTGGCGTGGCAATTGCGATGTTCAAGAATTTTCATCCGACTTCATACGATAAAATTCTGCGGCGCGGCGATCTTTTGTCAGCGGCCGGACTGCTCGCAGTTGGAGTGATGTTTTATCTGTTGTCGGTGTATCTGCAAGCCGCCGATGACAGTTACAACTTTTGGCTGGCGACGTTCGGCTTCTCACTGCTGGCAGTTAGCTTTGCGCTGTTAACTCTGTCGGCACTAAGCCCCAACTCAGTGCTGAACCGGATAAAAATTCCCGGTGCAGCCAGTCTGGCACTGTGGTCGTATGCCATTTATCTGGCGCACAAGCCGATCTACAGACTGGCAATGCGCCTGCTGAAAAAATGGCATATCAGCGTTGATTCCATGTTGGGGATCGGCCTCATCATGCTGGCCAGCCTGATCGGTGGGTATCTGCTGTATCGTCTGGTTGAAATGCCGTTCATGCGGTTGCGTGATCGCCTTTACTCGCCGGAATCAGGTCGTGCAGAGCATCGGCTGGGTTTGTCGACGCAGCACAATATACCCTGACGTTAATTTTTCCCCAGATAGTCTTCCCGAGCCTGTAATGGATGGATGCTGGAAAACTCAAGCAGCTGCGACACGAGGTCGGAAGTTTTTGCATATGAAATCGTCGTAAACTCACCGTGCACATCGCGCCCGGTCACGGGCATCGACGACCAGGCTTGCCAGTTGTTAGGAACGGTAATTTTCAATTGGTAGCTGGCATTGAATGCCGGATCGTCCCAGCACGGGAAAATGCGATGGGTATCAGCGCCTTCGAATTGCGCGGTCAAGAACAAACCCTTGCTGCCATTTTTCCCGACATTCGGCTGGGTGAACAAACCATGCAATTGCTGGTCAATCTGTCCCACAAAAGCAAACGATAAGGTGTGCGGTCCGGCGCTTGCCGGTGCTTTCAATCCGATCGTTGTGAGCTGATGGTCTTCGTTGGAGCGCACACTTTCCACTGCTTCACCATCCAGCATGACGTGAGCTATTTTTTGATTGCTTGAGTTGAATTGAATTTTGTCAGTCGCTTCGGTGAAATGTACTTTGACAATTTCGGTACCGGCGATACGCATGGTATTGACGTCGGGCGTAATGCTGATGTCATACTCTTTTGGAAGTACGTTATGTGGCAGCTGGGCCAGGGTCTTTGCTGCGACGTAACCGGAATCGGGTGGGGCACTTGTGCCAGCGCAGGCGAGGTTCGCAGCGATTGTAATTGTAGCGATAGCTGCAGTGATGCTGAAATTTTTTAACATGATTATTCTTCCTTAAGTGAAGATGCATTGACAGGTCTGGAATCAAACATGGATTCAAGTGCATTCACTATATGGTGCCCGGCGGGTCATTCAAACCGGATTGCGACGAATGGTGTTTTTGTGAGGATGAAGCGCAGCTTAAATGACAGATAAAATACCGGCTGATTGAGTAATTTGCAGCCAGGTAAAGCATAAAAAAGGGGCGCTAAAAGCGCCCCAAAGTACTGCTGGGTAAACTCTGCTGTAATTTATTTATTGATCGATAATTTGCCTTTCAGATAAGCGTCAGTCGCCTCGGTCAACAAGGTTTTTTCGGCCAATCTGGTATGCGCGCCTTCCATGCCGCGCGCAATGAACGGAGCCAGTTCAGCCGGGGCTTTTGATTTCATCCAGCTTTCGATCTGATCCAGTGGTATCGAGCTCCAGAATATATCCGGCGTCATCTGCGTCATCATCATGGTTCCTTCAGGCAGCATCGGTGCAATCAATCGCTCGTAGTTTTTGGTGTAGACATCCCACGACAAAGCGGGATTGTTTTCGCTCAGCGTTAAAGCCAGTTGGATGCGCAATGATTCGGCCTGTTTCGGAATTTCATCTGACAGCACAATCTGCGCTGCCTTGTTGGCCAGTTCCGGTGTGCGCACCAACATCATGACCGGATAATAGCGCCGCATCTCGGCCTCATTTTTTGCTGACCTGGCGATTGCATGCAGCTGCTCGAATTCGGCATCACTCGCATTTTTCGCGACTATTCCAAGAATGAAGTTTTGATTATCGGCTGAGATGGCGCTGCGGTCTTTCACGAATGCGGCAAATCTCGCCTTCGCCTCTGCAATCACTTCCGCATCACCCCATGAACCCAGGTCGGCCAACACAGAGCGACGCAAACGCTGGATGCCTGGTGTTTCGCTGGCCCTGGATTCCCAGCCAAGTCGATTGGCCAATGGTTTGATCACCGAGCGTGCGTAGACGGTAAATGCTTCATAGCCGGCAGTACCACGTTCAGCGTGTTCGATATTGCTCAGTGCTTCGGCAATGATTTGCCATGAACGTAAATTTTGTTCGGTCCCCATCGCCGAGGCCAGATCGAAGAAACCGGACAGATCTTTTTTCCCTGCTTTGACCAGAGCCCATTGATCGTCCAACAGCGCAATCCGGTCACCATTGGGCATGGCGGCAAAATTGTTCAGATTGGTCTTCGATGTCGCATCGTCGTAAGCGACGCGGAAGTAGCCTACCGTATCGGCATTGACTGATAATGCTTCGCTGCAGTTGCCAGCGGCTTCAGTCTGTCCGTCTTTGGTCAGCAATACCGATTTGGTTTGGGCCGACGTTCCGCTGCGGATTTGCAAAGGCACATTCCAGTGCGGATTGCTGGTGTCCGTGCCTTTGGCGACAAAGCGCTGCTGATTCATGGTGATCGTGCGCTTGCCGTTTGCGTCGCAACTGGCCTGCACCGACACCAGGGGAAAGCCGGCCTGGGTGGTCCAGGTGCCGATGATGTCATTCACGTTTTTGCCGCTGGCCTCACTCAATGCTTTCCATAAATCGGCGCTGGTGGTATTTGAGTAGGCGTGTGTCTTCATGTATTTGCGGATACCGTCACGGAATACATCCGGCCCCAGATAGGCTTCCAGCATGCGCAACACCGACTGTCCTTTGTTATAAGTGATGCTCGGATCAAATGCACTGGTGGCTTCCAGTTCATTGGTCACGTGTTGCAGGATCGGGTGAGAGCTCAGGTTTGCATCGACGCCCATTGCATCTTCCTTGCTCCGGTCTTCCGATTCCCACCAGTGCCAGTCGGTATGACGCAAATCAGTTTCCTTGGCAGCGCGCCAGGACGCAAAGCTTTCGTTCAGCCATAACTCATCCCACCATCCCATGGTAACTAGATCGCCAAACCATTGATGCGCCATTTCATGCGCCTGAATTGAATACACCTCTTGACGGATGCCCATGGTGCTCGACGGTGTCAGCAGCAGATATTGGTCGGTGTAGGTAATGGCACCCCAGTTTTCCATCCCGCCCTGGAAGCCGCCCGGTACTGCGATCGAATCAAGCTTGGGCAGGGGGAATTTGACGCCGAAATAATCGTTATAGTCGGTCAGAATTTGCCTGGCATTGTCCAGCGCTTCCTTGCCGTTTTGTTCCTGACCTTTGGCTGCGGTTATGTATAAGGTGGTTCCCTCGCTATTGGCGCTGATCTGTCCGAAATTACCGGCAGAGACATGGACCAGGTAAGTCGGCATTTTCGGAGAGCGTGCAAAGCTGGTGGTGGCCAGTTTGCCGTCGACTTTACGGCTGGTGACCGGCATATTGCCAATTGCCATCCATTCAGCCGGTGCAGTGATACTGAGTTGATAAGTGGCGCGAAATGCCGGTTCATCCCAACATGGGAACATGCGGCGTGCATCGGTTGCTTCAAACTTGGTAGTAAGCAGCGTGCCTTTCGTGCCGTCTGGTGCTGCATATTCCTGGACGAACATGCCGTGCGGCTCGGTCTCGATTTTTGCGCTGAAACTAAAACTGAGTTTGTGTTTGCCGACCTTGGCATTGGCGGGCAACATGATTGTGGTCAGTTGCTCCTTATCGTCGGATACGACACTTTTTACAGGCTTGCCGTCAAACAGCACATGGCTCAATTGCTGGTTCAGGGAGTTGAACTGAATTTTATCAACCGCTTCGGTGAATTCCAGCGCGATCGTTTCGGTTCCGGCAATCTGAGTTTTCCCGGCATTCGGGGTGATGGCGATGATGTAGTCCGCAGGAATCACGTTTTTCGGCAGACGGCCTGGTGTCGTGGCAAACGAATACGGCACCAGGGATTGCGTGGTTTCAGCCTGCGCGGCCGGGTAGGCCAGGGTGGCAGCCACAGCGGAACAGATCAATAATCGGTTGAATGACGAGGTATTACCGGCAGGTTTTTTAGTCTTGAACATGGATTTTCCCTAAGGTTGGTAAAGGTCTTTTTAGGTGTGAGGCATTGCCCGCTGGATTTGGGGCTGATGCGGATTTTATAGCCTCGCTGGGAAATCGGCCGTGAAATGCGATGAATCGGTAAATTCGATGGATGAAATGCAGAGTTTTGTTATCAGATTGCCAGATAAGTTACTATGTACCCGCTACAGCGCTGACCATGATGCAAATCGTGAGTAATCAAAAAATAAAACCAAACCCATCCACCCGGCAAAGGGCATACCCATGATTCGTTTTTGGTTGACCTGTCTCTTCATTCTGGGCAGTTACACGCCTGTTAATGCCGCGACGCATGCAATTGGTATTGAGACCAACGGTGAATCGATTGCTTACGACATGAACACTGCCGGGCAGGTTGCCGCTGTAGTGTTGGACCAGAGCCGCAATCGGCATGCGGTATTGTTTGAGCACGGCAAGTTGACGCAGATTGGTTCGTTGGGTGGCAACGAGAGTGAAGCGAGCCACATCAACAGCCACGGTGAAATTATTGGTTCGGCGAAAAGAAAGGACAGCAGCTGGGGTGCGTTTCTGTATAGCCGCGAGCATGGCATGCAGGATCTGGGCACTTTAGGCGGCACCAACAGCCACGGCATGGCATTAAATGATCTGGGCGATGCGGTGGGGTTTTCAGATTTGGCCAATCAGGAGTGGCACGCCTTTCTGTTGAAGCGCGGTGGGCAACTCCAGGATCTGGGCACGCTGGGCGGAAAAATCAGTTATGCCAGCGGAATCAATCATCTTGGACAGGTGGTTGGCACGTCGACCAACAAAATTGGTGATCGGCATGCCTTTTACTATGATGCAGCGCGTGGCATGGTTGACCTGGGAACGCTGGGTGGCCGCGCCAGTTACGCCGCCGCGATCAATGACAAAGGTGTTGTGGTCGGCGCATCTGAAACAAAAAATCAGGACTGGCATGCGTTTGTGCTTGATCATGGACACATGGTTGATCTGGGTTTGTTATTCGGACAGTGGGATAGTCATGCGACGGCGATCAACAATGCCGGGCATGTGGTTGGCACCGCGAAACTGCATGACAACCGGCTGTCGTTTGTCTGGCGTGACGGTGTGATGACTGTGCATCACAGCGGCGCCAAAGGTCTGTATCTGACCAATGCAATCAACGACGCCGAACAGGTGATCGGTGCCACCTATGATCGCGGCATGATTGCCGCCTCGATGTTATCCAGCTCGGCACCGTATGTTGATCAGGGCTGGAGCAATCTGTATTACCGGATACTGCTGGCGATCCTGTTTGCCATTGCTGCGGTCGTACTGCGCAAGCGCTATCGCGGTCTTCTTGGGCCGTGGAGGCGGGTCTGAGCTGGATTGGCTAGACGAGAATTCGAGATGCTCATATTGGGGATAGTTCGTATTTGTCCGCGGTAGCGAGTTCGGAATAATCACCGTTTTGTTAAATTTCAGAATGTGGTCTTATGCAACCGGTAATTGCCAGTTCGTCTCCCCAAGGCTTCACGCAATATAGTTCCCCCTCACAAGATCCTGCAGCACCCTGTTCTTCCACCACCGGCGAAACAAGTTCCACCCAACTGTCGTCTGTCGACGATCCAACTGCTCTAAAGGCGGAAGCGGCGATGCAAAAATTTTTTGAAGGCCGGAAGAAATCAGAATTGTTGGATGACCCTCCTGCGGATCTGCGCAGCAGGTTACTTCCAGAAACGCCATCTGATTCGCTGCTGGAGCCAATCTCTCTTTCCCCCCAATACGACAGCTTGAAAAGTGACGGTGTTGTCAGTGGCGAAGAAGCCCAGGCAGTTTTTGATATGGGTGAATATCAAAAGATGTTTCCCGAAACGGTATTCGCGAGCTGTTATAAAAAAATCCTGGGTGACTGTCCTGGCATCAGAAAATTAATCAAAGATGATTCAGCAACGATGTACAAGCAGATGATTGCCTGGGTCATACGCTGCGGGTTGACCGGTGCGTTTTGGACGGCCGGATTCACCTTGGGTGCCATTCTGGACAAGGCCGATTCGTCCACTGCCGGGAATTCAAAATATGCCTGGGTCGGTGCGGCCATGGCGCAAGGTCTGGCCGAAATGCTGTGTGTCACATTTATTGGTTATTACCTCTCCCATCGCGCGGTGACATTTAAGTCAGACAGCAATGACGCCGGGTTGCTGTCGAATGTGGTAGAAGGCATGGCGTGGGGAGCCAGTTGCCTGCCGGCAGGTACGTTATGGCAGAAGGCTGTCAATACTTTTTGCACGACGGATGACCTGTCCAGGTTCGCTCCGTCCTGCATGGCCAAAGTCGGTGCCTCAACCGGAGCGACATTTGGTGCGACCCTGGCCTGCATCAAGGCGCTGATAGCGCTGAAAGACCATTGCTGCACAGGCCAGCAAAGCTACTTTCGACCATTTAATTTTCAAAACACCATTTCCGATTCAGTATTGTTTGGCCTGATTGTGGTTGGTACGGCGGATGCTTTTTTTGTACTGACCTCGTCCAACAGCCCTTTTAATTACAAACCGTATTCGACCTCGACGCAATATCAACTCCTGCCAACCTTGAATCAAATGGCGTTGTCCGCATTGAGCACGATGCTCGGTGGCCTGACGGCCTACGCATTACGCGGCGGCTTGAGAATGATGGCCACTGTTCCTGACGGGGAAATTGTGAAATCGTTACGTGAATATCGACGTGCACTCAGTTTGAATTCGCAGTGTGTCATTCTTTGAGATTGAATCTGCCAGGCATAAAAAAGGGGGCCACGAAGGCCCCCAAGGTCTTACCGGGAGAATTAAAGCGTGCCAGTCGCCGGTCTGGTACCACGGATCAGATGCGCAAGTTTGACTATCTGTCTGAACGTCCAGCGCAGGAACAGCAATGTCATCAATGCTTCAAGCATGGTCATCAAGAACGCCAGCACGACATTCATCTGGGTGGCCCGACGACCGAGCTTGGCGATCAGGCGATCACGGGAAATTTCGATACTGTCGTAGAAGGTTGGCACGACCAGCAAGGTCAGGATCGTTGAGGTGATCGTGCCGCCGATAATCGCAATGGCCAGTGGACGGTAGAATTCGCCGCCTTCACCGAGTGCCAGAGCGACTGGTGTCATCCCGGCGATCAGGGCGAAGGTGGTCATCAGAATCGGACGCAGACGTTTGCGACCGGCGTACATCAGCGATTCTTCACGGGCATGTCCTTCGGCTTCATGTTTGCGGGCACAGTCCAGCAGCAGGATCGCGTTCTTGGCGACCAGACCCATCAGCATGATCACGCCGATCAGGCTCATCAGATTGATCGTGCCGCCAGTGGCCAGCAAGGCCAGCACCACGCCGATCAGACTTAAAGGCAGGGACATCATCACCGCGACCGGTGCAGTGAAGGAACTGAACTGAATCACCAGAATGAAATACATCAAACCGATACCCATTAGCAGAGCGATCACCATCTCGGAAAACAACTCGGCCTGTTCCCGGGCATCTCCGCCCAATTGAAGGCCGAATCCGTCCGGGTAGTCGATTGCCTTGGCCAGCTTGATCGCGTCGCCATTGACTTCGCCAGCCGACCGGCCTTCGACGTTGGCTGAAACAGTAATCATGCGCTTGCCATCATTGTGTTCGATTTTGGCCGGACCTTTGCTCATTTTGATGCTGGCGATCTGGTCGAGTGGCACCATGGCATTGCTGCCAGTGACGGCAATCGGCAAGTGTTCGATGTTTTCTGCGCTAAGCCGGTCGCTCGGTTGCAAACGCACGGCGACGTCGCGAGTCAGGCCCGTTGGATCGACCCAGTCACCGACTTCAACACCGGCGAAGGCAACCCGCAAGGCCTGCGCTGCATCACCGACTGAAATACCCAAAGAATTGGCCAGGCCGCGGTTCAGTTCAATCTGCAATTCGTCCTTCGGTTCCTGCTCCGACAGGCCAACATCGACAGCACCTGGAACGTGGCGCAGCTTCTCCATAAAATCGTTGGTGATCTGCGCCAGCTTGCGTGAATCGGAACCGTAAAAGCGCAGTTGCACCGGTTTTTGTCCGCCATTGTTGGCATCGTCCTGCACCACATATTCAGCACCAACCAGCCGGGTCATCAAGACCCGCATTTCGGCGGCGATCTGTTTTGCCGAGCGCTTCCGATTGGTGCTTTTACCGATATCAACATACACCCGGCCACCGCTGGCATTGACGGTGCTGTTGGTTGCCACAGTTTCTTTCAGAGTCCGTGCCAGTTCGGCAGCTCGTTCAACTTTGCTGCGATTGAATTCGAGGCTGGAACTGGACGGCGTGCGGATATTGATGATGACTGATCCGCCATCTTGTGCCGGCAAAAATTCCGAGCCACCGAATTTAACCTGCAAACCGATTGCGGCGATCAGGCTGAGCCCGGCAATCACGGCCATGGACCGGCGGTGATGCAAAGCCCAGGCGATCACGTTGGCATAGCGGTCGGCCTGGTGGTCGAACCAATGATTGAATTTTTGCAGAACCAGACTGATTCCGGTTTTGGCCTGCAGATGGTGACCGATTGGATCGCCCCAGTAAGCCGATAACATCGGGTCGAGTGTGAAGGAAATAAACAGGCTGACCAAAACGGATGTTGCGACCGTCAATGCGAATGGTCTGAACCACTCACCGGCACCACCCTGCATGAACGCGACAGGAATAAATACGGCGATGATCGAAAACGTGGTGGAGGCGACCGCCATCCCGATTTCGCGCGTGCCTTCCGAGGACGCCGTGCGGCGGTCTTTACCCATTTCCATGTGGCGCACAATGTTTTCGCGCACCACAATCGCATCGTCAATCAAGACTCCGATTGCCAGCGACAGGCCGAGCAGGGTCATGAAGTTAAGGGTGAATCCGCATAACCAGACGGCGATAAACGCGGCAATTGCTGAGGTCGGCAGGCTCAATGCAGTGATCAGCGTGGAGCGCCATGAATTGAGGAAGATGTACACCACGAAGATGGTCAGTACTGCACCGAAGATCAGTGAATCGATCACGTTGTCGAGATTGTCCTGCGCGTCCTTGCCGCCATCGTCGGTGATCACCATCGCCGTTCCGGCCGGCAGGGTCTTGTTGATTTCGGTGACCATGTCACGGATTTTCTGGGCGATCGAGACTGTGCTGGCGTTGTGGGCCCGGGTGATCGACAAGCCGACGTTGGGATGGCCGTTGCGCAGGCTGTAGCTGTCTGCTTCTGCGTAGCCGTCGGCGATGGTGGCAACCTGCGCCAGTCGCACCAGCTGGTCACCATTATGTTTGATCACGATTTGTTCGAATTCGGCCGGGGATTCGATCCGGCCTACCAGACGAATACTTTGTTCTTCCAGCGTGCCACGCACTTTGCCGACCGGCGCATTGGTATTCTGGTTGCGGATCGCGTTGACGATGTCGGTGACAGAGACATTATATTCGCGCAGCTTTTCTGCCTGCAGCAAGATACTCAGTTCGCGACGTAATGATCCGTTGACCGAGACGGTGGCAACGCCATCAATACCTCTGAATTTATCGGCAAGCTGATCTTCGGCCAGTCGCGAAATTTCGGTATGGGATTGGGTGTCGGAGGATAATGCCAATTCCATGATGGGCTGGTCGGAAGGATCGAAGCGCTGCAGGATCGGCTCGCGCATTTCAACCGGCATTTTATAGCGCACCGTAGCGATCGCATTGCGAATTTCATCGCCCGCTTCGACCATGTTTTTACCGAATTTGTAGATCATCACGATCGTTGCATTACCCTCGGCAGAAGTGGAGCGCATCTGATCGATACCGGTGATGCTTTGCAGCGGTTTTTCCAGGCGGTTGATGATCTCGCGTTCCACTGATTCCGGTGAGGCACCCGGGTAGGGAATGCTAATTACGATCACGGGCTCCTGCACGTCAGGAATCTGATTGACACGCAATTTTTTCAACGCCAACAATCCCAGACACATCAGCATCAAAATGATGACGACGGTCGCGACGGGGCGCTTGATACTGAAGTCGGAGAGGAACATGATTATTTTCCCTTAGTGTCAGTTTTAGTGTCAGTTTTAGTGTCAGTTTTGGTTTCAGCTGCTGCCGCCTTGGCGGCTGGCTTGTTTGACAGATCAACTTTCTGACCGTCCTTTAATGTCGTGCTCGGGCTGCGTAAAATCAGGTCACCTTCAGCCAGTCCGCCGGTGACAACAAAATCGCCACGACGCTGATCGCGCGCCCCCAGCGCAATCTCAACCTTGTGAACTGCGTTATCTTTCACTCTCCAGACCGACGTCTTGTCGCCATTGCGCACGACTGCCAAATCAGGAACCATCAGCGCGGCAATGCTGCCCGATTCGATCTGCCCCTCTGCGTACAGACCTGACACCAGCGGTAACTTGTTGTCGGCAAAACTGACCAGGACTTCAACCTGACGGGTAATGGCATTGGCTTCCGGGTTGATGCGTTTGACCGTGCCATTAAACGACTGACCTGGATAACCATTGATTCTGAAATTGACAGTCTGTCCGACTTTAATTTGACCAACTGAGTCAGCCGAGACCTGTCCTTCAAAACGCATACTGGATGGATCGATCACTTTCACCAGTTCCTTACCGATCTGGGCAGTGTCACCATTGGATACTTTGCGCTCACTGATAATGCCGTCAAACGGTGCACGAATTTCGGTGCGCTGCAATTGCTGGCGCGCCTGCACGGTACGGGTTTTGGCTGCGGACAAATCACTCTGATTGGTATTGCGTTTGACTTCGGCATCTTCAACCCCTTGCGCAGAGGCCATGCCGGAAGACCGCAAAGTCTTCAGGCGTTCATATTGGCGTTGTGCCTGATCCAGTGCCTGTGACGCGGCACGTTCTGATTCCAGCGCTGAATTGAGGCTGTCGCGAATCGAGGTATCGTCGAGGCGTACCAGCAGGTCCCCTTTTTTTACCTTCTCGCCATTTTCCTTCAACACCTGCAGTACCACCGAAGAGATTTCAGCGCGCAGGTCAGCTTTCTTTTCGGGCTGAATCGCGCCGGTAATCGACGGGCCGGACGCAAAGGCATTGCTGTGCAGTTTGGTCAGATCCTCGGGTGCGATCTGCAATGTCTCGGTGGCCGTCGCATTTTTATCTGCTTTGGACGCAGCATTATTGCAGGCGCTTAAACTCACGGAAAGCGCAAATGCGATTGTGGAAGCCAGCAATAACGTAGAAATGGAATGGCGCAACATAGTGATTCTCCAAGCTTGGTAAATAGAATGCCGCAAGTATAGGTGATAACCGGCAACTTAAATTGCTAACAATGGGTGGTCGGACAGACGAATTTTAAAAACTGCCGCAAGTATAGTGAAATCGATTTTTGCAATGGAATCTATGCGACAAACTGTGGAATCTATGGGATGAACTGATGAATTTCCGGATGAATGGGGGTAGGATTATCGAATTTGGTAGAAATACGGATTTACCGGTCGAAACAATTTGGCAGGTGAAAGGAGTGAGAGGACCTTACTATTTTTCAATTACATTTTTGGGAGATACATAAAATGGTAAAAAACTTAACAGTAATGATCTTGGCATTGACGGTTGGTCTGTTCACTGTACCCGCGTTTGCGGCTGACGTTAGCGTGAAATGGCAAGACCCGGCGAAATTCACCGATATTGATCCTGCTGACCAGGACAAGGACAAATTTGAGGCCCACCTATTCAAGAGTTTTGACAATATTTTCGCCGAGCTGGCCAGGGAACTGCCAGAAAACTATCACTGGCAGATTACCGTAACCGATCTGGACTTGGCAGGCGAGGTCAGGCCGAGGCCGAACGGGCAGCCATTGCGAAAAATCGAAAGCGGTTACAGGCCTGCGATCACCTTTGAATACAAGCTGATGGACAGTAAAAATGTGCTGGTCAAACAAGACACGGTAGATCTGAAAGACCCGACTTTCCTGTCGCGTTCCCCACAACTGCTGGGCGTCAATACCAAACCATTTCCGTATGAAGAATATATGATCAGGCAGTGGTTCGATCAGCAACAATATCAGAAGGTCTTGCCACGCAAGTGATCTCAATGCGCAATTCCACCAAGGGGCTTCGCCCCTTTTTTTGTTTCTGGGCTGCACTTCTTCCTGTAACTTGTGGCCGACTGCACCTATAATTCAGGCCTTTGCAGGTTAATGCTTCGAGTTAAGGCAAATCAGGGTCATGCAACACACCATCTTTGATACCCCCATCATCAACACCATCATGCGCTGGTTTTCGCTTGGCATGCTCCGATTGCTGGGCTGGCGGGTGCAAGGCCAGGCGCCAAACATCAAGAAATATGTGCTGATCGCTGCGCCGCATACCAGTAATTGGGACTTTCCGTTCACGCTGATGGTTTGTTTTGCCTTGCGCCTGCGCGTGTACTGGATGGGCAAGCGCAGCCTGTTTCCTCCGGTTCTTGGCCGCGTGATGCTGTGGCTGGGAGGCATTCCGGTTGACCGCGCCAAATCCGCCAATCTGGTGCAAGCCACGATTGATGCCTTCAATCGCACTGATCGGCTGACGGTAATCGTCCCGCCCGAAGGAACGCGTGATAAGGTCAGTCATTGGAAAACCGGTTTTTACTATATTGCGCAGGGCGCGCAAGTGCCAATCTTGTTGGGATTCATGGACTATAAGGACAAGGTCGGCGGCGTGGCCCATTTGTTTTATCCAAGCGGCGATATTGAAAAGGATATGCTCGAAATCCAGCAATTTTATAAAGGGTTTACCGGCAAGAATCCGCAGCAGTTTGATGAGCAGACCATCCACATCAAGAACGCCCGCCCCGCCAGGCCTGCCCACCCAAAAAAAGATGAAACTTCCTGAGTTGCTGTTGAGACTGCTGTCAAAACAGCTGCTCTCACCGCGTTCGGTTTAAGTTGAGACATTACTAACTTTATTTGAGTTTCCAGAGCCAATTCTCTATAATCGCGCGACGTTCGACACAATCGAACGGCCGTAGCGAGGCAGGCCCCCGAACCGGGACCAGGCCACGAGACCGAATCAAAAACGACTTCCCCACTAATCCACTGTCAGCAATGTGTTAAACCGATTCTTATCAGAATGGGCATGCGCGCACTGCACGGAGCTACTGTCATGACTGCATTTGTCTTTAATGAACCCAATTTCGACGATCACGAACAAGTGGTTTTCGCCTTCGAGCCGAAGTCTGGCCTCAAAGCCATCATCGCTGTCCACAACACGAATCTAGGCCCGGCCATGGGCGGGTGTCGCATGTGGAATTATGCCAATGAAAGCGCTGCAATCAATGACGTGTTGCGACTGTCACGCGGCATGACTTATAAAAATGCGGTGGCCGGTTTGCCGATTGGCGGAGGCAAGAGTGTGATCATCGGCAATCCCAAGACAGATAAAACGCCAGCCTTGTTCGAAGCCCTGGGTGAAGCCCTGGAGCGTCTGGGCGGTCGTTATGTCACTGCCGAAGATATCGGAACCAGTCCGGCTGATATGGCCAATGTCGCTAACAAAACCAGGTATGTGGCAGGGCTGGGGGCCAGTGGTGATCCATCACCGTTTACCGCCCTGGGATGTTTTGTTGGTGCCGAAGCGGCGGTGAAATACCATTTGAAACGCGACAGCATGGAAGGCTTGGTGGTTGCCGTGCAGGGTTTGGGACATGTGGGTTACGACTATGCGCGTCGTCTACATGCTGCCGGTGCAAAACTGATTGTCGCTGATATTGATGCTGCAGTGGTCGAACGGGCCCGCGCTGAGTTTGGGGCGCAAGTCGTGTCGGTAGATGACATTTACGATGTACAGGCGGACATCTATGCACCCTGCGCATTGGGTGCCACATTGAATCCGACAACACTGCCACGCATCAAGGCACGCATCATCGCCGGTGGCGCAAACAATCAGCTGGCGACCGCCGATATTGGTGATCAACTGCGCGATAAAGGTGTGTTGTACGTTCCGGATTTTGTCATCAACGCCGGTGGCATTATCAAGGTGTGCTACGAATATCTGAATAAGCCTGAATCCGATGTCGAAGCCCATGTGCGCCAGATTGGCGGTACGCTGACGGAAGTATTTGAACGTGCTGCCCGAGAAGGTTTGTCGACCAGTGTGGTTGCTGATCGCGTGGCTGAGGCCAGATTTAAACGCTGAACATCAACCGGTGAACAGGACGCAGCGTGTTTCATCATTGTTGATTCACTCAAGCTGGTGAACTACGCTGCGCTTGGCAAACACTGCGATCATTGCCAAGTGTTGCGCCCTGGCGCATTACAGGCAACCAGTGCGGATTGGATTCATTCCTGTTGATCGCCGACCTTGGTTGTTGTTTCCTCCAGATCTACTTCTACTAAATCGTGTTTGTTGTTTTGAACAGGCTTGATCTCGGCCAAACACTTTTTCGGTACCTGATTTTCGACAGTAGTTCCTTCAAAAATCTTTTGACCTCGGAGCCACATAATCGGAAATGTGATGGGGAAAAATATCCCGGTCATGAAGTGTTTGCTTGAATCGTCAAGATATTTATCTTTTTCAGGCCCATGCAAGTTCTTTGCCCCGTCATACATGCCCTTCAAATACCGGCCTGCTGCAAATAGCATTACCCCCATTCCTACCAAGGCACACCCGGGAATAAAGAGTATGCCGAACCCGATGCCGAACATCATCCCGCTACGCAGGTATTGATCTTTATCGTTAGTTTTACATTTCGTGACCTGACATAATTCTTGAGGTCCCTTGGGCATTGAACTTTTTGGTGATGTGGTACTTTCCTGTGCAAAATCTTCCAACTGAATGTTGGTAGCATTGCCGTATTTTTGTGTCACTAGACAAACCATGATTACTCCTTCGTAAATTAAAAATCAAAGCGCCAAACAACATATTGTTTCTCATTTAGTCCCACGGATAAACTGCCTCGTGGTACAAAATCGACCCGCCCAATCCAACAGCATAGGAAAGTAATGCCGCAGTCATTTCAAGGCAAAAGCGTCTATCGCAACTCCTGTTCATCTTTGCATTGATTGCACTCAAGATGGTACTGGCGGACAGCACAGCAAAGCCGGGAGCGAAATACTGTACATAGAATGGTGAAGTGCCGATGCCAGCAAAAAACGCGCTACCGATCTTGACAAAAATGCTTGGCAAGACTTCGGTTCCACAACGTATGCATTTAGTCAGGAGGGTTGGCACCTGTCGCGGCTCTTCAGGCCCAATGTCTATTGCGTGATAGATGCCGGGTTGGTCGATTGCAGCTGGTCCGATACGCATAGTCACGTACTTCGATTTGAATAAAAATAGAAAGTTGAAAAAGAAAGCCGAATTGGAACTCATTGGTAGTCTCCTCAAAAATGAAAGGAAACCAGACCATACTCTGATCATTAAAAAATGATGCTGGTAGAAATACCGAGCGGCAGTGAAAGGGGTGCGAACGTTTTGTTTGGCCGGCTCAGCAGCGAACAGGATTTATATGGAATTGACCAATTCCACAATCTGCTCACCATAGGTGGCCAATTTTTTTTCGCCAACGCCGCTCACGCCGCGCAGGTCAGACAGAGAATTGGGATGCGCTTTGGCGATGTCGCGCAGCGTACTGTCATGGAAAATAACATACGCGGGAACATTGTGTAAGCGCGCCGTTTCCATGCGCCAGCCGCGCAGTTTCTCGAACAGATGCTGCGCGTCTGCGGACAGGTCGGTCTCGATATAACCTTTGCTGACACCGCGTTTTTGCTTGGCGGGTTTTTGCGGTTTTTCATAGCGCCGCATCTGTACCGAAATCTCACCTTTCAGCACGGCGCGCGCAGTCTCGGTCAGTTTCAGTGCGTTGTATGATTCATAGTCCACGCTGACATAACCTTGTGCAATCGCCTGACGTAAAATCGCACGCCACTCTGCTTCACTTCGTTCGGCACCGATGCCGAATGTGGACAGCTTGTTGTGGCGCCATTGCTGGATACGCTCGCTGTCGACGCCGCGCAAGACATCAATGACGTGGCCTGCAGCAAAACGTTGATCGACCCGATAAATCGCTGACAGCAGTTGCTGGGTGACGATGCTGGCATCAAAGGCACTCGGAGGGTTGAGGCAGACATCGCAGTTGCCGCAGGCCTTGCTTGTGTCGTGCTGCCCGAAATAGCTGAGCAAATGCTGACGGCGACAATGGATGGTCTCACACAGCGCCAGCATGGCATCGAGCTTGCCACTTTGCAGTCGCTTGTAATTTTCATCGGCTTCGGATTCATCAATCATGCGCCGTTGCTGAACCACGTCCTGCAGTCCGTACGCCATCCAGGCATTGGCCGGTGCGCCATCGCGTCCGGCCCGTCCGGTTTCCTGATAATAGCCCTCAATACTTTTGGGTAGATCCAGATGGGCAACGAAGCGCACATCCGGTTTGTCGATGCCCATTCCGAAGGCAATGGTTGCAACCATGACGATGCTGTCTTCGCGCAAAAAACGCGCCTGATTTTTGGTGCGAATCTTGGTATCCAGACCGGCGTGGTAGGGCAGGGCAGTGATGCCGTGTTCGTTTAAAAACTCGGCCGTCTCTTCGACTTTTTTACGCGACAGGCAATACACAATGCCGGCATCCTGGCTGTGTTCGGCCTGCAGGAAATCGAGCAGCTGATGCCGCCCGTTGGCTTTCTCGACGATGCGGTAGCGAATGTTGGGACGATCAAACGATGACACAAACTGCATCGCGTTTTCGAGCTGGAGACGGGTGATGATTTCAGCCCGGGTCGCCTGATCGGCGGTGGCGGTCAGGGCAATACGCGGCACTTGCGGGAAACGTTCGTGCAATACCGAGAGTTTGATGTATTCCGGCCGGAAGTCATGGCCCCACTGTGAGACGCAATGTGCTTCATCAATCGCAAACAACGATATCGGGCACACTTCCAGCAATTCCAGACAGCGTTGGGTGAGCAGCCGTTCGGGCGCGACATAGACCAGGTCCAGTTCGCCCATGCGCATCTTTTGTTCGATCGCCAGCGCCTGCTGGAAAGTTTGCGTTGAGTTGATGAATGCCGCTCTGACGCCAACTTCGGCGAGCGCATCGACCTGATCCTGCATCAGCGCGATCAGCGGTGAGACCACTACGCCGACGCCGTTGCGCAGCATGGCCGGCAGTTGATAGCACAGGGATTTGCCGCCGCCGGTTGGCATCAAGACGAGTGCATCACCGCCGTTGACGACGTGATCAATGATCTCAGCCTGAGAACCACGGAATGCGGGATAACCAAACACGCTTTGGAGTAATGCCAGTGCCTGTTGATTGACTGGTTTTTGATTTGTTGCGTCTTGATTCATTCCTGCAGGTCCATTCCAGATATCACAAAGGGCAAGTCGCCAACTCTAACGCGGTCAACCAGCTGATTGCGTATTGACGCGTATCGCCGCACATTTCGCCCGACGGTTGCAATCCGGCGCACACGGCAGGGCGGTCCGGACTGTCAAAAATTTTGCAACGCAGGGTTTCGTCGAGCTGTATACATCTAACGCCTGCCGGTTTGCCATCGGGCATACCACGTATCGGGGAAGAGATGGACGGGGCGATGCAGCAGGCACCGCAGTTCGGTCGGCAGAGGGGAAATTTCATGGCCGTAGTATACAATAGCGCCAATCTGATCGGTGAAGGAATGCAATGAATAGTACAGCAGCACGAAAAACAGCACGTGGCTTGTCGCCAGAACAATTATTTCAGAACAATCGCGACTGGGCTGCACAAATCAAATCAATCGACCCCGATTTCTTCAGCACCCTGGCATCACAGCAAACACCTGAATACATGTGGATAGGTTGTTCCGACAGTCGTGTGTCGGCCAATGAATTATTGGGTTTGCTGCCGGGTGAATTATTCGTGCACAGAAATGTGGCCAATGTTGTGGTCCACACCGATTTGAACTGTCTGTCGGTATTGCAGTTCGCGGTCGATGTGCTGAAGGTCAAACACGTGATCGTCTGCGGCCACTACGGCTGTTCCGGTGTGGATGCAGCATTGAAACGCACTCGCATCGGCCTGGCTGATAACTGGTTGCGTCACGTGCAGGATGTCCATCAAAAACATGAACGGTATCTGGGCGAGGCATTGGCCGATCATGTTCGTCAAAACCGCCTGTGTGAATTAAATGTGATTGAGCAGGTAGTCAATCTGTGTCAGACCACCATCGTGCGCGATGCCTGGGACCGTGGTCAAGAGCTCACCATAC
Organism: Oxalobacteraceae bacterium GrIS 1.18; assembly: GCA_040544425.1. GTDB lineage: Bacteria > Pseudomonadota > Gammaproteobacteria > Burkholderiales > Burkholderiaceae_D > Solimicrobium. The sequence continues at coordinate 220,015 of JBEONO010000001.1, forward strand.
ACGGCTGGGTGTATGGTCTGCAGGATGGTTTGCTCAGTGATCTGGGCATGAACATCAATCACGCCGAGATGTTGTCGGTCAATCTGGCCGAGAGCCTGGCTCAATATGAAAAGCCGTTAATCAAAAGTCGGTAATTGTCAGCGTCAGAAACAATGCTCGGCGGCCGGAAAGCTGCCATCTTTGACTGCTGCGACATAGGCGAGCACGGCCGCATCAATACTGGTTTGGCCTTCCATGAAATTTTTCACAAAGCGCGCTTTTTTGCCCGGGAATACACCGAGTAAATCGTGCATCACCAGCACCTGGCCGGAACAGTCAGGTCCCGCGCCGATCCCGATGGTCGGGATCGCCAGGCTGTCAGTAAGTTGTTGCGCCAGATCACGCGGTATCGCTTCCAGTACCAGCAGACTTGCCCCGGCAGCCTGCACGGCCAGCGCGTCTTCTTTCAACAGATCCGCCGCTTCAACCGATTTGCCCTGCACTTTGTAGCCACCCATCTGATGTATCGATTGCGGGGTCAGGCCAAGGTGCGCGCACACCGGCACGGCGCGCTCAGTCAGAAATTTGATCGTTGGCACCAACCAGTTACCGCCTTCCAGTTTCACCATTTGCGCGCCGGCCTGGATCAATTGCACGGCATTGTGCATCGCTGATTCCGGTGTCGAGTAGCTGCCAAATGGCATATCAGCCACCACCAGCGCACGCTGATTGCCGCGCGCCACGCTGGCTGTGTGGTAGGCAATGTCGGCGATGCCAACCGGCAGGGTAGATTGATGTCCCTGGCAGACCATGCCGAGCGAATCACCAATTAATAAAACATCGACGCCGCAGCGGTCCATCAACGACGCGAAGCTGGCATCGTAGCAGGTCAGCATGACGATTTTTTGGCCCTGCATCTTGATCGCTGCCAAGCCAGGGACGGTCACATTTTTTCGATTGGATTCTTGTAAATAGGTAGCCATAATTTTTGGGGAGATTGAAGCGGCAGTTAAAAAGTACGGCCAGTGTAATAGCTTTGCGGGGAAAATGCTTTAGTTTGAATCTTGATGGGGGAGAGGGTGCTGCAGAAAAATGTTTATTCCCCAGCCTGAGCTGGGGAATAAACGAACCGAGGACACTACGTTAAAACCATTAATATTGCTGTTGTTTTGTTACCAGCAATTTGTTCCTGTACCAGATACGCTCGTTGCACCAGTATTCGTAATCGTGAACGTGCCGCAGGCAGTATCTGCGGTTTGCCCTCCTTGTGGCGTGGCGCTTGCAGTATATGACGCTGCGGCAGATGAACTTGGCGCAGTAGGGGTCACACTCAGATTATAGTAAGCGGTACCTCCAGATTGAGTCGCCAGTGACGTCACACTCGTTGCAGTCCCTGCGTAAATATCGCTCAAATTTCCATAGCTATTGTTGATGCTGAAGAATTTTTCTTCACGGGTAGCCAAATCCAGTAAGCCGGTCTTTGCGTCAGACCGGTGTGAGGTCAGAACATTTGAGGTATATGCAGGTATTGCGACTGCCACAATAATTGCCAAGATGATCAACACCACCATCAGTTCAATCAAAGTGAAACCAGACTGGATTGACTTGGGCTCGATGTTTCTTGGTTGAGCGATATTTTTCATAATAGTCTATTCAAAAGTCGAACATTAAATTCAACGTAATTCCAGCCAGGTGAGGCGGGAAGAGTTGCCGGAATTGATATTTACATTAACGGCCTGTATGTTTGGAATGCCGGATTGAGTTTGCGTAATCATGGATGTAATAACCTTGCCGTTTGCGTCAACTGAGGTAACAAAGTAAGGTGTACCAACACCATTGATTTGGACTGCTGCGAGGTTGCCGGCATTGTATCCTGTGGAAGGACCAAATATATTTGCTGTCGAGCCGCCTGTCGCCGCATTGATTGCGTAGACATATCCTCCGGCTTTTGCCGCCACACATGAAGCGGTAGCACCTTCAAGGTCCCCCGGAATCACGCTATTTACAAAGAATGTGCCGTCCTCTACCACGGGATTATAAATAATCTGTTCCTGCTGGTTTGGCAGATTCAGATACCACCCATAACTTGTGCTGGGCGAGCCAGTACAGCCTGCGACGAAAGAGAAACAAACCAGGTTATTGCTGTTCGTATAGCCGAATGATGCACCGCTGGAGTTGATGGTAGTGTCAGGACTTAAAGAGATTTTTGCTGATAAAGTCTGGACGGTTAAGTTGCTCGTCGTGATGCCGCCACTTGGGCCATTCGTGAGTGAATAATATTGCTTGGAATTGAGTGCGTTCCAGGCACCCATATTCCAGTCCCAAATGCCATACAGAGTCTGTGCTGCGGCGGTGAATCCTATACCGCTGGTCAAAGTTTGCGGTACTTCTCTGCCAGTTCCAAAGTCGATCAGGACCGCATAGGAACCGTTGTAACTAAACGAGTTCACTGTAACGGCCGAGGTTATTGGAGCCAATACTGAAGAAGTAGACGCGTTGAAAATGCTGACCGGGCTGCCCCAACTTGTATTCAAATTACTGGTCAGGTCAAATCTCCACACATTACCCAGCAGATCTCCTGCATATACGTAGTCAACAATATGGTCTCCATCAAGGTCGACCGGGGTTACATACGTAATTCCATTATTGTATGTTTTCGCCGTAGCTCCTGAACCCATTGTTAATGCGCCGACGCCGGTGTCGTAGTAGTTCACTTTATACGTCGGTGGCGTAAGCGTGCATGTTGAGCAGGTTGACGTGGAGCTGTTGACGATTTCAATTACAAAAATACCGGCAGTTCCGTTTGCGCTATGGATTCCGTTGCCAAAGATAATTGCCCAGTTTCCGCTGTGCAGACGGCGCACTACCGGCGTGCCATAAGAACTTCCCATATAGGCGCCGCAGTTAGCCACATTAATGCAGGTGATGGTATTGGTATTCCAGTCACCCATCACTGCAGTTGCTGCTGATGCGTCCGTCATTCCCGTTGCCGAACTTGAAGTTGGGTATGTTGGGTTGGTAATATCGATTGCGTAGATTTCACCCAGGCCATTGGTGGCTGTGTCATTCACAATGTTTGCGCCCGTATCCAGGGTCGCACCGATAACACCCCCGGCATTACCACCGCCGCCGAGGCCTCCCACCAGCCAGGTATGCCAATTATTGCCGTAGTATAAATCGCCAGTACCTGGGGTTGCGTCAACGTAGTCGTTGTGCGCGTAATTGATCCCGGTAAAATCCAGATCGCCACCATTGCTGTAGACGAGGTTATGTAAGGTATCTGTTGCCAGACTTGGAATAAATGCCATGACTTCTACACCGGTGTTGTATGTCGGATCAAATATTGGTGGTGTCCCGGTTCCTGCGGCAAAGCCATGAATCATCCCGTCATTTCCCCCAACATAGACCATATTTAATCTACCTGCAGTATTGGCATTGGCCAGTGTCGTTGCAAACGAACCGTAGGTTGCCTGTTCCGGAACGGGATCTTGTGCCGTCGTGTGAATCATATCTTTGAATTGATTGCCGTACGGTGACAACGGCGGACCTAACCAGATCGGACTCGAATTGACAATGTCACCTAACAGGCTGCGTCGGGTACGGAATGAATCCGCTGTAATTGTGGTCGCACCGAGTGTGCCGCGCACGTAACTTACTCGATCTGGTCCTAATGTGTCGCAAGTTGAATTTGGCTGACCAAATACTGGAGAAGTGGTTGATCCGCAATCGAATTCAGCTTTTTGCGTGGTTGAGAGTGAGGCGTATTGGAACGGTATGCCGGTCTTCGTAGTGTTATTCCAGGTTGCGATCGCTCTGTTCGATTGTTGAGTTACTTTTTTTCCTGTCGTATCACAGACTCCGCCAGTCAAGACGCAACTGGCATCCCAGGTCGCCGTCTGGACAGAAACTGCTCCGGTAATTGTATCTACATACAGTGGTGATGCAGTCAGTGAGCCGGTCCAGAATAACGGATTAAAAGAGGCCAGATAAATCTGATCGCCTTGGCCATTTTTAATTTGGGTATTTTGTGGAACGTTACCCCCGGAAGAGCTCGATGACTGGACAATCTGGCTGGCTTTGAAACAGCTGATTTCATGATTGTTACTGCCGCCGCCTGTACCGCTTGAAAAGCCAAACAAGAAGTAGTCGGGCAAATTACCGTTGAAGATGCTTCCGGTTTTATTTGTTCCGGTGATTGGAACATTCACCATGATGTTTGAGCTCAATCCGCCATTATACGCATAGCTGATACTTAATAACCCGGCACTGGTTAAATCGAGCGTGTATGAAATAGGGATAGCGGCGTGACGCTGCGGTGCTGAAGCGTATTCCTGGTTATATAGAGGATTGGTTACCGGATTTTTCTTGCAGCCGCTTGTTGCTGTTGTACCTGGACTGAGACATTTAACTGCCATCAAGGGGTAGTCAAATACGCCCGTGACAGGATAAGTCCCGGTGGTGGTTTGGGAACTGGATGAACTGTACACTTGCGAAACCCAGGTGACAGTAGCTGTGCCATCTGTGTCGGGCGCAGCTGCATTGGCCGTTGCAGAAATCACGTCATTAAGAGCGTGTGAACCGCTGATTGTTGCCGTCGTCACAGGTACTGAGCTGGTTGCCGAAGTTGTGTAGTAGCCAAACTGGCAGACATATTTTGCCGTAGTTATCGGACCTAAGGTGTTGGCATTCGGGAATCGGTTCGCTGTGATGTTTCCTGCACCGCGTATTGAAATGGCGTTAGGCAAAGTGCCAGGTGAGTTAACATCGTTGGCATTTCCGTTATCTCCTTTGTTGGCAAAGTTGCCGTATTCATCAATACCCAGGCCAAGGTAGGCGTGAGCAAATCCATCTCCTGCAATTGGGTTGGAAGCCGAATATTTGTTGGAAGCACAGTCATACCCAAGTGATCCACCATATGATCCAGTACTTGTGACTTTAAATACCGTTTTTCCATCTTTCTTCGCTGTCGGAAAATTTGGAATTATGTTTTCTGTATCCTGAGGATCGATTTTTGCTGCATCCAGCAGGAAAAAAGCCATACCGTCAGCGCCCGATTGCGCGGAATAAGGGCCACTATACGCATTGCCGCCCCAGGTGAAGGTATTGAACGTGATATGTAATCCCTGTGAACTGGGAAATGCCAGCGCCGAAATTATCGCGCCAGTTTGGTTATTGCCGTTACCTGATGACATGGAAGAATCGGCGCCGTTGGTCAGGCGTAACACCCCTTGGTCTTTACTATCCGGTAAATGGGCTCCCAGATATCCGCCGACCAAATTCGATCCAATATTTTTGTAGTACACATTACCGGCACTGGCACCCCCACCAGCTTTCGCGGCACATCCTGGAATTTGTCCGAAGTTCCCGCTTGATGTATCTGTAAGCGTCGCCAGCGACGTTGAGTCGGTGTACAGGGTACTAGCAGTCATACAGGCGCCATTCAGAGCGATCCACTGATTTGTGACAGCGGTGCCGTTAAAGTTTTCAGACACAACTTTTTGAGCGTGCGCTGTCAGGGGCAGAAGGGCTGAAGCCCCTATGCAGACTACCATGCGAATAATGTACTTGTTCATGTTAAGTAACTCCTGATTTTTATAATCGACTGTCTTATTTCAGATCCGTAAATCTGCAAACTTTATAAACCGAATGATGATATTGGATTCGAGCTTCCGCCCAACGCATAGACACTTTGAACAATCGCAACAGCCCCGTTGGTACCGCCCGTTCCTCCGTATCCAATTGCAGTCACTCTGAACAGAGTCTGTCCTGAGGGAAGGGGTGCGCCACAGGGTGCGATGCAATTGATATAGATGCCAGGTGTCTGGGTGTATTTCACGTCACCGGAACTGGCTAATCCCCCACCTGCAGAGACAGTCATATTTTGTGGACTGTACCCAGAGTAGACCTGCAACGCTTTGATTGCACTAACGCTCGTTCCGGGATCAGTCGTGCACACTGCCAAAGCAGTGAGCGCCGCGGAAGTGCTGCAGGCAACATTGGTCACGCTGACACCGCTGTTTAACCACCATTCTCCAAACAGCAATGCGTCTTGTGCACTCTGAAAAGCCCGTTGTTTTTCGCGGGTATTGCCAGAGACTCGCTCAAATAAATTATTGCCGCGTAAAATACTCAATCCAATGATCGTCATCAAAACCATGATGATCAGACTGGCGATCAGAGCTATCCCACGTTGTGCAGTGAAGACTTTTTGCGCCGGATATCGATGTTGTAAATTGGTCTTCATGATTTTGACATTAAGTTGATAGTTTGAACCCACGGACTTGTGGCGCTGCATGCTGTCGAGGCTGAATTCACAATATTTCCCGTACAAAAATTCAAGGTGACTTGAATGGCCCGCACACTTGGCCACATTACGTTCGTCTGGACCGCCGTGGCGTCGAGCAGGGCATCGGTCGTGCCAGCGCTTATTTTGTCGATCCCATAACTGATCGTCATACTTCCTACGTTGTTGGCCAGTACCAATGGGGTAGAAGGAGCGGCAGGCGGCAAGGTTACGGTGCATACCAACTGATTGCTTGAATTAATGTAGAAACTGTTGATAACCAAAGTTGGTACAGTTGCTACCCCGCCCTGACAGTTGATGATGTTGTCCGCTCCAGACGTCTGATAATAGATATCAATCGAATCGGTACCGGTTGCTGGATAACCTTTCTTTCCAACGATGCCGGCTCCAGCGACAAACGTTGTACCGTCTCCGGAATTGGTTTGTGCTACAAGAATGGTTGACGCAGAAACCGTCGCACTTGGTGTGCTCGCGTAGTAGCCGGCCAACTGAGCAGAGTGCATCAGCAAGACAATTCCCTGACGCTGATTTTCCTGATACTCATACAAATTATTTTGCGATTGGGATGTGCTGTACATGTTGACGAACATTTGCGTCAAGCCCAAGGTAATAAACAAACCAATGACGACGGCGACCATCAGCTCTATCAGGCTAAAGCCACTTTGACGCACGCGTCTTGAGTCGCCAAGACGATGTATTTGCTGGTTCAGATTGACGTTACTCATGGTTGCACATATAAAAAGTAAGTTTGCTTAACGGACGGAGTTGTTTGTGCCACTGTGGCAGTAGTTACGCTGCCGCCCTGCTGCTTTTCAAACCAACTGATGGAAATCGCGCAATTGACCGGGCTGGCAGTGCCGCCTCCGGAGCAGTTGATATTTGCTGAGTAGGTAGGTATGAACGAATTTATACTGTTCATCCAATTGTTAATGTCGTAAGCCACCATGGGGCCCGGCAGACACAGGCTCGTAAATGAACAGGCTGTTGGAACCGTGCCAAATATTGTCGTGCTGGTGCCACTCAAGGTACAAGAGGCAGCGGCGCAATTTGGCGTTCCTGTCTTCACTTGCCAGAAACCTTTATCACTATGCATCAACGCAGCCAGGCTGTTGGCCTGAAGTGCTATCAATGCTCGGGCGCCTGAAGTCTGCGTGCTTGAAACGGCCAGAGCCTGCATTTTTGCCATTCCAAGAACGCCGACTGCGATTACCAGCAGTGAAATCAGCACCTCAATCAGACTGACGCCAGATTGGGGTTTTATTTGATGTGGTTTCATGAACATGTGTTAGTACCTTGTGCGGTAGAAGATGCTGCCTGGCCATAGATCTGAATAAGCGGTGGTCCAATCAGATTAAGCCAGATACAACGAACTGCCTGATTGTTGCTACTTGCATTGTGAATTTTAAAGATCAATCCGGTACCTGATGCCAGTCCGACGGCAAATCCATCCTGGTTGAAACTGAGAGTGGATTTAATTGGATTTGTGACAATCGTGTCACTGCTTGCAAATGCAGATTGCGCCCGGAGTACCACCGACCCGGCGCCAAATCCTGTGCCACCTGACGGATTTGAAAAGATGATCCAACCGTTATTCCATGCAGTACCGGCGCAGCTTGTTCCATTTGACGAAATGCACAAACTGACCGTCTGCCCTTCCTTAATCGCTTCCGAGCGCGCGAAATCAATATCGTTTTTTAAATTATTTATTTCAGAGCCTGTTTGCTGGATCTGAATGGCAGTATTGAATTGGGGGATTGCGATTCGTGCCAGAACCAAAACGATGACCAGCGCCACCAGTAATTCAACCATTGTGAACCCTGCTGCTCTGAAACTGCTGATGAGCGGCATATATCCGGGACGGGGCACACTAGATGACATATTAAGTTCCTGGTTTGTTTTAATGACATGTCCTTGGAGTGGTGACTGTCCACCATCTAACAGAACTTTACATTAACCCACGGAAACATAATATTCCACTTGTCAGTCGGTTTTAACCGCCTGTCATGCCTGGGTACAGCACGGTGTCGTTTGATCACCAACTAATAGCATTAATTTAAATTGATTTAGATAACTTTTGGATTGCCTGATCTTGAACGCCGATCAGCAATGTTTGGGCAGTGCCTCTGTCAGGGATATGGATTTCTGGCGCAATTTCAATCAGAGGTACCAAAACAAATGCGCGTTCATGCATTCGTGGATGGGGGATTATTAAAGTAGGGGAGTGGATGGTTTCATCATCGTAGAGAAGAATGTCGCAATCCAGAATGCGCGGCGCATTTTGATAAGACCGCACGCGACCATGACGACTTTCAATCTGTTGCAGCGAATTGAGCAGTTCGGGTGGTGTCAGCCTGGTATGTAATTCGACGACGGCATTAATGTAGTCGTCACCTCCGGCGTCGAGCGGCGCAGTCTGGTAAAGGCTGGATTTGCGATTAATTATTGAAAGCGGCAGTGCATCCAGTTCGGAAATCGCCATTTGAATCGATTTCTCGGGGTCATCCAAATTTGCCCCCAAACCTATATAGGCGATGTGCTCGCCTGGCTGCATCACCCTATTCACTGCCGGCAACAGGTTTTTTGGGACGGCGTCGACGCTTCTTGGGGGCCATGGAGGTACTGTCAGATTCAGCAATTACGCTGGCCGATTCTGCCCCAATCTTTTTTACCTGGGGTTTGCTTGCAGTATTCCCTGTCGTTGATTTGGATGCTGTCCGTTGCGGCTTGGTCGCCAACAGCGCCTCACGATCCGCGAAGTCGCCTGCAAAAAAATTGCTCCACCAATCTGCCAGTTCCTGTTCAATTTCACCCGATGCAGCACGCAACACCAAAAAATCCAGCCCGGCCCGAAAGCGCGGATGCTCGATTAATTTATAAGGCGACTTGCCAACCCGGCGCTCAAACCGTGGCTGCATCGCCCAGATATCACGCATGTCTGAACCAATCCGCCGTTGCAATGCCAGTGATTCGGTTTGGGTCTGCAATACTTCATCTGCTGCCAGATGCAGGGCCGGAATAGGGTATTCCCCGGAGGCCTGATAGGCCTGCCATTTTTCCAACACCTGATGCCAGAGCAGGGCCGCAAATAAAAATCCGGGTGATACGGTTTTACCCTGTTTGACTCGCTCGTCAGTATTGTTTAACGCCAGCGTCACAAATTTTGCGCCCAGTGGCTGTTCCAGCACTACGTCCAACAGGGGCAATAAACCGTGATGCAAGCCTTCCTGGCGCAACTGTTTCAGGCAGGCCAGAGCATGTCCGCTGGTGAGCAGCTTGAGCATTTCATCAAACACACGCGCAGTCGGGACATTGTCGATCAAGGTTGCCATCACGGCGATTGGTTCGCGCGACGAGGGGGCGATTTCAAATCCAAGCTTGGCGGCAAACCGCACCACGCGCAACATGCGCACCGGATCTTCACGATACCGCGCTTCAGGCTGGCCAATAATGCGCAAGGTTTTTTTGCGAATGTCAGCCATGCCGCCGTGGTAATCCAGCACGGTCTGATCGGCCGGATCGTAATACATGGCATTGATGGTGAAGTCGCGGCGGGTCGCGTCTTCGTGCTGCTCGCCGAAGGTATTGTCTCTGAGCACACGACCAAATTCATCTTTGGGTGAGTCATCCATCGAAGTTCCGCGGAAGGTTGTCACTTCGATTAAATCGGAACCGAACATGACATGCACGATCTGGAATCGTTTGCCGATAATAAATGCACGTCTGAACAGACGCTTGACCTGATCAGGGGTGGCATTGGTGGCAATGTCAAAATCTTTGGGCTGCACGCCGAGTAGCAGATCGCGCACCGCACCGCCGACGATGAATGCTTTATATCCTGCATCCTGCAAAGTACTGGTGACGCGGATGGCATTGCTTGAAACGAGCTTCGGGTCAATGCCATGCTCCTTGACGGACAGCGTTTTAAGTTTGGCGACAGCCTGTTTTGCCGGCTTTGTCTGGCCACCGCCAAAAATTTTTTTGATAAGTTGCTTGATCATTGTTGGTTATTTAAATAACTTTAAAATTGGCCAGCCATGCCGTTGTGCATATGCTGTTAATTTTTCGTCTGGGTTAGTTGCAATCGGGTGGCTGACAATGTCCAGCAACGGGATGTCATTGTGTGAATCGCTATAAAAATAGCTGCGTTCAAAACTGCTTAATGTTTTATCTTGCTGCTGCAGCCACTTCATCAGATGGTCAACCTTGCCTGTTCCTGAGGTTGGCGTGCCGACCAGTTTACCTGTTATGAGTCCTTCCGGGGAAAATTCCGGTTGCGCTGCAATCAGATGTTCAAATCCAAATGCCTTGGCTATCGGTCCGGTCACGAAACGATTGGTCGCTGTAATCATTAACAACAGATCGTTCTTGTGGAGCGCCAGCAGCTGATTTGCGGCCGGTGTGATAGCCGGTCGAATCACCTCGCGCATGAATTGTGCATGCATGTCAGCCAGTTGTTTGGCGGAGAACGGCGTTAATGTGTTTAACGCAAATTCCAGATATTCGGTGGCGTTCAGGGTGCCAGCCTGATACTGTGCGAAGTACTCCTTGTTGCACAGCTCAAAATATCCGCGATCCACCGCGCCGATCTTGCACAGGAATTGTCCCCACTCATAATCAGAATCGATTGGCAACAGCGTGTGGTCCAAATCAAAAATAGCGATGCGTGCATGGCTTGCTGACTCATTTTGCATTGGCGACCTTTTGTTCAAGCATCACTTCGCGCACGAATGGCAGAGTGATGGGACGTTTGATTTCGAGAGAGTGATTAATTAATGCGTTCAAAATTTGGGACAGCGAAGACATGTCGCGTCGATAGTGAGTAATCAGGTAGGGTAAAACGCCATCAGGAACAGTGACGCCTTGGGTCACAGCGAACCGCTCCAATGCGGCTATCTTGTCTGAATCGGTCAGGCCTTGCAGTTGGTATATCAGGCCCCAGCCCAGTCTGGTACGAAAATCCTCGCGCACTGTCAGCAAGGCTGGTGGTAAGGTGCCAGTCGCAATAAAAAAACAGTGCTGTTCTTTGACCTGATTAAATAAATTGAATGCGGCGATCTGCTGTTGATCATCGAAGTTTTGGCAATCGTCGAGCAAATACATGGTTACTTCAGGCGTGAAGTCAAATGCATTGATCGACGACTCGGCATTGATATAACGCGCCGTTGCGTCGGCTTCGATGGCATGCAACAGATGAGATTTTCCGACGCCGGCTGCGCCCCACATATACGCTGCCCGCTCGCCGAAACTTCCCGGCCGGCGCTGAATAAATAATCGTAATAGCTCAACCAGTTCGGGGTTGTGACCGATCACGAACGATTCCAAAGTTTGCGGACGCGCCTCATCCAATTTCAACAGCAACTGTTTCATGTGTTTGTATAAAAACGACTTCGATAGTAGAGGTTGCGCAAATGTTTATAGGCGACCGAGGTAATGGCAGCAGCCGGTAAGGCCAGCAAGATACCGATGAAGCCAAACAACTGCCCGAATGCCAGCAAGGCAAAAATGACGGCCAGCGGTGGCAAGCCGATGCGCTCTCCAACCAGGCGCGGTGTCAGGTAAAAACCTTCAATGACCTGACCAATGCCATAAATGATGGCCACCATGACTAAACCGTGCAGCGGATCAGGCTGGAGAACTGCGCCGATCAGCGCCAGACACAAACCAAAGCCAAAACCGATATACGGAATAAATACCAGTAATCCAGTCAGGATGCCGACCGGCAGGGCCACAGAAAATCCGGCCAGGGTCAGGGCGCTCGAATAATATCCTGCCAGCACCAGCATGACCAACAATTGACCACGCAAATATTGCGCAAGTAACTCATCTGTCTCTTGCAGGATGTCCGTGGTTTTGCTGGCCCATTTGCGTGGAATCGCCAGATGGAATCGTTCGGTAATCGCGTGCCAGTCGAGCAGTAAATAGAACAGCACCATCGGAATCAGGAGCACATTGGCGAGAATTCCCAATATGGCAGTTCCGCCAACCCGGATTGAAGACAGTGCGGCCGTCGTAATTTTTTCGCTGCTCTCTGATAATTGTTGCGACAATATTTTTTTGATGCCGGCGCTGTCGAGTTGAACGTGGATGTTGTAGGCGAGCAGTTTCGGTTCGACATAGTCGTGGAGTTGGTCCAGAAATTTGGGAATCTGGTCCTGCAACAACGGCACTTCATTTTCGACCACAGGCAGCACCACCAAAATCAATGCCAGGATACTGGACAGCAGCGCGATCATGGCAATGAAAACGGCGATGGCTCTGGGTATCACCCATTTTCCGATTTTGATACGACACAAACGATCGACCAGAGGATTGAGCGAGTAGGCCAGAATTGCACCGACGACGAAGGGCATGAGAACTGGACCTAAGATCACCAGCAGCATGACTAATGCGATACCTACCAGTAGCCAGATTGCGGATTGAAATTGTTCTTTAGTAAAGTTCATAGCCTTGGTGGGATGAGAATTTTAGGGTTCTACAGAGAGCGTTTTAGGTTAAAATGCTGACTTTTATTGATGCACGGGTTTGTAGGGCTGAATCAAAAGATCGAATTTTACCCGATAGAACTGCATTACTTCTATTTTTACTGCATCCTCCCTAAATACTTAGCCAGATATCATGACTACACCCTCTAAAGTTTCCCTTTCCTACCGCGATGCCGGCGTTGATATTGACGCAGGTGACGCTTTAATCGATGTCATTAAACCATTTGCAAAACGTACGATGCGCGAAGGTGTATTGGCAGGGATAGGTGGATTTGGCGCATTGTTTGAAGTCAGCAAAAAGTTTAAAGAGCCGGTACTGGTCGCTGGTACCGATGGCGTAGGGACGAAATTGAAATTGGCATTTCACCTGAATCGCCATGACACTGTTGGCATCGATCTGGTCGCCATGAGTGTGAACGATATTTTGGTGCAGGGCGCTGAACCGTTATTTTTTCTGGACTACTTCGCCTGCGGCAAACTGAACGTCGCCGCGGCTGCAGATGTCATCAAAGGCATCGCGCAGGGATGTGAGCAGGCCGGTTGCGCATTGATCGGTGGTGAGACAGCCGAAATGCCGTCGATGTATCCGGACGGTGAATATGACATGGCAGGTTTTGCGGTCGGCGCAGTCGAAAAATCAAAAATTATTGACGGCTCAAAAATTGTGCCCGGCGATGTGGTGTTGGGTCTGGCTTCGTCAGGCGCACATTCGAATGGCTATTCTCTGGTTCGTAAAATTATCGAGGTAGCGCAACCAGATTTGAACGGTGACTTCCACGGCAAGAAATTGGCGGACGTGTTGATGGCGCCGACAAGAATATACGTTAAACCATTGCTGGCGCTGATTGAAGCCCTGGAAGTAAAAGGCATGGCGCATATCACCGGTGGTGGCCTGGTGGAAAATGTGCCGCGCGTACTCGGTGCAAATTTGACTGCGATTCTCGATCACTCCAAATGGACCATGCCACCCTTGTTCACCTGGTTGCAGCAACACGGTAATGTGGCTGACGCCGAGATGCATCGCGTGTTTAACTGCGGTATCGGCATGGTGGTGATTGTCGCAAAAGAAAACGCTGCTGCCGCGATGGCGCAATTAACTGCGGCTGGCGAACAGGTCTGGCAGATCGGTGAAATTCGTGCGCGGGCCGGGGATGAAGCGCAAACTCAGGTTATTTAAATTCGAGCGCATCACCAAAAATAAGCGCCAGTTTTGGCGCTTATTTTTTTCTTGCAATGCCGATTTATCGACAAATCAACCCGCTGACCTTGGCACGTCCTGTTTTCTTGTACTATCATCCGCGTCACCACATTGAAACCAAATTTTCCCATGGATGAATTAGCAACCCTCGAGTCTTTAGGATTCACGCTGCCAAGCCCTGCCTATATTATTGGCGCGATACTGTTCAGCATGATTGGCTTCGTGGCCTACCGGTACGGGAAAAAAACCTCACGCCAGCACGTCAAATGGCTTGGTGTCGCTCTGATGCTGTATCCCTACGTGGTGCCGCAAACCTGGCTGATGTATCTGGTTGGCATTGCCTTGTGCTATGCATGTTATTACTATCGCAACCATTAAGATTGGTCGTTTGCCAATAAAAACGGTCATATTGGCGTTAAATTCGGGATTGAAGCAACGATTTTGCAAATTTTCAGTAATTTAACTGTTTTTTTATACAGTGCTCTAAAATTACAGTAGAATACGTTTTATCGAAAAAACGGTCTGCAAAGTGCCGAAAACCATCCCGATCAAATTCTCACTACTTGCTGAAAGATATCATGGACGACAAAAAACCACTCCCTACTGCAGAAAAAGCCAAGGCACTCGCTGCCGCTTTAGCACAAATTGAAAAACAATTCGGCAAGGGTTCAGTCATGCGCATGGCTGACGGCGAAGTTGTCGAAGAAGTCGCAGTCGTTTCAACCGGTTCCCTGGGATTGGATATTGCACTCGGTGTGGGCGGATTGCCGCGCGGTCGGGTGGTAGAGATTTACGGCCCGGAATCGTCAGGCAAAACAACACTGGCGCTGCAGGTTATCGCCGAGATGCAAAAACTGGGCGGCACCTGCGCGTTTATCGATGCGGAACATGCGCTTGATGTTGGCTATGCCCAGAAGCTGGACGTCAATTTGTCTGACTTGCTGATCTCTCAGCCAGATACCGGTGAACAGGCCTTGGAGATCGTTGATGCTTTGGTCCGGTCCGGCAGTATCGATCTGGTGGTAATTGACTCGGTTGCTGCGCTGACACCAAAAGCCGAAATTGAAGGCGACATGGGCGCATCCCTGCCTGGTCTGCAAGCGCGTCTGATGTCCCAGGCCTTACGCAAACTGACTGGCACGATCAATCGTACCAACACGCTGGTTATCTTTATTAACCAGATCCGCATGAAAATTGGCGTCATGTTTGGTAATCCGGAAACCACGACCGGTGGTAACGCATTGAAGTTTTACGCATCGGTGCGTTTGGATATCCGTCGCGTTGGCGGTATCAAATCCGGCGATGAAGTAATCGGTAATGAAACCAAAGTAAAAGTTGTCAAAAACAAGGTCGCGCCACCGTTCAAAGAAGCGCACTTTGACATCATGTACGGCGAAGGCACGTCACGGGAAGGTGAAATTCTGGACCTGGGTTCGGACGCCAAGATCGTGGAAAAAGCCGGTGCATGGTATAGCTACAACGGTGAACGGATTGGCCAGGGTAAAGACAACGCACGGACCTATTTGCAAGAACGTCCGGCGCTGGCCCGTGAAATTGAAAACAAGGTTCGCAAGCACCTTGGCGTGCGGGAATTGCCAGTCGTTGTAGAACCGAAAATGACGAAAGCTGAAGTAGCGGCAGCGGAAAAAGCGGCGGCATTGACTGAAAAAGCAGCGGCAGTAGAAGAAAATGCAAGCAAAGCAAGCAAAGCTCAGTCTAAAGAATAGGGCGCTGCGCTTCCTGTCTTTGCGTGAGCACAGTCGGCTTGAGTTAAAACGCAAGCTGATGCGTTACGCAGAAGAGGGTGACAATGTTGACGAGCTATTGGATGCATTGGAAAAAAGTCGATTCCTGTCATGCGAGCGGTTTTCTGAATCATTGATTCGGCGCCGCTCGGAAAGTTACGGCAATCATCGGATCCTGGCAGAGTTGCAAACGCATGGTCTGGACTCTGAACTTCTGGCGCACAGCAAGGTTGAACTGGCCGAGTCCGAGGTAGCCAGGGCCTGTGCCGTTTGGCAGAAAAAATTTGGAAGAACTACGGAATTACCTTTTGGAGATTCGGCCGATTGCTCAGCAACTGAACCCGATCTTCGCGAGCAACGCGCCAGGCAGATCCGTTATTTAGCCCAGCGCGGCTTTTCAGGCAAGGCTATCAGAGCGGCAATGTCTGGGTGTGATGATGTGCCGGATGATCTGGACTAGGGCGGTTCTGGTTTGGTTCGGCGCTTCAAAATATGCATCTTTTTACAAGATATCGTTATAAATCATTAAAAACCCCGAGTTTTTACAGCTCGGCGGATTCAATTTGTGTCCGGAGAAGCTGAGTTCCCCCTTAGCTGTGCTAAACTCCTGCAATATTTTGCAGTGCCGCAAAAGCGGCTGTTTGCGTAGAAACTGCGCTCACGACGTCATGCGGCTTTTTGAATTTTGCATGTCATACCAGCTTAGAATAGCCCAACCTTTTTCAATGCTCTGTCCAATTCCATCCCCCACTCTACAGTTGATTGCAGCTATGCGATCGTTGCTGGCGTGCGCGTTCGCACATGGAAGTGTGCCGGTGGAGAAAATAAATCCGGGACTACTCGTATTTAGACCGAATTAACACCTATAGTTAATTCGTGCAGAAGCAATGTGAGCAAGATGAGTTTATTGAATTTAAATGCAAAAAATTAGTATCAGTCGGGCCAGATTTTGGTTATTCGAAAATGAATTTGTAAATCGGGTTATTTTAATTTTGTATTAGAGAGTTCGAAGGGAAATCGCATGAAAATCCATGAGTATCAGGGCAAAGAAATTCTCCGTAAATATGGCGTAACTGTACCACGCGGCATTCCGTGTCTGACCGTTGAGGACGCTGTCAAAGCGGCTGAAACGTTAGGTGGACCGGTCTGGGTTGTAAAAGCACAGATTCACGCCGGTGGCCGCGGTAAAGGCGGCGGCGTAAAAGTTGCCAAAACGCTGGAACAGGTCAAAGAATATGCAACCGCGATCCTGGGTATGCAACTGGTTACACACCAAACCGGACCAGAAGGTCAAAAAGTGCGCCGCCTGCTGATTGAAGAAGGCGCCGACATCAAAAAAGAATTGTACGTAAGTATGGTCACGGATCGCATCAGTCAGCGCGTTGTGCTGATGGCGTCGAGCGAAGGCGGGATGGATATTGAAGAAGTCGCCGCTTCCCATCCTGAAAAAATTCATCATATCGCGATCGATCCGACTGCCGGTCTGCAAGACGCCGAAGCGGATGATATTTCGCGCAAAATTGGTGTGCCGGAAGGCTCAATCGCCGATGCGCGCGTGCAGTTACAAGGCCTGTACAAAGCGTTTATGGAAACCGATGCATCATTGGCTGAAATTAACCCATTGATCGTTACCGGTTCGGGCAAGATTATCGCTCTGGACGCGAAGTTCAACTTTGACGCCAATGCTTTATATCGCCAACCAGAAATCGTCGCGTATCGTGACCTGGACGAAGAAGATCCGGCTGAGATTGAAGCGTCCAAATTTGACCTGGCTTACATTTCCCTGGACGGCAATATCGGTTGCCTGGTAAACGGCGCAGGTCTGGCAATGGCTACTATGGACACCATCAAATTGTTCGGCGGCGAACCGGCCAACTTCCTCGACGTAGGCGGTGGAGCGACGGCTGAAAAGGTGACCGAAGCATTCAAGATCATGCTGAAAAATCCTGGACTGAACGCCATCCTGGTCAATATTTTTGGTGGAATTATGCGCTGCGACGTGATCGCCGAAGGTGTGATCACCGCATCAAAAGCGGTGTCTTTGAAAGTCCCATTGGTTGTGCGCATGAAGGGCACGAATGAAGAAATCGGCAAGAAAATGTTGGCCGATTCTGGTTTGCCTATTATCTCCGCTGACACCATGGAAGAAGCTGCGCAAAAAGTGGTCGCTGCTGCTGCCGGATACGCTCACACTGCAGCTCAATAATAAGGAAATACTATGTCAATCTTAATCAACAAAGACACCAAAGTAGTTACGCAAGGTATCACCGGCAAGACCGGACAATTTCACACGCGCATGTGCCGCGAGTATGCGAATGGAAAAAACTGTTTTGTGGCCGGGGTTAATCCTAAAAAAGCAGGCGAAGATTTTGAGGGCATACCAATCTATGCCAACGTCGGCGAAGCAAAAGCGGCAACCGGCGCGAACGTATCGGTGATTTACGTTCCGCCAGCAGGAGCGGCTGCTGCGATCTGGGAAGCGGTTGAGGCAGAGCTGGATCTGGCAATTTGCATCACTGAAGGTATTCCGGTGCGCGACATGATGATGCTCAAGGATCGTATGGCCAAAGCTGGCAGCAAAACCCTGTTGCTGGGACCAAACTGCCCGGGTTTGATCACGCCGGACGAAATCAAGATCGGTATCATGCCAGGTCATATTCACCGTAAAGGTCGTATCGGTGTTGTGTCCCGCTCTGGTACGCTCACCTATGAAGCGGTTGGTCAATTGACCGCCTTGGGTTTGGGACAATCCACCGCAGTTGGTATCGGGGGCGATCCGATCAATGGCTTAAAGCACATCGATATCATGAAAATGTTCAATGATGATCCTGATACCGATGCCGTGATCATGATCGGTGAAATTGGCGGTCCGGACGAAGCCAATGCCGCATATTGGATCCGCGACAATATGAAAAAACCTGTCGTATGCTTTATTGCCGGTGTTACTGCCCCCCCAGGCAAACGCATGGGCCATGCCGGCGCGTTGATTTCTGGTGGAGCAGATACTGCTCAGGCCAAGCTCGACATTATGGAAGAGTGCGGTATCAAAGCCACCAAGAATCCTTCGGAAATGGCTCGATTGCTGCAGGCAATGCTGTAAAGTTTCTTGAATGGTTGGTCGCAATGGGAAGCTTATGCTTCCCATTGTGTTTTTCAGGCTGTTATTTTTGCTTGATTTGTTGTTTAAATGTTTGTGGGTAATCACCGACAATGTCGGCGCATAGTAAAATCTGCCAGCTAATTTACCCAATAACAAATCCAAGAGTCATCTTGTTACGTTTGTAAAGCGTTGACTTACCAATATCCTGTCGAACTTTGCTATAGTTACCAATCTATTTCACCCCTTTAAATTCCTGGTAAGACTTTGAGATTCTGTATTCATGACTAATAGCGACAGCATAGACTATGCCGCTCAAACTGATGTCGGGTTAACGCGTTTGCATAACGAAGATGCGATTGCCATTTGCCCAGAGAGTGCCATGGCGATTTTGGCGGATGGAATGGGTGGCTATAACGCTGGCGAAGTGGCAAGTGCAATTGCCATCAAAGTAATCAAGGATTACATCAACGACAAGATCAACGGATTTCTTTCCCTGCTCATTCCCCACCAGGCAAACGAGTTGCGGGAAATTGTTGAGCAGGCAGTCGAATTAGCCAACAACACTATATTAAATACCGCACTCAATGAACCTCAGTTCATGGGCATGGGCACAACGCTGGTCATGTCTTTATGCTATCGCGACATGTTGGTGGTTGCGCATGTCGGTGATTCTCGCGCCTACCGTTATCGCAAAGGCAAGTTAAGCCAAATCACCCGGGACCACTCAGTTGTTCAGGAACAAATTGATGCTGGCATGATTAGTGCTGAGTCAGCACAGTATTCGGATATTAAGAATTTGGTAACTCGTGCAGTTGGTGTGGCTTTCCCGGTTGATGTGGAGATAAATTTACATCAAATTGAAGTCGGTGACATCTATATGCTCTGTTCCGACGGCCTGTCCGATATGTTGAACATGCAAAAATTGCAGGCAATCCTCCAAAAGGATGAACTGACTTTGCAGGGTATGTGCGCAGAATTTGTCAGTCAGGCCAATCAAGAGGGTGGCCGCGACAATATTTCAGTGATTTTATTCAGAATAAAAAGCATTAAAAACACCGGCCTGAAACAATTGTTTTAACGCCCGACTCATCCAGCAAAAATTTAATATAAAACAACGAGTTAATATATTCGGGGAGCTTTTCAATGGCAAAAATAAGCGTGACTCTTGAGGGCGCGACCTTACAGGAAATATCAATCAGCAAGCCTAAATTGACTATTGGACGCAGGCCTAATAACGACGTCGTTTTAAATCATCTGGCAATCAGCGGTAACCATGCGGTTATTGAGATGCAAATGAATGATTGTTATCTCGAGGATCTGAACAGCACCAACGGCACGCAGGTTAATGGCCAGCCAGTCAAGCGTCACTTTTTGCAAAATGGTGATGTCATTTCTTTAGCAAAATACTTGATTAAGTTTGAAGCGGATTCTAAGCTGCATGGAGGGTCTGGCCAGATCAGCGGCACGGTTTCCACGACGATAAAGCATGCTTTTGTGAAAGTCATGAATGGAAGCAATGCAGGAAGGCAACTTATATTAAGTAAGGAGTTAACCACATTGGGCTCGCCGGGTGTGCAGGTTGCGACGATTACCCGTACTAACAACAATTATTTTCTGACTCATGTTGAGGGCGCAAAGCCAACGCTGGTCAACGAGGCTGCAATTGGAAATAAAGTCAGGGAATTGAAGCATGGCGACATCATTGATATGTCTGGCACACAGTTAATGTTCCAGGCTGAGTGATAATCCCAAAGGCATGTTTTAACGAGTTATTTTTGTGTTGGAGTAACGGTCTGACCAAGATCAATCCAGCTGCGTAACCGCTGTATGGCTCATTTTTTGCTTTGGTTAATTTGTGATTAATTGAACCAAGGGTTTTAATATGTCCGCAAATCATAAAGGGTTCACGCTGATTGAATTGATGATTGTGATTGCTATTATTGGTATTTTGGCGGCGATCGCAGTACCGCAATATCAGACATTCGTGAAAAAAGCGCATTTTTCAGAAGTTTTGACCGCGACAACGCCGTTTAAAATTGGTGTGGAAGTATGCATTGTGCAGCTGCAAATACCAGCCGGTGGCACAATCGCAAACTGCGTTCCGGGAACGAATGGTATGCCACCGAATGCAACAGTTGCAACGACTTATGTAGCAAGTGTTGTGGCTGATTCAGGTACGGGTAGCGGTAAGATTACGTCAACAAGTACCAGCGCATTGGGCGGCGTAAATTACATATTGACGCCTTCGATGGGTTCCAGCTCATCAAGCGCGTTGGTGACTTGGAGTAACTCTGGAAGCGGCTGCCTTTCAGTCGGATTATGTTGAGAAGTGGTTTTGACAAAATTTGTCATGCAGCAATACGGCGTTGAGTTTTAGTGACAAATTTTGTTGTTGTTGGGCATTATTTTTATTCGAGGCTGGCTTTTTTTGTCATTTAACAATCAAAATGCATTTTTATAAGCTGGCATAATGATTGCTTACAGTGTTACCATGTAGAAATTGTTCTACTTTTTGAGGAGAATGTAATGAACGCACAAACTAAACAAAGTGGTTTTACTCTGATCGAATTGATGATCGTTATTGCAATTATCGGTATTCTTGCAGCAATTGCGGTGCCTCAGTACCAAACTTATGTAAATAAAGCAAAATTTTCTGAAGTTGTAAATGCAGTGACTCCATATAAATTGGCTGTGGAATTGTGTGCAGCTAACAACAGCGTTACAGCGGCAACTTTTGCGGCGGCTTGCAGCAGCAGCGCATCAGCAACAAATGGCGTTCCAGCAAATCTGGCTGCTACAACAACAGCTGGTAGTAGCGTTTCATCGGTTACACTGGGCGCAGCTGCTCAGATCGTTGCGGTTGCCACTACAGCATTGGGCGGTGCCAACTATACTCTGACTCCAACAGTTGCAGGTACATCGGCTTCGGCTTTGTTGACCTGGAGTAATTCAGGCTCTACTTGCCTGACAGTTGGCTATTGCTAATATTTAGTTTCACAAAAAAAGCACGGTATTCCGTGCTTTTTTTGTTTCTACCCTATTAATCGTTTAAAAATGACTAGATATAAAGCCTCTTTAATCCATTTGCTTGGAAGCGTCTTTGTTCTCTTATTGGTTTTTCTGTTAATTAGCAGAGTATGGTACCCGGGCGTGCTCTTCAGCAAATCTGCCGGCGTCCCCTTACTTAAAATTATTGTCGCAGTGGATGTGATTGTCGGACCGTTTATTACTCTGATAATTTTCGACATCAAAAAGAAATTATTGAAATTGGATCTGGCAATTATTCTGATCCTCCAGATCGGTTTCATTTGTTATGGAATGTGGACGGTTTACGCGTCGCGACCAGTATTTATCGTTTTCACTGGAAACGTTTTTCACATGGTCAGAGCCAACGAAATAGAAAAGAAAGACCTGTCCAAGGTCGGAACCGCACAGTTTAAGCATATGCCAATACTGGGCCCTGAGTTTGTTGGCACCAGGGAGCCAGAAGATTTAAGCGTCAGAAATGATATCGCCTTTGCTGGCCTGTCTGGCATGGGCATTCAGAATCTGCCCCAATTCTATGTGCCGTACTCGGACGTGCGCAAACAAGTCATTGCGGCAGCCAAGAACAGCCAGCAGTGGAAAAAAATCGATGCTGAGCACAAGACAATGCTGGAAAGTTATGAAAAGAGTCATCCTGGCTTGCCGGTGAGTTTTTTATTCCTGTCCTACAAAACCTTTATCTTGTTTGTCGCGGTGAATACACAAACCGGCGATATTATCGAGATAATTTGAGTTGCAATTGCGGGTAGTGTTGAAAAAGAGTAATTTCAGGGTCTTCTGTAAAACTAAAATAAACTTCATGGTCAATCAAAAACAAATAAAAATCACTTTATTGATTTATGCATTAGCTGTGTTTCTGAGTTTTACCTTCCCAATTCATACCCCGCCGTTTCGAACCTATTTTCAGGAATTGTTTGCTGCCCTCAGCATCATGCTGCCCTTGGGCTATTTGGCATGTTTGCCTGGCGTTAGTTGGCGCGTCCCGAAAATCGTAATCCTCCCTGTTATTTTAATTGTCACTATCTGCATCCAAATAAGTTATGGCTCAATTCTTTATCCCATGGATATGGTATTTCCAATTCTCGTTTTGATTTGTTTGGCCGCCGCCATAATATTGGGGTCGACATTAACCCTGCAGGAAGATGGGCTTGAGAGTTTGATCACGACTTTGGCAGTTACCTTTGTCGTGGCAGGGTTGGTTTCTGTGGTCTTGCAGCATTTGCAGCTGTTGAATTTGCAGTTGCGACCATTCGTCTTCCCGCTTTTGACTTCAAACAAAGCACGACCCTACGCCAATCTGGCTCAGCCAAATCTCTTGGCCTTGCTCCTACTTTTTTCACTTGCTGCCAACTGGCTGATCTATCTAAAGCGAAAAGTTAATCCTGCAACCGGAATGATTATCGCGCTGCTTTTGTTGTGGGGTTTAGCACTGACGCAATCGCGTATTGCATGGCTGATCCTGCCACTTTATCTGGTGTTTTGTTGGCATCAACCACCGCAAACACAAAGAATATCAAAATTTGTGTATCCAGTTTTGGTGTTGGCCTTTATCGGCTTTGTGTATATCCTGCCCCACTTTATTTCATTATTTGATTTTGCTACCGAGTCAGTCGGGCAACGGGCAGGGCAAACCTCGGTTCGGCTGATCTTGTGGCGGCAGGCTTTGCAAATGAGTCTAATGCACCCTTGGATTGGCGTCGGATGGTCGCAATTCGGCCCGCAACAGATTCTGTTGTGCACCCTTTTCAGTCCTACCGAATATTCAGACAACGCCCACAATATTCTGATGAATTTGACCGCTGAAATTGGTTGGCCAATCACTGTTGCCATTTTTGCCGGCATGGCTTACTGGTTTTATGTTGCCTGTGTCCGACGTTGGAGCAATATCTATGTGCGCTTTGCCAGCCTGATTTTTTTGGCAATCGCAATACACAGTTCAGTCGAATTTCCCTTATGGTCCTGCTTTATGCTGTTCCCGTTTGGTGTCTTGCTTGGTGCTCTGCATCCAGAGCAATTGGGCTGGGAAACCTACCAGCCAAGCCGCGGGTGGGTCATGGTCATTTTCGTTATATCGACAGTCGTTGTTGCAGGTGCCTCCTGGGATTATATGCGAGTCGTGAATGGCTTCATCGCATTGAAGTATCAGCAGGAAGGGAAGAAGTCGCCGGTTGGAAGTACTGAAATGCCGGAATGGACGCTTTTCTCGAATTATTACGATTATTTCCGCGTCGTAAAAATTGCTGTTGGCCCGGGCATGCCAAAAGAAGATTTGGATTTTTTGGGGAAGATCTCATTGCGGTTTGGTCATCCCGCGGTCTTGGGTCGGCTTGCATTGGCGTATGCGAATAATCAGCGGCCGGGCGAAGCAATTCAGGTATTGTTGACAATTCAGCGATTATTTGGTGACCAATATAACGGTGCTTACGAATACTGGAAAGGTTATGCGCAGTCCGCGCCGGCTCTGTACGCGGAAATTTTCAATCATTTGCCCGTGCCTCCAGCTACCACTGAGAAGCCGGATAGTGATGATGTCACGTCGGAGTAATGGCGAATACAATGGGACATTGCGAATTGATTCGTTAAGGTATGTAGAGTGAGTTCAACAAAATACAAAGGCCGAACAGTTTCGGTCGCCCCCATGATGGATTGGACGGACCGCCATTGCCGCCAGTTCCACCGCCACATTACCAA
Organism: Oxalobacteraceae bacterium GrIS 1.18; assembly: GCA_040544425.1. GTDB lineage: Bacteria > Pseudomonadota > Gammaproteobacteria > Burkholderiales > Burkholderiaceae_D > Solimicrobium. Next base: position 244,559 of record JBEONO010000001.1, read on the forward strand.
ACACACCTGGCTCTACACCGAGATGGTGACCACCGGTGCGCTGCTGCATGGCGATGTCCCGCGCCATCTGGATTTCGATGAGATCGAACATCCTGTGGCATTGCAGCTGGGGGGCAGCGAGCCAGGCGATCTGGCGCAATGCGCCAAGCTGGGCGAGAGCTGGGGCTATGATGAGATCAATCTGAATTGCGGCTGTCCTTCTGAGCGTGTGCAGCGCGGATCGTTTGGTGCCTGTTTAATGGCTGAGCCGCGCCTGGTGGCTGACTGCGTCAAAGCGATGTGTGATGCCGTGTCGATTGAGGTGACTGTCAAACATCGGATCGGTATTAACGATAGCGATTCCTATCAATTCATGCGCGATTTTGTGGGCGAGGTTGCCGATGCCGGATGCAAGACCTTTATCGTTCACGCACGCAATGCGATCTTGAAGGGTCTGAGTCCCAAAGAAAATCGCGAAATTCCACCGCTTAAATACGACTACGCGTATCAGCTGAAAAAAGATTTTCCCGATCTTGAAATCATCTTGAATGGCGGCGTAAAAACCGTGACTGAAATTGATCAGCATTTGCTGCACGTAGATGGTGTGATGCTGGGTCGCGAGGCGTATCACCATCCCTACCTGATGGCTGAGTTTGACGCCCGGTACTATCAGGATCAGGCTCCGGTGAAGTCGCGTCGCGAGGTGCTGGAATCGATGATCCCCTATTTGCGAATGCAATTGAATTTGCATACTGAGCATGGAATGAAACTCAATAACATTACTCGCCATATGCTGGGTCTGATGACCGGCATGCCTGGCGCGCGCTCGTTTCGGCAGCGCCTTTCCGATTCAAAGAAGTTGTCCCTGGGGCAGCCGGAATTGTTACTGGAAGCTTTGGCGCTGGTAGAGGAGCGTCAGGCGTCAGTCTGACTGGAAAGCAGCAGTACCTGCAGTGCGCCTTCGCCGCCATCTTGTGCTGAAGCAGGGCAGAACGCCTGAACCAGTTCCGACTGAGTCAGCCAGCTGCGCACTTTGCCCGGCAAAATTGCGGTATCGCGCGAGTGGATTCCCTTGCCATGAATGATGCACACGCTGCGCAGTCTGGCCAGTTTCGAGCGGCGCAAAAAGTCAGCCAGCGCAGTTCGTGCCTGATCGCGCTGCATGCCATGTAAATCCAAAAAAGCCTGCACCGGCCACTGTCCTTTTCGTAATTTATCAAGCAACGCAGGACTGCTGCCCTTGATGGCGTAACTGGAGCCGTCTTCTTCTTCCAACTGGCTGGCGTGGAAATCGTCCGACCATTGTTCGATGTCCTGCATTGCCTCAGCCATGCTGGTGATTTCTTTGGGCTTGTTCTTGACCGCGGCAGTCGTTACTGTCGGGCGCGGATGCAGGTAGGTGTCTGGCGTTTTGATTGGCGTCACTGCACCGATGTTTTGCTTGAACAGATTGGCATTTTTTTCCGCAGCGCGCTGTTCAAGCTGGCGCTGTTGCTCCGCCAGTTTTTCCTGTTCAGCACGCTGCTTGAGCGCACTGCGCAAGCCGCCCAGTTCATTCAGATCTTTAATCGGTGCGCGTTTCATACGACTGCCTATTAACCTTCCAGATAGCGCTGCGCATCCAGCGCCGCCATGCAACCGGTCCCTGCGCTGGTAATCGCCTGACGATAGATATGATCCTGCACGTCACCAGCCGCAAACACGCCCGGCACACTGGTTGCGGTTGCCATGCCTTCGAGGCCGGTTTTGGTTTTGATATAACCGTTGTGCATCTCCAGCTGCCCTTCGAAAATCGAGGTATTCGGTTTATGCCCGATGGCAATAAACACGCCATGGAGGGGCACTGCCTGTATCGAATTGTCGATGGCGGATTTGATGTTGATACCGGTTACGCCGCTGGCGTCGCCCGTCACTTCATCCAGGGTGTGGTTCCATTTGATTTCAACCTTGCCTTCTGCTGCTTTGGCCATCAGGCGGTCAATCAAAATCGCTTCGGCACGAAACTTGTCGCGGCGATGGACTACCGTCACCTTGCTGGCGATATTCGACAGATACAACGCTTCTTCAACTGCGGTATTGCCGCCACCGACTACCGCCACTTCCTTGCCGCGATAAAAGAAACCGTCACAGGTAGCGCAGGCCGACACGCCTTTACCCATAAAACCTTGCTCTGACGGTAAACCCAGATATTGGGCTGAGGCACCGGTCGCGATAATCAGCGAATCACAGGTGTACTCGCCCTGGTCGCCGATCAAACGCAAAGGTTTTTCATTGAGTTTGGCAGTATGGATGTAGTCAAAAATGATTTCGGTATTAAAGCGTTCGGCATGTTGCTGGAAGCGTTGCATCAATTCAGGACCCTGCACGCCCATCGGATCAGCAGGCCAGTTTTCGACGTCGGTGGTCGTCATCAATTGCCCGCCCTGTTCAACGCCGGTGATTAAAACCGGATTCAGATTGGCGCGGGCAGCGTATACGGCGGCGCTATAACCTGCAGGACCGGAGCCGAGGATGAGAACTTTGGCGTGTTTAGGGGTAGACATAATTGATTCCTGTAGGAAATTTGACGATTCAGTTGTAAATAGTGGGGCAGCTAATGAATTTGGATTAAGATTATAGATTATTTTACTGGATACAATATTTCCTCCCTGTATTTATGAGCAAAGCCGCCTACACCAGATCCCCCGAAAAAGACAAATCACCCAGCAAGCCCGGTCGCATGGTGATGTTGTTAAGTGAAGCGAGATGGTTGATTTTATTGGCAGTCACCGCTTTTTTAGCCATGGTTTTGCTGAGCTATTCATCGAACGACCCCGCCTGGTCGCAATCTACGCAGGTTGATCATATTGCCAACTGGGGCGGGCGGTTTGGCGCCTGGTGTTCAGATCTGCTGCTGTATGTGTTCGGCAAATCCGCCTGGTGGTGGTTTCTGTTGCTGGTGATCAGCGTCCTGCGCTCCTACCGGCAACTCGGCAATATGGAAAACTGGGAACCCGAACACCACTACATGGGCTGGTTTCGCGGCCTGGGATTTGCGCTGCTGCTCGCTGGCAGCATGGGCATTGAATATCTGCGCATGTATTCCTACCAATTTCATTTGCCGCGCGCCCCGGGTGGTGTACTGGGTGAAGTGATTGGCAAAACAGCCTATGGTCTGCTCGGATTTACCGGCGCGACACTGTTTTTTCTGATGCTCATTGGCCTTGGCATCAGTATGCTGTTTCAGGTTTCGTGGCTGACGGTCGCGGAGCAGGTCGGCACCGCGCTGGAGCTGGCGCTTAACTGGGTCATCAAAAAATACACGGCACGTCAGGATCGACTGGTCGGGCAGGTTGCGGCCAGCAAGCGTGAAGTGGTGGTGGTGCAGGAGCGTGCCAAGCATGAGGAAGCTGCGCCGATCCGGATTGAACCGCAGGTGGTTGCCGTGGTGCGCTCCGAACGCGTGGAAAAAGAGAAGCAGGCGACGCTGTTTTCTGAATTGAGTGATAACCCCCTGCCTCCGCTGGCTTTGCTGGATGAAGCCAAAGCGGTGCAGGAAACCGTCAGTGTCGAAACCCTGGAATTTACCAGTCGTCTGATCGAGAAAAAACTCTCGGATTTTGGTGTCGATGTCAAAGTCGTTGCCGCTTACCCCGGACCGGTGATTACCCGGTACGAAATCGACCCGGCCACCGGTGTCAAAGGCAGCCAGATTGTCGGACTGGCGCGCGACCTGGCCCGTTCCCTGTCGATTACCTCGATTCGGGTGGTGGAAACCATCCCGGGTAAAACCTATATGGGATTGGAGTTGCCTAACCCGAAACGCCAGATTGTGCGCCTGACAGAAATTCTCGGCTCGCAGCTGTATAACGACAGCTCATCCTCATTGACCATCGCACTCGGTAAAGACATCGCCGGCAATCCGGTGGTGGCAGATCTGGCCAAGATGCCGCATTTGCTGGTTGCCGGTACCACCGGCTCCGGTAAGTCAGTCGGCATTAACGCAACCCTCTTGTCGCTGCTGTACAAGTCAGATCCGAAATCGGTTCGCATGATTTTGATTGATCCGAAAATGCTGGAGATGTCGGTCTATGAAGGCATCCCGCATTTGCTCGCTCCGGTGGTCACCGACATGCGTCAGGCTGGTCATGCGCTCAATTGGGCGGTCAATGAGATGGAGCGCCGCTATCGTCTGATGTCCAAACTGGGCGTGCGGAATCTGGCCGGTTACAACCACAAGATCACCGAAGCGGCCCGTAACGAACAGCATATTCCGAACCCATTCAGCCTGACTCCGGACGCGCCGGAACCACTGGAAGAATTGCCAACCATCGTGATCATCATTGATGAGCTGGCCGATCTGATGATGGTGGTCGGTAAAAAAGTTGAAGAGCTGATTGCCCGTATTGCCCAGAAGGCCCGCGCTGCAGGATTGCATTTGATCCTCGCCACGCAACGTCCGTCGGTAGACGTCATCACCGGTCTGATCAAAGCCAACATCCCGACCCGGATAGCGTTCCAGGTCAGCAGCAAAATCGATTCGCGCACGATTTTGGATCAGATGGGTGCCGAGGCCCTGCTTGGTATGGGCGACATGCTGTACATGCCGCCAGGTACCGGATTTCCAGTACGGGTGCACGGCGCGTTTGTCTCGGATGAAGAAGTCCATCGCGTGGTCGAATTCCTGAAAAAACAGGGCGCGCCGAATTATGTCGAAGGTATTCTGGAAGGCGGCACCACGGAAGATGGCGCGCAACTGGCGCTTGATGGTGTCAACCCGGCCAGCGGCAATGAAGCCGACGAACTGTATGATTCCGCAGTGGCCATCGTGTTGAAAAATCGTCGCGCTTCAATCTCTCTGGTGCAGCGCAATTTGCGGATCGGTTACAACCGCGCAGCACGCCTGCTCGAACAAATGGAACAGAGCGGCATCGTCTCGACAATGCAGAGCAATGGAAATCGTGAAATCTTGGTGCCAACCTCGGCACCGGAATAGGGAAACAATGAATTCAGTTTTAAAATCTGCGGTGTTGAAATCACTGGTCGCAGCCTGTGTGCTGGTCAGCAGTTGCGCAAGTGCTGGCGGGATTGATCAATTCAAAGCCTTCGTCGCCACTACCCAGTCAGCAAAAGGTGATTTTATCCAGCGGCAGATGAAAGTCGTCAACGGCGAAACCAAACTGTCCAATCAGTCGAGCGGCACGTTTGTATTTGCTCGCCCTGGCAAATTTATCTGGCTGTATCAAAAACCGTATGATCAATTGCTGCAGGCCGACGGTGAAAAATTGTACATGTACGATAAAGACTTAAATCAGGTCACCACCAAATTGCTCGGCACCGCATTGAGTTCCAGTCCCGCAGCGATACTGTTTGGCAGCAATGATCTGGAAAAGAATTTCACCATCAAGGATGTCGGGCAAAAGGATTCCATGGAGTGGTTGCAGGCCGTGCCAAAAGATAAGGACAGCACCTTCACCCTGATCAGTATCGGCATGCAAAATGGTGTGCCGCGTGAAATGGATTTGCGCGACAGCTTCGGAAAAACCACTATCATCCTGTTGCAGAACATGGAAAGAAACCCGGCGCTCAAACCCGATCACTTCAAATTTGTCGTGCCGGTCGGAGCTGACATATTTAATTCATGAGCGATCTGTTCAAAGTAACACCGACCCCGCCTTTGGCCGAAGCCCTGCGTCCGAAAAATCTGGACCAGGTGATCGGCCAAAGTCATTTATTGGGCGCAGGTAAACCGTTACGTCTGGCCTTTGAATCAGGTAAGCCCCATTCGATGATCTTGTGGGGACCACCGGGCGTCGGCAAGACCACCCTGGCGCGCCTGACTGCCACGGCATTCGATTGCGAATTTATCGCCTTGTCGGCAGTGTTCTCGGGCGTCAAAGACATCCGTGCCGCGATGGAGCAGGCCGAACAAAATCTGGCGCAGGGCAAGCACACCATTTTATTTGTCGATGAAATTCACCGGTTCAACAAATCGCAGCAGGATGCCTTGTTGCCCTATGCTGAATCGGGTCTGGTTACCTTTATCGGTGCCACGACCGAGAACCCCTCATTTGAAGTCAACTCGGCCCTGCTGTCGCGTGCGCAGGTCTATGTTTTGCAATCGTTGAATGAAGCCGAATTAAAACAACTGGTCACGCGCGCCCAGACTGAAGTTTTGTCGCATCTGGACATTGATCCTGCAGCGATTGACACGCTGGTCGGTTATGCCGATGGCGATGCGCGGCGCCTGTTGAATCTGCTCGAACAAACCAACTCGGCGGCGAGCTCGTCGGGCATCACCGCAATCACACCGGACTTTATACAAAATGCGCTGACCTTAAATGCGCGGCGCTTTGATAAAGGCGGCGACAACTTTTACGACCAGATTTCAGCCCTGCATAAATCAGTGCGCGGCTCCAATCCCGATGCCGCGCTGTACTGGCTGTGCCGGATGCTCGATGGCGGTGCTGATCCCAAATATCTGGCGCGTCGAGTGGTGCGCATGGCGTGGGAAGACATCGGGATCGCCGATCCGCGCGCCATGCAGATCGCCAATGACGCTGCCAATACCTATGAACGGCTGGGCTCGCCCGAGGGCGAGTTGGCACTGGGGCAGGCGGTGATTTATCTGGCCGTGGCCGCCAAAAGTAATGCCGGATATAACGCTTTCAATCAGGCGATGGCATTCATCAAGCAAGACAAATCGCGAGAGGTGCCGGTCCATCTGCGCAATGCGCCCACCAAGCTGATGAAAGAACTCGGTTACGGTCACGCCTATCGTTACGCCCACGATGAACCTGAAGCGTATGCAGCCGGAGAAAGCTATTTACCCGATGGCATCGCAGAACCGGGCTGGTATCAACCCGTGCCGCGCGGGCTGGAAATCAAGATCGCCGACAAGCTGGCGCATTTGCGCGCTTTGGATCAGGTCGCCAAAAAATCAAAAAAATAGCACTGGATTAGCAATATAAACCCTCAATCGTGCATTTCGTCGCATTTGCTGTCAGACATTTCAAGCCGTTCTTTACACTGCGTCATCTAAAATCAACCAGTAGGGGAGAAAATCATGGGTCGTTTAATTTTGGTAGCACTGTTCCTGTTTTGTTCAATAGCGAAGGCAGATCAGACTTTGCAGTTCCCCGCCTTTAATGCCGTAAAAAGCGAAGGCGTGTTTAATATTGAAATCGTCGCCGGTGGTCCGCAAACCGTTGCCCTGAAAGGCCCAGACGCAGAAATGGCGAAATTGAAGCTGCGCGTGGTCGATGGCGAACTGATGATTAACGGCCCGGAGGAAAAGCACCACGTTTTTTTTTCAAGCGACAATAAAATTCTGATTACCGTTCCCAGCCTGCGTTTATTTAAAGGCAAAGGCGTGGGCGAAGTGCTTCTTAAAAATATCGACGGCGACCGGATCGATATTTCCTACGAAGGTGTCGGCAGCCTGGAGGCTTCTGGAAAGACCAAATGGTTGCGCCTGAAGGGCAACGGCGTTGGTGGGATCGATACCAAAAAACTGTTGGCTGAAGATGCCGATGTCGATTTTGATGGTGTCGGTGGCGTGGAAATTTATGTCACCAATCATCTGAATGCAGTGGTCCACGGGGTCGGCTCGCTGACTTATTATGGCAACCCGAAATCGATCAATAAACTGGCCGACGGCATTGGCAGCATCAGCGCCGGAAAGTAAGGCCTGTCGTTTTTACATTGAACTTGCCCATGCCGTTATGCAAATAACGGCATTTTTCCTTGCGTGGTCGACCAGAAGCGCCCGCTAAGTTACAATTCTGCTTCCCGTTCCACTGATCAACCACCACCGACGAAACACCATGATAGATATTCAACTTCTCCGTAAAGACATCGCCAACGTCGCCGCCCGACTGGCGCAGCGCAAATTCATTTTGGATGTCGATGGCTTTAACTCTCTGGAAGCCGAACGCAAGCTGAGCCAGACCCGCAGTGAAGAATTGCAGGCCATGCGCAACAGCCTGTCCAAGCAGATCGGCATGATGAAAGGCAAGGGCGAAGATGCATCGGCGTTGATGGAACAGGTCAACAACATCGCCGATGAACTGAAAAGTTCCACCACGCGCCTGGAGCAGATTCAGGATGACTTGACCCGTTTTGTCGAAGTGATCCCAAACCTGCCCAATGCCGCAACGCCCGTTGGCAACAGTGAAGAAAACAATGTTGAAGTGCGCCGTATTGGCACACCGCGCGCATTCGATTTCGAAGTGCGCGACCACGTCGATATTGGCAATGCCCTGGGTCTGGATTTTGACAGCGCCGTCAAGTTGAGCGGTTCGCGCTTCATGATGCTCAAAGGCGGCATCGCCCGTCTGCACAGAGCGCTGGCGCAATTCATGCTCGACACGCATACGCTCGAGCACGGCTACACCGAATGCTATACACCCTACATCGTCAACGCTGCCACCATGCGCGGCACCGGACAATTACCAAAATTCGCCGACGATTTATTCAGTGTCAAAAAAGGCGGGCAAGAGGGTGACGGCGAAACTCTGTATCTGATTCCGACCTCGGAAGTTTCACTGACCAATATCGTACGCGATGAAATTGTCGCACTCGACAGTTTGCCGATCAAACTCACTGCACACACACCTTGTTTTCGTTCTGAAGCCGGCAGTTACGGACGCGACACGCGCGGCATGATACGCCAACATCAATTCGATAAAGTCGAGCTGGTGCAAATCGTTCATCCGGAGCATTCCGACGAGACCCTGGAGCAGATGGTGCAGCAGGCCGAAGTGATCCTGAAAAGACTCGATTTGCCGTATCAGGTCATGGCACTGTGCACCGGCGATATCGGATTCGCTTCCGGCAAAACCTACGACATCAATGTCTGGCTGCCAGCGCAAAATGCGTATCGCGAAATTTCCTCGTTGTCGAATATTTACGATTTCCAGGCCCGCCGCATGCAGGCGCGCTTTCGCAACGCGCAAGGCAAACCAGAGTTCGTGCACACCTTGAACGGATCGGGTCTGGCAGTAGGGCGCACCTTGGTCGCGATATTGGAAAATCACCAACAGGCTGATGGCAGCGTTACGATTCCGGCAGCACTGCACCCGTACATGGGCGGCTTAACCACGCTGCATCCGGCCAAATCATAAGAAATATCAATTAAGGCTTTCATTCGAACAAAAACTAGTGCTATAATTCGGCCTTTCGCGGCTGTAGCTCAGCTGGATAGAGTACTTGGCTACGAACCAAGGGGTCGTGGGTTCGATTCCTGCCAGCCGCACCAGCATCAAAGAATAGGGTTAGTGTTTAACGACACTAGCCCTTTTTCTTTAGTTCTTCCACTGCAGCTAAATTGCAGCTGTCATTACTTACCGATTGTACCCACTGCGCAAGATGGTCTGCCGATAAATGGGCGTAGCGTTGTACCATTTCCATTGTCTCCCATCCACCCAATTCTTTCAAAACATGCAATGGTGTCCCTCGTTGCACATGCCAGCTGGCCCAGGTGTGCCGCAGATCGTGCCAGCGAAAATCGCTGATACCAACTTTAGCTAGTGCTTCTTTCCATGCCCTGGTACCAGTCTGATGTACCGGTTGACCACGAAACACAAACACTGAATCGGTAAATTCAGGTTTGCGCTTGGCAAAACACTGTCGGCGTAATACTTCCATTGCTACATCTGACAGCGGCACCGGAATCGCCTTGCGCGCTTTGGCTTGATCGGGGTGAATCCAGGCCATCCTCCGCTTCAAATCTACCTGTGAGTACTGAAGTCCTGTAGCGTTGGCTCTTCTAAGTCCTGTCTCCAGGCTGAACAATGCCAAATCAGACAGATGAGATGGCAATGCGGTTAATAGCAGCTTTGCCTGATCCTGCGTGATCCACCGAATGCGCTTACTCGGCTCGGTTTGCATGGCAACCTTCGGCATACGATCGAGCCATTCCCATTCTACTGCTGCATTTAACACTGATGACAATACTTCCAAAACACGGTTCACTGTCGATGGTTTGACTTTACGTCCAGTCGATATCGGGCCATCTTTGGTCTTTGTCATCACGAACTCGGCACGCTTGGCCGTGGCGATCTTATCGATCATGGCGCGGTCAATCTTACTAAGCTCAAGGTTGTCCAGATAAGGATCAAGCCAGCGCAGATGGATTTTAACTGTCTCCAGACTGGCTGAATGTTCCCTATCGCTGACAAAACGGATGACGGCATCGTTCCAGGTATAACGTGGTTTGTGACCAAGTTTTGCCTGATCCCACAGATCCGCCTTCAGGCGGTCGTGGAATTCTTGCGCTTTGCCTTTGTCCGTGGTGCCAGTGCTGCCTTGTATTGGTTTGCCGCCCCCAGGGGGGTAGAGTTTGAAATACCAGGCCGGACTTGTACTACGTTTGAAAAGTGACATGATTTCTCCTTCACGTCGCTTTGCACAACTCGCGGGCTCCATTGTCCCATAAGATAGCTCTGCAAAGCGACTTCTAAAAATATCCAGCTTTTTCCAACTTTGCGAGCGGGTATCTCACCCGCTTTGGCCTTAAGCCGTACTGTTTCTGGATGCGCGTGCAGAATCACTGCAGCCTGATGCAGATTTACAGTCGCAAGGTTGACCAAGTCGTTCATTATTAATGCTCTACAAAAGCGTTAAAGAGGATCGACATATCGATAGCTACACTAAGCTTGGCAGCAACTTGACGGTCAAAAGTGGGCTTAGTATTCAAGCGTTACCTCGTTGCTTATTTCGCGTTTCAGATCTTGCTGAACTGATTCAAGCTTGCGTCGTTCGAAATCTGCCAAGTCAAGCGTTGACTGCTTTGGCATAGAGCGCGATATGAAATTGGCCAGGCATGTTCGTCGTTCGACAGAAGTTACCAAATCAGTGACGTGTGAAGAATCTGATAAATCTCGAGTGTTCTGAATCTGAAGATCAAGGCCGCTTTTATCAATTACGAGGATAGGTGCATGCCGTGCTCTGCTCGCCGCAACGTAGATATCATGGCGGTCAAAGGACTGGCTGACCAGGACTACGGCATGATCAACGGTCAATCCTTGACTCCCATATACTGTGGACGCATACGCCCAACCCAATCGTGCGCGTCCTTTAGTGTCTGCAAAATCATTCGGACTGAAGGCAATACGCCGTCCATCCACATCAGCAATTATGCGAAGGCCCTTTTCTTGGTCTTTTGCGTTCTCAGAAACCTGCACGACAATACCAGTGGTGCCGTTTACAACGCCGAGCATGTCATTCCGTCCCAAGAAGCGGATTCGATCTCCTGCAGCCAAAGTAATTTCGGTGGTATGCCCAGATGGTGTAACGGATTGGATGGCAATGCTAGGTCCATGCACGACTCCTAACGCTTGAAGTCGAGAGCGGACTTCCCGGCCAATTGCAGTCACTTCAGCGTTAGTCTTCGCTATGATGAGCTGGGTTGCGTTTCGATTAGATCGTTGCGATTGCTGCCAATGGTCAACGACCGCGCCTACTGTTGCTCGGGCATTTTCGGATTCAATCAGAAGCCCGTGTTCTGCGAAGCTGGCAAGTGCCTGCGCGGAGTCACCTTTGCCGAATGAAGTAATCGCTTCGCGTACCCATGCTTCCTTTTGGCGAACAATGGTAGAGACTTTCGCTTGTTCAACGGCGCGTGCGACCAGTGATAGCCCAGGGCCGCCGATTGCTTGTAGTTGATCTCGATCACCAACTAACAATAACTTTGCCCCCGAACTTTCTACTGCTGTGAGTAGTTTATGCATATCTCGAGAATTTAGGAGCGCCGCCTCATCGACAATTAGTAGCGTTTTCCGGTCGAACGGCGCAACACCAATACGTATTTGCTCCAGCCACGATGCTACTGCGCGCGATTCTATTTGCAAATCATTCTGCAACATGTTCGCTATGCGCCACGCCGTCGCGCTACCCAAAACCCGGCACCCGGCTGCACGGTATGCAGCAACTATCGGCGCCAAGGTCGTCGTCTTGCCCGATCCTGGCGCGCCTTCAATGATCGCGATTCGGCTGGCAGTCGTTGCGATTTCAGCTGCGGTAGTTTGTTGAGTGTTGAGATTCTGTTGTTTGCAGTGGCGCTGAATCGTTTCTGGGCTAATTGCCTGCCAAGACATGCACGCGAGCCGCGACGCGGTCGCAACGACGTCACGTTCGATTCGAATCATGTCAGGCGTTGAATACATCGGTTGGCCGATTGCATCCGTACCAAGAGTGACAACCTCGCCACTCACAATCAACTGATCTACGCTTATAGCGATCTGATTAGGATGCAGACCGCTTCCAACTGCCGTTGCTGCAGCAACGCGAAGCAATTCACGCCGCTCGATGACGCTTTGGGATTCGGTCAACACGCGCGGCAGCGCAGCAAGCCATTCTGATTGCACCAACGATTGAGGACGTTTGCCCATTGACATCGCAACATCACGCGCAGACTTTTCGATTTGGTCAGCATCAATGCCATTGGATGCAGCAGCCTCACGCCATTTTGCCGTTTGATCAGTCGTGTTGTAGTCAAGCTTGGAACTACGGGTGGATGCTGCAACAGCAGCGGCAAGAGCCGAAGATTGCGCGCTGGTTGTCCCAGCGTCAGCGAGTTCGCTTTCAATTTCCTGGCGGCGCGCGCTAAAATATTGAATGGTTGCATCGTCAATACCTGCGATTTCAAAAATTCCATTCTTGCCGATACGGTCGATGCCAAAACCAAGACCTTCCATTTCAATGGCGAGGGCCGCATGATAGAAAGCCCCTGCACTCATCTTCCAATCTCGTAGCACCGTGGAATGAATAGCGCCCACAGTATTGTCTGCACGAACCGCGAGATTAAGGATGACGCTATGATCATGCAGATTCATATCCGCAAAAATGCGACCATCCATATGTTTGGCTGGCCGACTTTCGCGGTGCTGAAAGCACGCCGCAGAAAGCGCTACTTTTTCCACACGCATCCCGCCCCGTCCACGACGAGCATAAGCGGCTTCTGTTTCCAGCATCTCCAGAGCTGCGCGTGCAGCTCTGGACTGTGCAAGTTCGATCGCTTGCCGCGTTTCCGGGTTTGAAAAGGCCCACAAGATCGAAACTGAGCGGGGTGCGGAACAGGTTACATCAAAAGCCGGTATCCGATCGGTACGGGCACCAGGCATGAGAGGCTCACCACTCATGCTATTTCCTGAAAATAATTGTTCAAATTCTCGAGGTAGAACAATACTTTTGTCATTAATTTCAAACTGACCGGTCGGGCAAAACCAATGGCCAACGGATTGACCATTCGCCAAGAAATATTCGGTCTGTCGGGTGTAATAGACGCTGCTCGCTGCTGGACACCATGTTGCGACCATAACTATGCTCCTGTATTTAAAGATCTCCTTTTTCTCATGCAGGAAGCATTCATTTTTGGATTTTGAGTCCACAAACTCTTTCATGAGCCAATTTCTATGGAAAGAGTCCCTAGACTAAACACTAAGGGGATCCATTCGGCAGCGGCATAACAGATATTTTCCGTGAAGTGACTTCATTTTTTGCCGTGGAAATCGGGCTGTGAGACGGTCGCCGGGCTAGCCATGCTGTAAATGGAATATTGACCACCGCGACCGCACCCAGTCCAAATATTGCTGCCCGGACGGTAAGAGCCTTGGCTGTCCAGTGCACACCGAGGTCATCGGAAAGCTGATGTGGTTCGATCACGTTAATTTCAGACTCACGTCGAATCCGTGACTTACCTTTTCCTGCATCGTCCCATTCCTCGATCGTTCGTTTGCCTCCGAAACGTTCTACAACGCGGTCTCGGGTTTCGCTAATCCCTAGGGAGCAAACAACCTTAATTTTGAATCTAGCTTCCAACGTGGCTGCGTCTTCTCGGCCATAAATCTTCTCTATTTGCTCCCAGTCCTGCGTCGCACAGATAGCGCGCACACCTTTCTCCCTCCCTACATTTAACAACGTTGGCAATCGCTTCAATTTCTGCAATACCGGTAATTCGTCAAGGATTAAATACAACCAAGGTTCGTTGCGATTAGGTGTCGATGGAGCGAGAATTTTCCCCGCGACGATCTCAATGAAAAGTCCGCTGATTGCGGAAGACAACATGGGATACTCAGCAGAGTGTTGTAACGCAATCGTTTTTGGCAAGCTCGATTTTGGCGACAACCAGTCGCTAATGCTAAATCGGTGCTTGCTTGGAACGGCTTTTGCCACGTCGACCATTGGTTTGATTGTGTTCAGAGCTGCAATCCACATTGTCAGCAGAATTGATTGACTGGTGCGGCTCAATATCCCGTTGCTTTCAATTTCGATGATCATTGCGGCAGGCGATGCAATCTCCTCAAGTGAGGCGCGGATCTGGATTGCCGGCTGAAATACAGCGATGTAGAGTTCTTCCCAACTCCAGCGCGGACCGTGTTCTTTCTGGAGCGTTTCAATTAATGCCGAAAGAATCACTCGTGCTGAATCCGTCCAAATTGTCTCTCCCGTAGTTTCGGTTGGCACAAATTTGGCAGCAAGCTCAATTGCATCTTGCGTAGTCCGAATATCGCGCCCAATCGCCCATACCCACCCCCGTCGATCAGACGGCGAGATCAACAAGAAATCATCTGTAGGGAGTCCAGCGGTGATATCTCCTTTCGCGTCGTGAATGATTGTGCGGCATCGCCCTAATAGTTGTTGGATCCATCCACGCAAAATGCCTGTTTTACCGGAACCATGATCCCCGAGCAAGCCGATGTTATAAGCCATTGCCGCGATCGTCAGTTGAACGTATGGCACCAACCACAGGGTGTTAGCATCAGTCTTTCCAGTGCGCAGCAGACGCGCTCGTAACGACTTGCGAGCGTCTGCGTCGTAGTAGATTTTGTTGCCACGGATAGTTCGAGCACTTTCGCGCAGCGGTGTATATTTGAAGGTCAGGATGAAAGTAAAAATCCCACCAATAAAACAGCACCCTGTTATTAATAGTAGCCGGATGGCGATTGGATGATAGGTAGCTACAGCAACAAGATGAGTTAAGCGGCAGGTGATATTGAGTCTGCACACACTGTAATGGCCCATAAGTCCTTCGCTCCATACATATTGAAATACCATCGGCAGCGTAATTTGTGTATTGCCATTTTGTGGTAGCCATAAAAATGCGATATACGATCCCGTTGCTAGAATCAGAATCAAAGTGATAAGGCTCGCCACAATGGCGGGCGTAAATTGTTTTTGAAGAGACATTTTAGTCACCAATTAATAGTTAAATAGAAAGAAACCGACCGTGCCGGTAATAATCAGACCAAGACCCGATGCGAAACCGAAAGCTATGGCGCGAACGATCCAGACCGGTTCGGCGCGTCGTTGATGCCCCCAGCCAGGCGGCTTGATGAGGTGCGGCGACGGCGATTCGGTTTTGGTTGCGCGATCGGAAACAGGTGTGTGGTGGACTACGACGCCGCTTTCGCGCACTTGTTTAAGAAAGATTGCAATGCCAGCGCTACCTAGCCGATGCAGAATTTTTGGGTCGAATTGTGCGTCGCCATTGATAAAGTTTTCGGCCTGGTTCCGTATCAAAGTCAGTCGCGTTGATTTAGCTTCGAGAATGGCAGCCTGTGAAAATTGCTGAAATGTGGTTTTGTCCATAATCAGGCTCCAATTTTCCAAGTCTGATCAAATTCGTCAAAGACGTTCAAGAGCCATTGACTAACATCACCCCTGGCAATTTTTGCGTCGGCACGAGATAATCCGGTTCGAGACATAGATTGATCTGTAGTCAAATCGACTGCAGTTATAAACCTGCAATTCGAAGCTTCGTAGGAGCGCCAAGAATTCCCAGGGATTGCGGGAAACTTGAGAGGTGGTGACCCGTTGCGGTAACAAGGTTTCAATTTTTCATCTAAGGCACTATGTGCAGCCGAATTGGGATGAAGCGCGGAAACTGCACCATCGCGTCGGTTTTCCACAAAGCGCAACATCGAGTTAGGCAACACAGTTTGAAGGCGCTCAGCCGACCAAGCAGCCTGCAGAATGGCTTCAGACTCAGCCAAAAACGGCACGACAATATTGCATTGCAACTGCCACTCAGCCATATCCTCGGCTAGATCAACCAATGCCACCCAAGTTGCAAACCTGCCGACTTCACCAGCGCCAACATCTATAAGTATCGGCTTCTGATTAGCTGCGCTTTCGATTTTGTCCAAGATAGGATTGAATCTGCGCATCTCTTCTTCTGGTGCGATACGTGTTGCCTTGGGATCTGAGGCAATGGTTAATACATCGGGTATAGCATTGGCGAGGCGATCTTGGCGGTCAATCTGAATGACGGTGGGCGGGTGGCCGTTGATTGTTAACCAATCTGCAAGGGCAAGGGCGACGGTGGTTTTTCCGACGCCACCTTTCTCATTTGCGACTATAAAAACTTGTGAGGTAAGGGAAAAGGACATAGCGAACTCCTGTGGTCAAATGCCGGGATGGCAGTCTCACGATACCGCTCCCGCTGATCCACATTTGGATTCTGAGTGTCCGATCTTATTGAGTAATCCAGATTCGGGGTAAATTGGTGAGGTTGGAGAAGTTGATTGCTATGGTTTGTTGGTAACGTGCATCAATTTGAAAAATGTACGCGTGATCTACCTGTACGGTTAGTTCAAACTAATTTGAACTAACCCAATCCAGTTAATTGGTTTGAATCGAAGACAATCCAAAATTGAAAATTCGTCCGCTTTTGGTTTCAGGTTTTCCCTTAAAAAAGAAATCCTGCCAGGACTTCAGCGGCATCACTTTATTCATTGCTTTGGCCCAAAACGCTTTTTCTTTTTCGCTGTTGCTAATTTCTTGCCATGGTTTTTGCGTCCAATCCTCTAAAATCTCCAGGGCTGGTTCAATTATTCGCATATGTTCATTTGTAAACTGCACATGAAGTCTCGGTGCAGACGCCCTATGCGAATCATGACTTCGAAATGATCGCTCGCTGAGTGTAAATTTGGAAAGAGCTCGGCGGGATTGAAATCCCCAGCGAAGGCTGCAGGTAGCACATCGACCGGATAGTAGTGTTCCTGTTGGTGCACCCCTGCCAGCAGGGCTCGGTCTCCTTTGCTTTCTGGGTGGTTTCCAGCGATTTTGTCACTGACATTACTAAGCGTCTGCCTCAATGTTGCTGACCTGAGTTCGCATTGTAGTAGGCTATGAATAAGGGATCGCTGGAAGTCAATTTCCTGATTTAAGATTGGTTTTGATGATGTTGAAAATTGACAATCGCAAATGTAATCCTGAAACCGTTCCATCGCTTCAATTGAATAAAATTTCCCCCTTATTTCAGGTCTACGACCCTTTTCCCATAAAGTGCGTAAATGCCTTATCGTATGTTCGATCTCGGGTTTAAGTTGAACCACGTCTTCGAGACAGTATTCGGCAACGAATCTCATCGTAATGTCTCGCATGGATACTTTGGACTCGTATTCAATCCCATCCCGGATTGAAAGCAGGTGATTTAACCGTTCCACGACCACATATAAGGTGGCTGCCGCTGCAATTTTGATATGTTTTTCAATCGGTGTGTTTCGTTGCCCGCCACTAGCCTGTGGCTGACTTTGTTCGAAGATCGCGACGTGCAGAAGAATGGGTTCACCCAACAAAAATTGTTGTTGTTGGTTTTTCGATAAATTAAAATTTTCGAGTTGGTCCGGCGAAACAATTGCCCGCTGGATAGATTCCTCAGACTCCCCTGCTGCTAGCAGGACTGGTGCTGGAATTTCATGTCCATGTGCTTGTAACTTGTATTTATTAAAAAGGACGATCGGTCGTGTAATGTCAAAAAGCTCTTGGCCGATAAAATGTTGTTTGAGTTCTTCCATAGTCATTTTTGGACCACGGAGTGGTCGGTTGTCTTTAGTCATAGCAAATTCTCCTAAAAAGTTAAGCGCGTATTCGCACTAACAATGTAAAGGTGGGGGGCTAATGAAATTTGGATTCTGAGTCTATTCTTTCTCGAAGTTTCCTGAATTTTTTGCCGCTTTGATGTTCCCATTTGCCTATTCGTTGAGCAACGTGACTAAAAAATATTGACCTACAAGCAAGTTCGGGCCTATTTCCTAAGTTGCCGCGTACGTGCTAGTTTCTCCAAAATCGTAAGCGCCGGGCTATCAACGAGGCGGGTGTCGGGAGTCTTATTTGACGGGTTATGTTCAGATTGCGTATTTTGTTGTTGTTTTAATATTTTTGACTGTGGGCGCATTGGCTCACTCGCAGGCGTTGAGTGCAAATTCTTTTCTGACTCTACATCTAGGCGGGTTGAAGCTTTTCGGATTTGACGTGAGACCGAGCTCCTGATCTGATCTACAGTAAAATTTCCATTGTCCGAACGACGCGCCCCTGCTGCAGCTAACGCATTCCCAATCTGCACCCAGGTGACGCCTGACGCCCTCAAACTTATGAATAGCTCCAAATCCCCCCTGATTGCGCGGTCAAGTGGGATTGCTCCAAGAGGGCCCTGCATCATCCCAGCGACAAAAGTAGCCAAGCGAGCACGTATTTTAGAATCCATAGATTGCATAACTCCGTATCAAAATGAAGCAAATCGTATCACAGAAATGTTTCGATTTGCCTCGCAATGATTCATTCACACCTGTGCACCTATCGATGCTTTGATTCGACCCTTGGCTGGGATCAACGGAAAAAATATACACGCATGAGATCCGCATCGATTCAGTCTGGGTATTTCACGATTATTTGGATTTGTTCATTACCCCGGGAGATCTTGGCTGTTACGACCCAATCCTCAAACGCCAGTTTGATCCCGATTGGGCTTTGGAAGCCGGAGTCCAACTGGGAAGCACGTTTATAGGCAACTTTTCTGACTATGGCGCTTTACTTTGTTATCATCATTAAGCGACTGACTACAACTCTAAATACATCTATTGACGCCGCATATTGAGTCGTATATGCTGCATCAAAGAATGTCGATAAACCATTAAAGCTATAGAAAATGTCCAGCAACCAACTTTTAGAGATGACCCAATCGCAACGCGACCGCCTTGCGTTCCTTGAGTTGCGCCTGCGTTTCGTTGGAGAATTTCGTCGCCAGGACTTGGTGGAACGGTTTGGCATCCAAGCGGCGGCGGCAACTCGCGACATAGGTCAGTACAAAGAACTAGGCCCCCGCAATCTTGACTACGACACAAAGCGCAAGGTTTATGTGCGCGCCGATTGGTTTCGCCCGGTATTCGACTTTGCAGCAAGTCGCGTCCTTACATGGTTGTCGCAGGGCTTTGGTGACGGCGAACCGATGCGTGTCCGCCAATTGGTTGCGTGCGAAGGTTCGGAGCTGTCGATCAATCTCGATCTCGAAATGTTGTCGGTGTTGACTCGCGCCATCCACAAGAAAACAGCTGTCGAGATTTCTTACCGCGCGCTGTCCAGCGGATTGACCACCCGTGAGATCGTCCCCTTCGCCTTGGCCGACAACGGGCAGCGTTGGCACGTCCGCGCGTTCGACCGTCGCAGCGGCGACTTCCGCGATTTCGTACTGACTCGAATTGCTGATGCCAGATCGGTCGCCGGTGCGGTTCAAGAGCACGAAAACTCCGACCAAGACATTCAGTGGAACCGGATCGCGGAGATTGAACTGGTTCCTCACCCGGCCAACGTACAGCACCCCGACACCATCGAAGCCGAGTACGGGATGGAAAACGGTGCGCTACGAATGCGAGTGCGCGCGGCAATGGCCGGATACCTGATGCGGCGCTGGAACGTGGACTGTACCGAAGACCACAGTCTCAAGGGTGCCGAGTACCACCTCTGGCTGCGCAATCGCCAAGCGCTTTATGGCGTGACCAACCTCGTGCTTGCACCAGGGTACGAGGCTTAGGAGAAGGCTTACAGATGCTAAAACTAGAAGACATCAAGAAAAACGCAGCCATCTCCGGTATCGAGCCCGGGCATGTCGTGCGCATTGTTACCACGGAACCTGTCGGCGACAACGCCCTCACCGTCTACTACAAGACAGCGGATGGCAAGCTCCTGGAACGGATGCTATTCCGCAACGACGAGGTGAAGTTGTCGCTGGCCGAGGCTGGCCGCCCCTGGGCGTTTGATGCGCCGGGTGAGGAATTTAAGCTCGCAGTCGAAGCCTACCGCATCAATCTGGCCCACCTGTTCGATCCAATGATGGCCGTCCACACATCCAATGTGGAGCCGCTGCCGCACCAGATCACCGCTGTTTACGAATCAATGCTGCCACGCCAGCCCCTTCGTTATGTGCTGGCGGACGATCCGGGTGCGGGCAAAACCATCATGGCAGGGCTGTTCATCCGCGAACTGTTGATGCGTGCCGATGCCAAGCGCATCCTGATTGTTGCGCCGGGCAGTCTGGTCGAACAGTGGCAGGACGAAATGTTCGAGAAGTTTGGTCTGTCCTTCACATTGTTTTCTCGCGAGCAAGTTGAGCAGTCACGCGGAGGCAATCCGTTCGACGATATCGACCTGATGGTCGCTCGGGTAGATCAACTCTCCCGCAACGAAGACCTCCAAGAAAAGCTGCGACTTTCCCATTGGGATCTGATCGTTGTCGATGAAGCGCACAAACTGTCAGCCAGCTACTTCGGCAACAAGGTCAACAAGACCAAGCGTTTTCAATTGGGCGAACTTCTAGGCTCGATCACGCGTCACTTCCTGCTGATGACTGCTACACCGCACAACGGCAAGGAAGAGGACTTCCAGCTGTTCATGTCCTTGCTGGACTCTGACCGCTTCTATGGCAAGTTCCGCGACGGTGCGCATAAGGTCGACGTAACTGATTTGATGCGCCGCACAGTCAAGGAAGAGATGCTGCGCTTCGATGGCACCAAACTGTTCCCTGATCGCCGCGCCATCACCGCCAACTACAAACTCTCTGATCCTGAAGCCGCGCTCTACGCCGCAGTGACCGACTACGTCAAAGAGGAAATGAACCGGGCAGATCAACTGGACGGCCAGCGCAAAGGTAACGTCGGTTTCGCGCTGACATCCCTGCAGCGTCGATTGGCGTCGAGCCCAGAAGCGATTTACCAATCACTCAAACGTCGGTGCAACAAACTCAAGCGTCGTGTTGAAGATGAGAAGCTACGAAATCGTGGTCAAACGCTGGCTGAAACGATCAATCTCAATGGTGCACCGGAAGACATTTGGGAATCTGCCGACGCCATGTCGCCAGACGATTATGAAAATTTCGAAGAGGCCGTGGTCGATCAAGCGACGGCAGCCCAAACCATTCAGGAACTTGAGGCAGAAATCATCATCCTTGAGGCATTAGAAGAGCAGGCAAAGCAGGTTGTCCATTCCGGTCAAGACCGCAAGTGGGACGAACTGTCCAACCTGTTGCAGTCGCCAACCATGCGCGAGGAAAGCGGCCGCCAGCGCAAGCTGATCATCTTCACCGAGCATCGCGATACGCTGAATTACCTTGCGGTCAAAATTCGTGGCCTTATCGGCAACGAGGAAGCCGTGACCATGATCCACGGCGGCATCAAACGCGAAGAGCGCCGCAAGGTTCAGGAACTGTTCCGAAATGACCCTGCAACGCGCGTCCTTCTGGCCACCGACGCCGCTGGCGAAGGTGTGAATCTGCAAAACGCCAACCTGATGGTTAATTACGACCTGCCCTGGAACCCCAACCGTCTGGAGCAGCGCTTCGGTCGTATTCACCGCATCGGCCAGACCGAGGTCTGCCACTTGTGGAATATGGTCGCCGCCGAAACCCGCGAGGGCGACGTGTTCCAGCGCCTGTTCGAGAAGCTGGAAGTCGAGCGCGAAGCATTGGGAGGCCGTGTGTTCGACATCCTGGGCGAGGTTTTTGAGGACAAGAGCCTCAAAGACTTGCTGATCGAGGCGATCCGCTACGGTGAAGATCCCGAAGTCCGCTCGCGCCTGCTGCGCAAGATCGAAGGCGCGCTCGATACCGCCCACCTTGAAAACATCATCAAGCGCAACGCGCTATGCGAAGAAGTGATGAGCACCGAGCGCCTGTTTGCCGTCAAAGAAGAAATGGAAAAGGCCGAGGCCCGCAAGCTGCAGCCCTACTTCATCCGCTCCTTTTTCAATCAGGCCTTCCAGCAACTTGGCGGTGAACTGCGTCCGCGTGAGCAAGGCCGCTACGAGATCACCCACGTTCCGGCAAACATCCGGGAACGCGACCGGCAAATCACTGGGCGTGACCGCCGCAACGCCGACACGGTACTGCGTCGCTACGAACGGGTCTGCTTCGAGAAGCAATTCGTCCGCCTGATCGAGCGTGTCGGTGCGCCAATGGCCAGCCTGATGCACCCCGGCCACCCGCTGATGCAATCGGTGACCGACCTCGTGCTGGAGCAGCATCGCAACAAACTTAAGCAAGGCGCTGTGCTGGTCGACCCCAGCGATATGGGCATCACCCCCAAGGTAATGTTCATCATCGACCACTCGGTGCGAGAAGGTGCAGATCCGGCCCACGTCGTTTCTCGCCGGATGCAATTTGTTGAGATCGACCCTCAGGGCAACACCATCAATGCTGGCTGGGCCCCTCACTTGGATATGGAATCCATCAGCAAGGCCGATCTGGCATTGATTCAGGATGTCTTCGCCGCGCCGTGGCTCAACGGCACAGACGCGCAAAACCTCGAGCAAGTCGCGCTGGCGCACGCGTCCACCCATCTGGTGCCAGAACACTTCGACGAGGTGCGCAACCGGCGCGAGAAAAATGTCGACAAGACCTTAGCCGCAGTTCACGAGCGCTTGGTCAAGGAAATCAACTACTGGTCGGATCGCTACATCAAGTTGCAGGACGATATTGCAGCAGGCAAGGACGTTCGCCTGACGCTCGAAAACGTCCGCCGCACCATTGACGACCTGACGGCCCGCCGCGAGTCACGCGAAAAAGAACTGCTGGCCATGCGTCACGTCATTTCGGTAACGCCCGTTGTTGCCGGTGGGGCCTTGGTGATTCCTGCAGGCCTGCTTGCCCAGCGGACAGGTCAACCGGGCTGGACGGCAGACGCCGACGCACGAGCTCGCGTCGAATGGGCAGCCATGAACGCCGTGATGGCTGCCGAGCGCGCCCTTGGCCACGAGGTCATCGACGTGTCGGCACAAAAGTGCGGATGGGACGTGACTAGCTTGCCAAGAGCGATAGACGGAAAACTCCCACCCTCACGCCACATTGAGGTCAAGGGCCGAGCCAAGGGCAGCAGCACGGTCACGGTTACCCGCAACGAAATCCTCTACGGGCTGAACCAGCAGGATAAATTCATTCTGGCCATCGTCATGGTGGACGGCGATCAGCACGAAGGGCCGTTTTACGTGACAAAGCCCTTCACGCAAGAGCCGGATTGGGCGGTCACCAGCATCAATCTCGATCTCGACCAATTGCTGGCGAAAGCAGAGCGTGCCGGATGAGTCAACACGACATTTTTGATTCGCTGGCCCGCAATGCTTTCGATTTTCTGGAGCGGGGGATCGGCGAGTTCGATAAGGCACCCAAATACTCGGTAATCCATTTCTGTGCTGCAGTGGAGATGCTGCTCAAGGCTCGACTGATGAAGGAGCACTGGTCGCTGATTGTCTCCAAGCCAGAGCAGGCCAATCTCAACAAATTCATGGCCGGAGACTTTGCTTCGGTCACGATGGAAGAAGCGCGAGCACGCATTCGGGACATTGCTGGCGAGGAGATTGCGGACGATGCATTCAACAGTTTTCGCACACTGGCCAATCATCGCAACAAGATGATCCATTTTTTCCACGCCGATGTGGACAGTGATGGACAAGCCAAGGCACAGATCGTAGCAGAACATTGTCGCTCTTGGTTTCATCTGCACCGTCTTTTGAATCGCTGGGACGCCTACTTTCATGACTTCGGCGCGGAGATATCACGCGCTGATCGCGCGATGAAAGCGCATCGAAAATACCTGAGTGCCAAGTTCAAGGCATTGAAGCCAGAGCTGGATGCAAGCCGCAAGGCTGGCGATAAACCGAAAGCCTGCAGCGCCTGCGGTTTCAAAGCAGCTGTGCCGGATGCCTTGGACGACCAAATCGCAACGCTTCGCTGTCTGGTGTGCGATCACACCGAGACTCAGGTGGAGATCGACTGCCCTCACTGCAATCAAGCTGTCGTCATCGCAAGTGAAGGTTATGCCAAGTGTGAGCACTGCGGCGGTTCAATCGAGCCCGAACACTTGGTCGATGCGTTAACCAAAGATGTCGTCGGCACAAAGGACTATTTCGAGACTGGATTGCCAGCCAACTGCGGCAGCTGCGATGGCTACCACACGGTTGTCAGCCGAGGTGACGTGTACTTCTGCTCCAACTGCTTCGACATGAGCGATAACGTTGAGCAATGCGATTGGTGTAACGAACTGAACACTGGCGATATGGAACACAGTTATTCAACAGGCTGCAGCCAATGCGAAGGCAAAGTGGGCTGGGAAAAGGACGATTAAATGAAGATCAAAATACCAAAAAAACTAATTGAAGTGGCGCTACCACTCGACAAAATAAACGCAGCTGCAACCTACGAAAAGCTGGTCAAAATTGGCAAGCCAACCAGCATTCATCTATGGTGGGCTCGACGGCCCTTGGCTGCAGCACGGGCAATAATATTCGCTCAAATGGTTAATGACCCTGGCTATCAGCAAGGGGGTGGGTTCAAGTATGGAGTGAACAAGGAAAAGGCAGACATCGAGCGCGAACGGTTGTTCAAGATCATCGAAGATCTAGTGCTTTGGGACAATACAAACAACGAAACTGTTCTTTCACGCGCGCGCGCCGAGATTAGCCGGAGTTGGAGAGAAACCTGCGAACTAAATAAGAGTCACCCGCAGTCTGCCGAGTTGTTCAACCCGGATAAATTGCCCGCCTTCCATGATCCGTTTGCGGGGGGCGGTGCAATCCCTCTAGAAGCTCAACGCCTCGGTTTAGAAAGTTACGCATCCGACCTCAACCCGGTGGCAGTGACGATCAATAAAGTGATGATCGAAATCCCGCCACGTTTTGCGGGGCTTCCACCAGTAGGGCCCATACCCCAAGGAGACAAGCAAGCAAAATTACACAATGACTGGTTTGGTGCTCGCGGTCTGGCAGAAGATGTTCACCGCTATGGGACTTGGATGCGTTCGGAAGCTGAGAAACGCATTGGTCATCTATATCCAAAAATTGAAATAACAAAGCATATTGTTGATGACCGACCCGATCTAAAGCCACACATTGGTGAAAAACTGACAGTAATCGCATGGCTATGGGCTCGAACGGTCAAAAGCCCAAATCCAGCCTTTGCACATATCGATATTCCACTTGTTTCCACGTTTGTACTGTCAAGCAAAGACGGTAAGCAATCCTACGTTGAACCAAACTTGCATGGCGACAGCTATCAGTTTTCTGTTAAGACTGGGAAACCCGTTGATGGAGCTGAGAACGGTACAAAAGCAAAGGGCCGTGGAGCAAATTTCCAGTGCTTGTTGTCTGGCTCACCGGTCAGTGGTGAGTACATAAAGGCAGAGGGGCAGGCAGGTCGTATCGGGGCACGACTAATGGCAGTAGTCGTCGAAGGGAAACGCGGTCGCATCTATTTGTCCCCAACGGTTGAGCAGGAGGAGATTGCCCGATCAGCAGAACCAACCTGGAAGCCCGTCGGTGACATTCCCGCGAGGTTAACGGGCGGTACTTGTGTGCCCTATGGTTTGACTCAGTGGGGTCATCTCTTCACTCCACGTCAACTCGTTGGATTGACCACTTTCTGCGAATTAATTGAAGAGGCAAAGATACTTTGCCTGAAAAATGCACTGACGGCAGGTATGGCTGATGACGGCTCCAGCTTGGAGTCAGGTGGGAATGGAGCGATTGCCTATTCCGAAGCGATAGCGACTTATCTCGCATTTGCAATAAGCAGAACAGGCGATTGGGGCAATTCTCTTTCTCGTTGGGAGTCGAAAGCCCAGGTTCCGCAACAACTCTTCGGTCGTCACGCGATTCCAATGGTTTGGGACTTTTCGGAAACAAACCTCATATGCACAAGCACAGGCTCTGTAGCAGCGTCCATCGAAAACATCTACAAAAGCTTCGGAAAAAGCTCGTCGGGTTATATTAAAGATGGGCACGCGTTCCAGGCGGATGCAGCCACGCAACAGCACTCGGCGTTAAAAGTTGTTTCTACAGACCCGCCGTATTACGACAATATTGGATACGCTGACTTATCGGATTTTTTCTACGTTTGGTTGAGGCGCACGCTTAAACCAATTTATCCGGGCTTGTATGCAACGATGGCCGTCCCCAAAGCAGAGGAATTGGTTGCTACGCAATACAGGCACGGTGGGCAGGAGAAGGCTGAGAAGTTTTTCCTAGATGGAATGACTCGTGCAATGCACAACTTGGCTGAGCAGGCTCACCCAGCATTCCCTGTCACTATCTACTATGCATTCAAACAATCCGAAACCAAAAGCGAAGCTGGGACTTTCAGTACAGGATGGGAAACGTTTCTTGCGGCGGTTCTTCAAGCGGGATTCGCACTTACTGGAACCTGGCCACTCCGAACAGAAATGTCCAGTCGGATGATTGGTGCGGGAACCAATGCCCTTGCATCAAGCATCGTATTGGTTTGTAGAAAACGGTCTGTCGATGCGCCTACGGTTAGTCGCCGTGAATTCATTCGGGAACTCAATGCGGTATTGCCTGAAGCACTTCTTGATATGACACATGGAGGTGTGAATTCGCCAGTTGCACCCGTGGACTTGAGCCAAGCAATTATCGGTCCTGGCATGGCGATTTTCAGCCAGTATGCCGCCGTGCTGGAGGCCGACGGCAAGCCCATGAGCGTGCGCACTGCCCTGCAGCTCATTAACCGTTTCTTTGCAGAGGATGACTTTGATCACGACACACAGTTCTGTCTTCACTGGTTCGAGACCCAAGGTTGGGCTGAGGGGAAATACGGCGAGGCGGATGTGTTGGCGCGTGCAAAGGGCACCAGCGTTGGCGGACTGCAGGATTCCGGAGTCGTAGAAAGCGGTGCGGGCAAGCTACGACTACTGCGATGGGCGGAGCTACCAAAAGACTGGTCACCTGAAGGCGATGCCCGCACACCCGTGTGGGAAGCCTTGCATCAGCTAATCCGTGCGTTGAATCAGGACGGCGAGTCGGCTGCTGGCGCACTGCTGGCGCGCATGCCGGCCCGTGCCGAGCCTATGCGTGCGCTGGCCTATCGCCTCTACACCCTCTGCGAACGTAAGGGCTGGGCAGAAGAAGCGCGTGACTACAACGAGTTAGTGACGGCATGGTCGAGCATAGAGCAGGCGTCTGCAGATGCTGGCATTGTCGGCTCGCAAGCAAAACTGGATATTTGATTGGGGAGATGAAGATGACTCTAAAACCTTGGCGTGAAATCGCCGTCCCGCATGAAGATGTCCTAAAGGGCACATTCCAGCAAGCCGAGTTCGCTGCGGATTTGTCGCGCGTCCACGACGGCACAGCGACGCCGGAGTACCAGAACCCTGCGCTGTTCTTCCAGCGTACCTTCATCACCGAGGGTATGCGTTTGCTGCTCGATTCCGTGGTGAAGCGATTGTCCGGCAAGGGTGGCGACCCAGTCATTCAGCTGCAAACTGCATTCGGCGGCGGCAAGACCCACACGATGTTGGCGGTCTACCACCTTGCCAAAGGCGAAGCGCAAGCCAGCGACCTGCCGGGTGTGCCTGCCATTCTCGATGCGGCCGGAGTGACTGAACTACCGCGCGCACGGGTTGCAGTGCTAGACGGCATCAAGTCATCGCCTAACCAGCCAGTGATCCGGCAGGATGGTGATGCAAAGCAAGCCATCCGCACCCTTTGGGGCGATCTGGCGTGGCAATTGGGCAAGGCCGAAGGTTATGCGCTGGTAGCGGATGCGGATTCCTCGGGAACTTCGCCCGGCAAGGCTGTGCTGGAAACGCTGCTCAGTCGCTATGCGCCTTGCGTGATCCTGATCGACGAGTTGGTCGCCTACGTGCGCCAGTTTGAAGAGGGCAAGACACTGACCGGCGGCAGCTTCGATTCCAACCTGAGCTTTGTGCAAGCACTGACCGAAGCACTGAAAGCCGTGCCGACCGCTGTGTTGTTGGCTTCGCTGCCGGAGTCGGACAAAGAAGCGGGTAGCCAGCGCGGCGTAAAAGCACTCGCGGCACTGGCGCACTACTTCGGGCGCATTCAGGCGTTGTGGAAACCTGTAGGCACCGAGGAGGCGTTTGAGATCGTCCGTCGTCGTCTGTTCAGCAGCATCGACGACAAACTGGCTGCAGAAACTGTGTGCCGTGCCTTTGCTGATTACTACACGGCAAACAGCGACGACTTCCCGCGCGAGACGCAGGAGAGCCGATACTTCGACCGATTGATGCACGCCTATCCGATCCATCCAGAGGTCTTTGACCGACTGTATGAGGACTGGTCGTCGCTGGATAACTTCCAGCGTACCCGTGGTGTGCTGAAGTTGATGGCCAAGGTCATTCACCGACTTTGGGATAAAAACGACAAAGACCCATTGATCATGCCGGGGAGCTTTCCGCTTGACGATGCAAATACCCGCAACGAGGTGATTTACTACCTGCCGCAGGGCTGGGACCCGGTGGTCGAACGCGATATCGATGGCGAGCGTGCCGAAACCACCGAGATTGAAAATAAAGATACACGCCTTGGTAGTGTGCAGGCCTGCCGCCGCTCGGCTCGCGCCGTATTTCTCGGCAGCGCACCGACCACGGCGAACCAGATGGTGCGTGGCCTCGAACTGGAGCGCATTGTTTTGGGTGTGGCACAACCGGGACAGCAAGTCGGCATTTACAAGGATGCGCTGCGTCGCTTGAGCGATCGCCTCCACTATCTGAATAGCGGCAACAACCGCTTCTGGTTCGATACCCGCCCGAACCTGCGCCGGGAAATGGAAGAGCGCAAACGCCGCTTCCAGGACAAGGAAGATGTGTTCCCGGCCATCCGTGATCGTGTGCAGAAGAGTTTTGCCACCGGCGTGTTCGGCGGCATCCACGTTTTCACGGCCAGCGGCGACGTTCCCGATGACTGGCAGCTGCGTCTCGTTGTGCTGCCGCCCGACGCTGCGTTTAGCCGCAGTGGCCAGAGCCTTGCAATCGAGCGCGCGACCGAAATTTTGAAGGCGCGTGGCGATCAGCCGCGTTTCAAACAGAACCGGTTGATCTTTCTTGCCGCCGACTACGACAGCGTGAGCCGCCTGAAAGATCAGGTACGGTCAACCTTGGCGTGGCAATCCATCGTCAGCGACATCAAGGAGATGAAGCTCAACCTCGATCAGTTCCAGTCCCGTCAGGCGAGCAAGAGCTTTGAGGATGCGAACGATGCCCTGCGCCGCATGATCCGCGAGACCTACAAGTGGATGGTTGCACCAATGCAGGAGGCCCGTCCCGGCAAGGGGCTGTCCGAAATTCAGTGGGAGCATTTCCAGGTCAATCCCGGCGCGCAAAACCTGTCGCAGGAAATTGAGCGCGTGCTGAAAGAAAACGAGCTCCTGATTACCGAGTGGGCTCCAGTCCACTTGACCAAGGTGCTGAAAGACTGGTTCTGGAAGGACGATAGCAAAGACACCAGCGCGCTCAACGTGTGGCAGCAAAGTTGCCAACAGCTCTATCTGCCGCGCATCAAGGACGATACGGCGTTTCACCACACGATGACGGTTGGTGCGGAAAGCCGGGATTTCTTCGGCTTCGCGCAAGGCAAGGAAGATGGTCGCTATGTTGGATTCAGTTTCGGCAAGCGCACGTCACTGTTCCTTGATTCGTCACTGCTGCTGATTGAGCCAGTCGCCGCAGCCGCATATTTGGCCACTGAGATCGATGCGCAGAAGATCGCCGACGAAGCGGCACGGCCCAAGTCCGCTGACGATGCGACCAACCCCGCCGGAGACTGGCCACCGCGTGTCGAAGATTCGGCCAAGCCGACCTACCCAACCGGTGGCGGCAGTGCGCCGCAGGCCGTCAAGAAGCAGTTCTACGGCAGCATCGAACTCGACGCGATTCAGGCCAAAAAGCAGTTCGCAGATCTCGTCGACGAAGTGATCATGCAATTCACCGCTCGCCCCGGCGTAAAGGTGAAGATCGCCATCGAAATTCAGGCCGAGTCAACAACAGGTTTCGACGATGGATTGCAGCGCGCAGTGAAGGAAAACTGCAATGTGCTGCGGTTCAAGAATGCTGAGTTTGAGGGTGGTGAGTGATGGATCGCGAGATCGAGCTCTTCATCCAAGACTATCTCAAAGAGATACGGGAAGATAACGCCGCCATCTTCGCAGGTGCAGGATTGTCTGCTCCTGCTGGATTCGTGAACTGGCGGGATTTGTTACGCCCGATTGCGGAGGAGCTTCGCCTTGATGTCGATAAAGAGCATGATCTCGTGGCAGTAGCCCAGTACCACTGCAATGAAAATGGTGGCAACCGGCATAAATTGAATCAGCTGCTGATCCAGCAACTCACTGTTGGAGCAGCCCCAACGGATAACCACAAGGTATTGGCTCGCCTCCCAATTAGCACCTACTGGACGACGAACTACGACCAGCTTATTGAAAGTGCTCTGAAGGATGCCGGAAAGATCGCGGACGTCAAATACATCACCGAGCAACTGGCCACTACAAAGTCAAGGCGAGATGCTGTTGTCTACAAGATGCATGGTGATGTGGATCATCCCCACGACGCAGTTCTGATTAAGGACGACTACGAGAAGTACCACATGAAGAGGGGCGCGTTCATCAATGCGCTGTCCGGAGATCTTGTTTCCAAGACGTTCCTGTTCATCGGCTTCAGCTTTACCGATCCGAACCTTGACTACGTCCTCAGCCGAGTGCGCGTGACGTTCCGCGAAAATCAACGGCGGCATTACTGCATCTTTAAAAGGCGCGTAAAACAGAATGCCGAAAGCGATGCCGAATTTGAAAATGCCCAGATCAAGCAGCGATTGGCAATTGAGGATCTGAAACGATTTAACATCAAAACACTGCTGATCGACGAGTACACGCAAATCACGGAAATTTTGACACGGATAGAACGGCAGTATCGTCAGCGCACGATATTCATTTCCGGGAGTGCCGAGGAATACGGTGCCTGGACTAAAGTGGACACGGAAGAGTTCCTGCGCGATCTAAGCCGTGCATTAGTGCAGCAAGGTTTCCGGATCGCAACCGGAGTGGGCTTGGGTGTCGGGGATGCAGTTATCACAGGGGCCATTGAGGAAGTGTACCGGGCACGTACCGGGCATATTGAGGACGCACTAATCATGCGCCCATTTCCGCGAGCGAATCCTGATCCTGCAGTCCGAAAGAAACTATGGGAATCTTATCGACAGGAGCTTATTTCTAGTGCCGGCGTCTGCATTCTGATACTAGGTAACAAGAAGGTCGGAGACGACATTGCCCTCGCTGATGGTGTCCGGCGTGAGTTTGAGATTGCTGTTGATCATGGGCTTAGCGTGGTGCCCATCGGTGCGACGGGATACATGGCTCGCGAACTATGGAAACAGGTTGTCGGATCAATGGAAACGTACTACCCAGGCAAGAACGGCGACCTAAAAGGCAAGTTTCATCAGTTGGGAAATGAGGTCGAGAAACCTGCAGAGCTGATTTCACGAATCCTAGATTTCATAACGCTTATCACTAAGGAGTAAAAAATGGCGCGACGTGTATTTTTCAGTTTTCACTATGACCGGGATATCCGACGCGTAGTGCAGGTTAGAAACTCATGGATTGTCCGGGCGGGCAATGAGACTCAACCTTTCATGGACAAGGCTGAGTGGGAATCCATAAAGCGCACTGGCGCGCAAGCCATCGAAAAGTGGATCGATAAGCAGCTGAACGGAATATCGGTAACGGTCGTTTTGATTGGCTCTGAGACCTATGACCGCGAATGGGTTAAGCACGAAATCAAGCGGAGCTACGAACTCGGCAAGGGAATGCTTGGGATTTTCATTCACAACGTAAAAGACCCGCAGAATGGAACGGATACGAAAGGAAAGAATCCGTTTGATCACTGGAAAGTTCAGAAAAACGGACGTGACGTGCCATTTTCAGAGCTCTACAAGACGTACGACTGGACTCGGGATGATGGATACAATAACCTCGCTAATTGGATTGAGACTGCTGCCGTTGCCGCCGGGCGCTAATGCACCATTTGTCTAGACCACCCCGTCAACTTTGATTTCCGTTCCATCAGGCACAACGCAAAATAAAGGAAAAACATGATAATCCAACCATGGGTATCTTTGCTTCAAAGTTGTCCGATAATTACCATGCCAAAGGGAACAAAACTTTTTCATGGTGCCCGCAGAGCCGAATCCGCGGACTGGATCCAAGACGTTATGTGGATGACTTTATCCGAGAGCAGTGGGAAGGAATATATGCAGCGCGATGCAGAAAAGTTGCTGCGGCGAAAATTAATGACCTTTCAAACAAAGAGGGATATGAAGCTCTTGGATTGGTCCAGCTTAAGTGGCCCGAAACTTTCGGATATGGCACAGGCGGCGTACGGCACGAGCGTTGTCGGTGCATTTGATGAACCCATAAGGCACAATCTATTACAAACAGCCCGGATTGCTAAATCCGATTATCTGGATGGGTGCATGAAATGGCGCGGCGATGAAGTCCTGCTTGATAATGTTTTGACTGTGCTGTCAGAAATATGATTTGTGGACGATCTGTATCCACTAATTAATTTTTTACCTTCAGAAGAAACCTAGCACGTCGCGATACGCCTGTTTGTCTTGGCCATTTGCTGGGTAACTGCCGAACGTCAATAGCCTCATCAAGGGGCAGCTGCGCACCCCCTTGGCCGCTCGGCTAATCCCCAATTACCGCACAGCTTCGCTATGCTTAGCGCGTCAAAGCAACGGCAAACGAT
This sequence comes from Oxalobacteraceae bacterium GrIS 1.18, assembly GCA_040544425.1. Classification (GTDB taxonomy): domain Bacteria; phylum Pseudomonadota; class Gammaproteobacteria; order Burkholderiales; family Burkholderiaceae_D; genus Solimicrobium. The sequence continues at coordinate 277,336 of JBEONO010000001.1, forward strand.
AGCCAATTAACAATCTTCACAGATTAGAACGCGAATCGAATATTGATACCAAGAAAGCTTTTCTGAGAAGTTCGCGGATAACCTGCTAGCTTGTCGGGAAGACTCGCCAGCTAGCAGTACTCTGTGCAGCTAAATTGCAGCTGGCGTGAACTCCATTTGTCCTTTGTTCGCCTTGTTTCACCTTGGTTTGGCAATTTGCGAGTTGCGCAAGGCGTTGATTAATATAGCTTTATGGCTTGCAATCGTTCCTACGAACCAAGGGGTCGTGGGTTCGATTCCTGCCAGCCGCACCAGTATCACTGAATAGGGTTAGTGTTTAACGACACTAACCCTTTTTCTTTGTTACGCGACAGTACAGGTATTCACCACTCGGAACGGCGGCAATACATGTCGGGTTTTAGTAGCCGCGTTTGCCAGTTCAGGCAATCGAAAAATTGTTCTTGGACGAGCAATAATTTCCTCTCAAAGCGCCATTGGGCGCGTCGTTCTATTTCACTGATTCAAAAATACCTGATTAAAATTTTTAGAGTACGATGGCTGGCGACATAAATAGCGATGTTGCGGAGTTTGCACATTGGCTATCCGCAGCATTGTTTGATTCAAATTTATTCAAAGGACAAAATCATGATTTTAGAAATCGCCGACATTCGGATTCAAGCCGGTCAACAGCCAGAATTTGACGCCGCCCTGCAGCATGGAGTGACGCAAATCATCTCGAAATCCAAGGGCTATGTCGGGCATCAAGTGCATAAATGTATTGAAACGCCGGAACGCTATGTGTTGATGATCTATTGGGAAACTCTGGAAAATCATACTGTCGATTTTCAACAGTCTCCGGCTTTTCAGGATTGGCGAGGAATAGTCGGCGGATTCTTTGCCGCACCGCCTAAAGTTGAACACTTCACACTGCTTTCAAAATCTGCGTAATCAATGACCTGCATTAACGCAGGCCCTTTTCGGTAACGTCAATACCAGGAAATGCGTTTATGCGCGAGCATCGACCTACCTCAATTCTGCAGCGTGTGGTCATGCCTGAAGAGGCAGCAAAATGTGGCACCTGTCGGGCCGCGCTTTTGATTACTTATGCCCTGAATCTGATTATCCGGCCTTGATGCTACACTCTTCTCTTTTTAAGGTTAATCATGACATTTCCCGCACCTTACACCGCAGCACCGGGTCGTTACGAAACCATGCCCTATCGTCGTTGCGGACGCAGCGGCCTGAAATTGCCGGCCATTTCACTGGGACTCTGGCAAAATTTTGGCGGAACCGATGTCTTTGAAACCGGCCGTGCCATTTTGCGCTATGCCTTCGATCACGGTATCACCCACTTCGACCTTGCCAATAATTACGGACCACCCTACGGCTCTGCGGAAGAGAATTTCGGCAAAGTCATGCATACCGATTTCAAAACGCACCGCGATGAATTGGTGATATCGAGCAAGGCAGGCTGGGATATGTGGCCAGGTCCTTATGGTGACATTGGCAGTTCACGCAAATATTTAATTGCCTCGTGCGACCAAAGTCTCAAACGCATGGGACTGGATTACGTTGATATTTTTTACTCGCACCGGGTTGATCCGGATACGCCGCTGGAAGAGACCATGGGCGCGCTGGCGCAGTTGCATCGCCAGGGTAAGGCACTGTATGTCGGTATTTCATCCTATTCTGCCGAGTTGACAGCCCAGGCTGCGGCGATCCTGAAATCAGAAGGTGTGCCTTTGCTGATTCATCAGCCCTCATACTCAATGCTCAACCGCTGGGTGGAAAACGGACTGCTTGAAACGATACAGAACCTGGGTGTCGGTTGCATCGCTTTCTCGCCGATGGCGCAAGGTTTATTGACCAAAAAATATTTGGGTGGTGTGCCGGCAGATGCGCGCGCAGCCAAGGCCGGTTCGTTCAAGGAAAGCATGATTACAGATGACAATCGTCGTCGGATTGTGGCGCTCAATGCAATTGCTGAAGGTCGCGGTCAGACCCTGGCGCAAATGGCGATCGCCTGGGTTTTGCGTGATCCGCGCGTTACCTCTGCGCTGATCGGGGCACGCAACGTTGAACAGCTGGCTGATTCAATGCAATGCCTGAATAATTTGACATTCAGCAAAGAAGAGCTGGCAGAAATCGATCGGTATGCAACCGATGGCGATATCAATATCTGGCAGGATTCATCCAAGCTCAAATAGAGCAGCACGCGCGCGCTAACGGGACAGCCAATCAGTTTCTCCCCCAAAACTGAAAACCGTTACGCGCGTCCACTCCTCATCTGGCACTCCATTCGGCGTTGCCGTTCTCGCTACCGAACTCAAATCAGGATTGAATTGACTTGCCGCCAACCCGCGGCTACAGTCCGTCGGCGATTAAAAATACCTCGTTCACACGGAGACGGACATGCGAAAAATTGGAGCCCACCAATCGGGCGGCGCGGCAGTTGAAAAAAGCAAACTGATGCAAGCGGCTGTCTGCGCACTCGCGCTGGCGATGATCATGCCACTGAGCGCGCAGGGGGCTGAGGTGCGAGCCGAGGCCGAGGCGCGCGCCCGCAGCGTGGTCGCGCAGATGAGCATGGACGAGAAGTTCGAGCAACTACTGAACGTGGCACCTGCCGTGCCGCGGCTTGGCATACCTGCCTACAACTGGTGGACCGAGTCGCTGCACGGCGCGCTGGGTCCGCTGGCGACGACCAATTTTCCTGAACCAATTGGTCTGGCCGCCAGTTTCGATGCGCCGCTGCTGCAGCACGTTGGCGCGGCGATCAGCACCGAGGTGCGCGCACTGCACACGCTGGGACGCGCGAGTGGACATTTGGGACATATCGGCACGGGCCTCGACACCTGGTCGCCCAACATCAATATTTTTCGCGACCCACGCTGGGGACGCGGCCAGGAAACCTACGGCGAAGATCCGCATCTGACGGCAACGCTGGGGGTTGCCTTTATCCGCGGCATTCAGGGCAGCAATCCCGATTTGCCGGATGTAATCGCCACGCCCAAGCATTTCGCCGTGCACAGCGGACCGGAATCGACCCGCCATCTGGCCGATGTGTTCGTCTCGGCGCATGATCTGGAAGACACCTATTTGCCCGCTTTTCGCGCCGCGATCGTCGAGGGCAAGGCCGGTTCCATCATGTGCGCCTACAACCGCATCAACGGCCAGCCTGCCTGCGGCAGCGAGCTGCTGATGAAGCAGCATTTGCGCCTTGCCTGGGGTTTTCAGGGCTATGTGGTATCCGACTGCGATGCAGTGTCTGACATTGCCGAGCAACACCGGTATGCCCCCGACCCGGCCGCAGCAGTCGCGGTTGCCTTGCAAGCCGGGACCGACAACGAGTGCAATACCAGAACCTTGAGCGAAACGCCGGGATTGGCTGCACGATATCGCGAAGCGTGGCTGCGCGGCCTGATCAGCGTCGGGGATATCGACCAGGCGCTGGTGCGCCTGTTCTCTGCACGCTACCGGAACGGCGATCTTGCCGGCCTGTCGCAACGCCAGCTCAGCGCCGTGCCGGTCAGCGCCATCGGATCACCCGCAAATCAGGAGCTTGCGCTACAGGCCGCGATCCGCAGCCTGGTGCTGCTGAAGAACGACGGTGTGTTGCCGTTCAAGGCTGATTTGAAGTTGGCCGTGATCGGACCGCTGGCCGACGCGACGCGCGTATTGCGCGGCAATTATTCATCGACTCAGTCGGCGCCGCCGATTTCGGTGGTGCAGGGCCTGCGCCAGGCGCTGCCAAAGGCGCAGATCAGGCTGGTTCACGCCGCTGCCTCAATTACCGATGGCGACCCGGTGCCGACTTCCGCCTTGCTCTCGCCAGACGGCAAGCCGGGCCTGCTTGCCGAATATTTCAACCGTCATGGCGACCAGTATGAGAGCCGGGCGGTGGTGAGCCGTATCGAGCCGGGACTGGAAGGGCATGGCCTCGAACTCAAGGAGGTTGCCGACCACCATAAGGTCGTCTGGGATGGCTTTCTGGTCGTCCCCGAGACCGGCGCCTACCGTCTGGGTGTAAGCGGCGTCACGGGCGCGTTGACTGTGGCAGGCCAACCGGCCGTTGCAGCGACGAGCTATTCACAATGGGGCGAGCCGCTGCAACTGCGCACCGTGCAGCTGGAAAAGGGAGAGCGCTACCCATTGCACTTCGAGGCCGAGACCGGCAGCACTGGCGTCCCTGGCCTGTTCTGGAAGCGGATTTCAAGCGACGCGGATGCCGACCTGAAACGCGATACTGCCGATGCCGACGTGATCGTTGCCGTGGTTGGCCTGACGTCGGATCTGGAAGGCGAGGAAATGGCGGTCAAGGTGGACGGATTTGCAGGGGGTGACAGGACCTCGCTGGACCTGCCGAGCGAGCAGCGTCAGTTGCTGGAACGCGCCAGGGCGCTGGGCAAACCGCTGGTGGTGGTGCTGATGAACGGCAGCGCGATCGACCTGTCGTGGGCAAAAGATAATGCCGCGGCGATTCTGGAAGCCTGGTATCCCGGCCAGTCGGGCGGCCTGGCCATTGCAAACGTTCTGACCGGGCGCGCCAATCCGGGTGGACGTCTGCCGCTGACGTTCTACCGCAGCCTGGCCGATCTGCCGCCCTTCGAGGATTACCGCATGCAGGGCCGGACCTATCGCTATTACGGCGGCACACCGGTCTATCCCTTCGGCGCGGGCCTGAGCTATACGAGTTTTCGCTATACGTCGCTGCAGATCGTGCCGCTGAAGGGTGGCCCGGAAAACGGCGTGCTGGTCAGTACCGAGATCAGTAACACCGGCGCGCTGGATGGGGATGAGGTGGCCCAGCTGTATCTGACCCCACCGGGTTTCGAGGGCGCGCCGCGCCTGGCTCTGCGCGGCTTCCAGCGCCTGACGCTGAAAGCGGGCGAACATCGGAAGATCAGTTTCCGGCTGACGCAGCGCGACCTGAGTTTTGTCACGCGCGACGGTGTCCGGCAATTGACGCCGGGGCAGTATCTGGTGAGCGTGGGCTCCGGGCAACCGGGTGCGGGCGGGGCGGGCCAACAGGCGCAACTGATCATGAATCGCAGCGTACTTCTTAAACCATAATTTCGACCTGGAGAAATAATGAGGCAAGCCACTTTTACACTGGTCGGGCTGACGCTGGCATGGGTGCTGAATGTGCCGGCCATGGCGCAGAACGACGTAATGACGCCGATTGCCACGCCGGCCCAACCCACTGCGGTCACCCTGAACTCGGGCGAGCTGCCAGGTGCAGGCGTGCCGGAAAGCTGGCACAGCCAGTACAACAGCGTGTTTGCGCGCAACGTCACGGTGGCTACGCTGACGCCATTTCTGCCGCCAGCAGACAAGGCTAGTGGTGCCGCAGTAATCATCGCCCCAGGCGGTGGCTTTCGCACGCTGTCAATGGAAAACGAAGGCTGGCAGGTGGCCCGGGCGCTGGCCGACCGGGGCGTGGCGGCATTTGTGCTGAAGTACCGACTGATCCAGACGCCGCCCGACCTCGCCGGATTCGAGCGTGCCATGGCCGAGCTGTTTTCGGGTATTGCCACGCGGCCGGACGCATCCCTGGATCCCGCCACCACCTACGCACCGCAGATTGCCGACGCGCGCGCCGCTTTCGCGCTGGTACGTGCACACGCCGGACAGTGGCATGTGGATGCCGACCGGATCGGCATGCTCGGCTTTTCGGCCGGTGCCATGCTGACCATGTCGACCACCCTGTACGGACAGGACGCCAGACCTGCCTTTATCGGCACAATCTACGGGCCGTTGGGGGCAGTGACTGTGCCCGCCAACGCACCGCCGTTATTCATTGCGCTGGCCGCGGACGATCCCTTTTTCGGTAACTCGGGCTACGGCCTGATCGATAGCTGGCGCCATGCTGGACGGCCGGTGGAGTTTCATTTGTTCGAACAGGGTGGACATGGTTTCGGCATGTATCAGAAGAGCACCACCAGTACCGGTTGGTTCGACAGCTACACGCGCTGGCTGGGCATGCACGGCTACCTGCAGCCCAGACCGGTTGAATGAGTCACCGGCGGATTTATCCGAGATTTGCGTTTCAATTCGCCGGTACGATCATCCGATTATTGTTTTTGCAGGACCAACACGCGAAACGTGTCTGCAATACCCGGAGGTCTTTCTTCACCCTTGGCCGGGCCATAGTCAGCAGTCGGCAAATAGATTCGATGCGCGGCAGGATCAACGGCGATGGTACGCGCACCCACCTGTGTCGGTATTGTGGCAACTGGCTGAAATTTGCCGTCAACTTCACCCACCACCGTGACAGTGCCATCACGACCGTTGGCGCTGAATGCGTAACCATCCATGACTGCCACGCCGTCCGGTCCGCTGCCAATTGGAACCTGACCAAGTACTTTACCGCCGGTGCTGGTGACCATCATCACGCTGTTGGCGCACACGGAATACAGGCGCTGTTTGTCATCGATGGCCAGGCCAGTCGGTTCTTCACAGGGTTTCAATGAAACCGGTTTTTTAAGCTTGTAGCTGGTCATGTTGATTGAGGCGATCTGGCCGGTGTCTTCCAGATTGAAATACACATTGCCGTCAGCGCCAGCCGCTGAAAATTCAGGCACGCCCGGCACTTTGACAGTAGCGACAACTTTCATGGTCCTGGCGTCGATAATGCTCACGTCTTTCGACTGGCCATTGTAGGTCACCACTTTGTGGGTGGCGGGGAGATACAGGATTGCGTCGGGTTTGTTACCGACTTTGATCGAACGGGTGACTGTCAGGGTTTTCAGATCAAACACAGCAACGGTGTCGGTTGCGCCGTTACTGGTAAAACCGACGCCCAGATCTGTGGCAATCGCCACGCCATGCACGCCCTGCGTATCGGCGATGGTGCCGATCACTTTATCGGTCCCGGTATCAATCACTTCGGTCTGCGTGCCATGTGTCACATACAGACGCTGCGCGCCGCTGTCCATGTAAATGTAATCCCACCGGGCAGCACCGCCGATTTTGATCGTGTCGACCAGTTTGTAATCCGGTGGCGCGGCAAAGACCGAACCAGACAGGGCGAACATCATCAGGGAGAGTTTCAGCTTGGATTTCATGAATGTTTTCCTTGTAAAGAATGGTTGTCAGAGAGATTGCGGCGGAATTTCAAACTATTCTGTTGCGCGAGCAAGGGAGATACTATCCCAACTAACTCAGTTGGTGCTTGAAGATACAACCAGGCCCTCTAACTGAATGATTCGATCCTGCTTGCCTGCGTATTTTTCTTTCGCTTGCTCCAGACGGTTCTTTCGCTGCCGATTTTAAAATTCGGGCAACGGCACAATGCAGGATCAAAGATGGTTTGCCGCGCTACAAGTTATCAAATTATTTTATCGAATCGCTAAACTCAGTCATTTAAACGCCGTTAACGAATTGAGTGGTGGCTTGTATCCTGCCTGATCGTCGAACTCTGCAAGGCAGTGCAATTCTTGCGGTTATAGAGGAAATTACCTCATTTTTTGTCTGAATTGAGGTGATTTAATGCGTGAAATCGTTCAGAATGTAGCCCTATGGCAATTTTTGCATTTGCGCCCGGAAGCGCTGGCGTTAAGCGAATTGATGGCAATTTAATCAGGTCTGCATGGTAATGCGAGGCTGAATAATTATCGGACAAGGTGCACGGACGGACCTTGCTGATAATCAGATTTTTTCAGGGAGCGGACGATTAAAACGTCTCAACACACTATTGATATACGCAGCCGACTTGAAGCTGCGCGCCTGCCCGCGATGCCTGAAACTTTGCTGAAGTTGATGGAGCAGTGTCAATCCGAGGTGGTCGGGATGGCCGTGCTGTTGCGTCTGGTTGAACAAGACGTGGCGGTGACCGCCAGAATCCTTTCGATTGCCAACAGTTCGGCGTATTCGCGCGGCGGCCAGGCTGCGACGCTGGAGCTGGCAATCAAGACCATCGGGACCGAGATGATCAAGATCATCGTGATCAATGAATCGGTGTCGCAGGTGTTCGACAAAATGTCCAAATCGCAGGATGTCGATCTGAGCGCGTTCTGGCTGCATTCTCTGAAAGCCGGACTGGCCGCGCGCATCGTCGCGCAAAAAATTGCTTATTCCAATCCCGACGAAGCTTACCTGGCAGGCATCCTGCACGACGTCGGCCGGCTGGCAATGCTGGCCGTGATGCCGCGCGAATACGGGGTTAACTTTCAGGCGGCCGACAACGACGACCTGTGCGCCATCGAAGAACGCTCGATGCAGATTACCCATCCGGAAGCAGGATCCTGGCTGGTTGGTCAGTGGAAGCTGGACTCCTTCATTGCCGACAGTGTTCTGTATCACCACGAAGCTGCTGCGCGCCTGCAAGACTCGCATCCGCTGATCCGCATCACCCATCTGGCGCATAACCTGGCCAGCAGCGATGTCTCCGACCAAGAGCTGGAAAAATCAGGAGCCCTGTGCGCGCTGCGTATGGCCGATCTGCGCGAGATCCGCGACCAGATTGGCAGGGAGGTTCAGCAGGCGGCAAAGCACCTGAACCTCGACCTGAGTGCCAGAGCGAGTACGCCCAAGGCAGCCACCGCGGTCGAATCACCGGCCCAGCAAAAGATGATGGTGCAGTTGCACGACATGATGCTCAGCTCGACACTGGAACGTTCTTTCGCACAGCAGGGTGGCGAAACCGATTTGCTGGAAACCGTGACGCGCGCCGCCAGAATTTTGTTCAACTTCGATTGTGCGGTCCTGTTAGTGACCAATCCGACCGGCGACGCCCTGGTGGGCAGCCGCAGTGGCGAACATCGCCAACGGCTGGCTGATTTTGTGCTGCCACTGAATATGGAAAACAGCAGCATTGCGCACGCCGCACTGACGCGCCAGATTGGCTTCACACCCGCAGTCACGCCGACCATGCATGTGGTCGAACAGCAGTTGCTGCGCCTGTTTGCGACCGAACACCTGGCCTGCGTGCCGCTGCATGTGGAGGGCACCTGTCTTGGCATGCTGCTCGGTGGTTTCAAAAGTTGGCGGATGGCGGAACTTCAGGGTCGGACCAAATTTTTGACGGCGTTTTGCAATCAGGCGGCCTCGGCCTTGAACACCAGGACGCATCAGACGGTTGAGACGGCGCAGCAGGTCGATAAGCTGGCGCGTGAATATCGTGACGTGTCGCGCAAGATGGCGCATGAGGTCAATAACCCGCTTTCGATCATCAAGAATTATCTGGGCATTCTGGACCGCAAGTTGTCCGGCAGTCAGAGCAATACCGGTGAATTGGCAATTCTCAATGAAGAGATCGATCGGGTCGTCAAGATTATTGATGATTTTGCCCAGGCAAGTCCGGTGCAGCAGAGTGGTAAAACTGATCTGGCAGCAGTCGTCGCAGATGTCGTGCAGCTGTTTCGCAAGACCGGATTTGCTTCACCCTTGCTGCGCCTTGACAACCGCATGACGGAGCAGCATGTTGAAGTCAATGCAGCTGCCGATTCTTTGAAACAGATATTTGTGAACCTCATCAAGAATTCGATCGAAGCGATACCGGGCGCAGGCCTGATCGAAATCGGCAGCAATGGAATCGTCAACCGCGACGGGATAGTTTACGTGTCCTTGTGGTTGAAAGATACCGGGCCGGGCATTCCACCCGAGATGATGAGCAAACTGTTTTCTCCAATACAAAGCAGCAAGGGGCAGGGACACAGTGGTCTCGGATTACATATTGTGCACGACATGGTGAAAAAAATGCAGGGACTGATTACGTGTCAGACCAGCATGCTGGGTACGACATTTGAAATTCTATTGCCGTCAGCCCACCACGCGGAAAGCGTCGTGGCAAATTGACCTGTTATAACCTGATATGAAAATTGCTTAGTATGACAAACTCGCTTTACCCAATTGTCTCGAACCGTGAATCGGATAGCAGAGGTCCGGTCGGACGTCTTGAACTGGCCGGGATACCGCGCCTGTTGCTGGTCGATGACGAACCGCGCCTGCTCAACAGTCTGTATGAAATTCTCTCCGGCTTTAATTACCAGCTGATCACGGCCAGCACCGGTGCTGAAACCATCGAGCAGTTGCGCAAAGTGCATTTTGATCTGGTGCTGCTCGATCTGTGTCTGCCGGATATCACCGGTCACGATGTGATGGACTTCATTAATCAGCAGGGCATCGACACCACCGTCATCGTACTGAGCGGTGACCGTGGTCTCGATGCACCGATCGGTGCCTTGCAGCGTGGTGCTTATGATTACCTGCGCAAGCCGTATCCGCAGGAAGCCTTGCTCAAGACCGTGGAAAACGCGCTGCACCGGCGCAAGCTGATTGCAGAAAATCGCGACATTAGCTGGCGTCTGGAGTGCTCGGAAAAACTGTATCGCTATCTGGTCGACAGCTCGCCCGATATTATCTACACCGTCAACACCGATGGCCGCTTCACCTTCATCAACGGCCGTGCCGAACAATTGCTCGGTTACCAGCCCGAAGAGATTATCGGCAAACATTATTCAGAACTGGTGCACGACGAAGACCTCGAACGCGCGCGCTTTGTGTTCAGTGAACGGCGCATCGGCAATCGTGCTTCGCGCAATATTGAATTGCGTCTGAAGCACAACGACTTGATCGAAAAAGCGCGTGATGTCGACTTTACGGTGATGTCAATTTCGTTTAATTCCATGGGCATGTATTCTGAGAAAAAAGGCAATCGCCATCGCCAGTTTCTCGGCACCTACGGCGTGGCGCGTGACATCACCGAAGCCAAGCGCGCCGAACAACTGATTCTGTATCAGGCCTATCACGATATTCTGACCGACCTGCCGAATCGCGCCCTGTTCCGCGACCGTCTGACGCTGTCACTGATTCAGGCCAAGCGCAACAAGACTGAACTGGCGGTGATGTTTGTCGATCTGGATCGCTTCAAGCTGGTCAACGATACCCTGGGTCACGTCAATGGCGACGAGTTATTGCAAATGGTGGCAGCGCGATTGCGTGACCGCCTCCGTGAAGGCGATACCCTGGCGCGCCTGGGTGGCGATGAATTTACCCTGCTGTTACCGGACCTGCATGACAAGAGCGATGCGTCCCGGATTGCCGAGCAGATCGTGCAGTCCCTGAGTCAGCCGTTTGCGCTCGGTGACACCCAGGTCCATGTGTCGGCCAGTGTCGGCATTTCGACTTATCCTGGTGATGGCGATACCACGGACGACCTGATCTGTCATGCCGACATCGCCATGTACAAGGTCAAGGCACTGGGCAAGAACAGCTATCGCTTTTACGAAAGCGGCATGCAGGATGTGTCGCAGCAAAAAATTGCGCTCGAAGACCGCCTGCGTCTGGCGCTGGAGCGCGGCGAACTGGAAATGTATTACCAGCCGCAGATCAATGTCGAGACCGGTCAGATCGTCGGCGCGGAAAGTCTGATCCGCTGGAACCATCCGCAGCGTGGCTTGCTCAATGCCGGCGAGTTCATGCCGTTTGCGGAAGAAAGCGGTTTGATCATGCAGATCAGCGACTGGATGCTTGATCCGGTGTGTCGCGATCTGTGCGAATGGAACAAGGTCAGCGAGCTGCCGCTTCGCTTATCCCTGAATCTGTCACCGCATTATCTGGATCGCGGTGACTTTGCGCAAAAGCTGCGCATGGCGATTCAGCGCCACGGTATCTCGGCTTCACAACTGGAGGTGGAAATTACCGAGAATCTGTCGATTCGCAATCAGCAGTACGCCACCGAACAGCTGGGCAAACTGTGTCAGCTTGGTGTGAGTATTGCGATTGATGATTTTGGTACCGGCTATTCTTCGTTGGCCTATCTGCACCGGTTTCCGGTCCACACCATTAAAATCGATCAGTCGTTTGTGAAAGAAATTCACGATGTGGAGGGACACTATCCGGTGGTGCTGGCGATTATTTCCATCGCGCGCGGCCTGGGGCTGAACGTGATTGCCGAAGGCGTCGAGACGGATACGCAGGCCAGTTATCTGGCGCAGGCCGGCTGCAATACGGTGCAAGGTTTTCTGTATCACAAGGCGTTGGCACAGAACAAATTCCTGCAACTACTAACCAGCAATCGCAATGAATTTGCGCTCAAATAAGGGAGGGGGCGCATGGTGGTGATGAAACTGAGGATGGCGGCAGTTGGCGGTGATCCGGAAGCACAATATCAATTAGGCCTGCAGTTTGGCGACACGGACGACGGTGCGGAAAATTCTGCGCACTGGTTTCTGAAAGCCGCTGAACAGGGGCACGCTCTGGCGCAGTTCAATCTGGGGCTGATGTATTCAAGCGGCGAGGGCATTGCCCGCGATGATGAGCGCGCGATTTTCTGGTACCGCAAGGCCGCCGAAAACGGCTATGCGCGGGCGCAGTTCAATCTGGGTCTGATTTTCAGCCGCGCAGGCGCGCAGCAAAACGTGATGCAGGCGCTGGCCTGGTATAACAAGGCGGCCGAGCAGGGTCACAGCGGTGCGCAGAATAATATCGGCCTGCTGTACATTACCGGCCAGGGCATGCCGCGCGATTATCGCAAGGCGATTTCCTGGTTTGAAAAAGCCGCCGCCACGGGCGACGCTGCCGCACAGAACAATCTGGGCATGATCTATGTCAACGGCAAAGACCTGCCGGCCGACTATCCACGCGCCATCAGCTGGTTTGGCAAAGCCGCCGAGCAAGGCTATGCCGGGGCCTTTTACAACCTGGGCCTGTTGTTCGAGGCAGGTAATGGCGTGGCGATTGATCATGCCAAGGCAATCCAGTGGTATCTGGGCGCGGCGCAAAAAGCGCATGTGAAAGCCCAGTACAGCCTGGCATTGCTGTATGAGTCGGGCCTCGATGAGGTGCGCAATCCAGCGCAGGCGGCGCACTGGTATAAAAAAGCGGCGCTACAGAATCATATTGCGGCCTGCTACAAACTGGGTCAGTGCTACGACGAGGGCACGGGCGTGACCGAAGACGGGCCAAGTGCACTGGAGTGGTATCGCAAGGCGGCGCTGGGCGGTCATGCCGACGCCCAGTTCATGCTGGCGCTGCGCTATGACAATGGTCAGGACGTCGCGCAGAATCAGGGCGAGGCGCTGGCCTGGTACAGGAAAGCCGCCGCGCAGGACAATGTGCGCGCGCAGTTCAATCTTGGATTGATGTTTGCGTATGGGCACGGCACCGAGGTTGATCTGGTGCAGGCGCACAACTGGCTGACTGCGGCTGCGGACCATGGCATCGAAAAAGCCAGCCGGTATAAATATCTGGTCGAAGCGAAAATGAGTCGGGAACAGCTTGAGCAAGTGCGACCGGCGTAATCAAGACAGCCTCGCCTCAGTTATCCTGAGCGGCTTTTGGCATGGCTTGCAACGCTAACCGCATTTGAGTGAAAAGTTCTCCGACCGATGACGCCAGAAAATCCAGGTAGCCATCTTTCTTCAAAGTCTTGCCCAACGTGGCCGAATCGATAAAGCGGGTCATCTGGTTTTTGAATTCAGGGCTCTTCACAATCTGTGGAATTTGCTCGATTGCACGCTTCAACAAATCCGGATATCCCGCCACGCCATAATCGGCAATTTTGGCGACAACCAGTTCAGGATCGAGCTTGACTCCCTTTGTTGACAGCCATGCCAGATCCCATATGTCGCGGTGCCGGATCCGGGCGGAGCCGGGCAGCACGGGTTGTCCGTGCTTGTCCAGGAGGGATGTTGGGAAGGCCAGCACCTTGTCGGCCATGATCTCGTCAAGCGTCTCCGCGTTGACCATCACAATTGAGGTTCCGAGAAAGCCGTAGTTATCTTGAATGGGAACCAGCTGGCGTGTGTGTGCCGGAATATTGGTGATCTCCAATTTGATCTTTTGACGCGGCATAAATCTGTCTTCTGCGGCGGTCTCAATCGATATCCACCATCTTTCTACCTTAACATTCAGGACGCCGTCAGCGCCGACTTTGGAAGCCTTGTTGCTCACCTCCACGTTCAGACCGAAGCGATCTTTGATACGTGTCATCAGGCAGGTCTTGATCTTGCTCATGCTGTCGGCGGTGAAGTTTGTTCCGCCTGCAAAGTCGAGGTCCTCGCTGAAGCGGTCGGATCCGTGGCACAGACGCAAAGAGGTGCCTCCCTGGAAAACCAGATGCCTGAGCAGACCATCGGCGTCGAGTGCCTGGAAGATCTCGTAGTGCAGAAGTTCCTCCTCCACCACCGGCCGCATTGTCGCAACGCCGGGTCTGTCCATGGCCATATCGACCAACTGATCGAAATTTTTTTTGTCCTCTGTCATGCTTCATCTCCCGCTGGCCCGTCTCCGAGCTGGTTTGGATCGATCATGTTGACGTTGCGGCCGACGCGCACGAGGTCGCGGATCGCCACCTGGCGGGTGGCAATCCGCAACGGACGCCCTTTGGCCGCCACGGTGCGTTTGATGATTTCGGCAGTGCCGCGCTTGGTGTGGGTGAACTCGATCGTCCCATAGGAGGTCTCGACCAACCCGCTCGCTCCGGTGGTCATGACCGTCATGCGGTCGATCGGGATCTGCGAAATGACGCCATACTCAGACAGGATCGACTCCAGGCTGACATAGGAGAGTTTTCCGGGGCGCAACGCCTTGGCGATCTCCTCGGCGATCCAGCGGTTTTTGCTCTTCGCGGCCGGGTTGATGTACAGCCCCCGCACGACCCGATTCAGGATTCCATCGGCAACCATGCGTTTCAAGGACTGCTCCATCGCCTTCGCTCCCTCCTCGGGAAAAAGCTTCTCAATATCGCGCCTGGCCAGCACGTGCACACCAAGCCGATCAAGCTCCGCGAGCTTTTGGATAAGTTCCATTCGCTTCATAGTTTTCTCCAACCCCACTATTTTAAGGGGTTCAAAGGAACTTATTCTAATTTAAAAAAATTGGCTGGTCAAAACAAGTTGGATTGAAGCCTACTATTTAGTGGGGTTGGGATTGACTTAAATGATTTCCAGGCGCTGCGCGGCAGAACGAATCGAGACGAAAAGTCGGCTGAGCGAGGACAGATTTTCTGTTTTGGCGGGCTCGGGATCGGGCTTGCATCATCCTTCCCTGCCATCAATGCGCGCCCGCGACAGATAAGGGCCATAGCCGATTACAAACAAGCCAAATGCACCCGACCAGCAAATACCTGCCATGACTAACAAGCATTCATGCACGGTAACGCTGGCGCTCAATGAAGCCAGTACGCGGGTGATTGCGGCCAGCTGTATCAGACAATACATTGCCACATCAATTTTTCTTGCCACGAGTTTTCGGCCTGTGTGTCCCAACGAAGTGCGCGTCATCATTCCCAGAATCAGTCCTGCCATCGACCCGACTGTGAGCGCGTGAAATGCGGCGCCGACGGGCACCAGGCCCAATTCGGCGAGGGCGAGCAGGTAAAAGCCGACCGGCACCCAGGCATACGACAAATGCAGGATCCATACCAGAGGCGCACGCGCAGTGCGATGCGCCTGCCAGGCGAACAGCCGGAACAGCAGCGCGCTGGCTGCCACTGTCGCAACCGTTGCGCTGATCACGGCAGGTAAACCGATCACCCAGGCCAGCGATGCGGCGACCAATAATGCCAGGGTAATCTGGTCACGTATTGGATGAACAAGCGGCGTCAATCCCGGGACCCCATTGCGGGTAAACATGGGAATGACTCTGGTGCCGATCACGGATTCAATCATCACGATAATCAGTATGGCGGCCTGAATCGGGGCGATTGGTGTCAGGCTGATCCAGCTAAGCACCGATGCATGAAACAGCAGATTCGTGATGGTCAGCAGGGCCAGCAAGCCAACCAGAAAGTAATTGCGCTGATTGGCAGACTGCCGCATTACGCGCCACAGCGGCCAGGCCGCGCAGGGGATGAACAGGACATCGATCAATGCCGCCAGCAGCGGTGCTGCGACCAGCATGGCGATGCGGCCCGCGCACCACAGCGCAGCCAACAGCGCCAGATGGGCCTGGCGCGGCGTCCATAATTCAGTCCAGTTCCTCGCGGCAGTAAACAAAAAACCGATGACCACGGCGATCACCACCCCAAACACCATTTCGTGCATATGCCAGTTCAGATCCAGTCCGCTGCGAGTCCAGCCCAGATAGTCAGCCACCCATAACGGTATCGCCACTGCCGCAAAAGCCGCCGCCAACAGATAAAACGGACGGAAGCCCAGTGCCCAGAGCGGATGCTTCATGTCCCAGATTTTTTTGGGTGTGGCCGCGCCGGTGGGCGGCAGGATGTTGATCGGGATTTGACGCATGATGAGCTCGCTGGTTTAAAGATGTATGTAATATACTACATTAAGCCGCGGCTTGATTCAAGCGTAATCGTCAGCCGATTTGACTGTTGAGGATTCAGTACGGCAGGCTGGGTAGCAAACCCAGCATTGCGGCGGTTGATGCTGGGTTTGCCAGCCAGCCTACCGTGCTTACCATGCCAACTCCTTGTCCTCTTTGTTGGCAAACTCTGGCATGACCAATTCATCATCACTCGCCGCCGCGATTTTTTTGCTGGACTCTGCCCAGCCTGCACGCGGCTTTTTCGCCAGCTTGCGAATCACGATAGCGTCGTTTTCGATTTTTATATCCACTTCACCTGTTTCCACGCCGATTTGAGCCAGGAAAGGGTGTGGAATTAAAACGCCTTGTGAATTACCCATTTTTCGAATCACTGTTTTCATACTTGTAACCATAAAAATTTTATGTAATCACCGTGTTATTACATCAATCTTTGTCTTCTTGTATTTCGATTGTCATTCAAGCAGCCATCGTCAACCGGTCTTATTTTTTATCAATAAACCTGACTGTTTTTTCGCGACTTTTTTTGCCGCTTTTCATCGGGTCGCTGAGAATCAGATCATGCAGGGTGACGCCGTCAAGGACCTTCAGATAAGCCGCAGTGGCCTCGCCCAAAGCGCTTTTCAATGCGCAGCCAGGGGCATACACGCAGCTGTTGTTGGCGCGGTCAAAGCATTCGGCCATGAAGAAATCGGTCTCGGTCTGGCGCACGATCGCGCCGATATTGATGTTGGCCGGATCGGTCTTCAGGCGCAGGCCACCGTTGCGGCCGCGCACGGTTTCCACGATGCCAGACAACCCCAGCTGATGCACAACCTTCATCAGATGATTTTTGGACACCAGATGCACCTCGGCGATATCGTTGATCGTCACCAGTTGGTCCTGATGCAGACCCAGGTACATCAGCGTGCGCAGGGTGTAATCGGTAAAGGCGGTTAATCGCATGGTCAGTCCAGAATTGAATGAGGCACTTAGTATACATGTTTAACAAACTGATTGATCAAGATCAGTTAAAGATACATTTTGTTTGCATCTTTAAATACATGTATATAGAATGCATCTTTAAATAAGTCCGAATAATTTATTTGGCTTACTTAACATGATCAACTTTAAAAAGGAATTGCCATGCACGCCACACGCAAACTATGGACCTGGCTGGCCGTCATCTGTGCCCTGTCTTTCGCGGTGCTGATCTGGGTCGGCACCGAGATTTACCAGACCGCACCACCGATACCGCTGCACGTCGTCAGCAGCGACGGACAGGTATTATTTTCAGAAGGACAGGTCATGCGCGGTCAGCAGGCCTGGCTGTCGGCCGGTGGTCAGCAATTGGGTACGGTCTGGGGCCATGGCAGTTATGTGGCCCCGGATTGGTCGGCAGACTGGTTGCACCGGGAGGCCGAAACATTGCGCTCGATCTGGGCGCAGCGCGAATTTGGCAAGCCGTTTGAGCAGCTTGGGGTGGGGCAGCAAAGCGAGCTGAATGGTCGTCTCAAAATCGAAATGCGCCGCAACAGCTATGATGCCGCAACCGGCACCATCACTTTGTCGCCGGACCGTGCCGAAGCGGTACAGCAGGTTGCCAGACATTACCGGAGTTTATTTGGGACCGATCCGGCTTTGGATCAGTTGCGCGATCAATACGCCATGAATGCCGGCTTGCTGCCCGACCCGGTTGATCTGCAGGCCCTGCCAGCCTTTGTATTCTGGTCCGCCTGGGCAGCAGCTACCGACCGGCCCGGCGCCACCGATCTGAGCTATACCAGCAACTGGCCGCATGAAGCGCTGGTGGACAATACGCCGACTGCCGGGACCGGGATCTGGTCGATTGCCAGCGTGATTTTGATGATAGGCGCGATCGCGGGAATGATCTTTTACCATTCGATCCATCAGGAAGAGGGCGATCCGCTGCCACCCAAGGCAGATCCCCTGTTCGATCTGAAACCGACTCCCTCGATGAAAGCCACCAGAAAATATTTTTATGTGGTGATCGGGCTGATACTGGCGCAGATTTCAATGGGCGTGATTACCGCACATTACTCTGTCGAAGGGCATAGCTTCTTCGGATTTCGGCTGGCTGATTTTTTGCCGTATTCAATCAGCCGCACCATCCATACCCAATTCGCAGTCCTGTGGATTGCCACGGCCTGGCTGGCGACCGGTTTGTATATTGCCCCGGCGATCTCGGGCGTCGAACCGAAATTTCAAAAGCTTGGCGTCAATATTCTGTTTTATGCCTTGCTGTTCATCGTGGTTGGCTCGACCGCGTTTGGCTGGGTCGGCAGTCTGAAACATCTGGGCAACAATTTCAGTTTCTGGATCGGCAATCAGGGACTGGCTTACACCACCATGGGCAGAATCTGGCAGATACTGCTGTTCGTCGGATTGCTGTTCTGGGTCTTGCTGCTCGGTCGCGGACTCTGGCCGGCACTGAAAAAACCGTCTGAAAGTCGTGCCCTGATCGCCATGGTATTTTTATCGGCTCTGTGTATCGGCGCGTTTTATTCAACTTCACTGGCCTGGGGTCAGCACAGCCATTATTCGATGATTGAATACTGGCGCTGGTGGCTGGTGCATTTGTGGGTCGAGGGATTCTTTGAAGTCTTCGCTACCGCGGTGATTGCCCTGCTGTTCACACGACTGGGCCTGATTCGCGCCAGCACCGCAAACACGGCCATCATTCTGGAAACCATCGTGTTCCTGTTCGGCGGCATCCTGGGTACTCTGCATCATCTGTACTTTACCGGCACTCCAACTTTCGTCATTGCCATCGGCGCGATGTTCTCTGCCCTGGAAGTGGTACCGCTGGCAATGATTGGGGTTGAGGCCTATCGCAATTACCAGCGTTCGAAAGCGGCACCCTGGGTGCAGTCTTATAAATGGCCGATTTTGTGCTTTATCGCAGTCGGCTTCTGGAACACCGTTGGTGCCGGATTGCTGGGCTTTTCGGTCAACACACCGATCGCGCTGTATTACATGCAAGGGCTCAATCTGACTGCAGCGCATGGTCATGCGGCCTTGTTTGGGGTGTACGGCATGTTGGGCATCGGCCTGATGCTGTTCTGCCTGCGCGGTTTGTCGGATCGTGCAGCCTGGTCCGAAGCCTTGTTGAAACCGATGTTCTGGTCCCTGAATATCGGTCTGGCGATGATGGTATTTATTTCGCTGGTGCCAGCCGGGATCTATCAGGCCTGGGCCAGTGTGACGCAAGGAATCTGGTATGCTCGTTCGCCGGCGGTTGTCCATTCGCAGCTGATGGAAACGCTGGTGTGGATGCGGGTTCCCGGGGACATCGTGTTTGCCATCGGTGCCGTGCTGCTGGCCTGGTTTGCGATCCGTTTGCTGTTGCCGGTCAAACGGCAGGCAACGCTGCCGGCCGGTCAAACCACGGTGGCCTGATTTGAAACTCGAAGGCTAAATAATGGACTACGAAATGGACTACCAAACTGTCAAATATCTGCACATGAGTTGCGTATTGCTAAGCGGTAGTCTGTTCGTCTTGCGCGGCATCTGGATGATGCGCGATTCTGCGCTGCGGGAGCGGCTCTGGGTGAGAGTCGTGCCGCATTGCGTTGATACGGTGCTGCTCGGCAGTGCAGTGACGCTGGCGATCATGTCGGCACAATACCCGTTTCAGCAAAACTGGCTCACGGCCAAACTGGTCGCGCTGGTAATTTATATCGTGCTCGGTGCGATCGCCTTAAAACGCGGCACAAGCAAACCAATCCGGGTAATGGCCTGGCTGGCGGCGCTGATCGTGTTTGGTTATATCGTCGCGGTGGCGATTACAAAACACGTCAGCGTTTTTTAGTCATGACATAAAACAGCACCGGCATCACAAACAAGACCAGCGGCAACTGAAAGATCAGTCCGGAGATAATTGCAATAGCCAGCGGCTGTTGCATTTCCGAGCCCTGACCGATCGCCAGCGCCAGCGGCAACAGGGTCAGAATCGCGGCCAGCGTGGTCATCGTGATCGGGCGCATCCGGTTCAAACCTGCGTTGACAATCGCGCCCGGCAGTTCTTCCTGCCCGACCAGCTCCTGCTGTTCCGAGAAATAGAAAATCGCCACTTCGGTGACCATCCCGATAATCATGGTCATGCCCATCATGGCCGAGATATTCAATTCGGTCTTGGTAATCCACAGGCCGATGAACACCGTCGAGACCGCCAGCAAGGCGGTAATCAGAATCGAGATCGCCAGTCTGAAACTTTCATACATGAACAGCAGCAGCAGGAACACCAGCGTACTTGCCGCAGCAAATACCGCCATCAGGCCTTTAAAGGCGATCTGCTGTTGTTCATACAGTCCGCCCAGCAGATAGTAACTGTCCTTGGGCAGCATCTTGTCCTGCACCAGCGCCTGTTTCACATCGGCGATCACCGAACCGAGATCGCGGCCGCTGATCCTGCCGGTCACCGCGACCATGCGCTTTAAGTCTTCCCGGTCGATCTGCGGCTGGCCAATCACGGCGGAAATGGTCGCGACCCGGTGTAACGGGAAGAGGTGACCGTCCGGCGCACGGATCATCAGATTGGCAAGATCGGTATCGGAATTTCTGACCGACTTTGGCACCCACACCCGCACCCCGATCATCTTGACGCCACTGGCGATTTGCGTGGCCACCGTGCCGCTCAACATGCCCTCGAGATTTTTGGTGATGGCATCCGCATCCATGCCTTCGGCGGCAGCTTTCGTTGCATCGACATGGACCTCCAGCGCATCACCGGCCGGGTTAATGCCGTTCTTGACATCGACCACACCCGAGATTTTTGCGATACGTGCCGCAACCTTGTTGGCAACGGCGGCCAGTTGCTCGGGATTATCCGAAAACAATTTGATTTCGATCGGCTGGGGCACGGCGGTCAGATCACCGATCAGGTCTTCCATCAATTGCGCCATTTCGATTTTCAGGCCAGGCACTGTCGATTCCACTTTCGTGCGGATATCGTCCATGACTTCATCGACCGGACGACGCGGCAATTTTTTGAGACGAATAAAAAAGTCCCCTTCATTGGCTTCGCTCAGTCCGCCACCCAGACCGGTGCCGGTGCGCCGCGAATAGGTTTCTACGTCGGGCGTGGCTTTGATAATTGTTTCAACCTGACGCAGCAGCCGGTCGGTTTCTGACAGAGCAGTACCCGGTGCGCTGCGGTAATCCAGAACGAAACCGCCTTCATCCATGGAGGGCATGAATCCCGATCCGACATGCTGATACGCAATCACGCCGACAATTAACATCGGAATCAGACCAGCCAACAGCCACAGCGGACGCGCCAGCAAAGTCTGCATCAATGAGACGTAATGCGCGTGCAGCCATTTCAACAGGCGCGACTCGGGCTTTTCTTCGGCATCTTTCAGTTTCAGAAAACGGTCTGCCAGCAAGGGCACAGCCAGCCAGGTGATGATGAACGAAATAAACAAGGCGGCTGCCATGGTCAGCGACAGGGCTTTGAAAAAGGCTCCGGTCACGCCGCTCAGGAATGCCAGCGGCGCGAAAATAATCAGGGTCGATGCGCTGGAACCGGCCAGCGGTTGCATGAATTCCAGCGAGGCCTTCATCACCCGTTCGTGAATCTGCCCGTCGCCACCATGCAGGCGGCGCATGATGTGTTCGATCATCACAATCGCATCATCAATGATCAGACCGACGGCGGCAGCCATGCCGCCCAGCGTCATAATATTGAAACTCATCCCGAGCACATACAGCAGCACGACCGTGGTGGCCAATACCGCGGGCACCACCACAATTGCGATCAGTGTGACTTTGAGATTGCGCAGAAACAGCATCAACACGATGGCAGACAGCGCGATGCCGATCAGTACCGCATCACGCACACTGGAGGCCGATTCCAGCACCAGCTGGCTTTGGTCATACCAGTTGGAAATCGCCACACCGGGCGGCAACTGGCCGCGCACCGAATCGAGCTTCTGCTTGATGTCATTGACGATCTGCACGCTGTTGCTGCCATGCTGCTGGTAGACCGAAAAAATCACCGCGTTCCTGCCGTCGGCGGTGACGCGGGTCCATTCCGGCGTGGTGCTCTGCTCGACCGTTGCCACGTCACCCAGCCGGATCGTGCCGTTGGCCTGATTTTTGATCACGGTGCGGCGGATCTGCTCGAGGTTCTGCAGGCGGCTGTCGGAAATGGCCAGAAATAATTTGTAGTGATCTTCCAGACGACCGACCGCGGTAATCACATTCGCGTTGGTCAGTGTCCTGGCCACGTCGTCGAGCGTCAGGTCCAGCGCCCACAATTTTTTCGGGTCAACCGTGACCCGGTATTCTTCGACCGCGCCACCGAGCACCTGAATGTGCGAGACACCGTCGATACTGGACAGCAACGGACGCAACTGATATTGCGCCAGATCGCGCAGCTGCACCGGTGACAGGCTCTCGGAGGTCAGGCTGTAAGCGGTGATGGGAAAGACGGTCGGGTCCATCAAACGGGTGGCGATCTGAATGCCGGCAGGGAGTTGACTTTGGATCTGCGCAATCGCGGCGTTGATCTGCAGGGCCGAGGAGGCCATGTTGCTGCCCCAGTCGAAATTCACCGAGATCTCGGCACTGCCGCGACTGGTGGTGGAGCGCACTTTGCGCACGCCCGGCACGCGTCGTACCGCTTCCTCAACCGGACGCGTGACCAGCATTTCCATTTGCTCGGCCGGTTGGTCACCGGCATCCAGCGTGACTACTGCGCGCGGGAAATCGACCGTGGGAAATAAGGAAACCGGTAATTTAAATGCTGCTACCACGCCAGCCAGGGCCAGCATCAGAAATAAAAATAATACCGAGCGCCGGTGCGACTGAATCCACAGACCACTGTTCATTTGCCGCTCTCCCGCACGGCCATCTCGTCTTCCAGTTCATAGTTACCCAACACGACCAGCGGCAGCTTCGGATCGATCTTGCCGTCGATGGCAAAGTGGGTCGCGGTTTCATTGATCTTGGTCACCTCGACCCGGTGCGCCTTGCCAGCTTCGACCTGAAAAATATACGCACCTTTGTCGTCACTCAAGACCGCCTGACGCGGCGCGAGCCAGGCTTCCTGGTCGCCGAGGTGGATGGTGCCCTGCACATGCATGCCCGCAACCAGTGCCGCATTGGCCGGCAGTTTGACGATGGCATTGACCAACTGGGATTTCGGGTCGATGACATTTTGTATTTCACTGACCCTGGCTTCGATGGTCTGACTCGCGTCCTGCACCAGCGCAATGCTGACCTTCATGCCGGTCTTGACCAATCGACGCTGACCGGGCTCTATGCCGAACTGGATGCGCAGCGTGCCGGTTTCACCCAGCGACAGCACGGGAGCACCGGCTGCCAGACGATCACCCTGTGCCGCAGTCAAGGCAGTGACAACACCATCGACCGGGGCGATCAGGCTGGCGGTGGCGCGGCCGGTGCCCAATTGTTGTTGCGCAGCGAGGGCCGATTCGGCGTCCTGCAGCTGTTTGCGCGCCGTTTCGAGCTGGGTCTGGGTGACCAGCTTCAGGGTAAACATTTCTTCCGTGCGTTGTAGCTCGGCCCGCGCGAACGTGGCTGCACTGGCTGCCTGCACATAGCCTGCATTGGCGCTCGGGTCGGTGCTCACTACTGCCAGCGTATCGCCCCGGTGCACCTGCTGACCGGCAAGCACGGCCAGTTGCGTTAATTGTCCCGGCTGCGGAAAACTGAGCGTATCGGTTTTGCCACTTTGCACATCACCAAAGGCGACCAGACTGGTATCGAGCTTTTGCTGCCCGATCGGCTGGGTT
The DNA here is from genome assembly GCA_040544425.1 of Oxalobacteraceae bacterium GrIS 1.18. Lineage (GTDB taxonomy): Bacteria > Pseudomonadota > Gammaproteobacteria > Burkholderiales > Burkholderiaceae_D > Solimicrobium. Next base: position 301,302 of record JBEONO010000001.1, read on the forward strand.
TTAACCAGCGCACTGACAGGCTCAGGCGCTTCTTCCGGCTTGTCTGCAGTGGCACGGTGCGTCGCCCACCAGGTTGCTGCAGCAGCGGCTGCGACGATGACGATGGCCAGCGCGATTAAAGGTTTTTTATTGGTCATGATTGTTATTTTCAGCGGTGCGTTGTAAAGGTAAATCACCACCGATCAAGGCCTGCAACGCGATGCGTTGTTCCGTGATCGATTGTTGCAGATTGAGGGCTTCGATTTGTTTGCTCAGCAGGACGCTGTGGGCATTGCTGTAGACGAGGCTGTCGACGATATTTTTTTGATAGGCCAGGTCAGCGTGCGCGACTGTCGCCTGATATTGAATCAGCGCCGTTTGGATCTCATCGAGCTGGCGCAGGTTGATATGCTGGTCCTGCAACAGTTTGTGAATGTCGCTGCTTGCGCTGTTCAGGCGTTGCTGATAATCGTCATGGAGTTTTTCCCGGGTGGCCTGTTCGATGGCGATATTGCCGCGGTTGCGATTGAACAGCGGTAAATTCAAATTCACGCCGATGCCATTCGAGAAGACGCCGCTGTTGTCGCGGGCTCGGGTAAATCCGACCGTCAGCGAGGGAAATTGGGCCAGCAGGGCAGCGCGATAGCGTTCATCCTGCGCGTCAAATCCATAGCGCAGAGCCAGCAGATCCGGACGCTGCGTCGGCAATTGCGCGATGTTTTGCAGCACTGCCGCCTCATCCAGTTCGGTCAATGAGGCATCATCCTTTAACTCGACCTGCGCATCGGGGGACAGTCCCAGCAGGCTGTTGAAATCATGGCGGGTCTGATTGATCAGACGTTCCAGATCATTGCTTTGTTTTTGAATGTCCTGCAAGGCGGTGGCATCCGGCAGCCAGGCGTCGTTGCTGATGTAGTTTTTGTCGAGGGCAATCTGATTATGGTTGACGCGCTGCGTGAACAATTCGCGATTGGTGGCCAGCAGCGCTGCGACCTGCTGCGCGTACACCAATCTGACATACAACAGGCGCGCCTGGGCGACCACCTGCCACTCCTGCCAAAGCAGAGTCAGATCAGTCTTTCTGGTTTCCGCCCGCGCCGCCGAATCCAGCGCGTCATGGGTGATGAGCGCGATCAGGTCATAGCTGATCCCGGCGCTGATTGCCTTGGTCGACCCGGGCCCGCCGGTGTTGGAGATATCGCTGCTCAGCCCCAGTTGCGGGTCTGGCAAGAGGGCGGAGGAAAACGCCTGCGCCCGGGCGATCCCGGCGTCGTCACGGGCGATCTTCAGATCAGGATTATTCAGCACCGCCACGATCGCGATATCGTCCATGTCCAGCGGCCCGGTCAGAGTTAAGCGGTGCGAGCGCAGCGAGGTAAACGGGAGCGGGCGCTGCTCGATCACCAGATCGGGGATTTTGTTTGGAAGTACGGCAGTGGTCGGGAGGGTTTTAGCTTGGTAAACAGCGCAGGCTGGCAGGGAAAAACTGAGTGCACACAGCAGGAGACGGTTCAAACTTACCATAGGTGACCCAAGAAAAATCAAAGAATGTCGGCCATCTTACAGGCAAACCTGCTCGTGTCGATGTTGACGTGCCTTGCATCTTAATGGAAATCAATTAGGGAAAACTTAGCGTGGCAGAGTTGCCGGGCAGTCGGCTTGGCTGGACATGTTGTATCGGCAACGTTAATATTTCTGGTCAACGCGCCGTGAACTGTGCGCCCGACGCGCGTTTTCAAGGCGTCCGGGCGACCCGTCGCTCCCGCGGGTTCAGGCGGGAGCCCAGTGTCGTAGTGCAGTGGTCTGCAACCAAACGACACCAGGTTCCCGCCTGAACCCGCGGGAACGACAAAATATCAGATAAACGGAAGTGAAAATTATTGATTATCACCAGCAGCAAACCATGATGAAAAAATTGGAAGAAATTCATCCAGGCGAAATTTTTAACGAAGAATTTCTCAAGCCTATGGGGATTACCAGTTCTCGCCTGGCTGCTGACATCGATGTACCGACCAGCAGAATCAGTGAGATTATAAACAGGCGTCGTCCGATTACGGTTGATACCGCGATGCGGCTGGCTGTGTTTTTTAATATGGAGGCGCGTTTCTGGTTGAATCTTCAATCTGACTATGATGTGCGCATCGCTGAAACTCACTTGCAGATAAGTTGCTTCCTGAAATGAAAAGCCGCATTCGAAAATTTGAATTTGCACCGGCTTAAAGTCGATCATGCCAGTCAAAAAATAATGCCAATAAACGGACGTGGCATCCGTTTATTGGCAGCAGTAAAGCGATTGATTAACGCAGATCGAAACGATCCAGATTCATCACCTTGTCCCAGACTTTCACAAAGTCATGCGTGAACTTTTCCTGGGCATCGCTGCTTGCATACACTTCCGCCAAAGCGCGCAGTTGCGAGTTCGAGCCGAACACCAGATCAACAATCGTGCCGGTCCATTTGACTTCTCCGCTGCTGCGGCTCTTGCCTTCCAGAGTACCCGGACCAGCTTTCTGCCAGCTTGTACTCATGTCGAGCAAATTGACGAAATAGTCATTGGTCAAGGCATCGGTTTTCCTGGTAAATACGCCGTGAGCGGTATGGGCGACATTGATATTCAAGGCACGCAGACCACCTAGCAGCACTGTCATTTCCGGTGCTGTCAGTGTCAACAACTGCGCTTTGTCGAGCAACAGTTCGGCAGCGTGTTCTTCCAGTCCATGGCTGATGTAATTGCGGAAGCCGTCTGCAGCCGGTTCCAGGAAGGCAAACGATTCCACATCAGTTTGTGCCTGCGACGCGTCAGTGCGGCCCGGTGCAAACGGCACCTTCACCACCTGACCGGCATTTTTGGCCGCTGCTTCGATTGCCGCGCAACCGCCCAGCACGATCAGATCAGCGAGCGACACCTGTTTGCCCTTGGTGCTGTTGAATTTGCTCTGAATCTCTTCCAGCTTGTGCAGCACTTTTGCCAGTTGGGCCGGCTGGTTGACCGCCCAATCCTTTTGCGGTGCCAGACGAATCCGCGCTCCATTGGCACCACCACGCTTGTCGCTGCCACGGAATGTGGAAGCCGACGCCCACGCAGTGCTCACCAGTTGCGAGATCGACAGACCGGAAGCCAGCAATTCGGTTTTCAGGCTGACGATGTCGCGTTCATCGATCAAGGCTGGACCGGCATCCGGAATCGGATCCTGCCAGATCAGCTCCTCTGTTGGTACCAACGGACCGAGGTAACGGGCGATCGGTCCCATATCGCGGTGAGTCAGCTTGTACCAGGCACGCGCGAAGGCATCGGCGAACTGGTCCGGATGATCATGAAAACGCTTCGAGATTTTTTCGTAAGCGGGGTCGGCACGCAGCGCAATATCGGTGGTCAGCATCGCCGGTGCATGACGCTTGCCTGGATCATGCGCGTCCGGGACGGTATTGGCACCGCCACCATTTTTCGGCGTCCACTGATGAGCGCCTGCCGGACTTTTGGTCAGCTCCCATTCGTAGCCGAACAGATTTTCAAAATAGTTATTGCCCCATTGGGTAGGCGTGGTGGTCCAGGTCACTTCCAGACCGCTGCTGATGGTATCGCCACCTTTGCCGCTGCCGAAACTGCTTTTCCAGCCCAGACCCTGCTGTTCGATGCCAGCTGCTTCCGGCTCGGGGCCGACCAGTTTCGCATCGCCCGCGCCGTGGGTCTTGCCGAATGTGTGACCTCCGGCAATCAGCGCCACTGTCTCTTCATCATTCATCGCCATGCGCGCAAAAGTTTCGCGGATATCACGGGCTGAGGCCAGCGGATCGGGATTGCCGTTAGGGCCTTCCGGATTGACGTAGATCAGACCCATCTGCACGGCAGCCAGCGGGTTTTCCAACTCACGGTCACCGGTATAGCGTTGGTCGGCCAGCCAGGTTGATTCCGGTCCCCAGTAAATATCTTCTTCTGGTTCCCAGATGTCTTCACGTCCGCCGCCAAAACCAAAGGTCTTGAAGCCCATCGATTCGAGCGCGACATTGCCGGTCAGGATCATCAGATCTGCCCAGGAAATCTTCTTGCCGTATTTTTGTTTGATCGGCCACAGCAGTCTGCGCGCCTTGTCGAGATTGACGTTGTCCGGCCAGCTGTTGATCGGAGCAAAACGCTGGTTGCCGGTACCTGCGCCGCCGCGTCCGTCGGAGACCCGATAAGTCCCGGAGCTGTGCCAGGCCATGCGCACGAACAAGGGACCATAGTGACCGAAATCGGCCGGCCACCAATCCTGGGAATCATGCATCAGGGCGTGCAGGTCCTTGATGACCGCATCGAGGTCCAGGCTTTTGAATTCTTCTGCATAGTTGAACTGTTCGCCCATCGGGTCGGACCTGGACGAGTGCTGACTCAGGATCTTCAGGTTCAGCTGGTTCGGCCACCAGTTGGCATTCGATCGTGCACTGGCGCTGGCCTGGTTGATCGCGCCGGATGAAAAGGGACATTTTGCTTCAGTTGACATGGCTCACTCCTTGGGTAATTGGGAACTGACTACGAAATCGATTGTAAAGTCTGCAAGTCGATTGTCAAAACAAATTATATTTATGAAATTAATAGGGATTGGCTATAGCCCCTGTGGGTAGAACTGGACTTGACTGGGACTGTGAGTACAGGTGGATTTTTTAATGCTGTGCGGAGATGGCATACCTATTTTCCGGATGACGTGCCCGGACCGGCAATGCTGCAATGCCGTTGTTTAAATGGAGTTAAATCGAATTTTCTGTTTGATTTTTGAATTGATGTCGTACGCTTAATTCGTATTATGTGATTGACCTTGCAAATTTCGATCGGTATATTGGCTGTAAATAAGTTTTCAAGAAAGTTTTGAATGCGCATTTCAGACAAGACTGCTCATATTCTGACAAGTCTGGCTAAAAAATATTTTGGCGCGGATGCCCCGGTTCGACTTTTCGGTTCACGCACAAATGATCATGTCCGTGGCGGTGATATCGACATTCATATAATCGCGCCGAACTCAACGTTTCGAGATGAAATCTCTTTCCTCGCAGAAGTTGAACGTCAACTTGATGAGCGGGTTGATCTTAGAGTGCTTCGGGAGTCAACGTTATTAATCGATGAAGTCGCTATTAGTGAAGGAATACTTCTGCATGGATAACAGGCTATCAGCTATTTTAAAGTCAAAGATTGAGGTGATTGCTGTTGTCGCTGATCGACTTGCTCGTTCAGTGTTGAAGGCAAGAACACTAAATCTTGAATCGTTGGACATTAACAGAGTCAGGTCGTTGACTGATGACGAAATTGACGTCATTGACGCGTATATATTTCGCTATGGTTCGCTAATTTCAAATATTCAGGATTCAGTCTTTAAAGCGATTGGCGATCTGGAAGAAGAACCTGTTGCCGATATGAGTAATCGCGACAAAACGAATCTCATGGAGCGCATCGGAGCGTTGCCATCTGCTGAACACTTTTCAATTCTTGCGGTACTAAGAAACAAGTTGATGCACACTTATCCGGAAGAAGCGCAAAAACAGCTTGAACGGATCAATTTCATTACGGGCGAATCTCCCAGGCTATTGGAAATGTTTGTCAGCATTGTGAAATACGCGGAGAAATTTGGAATCTTCATTTCATTGGCAGAATTTAAAAATATCACAATGGTTTGCAGCGCAGCTTGTGAACGGTGCCATTCAAATCCGTGTGTATGTAGCAAACCCCGAAGCCCCAGCTAAGCCCTCGATTCGATGCCAGTCAATATACTGAATCTTCCGTCCTATTTTGTTACGGAGTTTCATGAAGATGAGCACAACTGCCATGTGAGGGCCGAGGCTGTGCAGCAGATAGGCAGTTGTCCAAACTGTCACCATGCAGAACTTGAAGGTTTTGGCCGTCGTGAACAAATGATTCGCGACCTGCCGATGCATGGCAAGTGCGTAAGCCTTTACGTCAGCACGCGCCGATTCCGCTGTAAAGGGTGCAGTAAAACTTTCTATGAGCGGCTCCCTGACGTCAACACAAAGCGCTTAATGACGTCACGCCTGGTTGACTGGATCGGCCAACAGACAGTCAAAAGAACCTTCTCCAGTCTGGCTGATGAAGTGGGGATTGTCGAAGGTACGGTTCGCCTGATATTCAAAGATTATGTTTCAGAGCTGGAGCAAAAGCTTCGATTTGAAACGCCGCGCTGGATGGGCCTTGACGACATTCATTTGATCCGGCACCGATGCGTCATCACGGATGTTGAAAATAATACGATCGTTGACTTGCTTCCTGACCGCAGTAACGAGGCAGTGGTCAGGTATCTGTCCCAATTGCAGGACCGCGAGAAAATCCAATACGTAGCAATGGACATGTGGGCACCATACCGGGATGCAGTATTGCTGATGCTGCCCCAAGCGACCATCGTTATTGATAAATTTCACCTTGTTCGACTGGCCAACGATGCAATGGAAAAGGTCAGAAAAAGTCTGCGGGAATCACTCACAACAAAGCAGCGAAGAGGATTGATGCACGATCGCGCTGTTCTGTTGAAACGTGAGTCGCAGTTGACCGACGACGATGCTTTACTCTTGTCCGGCTGGGTGGAAAACTACCCTGAACTTGGCCTTGCTTATCGGGTAAAGGAAAATTTTTTTAAGATATACGATTCAGTATCGAGGGAAGAGGCAGTAGTGCGCTACGCAGCCTGGGAAATATCCGTTACGGAAGAAATCAGAGACGCATTTTCGGATTTAATTCGCGCCTGGCGTAATTGGCAGCCCTATATCCTGGCCTGTTTCGATCACCACACCACAAATGCCTGTACTGAAAGTTTGAATTCACTCATCCGTGTAGTGGTTCGACTTGGGCGAGGATATTCATTCGAAGCATTGCGCGCCAAATTACTATTCCACGAAGGCGCTCACAAAAAAGTTCAGAAGCCATCAGCGTTTGAACACGTCCCAACATCGCGGCCCAGGGTGAACAGTGATCAGGAGCTGATTCAAGGTAATTCCGAAGAACCAAAAAATTACGGTGTTGATATCGCGATGTTGATCAAAATGATTGAGGATGGGGAAATTTGATCCTCCTGCGAGGCGCTGCAACAATAAAAATCAAATGCGCGTCTGTGAAATCTGAATGACAGCAGAGTGCCGGGGTGTATTCATGGGAACACGGTTGATTGCACTCTTTTCAGACGACTATCCTGCGCTGCAGGATAGTGTCAATTACTTCGGATATCGCTTTAATTTACAGGGATCGGCACAGTGTCCACAACAGCGCTGAAGTCTCGCTGTAGGCAACTGCCGGTGCAACACCGCCGGTCGGGTTCAGCGGCGCGGTCACGAGTGAAGCACCGCGTACGCTGCCGATATTTGCGCCGACGCCAGGTGCCGCAGTTGTTGGCAGGGGACCGTCAATAATGGTGTCAACGCCGGCAGCCTGCAGGCCAGTCAGGCCTGAAAGGCAGACCGACGGTCCGATCACTCCGGTGTACGGTGTGATGGCGACGCCGATCAACCCGCCAGAAGCCGACAGTGGGTTACTGGTATCAGTCTGGTTTCCGACAAAAAATCCGGAAGCTTTCAGAACCTGCCAAAAGGCCAATTGATCTGCGACCAGCGGCGTGGAAAAAGTCGATCCGACCGGCAGGGCCAGCGGCGACACACCGCCAGCAGTAGCCCAGCCGCGTGCAGTGGTGACGGCGGCGGCTTCCGTGCCTGGCACGGACTGATAACGGTCAAGATAACCGTTATACGACGACGAAACGGCATTCATATTATTGACCAGCCCTTTGATGCGGCTGTTATTGATCAGCGACTGGCCCTTCAGGACACCAGCCAGCAGGACGCCGATGATGACCAGCACGATGGCAATTTCAACCAGCGTAAAGCCGGTCTGTTTGGATTTGATTACGTTCATGATGAGTCCTGGTTTCTGGTGAATGATGGTGATGTTTAATTAATGTGTATCAGGTGTGTGAACGGCATTTTTGGGCACTTCTTGAATCTTTATAGTAAAAATAGTGTTGGAATTCAATATTAGTTTGAAATATGTGGACGATTCGCAGCATTCAGGTCGACCAGTCCTGTTCCCCTTGCATCCGGCAGCGCTTCACCGGGGTAGGAATTGAGGCGCGCCTCCAGCGGAGATTGACTCGCTTCCTTGACCTTGATCGATGCCAGCCGCTCGTTCAAGAAGCGCAGTTCATGGATATCGCTGACCTGCCCGCTCCGGATCAATGCCTCAAGCAGCGCACGGGCGCGGCTGTATTGCTGCATGTCTTCGAGCATAAAAATATCCATCTGCTTGGCCCAGTCCGGTACGTTGTCAGCTGTGGCATACAGGCGCAGGGCTTCGGCATATTTTTGAGCCAGGGGCAGGTCATTGAGTTTATGTCTGGTCATCAGTGCCGCAATGGCCAGCGCATGCCAGCGATGATTGGGATCGACAAAAAACTGCTGATAGGCGAAATTGAGCATGAGGCGCTGTTTGGCCGGATCGCCCGTTTCGCTGTACACCTCGCTGGCCAGAAACAGCGGATATTGCGCAGGGGGATCGAGTTGCACGGCCAGGCCCAGCCACGCCGCGAGGCGTCCGAAATCAAGCTTCAGAAAAGGCTTGTTGACGCCGGGCTGATTGTCGAAGGTCTGCAGATAAATCAGCATGGCTTTGGAGAAGGCGATCGGTTCGCCAAAACTGGACAGTCGCAAGGCAGTCAGTGTCGGAGCTGGCGGGAGGTTCTCGGCGGCAGGTGGCGCGGGCGGGAAATTGCGTTGCCAGATAATTTGCGCGACCAGTCCCACAATCAGCAGCAGCGCGGCGTATCTGGGTACGGTGGCAATGGACCGGACTGTCATATATTTTTGCGATACAGGTCAAACAGCGCCGCGCCGCACAATAACAGCAGATAGATCAGCGCCTGCGCGCCCAGCAGGCCGAGCGCATGCCAGCTGCCGGTGCCATACACCAGCCATTCGGTTTTGGTGAATGCATCCAGATGCGGCAGCACTGCCGACAGACATTCGACCATCACCCGGATCACTTCCTGGGACGCACTCGCATCGTGCCCGGGCTGGTTGCCGATCAGCTGCAGTGCGGTGATCGACCGCGCCACCAGATAAAATGCCGCCGCAGCGCTGAGCGCAGGCAAAACCTGATTGAAGGTCAGCACGCACAGCATGCAAAACAGCACCATGACCCAGCATTCGGCGACCAGCGACAGGGTCCACAACAGACTTTGCAGCGGCAGCGCCAGCAAGGCTGTCAGCAGACCAAACACGCCTGCCACGATCAGCGCCAGAGCAGCAAATCCTGCCATTTTTCCGAACAGATAACCGGACCGCGGCAAGGGCAGGGCGAGCAGTAATTCCAGTCCCTTGTCGTTGGCTTCGCGCACCATGCTGGTGACCACAAAGGTGGCGATCAGAAATACCGCGGCACAGCGCAGAAATGCCGCCAGCAGGGCCAGCTGCACGTCGTGATTTTCAGTCAGGGCCAGTTCATTGACAAAGCCGCTCAATCCAATCCCGGCACAGGCCGCGGTCACGATCAGCCAGACCAGCCGGTTGCGCAGCGCTTCCAGCAAGGTGTAGCGGGCAATGGTACTGGTCTGCTGCATGATCATGGTGGGCATCACAGCGTCACCGCATACACCGCCACCGCATTGGTGCCGACGCAGGCAGCGCTGGCTCTGGCCGTGCCGGTGGTGATCACGCCGTCGTCAATTTTGCTGTCGACTTCGGTAGCGACATCGCAGGGCAGGTTGAAGAACAGGATCGCGTTGCGGGCTGACGGGTTGGCTGCCGCGAAGCCGGGCACCAGACCGTTGGCGGTGGCGGCCGAGACAAGCTGAATCGGCCCGTAAGTCGTGTTCAAGTAGTTGGTCGGGGTAGCGCTGTTGACGGTGCCGATCAACCCGGCGCTGAACAGTTGCCAGGGAGCCTGCGCGGCTTCGGAACCGGCGGCTGCCAGACCGGCAGCGGTTACCGCGCCTTCGATCGAACCGTTACCATTCACGCCGCCGGTGCCTGCGACCAGGGCTGGTGTGGCATTGATGAAGTTGGCGGGAGTGGGCAGGTCGCCCGGCAGATAGCTGTAGCGCTGCTGGAAATAGGCAACCGCGGTGCGGATATCGGTGATCTTGGCGACCACGTCCTTGGCTTTGGAACTGCTGATCAAAACCTGGGTGTGCAGCAGACTGTAAAAGATCGCGCCGATGATCACCAGCACGATGGAAATTTCAACCAGCGTAAAGCCGCGCTGGATCGGTTGGCCTGGTGTTTTCATAGTTTGCAGCTCGGTGTGGGATTGCCGATCGGAACCGGTGAAGTGGCCGGAACGGTGCAGACCGCCGGTGTGCCATTGCCGGTGCATTTCGCATAAGGGATACCTGCTGCCGTGCACTTGCTGGCATTGGCGGCGGTTGCCGGAGTGTTCGCGCCGGTGCAATACGGGAATGGTGTGCCAGCTGCGGTACAGGGCGTGGAGCAATAGGTTTTGCAGGAAGCGATGGTTTGCTCGGTGGTGAGCGGCTGCAATAAATCCTGCGGCAGCAGGTAGACGACAAGGTCATCAAATGGCCCGCCGGTTGAGCCCGGCTTGTCGGTATACGGTCGCACCACGAAGCTGGTACTTGCCTTGGTCGCATTGGTAGTTTCGTCGACATTGGCTGCCGGTGGCGCGGTATTCAGAACCCCCAGAATGGTTTTGGCACCGAAGCCGTTTTTGCCGCCTGAAATAATCACCACCACGGCATTGGTAGTGATTGTGGTCAGGGGATTGACACCATCTCCCTGTCTGATGGTCATGGCGACCGAGGGGGTGCCCAGTTGGGTGATATCGAACGGTACCGGCACCGGTCCGGTTGTGGCAGTCCAGTTCTCGGCGATCGGTGCCAGTCCATTGGCAACCTTGTAGGTAAACAAATTTCCCCAGCCATCCTGCACGGCGTCTCTGGATAACTGAAGAGCTACCCAGGGCAGCACGCCGTTGGAAGCCGCCGCGCTGGCGGTGCAGGGCTTGACTTCGGCGCCGGTCGGCACCGCGGCGGTGTCCGGGCAGGGCAGTCTGCCATTGCTGCGCAGGTAGTTGATCAAGGCAATTTTGATCTGCGCCTGTTTCGACGCGGTCTGGGAATAGGCCGTGTTGTTCAGGGTTGCCGTGGTCATCTTCAAACCGAGGGTCAGCAGAATGCCGACCAGCACGATCACGATGGCCATTTCGGCCAGCGTGAAGCCTGGTTGGTATTTGGTCCGGTTATGTGTGCTCAACATAGTCTTGGTGTCCATTTGTCTGGTGTTTAAATCTGCAAAAATTGAACAGTTCTTAAAACCGTCATTCCCGAGGAGGTAGTCGGGAATCCAGTGCCGTTTTGCTGTGGTCTGCAAAGAAACGACGGGGACGCCGAGTCACTGGATTCCCGCCAAACCGGCGCAGAATGACGGGAGCTAAAAGGAATTTCTCAAACTTATCACACAGTAGTACTAAAACCGCTTATTTCGCTTTGGCTGGCGCGACATACTGGGGCGCGTCAATCAAGGTCTGCACATGATTGTTCGATACATCAACGGCATCCCCGACCCGCACCCTGACGTGCGCACCGGTTGCGGTCTGCACCGAAATCAACGGTGCCTGCCCGGGCCGTTGCACGACCTGTAAATTGCCCGCTGACTGATCAGAGACCTGGTTGATCCAGGTGGTGGTCCTGCCCTGGCTGTTGGTAACGTAACCGTTCAGGGTGGCGATTTCCGCGCCGGTGGTGCGGTGCTGATCAATCCGCGCCCGTTCGGCTGGCGTGGTGAACAGCCGACCCAGACTGGTTTCCCCGGCACTGGCCAGATTGCAGCAGCAGGCGACGATCAGCATCATGATTATTTTGCGCGTCATGTTATTGGCCCGGTGAGGTGATCGGATTGCCAGCGGCGTCGGTGTCATGGCGGGCAATGGTAATCCAGAGCAGCTCGCATTCGGCATTCAGAAGCGGCGCCAGTTTGAGCGGGTCCGGCATGCCCAGCCGTTTGATCACGCACTTTTGCAAATCGTAGGCTTGCCCGGCATTGAGCCGGTCCAGAAACAGCAGTAAATCAGCTTCATGCATCAAATCCATTTTGACCAGCATCCGGCTGCCGCGCAATTCCAGCGTACCGGTATCCACCGCGGGATCAACCTGAAACAGCTGCTGCTCGCCAATTTCATAACTGATCGGCTGCAGGTGCGATTTTTTCTGGATGGACTGAATGCTTTCGATCCAGTCGAGTCGCTTTTCAGTGCCGACAAATCCCTGCGCGGTCAGTTGCATATACTTGGGCTGGAAGTCTTGCATATCACGCTGTTCATTTTCCGCCTGCATGCGTTTGTCGCGCATCTGATTTTCTTCAGACTGTGCTTTGGCCACTGCTTCCAGCTGGCTTTCCAGCACAGACTGACTGCCCAATACCGCGCCCGCGCCGATTGCCAGGCTCAACACAAAGGCAATACAGGCGCGCCGGATAACCGGAAAATCGTCGCGCATGAAGGAGCGCTGATGCGGCGCGCCTGCGGCTTTCGCTGGATTATTGGTTGCCATTTTGGTTGCCACTGAGAGCACTCCGGGTAATTTTTATTTCAAATTCGGCAGTCAAGGCAGTCGCCGGATTGCCCAGTTCACCATTTAAGGGCACGCCCGGCCGCAGATCCAGCGGCATCCTGATGATCTCGACCTGGACGCCCGGATTATTCTTCAACTGCGCAGCAAACTGATCGACTGCATCCAGCGCGGCGCGGTAATTTCCCTTGAATGGCAAGACTTCGCCCTTGATGGTCACGATCTCGCCGGGCTTGACCGGAATGCCGATCAGCGCAGCTGGCAGGGTAGTTGCGGCACCAGCAGCCGGAGCAGGATTGGCCGGATCAGCCGGTGGCGTGGGACCGGCCACCTCCCAGCTCAGCGTGTTCAATGTCAGTTGGGGAAGGCGATCCAGTGCATGACTGATCAGCAGCAACAGCGCGTTTGGGCTTGAGGCATTCTTCAGCAGCAAACCGTGCAGGTCGGCTGCGGATTTCATGTCATGCGGCTTGACCGCAGTTTTGGGCATGCTGTCGACAATCGCCTGATACTGCCGCGCATTTCTTTGCGTGCTTTGCTGCAGGTCGCGGTTTCGATTACCGGCATCCATGCCGTCGATCAGGTTGGCGCCGCTCCCGAACAGACAGCTCGCCAGGACTGCGCCGCTAAGCGCGTACAGCACAATGCGCGACTTCCAGAGCGTGTAGGCGTGGTTCTGTTCCTGTAATTCATAGTGACTGGCAGGCGTGTTCGCGCCAAGAATGCCGAGGAACAGATTATCGAAAACGTTCAGGGTCTTGATACGCCGGTTGCCCAGCACAGCGGCAGCCTCGTCGGCACCGATATAGCGCGTTGCGATTGCGTCGGAATCGAGCTGCAGGGCCTGCATCGCAGCCAGCGTTTCCTGATTGTCGAGCATGACGATATTGAGCAATTCGCCGCGCTGCATCTGCCGGGTATTGGCGAGGAACAGCCTGGTCTTGCTGATCTCGGCGTTGGCCAGGGCGGCAACGGCAGCACCGTCTTGTCCGCTTAATTTGGTCAGGCGCGAAAAGCGCAGATAGCCGTCGTGAAAAAAACTTTGCCGCAGACCTGCTGATTGATGGGTAATCAGCAGCACCGGCCCATTGCCAAGTTGCAGTTTTTTGAACAGCGTGGTGCTCAGCAGAGCGGTTGAGAATATGCCCGCAATCGGGACCCGCTGCTCGAGGATAATGTTGAGCCAGGTGTTCAGTAACGGCGCGTTGGTCAGCGCGTTGAACAACATGAAATCGTCTTTGCGACCGGTCTTGGCGCGCCCCTGACGACTGGCATGGCGGTAGGGCGTATCGCGATACAGCTGTTGCAGACGCCGTTCAACCAGATTCTTGTGACTTCTGCCGATCACATGCGGGATCGTGTCGCGATGAAAATCCTCTTCGATCAGATCGGTCAGCACAAACACCGGCACCTGCCTGCAGCTGGCCAGACAGGCCGACAGCGCCGCCCAACCCGACTCGTCATTAGGAAAAACCTGACCAGCCGAGAGCCTGCCGTTTTGCCACATCGTGGCAGTCAGCTCGGTGTTGGTCAGATAAAGTAAATGTTTGCGCAAGATAGTCCGGGGTAAAGGTTAAGTAGGTAATTTGCTGATCATGTCGTAGATCGGGCCGAGCACCGACATCATCACCCAAAGCAGAATCGCGCCCAGTGCCACCGTCATGATCGGTTCGATCAGGGTCTGAACGCGCTCGACCATTTCCTTGATTTCGCGATTGTAGAAATAACTGACGTTGAGCAGGGCAGCGTCCAGCTGACCGGTGGACTCGCCGATTTTCAGCATACGGATCACCAGCGGCGGAAAGGTACCGGTCGCTTCAAATGCCGCGGTCACGCCCTGTCCGTCCGAGATCATCTGCGCGACGCGTTTCAGTCCGTCGGCCACCACTTCGTTGTTGACGATGCCTTCCGACAGACGGATGGCATCCATAATGGTAATACCCGAGGCATACATCAGCGCAAAAAAAGTCGTGAATCGCGACAGGATGATTTTGTGCAGAATCGGCCCGACCAGCCAGAGGCGCAGTTTCAGCGCATCGATTTTATAGCGTGCCGATGGACTGTTTTTGGCCAGCAGTTTCACGCCGAAGTACAGGGCAAATGGCGCGATCAGAATCAGATACCAGAAGTCGATAAAAATATTGGACACGAAAATCAGCGCCCGGGTATGCAGCGGTAACTCGCCGCCCATATTCTTGATAAAGCCGATCAGTTGCGGCACCAGAAAAATCATCAGAAAAAACAGCACCGCGGTGACCACCGTGCCGACAAAGGCCGGATACAGGATGATTTTTTTGGTTTGCGCAGTCAGCTCGTCCTGCCACTTCAGGCTGTCGCTGAGGTTTTTAAAGACGTCCGACAGGCGCCCGCTTTGTTCGCCCGCCACAATCAGGGCAGTAAACGTGCGGTCAAAAATGGCCGGATAGCGACTCATGGCTTCGGATAATTGCGAACCGCCTTCAATGTTTTCAATCAGGTCGGCGATCACGGCGCGAAAACGCGGATTCTCGGTGCTGTCGCGCAGATCGCCCAGACCTTCGAGCAACGGGACACCAGCCGAGCTGATCTGTTCCATGTGAAAACAGAAATTGATCAGGTCTTTGGGGTCGACCTTGTAGCGGCCAATCGTGAAGGTTTTCGAGGCGATCAGCTTATAGTCGATCAGGTCCAGTTCCATGCGCTTCAAGCGCAGTTCCAGATCCGGCAGATTGTTGGCGTCGATATTTCCGCGCACCACCTTGCCAGCTGCATCCATCGATTGGTAGGCGTACATCACCATGATTCAGATTCCAGAGTTATTCAGTTTGTCGCAAAAAATTTTGTTGGCCCAGCCAAGTCCGTTGTTTCCGTTTTCGTCCATCCCGGCTAGGCGCCCCCGTCGTTCTCGCGGCTTCAGGCGGGAACCCAGTGTCGTATCACTGCGGTTGTCAAAAAAACGACGCGAGGTTCCCGCCTACGGCCGCGGGAACGACGGAGATTTCGTTTTCTTCCGGTACCAATCCTGCCCAACCGTCGTTCCCGCGGCTTCAGGCGGGAACCCAGTGTCGTACAACTGCGGTCGACAACCAGACGACGCTAGGTTCCCGCCTGAAGCCGCGGGAACGACTAAGAGCTGCGCGAATTCCTACAGCAGCCGGTCAGTCAAATCCACCACCCGCGAAATTTCATCCAGCGACGATGAGCCATCCAGCACGCGCCGCACGCCGTCTTCCACCAGAGGACGGAAGCCATTCTTCAGCGCTACCTGGCGGATCTCCCTGGCAGTGACGCGCCGCGCAATCAGATCATCGAGCTCGGCATTCATCTTCAGCAATTCCATAATGCCCAGTCGTCCCTTGTAACCCTGATGATTGCAGCGCTCGCAGCCGACCGCGCGGTAAATCACCACTTCCGGACCTTCCGGTACCAGTCCCAGCAACTGTCGTTCAATATCACTGGCGGTGGCGCCTTCCTTGCAATGCGGGCAAAGTCGGCGAACCAGCCGCTGCGCAACAATGCCGATGATATTGCCAGCCAGGATGTCGGGCAGAATGCCGATGTCCTGCAGGCGCGGAATGGCGCCAATCGCGGAATTGGTATGCAGCGTTGAATACACCTGATGCCCGGTCATCGCGGCGCTGAAGGCCATCTCCGCAGTTTCGGCATCGCGGATTTCACCGACCAGGATCACGTCCGGATCCTGGCGCATCATGGAGCGGATGCCGTTGGCAAAACCCATTTTGACCGACTCGTTCACCGAGGTCTGGCGGATCAGATTCATCGGATATTCGACCGGATCTTCCAGCGTCATGATATTGATCGATTCGGCATTGATATGATTCAGAATCGAATACAGGGTAGTGGTCTTGCCGCTGCCGGTCGGACCGGTAACCAGAATGATTCCCTCGGGCCGGGCCAGCATCAGCTTGAGCAGGTTCAGGCCGTCGTCATCCAGACCCAGGCCATCAAGCGGCACGATGCCCTTGGCGCGATCCAGAATCCGCAGCACCACGTTTTCGCCGTGCGCGGTTGGCTGTGCCGAGGCGCGGAAGTCGATCTGGCGACCGGAAAAACGGATTGAAATCCGTCCATCCTGCGGCGCGCGCGTTTCGGCAATATTCATATTGCTGATCACCTTCAGACGCACCGCCATCGCCGGCCAGTAAGTTTTGTGCAGGCTGCGGATCTGGCGCAGGATGCCGTCGATCCGGTAGCGGATGCGCAGGAAAAACTGTTCCGGTTCAAAGTGAATGTCGGAGGCATTCTGCTGCACCGCATCGGCTAAAATCGCATCGATCAGACGCACCAGCGGCTGGCTGTATTCGTCGGACACGGTCTTCATGCTCTGATAATTGACTTCGCCGGTTTCGATCTCGTGCAGAATACCGTCGATCGATAATTCGAAGCCGTAGTACTGATCGATCGCCTTGTTGATATCGGATTCGCTGGCCAGCACCGGGGTCAGTTGCGCGTCGGCGCCGATCATGGCGCTGATCTGATCGAGCGCGACAATGTTCGAGGTGTCCGACATGGCCAGCATCAGGTTGCGCTGTTCCTTGTTAAACACCACCGGGAATACCTTGTAGCGCTGCGCGACCTCCTTGCTGATCATTTTCAGTGCCGCGCCATCGACCACCATATTTGCCAGATCGGTACTTTGCTGCCCCAGGTTTTCGCTGAGCGCTTCGCGTATGGTTGCTTCGGTGACGAAGCCGAGCGAGATGAACAGCTTGCCCAGCGGCTGGCCGGTGCGTTTTTGCTCGATCAGGGCGATGCGCAGCTGATCCTCGCTGATCACGCCCTTCTGGATCAGCAGACTGCCTAGCGGAAGTTTCGGTTTTTCGGCCATAAATTATTCGGTCTGCAGTTGTTTGATGCGATTCTGCGCTGCGTTCAGATCAAAATTGCCGGGTTTGGTTTTGGATAAAACGAGGGCGCGCTGGTAGTAGTCCAGCGCCAGCCTGGGTTGCGCCAGCCGGTCCAGGCCAATCGCCAGATTGTAGGCATAGTCGGCATTGTCCGGCGCGGCTTCATAAGCGCGGAAATAAGCATCCTGCGCTTCCGGCCAGCGCGATTGCTGCGCATACAGATTGCCCAGTTCAAACAGGTTCGGTGCGGAGTGCGGATTTTGCGCCAGGATTTTTTTCAGCTGACTTTCGTTTCGGGACGGATCGCCGCGCTGCACGCTGATCAGTCCGGCTGTTGCATCCGGATCGGTCGGATTCATATCGAGCAATTTCGAATAGTAGGCGGCGGCCTGCTCAGGCTGATTGCGTTTCAGGGCGATCGCAGCCAGGCCGAGCATGGCATCGCGGTTGCTGCCTTCCTTGCGCAGTGCCGCGCCATACAAGTCGGCGGCAGCGTCGATATTTCCGTTGCTGAATTCCTGAAAAGCCTGCTGCAGTAGGGTATTGGTTGGCGAGATCGCCGTGCCTTTGCTGATGCGAATTTTGTTGGCGTTGACCAGCAAGGCCGCCTGCTCGGTGCGTGGTGCGGGTTCCGGCTCGGCCTCTTCAGGTGGAATAATGCGCTGCGCAGTTTTGCCGCTTGCGAATGCCGGGTGCTCCTGAACGGGCAGCGGATTTTTCACCGGATCGCTTTTACTTTCGCTAACTACCTGCACCGCTGGCACCATCGGCACCATCGGCCTGCGCATCTGCGGCACGATCACCGGATCGATCATCGTACTTTGCCAGTAATAGTAAGCAGCCAATGTCAGCAGCACCAGCGCGACGGCAACGCCGCCGAGAAAGACCACGCGACTGGGTCGTTCAGCCTGTTTGGCGGAGAATACCGTTTGCGCCAGCTGGGGCGTTTGCCGCGCTGGTTTCTCGGGCGATGCTGCTGGTGCTGGATTGATTTTTTCGGCCATCTGAATCGCTGGCGCCGGAATCGGCAGGTCGGGAGCCGGTGCCGCGGGAGCCGGAGCTGCAGCAGCCAGTTCAACGGGTATCGGTTCGATTTCGAATGCCAGCGGTGTCGCCAGCGGCGTATCCGGCATGCTTAAAATCGGTTCGAGCCGGGTCGGATGTTCCGGCATTTCCTCCAGCCTGACATCTTCCAGGGTTGGAAATTCAGTGGTCGGCGTGCCTTGCTGCATTTCGTCAGTTGCCGGTGCCGCCTGTTTTTTAGCATGCTCGGCTTTTTTCAGCGCCTGCATCAACAGACTCATGAACTGCTCCGTGCTTTGGCATCCGGCGCTGTTTCTGAAACCGGTACCACCGCCGGTTTGCCGTCACCATAGGGTGGCTCACCCAGCGGTTTGGCACCCGGCATGCTGGAGCGGAACTCTTTATAGTCGCCATTGATATTGGCGTCTTTCACCACGACGGGACGCAGAAAAATCACCAGTTCAGATTTGGTCGTATTCTCGTTGCGGTAGTTGAACAGGTTGCCGATGATCGGCAGGGTATTGGCACCCGGCACTGCGTCTTTGGTATTGTTGACGCCATCCTGCATCAACCCGCCCATCACCGCAATCTGTCCGCTCGAGACTTTCAGGATCGATTCCATTTCACGGCTCTGGATTACCGGCACATTGCTGATGACTGGCGGCACCGCGAGCGACAGGGCCGGATTCGGGTCTTGCACATAGGCGATGATGCGCGAAATGGTTGGCCGCACATTCATGGTCACTTCATCAGTGTCAGTAATTTGCGGCGTCACGCTCATTACAAAACCGACCGGCACGGTATTGAGTGTCGAGGTATAGGTCGTGGTCGCCTGCACGCCCAATGATCCCGGCGTGGTGGTCGCGGTGATCGTGAAATAGACATTGTTGTCGACCACCTTCAGGAGCGCGGTCTGATTGTTCAGGACACTGATCTTGGGGCTGGAGACCACCTTGACCTTGCCGAACGATTCCAGCAGCTGGATCGAGACTGACAGATTTTCCAGCGCGTTGAGTGGATTGGCATAGTTCAGGCTGAACAGCCCGGCACTGGTTCCGGGCGACACGCCGCTGAGCAGCGGCACGCTGTTGACCTGGCCCTGCACGATGTTCGTGCTCGAGGCGTTACCTTTGTTCAGGACTGACCAGTTGATGCCTTGCTGGTACTGGTCGCTGAGCTGCACTTCAACCACGGTCGCTTCGATCAGTACCTGACGTTTCGCCGAGCTCATCACCATGTCGAGAAATTCCTGGATGCGTTCATGCTGGCGGCTGGTGGCGCGCACCGACAGAATGCCGTTCTCAGGATTGGCAGACACCGATCCGCTTTCGCGATAGGTTGTGGTCTTGTTGCTGTTGGGGGTATTTGCTGCGACTGGTGCAGCGGGTGTGACAGGTGCAACTGCTTGTGCTGCAACTGGCGCTGCGGTTGGGGTCGTGGCTGGCGTTGCTGTATCGGTTGGTGCAGTCAGTCCAGTCTGCGCTGCGCCGGGCAGGATCTTGTCCGACTCGCGCAGAATGTCGGTGATGTTTTTAACAAGCGTTGGCCAGAAATCATTATTCGATTCGTTTTTAACTGCGGTGGTCGAGTTGTTGTTGGCAGTTCCGCCGCCCGCCACGGTGCCGCCCGCCGAAGAAATTTCGGTCGCGATATTCACCAGGCCTGTGGTGTGGCGAATGATGTTGACGTAATCGATCTTGTAGTTGCGAATAAACGGTGTGTCCGGCATGACGGACAGGTTGGCGCCGTCCAGCTCGTAGCGCATATCGATCTGTTTGGAAATGCGGTTTAACAGATTCGGCAAAGTCTGATTAATGGCATTCAAGGTGACTTCGCCGCTGATGCCCGGATGAATATCAATATTGACTTTTGCATCACGCGCCAGCGCAAACAGCAGCGACTGTGCCGGCACTTTGTACACCGAGACGCTATAGGTTTCGGCCACGGCTGCAGGTTTGGGTGCACTCAGGTTGGCATTGTGTTTCACCGGTTCGGGAATCGCGCCATTGACAACTGGTGGAGCGTTCAGATGCAGGGCCGAGGGTGTCATGGGCTGCGTGCCACAGCCAGCCACAATCAAACCAACAGCAAGTGCAATGGCAATTCTGGACATTAGGTCAACCATCCCTGAGATTTATTGTAATGAAGGTATCTTATAGTAGGTCAGAAAAATTGATACTTCAAACAAATCTGTGTTGCGGCCCTATATCTCCTTTTTTATCCCGCCAATCGTGCGCAATTGCGGGTGATAACCCCATTGATCGGATAGCTGTTTGAGCATTTTTCCGGCTTCGTCCCGGGTCGCATAGCTGCCCACGAAAATCCCGAAACAAGGATTGGCGGTCTTGTGCGAAGAATAAATATACAGATCCTGCAAACCGGTGGCAGCTTCCAGCTTGCCCAAATATTGGGCAACCACGGCCTGATCGCCCGAGGTGATCAGCGCGATCTGCACGCTGAACCGGTCGGGCGCCTGCTGGTCCAGAAAGGCGCTGGTTTGATCGAGACGTTGCTGCAGTGTCGTGGCACGCGGGACGCTTTCCACCATGGGCTTGATGGGCGGTTCCGGTGTCGGCTTATTTTCTGGCTCAGTTTTCTGAATGACCACAATCGGCGCGGCGGCAGGCTTGGGTGCAACCGGGACAGTCGCTTTGACTTGCGCCAGTTGCGGTGCCGGCCTGGCCGTCCGCCACAGAACTCCCGCCGTGACTGCCAACAAAATTACCAACACTGCGCCAGCGATCTGGAGTCGGCGCCGGTAGAGCGGCGCTTTGGGAAATTCACTGTCGGCGATCGCGGCCCTGACATGCCTGGCTTTGACGGTCATCGAATTTTCAGAGTAGGCCGCCAGCAGCGACTTGTCGGCCAGGATGCTGACGCGGCGGATAATCCCTTCAGACACCAGACTGATCAGCTTGACCGCTTCCCTGCTGAACAGACCGCTACCCTGGTAACCGGCAGCGTGCAGGCGAAACTCCAGATAGTCGGTGACGGTCGGATTGGTCAGGGCCGGGACCTTGAAGCTGTTGGTAATGCGTTCGCGCAGCTGGCGCATGCTGTTCAGATGCAGGTGCTCATCGAGCTCGGGCTGGCCAAACAAAACGATTTGCAGCAATTTGTGATGCGCGGTTTCGAGGTTGGAAAACAAACGGATTTCTTCCAGCGTCTGCAGTGACATTGCCTGTGCTTCCTCGATCAACAGCACCACCTGTTTGCCAGACGAGTGTTTGCTGATCAGTTCGGCCTGCAGCATGCGGATCACTTCATCGACGCGTTTGCCCTGAACCGGTAATTCCAGTTCACCGGCCAGTGCGAACACCACCTGCTCGCTGGTCAGCGTGGGATTGACCAGATAGATAATTTCAATATGAGCCGGCAATCTGGTTTCGAGCATGCGGCACAACATGGTCTTGCCGCAGCCGACCTCGCCGGTCACCTTGACCAGGCCGTCGCCCTGTCCGATGGCGTAAATCAGTGCCTCCAGAATTTCCCCGCGTTTGTTCCCCGCGAAGAAAAAGCTCGGATCAGGGGTCATGCTGAATGGATATTGGTTCAGGCCGAAATGAGTTTGGTACATAGCTAACCGTGTTTGTTTGCCCCATTATAGGCAAGGAATTTTTAACAACAAGTGATCTTGTGAAAAAATCACGCAATGCAGTTCATGTAAGCCTGCTCCAGCGTCGCGCCATCAAACCTGACGCGGCATTCCGCCGGTGTGCCGACAAAGCGCAACTGGCCCTGATGCATGATCGCCATGCGGTCGCAGATTTCTTCAACGTCGGCCAGCGCATGAGAACTGAAGAACAGCGTGCTACCATCCTGCCTGAGTTGTTGCAGGCGCTTTTTCAGCAGGGCGCGCGCTTTCGGATCCAGTCCGCTCATCGGTTCGTCCAGCACATACAGTTGTTTGCGCGCCAGAAAACAGCTGGCCAGTCCCAACTTCTGCGTCATGCCTTTTGAATATTGACGCACCGGTTTTGTCAGCGCCGCTGCGTCCAGATCGAGTGCTGCCAGGGTGACTGCGACCTCGTCGTCGCGATAGGGAATGCCTTGCAGGGTCAGAGCATATTTCAAAAAGTCGGCACCGGTGAGGTAGTAGGGCGGCACAAAACGCTCGGGAAGAAAAGCCAGCGGTGCGCGCGAAGCAGTGAGGCGATGGCTGATGCCGAAGATACTGATTGCGCCGCTTTCGGTGTCGCAAAAATCGAGCAGACATTTCAGGAGTGTGGTTTTTCCGGCGCCATTCATGCCGACCAGTCCAAAAAATTCCGCCTGATTGATGGTTAAATCGATGTCGCGCAGCGCTGGTTTGTTGTCATAAGATTTAGAGATGTGATGAAACTGTAGTGCAGGTGTGCTCATGGTGGTCGGGAAATGGACGGCGTGAACGGCAAGCTTAGCAGATTGCCGGAACATTAAGGGACTCGTTCGCCAGGTTTGAGGATTACCCACAAATGCTGCAAGACGCGTCTTCGCTAATCCGGCTCGGCGCTCCCGTCATTCCCGCGGGGTTAGGCGGGAATCCAGTGTCGTTTGGTTGTCAACCGCAGATCTACGACACCAGGTTCCCGCCTAACCCCGCGGGAACGACGGTACTTTCATTTGCGTGTAATCCTCAGTTCTCTAATCCGCAGCTCGCGCAAATTTCATTAGCCCTTTTTAAGGATTCTTGCGATTGTCGAAAGATTGGGGTGGCGAATCGTTGGGAAATCAACTACAACTAGAACAGAAGGTTTGTCGATGTTGATGAACCTGTTAACCAAAAATCCATAATGACACTGCCACTGCATGGCTGACAACACCAAACTCATCGCGATCGATCAGGTCTGTATCGGGATGTTTATCAAACTTGACCTGAGTTGGTTTCAGCACTCGTTTCCCATGAGCTCGTTCAAAATTACTAACGAACAGCAAATCAAGGAATTGAAGGCGCTCAAGCTCAAGCACATCCGTTATGTTCCTGAAAAGACCGATCTGTCGGCGCTGCGTTCGGATGCGAGCGTGGCCAAGGCCGGTTCTGACGCATTCACCGGAACGGCGGTTGGCGACAGTGAGGCCGAGGCAAACGCCAGTCAGGAAGTTTTTGACAATATCATCGAAGCTAAAAAAGCACGATTTGAAAAGCTGCAAAAGCAGCGTCAGGAAATCGAACGTTGTGAAGCAAAATTCGTCCAGGCGGCGACGGTGGTGCGCAATATTAATAAACTGATTTTTTCCCAGCCCAAAGAAACGCTGATCGAGGCAGGCAAGCTGATCGACAGCATCGCCGATGTATTTTTGACCGGCAACGATGCGATCATGCATTTGATCCAGCAAAAAGAAGGCAGTGAAGAACTGTATTTTCATTCGCTCAATGTGTCGGTGCTGGCGATGATGCTGGCGCATGAAATGAAGTGCACGGAAGCGCAGATCAAGGCGGTCGGTACCGCTGCGCTGTTCCATGATTTGGGCAAAGTGAATATTCCTGATCACATCAATAAAAAGACGACGGCGTTAACCAGGCCCGAACAGAATCTGTTTGAGTTGCACGGCCAGTACGGAGTCGACGTGGGCAGCAAGGCCGGCATGGACAAGGTCACGCTGGAGGTGATTGCCAATCATCACGAATATCTCGACGGCAGCGGCTTTCCCAGAAAACTCAAGGGTGAGGCAATCCGCATGCCGACCCGCATCGTGACGATTGCCAATGTGTACGACAATCTGTGCAATCACGTCGACCCGAATCAATCCATGACGCCGCATGAAGCGCTGTCGCTGATGTACGCGCATCGGCGCGCCCAGTTTGATCCTGCGGCGATGGCAACACTGGTGAAAAGTCTTGGCGTGTATCCTCCTGGCACCTTGGTCAAGCTGTCCAACGATGCCGTCGGTCTGGTGATGAATGTGAATGTCGGTCAGCCATTGCGGCCCCGCATCATGGTCTACGACGATGAAATTCCCAAGGAAGACGCAATTATTCTGGATCTGTCGGTCGAGAGCAAAGAGCTGGCGATCAAGAGCAGCATACGGCCGGGCCTGCTGCCGCGGCATATTTACGATTATCTGAATCCACGCAAGCGAGTTAATTACTATGTCGATTCGAAATCGAAAAACGATAAACCTGCAGTGGCTGGCGGACGGGGATGACACAATGAAAAAACCAGCCAAAAAAACTGCCGGGGAAGTGATCAAACTCGATGCAGGATTATTGCGCAACATGATCGATCACAGTCGCGAAGCGGTGCTGGTGGTCGATGCGTCGAATTTGACTCTGCTGGATATCAATTTGAACGCCTGCGAAATGATCGGCTACCTGGGAGCGGAGTTGATTGGCAGGGAGCTGTCCAAAGTGGAGTGTTCCTTGCTGGATGTGTTTTTCTGGGAGGAGTTGGCTTCTGATGCCGGCTTTACCGGATCACGCGTTGCCGAAACCGAATGGATGCGCAGTGACGGCACTTCGTTCCTGGTTGAAAAACGCGTGTTCAGTTATGAACAGGGTGAGAAAAAATATTGGATTATTTACGCGGAAGATCTGACGCGTCGCAAGGAACTGGAACAGCAGCAGCTGCACCTGGTATCGCAGCTGCAAAGTTCGCTCGAGTCAACGGCAGAGGGCATTCTTGCGGTGAGCCTGTTCGGTCATATTGTGAACCTGAACCGGCGTTTTTCGCTGATGTGGAACATCCCTGAGGAACTGTTATTGGAGCGCAAAGAAAATTATATGTGGGAACACATTCTGGCCAGCCTGACTGATGCTGCCGGATTGAGCAAGTCACTCGAGCGCACCCAGAGTGAACCGCATCTTGACACCGAAGACCTGCTGGCCTTGCGCGACGGGCGCTATTTCATCTGCGTGTCCAAGCCGGAATTTTTGCGCGACAGCATGATCGGGCGGGTGTACAGCGTGCGCGATATCACCGCGATGAAAAAAATTGAAACCGATCTGCTGGCGGCGCGCGATCTGGCCGAACAGGCCAGTCTGGAAAAGACGCGCATGCTCGATGCGCTGCAACTGAGTGAGTCGCGTCTGCGCCGTCTGGTCAATTCGAACCTGATCGGCATTATGCAGGGCGATATCAAGGGCAATATTTTAGAAGCCAATGATGTCTTGCTGAACATGCTGGGAGTGACGCGCAAGGAGATCGAGTCGCACGAGATCAACTGGCTGAAACTGACTTCATCTGCCAACCATAAAACCTACAGCAATGCGCTGCAGGAATTGGCCAGGTCGGGTCAGGCGCCGCCCTTTGAAGTGGAGTTGATCAGCAGGTCAGACCGACAGATTCCCGCCATGGTTGGTCTGGCCAAACTGGAAGGCTCAAATACCGAGTGGGTAGGCTTTGTGCTGGACCTGACCAAACAACGCGAGTCGGACCGGATCAAGGCCGACTTTATTTCCATGGTCAGTCATGAGCTCAGAACGCCGTTAACGTCGATTCATGGCTCGCTGGGTTTGCTGGACAGCGGCGTGTGCGGCGAGATTCCGGGAAATGCGAAAAATCTGGTGCAGATTGCGCTCAAGAATTCGAAACGTCTGGGGGTATTGGTCAACGATTTGCTCGACATGGAGAAACTGGCCTCGGGCAAAATGGAGTTGAACATTGAACGCTTTGATCTGATTGCGCTGGCCAGACAGTCGATAGAAGCGAATATCCCGTATGCCCGGCCTTTAGAGGTTGAATTTCGCTTCAGTATTCATCCCGTGCAGGCCTGGGCAGTGGCCGACAGCAATCGCCTGCTGCAGGTGTTTGCCAACCTGCTGTCGAATGCCGCCAAATTTTCTCATCCCGGGGGTGTTGTCGAGATCAGAGTGTTGGAACAGGGTGCCGTGTTCAAGGTTGAAATTCAGGATTGGGGCAAGGGAATACCGCTGGCGTTCCGGGATCGTATCTTTAAAAAGTTTGCCCAGGCCGACGACGGCGATACGCGCCGCCAGGGTGGAACCGGATTGGGATTGAACATCACCCAAAGTCTGATCGAAAAAATGGGCGGCGAGATCGGCTTCGACAGCGAAGTGGGAGTCGGCACGGTGTTCTGGTTTACGGTCGAAGCGGGTGTGAAACGCATGACGGAACGCTGATCTGATGCTTGGTTTTTTGTAAATTTTGCTGGCAATAAAAGCAAGATTCGGGGCGAAACGTGCCGAGATAGTTTGTTTCAAATTTCCTGTTGCCTGATCAGCACATATCTTTCCACATGCAATACAATAAGCGTCCCGACTTATCTATTGGCATTCTTCCCATGCAAACTTACGCATTCACCCAACAATTCGCCAGAAAAACCCTTGCACGCGGTTTTACCTTGATCGAAATTATGGTGGTGATCGCCATTCTGGGCATCATGGCTGCCATCGTCGTACCGAAACTGGTGGGCCACACGGATACCGCCAAGGTCGCTGCGGCGAAACAGGATATTGCAATTTTTAAACAGCAATTGATCCTGTATAAATTAGACAATCAACGCTATCCGACCACCGAGCAGGGTTTGCAGGCGCTGGTCACCAAACCAACTTCCGGTCCGGCCGCAAATGGATACAAAGAAGGCGGTTATCTGGAAAAAATTCCGAAAGACCCGTGGGGCAATCCTTATCAATATTTATGTCCGGGTATTAAAGGCGACTTCGACGTGTTTTCATTCGGCGCTGACGGTCAGCCGGGCGGTGAAGGCATTAACGCTGATATCGGTTCCTGGGATTTATAGCCTTGAATCCGGATTGCAGAAGACCTCGGCCATTACGCATATCCGGGTTTACCTTACTGGAACTTCTGGTGGTGCTGGTCGTGATGGGTGTGATGTTGGGCATGGTCAGCATCAATGCAATTCCCGATAAAAGGAAGGCGCTGACCAACGATGCACAGCGCATTGCCTTGCTGCTGCAGCTGGCGCGCGAAGAAGCCATCGTGCGCAATCGTCCGGTCGCGTTTGAAGTGGACACCGAACAGTTCCGGTTTTACGTGCGCGGCGACACCAGCTGGGAATTGTTAACCGACAACGATTTATTTCGCGAACGCAGTTTTCAGAGATCGCCTCTGGTAGTCACCATGCAGCCCAGTCCCAACCAGTCAGCACTGCCGATGAAAATTATTTTTGGCCGTGAACCTGTCGATAAACCTTTCGTTCTGACCCTGGCTTATGAAGACGTATCTGTCTCGATTTCTGCCGATGGTCTGGGACATTTCTCTGTTGAATAGATGCGGCCAAACATGAAACCACGCAATCGCGGATTTACGCTGCTGGAAGTGCTGGTGGCTCTGGTGATCGTCGGCGTGGCATTGGGTGCCAGTCTGCGCGCGGTCGGCAGCCTGACTCAAAACAGCGAGCATTTGCGCTCGGCGATGATGGCAACCTGGTCGGCAGAAAATCGTCTGGCACAAATCCGCATCGCCACCACCTTTCCCGAGATCGGGCAAAGCAATTTTGCCTGTCCGCAGGATGACTTGCCGCTGATCTGTTATCAGGAAGTGTTCGCTACGCCCAATCCGTCGTTCCGGCGGGTGGAAGTGAGTGTCTCCGATGAGCGCTACCCGGAACGTCGCATCATCAAATTGACCCAGGTGGTACCGAATGCCCTGTAAGCAGAACAGCCGGGGCTTCACCCTGATCGAACTGCTGGTGGCGATCAGTATTCTGGCGATCGTTGCGGTGCTGGGTTTCCGGGGATTGCAGAGCATTGTGCAAAGCCGCGCGGCCCTGACTTCGGAACTGGAACAGACCCGCGGGCTGCAACTGACTTTTGCGCAACTGCAAAGCGATTGCGCGCATAACGTCAATCCGTTTAATTTTCCCAATCTGCCCGAGGGGCGCTCAAGCTGGATCGAGCCGCAACGATTGATCCTGATCCGCAATGTGTTTTCAGACGATCAGGCGCCAGCCATGCAGCTGGTGACCTATCGGGTGGTGAACGACAATCTGACGCGCTTCGAATCGATCAGTACGCGCGATTTGTCTGTGCTGACCCAGTTGCTCAGCCAGGCCAGAAATCCGCCGGAAAAACAGGTCGAGATTGTGATGCAGAAGAATATCGAGGAACTGCAGTTCACCGGTTATCCGGAGAGTTCCCTGACCGGATCGACCAATACGCCGACCCCGGGCGCGAATCCGAACGATCTGGCCAATCCTCCCAATCCTGCCAGCACGGCAGGTACGCCGCCGCCCGGACCCAATCTGAATTCTGGCAATCCGCCGGTCAATAACGGCGTGCAGAATGTCGATCTGTCCAAGGCGACTACCGGTTTGCAGGTGTCGCTGCAGCTGAAGAATCATCCGAAGGGCATGCTCAAAATTTTCATTCTGGGAGGGGTGTGATGGCCCGGCCCATGAACGCCAATGTGCAGTCACGCCAGCGTGGTGTGGCGATCGTGACTGCCTTGCTGCTGGCGGCGCTGGCCATTACCCTGGTGATGAGTTTGTTCGGCCAGCAAAACGTGCAGGTGCGCTCGATTGAAAATCAGCGTTATCAATTGCAAAAAGTCTGGGTGATGCGCGGTGCCCTGGATTGGGCACGCCTGATTTTGCGTGAGGACGCCAAGGTCAACCGGGTTGATTACCTCGGCGAACCGTGGTCTGTGCCGCTGGCCGAAACCCGTCTGGATGACTACGTCGACAATGGGCGCAGCAGCGAAGACGACACCGATGCAACCCTGTCGGGCTATATCATCGATGCCCAGTCGCGCCTGAATCTGACCAATCTGGCCGCAGGCGGACAGATCGATCAACCCAGTCTCCAGGCCTTCCAGAAACTGCTGACGGCGCAGGGGCTGGATCCGAACTGGGCGATCGCCGCGGCAAAAATGGTCGCGTCAACCCAGGCCCAGGCAGCGCAATCCAACGGCGATGGTACTGTCGCGGGCCCGGCTGTGTCAGCCAAAATTCTGGCATTGACGCAGGTGGATGATCTGCTGGCGATCCAGGGATTTACCCCGGCGGCGGTCGCCAAACTGCGCGACTTGGTGGTTTTTTTGCCAGTCCCTACGCCAATCAATGTAAATACGGCATCGGCGCAGGTTATTTCGGCTAGAATTGCGGGCATCTCCCTGTCGGACGCCCAGCAAATTGTGACCAACCGGGATCAGGCTTATTTTCGTGATTTGGTCGATCTCGGCGCACGGTGGGATGTCAGTAAAGGAAAAGTGCCGGGTGCGGCCGTGGTCAGCACGCAAACCAATTATTTTATTGTGCACGGGCATGTGCGACTGGGGCGTTCAATTATGGACCAGGACGCCCTGATTGAACGAACTCCGATATCCGGAGCGACGCGGGTTGTCTGGGTCAGGGAAAGCTAGTACTACTGTGCCATAAGTTTAAGAAATTCCTTTTGGCTCCCGTCGTTCCCGCGCGGGTTTGGCGGGAATCCAGTGACTCGGCGTTTCCGTCGTTTCTTTGCAGATCACAGCAAAACGGCACTGGATTCCCGACTGCCCCCTCGGGAATGACGGTTTTAAGAACCGTTCAATTATTTGTGACACAGTAGGACTAGTCGTTCGATCAGCAGGCCAGACCCACTATTTACGAAAAAATATCTTGAATACACTGTATTTACGCATCCCTCCAAAACACACGGCCTCCTGGCCGGATACCGCACTGTCTTTTGCGGTCAGCTCGTTAGAAGGCAATATTCTTCGCGAAGGGCGCAGTACTTTAAAAGAACTGGCCGCGTCGATCTCCAAATCCAATGTCGTGCTGATCATCGCCGCCACTGACGTCACCTTGCTGGAACTGAGCATTCCGCCCATGCCGGAAGCCAAGCTGAAGCTGGCCCTGCCGAATCTGGTTGAAGACCAGTTGATGGGCGATCCCGCCGAGTGCGTGCTGCTGCTGGGCGCAAAATCGGCCAGCTCGAATAAACGCAGTGTGGCAGTGGCGCAGCGCAGCTGGTTGCAGCAACTGTCTGCCAGTCTGTTCGCGCTGGGTGCGAATCAGGTCAAGGCTGTGCCGGCACAACTGTGTTTGCCATGGAAAAAAGATCAGTGCAGCGCAAGTCTGGAAGGACAGCTGCCGGACGCCACGCTGACCTTGCGTTTTGGCGAAGAAAGCGGTGTCGGGATCATGCTGGAGCCCGAGCAGAAACTGGAAGAGTGCCTCGCCACAATCGCCATGCTGGCCCCGGCTGGTCCGATCACATTGCAGCTTCCTTCTGCCTCAGTCAATGAATTGAAGGCGGTGATCAAGGATCATGCCGATTGGGAGCAGCGCTTTACCGTGTCGGAAACCAAGTGGTCGGCTACGGTACAGGCCGTGAAACTGGCCGGGTTTAATTTGATGGCTGGCCTCAATTCTGCGCAGACCAATCGGATCCAGTGGCAGATGTGGCGCTGGCCGCTGATTTTGGCGACCCTGGTGTTGCTGGTGAATATCGGGGCGCTGAACTACGACTACTGGAATTTGAAACGTGAGGCACAGGCTTTGAAGCAGGGCATGCTGCAGACCTATAAGGCGACTTTTCCGAAAGAGACGGTGGTGGTGTTTCCGCTTGAGCAGATGCGGAAGAATCTGGATGTCGCGCAGCGCGGCGCCGGGTTGCCCAGCCCGGACGACTTTACCTTGTTGCTGACTCAATTCGGCGCAGCCTGGAACACGCTGGGGCCGAACAATCTGGCCAGGCTGGTTTCGATCGAATATAAAGAACGCGGCCTGCTGGTGCAGATCAAAGGCGAGATGCCGCAAAAGCAGTTGCAGCCGGAACTGGACAGTCGGGGGCTGGTATTGAAGAAGAATAATGCAGAGATCTGGCAAGTGAAGGTGGCGAAATGAATCAATTGACAGCAACCCTGCGCGACACCTTTGCGCAATTCTGGCAGGCGCGCCAGGAACGTGAACGGACTTATTTGATCGTCGCTGCAGTTGTGATTGTGCTGACCCTGATTTATCTGGTCGCCATCGAACCGGCCATGAGCGGTCGCGAAGAGCTCAGAAAATCTTTACCGGTTTTGCATCAGCAGGCAGCGGAAATGCAGCAGATGGCGCAGCAACTGGCGGTGATTCCGAGCGCGGAAAATCGCCATGAAATCACTCGCGAACTGATCGAAACCGAGTTCTCAAGTAATGGCCTGAAGGCGCAGACTCTGGCGGTGAATGAATCCGTGGTGCGCGCCCAGTTCAGTTCGGCCTCGATGTCGGCCGTGCAGACCTGCCTGCTGGATTTACAGAAAACCAGTGGCCTGTTTGTTGAAGAAATGAAGATTACCGGACTGGAAGGGGGGCTGGTCAGTGCCAGTTTCACATTGCGCCAGTCGAATTCGGGTGGCAGTCAGTGATCAATGCAGCAACGGTGAGCTTCAAGCAAAAAATTGCCTGGCTGGGTTTGGGTTTGATCTGTGTGTTGTTGACCATCGTGGCGTTTGCGCCGGCAAGTTGGCTGGATATTGTGTTGGAAAAGCAGACCGACGGCCGCTTTGCCCTCGGCGATGTGCAGGGCAGTATCTGGAACGGCTCGGCCTTTGTCGGTGTGGCTGCGAACAAAACCGGTGACCTGACGCCGTTGTTGCCCGGCAGGTTTGCCTGGCACCTTTCGCCGATTTTGCTGTTGGGGCAAATTGAATTGGAAGTGCGCAATGAAGCGTCGTTGCAGGGCCCGGTCAACATCACCGGAAATTTGCGGCAGGTACAGATCAGCCCGGGCGGCCTGATCCTGCCGTCGGAACGCTTGAGTGGTTTGGGTGCTCCATTGAATACGGTTAAGCCGACAGGAACAATTACCCTGTCCTGGGATCAGCTGGAGATGACTTTGCTGGAGAAGCAACTGGAGATCAACGGTGCGATGAAGCTGAACATGCAGGAGATCGCTTCTGCGCTGTCGCCGATCAAGCCATTGGGTTCGTATGTGATGAATTTTGTCTGGCACGGGCAGGCCGCCGACATTGAATTGAAAACCGTGCAGGGCCCGCTGATGTTGAGCGGCAAAGGTGGTTTGACGCAGGGCAGATTGCAGTTCAGCGGTCAGGCCGAAGCACAGGATGGGCAAGAAGACCAGTTGGCAAATCTGTTGAATTTGCTGGGCCAGCGCCAACCGGGCGCTGTAAAAAATGTGATCGCTTTAGAGTTTAAATGATGAATATTCGAATGACACCAAATATGCTTACTCCATTAAAACGTAATCTGGCGCAGGCAGGCAGTTTTTCATTGCGAAAAATACCTGCCAGTTTATTGTTCTGCGCGGTGACCGGCCTGGTCGCAGCACCGGCGTTGGCCCAAGAGCCGAGTTTAAATGAATCCAGGCTCACTTTCGTGGGCGCGGATATTGAATCGGTGATCAAGGCGGTTGGTCATTACACCGGCGTCACGTTCATCGTCGATCCGCGCGTCAAAGGCACCATCAATCTGGTTTCCGAGCAGCCGGTTACCAAGGCGCAGGCGTTTGAGCTGTTGACCTCGACACTGCGTTTGCAGGGCTACGCAGTGGTGACCGCCAACGGTTTCACCAAAGTCGTGCCGGAGTCTGACGGCAAGCTGCAGGCCGGTCCGACCCAGGCCGTTGGTGTCAAAGGGGACCAGATCGCGACCCAGGTATTTCGCTTGAATTATGAAAGCGCCGGTAATCTGGTGACTGTGCTGCGTCCATTGATCTCGCCTAACAACACGATCAATGCCAACCCCGGGAATAATTCGGTGGTGATCACCGACTATGCGGACAATCTGAAACGACTGGCGAAAATTATCGCCACACTGGATGCACCGAGCACCAGCGGCATTGATGTCATTCCGCTTAAATACGGTATCGCCAGCGACCTGGCTACCTTGCTGGTGCGCCTGACCGAGCAAAATAACGCACCGGCTGACAGCGGCAAGTTGACCATCATGGCTGACAGCCGGACCAATTCGATTTTGCTCAGCGCACCGTCGGAAGCACGGGCCAATCTGGTCAAGACCCTGATCAATAAACTGGACCAGCCGACCGCCTTGCCGGGCAATGTCCACGTGGTGTATTTGCGTAATGCCGACGCCTTCAAGCTGGCCCAGACACTGCGTGCCATTGTCGGTGCGGACAGCAGTTCAAGTTCTTCGTCAAACGCCACGCAAAACACTGCCCAGCAAAATCAAACTTCATTCGGCAAAGGTCTGGCGGGTAATTCCGGCGGAACCGGCACCGGGTCGGCCGGATTGGGCAATGCCCTCGGCTCGTCAAGTGGTTCATCCAGCAGCTCAACGAATAACACTTTGCCTGCGGGCGGCCCGGCTGGTTATATCCAGGCTGATACGGCTACCAATACGCTGATCATCACCTCCAGTGAAACTGTGTATCGCAATCTGCGTTCGGTGATTGATCAGCTCGACTCACGTCGCGCCCAGGTTTACATCGAGGCCCTGATCATCGAAGTCTCAACTTCCAAGGCGGCACAGTTCGGCGTGCAATGGGCCGCGTTGTCGGGCAACAGTAACAGTGAGCTGCGGGTCGGCAGCGCGACCTCGTTCAATACCGGCGGGGCCAGCAATAATTTATTCACTCTGGCCGCGGAAGGAAAAGCCGCTGTGCCAAATCCTGGCCTGACGCTCGGCGTCTTCAGCGCCAAACTCGGTCTGGGCGCGATTGCCTCGGCATTGCAGACGAGCGGCAATGCAAATGTCCTGTCGGTGCCGACGTTGACTACCCTGGACAATGAAGAAGCCAAGATTCTGGTCGGACAAAATGTACCATTCATCACCGGTTCGTTTGCCAGCACCGGGTCCACTTCAGGGTCAACGGTCAATCCGTTTCAGACCATCGAACGGAAAGACGTCGGCGTGTCCCTGAAGGTGAAACCGCAGATTTCCGAAGGCGGTTCGGTGAAACTGACGATTTATCAGGAAGTCTCGAATGTGGATTCAACCAACAATACCGCCGGTATCATCACCAATATCCGCGCCATTGAAACCAATGTGATCGTCGACGATGGTCAGGTATTGGTGCTGGGCGGTTTAATGTCTGAGGACAGCAGTGGTACGGACGATCAGGTGCCCCTGCTGGGCGACATCCCGTTTTTGGGAAATCTGTTCAAATACAAAGTGAACAAGCACGCAAAAAGCAATTTGCTGATCTTCCTGCGGCCGACCGTAATCCGCAATCATGATCAGGGCAACTCGGTATCGATGGATCGCTACGACTACATGCGCGCCAAAGTGCTCACTGAAAAATCTGATCAGCCATTGTTGAACGTACCAAGCCTGACTCCGGAAAAAATGGGCATGTTGATTCCGCAAACTATTTTGAACCGGGAGTCGGTACAAAACAGACTGGAAAAACAGGATGGGCAGCCCGTCTCTGAACCTACTTCACCGGTGAGCGCGCCCGACACAACTGTTACTCCATCACAGGTGAACAAATAGCATGACCCCTTTTACTATCGTTCAGGCCAATTTGCTGCCATATGTATTTGCCAGAGAAAGTTCGATTCTGGCCGGCTGGGGTGAGCCGGAACTGTTGCATGTGTGGGCCTCGGAAAAAACCTCGCCGACCGCGATTGCCGAAGTCGGCCGCCGCTATGGCCGGGTCAAGCTGATGAGAATCAGTCAGGCGGAACTGGAGCTGGCGATTGACCGTGCCTATGCCGGTTCTGGCGGCGACGCTGCGCAGGTGGTCGATGAAGTGGAGTCGGATCTCGATCTGGCCAAGCTGATGTCGGATTTGCCGGCAATCGAAGATTTGCTTGAGTCAGCCGATGATGCGCCGGTGATCCGGATGATCAATGCATTGCTCACGCAAGCCCTGCGTGAAACTGCGTCGGATATTCATATCGAACCCTTCGAACAGATTTCGGTGGTGCGGTTCCGGATTGACGGTGCCTTGCGCGATGTCGTGCGGCCCAAGAAAGCGATTCATGCAGCCTTGATTTCGCGGATCAAGATCATGGCGCAACTCGATATCGCTGAAAAACGTTTGCCGCAGGATGGCCGGATTTCACTGCGTATCGGCGGCAAGGCGGTCGACGTGCGTGTCTCGACGCTGCCAACCGGACACGGCGAACGGGCCGTGCTGCGTTTGCTGGACAAGGAAGCAGGGCGCCTGGACTTGATCAACCTGGGCATGAGCGACGTGATGTCGCCCAAATTCAATAAATTAATCAATCAGCCGCACGGCATCGTGTTGGTCACCGGGCCGACCGGTTCTGGCAAGACCACCACCTTGTACGCTGCGCTGTCGCGCCTGAATGCCAGCACGACCAATATTCTGACGGTTGAAGATCCGATCGAATATGAACTGGCCGGGATCGGTCAGACCCAGGTCAATGCGCGAATTGAAATGACTTTTGCCAAGGCACTGCGCGCCATTTTGCGTCAGGATCCGGACGTGATCATGATCGGCGAAATCCGCGATCTGGAAACTGCACAAATTG
Organism: Oxalobacteraceae bacterium GrIS 1.18; assembly: GCA_040544425.1. Lineage (GTDB taxonomy): Bacteria > Pseudomonadota > Gammaproteobacteria > Burkholderiales > Burkholderiaceae_D > Solimicrobium. Next base: position 336,981 of record JBEONO010000001.1, read on the forward strand.
CGGTCCAGGCTTCGCTGACCGGTCACCTGGTTCTGGCGACCTTGCACACCAATGATTCCGCCGCAGCCGTGACCCGATTGCTGGATATGGGTATTGAACCATTCCTGCTTTCCTCCTCATTGCTGGGCGTGCTGGCGCAACGGCTGGTGCGCAAATTATGTTCGCATTGCAAACGTCAGGAGGGCGGTGAATGGCATCCGGTCGGCTGCGATAAATGTTCGCAGACCGGCTATCAGGGCCGGGTTGGGGTTTATGAATTACTTCAGACGACCGACCAGATTCGCGCGCAGATTCACCAGAGCGCCTCGGAAGCCGAGATTCGTCAGGCGGCAAAAGCGGATGGCATGCTGAGCATGCGTGAAGATGGCGAGCGCTGGATTTCCGAAGGGGTGACTTCGCGGGAAGAGCTGTTGCGAGTAACAAAAGAATAGGGTCAGGTAAAACGTGCCGGCATTTCGATATGAAGCCCTGTTAGCCAACGGGCAAAATAAAAACGGTGTGATGAACGCCGACAGCGCCCGTGCTGCGCGTGCTGAACTGCGCGGGCAGGGTTTGACGCCGATCAGTGTCGAGCAGATCGCCAGTGAAGAAGCGAATCAGGGTAAGCGTTCCCTGTTCGCGGACAAGCTTTCCTCGGTTGAACTTTCCCTGTTCACGCGCCAGCTGGCCAGTCTGCTTGAAGCCGGTCTGCCATTGGAACAATCGTTCTCGGCCTTGCTCGAACAGGCCGAACGCGTCTATGTGCGCGATCTGGTTGCCGGTATTCGTTCTGAGGTCATGGCCGGACATGCCTTGTCCGATGTATTGAAACAGCATCCGCGTGATTTTGCCGATATCTATGTTGCACTGGTCGCGTCGGGTGAGCAAATCGGACAGCTGGCACGCGTGCTGTCGCGTTTGGCCGACTATATTGAACGGCGCAATGCGCTGGTGCAAAAGGTGCGCCTGGCGTTTACCTATCCGGCCATCGTGACCGTGGTCGCGTTTGCCATCGTGATATTTTTGTTGGCGTATGTGGTGCCGCAAATTGTTTCCGTGTTTGCCAATACCAAACAAAAGCTGCCGATCCTGACAGTCATCATGTTGGGAATTTCTGATTTCGTGCGCGCCTATGGGATTTATGTGGCGATCGTGGTGGCACTGGCATACTGGGGTTGGCGCCAGTTGCTTAAAAATCCTGATGTCAAAATGCGCTGGCACAGCTGGTTGTTGACGGCACCCCTGTTCGGTAAATTTGAACGCAGCCTGAACACGTCGCGTTTCGCCAGTACCCTGGCCATTACCATCGGATCGGGTGTGCCAATCCTGCAGGCGCTGCAGACCAGCCGGGACACCTTGTCGAACGTTGCCATGCGCGACCAGGTCGAAAACGCGACATCCGCGGTGCGTGAAGGGGTCAGTCTGGCGCGGGCCTTATCGAATCATCAGTATTTTCCTCCGATGCTGATCCACATGATCCGCGCCGGTGAAGTCACCGGCAATTTACCCGATATGCTGGAACGGGCAGCCGATTCACAGCAGCAGGATCTGGAGCGCCGCGCGCTGACGATGGCCGGACTGCTGGAGCCGGTGTTAATTCTGGCGATGGGCGTGGTGGTGTTGTTGATCGTATTGGCCGTGCTCATGCCAATCATCGAAATTAATCAATTAGTGCGTTAAGAAAGACGGCATGAAACGACTACCTCTTATTCTCAGTCTGGTTCTATTTATTGGACTGTGTGCCAGTGCCAGTTTTTGGGTCATGCAATTCATGAAGCCGGTACAGCGCAAAATATCGGCACCACCCATGGCCAAGCCAGTAGCTGACGTGGAAAGTGTGGCCGGCCTGTTTGGCGGCGCATTGGCTGTCAATACCAACTATCAACTGAAGGGAATCATCCTGGCCAATCCGGCTGAGCAGAGCGGGGCAATCATCGCTGTCGACGGCAAACCGACCCAGGCATATCGGATGAAGGCGGAGATCAATACCGGGGTCACCCTGAGCGAAGTGCATGCGACCTACATTTTGATCATGGACAATGGCGTGAGCAAACGGATAGACTTGCCGCAGGATTTTAAAGCCTCCGCTGCGATCGGCGGCTACTCGGACGCTCCCTCAATGCGCGCGCCACTGCCCGGGCCGGCCGGTCAGAATAATGCGGTAAACAGTAACGGCATGGCCGTTCGTCAAACCACTCTCAATCCCGATAACGCGCTCGCTGCGCAGAATGCCCGCCTGCGCCGGGTCAGACCTCTGCCGCCTGCGCAGAATAATCCACCTCCTCCAGAAGACGCCAACAATACCTCGACCAGCGATCATTGACGCATGCGCTCTGCGTTTCCGGAATTCATTGAACAGTCGCTCAGTGCCGCGCACCCGTCGTGGCAAACCTATTTGCGGGCTGGTTTGACAGCGCTGGCCGCGGCCCAACCCGCGTATTTGCCCGCGCTGGTTGATGCGGCGTTTTTGCCAACCGGGAACCGCCTGTTTGCCGCGTTTGCCGTGCCAATGTCTTCGGTGCGTTATGTGCTGATGGGAGAGGGGCCGTATCCTCGAGAAGAAAGTGCCACCGGAGTCTGTTTTATGGATGGCGCGGTCAAATCACTCTGGCAGCGTGACGCTGGATTATCGAAGCAGGTCAATCGCGCGACGTCACTGCGCAATTTCATCAAAATGTTGTTGGTCGCTGAAGGGGTGCTGAACATTCAAAATACCACGGCCAGTGCATTAAAGCCGGTTGCTGAGTTGGCCTGTGCCGATGACTCAGGCTGGATACAAACCGGCGCGCAGCTGCAGTCCAATTTGCAGCAGCGCGGATTTTTACTGCTCAATGCCAGTCTGGTTTTCAGACCCGAGGTGCCGCCCGCTCAGGACGCGAACGCCTGGCTGCCGTTTTTGAGAGTAGTCCTGCAGGCTTTGCACCAGCAACCGAGCTCGTTGGCCGAAGCGCCGGTGCAGCTGATTTTATGGGGAAAGATCGCTGAGAAGGTGAATCAGCTGCCGGAAGCAAAACATTTTGCGGCCCTCAGTTCCGAGCATCCTTATAATCTGTCCTTCATCGGAAATCAGATGATGCAGGATTTGTTTCGGCCCCTGCACATCCTGCGACCCGGGTCATGGGCCGGAAAATACTGATAAAGATGGCATTTTGGTATTTTGTCTGCCTGTTTCGCTCTGAAAAAGGCAAATTTCCCCGGTTATATTAGCTTTAATTACTTTTCTTATTTTTCTCAGCTCATATAATGATTTTGGGTACCAACCATTTTTCTTGCGACGATTCCGGGTCGCGTTAAATCCCTAATTAGATAATTTGCCTGCATGCTTAAGAAAATTTCAATCAAACAATTAAGAAAAGGCATGTTTGTTCATGAATTTTGCGGTTCATGGATTGACCATCCGTTCTGGAAAAAATCCTTCCTGATTACTTCTGTTGAAGACTACAAAAGTATTGTGGCCAGCAAAATCGCGGAATTGATTATCGATACTCAAAAAGGCCTTGACGTGCTGGTGCCGGTTGAACCCGCGCCCGCGCCAGAACCCGAGGCCAGGCCAGCGCCCGCTGAAGAAACCAAAGTTGTCGTCAGATCTATCTCCGCCATGCCGGTTTCAATGGACCGGGAGTTGAACCAGGCGTCACAAATCGTCGCCCAGAGCAAAAAAGCCGTGATGACCATGTTTCAGGAAGCGCGGATGGGTAATGCGGTCAACGTCGAAAGTATGCAACCACTGGTTGAGGAGATTTCAGAATCCGTCAATCGCAACTCCGGGGCGCTGATTGGCCTGGCACGTCTGAAGACCAAAGACGACTATACCTACATGCATTCGATTGCCGTATGCGCCTTGATGATCGCATTGGCCAGGCAGTTGCAGTTGTGCGATGAGGAAGTGAAAGAGGCTGGTATGGCCGGCCTGCTGCACGATATCGGCAAGATGATGATCCCGAATGAAATTTTGAGTAAGCCAGGCAAGCTGACCGACAGTGAATTTACAACGGTCAAACAACATCCTCTGGCTGGCTATCAGATGTTATTGCGTAACAAGTCGGTCAGCCCGGTCACTCTGGATGTCTGCCTGCATCACCACGAAAAAATGGATGGCACGGGCTATCCCTATCAGTACAAGGACGAAAAAATCAGCCTGATGGCGAAGATGGGGGCGGTGTGTGATGTGTATGACGCGATTACCTCGAACCGTCCCTACAAAAAAGGTTGGTGTCCCGCCGAGTCGATTAAAAAAATGTCCGAGTGGAGTGGCCGCCATTTTGATGATCGGGTATTTCAGGCGTTTGTGAAGAGCGTTGGTATTTATCCGGCCGGTTCACTCGTGATGCTCAAGTCGGGACGCATGGGCGTGGTGGTTGAGCAGAGTGATGCGTCGTTGCTGCTGCCGATTATCCGGATCTTTTTTTCCAGTAAATCGATGAGTTACATTCCGGCCGAATTGATTGACCTGTCCAAGCCAGGTCACAATGAAAAAATTATTTCCAGAGAAGTGGTCAGCAAATGGGGACTGAAAAATATTGATCGGTACTGGTTGGGCGAGGCCGCTGGACAACACCCTTCTGCGAATTAATCAGGGATGGCGCGGCTTGAGAATATCGTGGCTGTAAAGTGGAAATGGAGCGCGATTGTCAGGCAGGCGAATCTGTTCAAAATAATATTTCAGGGTGTGCACTGTGGTTTGAAAAGCGAGATCTTCCCAAGGAATTTGATCTTCAGAGAACAGCGCCACTTCCAGACTCTCGGTGCCAGCCGAATAATCCAGATCCAGTAACGTCGCCCGATAAAATAAATGGACCTGGTCGACATGGATCACATTAATTATTGAAAACAGCTCGTGCATGGCAACATGGGCACCGGATTCCTCTTCGGTTTCACGCAGTGCAGCCTGCCCGGTAGTCTCGCCATTTTCCATAAAGCCGGCTGGCAAGGTCCAGTATCCATAACGTGGTTCGATCGCGCGGCGGCACAATAAAATCTTTACTTCCCCGTCCTGCTCCCATACCGGCAAGGAGCCCACCACCAGTTTCGGGTTTTGATAATGAATCGTGTGACAGTGGTCGCAAACATAGCGCAATCGATTGTCATCGGGCGGGATTTTCAGAGTAACCGGATTTGCGCATGCAGAACAGAATTTCATAGGAGCCACGGATTGATTATGTTTGTGCGTTATTTTAGGGGGTATTTTGGATTCCTTGGAATTTAATTAACCGGTTCAAATGCAAGACAGACCAAGCGAATTTGCCTTCGGCTCGCACCGTCCTCGCCTGCCCGGCTCGTGCAAACAACTTTGCGGCCGCGTTTCAGCACTGACACTGCTTATCCGCTAACTTCTCGTAGGAATCTGCCATGTTCTTCTTCGATTTTGTGCAGAAAAGGATAAATACCTTGTAAGAAGCGCTGCATTGCTTTATAGTTGCACATCTCAGACGCGGGGTGGAGCAGTCTGGCAGCTCGTCGGGCTCATAACCCGAAGGTCATAGGTTCAAATCCTGTCCCCGCAACCAGTTTTAGTACAGAAGAATAACGAATTGCGCCTGGCGTAGTTTTATTTTCAGACGCGGGGTGGAGCAGTCTGGCAGCTCGTCGGGCTCATAACCCGAAGGTCATAGGTTCAAATCCTGTCCCCGCAACCAGACAAAAAGGCCACGATTTCGTGGCCTTTTTATTATTGATTACCGAATGTGTTTGAAGACTTGCGCAAAATTGGCATAAGCCGTTGGCGGTGCCGGTCTTATTGTGTGATTAGCCTGTGTTTGCGGGCCCTTGATTTACGCGAATTTGCTTGCGAACTGAAAATAATCGTTTACAATTCCCCGTGAAATGCGCCAGTCAGTGATCACTTTGTATAAGCAAATTTTCTACGAATTTCTGACTTGGCATGATCTGTAGACTGTCCAGCCATGATTGATCTTATTGGTTTCGGATAAAATTTGGCAAGGCCGAATTTGGAAGAGCGCAGGAGTTTGGCTCTTTTCGCAAAACACACAATATATTCACATCCCATCACACGTTGTTAAAGAGTTGCACATGAATACTGCTGAGGCGAAAGTAGTCCTCGAAACTGCTCTGCTATGCGCGCACGAGCCGCTGTCCCTGAATTCCATGAAAAAACTTTTTATGGAAGAGTCTTCGTCAGAAGATGTGATTGGCAGTGATGCGCTCAAATTAATGTTGGGCATGATAAAAACTGAATGGCAGGAGCGCGGCATCGAGCTGGTCAGCCTGTCGACCGGCTGGCGCTTTCAAAGTCGCCCGCTGATGCGTAAATATCTGGATCGATTGAATCCGGAAAAACCGCCCAAGTATTCGCGTGCCGCATTGGAAACACTGGCGATCATCGTCTACAAGCAACCGGTGACGCGTGGTGACATTGAAGAAATTCGCGGTGTCACTGTGAATGCACAAACAATTCGCATGCTGGAAGATCGCGGTTGGATCGAGACCGTGGGTCATCGTGATGTGCCAGGTCGGCCAGCCCTGTTTGCGTCAACCAAACAATTTTTAGATGACCTTGGACTTGAGTCCTTGCAGCAATTGCCGCCATTGCAGGCTGTGACCGAGGCGCTGATGAATGCCAGCGATGCAGAGCAAATGGTCGCAATACAGACGCATCTGGAAGAAAATCTGCAGCAATCGAGCATGGATTTCAATCCTGTGGATTTGATTGTGGATACAGATGGTGTCGCTGACGTGATCGATGTAACTGTTTTTGTAGCAAGTGAAGATGATGTCAGCGAAGTGCAGGCTGACACTTCTGAACAGAACCCTATTTTAAAAGACCCTGTGCCTGAATTAATGGTTGAGGATGCACCAGGTCTGCCCAACCAAGAATGATAACGATGTCCACTAATACTCCACAAGATGAAATAAATTCGACCGAGAGCCATGCTGAGAATTCAGCGCCGCGAGATTCGGAAAATACCGGCACTAAAAAAGATGGTCAACCCAGAGAGAAAAAGCACGGTGTCCGCGGTCCGCGCATGATGCGCAGAGCCCGCAGTGAGCGTGTCGAACCGGCCGCTGATGCAGGCGACGTAGCTGTTCAATCGGGTGAGCCTGATCGCACGCCGCCTGTTGTTGATGCCCAGCGTGCGCCCCGACAAAATACTAAAGGGCCAAGAACCAGTCGCGACGACAACCAGGTCCGCGGCAATAAGCCCAAGACCGGCCCAAAACAAGGCCAGCGTTCAGCAACAAAACCTGGTGCACCGGCTCCGGACGATGTTTTTTCTTTCGTTACCTCTGATGCGTATGACCAAGAGCAGCCAGAGTCGGGTGCGAAGGGTCGTAAGCCAGTCGGCAAGACTGCACAACGCACGCTGACATCGGACGACGATGCACCGAAGCTGCATAAAGTATTGGCCGAAGCTGGCTTGGGATCGCGGCGCGATATGGAAGACCTGATTGTTGCAGGCCGGGTTTCTGTCAACGGCGAACCGGCGCATATCGGCCAGCGGATTTTGCCAACCGATTTTGTCCGCATTAATGGCAAACTGATTCAACGTAAAGTAAGTAAAAAACCGCCGCGGATTTTGGTGTATCACAAGCCAGCCGGACAGATCGTCAGTACCAATGATCCCGAAGGACGCGAATCGGTGTTCTCGAGTTTGCCGACGATGAAAACGGGTAAGTGGTTGGCCGTTGGTCGTCTGGATTTTAATACCGAAGGCTTGCTGCTGTTCACCACGTCAGGTGATCTGGCGAATCGTTTGATGCACCCGCGTTACGGTATTGAGCGTGAATATGCGGTGCGTACTTTGGGTACGCTCGAAGAGGGCATGCGTCAGAAATTATTAAGCGGCGTTGAGCTCGATGATGGACTGGCACAATTTTCAAAGATCAGCGATGGCGGTGGCGATGGCGTCAACAAGTGGTACCGCGTGGTGATCGGCGAAGGCCGTAATCGCGAAGTGCGCCGCATGTTTGAGGCAGTTGGCCTCACCGTTTCACGTTTGATCCGCACCCGTTATGGCGTGATGACCTTGCCGCCAAATTTAAAGCGCGGGCGCTGGGAAGAGCTGGAAGAAAATGATGCGCGCGACCTGTTGAAAATTTGCGGCCTCGAAAAAGAAGCCAAAGTAGGTCGTGAGGGCAGTGATCAATATGTCAAAAATGGACCGGCCGGTCGCCCGCAAGGACGAAGTAGTGGAAATGGTAATGTTATTGAAAAATCATCGCGATTTAATAAGCCTGCCGACAGCAACCCCGGTGCAAAAGGAAAACCGCGCAGCCGTCAGCCGGATCCTATGCAAACCGCATTGGGATTTCCTGCCGCTCCGCGTAAGCACCGCAGTGGCCCGGCAGTAGCGTCAACCCATAATTACCAGGGTATTCCGCGAAAACGGGCGCGAAGTTAAATAGTTGGCGTTTCCAGCGGAATTGGCGTAGTTTTGCATTGTAACGGTTTGACTTTTCGTTTATAATCCTGCAGTTAAAAAGCTTTCTAACTTTTTGGTAGAGGCTGCGAAAAGAAGATGGGCTAATGCCCATTTTTTTTTGCGGATCGACTTCTAACGGTTTTTTGGCGACAGCGCGACTGCAGTGGGTAGAGTGGCACCAGGAGAATGTGTTGAATTTGCGGGTATTAATTGAAAAAACGGTAGGCGGGTTGGGCTATGAGCTGGTTGATATTGAATTGGCTGCTCGTGGTCTGGTGCGTGTTTTTATTGATTTCACGCCGGAGCAGGCTGATCGCGGTTTGATCACTGTTGAGGACTGTGCGACGGTAAGTCATCAGCTCAGCCACGTTTTCACTGTTGAAAATATTAATTATGAACGTCTGGAAGTTTCGTCGCCAGGATTGGACCGGCCGCTGACAAAGTTGTCCGACTTCGTGCGTTTTGTCGATCTGGAAGCGATTATTAAATTGCGTTTGCCAATGCCTGGTACACCCAATCGCAAGACCTACCAGGGCGTCATTCGCATGCCGGCAGGCGAGAAATTGATGTTGGAATTTGAGCAAAAAGATGGGGCAGCTATGTTGGAATTTACGTTAGCTGATATAGAAAAGGCGCGTTTGGTGCCGCAAGTCGATTTTAGGAGTCGCAAAGCATGAGTCGCGAAGTATTATTGTTGGTAGATGCCTTGGCACGTGAGAAAAACGTGGACAAGGAAATTGTTTTTGCTGCTCTCGAGCATGCTTTGGCGCAGGCGACCAAAAAACGTTATCCAGGTGACGTTGATATTCGCGTCGTGATCGACCGTGAGTCGGGTATTTTTGAATCATTCCGCCGCTGGCACGTTGTGCCGGATGACGCCGGTCTGCAATTGCCCGATCAGGAGATTTTGCATTTCGAAGCGATGGAACAATATCCAGACATCGAAGTCGATGAATATATCGAAGAAGCAATCGAATCCGTGGAATTTGGCCGTCGTTTTGCGCAGGATGCGAAACAGGTCATGTTGCAACGTGTCCGTGATGCCGAGCGTGAGCAGATTCTGGCCGACTTCCTTGAGCGCGGTGATTCACTGGTAACCGGCACGATCAAGCGCATGGAGCGCGGTGAAGCAGTTGTTGAGTCTGGCAAGATTGAAGCGCGCCTGCCTCGCGATCAAATGATTCCGAAAGAAAATCTGCGTATCGGTGATCGGGTTCGTGCCTATATTTTACGCATCGACCGCAATGCCCGCGGCCCGCAAGTGATTCTGTCGCGTACTGCGCCTGAATTTATTATGAAGCTGTTCGAACTTGAAGTGCCCGAAATCGAGCAAGGTTCGCTGGAAGTGAAATCAGCTGCCCGCGATCCAGGTGTGCGTGCAAAGATTGCGGTGTACACTCATGATCCACGGATTGATCCAATCGGAACCTGCGTAGGCATGCGCGGTTCGCGTGTTCAGGCTGTGACAGGCGAGTTGGGCGGCGAACGGGTTGATATCGTATTGTGGTCTGAAGATCCGGCGCAGTTTGTGATTGGTGCTTTGGCACCTGCTAACGTCTCTTCCATTGTGGTTGACGAAGAAAAGCACGCCATGGACGTGGTAGTTGATGATGAAAATCTGGCGATCGCAATTGGTCGCAGTGGACAGAACGTGCGTTTGGCTGCAGAGCTGACGGGCTGGCAAATCAATATCATGACTGCTGAGCAGTCAGCGAATAAATCCGAGCAGGAAACATCAGCAATTCGCGCTCTGTTTATGCAAAAGCTCGACGTGGATCAGGAAGTCGCTGATATTCTGGTTGATGAAGGTTTTGCCAGTCTGGAAGAAATCGCGTATGTGCCGATCAGTGAAATGTTGGAAATCGAAGCTCTGGATGAAGATACCGTCAATGAGCTGAGAAATCGGGCTCGTGATGCCATTGTCTCTGAAGCGATTGCTTCGGAAGAAGGCGTTGATGGCGTGGAAGATGCGTTGATCAATTTGCCGGGCATGGATCGTGTCACTGCCGGTAAGCTGGGATTGGCGAATATCAAGACCTTGAACGACTTTGCAAATTTAGCGTATGACGAATTTGGCGCCGTACTTGCTTTGTCAACAGAACGCGCACGTCACTTGATCAAGAATGAATTTGACGATGTAACGGACGATGAAATGAAACTCATCGATGCCAAGTACGATGATCGCGCTAAAGCCATTTTGGCCAAAGCGTGGAGTGTCACAGGAAAATAAACAGGTGGTAAGTAAAATTAACGCAGTAAAGCGCTTGAAAACTGTTGCTGTAATTTTAGTTGATCCTGTTAGTAATGGGTGGCCCCGACGAGTCACCCACCGCGCCACATAGAAAAAGAGGACTGAATGGCGAGTAATAATGTAGCCCAATTTGCCACGGAGCTTAAGATGTCTGCCGACGTGTTGTTAACGCAATTACGTTCAGCAGGTGTAGAGAAGGGTTCGACCTCAGATGCTTTGTCTAAAGAAGACAAAGAGCGTCTCCTCGAGCATTTGCGCCGCGCACACGGCGTCGAGGCCGATCGTGATACCAAGAAAATCACCCTGACTCGTAAAGAGACAACCGAGATTAAACAAGCTGATGCAACCGGAAAGTCACGCACGATCCAGGTAGAAGTCAGAAAAAAACGCACTTTTGTCAAACGTGACGAATCGCTGCCGGAAATTGATAACTCGATCGCCGTTTCCAAGGCCGCGGAACTGGCAAGGCAGGAAGAAGAAGAGCGTTTGGCTGATGAATTGCGCGCAAAACAAGAAGCTGAATTAATCGAAAAGCAAAATCATCTGGCACGCCTTGAAGCTGAAAAAGAGGCGCAGACCAAAGCGCTGAAAGAAGCGGAGTTGGCCGTCTCAACCGAGGCAGAGTTGGCGGCAATATCAGCCGTAAAACGCGCTGCCGCTCAGGAAGATGCTGCGAAGTTGCAGGCATCCCAGATCGCCAAGAGAAAACCGGCTGCAAAGGCTGCCAAGACTGTTGTCGCTGAAGAAGTCGTGCCGACTGCTGAAGACGATAAAAAAGCCGAAGCTGCCCAGGCGGCGCGGGTAGCAGAAGAAGCTGAAGCAACTCTGCAAAAGAAAGTTGCTGATGGTATCAATGCCGCAAAAGAAGCGACCAAGATCGCCAGTGAGCGTGCAGAAGCGACCGAAAATGCGCGCAAGGTAGTGGCTGACGAAGTGGCGCAAATTAAAGCCATGATGAGTACGCAACGCAAAGTGGTCAAGCCGGTTGCTGCGCCAGTCGCTGAACCAGCTGCTGCATCGGCAGATGGTGCTGCAAAAGCTGCGCCGAAATCTTCTGAAGGCACCTTGCATAAGCCGGCAGAGAAAAAAAATGTAGAGAAAAAAGACGAGAAAAAGCCGGTAGTGGTCGACAAAAAATCGATCAAATCAGCCAATGTTTCGTCGACCTGGCAAGAAGAATCTGCCAAGAAGAAAGGTCTCAAAACCCGTGGCAACGTGGCAGCTACACCGAATGGTCGCGATGGTTGGCGCGCAGGTGGTAAGAACTCCCGTCGTGGTTCGCATTCAGACGATCGTGAATCCAATTTTCAGGCGCCGGTTGAAGCCGTGGTTAAAGATGTCTACGTGCCAGAAACAATTACTGTCGCTGAGCTGGCGCACAAAATGTCCGTGAAGGCTTCTGAAGTCATTAAGCAGTTAATGAAGTTGGGACAGATGGTTACCATTAATCAGGTGTTGGATCAGGAAACTGCTTTGATTCTGGTTGAAGAAATGGGCCACAAAGCATTTGCTGCCAAGCTGGACGATCCAGAGGCAATGTTGACTGATGGCGGCGTGCAGACTGAATATCAAACTTTCCCACGAGCTCCGGTGGTGACGGTGATGGGACACGTCGATCACGGTAAAACCAGTTTGCTGGATTACATTCGTCGCGCCAAAGTGGCTTCTGGCGAGGCCGGCGGGATTACCCAGCATATCGGTGCATATCACGTCGAAACACCGCGCGGTATGATTACCTTTCTTGATACACCTGGCCATGAAGCATTTACGGCCATGCGTGCGCGCGGCGCGAAAGCGACCGATATTGTCATTCTGGTGGTGGCAGCAGATGACGGCGTGATGCCGCAGACCAAAGAAGCGATTGCCCATGCCAGAGCTGCTGGAGTGCCGCTGGTTGTTGCAGTGAACAAGATTGACAAGCCGGGCGCAAATCTGGATCGCGTCAAGCAAGAGCTGATAGCGGAAAATGTGTTGCCTGAAGAATATGGCGGGGATTCTCCATTCGTTTCTGTTTCGGCCAAAACCGGGCAGGGTATCGACGAATTGCTCGAAAACGTTCTGTTGCAGGCTGAAGTGCTGGAATTGAAAGCGGCCAAAGATGCGCCAGCGCGTGGTCTGGTTGTCGAAGCTCGTCTGGATAAAGGTCGCGGTCCGGTTGCAACTATTCTGGTTCAGTCTGGTACGTTGAAACGTGGTGACGTTGTACTGGCCGGTTCATCCTATGGACGCGTGCGTGCCATGCTGGATGAAAATGGCGTGTCGATTTCCGAAGCAGGTCCTTCGATACCAGTTGAAATTCAGGGTCTGATCGAAGTGCCGAATGCCGGCGAAGAAGTCATGGTCATGGCTGATGAACGCAAGGCGCGTGAAATTGGTCAATTCCGTCAGGGTAAATACCGTGACGTCAAACTGGCCAAACAACAGGCTGCGAAACTCGAGAACATGTTTGAGAACATGGGTGAGGGTGAAGTCAAGACCTTGGCTATGATTATCAAAACCGACGTGCAAGGTTCGCAGGAAGCTCTGGTACATTCCATGGTCAAAATGTCGACCTCCGAAGTGCGCGTGCAGGTTGTTCACGCTGCAGTCGGCGGTATTTCTGAATCCGACGTCAATCTGGCAGTCGCATCCAAGGCTGTGATCATCGGCTTTAATACGCGTGCTGATGCGTCAGCGCGTAAATTGGCCGAAGCAAATGGTATTGAAATACGTTACTACAATATTATTTACGACGCGGTCGATGATGTGAAAGCGGCATTGTCAGGTATGTTGGCACCGGAAAAACGCGAACATGCTTTGGGTCTGGTCGAAATTCGTCAAGTCATTACGATCAGCAAAGTCGGTGCGATCGCTGGTTGTTATGTGCTGGAAGGGATTGTCAAACGCGGTGCGTCGATACGTCTGTTGCGTAGCAACGTGGTGATCTGGACTGGCGAACTGGATTCGTTGAAACGCTTTAAAGATGACGTGAAAGAAGTGAAGTCAGGCTTCGAATGCGGTTTGTCATTGAAGAATTTCAATGAAATCGAAGTCGGCGATCAATTGGAAGTTTTTGAAGTTCAAGAGGTAGCGCGCAAGCTGTAAAAAATGCGGCGTTGTCCTTAACGGGACGATGCTGCAATACAGTGTTGGGTGAAATAACATGGCTAAAAACAGCAAATCAATTCCCGGGCGTGGCCTGCGGGTAGCCGATCAAATCCAGCGCGATTTATCGGTGATTATCAGTGCCGAACTTAAAGATCCCCGGGTTGGAATGGTCACTTTGACCGAGGTTCAAGTTACTCCAGATTATGCGCATGCCAAGGTGTTCTTTACGACTTTGCGTGATGCGCCGGATCAAATTGCCACCACATTAAATTGTCTCAACAAAGCTGCTGGTTTTTTACGTATGCATTTGGGTAAATGCCTGCATATTCACACACTGCCTCAGCTGCACTTTATTCATGATACGTCTACGATGAATGGCATCGCCATGTCGAAACTGATCGACCAGGCAATCGCCAGTAATTCAGCAGAAGACCTGGCGGCAGCGGCCAACATTTCAGAATCTGACGACAAGCAATAATTAAAATGACCCAGGCAAAAAAAAACACACGCGTTGCGTTGAGCGGCGTGCTGTTGCTGGATAAGCCGGTCGGTTTGTCGAGTAACGATGCCCTGATTCAAACCAAACGATTGCTCAATGCCATGAAGGCTGGTCATACCGGCACCCTGGATCCATTTGCCACCGGGCTGCTGCCATTATGTTTTGGTGAAGCGACCAAGTTTTCACACGATTTATTGGAAGCCGATAAAACCTATGAAACGGTGGTTCATCTGGGTGTGGCTACTGAAACAGGCGACACGGAAGGTGCAATCACAGCGAATTTGCCGGTCGATGTCAGCATTGACCAGATCGGCGCGGTGCTGGCGCAGTTTCGCGGTCCGATTACACAAATTCCGCCGATGTACTCAGCGCTCAAACGTGATGGAAAACCTTTGTACGAATATGCCCGGGCGGGGATTACCCTGGAACGGGAAGGCCGCCAGATCACCATTTTCGAATTAACGTTATTGAGCTACCAGGCACCGTTCTTAAGTCTCCGCGTGCGATGTTCAAAAGGTACCTATATTCGTGTGCTGGGGGAAGATATCGGGCGCGCCTTGGGATGTGGCGCGCATTTGAATGCACTGCGACGTACCGAGGTGGGCAATTTACAGCTTGCTGACGCAGTCACGCTGGAATTAATTCAGAACCTGCAACCTGAACAAAGAATTGGTTTGTTAAAACCGGTAGATGCCTTATTGTCTGCCTTTGAGGCGATTCAGTTATCGGACGAATTGGCCGACCGGTTTTTGCACGGCCAACGCCTTTCGCTGGAAAAAGAGGGCGTGGAAATCAATCCTGAGCCAGGCCGCAAGCGGGTTTATCGTCAAAGCGACAATAAATTGCTGGGATCGGCAATATTGCAGGAGTATCTGGTCTTGGCCCCAGAAAGACTGATTGCCAAGACTGGTTAAAAACGGAGCAACGTCTATAATCTAACGATTAACGAAATCAAGGCAAGAACAGTTCCAGTTTTTGCAATGCAACATGTTATAATACCGGGCTATCTGAAATAACCACCCAATTCACCCAAAAGCGTCACACTCTAATCATGTCAAATTCTAAACGCGCCATCCGCAACATCGCGATCATCGCCCACGTCGATCACGGTAAAACTACTCTCGTTGATCAGTTACTTCGTCAATCAGGCACATTCCGTGATAATCAGCAGGTTGATACTCGCGTGATGGATTCCAACGATATTGAAAAAGAACGTGGTATCACGATTCTGGCCAAGAATTGTGCTGTTGAATACAAAGGTATTCATATCAATATCGTCGACACACCTGGCCATGCCGATTTCGGTGGTGAAGTGGAGCGTGTTTTGTCGATGGTAGACAGTGTCCTGTTGCTGGTTGATGCGGTGGATGGACCGATGCCACAGACGCGCTTCGTAACGCGTAAAGCACTGGCGCTCGGACTGAAACCGATCGTGGTGGTCAACAAGGTTGATCGTCCAAGTGCGCGCACTGAATGGGTCGTTAATCAGACTTTTGAATTGTTCGATAAATTGGGCGCTTCTGATGAACAGCTGGACTTCCCGGTGGTATTCGCTTCCGCTTTGAATGGTTACGCCAGCCTGGACCCAGAGGTACGTGAAGGTAATATGGATCCCCTGTTTGACGCAATTTTGCGTCACGTGCCAGCGCGCGAAGACAATCAGGATGGTCCGCTGCAATTACAGATTTCTTCTCTCGATTACAACTCCTACGTCGGTAAAATCGGGATTGGCCGCATCACTCGCGGCCGTGCCAGAGCGTTGCAGGACGTGATCATCATGGATGGTCCGGAAGGCACGCCAAGACGCGCCCGTATCAATCAGGTACTCAATTTCAAGGGTCTGGAGCGCGTTCAGGTTGATGAAGCCGTAGCAGGCGATATCGTTTTGATTAACGGCATTGAAGAGCTGGGCATTGGTACTACCGTCTGCGCCATCGATACGCCCGATGCATTACCAATGTTAAAAGTCGACGAACCGACTCTGAACATGAACTTCATGGTGAACAATTCACCATTGGCCGGTCGTGAAGGCAAGTTCGTCACCAGCCGTCAGATCCGGGATCGTTTGGATCGCGAACTGAAGGCCAATGTGGCGTTGCGCGTTGCTGATACTGGTGACGATACAACGTTTGAAGTTTCGGGTCGCGGCGAATTGCATCTGACGATTCTGATCGAAAATATGCGTCGTGAAGGTTACGAACTGGCTGTGTCGCGTCCGCGCGTGGTATTTAAAATGGTCGATGGCGTACGTCATGAACCGTATGAAATGCTGTCGGTCGACGTTGAAGAAACCAACCAGGGCGGTGTGATGGAAGAATTGGGTCGCCGTCGTGGCGACCTGCAGGATATGCAACCTGATGGTAAAGGCCGGGTTCGTCTGGAATATCGTATTCCTGCACGTGGTCTGATCGGTTTTCAGGGCGAATTCATGACTCTGACGCGCGGCACTGGTTTGATGAGTCACGTGTTTGACGAGTACGCTCCGGTTGATACCAGCCGTGGTGAAATGGCTGGCCGTCGCAACGGTGTGTTGATCTCACAGGACGATGGCGCAGCGGTTGCTTATGCAATCTGGAAATTGCAGGATCGCGGTCGCATGTTTGTGTCGCACAATGATCCGGTCTATGAAGGCATGATTATCGGTATTCATTCGCGTGACAATGATCTGGTTGTGAACCCGATCAAAGGCAAGCAGCTGACCAACGTGCGTTCATCCGGTACCGATGAAGCGGTGCGCCTGGTGCCGCCAATCCAGATGTCTTTGGAATACGCGGTTGAGTTTATCGATGATGATGAGCTGGTAGAAATTACACCGAAGAGCATTCGTTTGCGCAAGCGCTATTTGAAAGAGCACGAACGTAAAAAAGCGTCGCGCGATTCGTAATAATTTTTCGTGTCATGTAAAAAAGCCCGACAGTAATTAAACTGGCGGGTTTTTTTTATGTGCGCTTTAGTCAGACTTGATTAACGCTAAAGTTGCCTCAACCGCAGCCTCAATGCCCGCTGCAGCTTCCGCGATATTGTGCGCCAGCATATAAGCTGGCGTGCTGACCAGATTGCGACTGGAATCTACAACAAATTCCTGCACCGGACAATCGACGTGCTCGCCACCCATCTCTTCAATTGCTTGCGCGGTATTTTGATCATTACCGATTGTCAGCTTCACGTTTTCGCCGTAAATACGCGGCAGCATCGCCGGGGCAATGCAGATATAACAGGCCGGCTTGTTGGCCGCCGCGATCGCTTTTGCAAAGCGCAGTACGTCGTCCTGAATTTGACATGCGCTTCCCTGAAAAGCAAAGTCGGAGAGATTTTTGGCAGCGCCAAAGCCGCCCGGAAAAAACACTGCCGCGTAGTCATGCACGTCTGCATCTGCGATATCGATTATGTCGCCACGCGCAAGACGCGCCGCCTCGACCAACACGTTGCGCGTCTCACCTTCGGTGACCTGGCCAGTCAAATGATTGACCACATGCGCCTGATTGATGTTGGGTGCCATGCATTGATAGGAAACACCGGCACACGATAATGCCAACATCGTGATCACGCTTTCATGAATCTCAGAGCCATCGAATACACCACATCCGGATAATACGACTGCTACTTTCATCATGTATTCCTTGAGACAGTAAATTTATCGGAGAACCAAGGGCTGAAATTCTATCAAGGTTTTTCTATGCGTTTGAAATCGCGAAATCGGAATCCCATGGCAAGCAGACTGGCAAAATAAATTGTCATACACGAGATCAACACGCCAGCCAGTGAGAGCGCCCGATAAAACGAGTGACTCTGCATGGCAATCCAGTCAAACTGGGCAGACAGGAACAGGGCGACACCTGCCATTAATACCAGCGCCACAAATTGTTTTGCGAAAAACAGAAACCAGCCCGGTTTGGGTTCGTAAATGCCGTGACGTCTTAGTAAAAAAAATAAGAAGCCGGCATTGAAGCATGCTCCCAAACCAACGGATAAAGCCAATCCTACATGTGCCAGGCGCGGTATGAAAATCAGATTCATGAGCTGAACCGCGATCATCACCCCGACCGCAATTTTGACTGGCGTCTTAATGTTTTGTCTGGCATAAAAACCAGGTGCTAGAATTTTCACCAGGATCAGGCCAATCAAGCCAACACCGTAGGCAATTAATGCATGGCTGGTCTGGATAAGCGCCGTGGTATCGAATTTTCCGTTATGAAACAGCACGGCCGTAATGGGTATGGATAAGGTTGCCAGTCCAACTGCCGCAGGCAGCGCGAGCAGAAAGGTCAGCCGTAACCCCCAGTCGAGCAGTGAGGAATATTCTTCATGGTCATTTTGCGAGTGGGCACGCGATAGACTGGGCAATAAAATGGTTCCCAGCGCAACGCCTAATAAAGCGGTCGGGAATTCCATCAATCGATCTGCATAAGTGAGCCATGAAACGCTGCCAGTCACCAATCGAGAGGCGATATTGGTGTTAATGAGTATGCTGATCTGTGAGGCAGATACAGCAAATATGGCTGGAGCCATGTTGCGCAATACGCGTTTGACGCCTGGGTCTTGCAGCGACTGCAATGGCCGCAGTGAAATGCGCGGCAACATGCCAATTTTCATTAAGTATGGGAACTGTATTGCGAGTTGTAGTATGCCACCTAAAACAACCGCGACAGCCAACGCATAAATTGGCGTCTGAAAAAATTTGACCAACACCACTGAGCCAAAAATCGACGCGAGATTGAACAATACCGGAGTAAATGCAGGAATCCTGAATTCGCGCCAGGTGTTTAAAATACCGCCGGCCAGAGCCACCAGAGAAATTAATGCGATGTATGGAAACATGATTCGGGTCATGACGACCGTTGCGTTGAATTTTTCAGGGAAATCCACGTAACCGCTAGCCAGCGCATAAACAATGGCTGGCGCTGCAATGACTCCAAGAATACTGGTCAGCACCAGTGCCCAGGTCAGTAAGGTGCCAACCGCATCAACCAGGGATTTGGTAGCGTTCTGGCCCTTCTGGTTGTGGTATTCCGAGAGAATCGGCACAAACGCCTGGGAAAATGCCCCTTCTGCAAAAATGCGCCGCAAAAAATTGGGAATGCGAAACGCGATATTGTAGGCGTCGGAGTAAGCGGTGGCGCCAAAAGCATGGGCTATCAGCATTTCGCGAAGTAGGCCGGTGATGCGTGACAACATCGTCATGCTACCAATAGTAGCGAGGGTTTTAAGCAGGTTCATGGAGCGGCATTATAACGGCGTGGCGTATTTTTTTGTAAAGAAGCAACTTAATCCCAATTTTTCAGTGCAAATTTGAAGTTGCAGACAAGGCACTTGTTGTATCTTCAAAAAAAATCCATTACAATAGCGAGCTGTACAGAATTCTACGACCTTCGCAGTTTGCGTCGGCAATTGATATAGTTTAGGAACTTTCATGGCAAATACCGCACAAGCACGTAAACGTGCTCGTCAAGCAGTAAAACAAAACGCGCACAACTCCAGTCAGCGTTCAACTTTACGTACTGCAATCAAAGCAGTTCGTAAGGCAATTATGGCCGGCGACAAAGCAGCTGCAACATCAATATTCCAGACTTCAATGTCGACTATTGATAGCATCGCGGATAAAAAAATTATCCACAAAAACAAAGCTGCCCGTCATAAAAGCCGTTTGTCTGCTGCTTTAAAAGCACTGGCTTAAATTAATAAAGTATCGCCAGCGATACTCCAAGTTTGTAGCCATTTGCCTTTCTGATCTGGAAAGGCGCAGCAAAAATACAAAAAACCACATGATTTTATTCGTGTGGTTTTTTGTCGTCCAGACCCTCAGGTATTAATTCAACTTGCCAATTTTG
Source organism: Oxalobacteraceae bacterium GrIS 1.18 (assembly GCA_040544425.1). Lineage (GTDB taxonomy): Bacteria > Pseudomonadota > Gammaproteobacteria > Burkholderiales > Burkholderiaceae_D > Solimicrobium. The sequence goes on from JBEONO010000001.1 coordinate 357,006, forward strand.
GTGCCGGGTTTGATTCCCTTGTGCTTGAACCATTCTGCGCTCATTTCCAATGCATACAGTGCCGGTTCGACTGCGCAATGGTTGGTCTCGGTTTGCGGCAGCATTTCTTCAATATTAAGAATTACGCCATTCTTGTCAAGGAACGCAACCGACAGCGGCAACAGCGTATTTTTCATCCACATGCAGTACTTGAATGGGCGGTCGAAAATAAACATCATCCCCTCATTCGGGCCCAACGCTTTCCGGTTCATTAAGCCTAATTCACGCTGTGGCTCAGTCGAAGCCACTTCGGCCTGGATTACATAAATCCCCGCCGTGAACTGAGTGACCGGTAATTTTTGCTGCGCATTTGCTGTCGAGAACGCGAGACCTGACAGTACTGTGCATAAAACACGTTTCGTTAAAATTTGCATAATCGTGGGTGGGCTTAAGTTTGAAATTTCGAAGCATGGAGAATACCCTGCCTTTTAATCGGGCGCTAGTGGCCAGTTGCTTCCAATTCGATCCATTCTCCGGGTAATAAAGGGTGGCTCGCTAGCGAATAACGACCAATTGCGCTGCGAATCAGCCGCAAGGTTGGCAAGTCTATGGCGGCAGTCATACGCCTTACCTGACGGTTTTTACCCTCTTTCAGCGTGATTGCCAACCAGCTGGTTGGCTTGTCAAACCTGGTTCTGATCGGCGGATTGCGCGGCCAAATCCACTCTGGTTCATGAATTCGTTGTGCCTCACACGGTTGGGTAACGAAATCTCCCAAATCAATGGGCGAGCGCAAAGACTGCAACTGTTCCGGGCTTGGCACTCCTTCAACTTGAACAAGATAGGTTTTTGATTCCTTGTGGTCGGGATGACTGATTTTGTGCTGAAGTTGACCATCATCAGTCAGCAACATCAAGCCTTCGCTATCGGCATCAAGTCTGCCAGCTGGATAGATTCCCGGTATGGAAATGAAGTTGGCAAGAGTGGGACGGGTTTCATGAGGCGAAAACTGGCTCATCACCTGAAAGGGTTTATTGAATAGAATTAATTTCATGGAAATGCCGCCGGGATTAAAATGCCGACAGATGTTAACATGCGTCGCTGAATTCGCCGTTGAATTTTATGGCGCCTGGTAAAATTCTGGTGCATAATGTGAAATCTATGTCATGTGTCTTATACAAGAGTGCAGTTCAATAAATGTTAATTCACTATGATTAAATCAAAATCGTGCAATTTATTGTTCTGTGTATACAATAAGAAAGTTCTCAAACAGTAAGCTTCAAGCAGCTACTCAGTTCTTTCCTGTTTTTGCCCCAATTTATGTTCGCCCCACATCGGAGAATGCAATGTACCAACACATCAAAGTACCTGCCGACGGTCAAAAGATTACCGTCAATGCTGATTTTTCACTCAATGTTCCAAACAACCCGATCATTCCATATATCGAAGGTGATGGCACTGGTATTGATATCAGTCCAGTAATGATTAAGGTGATTGATGCTGCCGTGGCAAAAGCCTATGGCGGGAAACGTCAGATCAGCTGGATGGAAATTTACGCTGGTGAAAAATCGACACAAGTGTATGGTCCGGATGTCTGGTTGCCGGAAGAAACTTTGCGCGTGTTGAAAGATTATGTCGTTTCAATTAAAGGTCCATTGACGACGCCAGTCGGTGGCGGCATCCGCTCATTGAATGTGGCATTGCGTCAGGAGCTGGATCTGTATGTCTGCCTGCGTCCGGTCCGTTATTTTACCGGTGTTCCTTCACCGGTGCGGGAGCCTGAAAAAACCGATATGGTGATTTTCCGGGAAAATTCAGAAGACATTTACGCCGGTATCGAATTTCAGGAGGGGTCTGCACAGGTTAAAAAACTGATCGATTTCCTGGTAAGCGAAATGGGTGTGAAAAAAATCCGTTTTCCTGAAACTTCAGGGATTGGCATTAAACCGGTATCGATTGAGGGTACGGAACGTTTGGTGCGCAAAGCGATTCAATATGCAATCGACAATGACAAGCCTTCAGTGACTATCGTCCACAAAGGCAATATCATGAAATACACCGAGGGTGGCTTCCGTGATTGGGCGTACGCATTGGCACAAAAAGAGTTTGGTGCTGAACTGATTGATGGCGGCCCTTGGTGCAAATTTAAAAATCCTAAGACAGGCAAGGAAATCGTCGTCAAGGATTCGATCGCTGATGCTTTCTTGCAGCAAATCCTGTTACGTCCCGCTGAATACAGTGTCATCGCGACTTTGAACTTGAACGGGGATTACATTTCTGATGCGTTGGCCGCTCAGGTTGGTGGTATAGGTATTGCTCCAGGGGCCAATTTGTCTGATTCGATCGCGATGTTTGAAGCAACTCATGGCACAGCACCTAAATATGCCGGTAAAGACTACGTCAATCCAGGTTCATTGATCCTGTCTGCAGAAATGATGTTGCGTCACATGGGATGGCTGGAAGCAGCCGATTTGATTATCAGCTCAATGAGTAAATCGATTGCACAGAAAAAAGTTACGTATGATTTTGCCCGATTGATGGAAGGCGCAACACAGGTATCGTGCTCCGGATTTGGCAATGTAATGATTGAAAATATGTAAGACGATGTGAGGATTTGAGGCACACAGCAACGTTAAAGACCGGAAGTATCCGGTCTTTTTTTATTATCACGCGCCGATAAAAAAAGCTCCGCAAGCGGAGCGTTTCAACCTCAATCTATAAAATCAAGGTGCTTGAATATTTGACGCTTGCTTACCCTTCGGCCCTTGTGTCACTTCGAATTGTACTTTTTGGCCTTCTTTAAGCGTTTTGAATCCATTCATCTGGATTGCTGAGAAGTGTGCAAATAAATCCTCGCCGCCGTCGTCTGGAGTGATAAAGCCAAAGCCTTTTGAGTCATTAAACCATTTAACTGTGCCTGTTGCCATAATGCATCTTTCAGAAAATATCGAAAACACGAGCCGCGCCAGAAATTCAGCAGTTAGCCAAATCCTTCTAAACCTGCCCTCTCAGTATTAATGTGAAGAAAATATCTCATTAACAATTTCATTTTTGAGGGAATTATTAAGATTGTCAAGAATTTTCAGGGGCGCTCGAAAATTAGGACGGAATTATGTTCTGATTATTCGATTTAAACCGGTTTTTACCACACTTTCAGTGAAAATTTACAACACTAAACCGGTTGTTACATTTGAGTAATACGAATTGTAAAAAATAATTAAATAATGAGGCAGCTATTGATGTTCAGCAATTTATCGCCATCTTTCAACAACGACGCCGCAGAGTATAAAAAATTGAATTACACTGCTTATTCAGAGCTTTGAATTGACCGAAAGCAGTTAAATTTATTTATGGCAAATAAGCACGAAAATAGTACAGTGATAGAGCGGGAGGTGCAAAAGACAAAGGCTCCCTCTTTGTATCAGGTTGTTTTGTTGAATGATGACTATACGCCAATGGAATTTGTGGTGGTCGTAATTCAAGAGTATTTTAATAAAGATCGTGAAACGGCGATGCAAATTATGCTGAAGGTACATCGTGACGGTAAAGGCATATGTGGGGTATTCCCCAAAGATATTGCTGCTACAAAAGTTGATTTAGTAATGGCATATGCCAGGCAAGCAGGGCACCCCCTGCAATGTGTGATGGAGGAAGTATGATTGCGCAAGAATTGGAAGTAAGTTTGCACATGGCGTTTGTAGAAGCGCGTCAGGCAAGATATGAGTTCATTACTGTCGAGCACCTGTTGCTCGCGTTACTGGATAATCCGTCTGCTGCTGAAGTCATGCGTGCATGTGCAGTGAATATTGAAGACCTGCGCAAAACGTTGAGCAATTTTGTCAGCGACAATACGCCAACGGTCGCCGGAACCGGTGAGGTGGACACCCAGCCTACGCTAGGCTTCCAGCGCGTTATTCAACGGGCGATCATGCATGTTCAATCAGCATCAAACGGCAAGAAGGAAGTTAATGGCGCCAATGTGCTGGTTGCGATATTCGGTGAGAAGGACTCGCACGCCGTTTACTACCTGCATCAGCAGGGTGTGACACGTTTGGATGTAGTCAACTTCATTTCACATGGCGTGCGCAAAGATCATCCTGCTGATCCGCAAAAATCAACCGAAGGTGTGGAAGAATCGCACAGTGAAGTGCAACCCAAAGAAAGTGCTTTGGATCAATTCACATTGAATTTGAATAAGGCAGCCGCTGAAGGAAAGATCGACCCGCTGGTTGGACGCGACAGCGAAGTGGAGCGTGTCGTGCAGATATTGTGCCGCCGCAGGAAAAATAACCCTTTGTTGGTTGGCGAAGCCGGGGTTGGGAAGACAGCAATCGCCGAAGGTTTGGCGCTGCGTATCACGATGGGCGACGTCCCTGACATTTTGCAAAACGCCATTGTCTATTCGTTGGATATGGGGTCGTTGCTTGCTGGGACAAAGTATCGCGGCGATTTTGAATTACGACTCAAAGCAGTGTTGAAGCAATTAAAAGATGCGCCAAACGGCATTTTATTTATTGATGAGATCCATACCATCATTGGTGCCGGCTCTGCTTCTGGCGGTACTTTGGATGCGTCCAATCTGTTGAAGCCTGCTTTGTCATCCGGTCAGTTGAAGTGTATCGGTGCGACCACTTATACCGAATACCGCGGTGTGTTTGAAAAAGACCATGCTTTGTCTCGTCGCTTCCAAAAAATCGATGTGATTGAACCTACTGTTGAGCAGACTGTTCAGATCTTGCGCGGCTTGAAAACACGGTTTGAGGAACATCATAATGTGAAGTATTCAGCATCGGCGTTGACCTCTGCCGCAGAACTTTCTGCGCGCTTTATTAATGACAGACACCTGCCAGACAAGGCGATTGACGTGATTGACGAGGCCGGTGCGGCACAACGAGTTTTGCCGAAATCCAAGCAAAAGAAAACGATTGGCAAGTTTGAAATTGAAGAAATCATTTCGAAAATTGCCCGTATCCCGCCACAGACGGTCAACCAGGACGATCGCAGTAAGCTGCAGACCATCGAACGCGATTTGAAGAACGTGGTGTTTGGTCAGGATCCTGCGATTGACGCCTTGTCTTCAGCGATCAAAATGGCGCGGGCGGGCTTAGGCAAGTTGGATAAGCCTATCGGATCATTCCTGTTCTCGGGTCCGACCGGCGTTGGAAAAACTGAAATGGCCAAACAGTTGGCGTTCACATTGGGGATCGAACTAATTCGGTTCGACATGTCCGAATATATGGAGCGTCATGCCGTGAGCAGGTTAATCGGTGCGCCACCAGGCTATGTTGGATTTGATCAGGGCGGATTATTAACTGAAGCGATCACCAAAAAGCCGCACACCGTTTTGCTGTTAGATGAAATCGAAAAAGCGCATCCTGACGTATTTAATATTTTGTTGCAGGTGATGGATCATGGCACGCTGACTGACAATAATGGGCGCAAGGCGGATTTTCGCAATGTGATCATTATTATGACAACCAATGCCGGCGCAGAGAGTCTTCAGAAGCGTTCGATCGGATTTACTGATAATAAAGAAGCCGGTGATGAAATGGCCGATATCAAGCGTATGTTTACGCCTGAGTTCCGCAATCGTCTGGATGCAATCATCAGCTTCGGTGCCTTGAATGAAGAAATTATCTTGCGGGTTGTCGATAAGTTCCTGATGCAGTTGGAAGAGCAATTGCATGAGAAAAAAGTCGATGCGATATTTACAGAAAATTTGCGTAAGTTCTTAGGCAAAAAAGGATTTGATCCGCTGATGGGCGCTCGTCCAATGGCGCGTCTGATTCAAGACATGATACGCAAAGCATTGGCCGACGAATTATTGTTTGGCAAGCTGGTAACGGGTGGAAAAGTTGTAGTGGATTTGGATGAAAATAATCTCATCAAACTCAATTTTTCGGAAAGTGATACGCGCCCTTCAGCCACGCAGGAAGCAGTGGAAACCGAATAGCGATATTTGGGATGCGAAAAAAAACCGGCAAATGCCGGTTTTTTTTATTGGATAATCTGATCAGTAAGAAGCATTACTGATTTTTAATAGTTGGTTTGGCTGGTGGCTGTCGCGCGCGCCGGTCATGCCGGAGTTTGACAGTTTAAACACATCCAACGATTGGGTCAGGCGCTCGGCCTCGGTATTCATTGATGACGCGGCCGAGGCGGCTTCTTCTACCATGGCAGAATTTTGCTGCGTCATTTCATCCATATGTTCGATTGCGCGACCAATTTCCTGAATGCCTGCACTTTGATCCTGACTGGCCGCAGAAATTTCTTTCATAATGTCGCTGACCCGTTTCACCGAATCGACAATCTCGCCCATTGTCTGCCCTGCGTGATCCACTAATTGTGAACCTTGCGTAACTTTATCAACCGAATCGCTAATCAGGGTTTTAATTTCTTTGGCTGCAGCAGCGCTGCGTTGCGCCAGATTTCGAACTTCGGAAGCAACCACCGCGAACCCGCGTCCTTGTTCACCGGCGCGCGCCGCTTCTACAGCCGCGTTCAAAGCCAGAATATTGGTTTGGAATGCGATGCCATCAATGACGGTGATGATGTCGACAATTTTTTTCGAAGACCCGTTGATCTGCGACATCGTGCCGATCACCTGATTGACAACTTCGCCCCCTTTGACCGCGACATCCGAAGCAATATCGGCCAAACGATTGGCCTGTTTTGCGTTGTCCGCATTCTGCTTGACCGTGTCACTCAGTGAGGCCATAGAACTGGAGGTTTCTTGCAGACTGTTTGCCTGGGATTCTGTACGCGACGATAAATCGTTATTGCCTGAGGAGATTTCTGAACTGGCAACCTTGATCGTTTCGGCTGACAATTTAATTTCAGAAACCATCAACTCTAATTTGGTTTTCATTTCTTTCAAAGCGACCAGTAAGCTGGTTTTATCATTCGGATCTGTATGGATATCCATTGATAAATCACCGGCCGCAACAGCCACCGCAATTTCACGGGTGTACTCGGGTTCTCCTCCGAGCTGTTGCCAAATCCCTCGGACCACAATAAAGGAAACTCCGCCCAGTGTCAGGACGATCATTACCGCGACAAAAATAGTCGTGTACAAAACATTGTTCACGCTGTCGCCGCTTTTTTCCACCCCCGATTTGAATTGTTTTTTCGCAGACTCTTGTGTTTTCGCCAGATCGGTCTGCAAAGCATTCAGGGTGGATTGCATTTTCCCGATCATCGGCATTGGATCGCCTTGTTCGATCTCCATCATGATTTTCGCCACGCTTAACGCTGGTGAATAGTAGGCTTCGAATTCCTTGGTGAGGCGTTCAGACGTCTCAAGCTGGCCATTAATCTGGCCCAGGTTTTTCATGCTGTCCCGAATGCTTTTCGCGTTTAGTTCGATGGCTTCGAGGCGTTTTTTATCGCCCTCGCTGACAGCTTCCTGCAGTGCCTTGACCAGGCCACCGACATCGGTAATCAAGGACTTCGATTGGTCCAGTATTGGATAGTCAACCGTTTCGGTAGTGTGTATGGATGAAATTGCAATCGTTGAAAAATACACACTTAACGCCAAACCGAGACTGAAGATGACTGCGGCAGTCGCTGGCAAGGACCAAATGCGTTTCTTAATGCTCATGCTCATATAAACTACCTCATGGTGGAACGGCTAATCATTATTAAATAAAAATGGGACCTCAATCTTCCGGGGTCCCTTTCAATATAGTCGAAAGAACAGAAATTGTTAGCTACTTGGATTTAACCCGAGCTTAATTCCAACACTTACATTCAAAATACCCGGTCATAGCTGATTCTGACCACGCTGACACACTCGCCCCAATCAGTTGTCGTATCCCTGTTTAGGTCAATTTGAGTTTTGATGTCAATGCTTGAATCGATGTCATAACGTAAAGTGAGCGACCAAAGTCTGTGGGCGCTGACGTCGTAATCTTGTGCTGAGGTGTTGATGCGTATTGTGTTTCTGGTTGAGCCTGTTGTGACAACATAAACCGTTCATCAAAGTAAATGCTGGCTGCCATTTAATATTTAAAGTTTAACAGCCGTTGAACAAATCGATAGATTGCTCAATCTGTATTACCTTAAATTTCGTTTAGCTTACCCAGTGAAAAATGCAAATAAAATGTGCGTTTGTTGCACATTTTTTATTCAGTTGTTGTTTGTGAAATGCCTGGAAGTGGGAACGAGAGCCACTGACAAATTGATTAACGTCGCGCAGTTACCAGAGTTGAGGCAGGGTGGTGGAAGGGAGTTACAGCGTTCGTTAATGTTTTCCTGTGCTGCCAAAACCGCCGGAACCACGTTCGCTGTCGGAAAATTCGTCTACAACTTCAAAGCCAACCTGCAGGACCGGCACAATAATTAACTGCGCGAGGCGCTCCATGGGCATCAGGGTAAATGCCTGTTGCCCGCGATTCCAGGTCGAGACCATCAGTTGTCCCTGATAGTCCGAGTCGATCAGCCCAACCAGATTGCCGAGCACAATCCCGTTTTTATGACCCATGCCGCTGCGCGGCAAGATCATCGCTGCGTAATTTGGATCGGCCAGATGAATCGCCAGTCCGGTTGGTATCAATACCGTTTGGCCAGCCAGAATAGTCAGCGGGGCATCGATACAGGCGCGCAGGTCCAGACCGGCGCTGCCAGGGGTTGCATAGGCTGGCAGTTGATCTTTCATGCGTGGGTCAAGAATTTTTAAGGCGATAGTTTTCATATGCGATGCAGAAAGTTAAATGCGGTGAGCAATTTCGATAACCAATTGTCGTGCCAAATTGGTTTTGTCGGCTAATGGTAAAGAATGATGACCCTTGTCATCAAACAGAATGATTTCGTTCTGATTCAAACCAAAGGTTTTTTGCGCGATGTTGCCCACTAACAGTGGCACATTTTTTTTCAGACGTTTGATGGTGCTGTACTTGATCAGATTTTCAGATTCCGCAGCAAAGCCGACGCAGTAGGGCGGGTGCGCCAGAGACGCGACCTCAGCCAGAATATCGGGATTTTGTACGAATTGGAGTTTCGGAAAATCGTCACCGCCAATTTTTTTCAGCTTCTGCTTGCTGACATTACTGATTCGCCAGTCCGCCACTGCTGCCACAGAAATGAAGATGTCTTGATCTTCGATTTGCGCAAACACTGCGTCGTGCATTTCCTGTGCAGTTTGCACCTGATGCCGTACACAGCCGTAAGGGTTGCTTAACGCGGTCGGCCCGGAGATCAGCTGAACGATCGCGCCTGCTTCAAATGCCGCCTGAGCAATCGCGTAGCCCATTTTCCCGGATGATAAATTCGTCAGGCCGCGCACTGGATCGATCGGTTCAAAGGTCGGTCCCGCGGTAATTAAAACTCGTTTGCCTGCTAGTGATTTGGTTGTAAACGCGGCGAGCAATTCGGCAATTATCTGATCCGGTTCCAGCATGCGCCCCATACCGGTTTCACCACAGGCCTGATCGCCGGAAGCGGGTCCCAGAATGTGCGTTCCATCGTCATGCAGCTGTTTGATGTTGCGCTGCGTCGCCGGTTTTTGCCACATCTCGACATTCATCGCCGGAGCGATAAATAATGGCACGTGATCTGGCCGGGCCGTGCACAAGGTCGACAATAAATCGTCGCAATGACCATGCGCCAGTTTTGCCATGAAATCGGTAGAACAGGGTGCGATCAAAATTGCATCAGCGACCCGGCTCAATTCAATGTGCGCCATATTGTTATGGATACGCGCATCCCACTGACTTGCATACACCGTGTTGCCAGACAACGCCTGCATCGTAACAGGCGTCATGAATTGACAGGCACTGTCGGTCATGACCACCTGAACCGTCGCTTCCTGTTTAATCAGGCTGCGACATAGTTCGGCCGATTTATAACAGGCAATGCCACCTGTCAAACCCAGCAAGATGTGCTTGCCTTTGAGCGGGTTGCTTGCAAGGTTGCTCATGGTATCCCCTTGTTGAATTACTTGTTTCGGACTCGGCGCAGCTCATCCAGAATAAACAGCGCAGCACCCAGGCAGATGGCACTGTCGGCCAAATTGAAGGCTGCAAAGTGACTGTGCAAATAATAAAAATCCAGAAAGTCGACGACGTGTCCATACATCAGACGGTCAATCACATTGCCAATCGCCCCACCTAAAATAAGCGCCAGAGACCAGCAAAACATTTTCTGGCTGCTGTTATTTCTGAGCAGGTAGATGATGTAGAGCGCCGCGCAAATACCAATGCCCGTAAAAAAATGCCGTTGCCAGCCAGATTCATTGGCCAAGAAACTGAACGCAGCGCCAGAGTTATAGGCCAGTACCAAATTAAAAAAGCTGGTCACCGGCTTCGTCTCACCGAGGACAAATAGTTTGGTCATGGTGATTTTTGACAATTGATCGAACAAAATCACGATAAATGAAATGCCCAGCCATGGGATCATGCTGCCATTCGATGTTTTCTTATTTGTTGCCATAAATTTGATGTCGGTTTAGTTGAACTATTAAATAAAAGTTTTATGCAAACGAGCGAGGTTCACCATGGCCAAACAAATTGTCCACGCAGCGCTTACATAAACCAGGATGATCGGCATGACTGCCAACGTCCGCGCGATAATGCCAGCAACGTTCACATTTCGTATAGGTCGACGCAGTGACGATCACGGTTTCCTCTTCAACTGTGTTCACCATTTCAACCTTTGCATCAGAGGTGATGAAAACGAATTTCAAATCATCGCCCAGGCTTTTTAAAATGCTGTACTTGTTGCCGGAAGCGCGGATGGTGAGTTCGGCCTGCAGCGACGCGCCGATGTTACCGGCGACCCGGGTTTCTTCGAGCTGCTTGGTGACATCCAGACGGATACTGCGCAGCTCGGAATATTTATCCATCAACATACCCGCGTCGGGTACTTCCGGAATGGTGTAATACAGTTGCGTGAAAATGGTTTCATCACTGTGCTGATAGTCGTCACTGCTGGCAAAGAACTTCCAGGCCTCTTCAGCGGTGAAGGACAGGGTCGGCGCCATTAAACGAATCAGGGACTGCGCGATATGCCACAAAGCACTTTGCGCAGAGCGGCGCGCTGCAGAACCAGTGCCGCTGGTGTACAGACGATCTTTCAGAATATCGAGATAGAATCCGCCCAGATCTTCCGAACAATAGCTTTGCAGTTTGGCGACCACCGGATGAAATTCAAACAGCTGGTAGTGCGCCAGGACCTCATCCTGCAGGGCCTGCATATTGGCCAGGGCATAGCGATCGATTTCCAGCATGTCGGCAACGGCGACCAGATCTTTTTTGGCGTCAAAATCAGACGTATTGGCCAGCAGGAAACGCAAGGTATTGCGGATGCGGCGGTACGATTCGGTAACGCGTTTTAAAATTTCGTCCGAGATGGTGACTTCGCCCGAGTAATCCGAAGACGCCACCCACAGGCGCAAAATATCCGCTCCCAAGGTGTTGAAGATGGTTTGCGGGTCTACGCCGTTGCCCAATGATTTGGACATTTTGCGACCTTCACCGTCAACCACGAACCCGTGCGTCAACAGCGCCTTGTAAGGTGCGCTGCGGTTCAACATGCTGGACACCAGCAAGGAAGAATGGAACCAGCCGCGATGCTGATCCGACCCTTCCAGATACAAATCTGCCGGGAAGCTGGCCGGGTGCGATCCGCGCAATACGGTTTGATGGGTGCAACCGGAATCAAACCAGACGTCGAGTGTGTCTTTGTTCTTTACATACATGGCTGCTTCGTCGCCCAGCAAATCTTTAGGCTGAATCGACTGCCAGACTTCAATGCCTTCTTTGGCAATGCGTTGCGCGATCAATTCCAGTAACTCTGGCGTGCGTGGATGCAGCAAACCGGTTTCCTTGTGCAGGAAGAAGGCCATCGGCACGCCCCATTGACGTTGCCGCGACAAGGTCCAGTCGGGCCGGTTGGCGATCATGCCCTCCAGACGCGCTTTGCCCCATGCAGGGTAAAAAGTGGTGGCTTCGATTCCTGCCAGTGCTGTTTCACGTAATGAGCTGCCGCCGTCTTTCGGTGTGACATCCATGCGCGCAAACCATTGCGAGGTGGCACGATAAATGATCGGTGTCTTATGACGCCAGCAATGCATGTAACTGTGTTCAAACATCACCAGTTTGAACAGGGTACCGGCTTCTTTGAGTTTGTCGCAGATCGGTTTGGAGGCTTCCCAGATCGTCATTCCGCCAAAGAACGGCAACCACGAAGCGAATTTGCCATCGCCCATTACCGGGCCAATGATGTCATCGTCTTTCATGCCGTGCGCTTTGCAGGAGTTGTAATCTTCAATGCCGTAGGCCGGGGCAGAATGCACAATGCCGGTACCGGTATCGATCGTGACATATTCACCGAGGTACACCGGCGAGACCCGATCATATCCAGGATCGAGCGCTGCCAACGGATGTTTGAATTCGATCAGCGACAGGGCTGATCCCGGACAGGTCGCCAATACATGACCTTCCAATCCGTAATTTTTCAGACAGGTTTCAACCAGATCCTCGGCCAGAATTAACAGGGTCGGCGTGCCATCGCGCACTGTTTCGACCAGGGCATAGCTGATCTCGGGATGGAGGTTCAAGGCCTGGTTGGACGGAATGGTCCACGGGGTGGTGGTCCAGATTACGCAGTAGCCATGTTCGGTCGGCAGTTTGTCCAGGCCAAATGCCGCGGCGATTTTATCGAATTGCAGGAATGGGAAACCGACGTCGATCGACGGGTCGCGCTTGTCCTGATATTCGACCTCTGCTTCTGCCAGGGCCGATCCGCAATCGAAACACCAATTGACCGGTTTCAAGCCGCGATACACATAGCCTTTGTCGAGTATGGTGCCAAGCGCACGCAATTCATCGGCTTCGTTGCCGAATGCCATGGTCTTGTACGGATTTTCCCATTCGGCCAGCACACCCAGACGTTTGAAATCAATTTTTTGTTTTTCGATTTGCGTCTCGGCGTAAGCGCGCGCCTTGGTCTGCACTTCGGCCACCGGCAAATTTTTGCCGTACTGTTTTTCAATCTGGATTTCGATCGGCATGCCGTGGCAATCCCAGCCCGGCACATAAGGCGCATCAAAGCCAGCCAGGGTGCGGGCTTTGATGATCATGTCCTTCAATATTTTATTGACCGCATGACCGAGATGAATTTCACCATTGGCGTAAGGCGGCCCGTCGTGCAGAATAAACGTCGGACGCCCCTTTGCTGCGGCGCGGATGCGGTGATAGATTTTTTTGTCTTGCCATTCCTTGACCCATTGTGGTTCGCGCTTGGCCAGATCGCCGCGCATCGGAAATGGTGTTTCGGTCATATTGACCGGATAACTGGATTTGCTTGGTTTTTCTTTAGACATAATGCTCTCTTGGATATCGCGATATTTTTTGTGAAGCTGAATTTTTCTTGTGCTTCAAATTCGGTCAGTGGCTGAAATAGTGCGGAAGTAATTGCGTGCCTGGGCGGCATCGGCATCGATGGCGACAGTCAAACTCTCCAGGTCTGTAAATTTTGTTTCGTCGCGTATTTTTTGTAAAAACTCGATTTTCACCAACTTGCCGTAACAGCGCTGATCAAAGTCAAAAATATGGACTTCCAACAGCACTCGCCCGGCATCTTCAACGGTAGGACGCACTCCCAGCGAAGCGACGGCCGGCAATGTCTGCTCTGACAGGCCGTGCACCTGCACCACAAAAATACCGGATACGGCTGGTCGCTGATGGGCAATGCGCAGATTCAGTGTGGGATAGCCAATGGTACGGCCGATCTGCTTGCCAAAAACTACCCGGCCGGAAATGGTGTAGGGGTGACCGATCAAAGCTTCGGCCCGTGCAAAATTCCCCACGGCCAGTGCGTCACGCACCGCTGATGAAGAAATACGCATGCCGTCATTGGTCACCGCCGGCAAAGTCTCGACAATAAATCCGAATTGTTCACCAGCCTGTTTGAGCATTTCAATATTGCCGGCGCGCTTTGCGCCAAAACAAAAATCTTCCCCGACCATCAGCCATTTCACATGCAGACCCTTGACCAGCACATTTTCAATAAAATCGTGCGGCGACTGGTTGGCGAACGTGGCGTTGAAATGCTCAACGATGATATTGTCCATGCCGGCCTGTGCCATGGCATGCATGTTGTCGCGCAAATTGGCGATGCGGGTCGGAGCCTTGTTCAAGTCTCCTGCACGCATGGCAAAGAATTCGCGTGGATGCGGCTCGAACGTCATGACTGAAGCACAGAGCCCGAGTCGGTCAGCGGCCTGGCGTACTTGTGCCAACAGGGCCTGATGGCCAAGATGAACGCCATCAAAATTCCCTATGGTCAGTGCGCAGGGAGTAGTGGGGATGGCAGGTGAGAGTCCGCGGAATACTTTCATTCGTGCTTGGGTAGCTTGGAGGCTGAATGCAAAGTCTTAGATTATAAGGGTTTTTACGCTGCTTCTTGGGACAGATTTGCTGATTTGCAAAAATTACATTTCGCCCCAGTGCGCATTGATCGTACTCATCGCGCACAAACCCGCCGTTTCGGTGCGCAGTACCCGCGGTCCCATTGACAGGGGGATAGCGCCCTGGATGATGGCAAGTTGATACTCCTGCTCAGTAAATCCGCCCTCAGGTCCAATGATCAGTGTCAGTGCCTGGGCGGGATGATGTTTTGCCCAATCGGCCAGCGATGAGTCAGCATGCGGACTCAAGATGATGCGGCGATGCAGATCCTGTTGAGTAATCCATTGTTTGAAATCGCTGTGTTGACCGAGGTGGGCAAGCCGATTCCGACCGCATTGTTCGCTGGCCGAGGCAATGATGCTTTGCCAGTGGGCGCGGCGTTTTTCAAGGCGATCGCCGGACAATCTGGTCACGCAGCGTTGTGCGCTCAATGTCTGAATCCCGGCCGCGCCCATTTCTACCGCCTTTTCAACAATCCAGTCCATCTTGCTCGCTTCCGGCAGCGCCTGTGCAATCGTAATTGCATAAGGCAATTCCACTTCAGCGGGATCAAACGTTTTTACTTCAGCCCTGGCATGTCTTTTTTCGATTGCACACAGGCTGGCAACATAGGATCCGCCCCTGCCGTTGAACAGTACCACCGGATCTCCCGCAGTCAGGCGCAACACCTGGCAGTGGTGGGCGACCGGTTCAGGCAGATCGATGATGGCGCCGATCGACAATTCAAACGGATAGAAAAAACGTGGCATAGACAGTCTTGGATGGGTTAGTGAAACAATATGGACCACAGGCTGGATACAATGGCAGCATGCTCCTGTGCAGCATCGGCGTCGATCTGCGCCTGATCAATTCCCTGCAGGCGGCTCATGTGCTGCAGTTTGCGCCAATGGCGATAAATATCGGAAACCTGTTTGGCCTGATCAACCGGAATCAGTCCCAGTTCACCGCAGGTAATCAAGAGCGCAATATTACCGTAATTGGCACACAGCTGGGGATAGGAATGCGCGTCGCGCAAGACCAGAAACTGCACCATGAATTCGATATCAATCATCCCGCCCGGGCTATGCTTCAGATCGAACTTGCCTGATGCGACCGGATGCGCGTCACTCATTTTTTTGCGCATCGCCAGCACATCCAGTTTTAATTGCTCAGGATCGCGATGTTGGCACAACACCTGCTGGCGCAAGGCATCAAATTTTTCGACCAGTTCAAGCGGGCCAGTGCAGCAGCGCGCCCGGGTCAGCGCCTGATGCTCCCAGACCCAGGCCGACTGAGTCTGATAGCGTTCGAACGCCTGTATTGATGACACCATCAAGCCGCTGGCGCCGTCCGGCCGTAACGCGATATCAATATCAAACAGGATGCCGGCCGACGTGTGGGTCGTCATCCAGGTAATGAAGCGCTGCGCCAGTTTTGCGTAATGTGCCGGTGCTTCCTGATCGTCGTCATCATAGATAAACACCACGTCCAGATCAGACGCATAACTGAGTTCCTTGCCGCCTAATTTTCCGTATGCCACCACGGAAAACAGCGGAGTTTCGCGATGGCGTTGCGTGATCGTTTTCCACACCGCGCTGACCGTTGCCGCAACCATGATGTCGGCCAGCTTTGATACCTGATCGGCCAGCGTTTCGACGGTCAGCATGCCTTCCAGATCCTGCGCCAACAAGCGAAACAATTGGGCGTGATGCATTTCGCGCAGCGTGTTCAACTGACCTTCGGTGTCATCGGCCTGCAGGGCCAATTGCTGATCGAGATCGTGGGCGAACGCGACCCAGTCAGGGGCCTGATGCAAGGTCGTCACGTCCAGCAATTCATCCAATAAAATCGGATGGCGGATCAAAAATCCCGCTGCCCAGTCGCTGGAATGCATCATGCGAATCAGGCGTTCCAGGGAATGCGGATATTCAATCAGCAGCGCCAGATAGGAGGTGCGGCGCACGATCGCCTCCAATAAATCCAGCATGCGCTGCAGGGTGGTGCAGTGCTGGTCGGGCAGCGCGGCAATCATGGTTAACGCCCGGTTCAACAAGGTCATGCATTTATTTTTGGCCGACTCTGACAGCGAACGCAGACGAGGCGCCTGCAGACTGCGCATGATAATCTGGGCCGCCTCATCCGGATTTTGAAATGCGATTTTATTTAACAGCGGCAGGATCACTTCCAGATTTTCAGCCTCGGCATAACTGACATTCGCGTCATTGCTTTCCGCTTCCCGGCTACCGAAAATAATATCGAATTGGTGTGCAACAAATGCCCGGTGGGTTGCCAGCTCGGTATTGAGTTCGGCCGAATTTTGATATCCCATCATCTGTGCAATGATTTCGGTATCGGCAGGATTGGCCGGCATGCTGTGGGTCTGGGCGTCGTCGAGATATTGCAGCCGGTGTTCCAGATTGCGTAAAAACGTATACGAGGCCAGTAAATGGCTGACGATTTTTTTATCCAGAATTGACAGCTCCGCCAGAATGGTAAGCGTGTCCCGGGTAGACCGGTTGCGCAGCAGGGGCTCGCGGCCGCCGCGAATCAATTGAAATACCTGAGTCAGAAATTCGATTTCACGGATCCCGCCGCGGCCCAGCTTGACGTTGTTGGCACGCTCCGGATGCCGGGTCTCCTGACGGATGACTTCTGCACGAATCTGACTGTGCATGGCGCGCAGCGAATCGATCACAGAAAAATCGAGGTAACGCCGGTACACAAACGGCTGCACAATTTTTTCCAGCATCGCGATTTGCGACGCTGTGCCGGTGATCGCCCGGGCCTTGACCCAGGCATAACGTTCCCATTCGCGCCCCTGCACCATGAGATATTCTTCCAGCATGCCAAAGCTGGCCACCAGCGGACCTGATGCGCCGTTGGGGCGCAAGGCCATATCAACCCGAAATGTGAAGCCGTCCTCGCCGATTTCAGAAATCGCCGCGATCAGTTTTTTCCCCAGGCGGCTGAAGAACTCATGGTTGGACAGACTTTTTTGTCCGGCCTCGACCCTGGTGTCGCCGTCGTCGGCATACACAAAAATGAGATCGATGTCAGAGGAGATATTCAATTCGTTGCCACCAAGCTTGCCCATGCCCAGCACAATCAATTCCTGAACTTCTCCAGTGCTGTCGGAGACCGGCACGCCGAATTGCGCCTGCATCTCCCCGGTGAGCGCGGCCAATGCTGTTTGCACCGCGAAATCAGCAAATTGGCTCATCACCGTCACGACCTCATTGAGATCGGCGCGTCCGTTTAAATCTTTTTCGATCAAGGTGCAGACCACCAGGTTTCTGAGTCGACGCAGCGCGTGTGACAGGGTGGCGCCTGGAGAATCGCCAGGTTTTGCCAGTATTTTGGTTTCTTTTTGTAAAAAGTTCGCAAAAGTAGCTGGGCTCAAGGATAATTCGAGTAACTCATTAATTTGATCCTGGCGCGTCGGACCTCCCGTGCTTGCGCTATCTGCTCCGGCCTGCACCCAGCGTGAAAAAAAACGCGACGTGTTAACGCGATTTAACTGGGCATATTGGTAAGTAGGGTTCATGCTTTGCTTTGTTGTTTTGATGGTTGAGTCACCTGCAAGATATTAAAGTCATTATCCGCACGTGGTTAATAAATTTATGAAAAGTTGAAAATAGCTTATGCAATTTAGGAAAGATTGTTCCGCGGAACTTGTTTTGCGTATGCTGCGCCGAGTCGAAATTTATCAACAATGACAGCAGATCTCCGCAATTCCGAGGAGCCTCAAGAGCCCCAGTCACCGCAGGACCATTCCGCGCATCCAGTTGCAGATCGCTGGCACCTGTTGCAACGTGCCTATGTCCATTTGAATACAGTCAGTCATCACGTTCTTGGTATCTGCATCAAACTGGTCGTCCTGTTTTATTTGTTGTTTTGTATTTTATGTCTGGTGTTACGGTACGCGCTGTTGCCAAACATCGACCATTACAAAACCGATATTGAGCACATCCTCGGTTCATCGATTGGCAGGACCGTCAGCA
The DNA here is from genome assembly GCA_040544425.1 of Oxalobacteraceae bacterium GrIS 1.18. GTDB lineage: Bacteria > Pseudomonadota > Gammaproteobacteria > Burkholderiales > Burkholderiaceae_D > Solimicrobium. The sequence continues at coordinate 375,373 of JBEONO010000001.1, forward strand.
TCGCGCAAATCTCGGCGTCCTGGCAGGGCCTGCGGCCGAATCTGCAGTTACAGCAGGTCGCCATCCACGATGAGCAGGGCAATAATGCGCTGGTACTGCCGAGCGTCAAGGTCACGGTTTCATGGTTGTCGGTATTTTTTGCGCAGGTTCGTTTTTATGATCTGGAAATCACCCAGCCTGAACTGGAATTGAAACGCAGCGTCGACGGGAAGATTTTTATTGCCGGCTGGTGGGTGGATCCGAACAAGCAGGGCGATGCGCGCGGACTGAACTGGATTTTGTCGCAGCGTCAGATCAGTATCCGCAATGGGGTGGTGCACTGGACCGATGACCAGCGCGCAGCACCGTTACTGACGCTCGCTAACGTAAATTTTGTATTGCAGAATAAATGGCAAAACCACACGCTGTCATTTACCGCCGATCCGCCAGCCAATCTGTCCGGACCATTGGATATCCGGGCGAGTTTTTCACACAAGCCGTTCAGCGATAACATTTCTGATTTCAAACAATGGAAGGGTCAGGTCTACACTGATTTTTCCAGGACCGATCTGGCGGCCTGGAAAAGTTACGTCGACTATCCTTTCGAGTTACAGCAGGGCGTCGGCTCGGTGCGCGCCTGGTATACCTTTGACCAGGCCAGAATGGTGGACTTCACCGCCGACCTGAAACTGAACGATGTCAAAACCTGGCTCAGGAAAGATCTGCAAATTCTGGATCTGACCAGTGTGTCGGGTCGGATCTCCGCACAGGAAATTATTGGGCCGAGTCACTTCGGTACGACCAGTATGGCGGACCGTTTGCTGGACAGCGGGCACCAGATTTCCTTAACCAATTTTACTTTTGAAACCCGCAATGGTTTGCGCCTGCCACCGACCACCCTGACAGAAAAATATGTCCCGGCAAACAAATCGAATGCCGAGCAATTGCAATTTTCCGCGCAATTTCTGGACTTGAATGTACTCGCCAATCTGGTCGAACACTTTCCGATGCCCAAAGAGTATGTCGCGATGCTGAAAAACTTTGAGCCCGAAGGGCAGTTATCTAACTTCTCGGTTCAGTTGCAAGGGAAATATCCGAAGCTCGATCATTATCAAATCAAAGGCAATTTTTCAAAACTGGCGATGCGCCCGCAGCCGGCCAGACCGGCGGAAAAAGATGATATCGGCCTGCCGGCAATTCCAGGCTTTGCGAATTTGACCGGCGCCATCGATGCCAATGAAAAGCACGGGTCGATTCAGGTCGCGTCCAGTAATCTGGCACTGCAGTTGCAGGAATATCTTGCTGAACCAGTACTGCAGTTTGATCGCCTGGATATGCAGGCGGAATGGGAGTTCAAAAAAGACAGTCAGCTGTTGGTCAAGCTGGGCAAGCTGGACTTCACCCAGCAAGACTTGCAGGCGCATTTTTCTGGCACCCATCTGCTGCCAATCGGCGCAGATAAATCTCAGCCCTTGGGGGTCATTGACCTGACCGGTTCGGTAAACCATTTTGATTTGCAGAAAACCCGCCTGTATTTGCCGGCAGATATGCAGCCGGATTTGTACAAGTGGTTGTCGGAAGGGCTTGAGCATGGTCTGGCTGACGATGTCAATGTCCGCGTCAAAGGCAATCTGGCTGAATTCCCGTTTGTAAAAAAGGGCTTGTTGGATCAAAACATTTTTTACGTGAGCGGAAAAATTGTCGACGCCAAAATTAATTATTTGCCTGGCGTCCTGAGTAAAAATAATGTCACTCCGTTTTGGCCGGAACTGAGCAAAATTCAGGGGAAAATATTGTTCGACCGCGAAAGCCTGGAGATCGATGCAGAATCGGCAGAAACGGCAGGAGTGACCGTGTCAAAGGTAAAAGCGCGCATTCCTGATTTGCTCAGCCACGATGCGACGCTCAATATTGACGGTACTGCCGGTGGTGCGGTACAAGACATGCTGCACTATGTCAGCCTCAGTCCGGTTTTGGAATGGATCGGCAATTTCACCCAAGATACCAAAGCGAACGGCAACGCCAGATTAAAACTGAAGTTGGCCCTGCCGCTGCTGCATATTATCGATGCAAAAGTCAGCGGTGATTTGCAACTGGTCGGCAATGATGTCGCACTTATTCATAATCTGCCGCTGCTGTCACAGGTCAGCGGTCATATTGAATTCAATGAACGCGGGCTGAGTTTGAATGGCTTGAAGGGCGGGTTCCTCGGAGGGCCGGTCAGTGTTGTGGGCGGCAGTCAAAAAGACGGTGCGATCCGTATCAAGGCGGATGGTCAGCTGGCAACTGATGGCGTGCGCAAGGCATTTCCTCAGCCCGAATTGCGCCGCCTGCTGGCGCGCGCGGATGGCTCGGTCAACTACTCCACAATCATTCAGGTAAAGGGTAAGCAGACCAATATCTGGGTTGATTCCAGTCTGCAGGGTCTGGCATTGCGCCTGCCTGTGCCGTTGAACAAAGCCAATTCTGAAACGCTGCCATTGCACTTTGAATTAATTGGCGTGACACCGTCGGCTGTCGGATCGGCCGAGCAGGATGAAATCAAACTGTCGATGGGTAAAGTATTTAATGCGCGTTATCTGCGCCAAAGAGCTGGAGAGGGAACACCCTGGAAAGTCATCAGTGGCGGAATCGGCATCAATGTCCCGGCCCCGACACAAGACAGTGGTTTATCGGCTTATCTGGAACTGGCAAGATTGAACGTGGAGGATTTGCAGGCATTACTGCCGGAGAAGGCAAACGGCGCGGCGGGCGGCGATGGCGGCAAAGTTGATGACAACGCGCATTCGGATATTGACCTGAACCAGTATCTGGAGCCAGACGAAATCGCCGCCCGCGCGACTGAATTGACCATCATGGGAAAAAAACTGGATCAGGTCGTGCTGGGCGCATCCAGGAATGGCGGTGTCTGGCAGGCCAATATCGATTCAAAACAAATTACCGGATACCTGACCTGGAAAAATGTTGATCATGGCATGGGTTACGCCACGGCGCGCCTGAGTTCGTTGATTATTCCCGAATCGACCGGCAGCGATGTGGTCGATCTTTTGCAAAACAAGGAAATCCATACCAGTATTCCAGGCCTCGATGTGATCGCTGACAACGTTGAAATATATGGAAAAAAACTGGGGCGGCTCGAACTGCAGGCAAAAAATGTCAGCGCACCGGGCGATGCTTCCGGTGACGAATGGCAGATCGATAAATTGAGTCTGATCAATTCCGATGCGGAATTGACTGCGCAGGGTAAATGGAGCCAGACAGCACGTCGGGGATTGGCAGCTGCCAAAAGTCTGACTTCACTGAAGTACCAGCTTGATTTGACCAATGCCGGCAAGTTACTGGAGCGATTTGGTTACGCGCGGGTGATTTCTGGCGGAAAAGGAAAACTGAACGGAGAAATATCGTGGGCTGGTTCGCCTTATTCTCTGGATGTGCCGACCTTGTCCGGGAAAGTTCAGCTTGACCTGCAGTCCGGTCAGTTCCTGAAGGTTGAGCCCGGTGCCGCGAAACTGCTGGCGGTGCTGAATCTGCAGGCTTTGCCGCGTCGCCTGATGCTGGACTTTCGGGATGTATTTTCTGACGGGTTTGCCTTTGACGGAATCAAAGGCGATGCGCAAATTGAAAATGGTGTCGCCAAAACCGATAATCTGAAAATGCGCAGTGTCTCCGCGACCGTGGTTTTGAGCGGCACGGCGGACATCGCCAATGAGACGCAAAACCTGCATGTAGTTGTGGTGCCGGAAGTGAATGCCGGAGCGGCATCGGTGGTGTATGGCTTGGCAGTCAATCCGGTCATTGGATTGGGGACTTTTCTGGCACAGCTGTTTTTGAGAGAGCCGCTGATGAAAGCCTTCACCTTTGAATACCAAATCACCGGACCGTGGAAAGAACCGAGCGTGGTGAAGCTGTAGAAATCATTTTAAATTTAACTCCCCGAAACGGACCCGTTCCAGATTTAAGGAAGAGATACAAATGAAAATTGCTGCGATCCAGATGACATCCAGTCCAGAGCTGAGCGAAAACATCGCCACTGCCACCCGGTTGATTAACGACGCCGCTGCGACCGGTGCTGGTTTGGTCTTGTTGCCGGAGTACTGGTCAATCATGGGCATGCATGAGCAGGACAAGACTCGCCTGGCACAGAGTCCACAAGCCGGGTTGATGACCGAATTTTTATCCGGGCAGGCCGCGCTGCATGGCATCTACCTGATCGGCGGCACGATTCCTTTGGTGTCACCTGAATCCGATAAAGTATTTAACAGCACCCTGGTATTTGATCGGCAAGGCAATCAACTGGCGCGCTACGACAAAATCCATTTGTTCGGCTTCACCAAAGGCAGCGAATCGTATCAGGAAGCCAGAAGCATTGTGGCCGGTTCCGAGCCGGTCAGTTTTACGATGCAGGACGAAACGCGTAACTACAAAGTCGGTCTGTCGATCTGCTATGACCTGCGCTTTCCTGAGTTGTATCGCTCGTTTGCTGCGGTTGATTTACTGGTTGTGCCAGCGGCATTTACCTTCACGACCGGCTCGGTACACTGGGAAATTTTATTGCGTGCGCGCGCGATTGAAAATCAATGTTATGTGCTCGCCGCGGCACAGACCGGCCACCATCCGAATGGACGCCATACCCGGGGGCACAGCATGTTGATTGACCCGTGGGGCAGGATTGTGGCAGAACTGCCGGAAGCCATCGGCGTCGTGATCGGCGAGCTTGATTCGAATTTGATCGACGAAGTGCGCCGCAATCTGCCAGCGCTGCAACATCGTGTACTTTAATGCGAACAGTCTGATTGCGTTACAATCGACCAATCCGCAAACCCGCAGCTGATCACCCGCAAACCAGTTTTTAACCTGATAAAAATTATGAATTCTTCCAATCTGAGCTTGGCCCGCAGTATCTTACTCACTCCGTTCGGACTCGATGACGTCGCGTTGACCAATACCCTGGCAAGCATGTTTACCCACAAGGTCGATTACGCAGATCTGTATTTTCAATTCACCAAAAGCGAGGGCTGGAGTTTGGAGGAGGGGATTGTCAAGACCGGTAATTTCAACATCGACCAGGGCGTGGGCATACGCGCCATTGCCGGTGACAAAACGGCCTTTGCCTACTCTGACGATATCTCACTGACTGCCCTGCAGGACGCCGTTGCTGCGACCCGCACCATTGCCCGTTATGGGCAGGGCAAGGTCAAAGTCAGTTCGACTATGCACCCGCACACTGGAAGCGCCTTGTATTTACCTCACGATCCGCTGGAATCACTGGATTCTGCTGCCAAAGTAAAACTGCTGGAAAAAGTTGAAAAGCTGGCTCGCGCCAAAGATCCGCGCGTCAAGCAGGTAATGGCAGGATTGGCCGCTGAATACGATGTGGTGCTGGTAGCGCGCAGCGACGGTGTGATCGCCGGTGATGTGCGGCCGCTGGTGCGTCTGTCAGTCACGGTAATCGCGGAGCAAAACGGGCGGCGCGAGATGGGTTCTTCAGGCGGTGGTGGACGCTATGATTACGCCTACTTTACTGATCAGATTATCGAACAGTTTGTCGACGAGGCAGTGGCCGGTGCACTGGTCAATCTGGAAGCGCGCTCGGCACCGGCCGGACCGATGACCGTTGTATTGGGACCTGGATGGCCAGGCGTGTTGCTGCATGAAGCAATCGGACATGGCCTTGAAGGCGACTTCAATCGCAAAGGCTCCAGCGCATTCTCCGGACGCCTGGGGCAGCGGGTGGCAGCGCCTGGGGTTACGGTTGTCGATGATGGTACTTTGCTCAATCGTCGTGGCTCGCTGAGCATGGATGACGAAGGTAATCCAACCCAATGCACTACCTTGATCGAAAACGGGATTTTAAAAGGCTATATTCAAGACACCATGAATGCACGGCTGATGAAAATGCCGGTAACCGGCAATGCGCGGCGCGAATCATTTGCTCATCTGCCTATGCCAAGGATGACCAATACTTATATGCTGGCTGGCGATAAAGATCCGGCGGAAATCATTGCCTCGGTGAAAAACGGTTTATACGCGGTCAATTTTGGTGGTGGTCAGGTCGATATCACCAATGGCAAGTTCGTGTTTTCTGCCAGCGAAGCCTACATGATCGAAGACGGCAAAATCACCTATCCGGTCAAGGGCGCAACCTTGATCGGTAACGGACCAGACGTGTTGAACCGGGTCAGCATGATCGGGAACGATTTGCGTCTGGATTCCGGTGTGGGCGTATGCGGTAAAGAAGGACAGAGTTTGCCGGTTGGCGTGGGACAGCCGACCCTGCGTTTGGATGGAATTACTGTCGGCGGAACGGCTTAAAAAACTGGTTTGGTCATTGAAGTTGGTGTGCGTCTGCACACCAACAAAATTCAGCGGATGGCATTAATACCAGTAGGGGCGAGGGCCCACGTAGATCGAGCCATAGAAACGAGGGCGTGCATAAATCACCGGGGCCACCGCATGGACATACAGTGGTGCTCCTGCGTACACGGGGCTGGGTTGAACGATAGTTTGTACAACTGCGGGTTGTTGATACGTGGTCGTTGTGGTCGTTGTTGGAACTGATGGTGCTGGCGAAGCAGTTGTGACTTGCGTCTGTGTGACAACCGGCTGGGCTGCGACGTAGGTGACGGCAGGTGCCATGCGGTAGGTGACAGTTCGAGGTGGCGCGACGACGCAGGCGCTCAGGCTGAACGCCAGGGAAACCACAACAGCCAATTTGATCAGGTTCGTTTTCATACCAGTTTTCTTTCTGAAGTGTTGATGTGAGAAGTATAAGCATTTGATGTCAGCGGCAAAACTCGCATTCACATCGTCAAATTTGCGATCGCAATTGCACCCTTCACCGAGACAAATTTCTGTTTCTGCTGAAAACCATCCAACGATTTATCGAGCGTGTGCTCATGTTTTTGCAAGGTTTGGAAATAATCAGTACACGCGGAAATAATGGCCGGCACAATCAGAAATTTGCCTCATCCTCATTGCCAGGCTACTGATTGGCCCGTTGATAACGATCAATGCGCGTGAGGTTCACTGCGGCAGCATCGTAGGCCAGTTTTTCTTCCATCGTCATTCGTTTTCCTGAGATAACAATGCGTTGTGTTGCATTGCCTGCCGCCTGCACTTTCGTGACCGGATGGGATGCAGCGATTGTTTTTCTGCCCTTTAAAACATGATGCTGAAATACGAGCGCCATCGCAGCGATAGCGACGATCAAGGCGCAAAACAGTACTTTGGATTGAAACCGGGATTGGTTGAGAGCTAGAGTTTCCATATTCATTTTCCTCGTGGGTAAAGTTAAGAACAATATTCACAAGCATTAATTTTTAAGAATGCAATTATGAATACGTTTCAATTTACGCAAAACTCGTGTTCAGGACCATGAGGACTAGTACTACAAACAATTGAATTTATTGGATTTCAGGTGTACGCCGATCACCGAAGAATAGTAATGAGAAGCGGGGAACTCATGTTTTCTATAGTGTATTTGCCAAGAGACGTACCAGGAACCTGCGCGGCATGGTCGGTCGTATCAGTCATTGGGCTGCGGTTTGGTTTGCTCTTAAAATCAGCGGACGAAAAAAAAGGGGATCGCTCCCCTTTTTTGATTACGGCGCGCTGGCAGCTTAAGCGGCTAACAGCTGACGTAAAACAAACGGCAGAATTCCGCCATGTTTGTAGTAATCGACTTCGATCGGTGTATCGATACGCAGCAATACGTTGACCTCTTGTACTGTGCCATCTTCACGATGGATCACCAAAGTCGCATTTTGTTGCGGTTTGATTTCGCCATCCAGACCTTTCAGGTCAAACGTTTCTTTGCCTGTGATACCTAAAGTCTGGACACTGTCGTCACCGATAAATTGCAGCGGTAACACACCCATGCCAACCAGATTCGAGCGGTGGATACGTTCGAAAGAACGCACGATCACAGCTTTCACGCCCAGCAGTTGCGTACCTTTGGCCGCCCAGTCACGCGAGGAACCCGTGCCGTATTCTTCACCACCGAAAATCATGGTCGGTACGCCCTGATCCACATATTTCATCGCAGCGTCGTAGATCGCCATTTGTTCGCCGGTTGGCTGGTGAATCGTAATACCGCCTTCGACCTGACCGCCGTCAGCTTTGGCTGGAATCATGCGGTTTTTAATTCGCACATTGGCAAAGGTGCCGCGCATCATGATTTCATGATTGCCGCGACGTGAACCGTAGGAGTTGAAGTCCGCCTTGATGACGCCGTTTTCCAGCAACCATTTGCCGGCCGGGCTGGTTTCAGTAATTGAGCCAGCCGGTGAGATATGGTCAGTGGTGATTGAATCGCCGAATACACCAAGGGCGCGTGCGCCGATGATGGTCGTCGCTGCAGCTTTTGGTTCCATTTCAAAATCGTTGAAGAACGGTGGTTCTGCAATATAGGTCGAGTGCGGCCAGTTGTAGACATCGCCTTCTGCCACGCCTTTGATGTTTTCCCATAACTTGCCGGGTGCGCCTTTGACATCGGCGTAGTTTTCCTTGAAGGTCTTGGAATTCATCGCAAATTTCATCAGCTTGTTGATCTCGGCGCTGGTTGGCCAGATATCGCCCAGGAAAATATCCTTGCCTTTGACACGGCCGACTGGCTCGGTCATCAGATCGCGGGTGATATTGCCGGCAATCGCGTAAGCGACTACCAGTGGCGGCGAAGCCAGGAAGTTGGAGCGGATATTGCCGTGAATACGTGCTTCAAAATTGCGGTTGCCTGACAAGATTGCAGAGGCAACGATATCGTTTTTGGTAATTGCTTCATTCATCGCTGGCGTCAAATCACCGGCATTGCCGATACAGGTGGTGCAACCGTAAGCGGCAACACCAAAGCCGAGTTTTTCCAGATACGGCAACAAACCGGCTGCTTCCAGATATTTGGTGACGACACGCGATCCCGGTGCCAATGAGGTTTTGATATGTGGCGATACTTTCAGTCCGGCTTCCACGGCTTTTTTCGCCAGCAAACCGGCGGCCAGCAACACGCTAGGGTTGGAAGTATTGGTGCAGGAAGTAATCGCAGCGATCAGGATGTCGCCGTTTTTGACTTTGACGCCATCGGAGGTTTCATACGTTGCATCCAGATCGGCAGCATTTTTGTTGAAGCCGTTTTCCGAAACCGGTTTGGAAAACAGATCACTGAACGTTGATTTCACATTGCCGATTTCGATACGATCCTGCGGACGTTTTGGGCCAGCCAGTGATGGAGCGACAGTCGATAAATCCAACTCGACTTCTTTGGTGTAATCGATATCGCCTTTTTTCGGAATGCCGTACAAACCTTGAGCTTTGAAATAGGCTTCAAAGGCGCTGATTTCAGCTTTGGTCCGGCCCGTGCCCTGGAAGTAATCGATGGTTGCATCGTCAACCGGGAAGAAGCCCATGGTTGCGCCGTATTCCGGTGCCATGTTGGCGATGGTTGCGCGGTCGGTTAACGTCAGTGAACTGGTACCGGAGCCGAAAAACTCGACGAATTTGCCAACCACTTTTTCTTTACGCAGCAATTCAGTGATGGTCAATACCAGATCAGTCGCGGTGACGCCTTCACGCAATTTACCGGTCAGATTGACACCGACTACGTCAGGAGTCAGGAAATACACAGGCTGGCCCAGCATGCCGGCTTCAGCTTCAATCCCGCCCACGCCCCAACCAACTACGCCAATACCGTTGATCATGGTGGTGTGCGAATCGGTACCAACCAGCGTGTCTGGATAGTAGATGTCATGCTTGGGTGTTTTGTGTACGCCGCGCGCCAGATATTCCAGATTTACTTGATGCACAATTCCAAAACCGGGAGGCACGACACCAAAGGTGTCGAATGCCTGCATGCCCCATTTCATGAATTGATAGCGCTCGTTGTTGCGCGAAAATTCCAGCTTCATATTCAAATCCAGCGCATTTTTTTGGCGGAAATGATCAATCTGAACCGAGTGGTCGACCACCAGATCAACCGGCACCAGTGGTTCAATATTTTTTGCCTTGATGCCCATTTTAGCGGCGACATTGCGCATGGCGGCCAGATCAGCCAGCAATGGCACACCGGTAAAATCCTGCAGCACTACCCGCGATACCACAAACGGAATTTCATCGTTACGGGCAGCAGTCGCGCCCCAGTTTGCCAACTGCTTGACGTGTTCTTCAGTAACTTTCTTGCCATCGCAATTGCGCAATACCGATTCGAGCACGATACGGATCGACACCGGGAGACGGGAAATCTTCGTTCCAAGTGTTTTTTCGAGAGCAGGCAAGGAATAAAATTTACCTTTCTTGTCACCTGAAATGGTAAATTTTTTCAGGGTATTAAATGCATCTTGGCTCATGGTTTTTCCTTTTGTCTGAGTTGATATTGATACGGTTAATGTGAATACGATTAATGCGGCTACTACTAAAACTGAACCCTGCTGAACTACTGACCTGTGGTCTTGCATTCATTGGCTAATTGCTGACCGTGACGAGAATCGAGCAACATCCCTTTGGTTGGGATGCCGATCCAGACCAGACCTGCTTTGCTGTTTTCAAAACGATTTGCGCCGGTCGTGGTCACGATGCGGTGCAGTCGGTACAGGCGATTTTTCCAGCGCAGGGCGATATGATTATTGTCGTCGCCGTTGGTATAGATGGTCAGAAAATCTTTCAATTCACAATGATATTCAAAAGTTGAACCGGCATCGATATCAGGAGTCATGTCGTCTTCATCGATATTGGCCGCCGGTTTGGCTGCTGCCACTTTCAGCACCGAAGCAGTGGTTTGGGCAAAGGAGGTCTGGCAAGCCAGGAAGATACTGAGTGCGGAACAAAGGTTAATCAATTTCACGAAAATTCTCCTGGATTTGCATGGGCATTCAGATGAGCTCTAATGCCGCTTCGGTTAAGGTCAGGCCATTGGTTTTGGCGCGTTTCAAGATCATCCAGTAATACCGATAACTGGCCCGGTCGTGTAGCCGACCGTGGATTTGTATCGGTCCCCAGGCCGCGTCTTTGGCAGCAGTCAGGATGCTGACGGCTTCCTGCAATTCTGAACTGCGCGGGGTGAATGCCTTGATGATCGGTTTAATCTGATCCGGATGTATGCTCCACATCCGGCTATAGCCACATTCGTTATAGGCACGCTGTGCATCGCTGGCAACGATAGCAGTATCTTTGAATTCAGTTGTGACATTGTGTGACGCGACCTTGCCGTACAGCTGACAGGCGGCAGAAATTTCCAGTTTGGCGCGCATCACCAGCGGGTGAGTAAACTGGGCCGGTGAGCGCATGGCTGCACCCGGGATCGCGCCATAGTGCGCGGACACAAAATCCATAATGCCGAAAGATAAACATTCAACCTGTTTCAAGGCGGCGATCTGGCGCACCTCGGCCAGTGCGCCATGCGTTTCAATTAATACATGAATCGGCAGGGCGGGCAAACCAGAGAAGTCGCGCTGCAAGTTAATTGCTTTGATCGCCGCCTGCAGGTCGGCGACATGGCGCACTTTGGGAATCATCAGGTAGGCCAGCTTGCGACTGCTGCAAATGGTTTGAATATCCTGGGCAAAAAATTCGCTGTCCGGGGCGTGAACACGCGCACCAATACGATTGAAATGGTTGTCGCTGCTGTCGATTAATTCAGTGACCAGTGCAGCATGCGCTGTTTCATTACCGAGCGCGACACCGTCTTCGCAGTCAAAGGTAATATCGAACAGAACATTCGTGGCAGCCATCGATTCCTGTTGCAGGACCATGGACTTGCGCATCAGCTTTTCAGAGCCGGCGTAGTGGTCGCAGGCAGGCAGTGCCACCGGGATTAAATCGTCTTGGAATAATACGTTAGATGGATGCATCGTTAGTATTTTTGAACAGTCCGGATCAATATCAATCCGGACGGCGGTGCAGCAATAAAATTGCAACCAGGCCAGTCCTGCACCTGGTTGCATTCAACAGATCAGAATCAGCCGACCAGGTGTTTGACGCCTTCGCGCTCTTCGGTCAATTCTTTCAAAGTCAGGTTGATACGCTCTTGGGAGAACGCGTCGATGGCCAGACCCTGCACGATTTGATATTCGCCGTTGGCTGTTGTAACCGGGAAGCCAAACATGGTGCCTTCCGGAATGCCATATGAACCATCTGACGGGATGCCCATCGTGGTCCATTTGCCATTTGTGCCGAGTACCCAGTCACGCACGTGATCAATTGCCGCATTGGCTGCCGAAGCGGCTGAAGACAAGCCGCGCGCCTCAATAATTGCAGCGCCACGTTTGCCCACGGTAGGCAGGAATACGTCCTTGTTCCATGCATCGTCATTGATCATGTCCTTGACGGATTTGCCATCTACGGTGGCAAAGCGGTAGTCGGCGTACATGGTTGGCGAGTGATTGCCCCATACGCACAATTTTTCGATTGCTGCAACAGGTTTGCCGATTTTGGCAGCAACCTGGGACAGCGCGCGATTGTGGTCCAGACGCAGCATGGCGGTGAAGTTCTTGGCTGGCAGAGTCGGAGCCGATTTCATCGCGATATAGGCATTGGTGTTGGCGGGATTACCGACAACCAAAACTTTGACCGTGCGTTTTGCTACCGCATCGAGCGCTTTACCTTGTACGGTAAAAATCTGCGCATTGGCTTCCAACAAATCTTTACGCTCCATGCCAGGACCGCGTGGACGGGCACCCACTAACAGCGCCACATCGATATCCTTGAATGCGGTCATCGGATCGCTGTGTGCAGTCATCTCGGTCAACAAGGGAAACGCGCAATCGTCGATTTCCATCATCACGCCTTTTAATGCCTTTTGCGCTTTTTCATCTGCGATTTCCAGCAATTGCAAAATAACCGGCTGGTCTTTACCAAGCATGTCGCCATTTGCGATGCGGAATAAAAGTGCATAACCGATTTGTCCAGCTGCGCCGCTGACTGCAACGCGCATAGGTGTTTTACTCATGTTCAATCTCCAGGGTAATAAAAAACAAGATGTTAAAAATGTCTGTCTGACAGGGGCGACCAGGTTCGGCGTCCATACTGAGGTTGTCCATTTTACACAGCATTCAGGTTCAACACCTGAACAGATGACGACCAGGTAATGTAGATGCACTGTATGTCAGTGCCATGAACAATGCCAAGTAAAAATGACAAGCGTCGTTAATTTAAAGCCGAAAAATTAATGCAGTGCGGATTTGTTCAGGCGCGAGTTTAGGCGAGCATTTTCGACCTGTCAACAGATATCTTATGTCTTATATAAGACATCTTATTCCCGCTTTTTATCTGGACGCTCAGTGTGATTTGTGGTGAAATTACGGCCTATGAATCCTGATCTGCCAAATTCAGCGACAAACCAGCCAGACAGCCAAGTCAAGCCGACTTCGCCCGATGGAGCAGTGACACTGCCAGCAGCGACCATCAATCAATCTGCCCCCACGTTCAGTCCTCTGTACCAGCAAATCAAAGCCTTGATTACCCAAAGTCTGCAGGCGGGGGAATGGAAGCCGGGCGAGTTGATCCCGAGTGAAATCGATCTGGCCGTGCGCTTCAAGGTCAGCCAGGGCACGGTACGCAAGGCGATTGATGAATTGTCAGCGGAAAACGTGGTGGTGCGGAGGCAAGGTAAAGGCACGTTTGTGGCTACGCATCATGAAGCGCGCTCGCAGTTTCGCTTCCTGCGTTTAAAGCCCGATCAGGGGATTCAGCAATATCCGACCAGTCGTTTCATTGAAGTCAAACGGATCCGCGCACCGAGCGAGATCGCGAAACTGCTCGAAGTAAAAATTGGCGACGCCGTGATTTTCATTAGAAGAGTACAATCCTTCGACGGCGTCCCGACGATACTTGAAGAGCTGTGGTTGCCCGGCGCGATTTTCAAAGGCCTCACCGCTGAATTGCTGAACGCCTACAAAGGTCCGATGTATGCCTTGTTTGAAACCGAGTTCGGCACCCACATGATTCGCGCTTCGGAGCATCTGCGTGCCGTGGCTGCCGATCAGCTGGCCGCAGAATTATTACAGATAGAGATTGCAACACCACTGTTAAATGTCGAAAGAATTTCCTACACTTATGGGGATAAGCCGGTTGAGTTCCGACGCGGTCTATATATAACGGCCAATCATCACTATCAAAACGAACTGAGTTAGTTTTTTGTATTGTATTTTGAAGAACAGTCAAACAGAGTTGTATAGGTTTATTTAAGCAATTTGTTGAATAAGCCTTGGTGCGCCGCACAAAATAGGTGAAAATTACGCGCCTGTGACAAACTTAAAAAAGGAGAAGTTTCATGCCTGAAGCCAATCGGCCGCAATTTCGTAATATTCACGTTACCGACCTTGCCCGTTATCGCTTACCTTTAGCCGGATTCGTATCTATCCTGCACCGTATCAGTGGTTTAACGATTTTTCTGTTCCTGCCTTTCATACTTTATCTGCTGGATAACAGCCTGACATCCGAGGATACGTTCAGCTATCTCAAAGGCTACGTCCAATACCCGCTTGTTAAATTGATCCTGATCGCCTTGTCCTGGTCCTACCTGCATCACTTCTGCGCCGGGATACGCCATCTCATTATGGACGTGCATGTCGGTCTGGATAAAGACAGCGCGCGCCAGTCTGCTGTTGGCGTGTTTGCCATCAGCGTGCCGCTGACCATCCTGGTTGCGTTGAAATTATTCGGAGTATTTTAAATGGCACAGAACAATATCGGACCCAAGCGCCTGGTCGTTGGCGCCCATTATGGTATGCGCGACTGGCTGGCCCAGCGCGTTACGGCAATCATCATGGCGATTTACACCGTCATCCTGCTGGTCAAGTTTTTACTGGCCAGGCAATTCAGTTACGAAGCCTGGGCCGGCATCTTTGCCGAGCAATGGTTCAAGCTGGCAAGCTTTGTCCTGCTGATGTCGCTGCTGTATCACGCCTGGGTTGGCGTACGTGACATCTGGATGGATTATGTGAAATCAGTCGCCCTGCGTTTATTCCTGCAAGTTGCCACCATTGTCTGGTTGGTCGCCTGTGCAGGTTGGGGCATTCAAATATTGTGGAGAGTGTAATCGTGGCCGAAGCAAATACAACAATTAAACCAACCCCTTCAATCCCGACCCGTCGTTTCGATGCAGTGATCGTCGGTGCCGGTGGATCAGGCATGCGCGCCTCATTGCAGTTGGCTGAAGCCGGCCTGAATGTCGCCGTGCTGTCGAAAGTATTTCCTACCCGTTCGCACACTGTTGCGGCACAGGGCGGTATCGGTGCCTCGCTCGGTAATATGTCGGAAGATAATTGGTACTGGCATATGTTTGATACCGTCAAAGGATCAGACTATCTGGGTGACCAGGATGCAATTGAATTCATGTGCCGCGAAGCGCCAAAAGTAGTGTACGAACTGGAACACTTCGGCATGCCGTTTGACCGCAATGCCGACGGCACGATCTATCAGCGCCCGTTCGGCGGACACACTGCCAACTTCGGTGAAAAGCCGGTGCAACGCGCCTGCGCTGCAGCTGATCGTACCGGTCATGCCCTGTTGCATACGCTGTATCAACGCAACGTCAATGCCCGCACCCAGTTTTTTGTTGAGTGGATGGCGCTGGACATTATTCGCGACGAAGACGGTGACGTGCTCGGCGTGATCGCTCTGGAGATGGAAACCGGCGAGCTGATGATTTTGGAAGGCAAGACCACCATTTTCGCAACCGGCGGAGCAGGGCGGATTTTCGCTGCATCGACCAATGCCTTTATTAATACCGGTGACGGTTTGGGGATGGCCGCACGTGCCGGATTGCCGCTGGAAGATATGGAGTTCTGGCAGTTTCATCCGACCGGTGTCGCCGGTGCCGGTGTGTTGATCACAGAAGGTGTGCGCGGTGAAGGCGGAATTCTGGTCAACTCCGAAGGCGAACGCTTCATGGAACGTTATGCGCCAACCCTGAAAGATCTGGCGCCACGCGATTTCGTGTCACGCTCGATGGATCAGGAAATCAAGGAAGGCCGTGGCTGCGGTCCGAACAAAGATCACGTCATGCTGGACTTGCGTCACATCGGTGCCGAGACGATTGAAAAACGTCTGCCATCGATTCTGGAAATTGCCCATAAATTTGCCAACGTCGATGCCACCAAGGAGCCGATCCCGGTTGTACCAACGATTCATTATCAAATGGGCGGCATTCCGACCAATATTCACGGTCAGGTAGTCGCGCCGAAAGACGGTAATCCAAATTCAATTGTTAACGGCATGTATGCTATCGGTGAATGCGCCTGCGTGTCGGTGCATGGTGCCAATCGTCTTGGTACCAACTCGCTGCTGGACCTGCTGGTATTTGGTCGTGCTGCCGGTAATCACGTGATAGCTGCCGATTTGAAAGCCAAAGAACACAAGCCATTGCCGCAGCATTCTGTTGACAAGACACTGGCACGTTTGAAGGCGCTGGAAGCGAGCTCAGGTACTGAAAAAGTGCAGGATGTGGCCAATGCGATTCGCAGCACCATGCAGCGCTATTGCGGCGTGTTCCGTACCGACGAACTGCTGCAGCAGGGTTACAAGGAAATCATGGCGCTCGATGAACGTGCAAAGAATATTGCGTTCAAAGACAAGTCCAAGGTATTCAACACTGCCCGTGTTGAAGCGCTGGAGCTGGCGAATCTGATTGAAGCAGCCAAGGCAACCATCACGTCGGCGGCAGCCCGCAAAGAATCACGCGGCGCGCATGCCCATCGCGACTTTGATCATCGCGACGATGAAAACTGGATGAAGCATTCGCTGTGGTATTCAGAAGGCAACCGGATGGACTACAAGCCAGTTCAGACCAAGCCACTGACCGTTGATACTTTCAAACCTAAGCCACGCACATTTTAAAAAGAACAGGGTTAATCATGCCACGTACCTTACAATTTCAAATCTATCGCTACGATCCGGACAAGGATGTCAAACCGTATATGCAGGATCTGACGGTGACGCTGTTGGATACCGACAAAATGCTGCTCGACGCGCTGCAACGCATCAAGGCCGATGTTGACGATTCGCTGTCGCTGCGTCGCTCATGCCGCGAAGGCGTATGCGGTTCCGATGCGATGAATATCAATGGCAAAAACGGCCTGGCCTGCACCACCAATCTGAACGAGCTGACGCAGCCGATCGTGTTGCGCCCATTGCCCGGTTTGCCGGTGATTCGCGATCTGATCGTCGATATGACGCACTTCTTCAAGCAATATCATTCGATCAAGCCGTTCCTGATCAACGATTCGATCCCGCCTGAAAAAGAACGTCTGCAAACGCCGGCTGAACGGGAAGAGCTGGACGGTTTGTACGAATGTATTCTGTGCGCCTGCTGCTCAACATCCTGTCCGTCGTTCTGGTGGAATCCTGATAAATTCGTCGGTCCGGCCGGTCTGTTGCAGGCCTATCGCTTTATCGCTGATTCACGTGATGAAGCGACCGGCGCACGTTTGGATAATCTGGAAGATCCATACAGATTGTTCCGCTGCCATACGATCATGAATTGTGTGGATGTTTGCCCGAAAGGTTTGAATCCGACCAAGGCAATCGGCAAGATCAAAGAGCTGCTGGTAAGAAGAGCTGTATAAACAAGTTTGTGAAAAAGAACTAGAATGTCGGAACTTATGAACCTGGAATCAGTGGTCAGTCATCAGGCGGATCCCAAAAAACGCTGCCGCTTGCGCTGGAGAGCGCGGCGTGGCTTGCTGGAAAACGATCTGATCCTGACCCGATTTCTTGATGAGCACGAAGAATTTTTGACTGATGTCGAAGTGGAAGCATTTACCCGGCTCATGGAAGTGTCCGATAACGATCTGATGAACCTGATCATGGACCGCAATGAGCCTGAAGGAGAATTGGATGTCCCATCAGTTCATGCACTGCTCCAGAGAATCCGTTCCGCCTGACCCGGATGGCCAACCCGTTTTCCCTACCATTTGATTAACGACTCACACCTCTCCTGAAGGACGAGCCATGATTACTTCTGATAAAAAAGCAACCCTCACATTTTCCGACGGTTCCGCACCGCTGGAAATGCCGATCTACAAAGGCACCGTTGGTCCTGATGTGATCGATATCCGCAAGCTGTACGCTGCCAGCGGGATGTTCACTTATGACCCTGGTTTCATGTCAACTGCAGCATGCAATTCGGCGATCACCTATATTGATGGCGACAAGGGCGAGCTGCTGTACCGCGGTTACCCGATTGAGCAGCTGGCCGCCAAAGGTGACTTCCTGGAAACCTGTCATTTGCTGTTGAACGGCGAATTGCCGAACGCGGAAGAAAAGAAAAAATTTGATTATCTCGTGTCGCGCCACACCATGGTGCATGAGCAGATGCAGTTTTTCTTCCGCGGTTTCCGTCGCGACGCGCATCCAATGTCGGTCCTGGTTGGTACCGTCGGCGCATTGGCTTCGTTCTACCATGACTCACTCGATATCAACGACCCGGTACACCGCGAAGTGTCTGCAATCCGCCTGGTTGCCAAGATGCCGACGCTGGTTGCGATGGCCTACAAATATTCGATTGGCCAGCCATTCGTTTATCCAAGAAATGATTTGTCGTTCAGCGCCAATTTCATGCACATGATGTTTTCAACACCGTGCGAAGAGTATGTCGTCAATGACGTGCTGGTGCGCGCGCTCGATCGTATCCTGATTCTGCATGCCGACCACGAACAAAATGCGTCAACTTCGACCGTACGTCTGGCCGGCTCCTCCGGTGCCAATCCGTTTGCCTGTATCGCAGCGGGTATCGCCTGTCTGTGGGGTCCGGCACATGGCGGTGCCAATGAAGCGGCCCTGTCGATGCTGGAACAGATCGGCAGCGTTGACAACATTCCTGAATTCATCCGCCAGGTGAAAGACAAGAACTCCAGCGTCAAGTTGATGGGCTTTGGTCATCGCGTCTACAAGAACTACGATCCGCGCGCAAAACTGATGCGTGAAACCTGTTACGAAGTTTTGGCGGAACTCGGTCTGGAAAATGATCCGCTGTTCAAACTGGCGATGGCACTCGAAAAAATTGCGCTCGAAGACGAATACTTCGTATCGCGCAAACTGTATCCAAACGTCGATTTCTACTCTGGCATCGTGCAGCGCGCGTTGGGCATACCGACAGCACTGTTTACTGGTATTTTTGCCATGGCCAGAACAGTCGGCTGGGTCGCGCAATGGAAAGAAATGATTTCAGATCCGGAACAAAAAATCGGTCGTCCGCGTCAGTTGTTTGTCGGTTCGCCAACTCGTACCGTTAAAGATATCGAAAACAGATAGCACCGGAAGTCGTATTTACTGAAGGTCTGCAACCAAGCCAGGCGGAACACAAAGATACATTTTGTTCCGCTTGGTTTTTTTTGGTTCTATGGTATCCTTCGCAGCTTGTAAGAAATTGACTGGTGTTTTAAAGAAATTGGTATAAAGTGCAGGCGAGTGTTTGTTTTGCGATTGTTGATTTCCTGCTTTACGTTGCCATAAATGCCAGACCAAAAGCCCTTCCCCACAACTTGATGTGCAATCCGCTAACCGGTCAGGCCGTGTCGCGGAAGGTTAGATTAACCCGCTAATCTCGCGAAGCGCGAAGAAAGGTGAGCAAGATGATGCAAGAATTTAACGCCAACTCTTATTTGTTTGGCGGCAATGCCCCCTACGTAGAAGAACTCTACGAATCCTATCTGAACAATCCTGGTTCGGTGCCTGATAACTGGCGCGCGTATTTCGACGCCATGCAGAATGTACCTGCAGTGGACGGCAGCGCCAAGCCCGACGTGGCTCACGCACCGGTCATCGCTTCGTTTGCAGAACGCGCCCGAAGCGGACCAATCCGGGTAGTCAATGCCACCCCCGATATTGAATTGGGCAGAAAGCGTACCGCTGTTCAGCAGCTGATCGCCGCCTATCGCTTCCTCGGCAGTCAATGGGCCAATCTGGACCCGCTGCAGCGCCAGGAACGTCCTGAGATTCCAGAGCTGGATCCGGCGTTTTATGGCCTCACCGATGCTGATATGGATGTGAAATTCAATATCAGCAATACCTACTTCGGACCTGAGACTTCATCGCTGCGTGACCTGATGAATTCATTGCGCGATACCTACTGCCGCTCGATCGGCGCTGAATTCATGTACATCAGCAATCCGATAGAAAAGCGCTGGTTGCAACAAAAGCTTGAATCAATTCGCTCGACCCCGAACTTCACGGGCGAGAAAAAGAAACACATCCTTGAACGTCTCACTGCGGCCGAAGGCCTGGAGCGTTATTTACATACCCGATACGTCGGACAGAAGCGCTTCTCACTGGAAGGTGGCGAGAGTTTTATCGCCTCCATGGATGAAGCGATTCAACGCGCCGGTGAATTCGGCGTGCAGGAAATCGTGATCGGTATGGCACATCGCGGTCGTTTGAACGTGCTGGTCAACATTCTGGGCAAAATGCCGCAAGATCTGTTTGCCGAATTCGAAGGCAAACATGGCGACGATCTGCCCGCCGGTGACGTCAAATATCATCAAGGTTTCTCATCCGATATTTCCACCCCGGGCGGACCGGTGCATCTGTCGCTGGCCTTCAATCCCTCACATCTTGAAATCGTCAACCCCGTGGTAGAAGGATCAGTGCGCGCACGTATCGAGCGGCGCGGTCTGACCGGAAGCGATCAGGTCTTGCCGATCATCGTGCACGGTGATGCCGCATTTGCCGGGCAGGGTGTGGTGATGGAAACGCTGAATCTGGCGCAGACACGCGGTTATGGTACAGGCGGAACACTGCACATCGTGATCAATAATCAGATCGGTTTTACCACCTCTGATCCGCGCGATTCCCGCTCGACCCTGTATTGCTCCGACGTCGTCAAGATGATCGAAGCGCCGGTCCTGCACATCAATGCCGATGATCCGGAAGCCGTGGTGCTGGCAACCCAGATTGCCATCGACTATCGTCGCGAATTCAAAAAAGATATCGTGCTCGACATTATCTGCTACCGCAAACTCGGACATAACGAGCAGGACACACCGGCCCTGACCCAGCCATTGATGTACAAAAAAATCGGTCAGCACGTCGGTACCAGAAAACTGTATGCAGACCGTCTGGTCGGTCAGGGTACCGTCAGTGCCGACGACGGCGACAACCTGGTCAAAGCGTTCCGCGATGCCATGGATGCCGGCAAACTCACGTTCGACCCGGTCATTACCAACTTCAAAAACAAATTTGCAGTTGACTGGATTCCGTTCTTAAATCGCAAGTGGACCGACGCTGCTGATACGGCCGTGCCGATCACCGAATTAAAACGTCTGGCGCAGCGCATCACCACCGTGCCGGAAAACTTCAAGCCGCACAGTCTGGTCGAGAAAGTGCTGGCTGACCGTGCCGCGATGGGCCGTGGCGAAATCAATCTGGACTGGGGTATGGGCGAACATCTGGCGCTCGCTTCGCTGGTGGCATCCGGCTATGCCGTGCGCCTGACCGGCCAGGATTCCGGTCGCGGTACTTTCGTGCACAGACATGCCGTGCTGCATGATCAGAATCGCGAACGCTGGGATTCCGGCACCTACGTGCCACTCTGTAATGTCTCCGACAATCAGGCACCGTTCCGCGTCATCGATTCAGTTTTATCCGAAGAAGCCGTGCTGGCGTTTGAGTACGGTTATTCATCGGCAGAGCCGAATGCTCTGACCATCTGGGAAGCCCAGTTCGGGGATTTTGCCAACGGTGCGCAGGTTGTGATTGACCAGTTCATCAGCTCAGGCGAAGTCAAGTGGGGTCGTGCATCGGGTCTGACCATGATGCTGCCGCACGGTTACGAAGGACAGGGACCGGAACATTCTTCGGCGCGTCCGGAACGTTTCCTGCAACTATGCGCCGACAATAATATGCAGGTCGTGCAGCCAACCAATGCCGCGCAGATTTTCCACCTGCTGCGCCGTCAGATGATCCGTCCGTTCAGAAAACCGCTGGTGATTCTGACGCCGAAATCACTGCTGCGCAATAAAGATGCCGGTTCACCACTGACCGATTTCTCCAAGGGCGGCTTCCATACCGTGATCGGCGAAGTCGATGACAAGATCGATGCGAAAAAAGTGAAACGGATTATCGCCTGCTCAGGAAAAATTTATTACGACCTGGTGAACGCACGCAAGGAACGTTCGCAGACTGATACGGCAATTATTCGTATCGAGCAGCTGTATCCATTCCCGCACAAGAGTTTTGCCGCCGAGTTGAAAAAATTCCCCAACTTTAACGAGTTGATGTGGACGCAGGATGAGCCGCAAAATCAGGGTGCCTGGTTCCAGATTCAACATAATATTTTTGAATCGCTCGAGCCTGGCCAGAAATTGGCATATGCAGGTCGTCCACCCAGCGCTTCACCGGCAGTCGGGTATTACGACAAGCACTATGCACAATTGAAGGCATTGATCGACACAGCGTTTACCAAGATCAAAGGGTTTGTGCTGACCAAATAAGCTTAGGCTGGGATGCAATCCCAGCCTTCTCGATACGAATTGAAGAACGGAGAATTACATGGCAATCATTGAAGTTAAAGTCCCGCAGTTATCAGAATCAGTTGCTGAAGCCACTTTATTACAATGGCATAAAGAAGTTGGCGCATCGGTTGCGCGTGATGAAAATCTGATTGATATCGAAACCGATAAAGTGGTGCTGGAATTACCGGCACCAAGCGCCGGTGTCATCACCCACATTCTGAAACCAAATGGCAGCACGGTCGTCGCTGGCGAACATATCGCCACGATCGATACCGAAGCGACCGCAGCGGCTGGCGCTCCTGCCGCAGCAGCGGCACCAGCAACTGCACCAGCTCCAGCGCCATCCGTGTCAAAAGCGGATGTGGCAATGCCGGCTGCAGCAAAAATTCTGGCCGAAAATAATATGACTGCCACCCAGGTGGCCGGGTCTGGCAAAGACGGCCGGGTTACCAAAGGTGATGCGTTGACGGCCGCCGCGGCTCCCAAGGCTGCCCCGGCTGTTGCACCTCTGGCAGCTGCTGCAGCCAAACCGGCATTACAATCGGTCGCAGCTCCGGCCGCAGCTCCGGCCGCAGCTAGTTTGGGCGACAGACCGGAAGAGCGCGTTCCGATGAGCCGCCTGCGTGCCCGCATCGCCGAGCGTCTGATTCAATCGCAGTCGACCAACGCCATCCTGACGACGTTTAACGAAGTCAATATGCAACCGGTGCTGGATCTGCGTAACAAGTACAAAGACAAATTTGAAAAAGAACATGGCGTGAAACTGGGTTTCATGTCGTTCTTCGTCAAAGCCGCCGTCGCTGCCTTGAAAAAATATCCGATCATCAATGCCTCAGTCGATGGTAACGATATCGTCTATCACGGCTATTTCGATATCGGTATCGCAGTCGGTTCACCACGCGGTCTGGTTGTGCCGATCTTGCGTGACGCCGATCAAATGTCGATTGCGGATATCGAAAAGAAAATCGGTGAATTCGGCAACAAGGCCAAAGAAGGCAAGTTGACGCTGGGTGATCTGACCGGCGGTACTTTCTCGATTTCCAACGGCGGCACTTTCGGTTCGATGTTATCGACCCCGATCATCAATCCACCGCAATCAGCGATCCTGGGCGTGCATGCGACCAAAGACCGCGCCGTGGTGGAAAACGGTCAGATCGTAATCCGCCCGATGAATTATCTGGCCATGTCTTACGATCACCGGATTATTGATGGCCGCGAAGCGGTTCTGGGTCTGGTAGCGATTAAAGAAGCTTTGGAAGATCCTGCGCGGTTGTTGCTGGACCTGTAAATTTAAAAGTGGCCCCGTCGTTCCCGTGGCCTCAGGCGGGAACCCAGCGTCTTTTGAGCCGCGGCGCGGGAACGACCGGTCACCAAACATTCAATGAAGAGATTGATCTATGAGCAAACAATTTGACGTCGTGGTAATCGGCGGCGGCCCTGGCGGATACATCGCGGCAATCCGCGCTGCGCAACTGGGTTTTTCGGTGGCCTGTATCGATGAATGGAGCAACGCCAAAGGCGGCCCGGCTCTGGGTGGGACCTGCACCAACGTCGGCTGCATTCCCTCCAAGGCACTGCTGCAATCGTCGGAATATTTTGATCATGCCGGGCACAGCTTTGCCGAACACGGGATTGAGATAGCGGGACTGAAACTGGATCTGGCGCAGATGAAAAGGCGCAAGGACACGGTCGTCAAACAAAACAACGACGGCATTGTCTACCTGTTCAAGAAAAATAAGGTGAGTTTTTTCCATGGCCGCGGTGCCTTCGTTGGCGCTGCCAATGGCAGTTATGACATCAGCGTCACCGGCGAAAATACCGACAGCCTGACTGCCAAACACGTCATCGTGGCGACCGGCTCCAATGCCCGTGCCTTGCCAGGCGCAGCGTTCGACGAAGAAATGATTTTGTCGAATACCGGCGCGCTGGATATCAACGCGGTTCCGAAAAAACTGGGTGTGATCGGTGCCGGTGTCATTGGTCTGGAAATGGGTAGCGTATGGCGCCGGCTCGGTTCTGAAGTCACCGTGCTGGAAGCTCTGCCGACCTTCCTGGGCGCTGTCGACGAACAGATTGCCAAGGAAGCCCACAAATTGTTTACCAAGCAGGGACTGGCAATCAACCTGGGCGTAAAAATCGGCAAGATCAGCACCGACAAGAAATCGGTCAGTGTTGAATACGTTGATGCCACAGGCGCAGCACACACGGCACAATTTGACAAACTGATCATCTCAATCGGTCGTACCCCGAACACCATCGGCCTGAATGCTGAAAGCGTCGGTCTGCAACTCGATGAACGCGGCTTTGTGGCCGTCGATGGCGACTGCAAAACCAATCTGCCCAATGTCTGGGCGGTCGGCGACGTGGTGCGCGGTCCGATGCTGGCACACAAGGCTGAAGAAGAGGGCGTGGCAGTGGCAGAACGGATCGCCGGTCAGCACGGTCACGTCAATTTCAATACGATTCCTTGGGTGATTTATACCTCCCCCGAAATCGCCTGGGTTGGCCGCACCGAGCAGCAACTCAAGGCGGACGGCGTGGCGTACAAGGCAGGGACTTTCCCGTTCATGGCCAATGGTCGTGCGCGTGCCCTGGGGGATACTTCCGGGATGGTGAAGTTTTTGGCCGATGCGACTACCGATGAAATTTTAGGCGTGCATATGATTGGCCCGATGGTCTCGGAATTGATTTCAGAAGCGGTAGTGGCGATGGAATTCAAAGCCTCGGCGGAAGACATTGCGCGGATCTGTCATGCTCATCCGTCGTTGTCGGAAGCGACCAAAGAAGCGGCACTGGCGGTTGACAAGCGCGCTTTGAATTTCTAAAACTGATTACTGGCTCCGTCGTTCCCGCGGCCACAGGCGGGAACCCAGCGACGTAAATAATCAACGGACAGCGTTACGACACTGGGTTCCCGCCTGTGGCCGCGGGAACGACGTTGATTTAAGTTGAAGAGCGGCTCCAACCTCCTCCCATCCACAAAAGAATTTTTCGAACATGAATGTAGTCGAGTTTTATCAGCACGCACTCGCAGAGCGCGGTTTCAGCGCCGACGATGCGCAATTGCGTGCCGTCGAACGACTGCAGATCGCCTACGATGCGTGGGTCACTTACAAAGGTCGGCGCAACAACAAGCTGATGCGTCTGCTCAGCCCGCCGGAAATTCCGCGCGGCGTGTATATGTGGGGCGGCGTCGGGCGCGGTAAATCGTTTTTGATGGACAGCTTTTACAGCGTGGTGCCGATCAAACGCAAAACCCGGATTCACTTCCATGAATTCATGCGCGGTGTGCACCAACAGCTTGATGAATTAAAAGGCGTGGCCAATCCTTTGGATATCGTCGCCGAAAAAATCGCCAAAAAATATCGCCTGATCTGTTTTGACGAATTTCACATCTCCGACGTGGCCGACGCCATGATCATGTTCAATCTGCTGTCCGGTTTGTTCAACAACGGTGTGTCCTTCATCATGACCTCGAATTACCATCCCGATACTTTGTATCCGGATGGTTTACATCGCGACCGGCTGTTGCCGACCATTCAATTGCTCAACGAAAAACTGGATGTGCTGTGCGTCGATTCCGGTAACGATTATCGCAAGCGTGCCCTGGAGCAGGTGGATGCCTATCTGACCCCGCTCAATGCTGCCACCGATGCGGCCTTGCGTGCGGCCTACGGCAAGATCGCCGAAGTGGCCGATCAGGATCCGCGCCTGCGCATCGAGGCCAGAGAGATTCGCTGCCTGCGCCGGGCCGGCAGTATTATCTGGTTTGACTTTGCCACCCTGTGCGGCGGTCCGCGTTCGCAAAATGATTATCTTGAAATTGCCAGTCAGTTCCATACCGTGATATTGTCTGGCATACCGCAGATGTCGGCAGGGATGTCCTCCGAAGCGCGCCGGTTTACCTGGCTGATCGATGTGTTTTATGACCACAAGACCAAACTCATCATGTCGGCGCAAGTTCCTGCCCACGAATTGTATACACAAGGCATGTTAGCCAATGAATTTCAGCGCACCGTATCTCGCATCATTGAAATGCAGTCGCGCGAATACATGGATAGCCAAACCAGAGACGTTACCGATGAATTGGTTTAAATCAGACTCAGTTGTTCCTGTGCGCAGCGCGCTGGCCGCAATGTTGCTTGCTACCTGCGCGGCATGTTCCACCATGCCGGCGCCGGTCGACACCAACGTCAAAATTGATTTTCCGCCTGAAGAACAGATTGCCAGTATCAAACAGGCCGATGCCGTATTGGACAGGGTCAGCCTGTCGCGCGCCCAGATCGACTGGCGTTATCGCCAGAAAGAGCAAATCTGTTTTGACAAATTCTTCATGAATCATTGTTTGTCCGAGGCCAAAACCGAGCGCCACGATGATCTGGCAAGAATCAAACGCATTGAAGTGGCTGCAAACTATTTCAAACGCGCCTACGAAGTGCAGGAGATGGATAAAAGTCTGGCCGAAAGAAACCGCGCCAATCCCTTGCCCGTTCCGAATCCAGGTCCCATGCAGCCAGAGCCGGTTGCTCCTTTAAAAAAATAGTCTGGTCACTGAACGGGGGAACGCATGTCTGCCATCCATCCCGTACCCAAATCACCGCTTGACCTGTTTGTCTCCTTCACGCTGATCGCCCTGCAAGGCTTCGGGGGCGTGCTGGCCATCATCCAGCATGAACTGGTGGACAAAAAACAGTGGCTGAGCAAAGAAGAATTTCTCGAAGAATGGGCGATTGCGCAAATTCTGCCCGGCCCGAATGTCGTGAACCTGTCACTGATGCTGGGATCGCGTTATTTCGGACTGCGTGGCGCCCTGGCTTCACTGGCCGGAATGCTGGTAGTGCCATGCATCATCGTGCTGCTGGTCGCCGTGTTGTACGCGACTTACGCAGCCCACCCCGGTGTGGCGGGCGCAACGCGCGGGATGAGCGCGGTGGCGGCCGGATTGATTATTGCCACCGGCCTGAAACTGATCACCGGACTGAAGTCGAATCGGCTGGGCAGAAATCTGTGTGCCGTATTCGGTCTGCTGTGTTTTGTGGCAATCGCGCTGTTGCGCTGGCCTCTGCTTGATGTCTTGCTGATACTCGGTCCGCTGGCCTGCTTCATCACGTACCGGAATCTGCCATGAGCAGCGCCGCGCAGATCAGCCTGGACTGGTTGGACTGGCTCGGCCTGTTCCGGCATTTTTTGATCATGTCGATGCTGTCAATCGGCGGTGCCATCTCCACCATCCCGGAAATGCACCGCTTTCTGGTTGATCAACAACACTGGCTGACCGAAGCACAGTTCAATGCCTCAGTGGCCATCGGGCAGGCCTCACCCGGACCGAATGTGCTGTTCATCGTGTTACTGGGCTGGAATGTGGGTCTCAATTCCGGCAGTGTCATCGCTGGTTTGTTCGGCGTGTTCCTGGCAATGACCGGCATTCTGGTCCCCAGCACCACCATTGCCCTGTTTGCCTCGGGTTGGCTAAGTCATCACAGTCATTTGCGTTCGGTGCGCGCCTTCAAGCAGGGACTGGCACCAATAGTCGTCGGGCTGCTGATTGCAACTGGCTGGATCTTGGCCAGCATCCATCCCAAGGGCGAATGGCATCTGTGGGTCGTCACGCTGTTGACGGCCTTGCTGGTCTGGCGCACGCGCATCCACATGCTGTGGCTGCTGGCAGCAGGCGCCTTGCTGGGCTGGTTCGGCCTGATTTGAATTGGCGGGATATTGCCGCACTGCTTGGCCTTTCAGCGCGTGCGTCCGGGTGTAATAATTTCGATGCGCTGATCAACTTCCCCTGAAATTTGCCCTATGACCAACCCTTACAGCAATCTGCCAGAAACTGCGTTTTGGAAGACCGGCGTCGCCCAACTGGACAGTCTGGACATTGACCTGTCATGGCAACCGAAATTTCCCATCACCCGCAGTACCAGCACCATCACGGTTGGTTCCTGTTTTGCGCAACACATCAGCACCGCACTCAAAAAAAATGGCTTCAACTGGCTCGATTCAGAGCCTGCTCCACCTGATCTGCCGAGCGAAGCGCACGAAAAAAACAACTATGGCGTGTTTTCATTCCGGACCGGGAATATCTATACGGCTGCGTTGCTAAAACAGTGGATCGACTGGGCCTTGGGGGAGGAACCTGATCAAGAATTTTTTCAGGAAGGCGAGCGTTTTTTTGATCCGTTTCGACCCTCGCTCAATGAACAGGGATTCGCCTCGCCAGAGCACATGCAGGCTGGCAGGCGCATCACACTGGCGGCAATCCGCAGTGCCGTGCAGCAGGCCAATCTGTTCATTTTCACACTCGGTCTGACCGAAGCCTGGGTAAACCGGAATGGTGTTGTGTATCCGATGTGTCCGGGCACGGTGCGCGGTGAATTTTCGCCGCATGATCACCAATTCCATAATTACGACTACAGCGAAATTGTCGATGACCTCAATGCCGTGTTCGATGCACTGCGTCAGCTCAATCCGACGCTGCAATTTCTGCTCACCGTCAGTCCCGTTCCCCTGACCGCAACGGCGTCTGGTGAACATGTGCTGACCGCGACCTGCCATTCAAAGTCGGTATTGCGCGCCGCTGCCGGGGCGCTGGCCAAAACGCGTGCTGATACTGATTATTTTCCTTCCTACGAAATCATCACGGCCGCGCCGTTCAAGGGCCAGTTCTTTGAAGCCAATCTGCGTTCGGTCAAACCCGAAGGCGTCTCTTTCGTGATGCGCCAGTTTTTGAAAGGGATAGGCGTTGCGCAGACCGCGGCTCCGGCACCACGAAGACAGGTCACCGAGCCGCTGACAGAAAATGAAATCTGTGATGACATTATTCTGGACAGCTGGAACCAGTCTTCGCGCAGCGACAGCAAATTGGTCTTGATCGGCGACTCGCATATGGGTTGGATGGGGAAAATGCTGGCCGAGCAGGGCATTGAGTATGCGGGAGGCGGCACCATGAATGCGTCAGACTGGCATGCCGAGCGCTTCGATCTGAGCAAGGAGTTGCTGTTTTTGCCGCAGGATCCCGAACAGAAACAACAATGGGAAAGTACCTTTCAATCCAGTTTTGCCAAGCACCGGGACCAGCCGCTGTTTGTGATCACCAACCTGGGCTTCCAGCGCAATCAGGCCTATAACGGCTTTTGGGCTGGCTACATCCCGCATGTGTATGGCGCAAATTTTACCGGGACGGTTGGGGCGGAAATTTTATATTCGTATCTGGTGCACATCCGCAAAAAGCATACGAATGTGATTTACCGCATGCTGGCCATGGGGCATACCGTGCTGGTGGTTTCAGATCCGCCCATCGATACCGAGCAACTGAAGGCACCATTCTTTTTACTCGACAATATGCTGCTGGACTATTTCAAATCTATCGGCTGTCTGACTTATAGCGCGCGTGACTGGATCGAAGGCCTCGGTGGAATGCCGCAAGATTTTCTGGCCGATGAATTGATCCATGGCAGTGAAGAATATTACCGGCAACTGACCAGGCAGGTGGTGGCTGAATTCAATATCGGCGTGTAATCTGTTCAGCCTAATCCATTGGCCCGTTTCAGATCATCCGGACGTCCAACGTCAATCCAGTCCTCATCGGAAAAATAGCTGGTGATCAGCTGATTTTTTTCCAGCAGTTTTGCAAATAAATCGGTGATCAGAAAAAATTGATTGTCCGGTACGAACGCGATTGCAGCCGGGTTTAGCACATAAATACCGAGGTTGATCAGGATATCCAGTGCAGGTTTTTCCTCCAGCCGCACCAGACGGCCATTGTGCTGATGCACCACGCCGTAAGGGACTTCATGTTGGTAGTGCCCAACCGAAATGGTCGCGTCGGCACCGGTTTCGTGATGCCGGTTCAACATGCCCAGAACATTGATCCTGGTGATCTGGTCGCCATTCAACACCAGAATCGGGTGTTGCAAATCGTCGGGCAACAGGCTCAATGCGCCGCCTGTGCCCAGTTCAGTGGTTTCCCGCAAATAGGTGATCTGGCAGCCGAAGCCGCTGCCATCTCCAAAATAATCCTCGATCATATGGCCCAGGTAATTGATTGCCAGGTAGATGTGCCGGATCCCGCCGCCCACCAGATTCAGAATGATCCGTTCCAGGATCGGTCGGCCAGCCACTTTCACCATTGGTTTCGGACAGGCTTCGGTGTAGGGGCGCAGGCGCGTTCCCTTGCCGCCTGCCATGATCACCGCGGCGTTCGGCAGGGCCGTGTGGCCGATTATTTCATGCAGACAGTGGATGCCCAGCAGGTGACGGTTGGCATCCAGCACCGGTACGTGGCTGATGCGCACCGCCTTCATCAAGTCCAGCACCGCGCTGCGGTCCGATTGCAGGGGTACCGAAATATAATTTCGGCTCATGACTTCGACAGCCGGGCTGGCCATTGACAGCCCGTTCAAAAGTCCACGTCGGATATCGCCATCGGTGATCACCCCGGTGATCGCGTCCTGCACATCATGGATCAGCACCACTTCGCGTGAATTCAGTTCGATCGCCGCCATCGCATCGCGGATATTGGCGGAGTCGGGAATGACAAATTGTTCCAGGTCTTTGGTTAGCATGCTTCGCTCCGCTATTTCATCAAATGCTGCCATTGCAGGGCGCTGTCCGCACTGACTGCAGCGATTAATTTTTTCCCCACGACCAAGTCAAGATGTTCGACAAAGATGCCTGAATCGGCGCGCTTGAAATCGATTTCCTGATCGGTGAGGACCTGGCCGACCGCAAGATCGCGGGTCGCCACCAGTCGCTTGCGCACCACCTGCCGGGTTTTTTCTTCATCCGCATTGGGGCGCTTGATACCGTCACCGAGTGCCGCTTCGATATGCCGGATCGACCTGACCATGGCAGCGAGCTGCTGCGGATCGAGCGAAGCTTTATGATCCGGTCCCGCCATGTCCGTATCCAGCGTGAAGTGCTTTTCGATCACGGTCGCGCCCAGTGCCGCGGCAGCAACCGGCACTTCAATGCCCAGTGTGTGATCCGAATAACCGACCGGCAGCCTGAAGGCATCGCGCAACGTCAGCATGGCGCTCAGATTGACCTGATCCATCGGGCAGGGATAGTTGGTAGTGCAATGCAGCAGCGTCAGGGGAGCATTGCTGACCGCCTGTATCGTGCCGACTGCCGTCTCCACTTCCCCCAGTGTTGACATTCCGGTTGACAGAATCATGGGCAGATTCTTCGCAGCGATCTGCTTCAAGAACGGCAGATTGTTGACTTCGCCGGAACCGATCTTCAGCATCGGCACGTGCAGCACGTCGGCGAGAAAATCCAGACTGTCCGATTCATCCGGCGTCGACAAAAAACACAGTCCGATAGCGTGACAGTACTGCTGCAGTTTCTCAAATTCGGCGTACGACAGTTCCAGTTTCTTGATCATGTCAAACTGTGATTCTGCCAGGGCATTTTTTTGGTAATCAGCTTTTTGCGCGGAACGCGTGACGATTTTTTCCGTCTTGAAGGTTTGAAATTTGATCGCGTCAACACCGGCCAGGTGAGCTGCGTCGATCAGGTCAAAGGCAGTCTGGATATCACCATTATGATTAACGCCCGCTTCGGCGATGATAAAAACATGGCTCATTATTTAAACCCTTTTAATAAGGTATTCCATTCGTTTTCCTGCACCGGAAAGGCCAGCTTCTTCTTCAGCAGGCGCTCGTGCGGAATGGTTTCAAGCGCTCTTTGCAAGGCATACACGGTCCGGTCAGAATTACGTCCGTCGTGATACGGATCGTAGGGATTGCTGCATTGCCGACTGAAACTCTGGAACTGCTCTGACAGCGCCGTGTCAAGCTGTGCCGCAATTTCGCTGTCGACATAGCCGCAATGCAGCACGCTCGGTGCAGCCAGGCGTCCTTCCTGGCGCTTGCCGATATTCACACCCGGCACACCAAATGACGCGGCTTCAACCAGACCGCTGGACGAATTACCGAGCACGGCCTTGCTGTGTTTGAGCACTGATAAATAATTCCGGCTGCCAAAGCTGGCAACACAGAAGCGGCGCGGCCCGGTCGCAACGAACCGGGTAATGGCATCAATAATCTGATCTGCTCCCGATTCGAGACCCGGCGCGGTGAACACGATCGTCAGATCCGTGAACCGTTCGAGCGCCGTGCAGATGGATGCGATTTGCTGTTGCACCGGTATATGCAGTTCCCGGGTCGATGGATGAAGCGTGACCAGCACAATCGGTTCAGCAAGATCGATCCCGTATTGCGCGAAAATTTCTTCTGGCGTGGCGACATCGGATTGATGTATCGCGTCCAGACCGCATTCGCCGGATACGGTAATGCGCCAGTCCTCTTCACCCATGCGGCTGACATTGGCTGCGTACAACTCGTTGGCCGTGAAATGCAGGCTGGCCAGTTTGGTGTGCGCGTGACGGATGCTGTCATCAATTGCACCTTCGGTGACTTCACCGCCGCTGATATGGGCGATCGGAATATTGAACAGGAAAGCAGGAATGCTGGCGCCAAATAATTCCCAGCGATCGCCAAGCAACAGCAGCAGTTCGTAGGGCTGCTGCGCGAAATGGCGGGCCAGATGGTTCTGCGCTTCTGATACGGCCTGACACTGTGCCTGATGTGAGAGGTCTTCCAGACCAAACGCAATCGGGATCTGTCGCAGCGCCAGCCGGTTCAGGTGCCGACTGATGTCAGCGGCATTGTCCTGATGCGCACTGGCATGCGAGCCCAACACCAGCAGGTCGGCGTCGAACACATACGAACACAATTCGATCACGCGGCGCAGCAGACCAAAATCGGAACGCGACGAAGTGAGGATGGCAATTTTTTTCATAGTTGGGCAAGCACCACGTTGGCCACATATTTCATGTCACGGTCGGTGTAGCGCGCATCGCAGGGAATCGACAGCATTTTGCGCGACAGACTGTGTTCGCGGTCCATGAAGCTGGTGTCCCAATGAATCGGGCAATAAATGCGTTGATCCGCCAGCACGGCGCGCAAGGTATTGCGCTTGGCCGGTTCGAGCAGAATCGGAAAAAATGCCGACACCGCGATTTCCGGCAAGGTGCGGGTTGGCTTGACCTGCGGGCATTTGACCCGCTCGGATAAGTGCGTGGCCAGAATCGCCTGATTGTGATGGGTGTGCCGACGTTGCAGCTCCCACTCATGTTCCGACATGGTGGCAAGCAGGGCGCGTGCGCAGTCGGAAATTTTGCGCTTTGCAGCCGGCTGCGCGTCGATCCACTGTTCCGCTTTTTGAAACAGCACAAAGTTTTCATCGCTCATGAAGCCCTGATTCGCGCTGCCGCCGCGCGACAGCAGTGCCGCTGCGCGCGGGACCCAGAATTGTTCACTGGCTGACTCCTTGCCAGCGAACACGTCTTGCCAGTTGCTGCCGACAAAAGTGCCATCGGGCAGCGCCATGGTTTTTCTCAGACTGGCGAGAATAAAACTCGATCGGGCGGAAACCGCCTGCCAGCTGGCGAGGTGGTAGACCGTCTGGGTCAAATCAGAAATCACCACGGCACCGGTGCCGGCCAGCCTGGTCAAGAGCGCCGTTTGCATGATGCCAAACAGATGAGTGACGAACACCAGGTCACCGGGCCGGACCTGGTCCACCCATTCTTCTTCGGGCAGCAGTTGTTCCGTGATCGGGTAGTAGTGCAGCTCTTTGTCTGCCTGTCTGACCGCATCCACGACTGACTTGCAGATGAAATCCGGCATCCAGATGCGCCGCTCGGCCTGGCTGGACAATATCGAATACACGGCGTCCCGCCCGCTCGAAAAAAAAGCGTAGCTTGGACACAGTGAAGACAGGCTGTACATCAGACTGTCCTCCACCTGGTTCAACTTGATATAGTATTCGCCGCCAATCACAGTGCACCTCTTGCGTCATGAATTAAAAAACAGGATGGATGTTTCAGTGGCATAAGCTCTCGTTCATGCCGGTAGGCTGCTGCGTCGCAGATCCAGGTCGAGATGTCGAAATCGAAGGTCACGTCCGAAAATTTTTTCTTGAATCTGGACAGGCCATCGCTTTCATCCAGACGGTGTCCGCCGCCCAGGTGCAGCCATTGATACCCGGCGTTGCCGTAGCGGACGATGGCTTCGGCCAATAGCAGTTCAACCGTTTGCGTGACGCTGGAGTCGCGCGCCGAGGCGCTCAGGTGGTAGTGCGCCCATCCGGCCTCGTCCAGCAGGAACAGGCTGGCGGCGATGATTTGCCTTGATTGCGGAGCGCGGATCAGCGCCAGCTCGCACTGGTCGCCGAATATGCGGCCATGTTCTTCCAAAAAATCATCCGCAAACCGATAGAACGAATTGGTTCCCTTGTCCTGCATCAGCTGGCGATACAGCGCGCCGAACTCGGCCAGATCTTCACGCTGCCACTGTGAGGCCGGATAAAACTCGACCTGCAACTGCTGGCGCCGGGCAGCATGGATCGACCAGCGCAATTTCTGATCGACCCCGGCAGCGAACTGTTCCAGCGTGCTGCCACAGTCCAGCCCGCGTGCATAGGTGTGCCGGTTCGGCGTATGTTGGTCGCCCGGCCAGCACAAGTGATTGTGGAGGAACGGGGCGTGGCGGATCAGCGCGCAAACGATGTGTTGCGTCGCAAGGAAATCGATCATGCTGTTCCAGTCTTCTGTGCTGACCGGGAACAAATACTCCGACCATAAACCACCATAGCCATAGCTGCCTGACGCTTCCCATTTGCCATTGCTTAATGGTCTCAATTCCAGCGGCATATACGCCACGCCGTCGCTCCCGGCCAGTTTCAGAATTTTTACCTCGGCCCGGCTGACTGAAGCAAACAGCTGCAGGTAGCGCAGGTCGAAATAAATCGGCCTGGGCGCTGGCAACTCCTTATAGTCTTCCTGGCTGAACCAGCTTAACTGCATGTCAATTCCCTGTTAGTCAGTGAAGTTGAAATCTTTCGCTATAAATCGTGTCCTTTTCCGCCATGGATACCGCGCCAACCTCCGGCTCGGCCCCGGCTCGACGCCCCCGGCCAGGCGCTCCCAGCTAGGCGCCCCCAGCTAGGCGCCCCCAGCTAGGCGCCCCCAGCTAGGCGCCCCCGTCGTTCCCGCGGCAGTAGGCGGGAACCTCGCGTCGTTCGTTGCATGCCAAAGCTAGACGACACTGGATTCCCGCCTACTGCCGCGGGAACGACGACGACTGGAAGGAAAATTTATGACATCGTAGTACTAGTGTAAACAGCAACGAATATCATGATTAGTCAATCAGAACCCGGTTTAGCCCTTATCTTTTGCGATCCCAACCGAGCTGGGCAGATTAATGATTCTTTGCTGCAGCGATTTGGCCAGCGTCAACGGCATGTGCGGACATTGTTGAAACGGGATCAGGGTATGCAGCAGTTGCCATGCCGGTCGAATCTGGATGCCGTGCTCGTGGCCGGCTTCCAGAATCAGATCGCGCAAGCCTGGCTGCGCCTTGCTGGTGGCCTCGTCAATCAGCAGCGTTTGCAGCCAATAATTGCTGGTGCAACCGTTTGGTTCCTGCATGATGCGCACTTCCGGTATGTCGGCAAAGGCGGCCTGATAGCGGGTAAACAAGGCGCGCTTGGCGACCAGAAAATCATCCAGCTGTTCGAGCTGCGCACAGCCCAGGGCCGCATTGATATTCGGCATGCGGTAATTGAAGCCGATCTGGTCGTGGTTGAATTCCCAGCGGTGTGGCTGTTTGGCCGTGGTCGTAATATGCCGGGCGCGCTTGGCCAGCTCATCGTCATTGCAAAGAATCGCGCCGCCGCCGCCGGTGGTGATCACCTTGTTGCCGTTGAAGCTCAGGGTGCCCAGCAGTCCGAAGGTTCCGGTATGACGACCGTTGATGCGGCTGCCCAGTGATTCCGCGGCGTCTTCAATCAGTATCAGATGAAAGTCATGCGCGACGGCCAGCAGGCCATCGATATCGACCGGGTGACCAAAGGTGTGCATCGGCACCAGTGCGCGAATCACCCGCCCGGTATTGATATTGATGCAGCTGCCGTTGCGCATTTCCGTGCATTTTTCGAGGTAGTTGCGCAGCGCCAGCGGATCGACGCCCAGCGTGCCTTCGTTACTGTCGACAAAGTGTGGGATCGCGCCGAGGTACGCGGCTGCATTGGCGGTGGCAACAAAGGTCAGGCTGGGAATCAGTACCTCGTCATCGCGCAACACCCCACCCAACATCAGCGCCACGTGCAGCGCGGCAGTGCCGTTGACCACCGCCACGGCGTGTTGCGCACCGGTGTAGTCGGCCAGCTCGTGCTCGAACTGGTTGACGAATTTTCCGATTGAAGAAACGTAGTTGGTGTCCAGACATTCCTTGAGGTAGCGCCACTCGTTGCCGTGCAGCGCAGGCTCATGCAGGGCGGCGCGCTGCGTGCCAACTACCTGCTGGATCGCGTGGAGAATAGTGCCAACGAGTTGATCTGACTGGGTCATGGCCGCACTTTTCTTAAATGTTATAGATGTCGACTTTATAGACGGCCAGATTTTCCGGCATGCAGAACCAGTTAATGGTTTCTCTTAAGCCCCGCATCAGGCCGCTGCGTTCGGCGAACTGCGGCGTCCAGTCCAGCAAGCTGTGCGCCTTGTCATTGGCTGCCCACAAACGTTCCACCTCGCTGTTTTCGGGACGCAGGCGTTGTTCGTCGCTGATCAGTTCGATCTCGACGCCCATCAGCTCGGCGATGGTTTTTGCCGTGTCGCCAATCGAGATTTCGAAATTGCTGCCGATATTAATCACTTCGCCGATCGAATTGGCAGAGTTGAGGGCGGCAATAAATCCGCTCACGGTATCACTGACATAATTGAAATCGCGGGTCGGATGAATCGCCCCCAGCTTGATTTTGCGCTGCCCGCTGGCGATTTGCGTGATGATGGTCGGGATCACGGCGCGCGCTGACTGTCGCGGTCCATAGGTATTGAACGGCCGCACGATGCCGACCGGGGTACCGAAGGAGCGATAGAACGACATCGCCAACTGATCTGCGCCGATCTTGCTGGCCGAGTACGGTGACTGGCCTTCGAGCGGATGCAGTTCGGTAATCGGAACGAACTGGGCCGTGCCATACACTTCACTGGTGGAGGTGTGGATGACTTTGCCGACCCCCAGGTCGCGTGCTGCCTGCACCACATTCAGTGTGCCCTTGATATTGGTATCGACATAGGTATCTGGCGAATGATACGAATACGGGATGGCAATCAGCGCTGCCAGATGCAGCACGGCGTCGCAATCCTGCATGGCTTTGCGCACGCCGTTCGGATCGCGAATGTCGCCGCAAAAAACTTCGAATTTTCCTTTGACGTCTTCGGCGCAGTGATCCAGCCAGCCCCAGGAATTGAACGAGTTGTACAACACGAAGGCGCGCACCTCATGACCGGCGCGCACCAGCGCCTCGGTCAGGTGCGAACCGATAAATCCATCTGCACCAGTTACCAATATTTTGCTCACGGCGTTTCCGATAAAAGTAGTTCTGCGATTTTCCAATCGAGTGGCGTGTCAATGTCGAGCGATCTTTCCGGCGGCATGACATAGCCCAGGGTGTCCTCAGTCAAAAAACTTTGCTGGTCGCGCAACCAGTCGCAGCGCGCAAAATACAGCGCGCCATTGATTGCATATGCTGCGGGCAAAGCCTGGCGTCGGGTGACATCCGGCAGGTCAATAATTTTTTTGATGCGCTGGTCCCCGTTCAGGCTGACCATCCAGTAGGGCGAATGCGGTGGCTCGGCAATCGACACGATGCACTGGGCCTGCTGTTCGGCGGCCATGGCCAGAATCGCGTCGATGTCAGCACTGCTGCGCAGTGGTGAGGTCGGTTGCAGCAGCAGGACCGCATCGAATTCGGGTAAATGCTGTAGCGCATGCAGGACCACAGCCATACCTGGCGTGTCGTCCTGGGCCAGTTCCGGCGGACGCATAAACGGCACCGAGGCACCGCACTGTGTGCTGATTGCGGCAATTTCCGGATCGTCCGTGCTGACCACCACACTGGACAGGGCAGGGCAGCGCAGCGCCGCCTCAATGGTCCAGGCAATCAATGGTTTGCCGGCCAGTGTGCGGATGTTTTTGCGCGGAATACCCTTCGAACCACCACGTGCCGGAATGAGTGCCAATATCTTCAAAGATTGCTTCCTCTTGGTGAATGCTGAAATTGCAGGAACAACATGATCACTGTAGTTTAGTCATGAGTTTAGTCATGAGTTTAGTCACGAGTTTAGTCAAAGTCGGTGGCCGCCCATCCGCGAAAAAGGCCGGGATATTCAGGACTGCAAATGGATTCAACCCGTTGCGTTGCGTGTTTTTCGATAAAACATGGTGAATTGCTAACGCTATTGTGTCCAAGCCCGCCATGGTCAGGACAATTGAGCTGCTGGAGTAGCTCTGTTCCGGTATTAAAAGTTTGAACACTTATTTACAATAAGCTCAAGTCAATGGCTGCACGCCATAATCCAACCCAAGGTGAACTTATTCTGGCGCGACGCAATGATCCCTGTCCCTGTGGCAGTGGGAACAAATACAAACACTGCTGTCTGGAACGCGAACTGGCTGCTGCCATTCCTGTCGGGGCGTGGCAGGACGGCGCGTGCTTTGAATTGGGACTGGATCGGTATCGGCAGGGATTGCACGCCGAGGCCAGCAGCCTGTTCACCAGCCTGCTGGAGCGGCAGCCGAATCATTCACTGGCACTCTATTACCTCGGTCTGATCGCCGTTTTGAATCAAGAGTACGACCAGGCCGAAAAACTGATGGGGCGCGCCTTGCAGCTTGACCGCAGCAATGCCCTGTTTGTTTTTCAGGTCGGTCTGCTGGCACTGCGGCAGAAAAAATATCAGACTGCGATCAACTCGTTTCATCAGGCCATCGAGCTCAAGCCCGACTATGCACAAGCCTGTCTGCAATTGAGCCTGGCTTATTTTTATGTCGGAAACTATGCCCTGGCAGTGAAGTACTGCCGCAAAACCCTGGCAATCGAGCCGGACAACGGGCAGGCCTGTCAGCAGATTGGCCAATGTCTGTGGGCTCTGCGTGACTTCCCCGGATCAATACAATATTGCGAGCGTGCCATTGAATTGGATGGCTCAAACCCACAGGCACATACCAGTCTGGCAGCGACTTATTTTGAGCTGAACAATCTGACCGCCGTCTCTGCCCATTGCATGACGGCGATCAAGCTTGATCCTGGGCATGCGAAGGCCTATCGCTATTTGGGTCTGGCATGCCGCGAGCAGGGCAATCTGCCGGCTTCGGAAACGTATATCCTGCATGCCAATACGCTGGAGCAAACGCATAGCCACGAACAGCGAGCGACTTAGGAGAACGATATGTTTAATTCGGTATGGGAAAAAGTGTTTACCAGTCAGAGCTGGGGCAAATACCCGAGTGAAGATTTGATTCGTTTCGTCGCGCGAAATTTCTACAACAAGCCGCAGCGTCAGGATATTCATATTCTGGAAGTTGGTTGCGGTCCGGGTGCCAATATCTGGTTTCTGGCCCGCGAAGGATTCAGTTTTGTTGGCATCGACGGATCGCAGTCGGCCATTGATCAGGCCAGCACCCGGCTGGATCAGGAAATTCCCGATTGGCGGGCGAGGGGTTCCCTGCATGTCGCCGAGATCGAAAAATTGCCGTTCGCGGACCGGCAGTTCGACGCCGTCATCGATCACGAATGCGTCTACTGCAACAGCTATAAATCCTCGCTGCGTATCTACGGTGAAATGACGCGCGTCCTCAAACCTGGCGGCAAATTGTTTTCCAGGACCTTTGAGCAGGGATCATGGGGTGACGGCAGCGGCACCAAAGTGGAAGAAAACTGCTTCATCTGTTCTGAAGGACCGCTGGCTGGAAAAGGACCATCGCGCTTCACCGCTGCCGATGCCGTCCCCGCCCTGATCGGCCCATCAATCCAGATCGATTCGATTGAGCGCATTACCAGAACCGAACAGGCCATGCAGCATGAGATCAGAGAGCTGATCATTCTCGGGACGAGGATAGCCTGAGATGTCGACCATGAACCAGAGTCAGGCGCGCATGAGCAAACTTGGGCGAAATGATCCCTGTTCATGTGGCAGCGGGAAAAAATATAAACACTGTTGTGCGGCCCGCGCTGCCACCCTGACCGACAGCAGCGCCGCTCAGTCTGCAGCAATCGCCCTTGCCATCGACCAGGCCAAAAGTCTCCATCAACAAGGCCAGCTGCAACAGGCGCAACAAGTCTACGAGTCGGTATTGCACAGCCAACCGCGGCAGCCGGACGCCCTGCATTTTCTCGGGGTGATTGCCTATCAACTAAAACAGTTCGATGTTGCCGAAGACTTGATGAAGCAATCTATCGCGGAAGATTCATCGAATGCGTTTTATTTCAGTAACCTCGGCATGCTGTACAAAGACCGCGGCGCCGTCGAGCTGGCAATCTCCTGTTACCGGACCGCGATTCAACTCAATCCCGACTACCCGGAAGCGCATCTCAATCTCGGCGTGCTGCTGATGGAGTTGCAGCATTATGTAGAGGCGCAGCACTGTTTTGAGCAGTCGCTGTCGTTCCGGCCCGGCTATGTCGAGGCGATTGATAATCTGGGTTCGGCATTCATGCTGCAGAATGAATTTGCCCGGGCGATCGATTGTTTCCGGCAAGCGCTGCGGCTCAACGACAACTACCTGTTTGGGTATATTAATCTGGCCGCGGCGCACATCTATTTGAAAAAATATGATGTGGTGGTGGAAAACAGTTTGAAGGCGATCAGTCTCGATGAGCATTGCGCCAGCGCTTACTACTATATAGGTGCGGCCTGCGCCGAACGAGCCGAGTATGAGGAAGCCGAGCAGTTTCTGCTGCATTCGATCAGTCTGGATACGACCAATTCAAACGTTCATTTTTTGCTCGGTACGGTCAATCTGGCGCGCAGCAATCTGGCTGACGGTTGGGCCGGGTATGAGCATCGCTTCTCGAAAAAGCTGGATTCCGTGGCCAGAAGATATTATTCCTACCCGTGGTGGATGGGTGAATCACTGGAAGACAAAACTGTTCTGGTGTGGGCCGAGCAGGGTATTGGCGACCAGATCATGTATGCCAGCATGTATGCTGATCTGGTTGCCAGCGCCAGACAATGTGTCTTTGCCTGCGCCAAAAAATTGATCCCGCTGTTTTCAATGAGTTTTCCAGGCGCGATCGTCGTCGATGTCGAGGATCAGCACATACTGGGCAGCCTGAATGTGCCGATCGACCTGCAATCGGCCGCTGGCTCGATCGCGCGCTGGCTGCGGCCCACGCTGGCCAGTTTCCCGCGCGACCACCACTTCCTGCAGCTTAAGCCAGAGCGTGTGCAGCATTGGAAAGAGCGCCTGGCGCAGCTCGGTCCGGAACTGAAAGTCGGTATCAGTTGGCGAAGCGGCAATATGATCGGCGAGCGCGCCTTCTATTGCAGCACGATAGACCAGTGGGCACCGATACTGGCAGTGCCGGGTGTGCAGTTCATTAATCTGCAATACGATGACTGCACCAGTGAGCTGGCCAGAATTACCGCAGCGACCGGCGTGCCGGTGCATGTCTTTAAGGATGTGGACCTGTTCGATGATCTGGCAGAGTCAGCTGCCTTGATGTCGGCACTGGATCTGGTGATCTCGGCACCTACCACCTCCGGCATTCTTTCCTCTGCATGTGGGGTGCCGACCTGGGTGTTAATGTCCGGCTTTGACTGGCAAAGCTTCGGGACCGAAGAAAATCAGTGGTATTCAAGCCAGCGCATCTTTAACAAGAGCTGGGAGCAGGGTTGGGAAGTGCTGATCGATGCCATCGTCAGTGAACTGCATACCAGGCTGGCGGACAGCAATTCTGCAATTGCGACGATTAAGTGATTTTTCGATAAGTCTTTCAATCATTTGGCGTTGTCACTCTCGACACTTAGTGATCATTCTGTCTTGTTTTAACGAGCGATTCGTTAAAAAAAACAGTTAATTTCACCCTAAAGTATTTTCAAAAACTGCCGATGAACGTAGTAGATCGAAAAACTTTAGAGTCAAAAAAAATAATTTAGCATTCAATATTTATAAAAGACGACCGATATCAATTGCAACGGCGGTCGTGCAGTAACAGCAGGGCAGACCAAAGTTTAAGGCTTTCGCCATATTAAACAACTTAGGTAAGGAGAAATACCATGTCCGATACAATCAACACCAATCTAATTTCGCTGAATGCTCAACGGAATCTGAACACGAACCAAATGTCTCTGGCGACGTCGATTCAACGTTTGTCATCGGGTCTGCGCATTAACAGTGCTAAAGATGATGCTGCCGGTTTGGCGATTTCGCAACGGATGACTTCACAAGTCAACGGTTTGACACAAGCTGCACGTAACGCCAATGACGGTATTTCATTATCGCAAACAGCTGAGGGCGGCCTCGGCACGATCACTGACCTGTTGCAACGTGTCCGTACTCTGGCAGTGCAGGCAGCCAACGGTACCAACTCCGCATCAGATCGTTCATCCATGCAGGCTGAAGTGAGCCAGGATACGCAGGAGATCAACCGTATTGCCAATACCACCCAGTTCAACGGCTTGAACATTCTGGACGGTACATTGAACAATGCGCAGTTCCAGGTTGGTGCCAATGCAAATCAAACCATCAATTTTTCGATCGGTAACGCTCAGGCAACGTCGATTGGTAACTATGCAGTTGGCGCAAATGCAGCTACTGCCACAACAACTTTGACTCAGGCTCATGCTTCGACTACAACTGGTACTGTTCAGGCCAACGTATTTCTGGCCCAGGCTTTGACAATCCAAGGTAACGGCGCATCTGTCACGATTCCAAATACGACACTGACTGCCGGTGCCTCCGGTTTTGCCGTAGCCGCCGCAGTCAATGCCGCGTCCGGTACCACCGGCGTGTCAGCAACTGCTTCGACAACAGCAACATTGAGCTCATTTACAGCAGGTACTGTAAGCCTGAAAATCCAAGGTACACCATTGTCAGGCGGTACTGCCAACCCAATCACTGTCACAGCAACGCTGGCAACAGCAACTGACGTTGGCGGACTGGCGACACAGATCAATGCGCAAACCGGCAGCACAGGTATTACCGCAACTGCTGACTTGACAACCGGTAAAATTTCTCTGGTTCAGTCGCAAGGTTACGATGTCGGTGTCATCAATCTGTCTGCCTCGACAGTCGGATTGACAGGAACAACCAGTACTGGCGCTGCCGGTACAGCGGTAA
This sequence comes from Oxalobacteraceae bacterium GrIS 1.18, assembly GCA_040544425.1. GTDB lineage: Bacteria > Pseudomonadota > Gammaproteobacteria > Burkholderiales > Burkholderiaceae_D > Solimicrobium. Next base: position 418,973 of record JBEONO010000001.1, read on the forward strand.
CCCTGGCAGCTACCGGTGGTGGTGCAGGTGATGCGGCAACGGTTGGCGCGACGGTGAAATTTAACGGTCCTTCTTCCTTTACCGTCTCTACCAGTGTTGCCACTTCCGGTCTGTTTGATACGGCTAATACTTCAGTCGGCAGTACCTTAAGTGCAGTGTCGGCAATTGACGTTACAACACTGACCAACGGGATTCCTTCTGGCGCAAATGCCGGTATCCAGTCGATTGATTCGGCGTTAAATTACATTAACTCCTTACGCGGTTCTTTGGGTGCGTTGCAAAATCGTTTCACTTCAACCATCAACAGTTTGCAAACGACTTCAGAAAACGTCTCTGCTGCGCGTAGCCGGGTGCAAGATGCCGACTTTGCGACAGAAACAGCAAATCTGTCTCGTGGTCAGATCCTGTCCCAAGCCGGTACAGCGATGTTGGCACAGGCTAATCAGTTGCCAAACGGCGTGCTGACTTTGTTGAGATAAGTTTTTGAATGGTTGGTCAGTTTTACAGGCAGTAATGTAATGATGAGTAGTAGCCAGGTTCCCCAATCGTAAACCGGTTGGGGAATTCGGCTTTGGAAGTTGGTTTCGGAAATCGGTTGGAGAATAAATTATGGACATCAATTCTCTGGGTAGCGCAACGAACGTCGCTGTCGGTGACGTGAAGGTTCCTGTTGTGCAGAGTGGCTCTTCTGGATCCGCAACAGAAGGCATTGCTGCGCCTGTTGTTGTCGCACAGACTGGTGCGCCAAAGGGCCCCGTGGTGCAGGCAGGAGCGCAGGCAGGAAGTTCTCAGCAACCGAGCCTCGAGCAAATCAAACAGGCAGTCAAAGACATCAATCAGTCGTTCAGCGCCAGCGGTCAGGGTGTGCAATTTACCATTGATCAGGAATCGAGCCGCGTCATTGTCAACGTGGTTGATCAGAAAACCCAGGAAGTGATACGCCAGATTCCTTCCAAAGAGTTGTTGCAGCTGTCCCATATGCTGGATCAAAAACTCGGCAAGCTCATTCACCACCAGGTTTAGAGCTGGTTCTATTTTTTCCGATTAAATCGACAGCGTGCAGTTTTGCTCTCATTTTTCAGGATTTATTAAAGTTACCCATTTTTTTTGCACACGCTTAAATCAATAAACAGAGGTGTTAATCCACCTCTCACGTGGATTCTGCGCTGACTGAAAACTGGTTATAGTAGCTGTCAAATTAAGTATGACTTGGAGCCGATTATGACGACGACCGGTACGATTACATCAGCTGGTGTTGGTTCTGGTTTGGATGTCACGGGCATTGTAAGTAAACTGATGGCAGTCGAAGGCCGACCTGTCGTCTTGCTGCAAACTCAGGAAGCCGCAATCCAGACTACCCTCACTGCCTACGGCACCCTGAGTGGTGCGCTGTCCCAGTTTCAGACAGCGGTACAAGGTTTGACCGACATCACCAAATTCCAGAATGTGAACGCCAGCGTGGCCGATGCGACTGTGGCGCAGACTACGGCCAGCAGCAATGCGACGGCCGGCACGTACGCACTGGAAGTTACTCAGTTGGCGCAAGCTCAAAAACTGGTGACGGCGGGTCAGAACAGCAGTACCGCGCCTATTGGCAATGGAACGATTTCACTCGATTTCGGTACGATTTCCGGCGGTACCCTGGGCGCAAACGGGACTTATACCGGTGCCGGTTATACCAGTGGCGGTTCGGGTGTCAAAACCATCACGATCGACAGTTCGAACAATTCTCTGACCGGCATTCGCGATGCGATCAACAAGGCCAATGCCGGCGTGACCGCAACCATCGTCAATGACGGCAGCAATACACCTTACCGGCTTTCCCTGTCCGTCAACAATATGGGTGCCGCCAACAGTCTGAAGATTTCCACCAGTGGCGATGCTGCACTGGGAACGCTGTTGAATCAGGACCCGGCAGGAACGCAAAATTTAACCGAGACCATCACCGCAAAAAATGCGAATTTCAAGGTGGACGGAGTTGCGATTACCAAAACCAGCAATTCAGTATCAGACGTCATTTCCGGCGTGACCCTGAATTTATTGAAAACAAATGCAGGCACCCCAACCAATGTCACTGTGGCACAAAGCAGCTCAGCGGCAGTTGCTGCAGTCAACAGTTTTGTGACTGCCTATAACGCCATCAATAAAACCTTCAGTGACGCCACGGCCTACAATGCCACCACCAAGCAGTCGGCAAGTCTGAATGGTGAAAACAGTGTGCTCACCATACAGACCCAGATCCGCAATGCGTTGCTGTCCCCGATTGTTGGTGCGCCAAGTACCGCGTCCAAGCTCGAGCAAATTGGTGTCACGTTCCAGCGTGATGGCAGCCTGAGCGTTGACAGCAGCAAATTGCAGTCCGCGATCGCTGCCAATCCGCAGGGTATCGGTGGAATGTTTACCACCCAGGGCACTACCACGGACAGCCTGTTGTCCTATACCAGTGCCTCGTCGCTGTTGACCAAGCCGGGAACCTATAAGGTCAATATCAGCCAGCTCGCCACGCAGGCCAGCACGACCGGATTTGCAGCGCCGACGACAACGACCATTACGGCCGGCGTCAACGATGGTCTGCAGATTCAGTTGGACGGCGCCGCATCCAATATTACTGTGGCCGCCGGTACCTATACGAGTACCAGTCTGGCGGCGGCAATTCAGTCAGCCATTAACAGTAACGCTACTTTTTCCGCTGCCGGTTCTACTGCGACGGTGTCGCAAAATGCCGGCATCATATCGATCACTTCAAATAAATATGGTTCGGCTTCCTCAGCCACAATTTCTGGTGGTAACGGCGAATCAAATATCAATGGCGGTGGCGCAGCGACAGTCGCTGCAGGTTTGGACGTGGTCGGCACCATCAATGGCGTGGCTGGTGTTGGAACCGGTCAATCGCTGGCCGGTGCGACCAGTGATGGCTCGTCCGGGCTGCAGATCAAAGTTATCGGCGGCGCACTGGGTGATCGTGGCACGGTCAGTTATACCCAGGGCTATGCCAATCAATTGAATTCGCTGTTGTCCACTGTGCTGGGTTCCACGGGTCAGATTGCTTCGCGGACCAAGGAATTAAGTGCCAATACCGCCGCCATCGAAAAAAGCATTGCAGAAAAAAATATCCAGCTGGCGTCAATTCAGGCAAATTATCAGGCTGAATTTACGGCACTGGATGTGACTATCAGCCAGCTGAATGGGACCAGTCAATTCCTGACGCAACAATTGGCAGCGCTGTCGCGTTGATCTCGAAACCAAAGACTAAACACAAAGGATTGTATGTTTGAATATTCTTCCAAAAAGGCAGCTAACGCCTATTCTTCCATGAATATAGAATCCGGCGTTTTGGCAGCAGATTCGCACAAATTAATCATGATGCTGTTTGACGGCGCGATTGTTGCCATCAGCAATGCAAGCCTGCAAATGAGCGCTGGCATGATCTCTGAAAAAGGTAAATCGATCTCGCATGCGATATCGATTGTGGACGCCGGTTTGCGGGCCAGTCTGAATAAAAAAGTCGGCGGTGAACTGGCGCAAAATCTGGATGCCTTGTACGGCTATATCGTCAAGCAACTGTTGCTGGCCAATCTGAATAATGAATCCGACAAGCTAACCGAGTGCAAGAATTTATTGAGTGAGCTGCGCAGCGCATGGGAAGTGATTGGGCCGAAAAAGGACAGTAAAGAGGGTGGTGACGAACCGCAGATGAATGCGCCCAGAGATGCACTGGCCCCGCGCAAGGCTGGTTTTATCGCGGTTTAAGTTCTTTGTTTTTGACAAGGATTGGTAGTTGGATTTGTGTATTGTGAGTGCAAAATGAATAGTAGAGAATTAATCGCAGTCTACGAGAACGTTGCGCAGATTACGGCAGAAATGGTCAGCGCAGCACAAAGCAGTGACTGGCAGTTGCTGGCCACGCTGGAGCACGACTGCAGCATGCAGGTTCAAGTCATCAAAGATAACGATGTGCCGGTGCGTCTTGAAAAAGAAGAGCGTGAGCGGAAGGTCAGCGTCTTGAAAAAAATTCTGGCCGATGACAAAAAGATTCGCGATATTACGCAACCGCGCATGGCGCAACTGAGTGAAATGATGCGTCGCTCAAGTACCCAGCAAAAACTGGCGAGAGCCTATCAACTGGATCACCGCAGCAGCCCATTTTGAAAGACTGATCGGGCTGGCCTGGTGTACTCATAATGTTGAATACGCCAGGCTGCAAAACTTTAAGGCATTAAGGCAGCGCTACGTAATTCAACGGTATCCAGACATAGCCCTTACCCTCAGCACGCAAATACCCCAGACCGGGGAATGACAAATGCGCAGAACCAATCAGATAACCTTCTTTCGCCGCGCTTGCGTAAGCTTTCTGACGCTCGGCAATGGCTGCCTTGCTGTCTGAATCAAAATGCACGGCAACAGTCGGACGTTCAAACTGCACGGCTGCGGCATGCATCAGATCACCCCATAACATCAGCTTTTGTTCCTTGCTTTCCACTTCGTAGATTGTGTGTCCCGGTGTGTGGCCATAGGCGGCGACTGCCTTGACGCCAGGAACCAGTTCGGTCGTGCCGTTAAACGGTTTGAAATGTCCGGCTGCGATATACGGTTTGAAGGCGTCGATCGCGTGCTGGTAGCCGTCTTTCTTATCGGCTGGTGCTTTTTCCATTTTCTCTGCGGACAGCCATTGATCTGCGTCGCGCTGATCCGAGCGGACGATCGCATTCGGAAACACCGCCATGCCGTTTGCCGTCAAACCACCGATATGGTCGCCGTGCATGTGGGTGATATAGATTTCATCAATCTGTTCCGGCTGATAGCCTGCGGCCTTCAGATTGGCGACCAGCTTGCCCAGCGTCGGGCCAAACAGACTGCCGGCGCCGGTATCGATCAGCACCAGTTTGCTGCCGGTATTGATCAGATAAGCATTGACCGACGTATCGACCGGATTGGTCAGATGATATTTCTTCATGGCCTTGTCAAAGTCTGCCGGTGAAATTCCCGTCAATACTTTATCCATCGGCAGTTGCACGGTGCCATCGGATAAGGCGGTGACTTCAAAGTCGCCCAGCATCACGCGGTAATAACCCGGTGCGGAAGTTTTGACCATCGGCGCGGCTGCCGATGCCGGTGTAACCAAAGTCAGTGCCGAAACCGCTGTGATTAATGCGAACGCGGCATTGCGTAAAAAAACTGTTGAAATCATGCGAGCTCTCCCTGAGATGTATTGTTGATTTGCTTCTTTTGGACCGGCGCCAATTTAGCATAGATTCAAAAACATCATGCAGGCCGGGATTTTATTCCAGCCGGCCCGATTCTGAACTGAGGCCTAAAGCCCGTGCTGATCTGGCTTTCAATATCATGGGGGGATTAGATAATGAAGGCGCACATCAATTCATAAAAAGGATTCTCATGTTGACCGAAAGCCAGGCAGAGCAATGTTATCTGGGCCAGTTCATCCCGCTGCAATACCACCACAGCATGCTGATGGATCGCAATCGCATGGAAAATTTCAAAGCCGCGATTGATTACGTCGTGTTCCCGGGTGCCAAGGTGCTGGAACTGGGCGGTGGTACTGGCGTGCTGTCCTGGTTTGCAGCGGCCAAGGCTGCCAAGGTCTGGTGTGTCGAAATGAATCCGGAGCTGGTTGCCGAATCGCGCAAACTGCTGGCGAAAAATCCCAACGGTCACAAAGTCGAAGTGGTCGAGGCGAATGCGTTTGAATATCTGCCGCCAGAACCGGTAGATGTAATGATTTGCGAAATGATTCATGTTGCGATGCTGCGCGAAAAGCAGATCGAAATGGTCGAGTCGTTTAAACGCCGCTATCTCGCAAAATTTGGCGGCCCGTTGCCAATCATGATTCCTACCGCAGTATTGATGGCAGTCCAGCCTTTGCAGCAGGATTACGATTTTCACGGCTATCACGCGCCGATTATTCAGGTACAGGAACTGTCTGGCGATGCGCCGGGAACGATTGAGCTGTCGCTCCCTTCGCTGTACAGCACGATGGATTTCGAACAGGCCAATTCACTCGATATTGCGTGGGAAGGTTCGTTCATGATCCGCCGCGACGGCACGGTCAACGCGCTGCGCTTTATCACCAAAAATATTCTGGCGCTGGTGCCGGAAACTTCATCGAGTATCAATTGGCTCAATCGCTATATGGCATTCCCGCTCGCGCAGCCGCTTGATGTCCGGGCCGGCGACATGTTGCGCACGCGCTTTCATTATCAGGCCGGAGGCATGCTCTCGTCGCTGTCGGAATCGATGCAGGTTGAGGTGATACGCAGTGCCGAGATCGTGCCGATCAACAGCCGGGTGATCGTCGACCGGTCCAGCTTTCAGCGCGACTTTTCTGCAATTGAAATTGGCTACGATTCGCAGATCCACGCGTAAACTCTGCGGTGGCTAGACCTGCGGCAGCCAAAAGTCTTTCCTGATGCGTTCAATTTCGTCCGTGGAGGTAATTCCTGCCTTGCGGGCGTAGTCTTCCCATCGGGACAGCACATCGGCTGTCGTCCGGATCAGGGATTTGATCTCGCCAATTCCGAACCGGTCTGCATCGGCATACAGATCATCGACCGTAAAATCAGCAAATTTGCCGTTCACCGACATCAGATGCTGCGCTACCCATTCGCTGTTTGGATCGTAGGAATGAGTGATGTCGTAAGCCGGTGCCAGTGCCCAGGGCTGGCCCTGCTTGAGCAAAAACGAAAAATTCTTCGAGTGATCATCACAGTTTTTTGCCATCACATTAAAGACCATGCGACGGAACGCCTCGACCATGGCGCTGCGTGGCAAATTCAGCGCCTTGATCGTCATATACAGTTGGGAATAACTGTTGCTCGCCTTTTTTTTGTAATCGACGTGGGCCATCGCGCACAGGGTTTGCAGATGATGTTTGCTGTTGTCATCAGCACGGTCGAACCGTTTGGTCATGAAGTGCGCCCGGCCATTTTCCGCAAGCAGCTGAGATTCAGACATCGTTATGCCGGCATCAATCGCCATCAGGTAGTAGGCATACTCAATGCGACCGAAATGTTTGCCGGTATTCAAGCTACGGTCAACGTCCATGCCATCAAATTTGAGCAACCAGTGGCTGAACCCGGCTTCGACGTCAGCGTGTCCGGAGCGGATTTCCTTGCTGTCGGGATTCCAGGCGATCACCGCTTTGGCGCGCGCGCCACCGGCTGAGGTGCCCACGTCAATAGTGCTGCGCAGGGCCGCACTGGTTTGTTCATCACAGTCCAGGATGCCGTGAACCGCGTTACGCGCCTCCTGCACCAGTTTGCCCAGATCAATGGCGAAGGGCTTTTTGTTACCAGGCCCGGTCTGGGGTTTGAATTCCAGCGCACCCATCGAGCGTTTGCCCATGTAGGCGAGCCTATCCAGTGCCGTAACCTGATCGGCAGCAATACCGTTGTCGGCCATGTAGCGGTTGATCAGGGCATTGCCGAAGTCATCGGGCAGCGAATCAGCCAGCATGGCAGGCAGGCGTTTGTAGGTGATTTCTGGCAGATCCGTAAATAACCAGACCTCGTCTGGCGCAGTAATTGACATCTTCAAGGGCGACAGGTCAATGCCAGAGCGCCTGAACCTGGCGTCGAAAGCGAAAGCGTAGTACCCGTAGGCTGGATCGAGCGCAACCGCGCCAACCAGTTGGTTCCAGACATAGACTTCGACAAGATCGACGTGTTTGTAGGCCTTTGGTTTTTTAGTTGTCGCCATGCTGATTTCCTGGACGGGTGGTTCTGGCGCGTTGGCGTTGCTGGCCGCGGCGTCCGGCGCCACGCAGCAGCTGCATCGGATTAATTGTTGCGGCCGGTGACAGGGTCGCCAGCCATCCTTCTTTGCCCAGGGTACGCAGTACCTTGATCAGGGTTCTGAGATTGGCACCGCTGCCGTTTTCCAGGTTTTTGAGTGCAGTCACACTGACACCAGACTGGGACGACAGGTCCTCACGTGTGATGTTCTTTTGTAAGCGGAGGCGTTTTACGTTTTCACCAAGCTGCAATTCCAGTTCGGCGGTATTATTTATGGATTCCATAAAAGCTTTAAATAGATCTTTAAGAGCAAATTAAAATTATTACAGGTTTAATTAAAGCTATATTATCAATAAAAATATATAAGTCAATAAATATGTATTACAGATCTATAAAAGTTTATTACTGCTTTAAATATCTATAAAAGATCTATTTGCGACTTTTATATTCTAACTATTTATTGCTTTGAAATCACGGACTGGATTGATTAAAGGGTGTTTTCGGCCGAATTAAAATATTTGCGGATGTCCACCGATTTTACTTGTTGTAAGCAAATATTTCCGCTACTATTGCCGCTGAGCAATTTCAGTTAACGCTGGGATTGCAAAAAAATATCCCTAAGAATTCCAAGGCAAACCCGTCGAAATGCGGGGACGCAAAGCCTCCGGCCTAAAGCGCAGTGCGCCATGGTAGCGGGGTTGCCAGGTTGGTGAACGTTGTTATTTTGACGGTGCACCGACTTGTCAGGCAGTACGCCTTGGCCACTGAGAAAGTGAATCAAGCCATGCTGTCAAACAAGATCTCCCTTCGCAAATCTGGCGCACTGTTATTGAGCACCAGTGTTATCGCGCTGTTATCCGCCTGCGGTGGTTCCAGCAACAGTCTTGGTAACAGCGTTGGCAACAGCGCTGGCAGCAGCGCTGGCAGCAGCGTCTCTGCCGCACAGTCCACCAGCGCCCCGGCCGACATTACTACCGGAGTCACCGTTTTTGGGATGGCCGGTGCCAACGCAGTCACCAGTGCTGCCGTGACAATCCAGCCTACTTATCACCTGGCAGCGGTGCTGCCCGAGCCGCCAGATGGCCTGGATGCCGGTGGCATGTCGCTGTCCAGAGTTCTGCCACCGTCAATCAAACAGATTCCGGAAGAGGCCCAGCAGTTGCCGACACGGCAGATGCGCATGGCGCAACTGGTACGCGGAACCACGGCAGATATCTCGGCCCACGGCGCAACCGGCACCACGGCAACTTATTCGCCGGCGCAGGTTCGCGCAGCTTACGGCCTGGCGACCCTTCCTTCGAGTTTCAGCAATCTCAGTGCAGCGCAGCTGGCGCAGTATGGTGCCGGGCAGACCATTTATTTGATCGACGCTTACGACGATCCGATGGTGGCCAGCGAGTTGGGCGCCTTCAGTCAACTGTTCGGGCTGCCAGCCTGCACCACCCGCAGCCTGCCAGTCAATGCCAGTCTGCCGCTGGCCGCGCCAAGTGCCAACGGTTGTGACTTCTATAAAGTGCAAAGCAGTAACGCGGGCAGCATGACCGCCACCGTACCTAAATACGATGCCAACTGGGCGGTGGAGATTGCGATGGATGTGCAATGGGCCCACGCGATCGCGCCGCTGGCGCGCCTGGTTCTGATTGAGTCCGCCGATGCGACCGTCCCAACAATGAGCGGCGCCATTGGACTGGCCAATCTGATGGGGCCTGGCGTGGTCTCGATGAGTTTTGGTGGCACCGAGGGCAGCTACGTGTTGGCTGCGGACAGTTACTTCCAGTCCAAGGGCATGAGTTATTTCGCGTCGACTGGCGACAGTGGTGCGGGTGTCAGCTGGCCATCATCGTCCCCTTATGTCGTGGCCGTTGGCGGTACCACTTTGACTTACAGCGGAACCGGTAGCCGTTCGGAAGTGGTGTGGTCAAAAACCGGCGGTGGCGTGAGCGCCTTTGAGCCAACCCCGCTCTATCAAAACAATAAAGTGCCCGGTATGCAGAACTATGGCAAACGCGCCGTTGCCGACGTGTCATTCAATGCCGATCCGAATTCCGGACAGTACGTGGCGGTGATTCCGAATCAGGCCACCTGCAGCTTCTGTCAGGTCAGTTGGGTAACCGGCGGCGGAACCAGTCTGTCTACTCCACAGTGGGCAGGTCTGACGGCGATTGTGAATGCGATGCGCACCCAGGCTGGCAAACCGATGCTGGGTGATCCTCACGCGGCGCTGTACACGCAGATTGCCAGTACTGCCAGTACCTATGCCAGCGTTTTCGCTGATGTCACCACTGGCAGTGACGCCAGCTGCGCGATTTGCAGTGCGACCCGTGGCTATGACGCTCCGAGCGGACTCGGCAGTCCGAATGCAGCAGCATTGATCAATACCCTGACCGGTCTGACGGTGGCTTCAGCGCCGGCCGTCCGTGGCGGCATATCGATCAGCGCCATCGCCGGCAAGGCATTGAGTTTTAACGTCAGCGTCACCGCCAGCAATGCCTACACTATGAGCCTGCAGAACGCGCCGGCCGGCATGAGCGTATCCAGCAATGCAGTAGTGAGCTGGGCCACGCCGGTGGTCGGCAATTACACGGTCAATGTAGTGGCAACCGACAGCAAGACCGGTTTGAGCGGGCAGGGCGTCTACAGCGTCTTCGTTGCTGGCAGCACTGCGCCGGTAGTCAGTTCCGGCAGTCAGAGCGGTACCGCCGGGCAGCCATTGAGTTTCCCGATTCATGTCACCGACGTCAATCCAACCACCGTAACGCTGAGCGGCGCGCCGAGCGGCATGAGTATCAGCTCAGCAGGTTTGATCAGTTGGAGCCTGCCGGTTGCAGGTACTTACAGCGTCACGGTAACGGCCCGCGATATGATGAACAATCTGACTGGCAACGGCGTGTATGCGGTCACCATCAATAAAACGCCCGGACCTGTGGTCAGTTCCGGCAATGTCACCGGCAGTGTTGGCACGGCCTTGAAATTTGCGGTAGCGGTGACTGATCCCAATCCGTACACACTCAGTCTGCCAGGCGCACCGACCGGCATGACGATCGACAGTAAAGGTAACGTGAGCTGGCCAACACCGGTTCTCGGCAACTACACCGTATCGGTTGTAGCCAGGGACAATGCCAGCGGGTTGACCGGCACCGGCACCTACAACATCAGCATCGGCACGGCAGGCGGACCAAGCATCTCGGGCTCAGGTCTGAGCGGCAAGGTCGGTACGCCATTGAATGGCACGATCCAGATCAGCGATTCGACCTCGTCGATTGCCGGGGTGGGCGTGGGCGGTATGCCGGTTGGCATGAACGTCAATGCGGTGGGTGGCATGACTCAATTCTCTGTTACCTGGGCCAAGCCGGTTGCCGGTACCTACGTGCTTCAGGTGTTTGCTTCGGATGCGGCGCAACGCAGCACCAGTGCCAATTTGATTGTGACGATATCGAATTAGTACTACTGCGTCATAAATTAACCCGCGTCATTCCCGCCCAGTCAGGGACGCCTGGTCGGGGACCCCTGGTCTTAGACAGCCTTTGGCTATAATGAATTTTCCCTGCAATCCCCGGAAAATCGACTATGCTGCCAACGAAACAGGAGAAACACTCAATGAAGGGTTCCCAGCCTGATCATAACGATCAGATTTCGCACGATTCGAAGACCGGTAAATTCAGCGTGCAGGCCGACGTGCTCAAGCTGGGACTGGTGAGCTTGCTGACTGATCTGAGCTCCGAGATGATTTTTTCAGTATTCGCGATTTTCTTTACCGTCGTTGCCGGAGGCTCTGCGGCCCTGTTGGGATTGGTTGAGGGAGCAAGTGATTTTGCTGCGTCGTCATTAAATTACCTGGCAGGCTGGTTATCGGACCGATCCGGCAAGCGCAAAATTTTTGTTCTTGCCGGATACACGTTCTCGACACTGGCCAAGATTATTTTGCTGATCACCAGTTCAATCGTCGGTCTCAGTTTTTTTCGTATTATCGAACGCCTGGGCAAGGGCTTTCGAGGGCCACCGCGTGATGCATGGCTGTCTGCAGTTGCCGGGTCGGAGAACCGCGGGTACTCGTTTGGTGTGCACAAAGCGCTAGACAAGACCGGCGCAGTTGTCGGCCCGTTGCTTGCCTACGGTTTGCTGCGGTGGCTGGGCGATGGTGCCGCAACGTTTCGTATTTTGTTCTGGGTGGCACTCGTTCCTGCGCTGCTCAGTATTGTCGTTTTGAGCCTGATCAAGGACCGGCCGGGAGAAAAACACGCACGCGAAAACATGGTCGACACCTGGAAAACACTGAGTCCACAATTCAAGCGTTACCTGGTCAGTGCCGGTATTTTCTCGCTGGCTTATTTCAGTTTCAGCTTTCTACTTCTGCGCGCGCACGGCGTTGGTTTTGATCTGAAGGAAATCGTATTGCTGTATGCGCTGTTCAACCTGTCGGTCGTGGTTGCTGCGCCGCTGGTCGGCAAGCTCGGCGACATCATAGGCCGGGCGCGGATCATCATACTGAGCTACCTGATTTATCTGTTGATGAGTATCGGTTTCGTATTCGCGACGATGAAATGGCAAGTCGTCGTGCTGTTCATTATTTATGGCGCGTTCTATTCCATCGACGAAGCGCAAAGCAAAGCGTTCATCGCAGACATCGAGTCGGAGAGACGCGCCTCAGCAATGGGTATGTACAATTTTGTGACGGGCATCATCTACCTGCCTGCCTCGATGATCGCTGGATGTTTGTGGCTGATTCATCCAGCGGCGGCTTTTATTGTCGCTGCCACCCTGGCGTTTGTCGCGATCGTTACGTTCATCATTTTTCGGCCAGAGCAGCGTCGCACTTAGGGCAGTTCATCAAAGGCCGCTGCCGTAATGTTCAATACAGGTCCCGCCTGTCACGACGCAATCGAATGCCGCCAACAGAAATAGCCGACGGCTTTGTCCTCGTTGAGGCAGTTTCCTTCAGTTCCCGATTCTATAAATATTTGGTGATCTCTTTGAACTCAAGAACGGTGTCTTGAAGATTGGTCGTTTTCAGTTTTACGGCATTTTCAAGACGGTGATCAATGTGATCATGGACCAGATTTTTCTTGGCGTTGCTGATCGCCTTTTCAACGGCCTGAAGCTGTTGCGCTACTTCCAGACACTCGCGATCATTTTCCATCATTTCAATGACACCTTTCAAATGTCCCAAGGCCCGTTTGAGGCGCTTTAATATTTCGGGTATGCGGATTTTGTTGTTGAACTAACTGATCTAGGCGTCCTTAATCGACCAGCCGAATTTGTTGAAAATGGTTAAATCAACACTTTCTGCGTTGCACAATAAATCATCTGAAAATCGTGAAGTCAACTGTCCGCCAATGGCCGGACCGTGCCGCTTACAGGCATTCGTGCCGGAAAGGCCAGTTGCCTCATGCTTTCATTCATACAACGGTGGAATGGTTGCAGCTACTAAACCTGAAATTAGCAAACATATGCAAAGCAGCACAACTGAATTTGTTTTCGGCTTATCTGTAAATCGATCTATCAACAATATTCGCAATCCAAACAAGTAAGCAGTGGCCAGAAACGTCAAAACTGGCCAAACGATCAATGTTGGGTATTCTGGTCCATCGTGACCGGTCATTCTGGCATCGTGACCGGCCATTCCGATTGAACGTGACCGACCGTTCTGGTTTATCGTGACCGATTTCAGGCAATTCCAGAATCAGCGGTCACGATACCAGAATCACTGGTCACGATACCAGAATGGCGGTGTACTACAGAACAATGGTGTTACGCATTTGATATGAGAACAGGTACGCTCTCCAGTTTTTGGAGATAACGTGCCTGCACCAAGGATTACAATGCGTAAGATAAAAGAGATATTGCGTTTAAAGCTGGATGCCAGGCTGTCGCATGAACAAATTGCTGCGGCCCTCGGCATTTCCAAGGGTGTGGTCACCAAATATGTCGGGTTAGCGTCGGCTGCCGGATTGACGTTGAGTCAGGTGCAGGAGATTGACGAGACTCAACTGCAGCACCGTCTGGCAGGCCCTGGCAAGAAACCCCACAATCA
>JBEONO010000002.1:0-346108 GCA_040544425.1 Oxalobacteraceae bacterium GrIS 1.18
TACGTTTTTTGCTTTCACTCATTTGCTGTCATCCTTTCGAAGACAACAGCTTAAACTACCCGGTGGTTACTGTCTCAAATCGTGGATCCACTATAGTCCGGACTGATACACAGTTTGGGATTACTGATGGCACTGCAGTCTGGCTTGAGTGCCAGGCCATATTGAACAGCGTCGTTGCCCGCGCCGCTGATCATGAAAGTATTGAAATAATGGTGATTCGCAACCGACAGACTGTTGTCAACATAGGAAGCGTATTTGCCCGCGCCAACATAGTCCTGCAATAACGCGCCGTTATGTCCCAGCGCCTGAATATTTTTGTAGCCATCCAACAGGCCTGGATTTTTAATGATGGCGCTCAGAATATTATTGTGCGGATACCAGAACCAAGAATCACCTACTGCCATGATCGCCGGGTATTGGCCATCTTGCCATTCATCATCTTCGTAATAAAGCATATCTTCCCCCTCTCACGCGATTGACACAACAGGACTATCGAATTTTGGAATATGCAGATTCTGACAGCCCACGATAATGAAATATGAATGTCAGGTCAATGCCCCATTTAGGGCATTTATTAGAAAATCGGTGACTTCGCAATGGCAAATCAACAATGAATTTTTAAGGCAAGCGCCGCAACTTCAGCTTGTTGCGGCTTTGATTTTTTCCATGCAGCACTTTGCCCCAAATAAGTCATTATTTGCTAAGGCAGAAGTGGATTCCGCATCTATAATTGCTCTGTCATTCTTGGCAAATCAATGACAATGTGTGTGTTGTCTCGGGACAGGAGCACACCGGGTGCTCCTTGCAAACTGAACCTTTATTGAGGGAGAAGAAAATGAGCAGCATTGCAGAAATTTATACGGAAGCGATCCACAGCAATTTAAAACCACTGTATGGCAATTGGCCTCCCGACCAGCCCTTGCAACTGGGCGACTACGGCGTGCTGCGCGACAGTACCTTCATTCGCCTCGCCAACATCGGGGACGCTGGTCTGGCCATAAAATTTTCCAAACTACAATCAGGCAGCAAGAACCAGGAATACTTTACGTCGAAAGAAGGCGTGGAGGTTTCCTTTAATGCCAAGGGCGATGGCCCGGTTCCCTCTGGCGTGAAAGCGAATGCAAGCATGTCTATCTCGTTCAGCAACAGTGAAGCGGTCTTCTTCAACGCAGCTGGCTGCGAGTTCTGGACCATCAGTGACAAGAACGCGCTTGCCAAGGCAATCATGGCGCTGTACGGCCGCGGGAACGGTCTCTGGAAACGCGAGTGGGTGGTGGTGACAGATCTGATCAAGACCGGTTCGGCAACCGTGGTGGTATCGGGTGGCGACTCCTCCGCGATCACGCTGGAAGCCGCGGCCAACGTGACTGCTATTGATCTGGCCAACGTCGATCTCAAATTGTCGCTGGCGCACGAAAAAAGCATCGGCTACCGAATCATCTCCGACCAGTCCGGCCTCACGCCCCTGATGGGCCTGTCGCAAATTCAGGGCGACTGGAATCCGTTCCACGATCCGGCATTCACACCGCGCAGCTATGCACTCATGGATAAACGCATCAGCAGGGTTATTGAAGAAGCTCCGGAAATCAAGACTGAACAGTCGCCGGATGAACTGCGATTCCGGCACCTGAATTAAGCCTGCAGTTGAATTCTTTGAAACTGAACAACAGGGGTGAACTGATCGCTGTGTCACAGCATCGCCAGCAATATGCTCCCCATGCACGACAGAAAAAGCAGGAAAACGGCGCACAGGTTTTCAACTGAACTGACCATTCGCGAGCCCTCCTCGGCGCCGTTCGCCACAACCGGCCCACGTTCTCCGAGGATTTTTTGCAGCATGTGAATCAGCGCCGCGCACTACAGTGGGTGGTCCTCAACAGCGAGGATAGATTTGGTCATCCGTTTTATTTATTTAATTCAGGCATCGGCCGTTGCAATGGCGGGCTTTCTGTCAATTCTGGCGCGCTGAAATGCACGGAAGCGGACATTCGCATTTCATCAGGAACGGGTTTTAACTTTATGACGCAGGCCACTGACCATCGCAGCGCGCAGAATTTCGTTGAGCCGCGACTGATAACCCTTTCCTTCTGACTTTAACCATTCCAACACATCCGAATCGATTCTAACGGTAAGTTGTCGCTTCAACGGGCGGTAATGCTTACCACGAACAGCATCTATCCAATCCGATGCCGAGGTGGCCGGTATGTCAGAAAAATCGATAGCCTGGTCGGCTCTCGATGCCAGCGCCTTCAACTCCTTGCGTGCTGAGTCAGTAAGCTTTTTCATAAATTTTCCTTTCAACCCGAGTGGCCCGACGCGCCGAAATGATTCGTATCGCCTCATCACCCGATTCCGATCGCGCTTCAGTATGAACCACCAAAAGAATAACTGTGCCGTCTGGACTTCCCATGGTCTGCCAGCGTCGTTCGCCATTTTCAGTATGATCGGCTCGCGTCAGGTGGAAAGGATCGTCGAATACCATCGAGGCAGTTTCAAAACTGATGCCATGTTTTGACTGGTTCAAACGATTCTTATTGGGATCCCAGTGAAACAATTGTAACTCCAAAAATGTAGTTACAAATATTTTATTTTAGCGACAAAGTGATTGGTATTAGTAAAACGACTTAGGCTAAGTCCAAGCCAGTGTTACCAGTTGCGCCCGGCTTTGAGATCGGCGTCAATTTCCGCTTTGCACCGGACCATGCCGCAGGCCGTCCACAATAGCGGCCAAGCCACGACGTTTGAGTTCCGTAACAGTAAGAATATTCATGAGTCTATCCAATTTGAATTATTGATCGGTCAGAAAAAACAGCAGTATCATAACTAGCCAACTTCGCTTGCCAACTTCGCTCCTTGGGAGACCAGCCATGAAATCCTTGCACAAACTTCTGATTCATTTCACCGCTCTGTTGTTCGCATTGTTCGCCTGCCTGAACCCCGCGCATGCCGAACCGACCGCTGCCGACCAGGCCGAGGACTTCCGGTTCAAAACCATTTATTTTCTGCTGCCCGACCGGTTCAATCTGTACGGCACGGCTTACGTCGATCCACAATATCCCGATGCCAGCAATCCCGTGAACTGTTTTCAGGCTGCGTGCGAAACCGAACAGGAATTCCGCAGCTATTGGGGCGGCAATGTGCAGGGGGTGATTCAAAAACTGGATTACCTGCACAAGGTGGGCATCTCGGCAGTCTGGCTCGGGCCGATGATGCAGAACGTGCCCGGTTACGATCCAGAGGGTTGGGGCACCGGCTATCACGGCTATTGGGTCGATAATGTCTATAACGTGAATCCCTATTTCGGGCAATGGAGCGATATCGATCAACTCAGCAGCGCGCTGCATCAGCATGGCATGCGTTATATCCAGGACATTACGCTCAATCATTCCAATCCGTCCGACAGCCATGTGCACGGGCTTTTGTACGGCGTCAACAATACCCAGGTGGTGGCGAGTTATCAGGACGACGACAGCCAGTTTTACAAACATTTTGAAGGCGACTCACGCTGTATCGAGGCGCAACAAATCCCCGATTCGCAATGGGACTACTGGCAGCTGCATCACTGTCTGCTGGCAAAACTGAGCGGCTACAATCAAGACAACCCGGCCACCGCCAATTATCTCAATGAAGGGTACAAAGTATGGCTCACGCATGGCGTCGATGGCTTGCGGGAAGACGCGGTGAAATTTGTGTTTCCGGATTTTGTGGCGCGCTTCAATCATATGGTCGATGACTACGCCAGGTCACGGGGCCGCCCTGCCCCATATATTGTGGGCGAATGGTCGAACGGCGGCGTGTCGGATCTGAAATCCCTGGCGTATGCCAATTCCTATTCGCGCTTCTTGAGTAACATCCTCGACTTTCAGCTGTCCTTCGCGCTCAACCGTTACGTTGGCGGATCTTATGAACCGACCAGCCAGTACATCACGGCAGCTCAGCTGGGGGAATTTCTTGATCAGCGGGTGGCGGCGTTTCATGGCCGCGATACCTGGCAAGGCAGCTTCATCGACAACCACGATCAGGTGCGCACGCTGGTGCGCCTGCAAAAACTGAACGTGCAGGATGAAGCCGAACGCAAAAGAAGAATGGATTTGGCGACCGTACTGCTGATGACGGTGCGCGGCGTGCCGATTATTTATTACGGCGATGAACAATACCTGGCGCATTACAACGATCACGCCACCATACCTCCCGACGACATCAATTCGTCCAACGACGATCCCTACAACCGGGTCGGCATGAAAACCTGGAATCAGAATACTTCGGCGTTCAGGATCATCCGGACTCTGGCGCAGTTGCGCAAGACCAGTCCAGCCATTGCGCTGGGCGACTATCGCACGCTCTATGCCGATGACAACATCCTGGTATTTTTGCGCAGCCATCAGAACGACCGGGTACTGGTGGCCGTCAATCGCGGTATAAGCAAGACGATCACCCTGCCCGAACCAATGCCGGTCGCAAATGGTCAATACAGCAATCTACTGCAAAATTCGGGGACCAATGAAATTAACCGCTGCACGGTCAGCGATCAGCATGTTGAGCTTGAACTGGATGCGCAAAGTGCGATGGTGTTGCGCTTTTAATCAGTCTCTGAAACTACATGAATATTCAATTGACGGGACGGCATGCCAGCCTGCCGGGTGTTAACTGCGAATAAGCAAACTATCTAATTTGTTGACCAGTAATCAGCCCTTGACAATCCGGGGTCAGCTTCTATGCTTCCCACTACGCTAATACTTTTGGGCAATAAATTATGATTTCGACCACTGCAACCCGCTTGATGAACTCGGACAGTCTTACCGTTAGAACAAAACTTTGGATCGGTTTTGGATTAATCCTGGCTTTACTGGTCATTGTCACCATCATTGGTGTCGGTCAGGTCAATGCGATTTCGCGTGGCCTGATCACAATCGGTGACTTCAACAGTGTCAAGCAAAGGTATGCGATCAATTTCCGCGGCAGCGTGCATGACCGCGCAATCGCGCTGCGCGACGTCGTCTTGGTACCAGGCGATACGGAGTTGCAACCGGTCTTGGAGCGGATTACCAGCCTGTCGGCCGATTATGAAAAGTCTGCCGGCCCGTTGGACAAAATCTTTACCGAATCCAAAGAGATCAGCCCCGATGAAAAACAGATTCTGGCCAGCATTAAGGAAACCGAAGCGCGCACCATGCCGCTGATTGCCAAAGTGATCGAGATGCGCAAATCGGGCGACGCCGATAACGCCAAACAGCTCTTGCTGACTGAAGCCAAACCGGCTTTTGTGGAGTGGCTGGCGCGCATCAACAAGCTGATTGACTACGAAGAAAATCTGAACAAGGTTGAATCTGCTGCGGCACGCTCAACTGCCAACGGTTTTCAAACGCTGATGTTGCTGATGTGTCTGGGCGTAACCATTGCCGGCCTGCTGGTTGCCCACTTCATTGCGCGCACCATTACCGCTGCCATGGGCGGTGAACCGCGTGACGCCAGTGCGATTGCGCAAAGCATCGCCGCCGGTGATCTGTCGGTCGAGATTCACACTACCGCCAACGATACCCACAGCGTGCTGGCAGCGATGCGCGACATGCGCGAGTCTCTGGTCAATATCGTCAGCCAGGTGCGCAGCACCACGGACGAGATTTACAATGGTTCCTCAGAAATCGCCGCCGGGAACCAGGATCTGTCAGCGCGTACCGAGCAGCAATCGCTGGCGCTCGAAAAGACCGCCGCCTCGATGACAGAATTAACCTCCACCGTCAAACAAAACGCCGGTAATGCCAAGCAGGCCAACCAGCTTGCGCTGTCTGCCTCAGAAGTCGCGGTCAAGGGTGGCGCGGTCGTGGCGCGGGTGGTGGATACCATGGAATCGATCACCAGTTCTGCCAAAAAAATCGTCGATATTATCGGCGTGATTGATGGCATTGCTTTTCAGACCAATATTCTTGCCCTGAACGCTGCAGTCGAGGCAGCCCGTGCCGGTGAACAGGGCCGCGGCTTTGCCGTGGTCGCCAGCGAGGTGCGCAATCTGGCGCAACGCAGCGCTGCTGCTGCCAAGGAAATCAAGACCCTGATTGGCGATTCGGTCGAGAACGTGGAAATCGGCAGCAAACTGGTCAGCGAGGCTGGCAGTACCATGGAAGAGATTGTGATCAGCGTCAAAAAAGTCACCGACATCATGGGTGAAATCATGCTGGCCAGCGATGAGCAAAGCAGCGGAATCGATGAAGTGCACAACGCCATCAGTGATATGGACCAGGTAACCCAACAAAACGCGGCGATGGTGGAAGAAGCGGCCAGTGCTGCGGCGAATCTGCAAACCCAGGCCACCACCTTATCCGAGCATGTCGCTATTTTTAAATTGAGTCACACCAGCGAAAAACCGGTGCAGCCGCTGCAACGCGCGCCACGCATGACTGCGCCGCAACCGCGGCCGGCCCTGAAACTGCGCCAATAACGCGCCTGGTTGCCGGGAAATTCTAATTGGCATAGACCCGCACATAATCAACCAGCATTTCTGATGGAAACACGGTCGAGCTGTCC
Source organism: Oxalobacteraceae bacterium GrIS 1.18 (assembly GCA_040544425.1). Lineage (GTDB taxonomy): Bacteria > Pseudomonadota > Gammaproteobacteria > Burkholderiales > Burkholderiaceae_D > Solimicrobium. Next base: position 6,523 of record JBEONO010000002.1, read on the forward strand.
GGCGCACCCGGCCAGCTCCCACCGACCGCCAGATTCAGAATGATGAAGCTGGCCTGACCCGAATCAAACGGCCAGATGGCACCGGCCGGCATGGCCGATGCCTGATAAGTGGCATAAACATTCGCCGGGCTGTCGACGTAATACTGCACCATACCCTTGGACCAGATCATCCCATACACATGCCAGCCTGACGCTGCCACGTTGTAGTGGGTGGTCGGACCGGTGGCCCCGGACGCGCCACTCATGTGCAGCGTGCCCGCGATCCAGTCCGGCACCGGTGCGTTGACATGCTCCATAACATCCATCTCACCACAGGCTGGCCAACCGGCCGAGCCGATATTGTTCCCCAACAGCCAGAATGCCGGCCAGAGGCCCTGTCCTTCCGGCAGCTTGATCCGGGCTTCGACGCGTCCGTAAGTCATGCTGAATTTGCCCGCGGTATTGATTCTGGCAGAGGTATAGCTACCGGCCACTGGCTGCAGTGCTGCGATGTGCAGATAGCCATCAGTCGCGCCGACATAGGCATTGGGCGTGGCAGTGCAAGGCGCAAGCAGTGAAGCCCAGCCGCAATACACTTCGAGTTCACTGTTGACAGTTTTGAAGCCATTGGCCATCGAATCAAATTGCCAGACGTTTTGGTTGGGTGCGGCGTTGGATCCTGAGGTGTTGCCAAATTCATCGCTCCAGATCAGGGTACCGGACGGCACGGTGCCGGGAATGGCAAGGCTGGCCGGCGCACTCGGGCTGGCACCGGCAGCGCTCGCGATGGCGTTGACGGTTTGCGTCGAGGCGACCAGAAAGGGACTGACATAGGCGATTGATTTCTGGGTTGGCGTGCTGCCGCCGGTACTGTAATAAACCGTTGCGCCCGCTGTCCCAGGGCTGATGGAAACGAGTACCGCGCCGTTCAGCGCCGGACTGGTTGTGATGACGGGCGCTGCCAGTGCCTGGAGTACAGGAGGTGTCGGGACAGTCGCGTTACTGCCGGAGCTACCCGAGCCACCTGAGCTGCAGCCGGTAAGCAAGGCGAAAAACAGGCCGGCACCAAAGCCGATTATCTGACTGGTTACAGGTTTCATGGGACCATTCTTTAGTTGATGTGTGCTTTTGGAACACCAGAAAACAAAACTGCCCACGGTGAAGCGGGCAGTCTTGAAGGGAGAGTGACGCTTTAGAACGAATAGCCAACCGCAACGACAAAGGCGCTGGGGTTGAAGTGGATATTGGTTTTGCGTTCAATGCCCGATGTATTCGATACGTAATTACTGTTGACTCTGGCCAGGGAATACGACCCGTATACATTCCAGTTGCGATCGATTTTGTAGGCAATGCCCACGGTGGCGGCCGGGCCCAATGAACGCGACAGGCTGATGCTGGTCGGGCCACCATTGGCGGCATCGCCAGCCGGTGTCGAATTGCGGTCGTAGAACTTGGTGTAGTTCACACCCAGACCAACATACGGACGCCAGGTCGAGCCTTCGTCAAAAAACGAGTATTCGGCCAGCACGGAAGGTGAAAGCCACTTGGCGGTGGCCACTTCCTGACCATTGAAAGGCACCGATCCGACTGTAGCCGGTCCCTTGCCGATGGTCTTGGCTTTGGGTGGCAAGCCGCCGGTCAGCTCGACACTCCAGTGGTCGCTCAGGCGGCGCACGTAGCCGAAGTAGACAGTGGCCACGTCATTGACTTTCAGATTGATGCCGGGCGGTGTATACGGGCCGCTGATGTCGGCTGCCGATGCGTCGTAATGCACAAAGTAACCACCGAGGCGCGCCGAGTTTTTCAGGATCTCGCCGCTTGCCGTATCGTCAGCCAGTGCGCCGACTGAAACGCAGCACAGACTGGCTGCAGCGAGCGCAACTGCCAGGATGGATTGGGTATTTTTTTCGTTTCGCGTAGTCATGTCAGGTCCCCGGTTAGAAATGAGCGAAGAAGGCTTGCGCTGCTACTTCGCAAGAACTTTGTGTGAGCGGGAAATGGTAGTACGCGATGATTGCCTGACCGACGTCGGTTGCCATCACGGTCGGCGAGGTCACGCCTTGCGCCAGATAGGTGGCAACAGCCTGCGAAGCAACGCTGGCATAACCGAGCACAGACACGCCCTGCGGTGAGTTCGGCACGCCCGGCGCAGAAAAGAAAGCGCTGAACGCCGGATAACTCGCCACCGCAATCTGCACATCAGCGGCGATTTTGGCAGGAGCGGCAGTCGGTTCGGATGCCAGTACACCAGCTGCGATCGTGCCGATGATGGTGGTGACCTGACCGGCATTGGCAACGTTGCCGTTGGAGGTTGGGTCAATATCGACAACGGTCACCTGACCAGTTACCACCTGCTGCGCCCACAGTGCTTTCATCGCCAGGGTATTGATCTGATAGAACACTTCCGGATCGTTCATGCCGCCGCACATCAGAATCGGCGCTTTGGGAGTCCAGCCGCGCAAATCATTTTTCTTCAAGGCCTGACGCATTGGTGATTGCGGGTTGGCGGCCGGCATCAGATCCGTCACTGAGGGAATCAGGCCATCCGGATTCACTGCCGCATCGAGTGCATAGCTCACACGCAGTTTGTTGGTGAACAGGTAAGGATTGCCGAAACCCAGTGCCCCGATCGGATTGGTGGCTGAGTTCGGTGCTGCCATGGCCGCGTCCAGCGCCGGAATACCGGTACCTGGCTCTGTTCCCTGACCTGGTGTGGTGCTGTTGAAGATGGCAAATTCGGGCAGCTTGCCTGAACTGTAGAGCTGATCAAAGCTGTACTGACCGGGAATCAGGGTGTCGATGCCGGTCGCGTAGGTGGAGCTGTACACGTCAGTCAAGGAGCTGTAGAGATTTCCGTAAGCATGCTGATAGCTGTTGACGATCATCGGATAATAAATCGTTCCGCCCAGACCAGGGGTGCTGTAGGCAATGGCCGCGTCACCAAATGCCAGCATGGCGTAAGGACCAGACATTGGCGCTACGGCAGTGACTGTCATCCCGGCGGCTTCCATGGCGCGATGGGTTGCCATTGCTACGTGCCCGCCTTGCGAGTAACCGGTAATGAATAATTTACCGTTATCCGACACACCGGCAGGCAGGCCACCGGTAATCGCGCTGCGCGCGGCCTTCAGGGAATTGATCACGTCCTGCGACTGTTGCGCAGCATTCAAATACGGATGGTAAGGCAATGGCGACGTATCGTACCCGGCGTAGTTCGAAGCAACCACGATATACCCGTGTGCAGCAAAAAAGGCCGCGATCATGGCGCTTTCCTGCCAGGCTTCATTGGTTTGGTCGGTAATATTGGCGATGTTATACGCCTTGGTGGATGCCGTTCCGTGGGTATAGACCAGGATCGGGCGCGCGCCGGTGCAACCTGCCCCGCCGGTCGGCGCCATTATTGCGCCTGAAGCGGTCGTTTGCTCAGACTGCGCACCGACCGTCTGGTATTGGAAATAATGGAAATCAACGCCGCAGGTCGGCGCGCCCGCAATCGCCAGCAATTGCTGACCTTGCGCGGTCGCCCCTAACTGGGCAGTCAAATCTGTTTTATTTAATGAAGCGATGCGGATCGGTGGGGAATTGATTAAAGTGCCTGCCGCCGTACTGGTATTGACGGTACCGCCAGAAGTGCCGCCGCTGCCACATGCCGAGAGTACGGCAATGCTGAGCGCGGCCAGTCCTGTTGCATAGGGAATGCGCATGATTGTCTCCTTGATTATTTTAGTTCTGAAATTCTGTGTCTGGGCGTACGTGCCTGATGACATCGCTTGCGCATTGTAGCCAACATTCGTTCAAGTTGCCAATGATCTGTGCGCACCGGTCCTTGCTGATCGGATAGTGCAGTGCACCAAATTCAACACGGCGCTGATAAACAGTCCCTGCACAAAAATACCCTGTTTAGGGTATAGCCAAGTCCGACCATTCCCATTACCATCCACGACTGGTTCTCCGAAAACACTGTCCGATCAGCCCAGGCAACAAGTCACCATGACAATATCAAACCAGTTGCCGTCGGCAGAGCCGGACCTTCTACCCGAATCCGCCGCGGCCATCAGTCCCCCGACCACACATACGATCAGCTTTACCGGCAGCGGCAGCGAATATTTCCGGATCTGGATCGTCAATTTATGCCTGACCATGGCGACCCTCGGAATTTATTCAGCCTGGGCTAAAGTACGTCGACTGCAATACTTTGACCGCAACACGCAGCTGGATGGCGCCAGCTTTAATTTTCATGGCAGACCACTGGCGATCCTCAAAGGTCGGCTGATCGCCCTGGTACTGCTGATCTGTTATCACTATGCATTTGGATTTTCCAAACTGTTCGGCATGACCGTGATCACCATCCTGTTTTTAGCCCTGCCCGCCATGTTGCGCAGTGCGCTGCGCTTTCGCCTGAAAAATACCAGCTATCGTGGCGTACGATTTGATTTTGCTGGCGATCTGATTGGCGCCTACACCTGCTTCGCCCCGCTGCTGGCCGTATTGCTGATGCCGGCCATCCTGGTAGGCGTGTTCCCCGGCAGGCCGATTTTGCTGGTGGTTGTCTGCGTTGGCTTGTATCTGTCCTGGCCGGTTATTCATGCCATGATCAAGCGGTATCAGCACACCGGCCTCGAATATGGCGATCAAAAAACGACTTATCGCGCCTCAAATTTTTCATTGATCAAACCTTACGCTCTGGCCTTCCTGGCTGGTATCGGCGTCGTAATTGTCATCAGCATACTTTCCGGTTTATTTTTTGCAGGCGTCGCCGCCGCGACACAGGCCGGTGCCGCAGCGGATTCTTGGACCTATGGCGTAGGCATCCTGATCGGTGTGCTGTATGTTTATGCCGCGTTTCTGATTTCCGGGCCATTTCTGCAAATCAGAATCTGGAATCTGGTGTGGAATAACACCAGCTTTCCGGGATTTACCATCCAGTCCACGCTGAAATTCTGGCCCTTCCTGGAACTGCAAACAGTCAATATCGTTCTGACGCTGCTGACGCTGGGCCTGTATCGCCCCTTCGCGGTGGTGCGCATCTATCGGTATCGGATGCAGCACATGACGGTTACCGGTGACGGGTTTGCGCAGATCGGCCAGGGACAGCATTCGCAATACAGTGCTGCCAGCGGTGACAGCTCAGCCGATTTTCTTGACATCGATCTTTCCTTCTAGGCCTTTCATGATTTCAGCTCTTTACTTTGACGGCATTGATGCCACCGCCCACCCCGTGCAGCTTGGCATCAAGGAACAGGCCATCCATATTCTGGGGCAAAGCATTGATCTGCTGTTTCCAATCAAGCAGGTGCATTTCAATGAGCCGTTCCGGCACGCCAGCGCCCTGATCGAACTGGGCAACGGCGCGCAATGTGAAGTCGCCGGCATGGAAGACCGACTGGTGCTGCAACAGGCGCTGGATTACCAGCCATCACTGGTAGTGCGCTGGCAGGCCAGGTGGCCGGCCTCACTCGCTGCCATCGTGATCATGATTGCCCTGCTGTTTTGTGCCTATTATTGGGGAATTCCAAAGCTGACCTCCGCCATTGTGGATCGCATGCCGATCTCACTCGATGCGCAAATCGGCGCGCAAATGCTACCCGTGCTGGATAGAACTTTATTCACGGAGAGTCGTCTCTCCGATGAACGCCAGGCACAGGCGCGCGCCATCCTGAAAAAAATCAAAGAACCGAAGATGGATGTGCGCCTGATATTTCGCGCATCAAAACCCCTGGGTGCGAATGCCATTGCCCTGCCCGGCGGCGTGATTGTCGTCACCGATCAAATGATCATCGACCTGACAGAAGAAACCGGTGATCTGAGCGGTGTAGCGGCCAACCAGCTGGCCGGCGTGCTCGCGCATGAAATCGGGCATATCGAACACCGCCATACCTTGCGCGCCCTGTTAGGCAACTCGGCAGTCGGCGCCGTCACCGCCAGCCTGTTCGGTGACTTCAGCACGGTGGTCGCAACGGTTCCGGCCGTCCTGGTCGGCAGCGCCTATTCACGCAACATGGAAAGTGAAGCTGACAGCTATGCCATAGACCTGCTCAGACAGCGCGGGATTTCGCCTGACAACATGGCCGACGTCTTTGAATTGTTGCGCGAAAAATCGGCAGTGAAAGATCTTGCGAAGGTCCCGGCATGGATGCGGCAAATGACTGACTTTGCTGCCAGTCATCCCTCGGATGCCGCGCGTATCCAACGTTTCAGGGCCGCCGGGGCTGACATGAAAACTGGCCAGCGTGGCAGGTAGACGAACCGCAGATTCTATCGAACCGGGGTCTGGCAAGAACAGTCTGTCACGACTCAGGACAGGTTTTTGACGATCCGTTGCGAGGTAAATCCAACCCCTGCGACAAATCTCATCAGCGGCCCGAAGCTTGGAATTGATATGCCACCAACAAAATACAGGCCAGGCACGGATGACTCAAAATGCGCGGACAACTGCGGACAATTGTCAACGAGTGACAGTTGATCAATGATGTCATTACTCAGAAATGAGATGCGGGACACATCATGCATATACCCTGTTGCAGCAATCACGTGGTGTGCAGAAATTTGTTTTTGCTGACCCAATGAATCTGCAATGGTCAAGGTCACGCGATCGGCCTCGGCCGTTGCCTTCAAAACCTGCCAACCCAAAAGTTGCGGCACCGCCGCAAAACGGCTTGCCATGTCGCGTCCACTCGCTTTGCGTTGTGGCTTTTTGCTTGCGATAAAAATTCTTGCGCGCTCAGCGAGTTTTCTTGCGAACCAGGACGAATCGGACCAGTGCAGTCCCTGCCAGTCAATCCCGACATCGACCAAAATTGCCCGAATGTTTTGAATGAACGTGCGATTCGTCACATACATCGGAACATAATTGATTGACGCACTCCTGACCAGCAAATGAACACGTGCCTGATTTTCATGCAGCAAAGTTGCCAGATCCATTGCCGATGGTCCTCCACCTACCACGATGACGTCCTGGCCACTGAAACGAGTCATATCACAATGGTCTCCGCTGTGCGTGCAATGTTGGGACGACAGATGACGCAGTGGCTCCGGAATAAAACGATGATCATCATGACCGGTAGCAATCACCAACTTTTTGGACAGGAAGGACTCGCCATCATCCATCGTCAATTCGAATTCCTGACCATGCTGCCTGATTGCAGCCACGCGTTTATTTTCAACCACCGGGACGAATTGACGTTCGAAAGCGAGGCAATATGACACGAAGGTTTTGATAGGTATCGGGAAATTCAAGTCTTCGTAGGGAATACCGTGTTCCCTGCAATACCGACGCAGTGTAAAAACGTTGCCGGGTGATGACAGGTTGGAGTGAATTCCTGCCGATTTCAATACCATCCCATTTGGCATATTGCCTGTCCAACTTTGCATTGAGGTACCGAAGATCCGGAAGTTTGCCTTGCGTTGAAACAGATGAGAGCCAATTGACAGTCCATATGGACCGGCGCCGATTACCGTGATATCCGTTACATCTGCCATTCCCTGCCCTTATTGGTCTGAACTATGATTGCCTCGGATGATATAGCAATTAGGCGGTCTTGGCGCCAATAATCTGCATGGTTTCACTTTGTATCAGTCGCGGTGTTTGCTATTTTCAAATAGCGTCGCAGGAGATAGAGCGTGCCGCACCGGACAGCCCCGGAAATGAGCCCCCCCAATTCAGCACCCCATTTCAACGCTCGTTGAAGCTTGCAAGTTCATAGTCCCATTTACTGTCTTCATTGACTGACTTAATTGTCAAGTTTATTGAGGGGGCATACCAGCGTGTTGACTTTTTTGTGCCATGCATAAATATAATCCCCGCATCCCACTTATCGATGCATTCAATCCGAAACGCATCGAATTTTCCAGCTACCACCTGGACCGACTCATAGGTAGTGACTTCGCAACTTAAATCACCAGACCATTTTCTAAAGGTTCCCTCCTGGCCGTGATATTTTCCCGACCATTTTTTACCAACAAACAGGGGAAAGGCGGTGTCCGGGTAAAACGGCGTAAACTTGGCCACGATTTCATGTTTTCCATTCAAAGTCATGACCGGATTTCCGTTTTCGGCGGTGACATACATCGTGTTGTCACCGCACTTACTAACAATCAATCCTTCAGCGTTGATTTCCGTAACTTTCCATCGTTGACATTTCAGTAAAAAAGCGCCGTCGACAAAAGAAAATTCCGATCCCAATTTAGCTGACGGATATCCTTGCACAATTGGCGGCTGCGTGTCCGACATCGCAGAGTGGGACATGCCGATGGCAAGAATCAGGATAATCATCGAACGATAAAAAAGTATCACAAAAAATCTCCTCCAAATCGGGACAGCGTTTAGTTACTCGATCCACTTTTTTCTATATTCCGGATTGATTTTTATTCCGGACGTCTAAGGTAAAGTAGGTTGCCTTGACAATCGTATTGACCCTGCCTTTGTTATCTTTGACTTCAATCTCCTTCACGATTTTGAATTTACCGTGTTTTTTGGTCTCATTGTCAATGTCTTCCCACTCCGAGTCTGACACTGTCAATTCGACGAGCAAATCACTGTTAGCTGGTGCAAGAAAGCGAATCGTCATTTCGCCAATCACCGGGACGATTTCGTGCGTGCCAAATTTGTTGATGCACATAATCCCAAACGGACATTCAGCCAGGGAGAAGATCGCTCCAGCGTAGATTCCGCCAAGATGATTTCGATTGCCGTCCTGTCGCATGACAATTTTGAGGACATTGGCGGTTTGCTCAACTACCGTCAGACCCATGTGCTTGAGTGTGTCACTGCGCTCTATTAAATGTTCCGCATTGCCCATAATTGGTATCCCTTCATTATCGCGTGTCAGGTCTAGTCCAGGTACTTCTGAAACAGTGCCTCAAGTACGCCAGTCTGGCTGAGCGTTACAAGCGCCGCTCTCAGCTTTTTTGCCGTATCGGGATTCATCTTCTTCGAGGTAACCATGAAGAAATTTTCTTTCAGCATGACCGTCGGAAGCACCCGGATTTTGTCCGTCAACCCTGCATCATGAATTTCGGCCTTCATCCCCGGAGAACGATGGCAGTAAAAACGGCCGCGCCTGAGCAGCAATTTTCCCAGATTGGACCTTGAGGAATAAGCACCGTCGTCAACTTGCAGACCACCGACCTGATGAAGACGCTCCACAATACCAAAACCGTGGATCGCGAGAATGATGCCGTCATCACCGAGTTTGCGAATGTCCTCCCAGTTTGCAACCATGACCGGGTCATCGGCACGCACCGCCAGCACGTAATTTACCGAAAAAATCGGGGGATCAATGAAGTCGAACTTGGCCAACCGATCTGTACTACGTGCTGAGCCACAAATTACATCAATTGATCCGGCAAGCATACCCGCCTCAAGTCGCGGGCGTGGCAACCAGGACTGGTCTCCCACGAATCTGACGCCAGGATCAATATGCTCAATTGCACGCATTATATCGACGCAAATGCCGCCGATGGCAAGCTGTCCGTCCCTGGATAGTGCCATAAACTTGGGAGCCGAGGATTGCTGCGCTGCAGTACGGATCTCATCAACCGCACAGGCCGACATCGAAAAAAACAGCAACAGTGTACCGACCACAGACTGGGTCAGTTTCACGATGTTCATCATGCTGGATGACACACTGCTTTCATCATTCACCTTCACCATAAATACAGTTGCAAAGATCGCGCCGGATGTTGACCGCAAGCTGTTTCACGCAGCATTGAGTACGTCATCAGTCACAATTGCTGATCAAGTCTGGCGCCGTTAAAAGTTCGTTAAGCGGCGCCGGCTCATGGAGCAAGAATCCCTGTGCAAAATCAACGCCGATTGAGCGCAGTCGATCAAGGATTTCCTGACTTTCGACAAATTCCGCCACTGTCTTGACACCCACGACCCTGGCAACATTCGTGAAACAGCGAACCGCCTCCTCATCCAGTGGATCAGTCACCATATCGCGAACGAATTGTCCGTCAATTTTTAAGTAGTCGACCGATAATGATTTCAAATAGCCAAACGAAGACGTCCCTGCGCCAAAATCGTCCAGCGCGACTTTTACTCCTGCTGCCCGCAGATGGTCGATAAATATGGCGGCATCGGCCAGATTGGTGACAGCTGCGGTTTCGGTAATTTCGATGCAAAGCTTCTGACAGATTGCAGGACCGGCTTCGCGCAATTGTTCACCCGCCCAGCGATGGAATGAGCGGTCACCAACAGATTGCCCCGACAGGTTGATACTCAGCGTTTCTATCGATTCGATGGAAGGACATTCTCTCATCCAGTCGATGGCGTGCCGCACGACCCAACGATCAATTCGGGACGCCAGGTGAAATCGTTCGGCGGCCGGAAAAAACGCGCCAGGAAGAATGTACGTGCCGTCCGTATCCACCATGCGCAGCAGGACTTCCGCATGCACGCCTTTGTGTCCAACCGCAATTGGCATAATACGTTGTGCAAACAGCACGAACAGTTCCTCATCCAACGCCTTGCCAATCCGGTCCGTCCATTTCATTTCGCCATGACGGGTGCGCATGGCCAAATCCGAGTCAAACCATGCATGAACGCGATTTCGCCCTGCCTCTTTCGCGGCATAACAGGAGGTGTCGGCAGCCTGCATAATCGGTTCAGTGGTAACCCAGCGGCTGTCTACCGGTACCAGACCGATACTCGCGCCGATCCTGAACCGCCGGCCATCGTGAATGAATCGAAAATCGTCCATTCGCTCGCAAATCTGACTGGCCACCCGCTGCGCCGGTTCTGCGGTGCAATGCTCCAGGATCACCGCAAATTCATCGCCGCCGAGGCGCGCCAGGGTGTCCCGGTCGCGTACCGACGAGGCCAGCAATTTCGACACCTGCTGCAACAGCTGATCGCCGATCGCGTGGCCACAGGAGTCATTCACGAGTTTGAACTGGTCAAGATCGATGTACAGCAAAAAATGTTCACTGCGATCATTGTGGGCATTTTGTAAAACTCTGTTTAACCGCGCCTCAAATTCCATGCGATTGACCAGTCCGGTCAATACATCATGACTGGCCCGAAAACTCATTTCGCTGGACAATCGACGCTGTTCAGTCACGTCATGAAAGACCAGAACAACACCCAATAATTCACCTTTTGCGCTGCGGATCGGCGCTGCGGAATCTTCGATACCAAATTCATTGCCGTCGCGGGAAATCAAAAGCGTATGGTTCGCCAATCCGACAATCTTTCCCTGGTCAAGGCATAGCAGCGCGGGATTTTCAGTGGCATGACGTGTTTCTTCATTGATGATATGAAAAACCTGACCGAGCGGTTTGCCCATTGCTTCAGGCACTAACCATCCAGTCATCCGTTCTGCGACCGGGTTCAGCCAGGTAACATTGCCATGGTTGTCCGTGGTGATGACCGCATCACCAATCGAACGCAAGGTAACTTCCAGCAACTCATGCTGCATCGCCAATTCGGAATTCAGACGTCTCGCTTCCGTCACATCCCAGTTCGCCCCAACCATGCGCAAAGGTCGCCCGTAGGCGTTTCGCGTCACTCTGCCGGTTGCACGAATGTTGCGCACGGTACCGTCATTCCAGACAATTCGAAATTCGGTGTCAAAAGGTTTTTCACCGGAGACGGCAGCTTTCAATGCTTCTTCCGCAAATTTGATGTCATCCGGATGAAGGTGCCTGATCCACAGTCCATAAGCCGCCACCTCCTGATTGGGTTCGAGACCATACAATTTGTACATCCAGGCATCCCACAGCAGCGCATTCGTGGCCAGATCCAAATCCCAAATGCCAATCCCGCCTGAGTCAGTTGCCAGAGACGCACGCTCACTTTGCGTGATCAATGCCTGTCGCTGCACAATCCGTTCCGTTATATCTTCATGGCTGCCAAACATCCATTCTGGTTTGCCGTCGCTGGTCCACGTCATGACGCGGCAGTGACTGCGTACCCATACCCAATTCCCCCCGCGATGGCGCATCCATACTTCACATTCATAACGCACATTTTGGTCGGCAAAATGTCGCTCCAGTAAATCTCCCGAGCGTTTCAAGTCATCAGGATGAACCAGATCGATCCAGGTCTGAATCGACAGCGGCGTAATATCTTCCAGAGTTTGTCCTACGATATTCGCCCATCGCTCATTGAACATCACGTCACCAGTCTGCACATTCCATTCCCAGGTGCCGATCTGCGTACTGTCAATAATATGCGCCAGTCGCTGCTGTTTTTCTCGCAACCTGGACTCGGCAATGCGCCTTTTGGTGACATCTTCGATCACCGACACGCTGCGCATCGGCTGCCCGTACAGGTCATACTCAAGAATAGCGGACAGCACCACATCCAGGACGGTGCCATCTTTCGTGACCATTTGATAATCAATATTGTCGCAACGGCCTGATTTGAAAAACTCCGGGAGCACCGATCGCTTCGCATAATTCTGTGACTCCAGCGTCAAGAAACCCGTAGACAGTTTTCCAATTACCTCATCACGCGTATAGCCCATCTTCGACAGCCAGGTATCGGACACGGACAGCAGTCGCCCGTTTGCATCGATTGAATGCAGCATCACCGGTGTCAACTCAAAGGTCCGGCGCAACTGTTCTTCACTTGACTGCAATTGACGCGCAACGTGGCCCAATTGTCTGACTGCGCGACGGCCTTCCAGCGCAGCGGACGCCGCGGCGGCCAGGTCACGCAAGATGCTGCGTTCTGTGTCGTTCAGCTGCTTCGGTTTGCGGTCGATGACACAAAGCGTCCCGACACGGTTCCCGTCCCGTAATACAATCGGCGCACCGGCATAAAAGCGTATATCCGGATCTTCCGTCACCAGCGGATTATCGGAAAAACGCACATCGTCCAGGGTGTCAGGCACCTCAAAAATATCTTCGCCTAAAATTGCGTGTGCACAGAACGCGATATTGCGCGGCGTTTCTGACGCGCCTAATCCGACATTGGCCTTAAACCATTGCCGTTCGGCGTCCACCAGACTGATCAGGGAGACGGGTACGTCGCACATCGCGGAGGCGATTCGCACCAGCGCATTGAACTCTTCTTCAGGCGCAGTATCGAGAACGTCGAGTGCTTCAAGCGCGGCGAGCCGATCTTTCTCGTTATCTGGAATGGGGGCTGATATCATGGCGGCTACCTGTCTCTGCGTCTGCGCGGTATCAGCTCTCTATATTGAGAGCTTGGTGAAAAACATGGGGCAGGATTGAATTTTTTTCAAAACCACGGCAGTCTGATCAATCGGGATCGACTTTGACGGCACCGCTACCCAATGTAAATATAGGACAAAAATTTGCAAAGCAACAGGTAAAGGGTGAAAGTCAAATTTGACAACAACCTAAACTCGTGGATTCCCGCGCAGGCGGGAATCATGGGTCGCCTCGATGATATTGCGACTGAAGGTTTTAATGATTCCCAGGACTCAAGAACTGCCAATCATCTGATCGTCAGAACCGGCCTTGATCGACATCGATGATAAAGCGCAGCAATCCATCAAAATAGATTTTCTGGTCATCGTACATCGCCATATGTGCCCCGTTTGGACAGTACAAATTACGGCCATGTTTGACTTTGCTTGCCATCATCTTCATATACTCCGGGTCCATTGTGTCGTAGCGTGCACCGATCGTCAGAGTTGGCACAGTAATTTTTCCCAGGTCTGCCGTACGATCCCATTTATCCAATATCGCATTGTGTGCACCGAGTTCGCTTGGTCCCTGCATCGGTACGTATACCTTTTTATTTAGATGCGCAAATGCCCGATTTACGGGATCTGGCCACTGGTCCGCAGGCATCCTCAAAATATGGTCGACATAGAAGTACTTCATCAGCAGTTCTTCGTAACGTGGATCGTCGTATTTATTGTCCTTTTCCAGGCGCAAAATCTCGGTCAGAGCGGTCTGATCCATGCGCGGCATTAATACCGTTTCTGCGTAATGGTTATAGTCCGGAATGCTGGACACCATGTTTGAAATGATCAGTCCCTTCAGATTTTGCTGATACTTGAGCGCATATTCCAGCGCCAGAATCCCGCCCCAGGAATGTCCCAGCAAATAAAAATTTTTACTGTTCAGACCCAATGCCTTGCGAACCTGCTCCACTTCCTCGACATAGCGCGGCAGGCTATTGATCAATGACGGATCGTCTGGTTGATCGCTGTAAGCCGAACCGAGCTGATCATAATAGTAATACTCGATACTCGCGCCGGGGAAATAGCTGTCGAACGCCTCAAAATACTCATGGGTAGCGCCCGGTCCGCCATGCAGCAAAAGAACTTTCATCGTCGGGTTGTTACCCACACGTTTGGTCCAGACTCGAAAATCGCCTTTATCGGTATGTAACGTGATCATCCGCACCCCACCGGCGAGCACGTCAGTTCGGTTTGCGTTATCAAAATAGGCCGGAACCTTCCTGGCATCAGGCTTTGCATCGCCGGCAAATGCAGAGCAGGCAGAGACTAACGTTAATACAGTAAAAATGGTTTTAAACAATTTCATCATTTCTCCATGGTGATTTAAATTAACTGCGGCGAACAAAATTCCTGGCAAGGTTAGTGGCGAAAGTTTTTCGTCATTGAAGATTGTCTGATTAAAAGTAGTCAGGGTGATTCCTGACAATCTGCAACGCGCCAAAACTGGTCCAATGAAATTGGAATGTCCTATTGAGAATGGATCAACATTTTTCTTGCCGATTCTAATACCGGGTCGTATCCCGAGGCTACCTGACCAAAATCCGGCGTAATCTCGACGTCGGGAAACAGGGGCGAATCCGGCATACTGACTTTAGGTCGGGAAGCCACCAACGGGATATCGACCGTTATTCCTGTTCCGGGCAGTTTAAGAAAAAAGAATTTATCGCCATTTAAGCCACGCAAATTCCCTCCCGTTGCCTGACCGACCAAAGTCGCCACCTTGCCGTCCTTGACTTTTTTGGCAAATAAAAACGTGGCTGAGCTGTTCGAAGGTCCGATAAGAATAATGACTTTACCTTCAAACAAGGTTTGATTCGGGAGTACTTCAGCGAACTGGGCATCGTTATCTTTGATCTGATAATACCTGCCGACCTTGGCTTGAAGCACAGCTGTCAGATCATAAAAGCTCTGGTCCCAAGTGCTGAGGTAAGGACGGAGCTGATGGGGAACCACGTCATAAACCACAGTCTTTACAGGTAGTTGATAAGTCAACGGCTGCTTGATCAGGTAAGCAAGAACTTCATCACCGATTTTCTCGTCCCCGCCCTCATTACGCCGCAAATCAAGAATCAAATTCCGAACCTGCCGCTGTTCAATCGAATGAAAGGCATTCTTGAGCCAAACCTTGTAGTCAAAGGGTTGATTCCAGAATGCCCAGGTTGGCATCGTCATGATGGCAATATTATTTTCAAAGGACACCGACCAGTCTTTTGAAGAGATGGCAGCATCGAGTTTATCTCGATCAACGGCCTTGATCAGTTTAACGCGAATCTTTCGTCCAGCTCGATCTGCCGGCGCTTTAACAAGCAAGTTGCGGTAGCCATCGGGACTCGGAGACAGGATTGAGTAGTACAACTCATAGGCACCATCGCCGTCCGATCCTATTTGTTGGAAACGCTTTCCATTAGAGGCACCATCAGATCTGAGAAAAGGCCATATTTTTTGAATGACTGCGCTGACCGGATCGTTATCAATGGAAAGAATTTCGTCGCCTGCACTAATCCCTGAATTTGGCACTGCAGCGGTTACCAGAAACCGATGATCAACCAAGGTAAATTTCAGCGGCAGGCGGTCCGATTTTCCATACAGGGAATCCTTGATCTGGTCAGGTTGATTTAGCGGATTAATCCATGTATGACCGCATTGGATTGTTGCAAGAAAGCGGGCAACATCAAGATAAACGGACGCCAATGCATGATCGGTTTTGAGCTGCTTCTGAAAAATTGAAAAATTTTTTTCAAATTCGGCTGGGGTCAAATAATTGTAAATGCCGGGATGCAGGTCAACCAATACGTCATGAAGAACATCAGCATCATGATCAAGAATGTCCTGCGAATATTGCTGGACAACCGGGTCCGCTGGCGACGCTGCCGGGCAGACCCCTATCACAAGCAAAAAGAAAACAAGTTTCAATGTCATCGGCGAGTCCTTCATATTGATTGGCGAAACAAAAACAATTGACATGGCTAAGCCGGATCAGGATTACAGCGAAAATCAGATGCATTGACGGCCGTTCTTCAAGCTGATCCAGTAGCTTCCCAACGCCTGTTCGTCAGTATGCCGTCATGGGCAGCAGGTAATTCGCCATCAGGCTATTCGTCATAAAAATTCATCACCCGTAACAGGCAAGCGATGACAAGATCTCCTGTCCCAATGAATGCAAAAATCTGCATCATTAAGCGTCCACCCGACCAGATTCTAAAATAGTCCAATGAAAACCCAACCAACCCCATTTTTAATGCAATGAGAAATATTGCAACCAACCGGCTTTCAACGTCCGCTTTTTTCATAAACTGTTTGAATTATTTTAGTAACTCTTGTTCCTGTGCAGGCGTCTGAATGAGGCCGCCGAATGATCTGGATTTGCGACAGTTCGCCATCTGCCTAGACCGTGCCGTGCCCTGCCCTTGCCAACATTCAGTAACCTTACTTCGGTTCATCCGTTGTGAATTTTTCACGTACCTGCTTCGACAGCTCAACTTCGTCAGTAATACCCTCTTGCGTGAGCTGAATCAGTCGGTTCATTAACTTGAAACGCCACATCATCGTATCAACCTGCACCATCATGTTGGCAATAATTACCCGGTACCGCAGCAGCTCAGGTTTGGAGAGGCTGCCGACATCGGCATAACGAGGCGGTGAACTATACTCAATTATCGGCTCTGCCTGAGGGTCATATTGAAGCCGGAAGGCCTGAATCGCATCTTCTCCGGCGCGGTAGGTCGTGAAGATATCGATCAGTACATCATGTTGTCGCGCAATTCTGTTGAAAACTCCCAATTTTTTGTTGTTGATATAGGAGAGAGTGCCGTTTTGCTTTGCCACGTAGTAGGCGCTGAACTGAGGTATGTTGAAATCCCACAGATTGCGCGGGTCGTCCCGGGACGGCATTGTGAACGGTTGATCCTGCAGTTTTGCATTGATTGCCGTTTGCAGGTCAGCCAGATACGCCCGGTATGCGCTTTGCAATACCAAATCTCTTTTTAGCATAGTGCGGTCACTGATGAACTCTTCACGCATCTGATCTTCGAATTCATTGGCCAGATGACGATGATGCAGGCTTTCGACAGTTTGCTCCAGGCCGACGGCGATCAATAATCCCACCACAATTGTCGCAAGATGAATAAAAAAATCTTTCCAGGTGTGGGTCGGATGATGGGGGGGATGAACGTCTAACATGCGCGGTTCCTTAATTCGGTGTTTGTTTGTCTTGCCTGCGATTTAAATGTTGGCTTCTCTGAACCAGTCCCTGACATCCGTTACGTGGCGAATGGCTCCGGGAGTTTAGTGCTGGGCTGCGGTCTGAATCGCCTGAAGTTGGGCTTCGCAATTCTTGGCCTGGGCAGCATTCGTGGCGATATAGCCTGGATTGGACGGTGAGATCGCCAAATTTTCGTTTGCATAGGCCAGCATCGCTCCAGCAATATCAAGGCGCCCGTTTTCGTCGGAACGCAGTCTGAAGATCGCAGCCAATTGCCGGTCCAATGTATCAGGGGTTCTTGGAAGTCCAAGCCTGGCCGTCATTGCTGTCGCCAACTCGTCATACAGTTTCACCTGAAATGCCATCTGCAGGGGAATCCACGTGAATTCTCTTGAGTAAGCGACCATCCTGCCTTCTGGCAGATGTTCCCCGACCTGACTTCCGAGCGCTGCCTTAAAGGTGTCGGACGACCAGGGCGCAGGTGAGAACGGACCGTCATCGGTGCCGAGCAACGCATCGAGTCTGCTGATTGTCTGCGTGTCATTGGCAATGACAGAGGTCTGGAAGGTATCCAGGAATTGCTTCGCGCACTGGGCATTTTGTTTGACCTCCAATGCCCACCGCAGATTGTTACCCAATTCGGCTTTGATTGAGGCTTCCGCTGCCTCGACCTTGTGGTGCCAGTGTATGGCTTCGATCGCCTGCTCGCCCCCCAAAGCGATCGCAATGCCCGTGACGATCACGCAGATTTCGGAGAGGAACTCGCGCCAGCTGTGTACCGGCTTTGGCTTGTGAATGTCCATTTTTTCCCTGTTTGGTTATTTTTTTCGACAATGATTTTTAAATCATGAACTCGGTTTGTTGCAGGTAACTCAGTCACCAATTCTACGAAAAAACCGGTAATGCTGGCACCAGATATTAATGAGAGTGGCGAAGCACGCGCCACATCCCTTCATCCCATCCATCGATTCGCTGCATGTTTTTGGCACTCCAATGACCCCACCAGAAGAGTCAGTGCGACAGCGAATACGGCATCCGGGAATCCCTCCAACCCTGAAATTTCGTGTCCTCGCCAACGAAATCCGGCCTCTCCTTTGAGGCGGTCACGCAAAAGTTGATGCATCATCCCTGCCCCCATGATTTGAAATTACAGAAAATGAATGCATGACAAATTAACGCAATGATCTTGCAACTGCTGGCAAGCACACCAACCCAGCACCTAATTACAGGCGTTGGCAACACGTTGTTGCGCAGCTTCGAGGCGAGCCTGCCGATCCGCATCTGCAACGTATTGTTTATCGCCGTTATTATCGTAGTGATAGATCGGTCTGCTTTCCTTGTTGACACCTAGTTGCTGACGCGCCTGATTGCACTCGTTTGCTTTATTAGCCGAATTTGCCTGTTCGAGCGCTGCATTGGATTGCTTGACCAGCTGTGCCTGCCGAAAATCTGCTTCCCTGGCCGGTAATTTTTGATTCGCTGTCGCAGCCTGTCGTTCAGGCGGCGGCGAATATTGCGGCGCTGCCGGCCGGATCTCGACTACCGGCCGCGGTTTGCTGGCATCCCAGTTTGTGCCACCCACGCCATTATTCTTTTGCTGCGGCGTCAGTTCGGCCTTTTGTCCGACGGTCGGCAGCACTCTCGGCGGCAGCCTGGTTTCGGAAGGACAAGGCGTGCCCTGAAACATAACGGCACCGTCGGTACTCTTGCATTTGTAAACCTGCGCTGACGCGAAATGGGGAAGACTGAAGAGAATTAAGGTGACGCACAGCGTATTTGTTTTCATTGTAGTGGGACCTTTGACAGCTGCCTGACTTCAGCGCACCGCGCGATTCTGGCAGCAAATAAATTAATGGTCAAGCGAGCAAGTTGTTTTTAGCAGCGTGGTTGTGGGAGCATTCAAACGTGATACTGGAATGCCAAACGGTCAATCAATTTCATCATTTGATCCATTGAAACCGAATCTTGCAGGTGCCGGTGACCGTGCTGATTTTGGTCACGCCCCCCGATACGGTCAATGCCTGTGTCGGATTTATCACCGGTCCTGCGCCATTGCGCAAATCCATTGCTAATCAAGACATTTTCAATTAATGTCCCTGCATTCAACCTCATTGAAAGAAGGATGCCATGCGATTCTCCCATCAGGTTTTGTCCACGCTTGTGCTGCTGTGCAGCTGTATTTCTGCAGCAGCCCTTGCTGCTCCCGACAAGGCAGCGACCGCTAGTGCCACCGCGCTGTTCAAAGATTATTGGGAAAACCAACTCGCGGACAATCCTGAATTCGCCACCTTTGTTGGAGACAACCGTTATGCCGACCGCCTGCATGACCTTTCGCTGAAGGCGATCGCGAAACGCAAAACCGAGCATGCCAAACTGGAAAAGAAACTGAATGCCATCCCGCTCCAGAAGCTGGGTGCAGAAGATCAGGTTTCGCTGGCTATCCTGCGCTTTGATGTTCACCAAAAAGTGGTCCTCGATACCATTTATGGCGACCTGCCATTTTCTGCCGACGATTCGCCCTTTGAAATTTCGCAGATGGATGGAATTCAACTGCAACTGCCGCAACTGTTGCAGGCCACTGCACTGAGAACTGAAAAAGATTATGAAATGCTGATCAAGCGGCTCGACGCGCTGCCCGTGTTTATCGACCAGCAAACCGCATTGCTGCGTGCCGGGATGATGAGTGGCTGGATGCCTGCGGCGATTGCGATCAAAAATGTGCCGTCACAGTTTGAGCCTTTGCTGATGACCGATCTGGATAAAAATCCAATGTATCAGCCGTTCATCAGCATGCCCAAAAAAATACCGGTACAAAACCAGGATCAGCTGCGCAGCAAAGCCAGACAGGTCGTGCTTGAACACCTTGTACCGGCCTTGACCAAAATGCAGGCGTTTTTGATTCATGACTATCTGCCGGCAGCCAGCACCCATATTGCCGCTTCTGAACTGCCGGGCAAGCTGCCCTACTATCAGGCGATGCTGGTGACCAGCAATACCACGCTGAAGACGCCGCAACAGATCCATCAGATTGGCCTCGACGAAGTAGACCGGATTGAAAAAGCGATGCAGGAGGTCATGAAAGAAGCCAAGTTTTCCGGCACGCCGGCCGAATTCAACAAGTATATGAACAGCGATCCGCAATTTTTCTTCACCGATCCGCAGGCCATGCTGACCTCGTATCGCGACATTGCCAAACGAATTGATGCGCAATTGCCGAATCAGTTCGAAACCTTGCCCCGCCTGCCCTATGGGATTCGCCCGATGCTGGCTGCCGAGGGGGATGCGATGGAGCATTATTCACAGGGCGCCTTGGACGGCAGCCGGGCGGGCTATTTTGAAGCCAATCTGAACAATTTGAAGCGACGACCGAACTGGAGCATGGAAGATCTGGTTTTGCACGAAGCCATGCCGGGCCATCATTTGCAGGTTTCACGCGCCGGTGAATTGACCGGCATTCCAACCTTTCGGCGTGCCTATTTCAATTCCGGTTACGGCGAAGGATGGGCCTTGTATGCTGAATCACTGGGACCGGACCTGGGCATGTATACCACCCCGTACACACGGTATGGCTATTTTAGCGCCCAGATTTTCCGCGCCTCACGACTGGTGGTCGATACCGGCATCCACGCATTCGGCATGACACGCGACGACGCCATCGCCTACCTGATGCAGCACGCCGCGGTGACCCATGATCTGGCAGTGGCCGAAGTGGATCGGTACATCGTCTGGCCGGGACAGGCCACGGCTTACAAACTGGGACAGCTGGAAATTATCGCGTTGCGTGAAAAAGCCGAACAGACTTTGGGTGCCAAATTTGATATTCGCAAGTTCAATAACCAGATCGTTGACCATGGCGCGCTGCCACTGGCGATATTGGATGAGGTGATTAATCAGTGGATTGTTTCGCAGAAGTGAGGTGTTGCGGAGCGGTTCTGACGACAGTACCGCAAAGCTATACCGATGGATGCCAAATTAGCGCTCCCTGAAACCACCTTGGGATGGAATTGCTGTTTTTTTTAATGTTGTAGTACCGTTCTTAATCGCGACGAACGGCAATGTTTGGTGAGGAGACATTTGGATTTTGGGGCGAGTGACCCTTCCCGGCACAAAGTCGATATTGGTCGCCAATTATTTCGCTCTTAAATTCAACATGCTTTAAATAGGGCATCGGCACCAACGTGATATATCTATACGCTACCCACACCCGTTGGGTGGCTTGAATCCGCAACTCCAATTTATAAGTGGCTGCTGGCAGATTCAGTTTTTTTATTCTGAAGAGGTTGTGGATAAATGATTTTGGAGCGCCCATTAATTAAAGGGACAGTTAGCGGTCAGTAGGAGTTGCATTTAAAAAGGGAAAATTTATGGCAACCGCCTGGATAATTCGGAAAGTCCTGGTAATTGGGGCGTCGATTTCGGCATGTCTCGCTACCACATTTGCATGGGCCGATGCTGATGCGAACAAGCTGTTGGTCGCGAAGGCATTTGAGGCATTTCAGGCCGGAGACGTGAATGCGATCAATACAATATTTCTAGCCGATGGCCCCTCCCATTCCCCTGATGGGAAAGTGTCTAAGCAAGGTGGTCCCTTTGCCGATCTCAAAAATGCTTGTTCAATGTGCGCGTCACTAAATGATCGTTCGATCAAAATCGATTTTATGTTGGCAGAAGGCGACCTGGTGGCGGCGCGTTCTATCTGGCGAGGGAACTACGTTGGCAAATTGCGCGGCGTTCAAATTTCTGGGACGCCAGTTACCGTCGTGTATTTTAATATTTATCGAATTATGGATGGGCGAATCGTCGAAAACTGGGCCTGCCGCGATAGCCTGAACCTGGCAACGCAACTGGGATTTGCGCTTGTGCCGGCCGACAGTTCTAATAATTCTAATGCTGCCGCTGATACCAGCGATAAAAAGTAACCGAAATGACGTCGGGACAGGTGCTGATCGTGTAACTGGGACGCTTTTTGAATGTACACAACTATGAAGCAGTCATTGAAGGAGCGCAGGCTGTATTCGGTCTCGGTACATTGCTGACGGATTGAAGTCATTTGAATTTTCGTGAGCAACAGGAAGTCTGACTGGATAGTTTAAATAACGTAACTGATATGCAAAACGGGAGAAAATGCTAATGGAGCAGGCAAAACACAGCAATTCGGTCTGGAAAATCACAACTACGCTTCTGGTTCTGGCCGCATTTTGCTCAATCATGATTGAATTGACCTATTCAATCGGCCCAATGTCTAGCGGACAGGTCGGCTCACTGGGTGCCAAGTTCGACTGTTTAGTTACCAGATATCCCTGCAGGATTGAGTCAATAGATCCAGCGTCTCCGCTTTTGGCGGCCGGCGCTGTGCTCGGCGATACTGTCATTCTGGATCACAGTGGAACCTTGTTCAATCGCTCCTTCCAGGTTGGTGAGTCGGTGGAACTGACCTCGGTTCATGCCGGTTCGGCCAGACATTTGCTGTTGGACGCAGTAGCCGAACCGATGTCTTTTATTAGCTACTTTCACAAGATTAGCGATATGGTCGTCTCAGTAGTGGCCGGGATTTTTGCGTTGCTTATCGTGTATAAAATTCCCAACCTGAAGACTTATCGGGCCCTGACACTGTTCTTTCTGTTTCAGGCGCTGAACTGTGACTTCAAGCTTGCGCCTACAGGTTTCCTCCATGTGCTCACCGATTTGACGTCTTGGGGTACCTCCGTGCTGATTCCTTATTTTTGTCTGCGTTTCGTGCTGTTTTATCCTGAGGACCAGCCACAGGGAATGCGCGCAGCATTGGTTCAAAAGCTCCCTGCCATTAATTTAATTGCTTTTCTGTTTTGTGTACTGCAGCTGTGGAGATTAATCATAGACCATCCGGTTGGCAAACTGGTCAACTTGGTTTTTCAAGGCTACTACCTGCTTTTTTTGGGACTGATCATAGTTTCGTTGTTCGATGGTTATCGACACAGTTTAGCTAATGGTCGTCAAAAATATTTGTGGTTGATCATATCGTTATGCATCCCTTTTATCATTTCAACCTTCAGCGTCATACTTAATGGGCCCACTGAACGCAGTGTTATGACAGTGACCTATGAGGCATCGTTGCTGTTGATGGAGATTGGCACCATTTATGCTGTCCTAAAACATCGTGGACTTAATTTTAGTTTTGCCATCAACCGAGCCATTTTTTACAGTGCGTCAACACTGATTTTGCTAATTTCATTCGTTATTATTGAGTGGTTGTCAGAAAAGGTGGTGCATATTGAAGGACGCGAATCGAACGTGGTCTTGGACGGTGCGATCGCTCTCGGCGTCTATCTGATATTTCATAAAATTCGCCACTATCTGGAACATTACCTGGAGCAGTTATTTTTCCACGGTTGGCATGTCAATGAGATCAAATTGCGCGAATTTGTAAGAATTGCTGTGCATATTACTTCTGAGGACGCGCTGTTGCAGGCGCTGTGCGTCGAATTGAAAAGATTCAGTGGCGGCGCGACATGTTCAATTTTTCTGCGCAACGATGCCAATGACTATGACTGTGTCAGCGCCAATGAAACAGATGGCTGTAAGAGTATTGGCGTCAATGATCGCCTCTGCGTGGCGCTGCGCGCCGATCTTAAGCCCATCCTTGCCGGTAACGATGATCCATTATTCAGTCAAACAACTGTCTTCCCGATGTCGCATCGTGGCGATTTGTCTGGCATTGTGATACTGGGTGAAAAAGGAAACGGCGAGGAATACCGACCAGACGAAATTGCGCTCTTAAGCCATGCAATACATCAGGCCGGTCTCGATCTACTTGCGCTACGAACCGAGCAGATGGAAAATAAAAATCGTGATTTGCAGCGAGAGATTGCGACGATGCAGCAAATGATCAGTCAAATATCTGGAAATTGGCGACAGTTCAAGCTGTAAATCCAGTTTCGAGATTTGAATTGTCCACAAGTGGCCATCAAACAAACTAATTAAAGCAAGAAATCCAATGCAATCAGCCGAGGCCTATGCAGTTCTTCGAAATGCACTTGCTCCAACATTTAAGGCTATGGGCTTTAAACGTGGGAAGTCGTTCCTCAGTTGGTCCCGCGAGCACGGTGGGCAATACACGGTAGTTGGGTGCCAGGTTTCACGCGATGGTTGGGATGAATATGCCTGATCACAATTTGTAGTTGAGTTTCAGCGATCTGCTGATTCAGATGTCGGCACGCCATCAGCTCGAAGAAAACGTAGGATGATCGAAGGTTTAGTCGGTGGCGGAGAACCTGAGGAGCGGGAGACCGAAGAGACAAATTCGCGAGTCGAAACTGAAACTACCGCGCTGGCAACCATCGTTGCCATGGATGCGGCCCGCTATGACCCTGAACTCAGCCGCAAGGCAGGTGAATATCTCGACAGGCAAAATGATCTGGTACTGGCTTTAACCGCACTGGTTAAATTGCAGGTTCATCACTTTGAGGCTTTGAAACACGCACAAAATTGGAAGCAGATGAAAGAAGCCAGAGCTGTGATTGATTGGCTCGCAGCGGACTGTGTAATCACGTCGCAATCGCGCTGGCGTTCATGGCAGCAACCGCCGGGTTGGCCTGCGGGGCAGCAGCCGCAGCACTATTCGATGCAGCAACTGCCGATGGTTGCTGCGCCGATGATTTTCCAACCGCTGATTTCACCGTTTCAAACAGATTGAGCAGCTCGTCGTATTGCTTGAGCATGTTGTTCCATTCGTTTGCCAGGCCGCTGGCTGGTGAATTTGACGCTGGCTGCGGCGCGCTGCCTGAAGTCGGCGATTTCAGCGCCTGATTAAGCGAACTTAAATCGACTGACGAGGAGTCAGGTGCAGCAGTTGTGGACTGACCCGATGTCTGTGTCGCTTTGCTTTCGACCACGGAAATGCTGGTATCCAGTTCGGCAGTAAACGGAATCACTTCACCATCGGCCAGCGTGATCTTGCCTGAACCTTGCAGCGTTACCGAGCTGGAGCCTTCCGCGACTGACGCTGACTGACTTGAGCCCTGCCCGCTCGATGTTTCCTGCGCGGACCCGAAGGTGTCGGTCGAGGTTGCGTTGAAGCTGTCCATGGTCACCGTTGCCCCGTCCAGCTCAGATGCCGACTTGAGCTGGCTGGCCAATTCATTTTCTGCAAACTGACCCAACAGAGTCGCCCCGGAATTCGATGAACCGCTCTGCTGTGGAGGCAGCTTCCAGACAAGGTTTTGCGGATTCGGATTCAGCGCCAGGCTGGCAGGCAGATTGGAAAAGGTCAGATTGGCATTGGCCGACAGCGTCACCTGCGTGCTTTCCACGGAAGCATGGCTTGCGGCACTGTTTGGGGGGACAGCGTTACGCCGCGCGTTGGCGGGACCGTAACCGGCCACTGGTGTGTTCGACCAACCATTTGACTGCAAGGCGCTGATACTCATGATTTCCCCCTCTGATAAAACAGGTTATCGGCAGGTTTTACAAAAGCTGGAGGAAAATTGTGGAAATAATGTGATATCAGGTCTTCGGTGGTTCCCACAGTTCAACGCGGTTACCTTCGGGATCCATGACCCAGCCGAATTTGCCGTACTCTGACTCATCGACCTTGGCATCCACAGTGCAACCTTCAATGCGCAATTGCGCGAGCAAGGCGTGCAGATCGTCGACCCGATAATTGATCATGAACGGTTGCGAACTGGGCGCAAAATAAGTTGAGTCGTTCTTGAATAATGACCAGACCGTTTTTTCGTTTTCGACCGAGTCACTGGTACCACTGGGCTGAAACACCACCCCGCCCCATTTATCGACGTCAAAACCTAAATGATCCCGATACCAGTCGCGCAGTTTTTCCGGATCCTGCGCTTTAAAAAACACGCCGCCAATGCCAACAACACGTTTCATATCGCCTCCCCTGGAACATCAATAAAAATCGATTACCCAATCCGCTCACGTGCCACGGATGGTACCTGATCAGATAGGGGCGAGCAATCCAGCGCTGATCGGGAGATGGCGTCGCACACTGCGCTGACAATAAAGTTGTCAATGACGAACGGTAGAGATTCAAGTTGTCACAACGTCAAAAAAGATGACTGTTTTTAGTCTGCATGGACCAGCAAGAAATAATCTTAACGGCTGCCGCAGTTCTTTTTAAGGTCACAAATGGTTTATTTAATCAGGTAAAAGCAGGTTGACTTTTGCAGAAATTGAAAAGCTCAGTGAACTATTGTCCCTTTCACTGCAATCGGCGTGGATTTGGTCGAACGATCAGCCAACCTGAAATAATTTCATGATTTATCGACAATCGGTGCGCTGACGCACTGAGCAGCCTGGATTTCTGGCATACAGTGGCTGCGTTGACATGGGATTCGCCTCACTACTGAGGTGTATTCAGCCAGGCCTGGGCAACAAGGACAGCGGTCTTGCCTTTGCAGCCGATACCCGGCAGGCAATTCAGGGCACTGGTGTCATCCAGCTTTCCACGCACAATTTGTGCTTAAACTTGAACCAATATAAAAAGGACTCAAATGAAACATTCCACACTCTTAGCCGCCTTAGTTGCCACCCTTGCTTTGTGCGCCTGCGAAAAACCAACCACGGCACCTGCCCCTGCCCAGACTACGGTCATCGTTCCAGGACCAGCCGGTGCAACTGGTGCTACCGGTGCAGCAGGCGTTGATGGCAGCAAGGGCAATACGGGCAACACCGGCAATACCGGCAATACCGGCAACGACGGCGCAAACGGTAATGACGGCGCGAATGGCAGCAACGGCAGCCGTGGTGCTACCGGCGCGACTGGAAATGACGGCAACAAGGGTGACACGGGTAAAACTGGTGGTGACACGGTGATCGTCGTTCCTGCTCAAAAATAATCGGATTACAAAAATCTGATTTATCAATAAAAAAATCCCGTCCAGCCGGACGGGATTTTTTTTCATACAGCGCCGATATTCAGGCCTCTACAATTATCTTCCACCAAACAGATCTGACATGACCGGCACATTGGCATCACAGGCGTGATTCAGGCATGGCAGATGAAAGCCCGCTTCGATCGATTTCAACATCGAGAAATGGTTGTAATAATTTCCGCTTTGCACGCCGTGTACACCATAGTTGGTTTCAACAATGGTCGCCACTTTATTGACGTTGGGCGCAATGCTGTAATCATTCTCATCCCACATCACGATGATCACGTTACGGCCTTCATGCCAGGCTTCCGAGTGCTTGATCGCCGTAACCAGACGTTGCACTGTCTTGTCGCCACGCTGGATCAGTGCTGGATTCAAACCGGCCTGTGAGCCGTCAGACGATGGATCGTAGTTGCAGAATGCGCCAGCATTGCCGCGACCGTGTTGGTCGTTGCATTGATTCGGTGCGATAAACGAAAAATGCGGTACATGTCCGGAGCCCAGGTCGGCATACAAACCGTGTGCGCCTTCAAAGGACACTGAATTTGCCAGGCTGTTGCGTGGATCCTGCCCGGACTGTACGTTGCGGAAATACACAAACGGGTTATGCTTGACGGCGTACAGCGCGACGACATTGCCAGTTGCCAGCGGCGGCGTCAGGGTCGGTTTGATTTTGCTGAAATCTGTCGCGTCAGTGTAGTAACCATCGCTGAAGTTAACATTGTCGGCACCTTCAAACGGCAAACTTTCCTGATAACTCTTGTACGACAGACCGTGTTCAACCAGTTGATCAGCAATCGTCTTGCCAACTGTGTGGCTGGCTGCAGCGACCGACAAAATACCGTCGATATCGTTTTCACCAGGCGCGCCGGTCGTTTCGTTCGTTGTATCGACAGCCGGTGTCGCAGCGTCAGTGCCGATGCCAGCGATCGGACAGATTTTGGCGCTGGCCGGATTGTCAGTTGCAGGAACGCCCGTGGCCAGATTTGGCGAGCACGATGCATCGTGCCAGCTTGGATAATTATCGCTGCGCACGCCGAAGTTTGAACCGCCGACGACTTCCAGGTAGTTGGTCAGGCTCGGATGTCCGATAGCGAAGTAGTTGGTCGCCAGATTCGCCGAAGCAGCGAGCTGATTGATAAACGGTGCATTCGGATTGTTCAGAATTTGTGATGCGCCGTGATTTTCCATCATGATCAAAAAGACGTGGTCAAGGTGCGGAATGCCGGATGGCGCCTGACCTTCAGCAGCCAACGCGATATGGGATGCGGCCAGCAAGCCACAGGCACCCAGTTTCAAGAATTTGTTCATTTGTGATATCCCTCAAGTCAATGTGTGAGTCGGCAAAAAATTTGGAGCGCCATTCCTGTTCTTGGTTTGGCCGCCAGATTTTAGGATTAGCTTATGACCGCTTCGTGACAATTTGATCAGCTTGCGTGTCAATCAATGCACAGCGCATCAACCTGCAATTCGACTACCCGGACAACCTGCCAGACGCGCGGCCAGGAATCAGAGCAATCCCAATAATCGCAACGCTTAT
Organism: Oxalobacteraceae bacterium GrIS 1.18; assembly: GCA_040544425.1. Taxonomy (GTDB): domain Bacteria; phylum Pseudomonadota; class Gammaproteobacteria; order Burkholderiales; family Burkholderiaceae_D; genus Solimicrobium. The sequence goes on from JBEONO010000002.1 coordinate 35,275, forward strand.
TGATCTGCATCAACTGCGCCAAGGCCAGATTTCCTCAAAGTCTGGCACGATATCTGTTGCCCCTATCAAGCAGGAGAAACAGTGAGCACGCCATCGCACACCGCCCCATCCGACCTGATCGCTTACGCGCGGCTTGAGAATGCGCAGCTTTTGGAAAACGTTAACAGCAGCATCGATGGCATCAGCGAAGGAGAGGCACAGGATCGCTTGAAGCAGATCGGTGCCAATACCATCGCCCATGAAGAGCAAATCAGTATTCCTCTACAATTGTTGCGGCGTCTGCGCAATCCGCTCAATCTGCTGTTGATCACACTTGCCAGTGTGTCGTTTGGGATGGGCGACCATGTCGCGGCGCTGATTATTTTTGTGATGGTCGTGCTCAGCATTTCGCTGGCTTTTATGCAGGAACATCGCTCGAACCAGGCCGCTGAAAAATTGCGTGCCATGGTGCATACCACGGCCACCGTGTTGCGCAAACAGAATACCGCGCCCGGCACAATGAAAGAAATTGCAATCCACCTGCTGGTACCGGGTGACATTGTTCACCTTTCTGCCGGTGACATGGTTCCGGCCGATCTGCGTCTGCTCAGCGCCAAGGATTTATTCATCAATCAGGCGCCGCTGACTGGCGAAGCCATGCCGGTTGAGAAATCTGCCGGACCAACCACGGTTGAAACAAGCAATCCGCTGGATTTGCCGAATCTGTGCTTCATGGGAACCAACGTGATCAGTGGCACCGCCATCGGCGTGATTCTCGAAACCGGCTCGCGCGCCTACTTCGGCAGTGTCGCCGATATCATTTCCGGCGAACGGACCCTGACCAGCTTCGATAAGGGGATCAGCAGGTTCACGACTTTGATGCTGCGCTTCATTTTGGTGATGGCCCCGCTGGTATTTTTAATCAACGGTTTGACCAAAGGCGATTGGGTCGAGGCACTGTTTTTTGCAGTCGCCGTTGCGGTTGGCCTGACGCCGGAAATGCTGCCGATGATTGTGACGGTGAATCTGTCCAAGGGCGCGTTAGCCATGTCGCGCAAAAAGGTGATCGTCAAACGCTTAAATGCGATTCAGAATTTTGGCGCCATGGATGTCCTGTGTTCAGACAAGACCGGCACACTGACCCGCGATGAGATCATCCTTGAAAAACACGTTGATCTGTCCGGGCAGGCCAGTCCCAAGGTGCTGCAGTATGCCTATCTGAACAGCTTTTACCAGTCAGGCCTGAAGAACCTGCTCGACATTGCCGTACTCAAGCACAGCGAAGTGCATGAAGCACTGCAGCCAGTGACAGAGTTCAGCAAGGTCGATGAAATCCCGTTTGATTTTTCGCGACGGCGCATGTCGGTCATCGTCGCTTACCGCGGCAGGCATCTGCTGATTTGCAAAGGCGCAGTCGAAGAAGTCTTCGGCGTATCGACCAATGGCGAAGAAGGCGAGCGGCGTTTCGATCTCGACGAAAGTCATTTGCTGAAGTTAAAAAGAGTCAGCAATGAGCTCAATGAAGACGGCTTGCGGGTGATCGCGCTGGCCTACAAGGAGCTGCCGCCAGAACAAACTACCTATACCGTCAAGGATGAGTGCGACCTGGTTCTGATCGGCTATATCGCCTTCCTCGATCCGCCGAAAGACAGTGCGCAGGAAGCGATCGCCAAACTGAATGCGCATGGCGTGCAGATCAAGATTCTGACTGGCGACAACGAGCTGGTCACACGCAAAGTCTGCAGGCAGGTCGGCATGCAGGTAGACCGGGTTTTACTGGGCAGCGACATTGAATCGATGTCGCCGGACCAGCTCGCCGATGCCGCAGAACAGACTCAGGTTTTTGCCAAGTTATCCCCCACACAGAAAGCGACCATCATCGAAGCGCTGCACAAAAAGGGCCACGTGGTTGGCTTTCTTGGAGACGGCATCAACGATGGTCCGGCACTGAAGTCGGCAGACGTCGGGATCTCGGTGGATACCGCGGTCGATATCGCCAAAGAATCGGCCGACATCATCCTGCTTGAAAAAAGTCTGCTGGTACTCGACGACGGCGTGATCGAGGGCAGAAAAGTGTTTGGCAATATTGTGAAATATATCCGGATGGGCTCGAGCTCGAATTTCGGCAATATGTTCAGTGTGATCGGTGCGAGTGCCTGGCTGCCGTTCCTGCCGATGGCGCCGATTCAGGTGCTCACGAATAATCTGCTGTACGATTTTTCTCAAACCGCTATCCCTACTGACAACGTCGATGAAGAGTATCTGGCCAAACCGCGGCGCTGGGAGATTCGCAATATCGCACACTTCATGCTGTTTATTGGTCCGATCAGCTCACTCTTTGACTACGTGACTTTTTTGACGATGTATTACTTTTTTCAGGCCAATACGGCGCAGTCCGCTGCGCTGTTTCAAACCGGCTGGTTCGTCGAATCCCTGCTGTCGCAAACGCTGATCATTCACATCATCCGCACCAATCGGATTCCGTTTCTGGAAAGCCGCGCGAGCACGCCGCTGATTTTGACCAGTCTGACCATTTGCGCAGTGGGCGTCTGGCTGCCCTACTCTCCCTTTGCACATTCATTGGGCTTCACCGCGCTGCCACTTGTGTATTGGCCCATTATCACGGTCTTGATGATTGTCTACATGTCACTCACGCATCTGATGAAAACCTGGTTTCATCGCCGCTTTGGACTGGATTGACGGTATGCAGGCTGGATTTTATCCCAGCCTGCGCTGCTGTGCGGCGACGAAACCACGATGATTGAATTCACACCTTGAACAGCGCGGAAGAATGGCCTATATTGACTGGTAGAAACAAAATTACATTAGGGAAATAAATTATGGACAGTCTCGGGAATGCGATAAAGAAAAACTTCGAACAGGCTAACCGGATCATGCTGGTGATCATTTGGATCATGTTTTTCGCCAGCCTTGCGTTGTCTGGATTGCATGACACGATGATGTGGGCGCTGCTCATCGGACTGCCGACTGCCTTGATCGCCACTGCCCTGGTCTATACGGTCGGCGGAACACGGCTGACTGCCTATGTGATCGCCGTTTCATTGATTGTTCTTGCAGCACTCCATATCCAGCAGGCCGCCGGCATGTCAGAACTGCATTTCGGACTGTTCGTGATGCTGGCTTTTCTGCTGGTCTACCGCGACTGGTCCGTGATCGTAGTTGCAGCAGCGGCGATCGCGCTCCATCACCTCAGTTTTAATTATCTGCAAGAGCTCGGCTATGGCGTACTGTGCCTGACCAAGCCCAGCCTGGGATTAACTCTGGTGCATGCCGGTTATGTGGTTGCCGAGACTGCGGTCCTGGCTTATCTCGCCATTCTGCTGGATGCGGATATCCGCCAGGTAGCAGAATTGAGTGCTGCGGCCCTGGCGTTGGCAGACGGTGACAGCGGGACAGTCAATCTCAGCAGGTCCAGCCATCCCGCCGCGAGCCCAACCGGGATGGCACTGGAGAGTGCGATCCAGATCATGGCGCAGGCTATGTCGACGGTGCGGGACATGATCGCTACGGTCGCGTCGGCGTCCAGTGAAATCGCGGCCGGCAACCTTGAGTTGTCCAGCCGCACCGAGCAGCAGGCCGCTTCGCTGGAAGAAACCGCCTCCTCGATGGAGGAAATGACCGCCACGGTCAAGCAAAATGCCGATAACGCGCGCCAGGCCAATGCGCTGGCCATTTCTGCCTCGGACGTTGCCCTTCGTGGCGGCGCGGTCGTCACCCGGGTGGTCGATACGATGGAGTCGATCAATCAGTCTTCCAAAAAAATTGTCGACATCATTGCCGTCATCGACGGCATCGCGTTCCAGACCAATATTCTGGCCCTGAATGCGGCGGTGGAAGCAGCACGCGCCGGTGAGCAGGGGCGCGGTTTCGCAGTCGTCGCTTCGGAGGTCCGCAACCTGGCTCAGCGCTCGGCAGCCGCAGCCAAAGAGATCAAGACGCTGATTGGCGACTCGGTTGAAAAAGTCGATGCCGGCAGCAAGCTGGTCGACGAGGCTGGTGTAACGATGACGGAAATCGTTGAGAGCATTAAAAACCTCGGCGATATCATGGCTGAAATTACCTCAGCGTCGCAGGAACAGAGCAGCGGCATTGACCAAATCAATCAGGCGATCAACCAGATGGATAAAGTCACCCAACAGAATGCCGCACTGGTTGAAGAGGCCGCCGCCGCCGCCGGGACGATGCAGTCCGATGCAGAGCATCTGGCCCAGGTCTTAAGCGTGTTCAAGCTCGACGACGCGCCTGCGCCGACATCAGTAAAAGTAAACAAACTGGCAGTTCGATCAGTATCGCCAGCACGGATGCTTCGCTAAGCGAAACGGAATGCTTCATTTTAACTGCCACACATTTTTGAAAGAAACAAATGCAAATTAATCAGTTGATCTACATTAGTCAGGCGACCCGAAAAATGTCTCTCGAAGACCTGAACGACATCCACAAAACGGCCAAAACCAACAATGAACCTGTGGATGTGACGGGCAGCCTGTTTTACAACGGTGGTTGGTTCCTGCAGGTGTTGGAAGGACCTTTAGCGACAATCACCGCTCTGTACAAGAAAATTGAAAAAGATCCACGGCACAAAAATTCGCGTATTTTATACAATGAGCCTGCCAAGTTCCGCACCTTCACAAGATGGAGCATGAACATGACTAATCTGGACGATCGACAGGCCGATAAATATGATGAGCTGGTGGAAGTCATCGATGCGGCAAAGAGCGACCGGGCGATCGGTTCGCAATCCCCGGCAGTCACCTTGCTGAGACTATTCAAGGTTTAAGCTCCTAGCATGACCTGCTGACCTGTGCAATCCCACGTATCCGGGAAGTTTGGCTTGGTGTTACATCGCATTTACTGAAAAAATTGAGATCTATCATGATTCAAATTCACGCTGACCTGTCATATCGCGGCAACATAAACAGTTTGCCGCATGATGCAGCCACCACCAAAGCCTGTACGGGCTGCCGCAACGATGCACCTTTCGAATTCGAGTTTGAGTACGCTTATCAACCTATCGTCAATCTGACGACCCGCAGCACCTATGCGCATGAAGCGCTCGTGCGCGGCCCGAATGGTGAGTCCGCCGCCAGCGTGCTGGCAAAGGTCAATGATGGCAATCGCTATCGATTTGACCAGCTTTGTCGCTCAAAGGCAGTCGCGGGCGCTGCCCGTCTGAATATGCAAGAGCTGTTATCGATCAATTTTCTGCCCAACGCCGTTTACCGTCCTGAGGTATGCATTCGAAGCACCTTCGAAGCGGCACAGAAGTTCAACTTCCCGATCGAGAAAATCATTTTCGAGGTCACCGAAGGTGAACGCGTCGAAGATCGTCCGCATCTGGTGAATATCTTCAGAGAATATCGACGCTTTGGTTTTCATACGGCGATTGATGACTTTGGCGCTGGCTATGCCGGACTGAATCTGCTCTCCGAGTATCAGCCCGACCTCATCAAGATTGATATGGATTTAGTGCGCGGCATTGATCACAATGTAGCGCGGCAAGCGATCGTCTCCGGCATCGTTCATATTTGCAAGAAGTTAAACATCAAGGTTCTTGCAGAGGGGATCGAAACCCGCGCTGAACGGGATTTTTTAAGCGCAGCCGGCATTGAACTGATGCAGGGATACTGGTTCTCAAAACCCGTATTCAAAGGGCTGGGACAAATTCCACAGGCAGCCTGGGATTAGTACAACGTCGAATATCGGTGCAGGCCGGGATAAAATCCCAGCCAAGATTCAGTCGCTACCGCGCGCCAATCAAATTACGGGTCACGGACCTTTCATTGACTACCCGATCGGCTTTACCAAGCTGAAATACATTGACGGTATTCATCAGATTTCTTGACTGATCCTGCATCGAGGCCGCCGCTGCGGATGCCTCTTCAACCAGCGCCGCATTCTGCTGCGTGACGTTTTCCAGTTCAATGATTGCCTGATTGATCTGGTCTATGCCCTGGGATTGCTCGTGACTGGAGGTAGTAATTTCGCTGATCACGGTGCTGACCTGCTGAATACTGTTGACCACATTGTTCATGGTCATGCCCGCTTCGTTAACCTGCCTGCTGCCGTTTGCGACCTTGCCAACCGAGGTATCGATCAGCGTTTTGATTTCTTTTGCGGCGACTGCCGAGCGCTGCGCCAGATTTCTGACTTCAGAAGCGACCACCGCAAACCCGCGCCCCTGCTCGCCGGCGCGCGCAGCTTCCACCGCTGCATTCAAGGCCAGGATGTTGGTTTGAAAGGCGATACCGTCAATGACACTGATGATGTCCACGATTTTTTTCGACGAGTCCTGGATCTCATCCATCGTAGCAATAATTTCCGTCACCGCATGACCACCCTGCACCGCGATCTCTGAAGACTGATTTGCCAGCAGGCTGGCCTGGCGCGCATTGTCTGCGGTCTGTCTTACCGTGCTGGTTAATTGTTCCATTGACGCCGCAGTCTCTTCCAGAGCGCCCGCCTGAGATTCGGTGCGCGATGACAGATCCAGATTTCCCTGGGCGATCTCGATGGAGGCAGTCATGATGATTTCAGTACCGGTGCGAACCTGGTCAACAATTTTATACAGACTGTCATTCATCGCCTGCAGCGCATTGATCAATTGCGCGATTTCATCGGTATCCTGCGTTGAAAATTTCGCAGTCAAGTCGCCAGATGAAATCGTCTCGGCGATGGTGACGGCCTGGCGAATCGGTTTGGTAATCGATCGCGTAATCCACATCGCCAGCGAGACACCCATGATCAGCGCGATGACCAGAATGACGATGATCTGCATTCTGGTGTCCTGATAATTTTGCTCATTATGTTCAATATTTTCAGCAAACATTTTTTGCTGATAGTCAGAAAATTTGCGGAGATAGTCGACCAGGACCAGCAGACTTTTATAGGTTTCACCATACGCCAGCGTGGAGGCTTCCTCGCGCTTTCCGTCAGCGATCAATGCCAATACCTTGCCGTAAGAGGCGACATAGTCATCGCGCGAGACTTTGATTTTGGCGTAGATATCCCTGGATTCAGCGGTTGCCAGCATGGGTGCCAATTTATCCAGGGCATCGTTAAATTTTCCGGTTGTAGCAATCAGTCGGTCCTTGGCCACTTTGGCATCCTGTTCATTTTTGGCCGCGACAATGCCTGACACGCGCGCCATGCTGGCGCGTGCGTTGTCGAGCGTCTCGTAGGCCAGTCGCATTTTGACAAAATCAGAATTGACCAACACTTTTGCTTCCTTGTTCATGGTCGCCATGTTGATAATACCAACCAGCGCGACCAGAATCAGGGAAACAAAAACCAGGGAGAACGTGACTCCCAAACGGGTGCCGATTTTCAGCTTTGCGATATTCATTGTTGGCTTTCGGTTATCAACATCAATTTACTCAATTCAGGAATGCAGGCCATGTTTGTTTTAGAACGTGTAACGTAATCCAAGACTGGCTCCCTGCAATTTGCCGCCGGCCCAGCAGTGCGGTGCATTGCCATTCGGATCGAATCCACTCGTGTCCGGATTGGAGGCATCGTGACAGTCGGTAGCGACGGAGCGTCCGCCTGCACCCAGATCGTAGTGCGCATAGGGCCGGTTGTCAGTTACAGCGTAGTTCAGGTAATAACTCAGCTGTGCACTGATCATATGCTTCCAGGCCACCGTGAACATATCTGCCGCATTATCAGCGCCGGCTATCCCGAGGTTGGTTCCGGTTGCGCCGGTATTGTGTTGACCCGGATCGCCAGGCGCCTTGTTGGCGTGCGCCCAACCTAAATGAATGCTGTCTGAATCAGTTAATGTCTGGCTCGCCGCCAGCCAGTAACCGCTGCGTTGCCGCTCATTCTGGATCATCAGATAGTCAGGCACATGACGCTTCATTTTTTCAGCGATGGCACTGACCGTCGTGCCGGTCGCAAACTTGTACTGGATACCGATTTTTGCTGCATCTTCATTGGCAACGTCATTCGGATCGTAGACCGCGAGGTCGCTGGTGCGATTGACTTTTTTATGCATTTCGTAGGCACCAACCAGATACAGACTGTTCAGGCTGTAGCCCAGGCTGGCACTATAGGCAGTGCCGTACGATCCGTCATTGCAGGCCACCGGCAAGCCACCGCTGCCGGGAATATTTCCTCCGCTGCAGTCGGATTCACCGGCTGCAATATTGCTGTTGTCATAGCCCCGGTTCTGTCCCGGCGATACCAGAACATTGACCTTGAAACCGGCCAGGTTGGGCGATTCATACCAGATCGAATGGTCCAGTCTGGTACCGAACTCGACGCGATTATCGCCGCCGGTGTTGCCCATGATGACGGCATAGTCACCGACCATCCCGACGAATGGATTCATCACTGCTGTCGAGGTTTTGTACGGGGCGTCAGTCTTGCCGATTTTCACGGCACCCCAGGTCGGTTCTGAAAAGCCGATAAAGCTGTTGCGCGAAGTCAGACCGCCTTTGACCGCATCACTTTGCGCGCTGTTGGTCTGGCTGGAGCCTGAAGTCGCTGAAATATCGAGCTGGGTTTCAAGCTGGTACACGAAATTGGCGGAGCTGCCAGGGATCTGCTGGAACCCGCGTATTCCAAAATAGGAAATATTGGTCGATATATCAGGCATCCATCCACCACTTCCAACCGGCCCCATTCCATTTGCCGTTAAAGCTGAAATACCTTTTGTGACGGTTTCGACCGAGATATCGAGATTGCCATAAATTGACAGTTCACCATTGCGGGTCAATAGCGTGACACCGTTGCCGGACTTGCGTTCAATATACTCATGCGCCGCCGATACTGGAGCGCTCGTGACGTTATTGCTGTTCGCAGGAACTTGCGCAGGTGCGGCTGGCTGTTGCATATTTGCCAGTTGCGCTTTCATGAGCTGGATTTCAGCCTCCATAGCTTCAATCTGTTTCTGCATTGCTTCGGGAGTCGGAGCTGCCAACGCGAGATTGCTGTGGAAAAAGCAAGAAACCATCAACATCGCTGAAATGCCCGAAACAGAGCTTTTAATTTTCATGACCTTATCCTTACTTTTTTAATATTTATTCGGGAAATCAACTTCTTGAAACCGAACCAATCGTTTACAACCATAGTAAAAATATTGGAAATTACAACGGTAAAATATTCAGTGTAGTTATCGGCGGCCTTTCCTTGAATATCAGTACGCAAAGCGCTAATGTGTTCGTACTACCGGCCCCGCCAGTCATTTTTTGTGACCGGCGGGGTTAAGCGTGCCTAAAAGTGATGGTTTGGCCTTGGCATAGCAATTGACGAATTTCAATATGGTATTTGACATCACCATGAACAGATCGAAATTAATGTTTTTATGCATCAGTTTTATGGCATTCAATGCCATCGCTGAGACTGGTGTCACGAGCAGCACGGTCAGTGTCGGACAATCGGCAGCGCTGACAGGCCCGGCCCAGGAGTTGGGGACGGCAATGCGTGATGGTGCGCTCGCCTATTTTGACCATGTCAATTCACAGGGCGGTGTCAATGGCCGCCAGATTCGGCTGATCAGTCTTGACGACGGCTACGATCCGGATAGAGCGGCTGCCAATACCAGGCAGCTGATCGAGAAGGACGATGTCTTTTCCCTGTTTGGTTATGTTGGCACACCAACCTCCGTGGCCGCGTTGCCCATATTTACCAAAGCTGAAGTGCCCTTTTTCGGCGCGCTGACTGGTGCCCAGGCGCTCCGGGAACCATTCAATCGCTACATCTTCAATGTGCGGGCCAGTTATTTTGAAGAGACCGAAAAAATTATTGAGCACAGCACCATGTTGCAAATTAACAAAGTCGCGGTGTTTTATCAAAATGACGGTTACGGCAAGGCTGGTCTGGAAGGCGTGACCCGCGCCCTGAAAAAATATAATTTGCAGGTGGTCACAGCGGCTTCGGTTGAACGCAACAGCACAAATGTGGACGCAGCGGTTGCGCAAATTTCACAAAGCAATCCACAGGCGATTGTCATGATCTCTACCTACACTTCCTGCGCGGCGTTTATTAAAGCGATGAAAAAAAATTCAGCGCTCAATCCAATTTACTGGAACATCTCATTTGTCGGAACCAACGCACTGTCAAAAGAGCTGGGCAATGTCGGGCGTGGCGTCATGATTTCTCAAGTTGTACCGGCGCCGGAAAATGAAGTGTCGACCATCGTCAAGGAATACAGGAAATTCTATTTAGTGAAACCGGAGCGGCATGCCGACTTTGTCAGTCTGGAAGGATTTATCTCGGCAAAAATTTTCGTTGAAGGACTGAAACGCGCCGGAAATAATCTCACCAGAGACAGTTTTATTCGCGCCATGGAAGGAATGAGCAATTACGATGCCGGTGGCTTTACGGTGAAAATGAGTCCGACCAACCATAATGCCTCGCATTTTGTTGATCTGACCGTGATTGGGAAAGACGGCGTGCTGATGCACTAGGCCGCAACTGGGATTTGATCCCGGCCTGCAATTTTTTTGACGCGGGCGAATTCTGATGGCGGTTAAGGTCCTACCAAAGTTTTGCCACAGGGATCACGATGCCGCTGAAAATCGCCCAGTCCGGCGACGCAGCATTGAGACCTCGAAGCAGCCCGATGTCGAGCGTCATGTGTTTGGATGGGCTGTAGGTTGCCGCGACCAGAAATTGCGCGGTACTTGGCACCGACGTGCGACGCGTACCGGAAAGTTCTGCACTGACGCCCCATTTTTCCGTGACCATGTGACTCAACGAGGTCGACAAACCGGTCTGTAAATTGCCGCTGCTGGCGTCATCAGTGCCAATATGCGTCACATTCAGATTGGTATCCATGTGAATTTCATCGAAATCGCGACTGAAGATGCCGTTGATACCGTAATCAGTTTTGCCGCTGCCGATCGTGTCTTTGGCAGTGGGGAGTTTGACATTGAATTCAAGACCAAAGGCGGTAGCGCTGTTGATCAGGAAGGCGCGCTTGAGTGTCAGGTTGGTGTCACCAATCCCGGTATCGGTGGCACCGCCCCCGGCATTGCGCACATACCCTTCCCCGCCGAGCAGCACGCCCCATTGCTCATCAAACGCCAGCTTGAACAGATACGGCAGACTGCCACGCGTGAGGTCACCGGTCTTGCTGTCCAGCCCGCCAAATTCGAATTCCAGCTGACCTGGCGCAGGCAATTGCGCGGGATTGGAAACGGTGGGTCGATACGGTGTGACATCAAGTTCATCTTCTGCCTGGGCGGGCAGACAAAATACCAGGGTCAGTACCAGTGCCACATGAGGGAATAAAGACATCGTGCACTTTCTGAAAGAGTGGAAATTCAATGGGCGCAGAATGGATCGAATCAATCCGGCCTGGCGAACATTAATTTAGAAGTATGGAAATAGCAATGCTTTACTAGCTTGCGCTCTCATCCGGCCATGTCGCAAGGCGCAACACAGGGTACTATGATGGCTGCACGCTGCCGGGGATGCAACAGGCCACGATCGTCAAAGGAAATCAGAATGGATATTTCACCAGTAGATTCTGCGGTCACGGCCGCAGCGCGGATCGAAGCGCTCAATGCGGCCAACGCCACTGCCAGGGTGGAGGCCCCGCTGATCACGGCGAATCAAACCGATACTACCAACACGACAGCCAGCATCGTCAATTTTTCGCCGCTGGCCCAGTTATTGGCCGCGACGGTGGTATTTCAGACCAAACAAGCCAGACAGGTGCCGATCGCGCAGCCAACCCAACCCGGCAGCTCCACCAATATCGACCTGACCACCCTGACCGAGATCACCACCCTGTTTGTGAACGCCTTCAATAATTTTCAGACCAGCAGCACCGATGGACTGACGAATCAGTTTGACACTGCCTTCGAAAACGCCCTGATGGCGGCGATTCAGAATGAAACCTCGCACGCTGGTGCCACACATACCCAATCGTTTATCGACAGTCTGGCCCAGCTCGGGATTCAGTTTCAGGATTCTGCCAGCCTGACTGCGCCCAATCAGTTCACCATTGACTGGACCAGGTTGGAAACGGCTTTCAATGCCAATCCGGCGCAAACGATTGCCTTGTTGTCGAACGCGTTCCAGGCGCTGAATACGATCGCCGAAACTACGGTTGCATCGCAGGCTACGCTTGGTCTGAGCCAATCCGCTGTGCAAAGCGATTTGCTCAACAACCTCTACACGCAAAACAGCAATGCGGTTTTGCAACCACGACTTGATACGGCGATCGTCAATGCCGCCGATTCGGCACTGCTGACAGGCGCAACGCCAACGCCGACCAGCACTGCCGCTGCGACCCAGACGGCGCAGACAGCGCAAACGACGAACACAGCAACAACGACCACACCGGCAGCAAATCCGGGCGTGGCAGCGGTGCCGGTGACAACAGTCACCCCAACAGCGGTGAACACGACAGCTGCAGCGACAACGCCTCTGGTTACCGCATCTGCTACTGCCACCGCCAATGCCGCTCCAGCCACGACGCCCATACCAGTAACTCCGGTCTTGATTGACCCAAACATCGCAGCAGCTGTTGCTGCCTATCGGGTCAATGAAACAATCGGCAGAACCATCGGTGAGCTTGATATTGCGCCTGATACGGAGCTAATCCCGGGCATCGGTCCAGTTTCCAAAACCAAAGCTGTCTCGCTGGATACCAATGAGGAGTCTGAAGAGGAGCGCCGCGTTCAGAGAACGCGGTCTCTGAAAGAACGTGGTCAGGCATAAACTTGCGCTTAGGTTTTTGCTTCCGCTTCCCCGAGTATCCAGTCATGAAACAGCTTCATGGCTACTGACATCTGCCGCGATTTCAACCAGGTCAGCCAATAGCAGCCGGTCCTGATCTGGATCTCAAACGGACACAGCAATTGGCCGGCCTGAATTTCGCGCATAAACATGGCTGGCGGTGCCAGCGCCACGCCAGTGCCCTGCATCGCCACTTCAACCATCAGGCGTGATGAATCGAAGATCGGCCCGTTCAACAGCCACGGCTCCAGCCCGGCGGCGGCGAACCAGGCGTTCCATTCATCATTGCGATAGGACCGCAGCAAGGTCTCATGGATCAGATCACCCGGCACCTGAAGGCGTCGCGCAATGGCAGGCGCACACAAGACCGCCAGCGGTGCTTCAAGCAGGGCCCGGTTTTGGGTGGCGGGCCAGGCGCCGTCGCCGAAGCGAATCGCAAAGTCCAGCCCTTCTGCTGCCGGATCGACCTTGTTGTTATGGGTGAACAGTCTTAACTCTACGATCGGGTGCGCCTGCTGAAATTGTGCGAGGCGCGGCATCAGCCAGCCCAGCGCAAAGGTTCCGACCACACCGACCGAAAGTACTTCACGAAACTGACCGCCATCGAATTTGTTGAGCACCGCTTCAATCCGCCCAAACGCCTCACTCAAGACCGGCAGTAGTGCTGAACCTTCATCGGTCAGACTCAAGCCACGCGCCAGGCGCTTGAATAAAATCGTCCCGAGCCGCTCCTCCAGCATCCGCACCTGCTGGCTGACGGCAGCCTGCGTGACGTTCAATTCAAGCGCGGCACGGGTGAAGTTCAGGTGGCGTGCCGAGGACTCAAAGGCACGTAAAGCGTTGAGCGGAAGGTTGGATCGCATGGGTAGCCAGTCATAAGTTTTTCTTGACTCTAGTTGAAATTATTCTCGCTTGTCAATCATTTCCAAAGATGGGATAGTCGCGCCGTTGCCAGTTTATGGCCAAATTAGTATGAGCAAAATCGGACACTGTCATAAGAACTGGTTATGCATAGCCAGTATTTTTTTACCAACAAGCAAAGGACTTCTGTAATGAATCTGAACACCATCAAAAACCTGTTTGCCGCGCTCTGTCTGGCCGCTGGCAGCTGCTCTGCCGCCACCCATCCGGATCAAGCCACAATGCAAAATTCAGTCGATGCGGCGATCAAACCGCTGCTGGAGAAATATCAGATTGCCGGTATGGCGGTGGCGGTCAGCGTCAACGGTGCAAACCATTTTTTCAATTACGGCTTGGCTTCGCGGGAAACAAAACAGCCGGTCACCGCAACGACCCTGTTTGAAATTGGTTCGATCAGCAAAACATTCACGGCCAGCCTGGCCAGCTATGCGCAACTCAATGGCCAGCTGAATTTGTCCGATCCTGCCAGCAAATATTTACCGGAGCTGCGCGGCAGCAGCTTCGACCAGATCAGCCTGCTGAATCTGGGCACCCACACCGGCAGCAATTTTCCGCTGCAGGTGCCAGAGCATATCCATAACGATGAACAGCTGATGGATTACTTCAAGAACTGGCAGCCAGCTCACCCTGCCGGCGTGTACCGGACCTACTCAAATCCGGGCATTGGTTTGCTTGGCTTGATCACGGCGCGCAGCATGCAGATGCCGTTTGACGACGCCATGGAAAAAGTTCTGCTGCCTGCACTGGGCATGAAGCATAGTTACCTCAATGTGCCGGCCGACCAAATGCGCAACTATGCGCAGGGCTACAGCAAGGACGATGCCCTGGTCCGGGTGACTCCGGGTCAGCTCGGGGCGATCACCTATGGCATCAAGACTGACAGCACCGACCTGCTGCGCTATCTGAACGCCAATATGCAGGAAGTTGCGCTGACCGACAAATTCCAGCGCGCACTCATCGATACCCACACCGGCTACTTTAAAGCGGGTAAGATCATTCAGGATTTGATGTGGGAACAATATCCCGATACAGCCCCGTTGGCGCAACTGGTGGCGGGCAATTCGAGTGAGATGATTTTTTCTGATACGCCGGTGATAAAAATTGATCCGCCCCTGCCGCCGCAAGCCAACGTGTTGTTGAATAAAACCGGTTCCACCAACGGCTTTGGGGCTTATGTGCTGTTCGCACCGGCCAGGAAAATCGGCATTGTGATGCTTGCCAACCGCAGCTACCCCATCGAGGCACGCGTCACCGCCGCGTATGAAATATTAAAAGCCCTGCAATCACTGCCCGAACAATGAACGCTTCACTTTTTTGAGAACCTGCTCCGACCATGTATAAACCACCCGCACGCCAACTTCGCAAATCAGAAAATAAATCCTGGCTGGTTCGCATTGAACCTGACGCCTGGCTCGCCGCAAGCTTTGCACGCGCTGCCCAGTTGACTGACATGCTGCGCTTTCCGTCGGATGCCTATCCAACTCTGCCACCTGCTGAACAGGACTCAATGCGGCAATCGCAGATCGAAGCCCATGAAATTATCCGGGTGCTCGGCAGGCACGAACAACATGTGTTGATCATGAAGTCTGACCAGGTGGTCGGTTGGGTCTTGCAGGCCGATATTCAGCCAGACTCTGCCCTGACAGGCTTTGCGCCAGTGACTTCACTGAAGCAGTCGCCCGAGGCGTTCTTTGCAATCTGGGAGAATGCGCCCTATGTGTGGGGCGGCATCACCCGTGTCGGCATCGACTGTTCCGGCCTGACCCAGCGTTATTACCGCGATGTGCTCGATCTTGGGATTCCCAAAAATACCTTTGATCAGCGCCGCAGCGGCACCAGCAAAGCGCTCTCCGCGATCAGCGAGCATGATCTGATTTTCTGCACGCGCATTGGCGGGCGCGGCACGCATCATGTGGGGATTTATCTGGGGGGCGATGTCTGGCATGCACATCGTGAACGGGGTGTGATCCGGCAAACCCTGGCCGCTTTTTTGAAGGATTACCAAGTACTGGAAGTGGTCAGCTGTCGTCGATCCGGGTAGGCCGGGATGAAATCCCAGCCTGCAATCTGCAATCAGGGAGCGGTTCCACCGGTAATGCCGGCCAACCTGTCTTCCTTGCTGCGCAGTTCCTGTTCGATGGCATCCGGCGCGACGTGCTCTTCATTCAGATAACGGGTCCGCCAACCGCTACGGATTCCCCAGTAATAGAACACCAGTGACACGCCAGCGACGACCGCCATATCAACGCCATATGGCAGCAGATCGGTTCCGCCAAACTGGCTGCTGCCACAATACGACAGCACCGCCATGACGAACAGATACACCATCATCCACAGCGCGCCCTTGAATTCGCGCCGGAACTCAGGCCAGCCTTCCTTGTGCTGGTAATAAAAATAAATCGGCAAGGCGGCGACGATCAGCAAAATGATTTTGCCGGTCAGCGGCCAGCGGGCCCAATACAACACCAGAGAGGAAAACACAAACGCAAACGGGGCCAGCACTGCCAGGCCCTTCAGGCGCAAAGGTCGATGCAGATCGGCAGCCGTCAGGCGCAGCGAGGCGACGCAGATCGGCCCGGTCAGATACGAGATCACGGTCGCCACCGAGATCACCGCCGCCAGGCCATTCCAGCTGCGGAAAAAGAATAAAAATACATACGAGACGCCCAGATTGAACCACATCGCTTCGCGCGGAATATGGTACAGAGGATGGATCCTGCCAAACATTTTTGGCATGGTGCCATTGCGCTCCATCGCATAAATCATGCGCGTCGTGGTGGCCATATAGGTCGCACCGGTGCCGCTCGGGCTGATGAAGGCATCGGCATACAACAGGAACACCAGCCAGTTCAGGCCCAGTGCCAGTGCCAGCTCGGCAAACGGCGAACTGAAGTTGATACCGTGCCAGCCGTTGATCAGATCGGAGGGCGACAAGGCGCCGATGAACGCGATCTGCAGCAGGATGTACACCACCGCTGCCAGCAGGATCGAACCGATGACACCGATTGGTACGTTGCGACCTGGATTGATCGCCTCGCCAGCCATATTGATCGGGCTTTGAAAACCGTTATAACTGAACACGATGCCGCTGGTTGCAATCGCGGTCATCACGGCCGACCAGCCAAACGGCGCAAAGCCACCTGGCACGGCAGTGCTGAAATTTTCAGGATGAAAGCCGGTGTGCAATAACGCAATGGCCGCCAGCGCCGGGACGATCAGCTTGAACGTGGTGACGATCGTATTGGATTTGGCGTACAGCTTGACGCCCCAGTAGTTGATCAGGAAATAGACAATCACCAGCAAGGCCGACAGAACCAGACCGAGCCCACTGAGCTCACTGTTGACGAACAGGCCGTTGGCCCAGGCATACGGCCAGGTGCTCATGTATTGGACTGAGGCTTCGGCCTCGACCGGAATGACGGAAACGATCGCGATCCAGTTGGCCCAGGCGGCAATAAACCCGAGCATGGAGCCGTGCGAATAACGAGCATAGCGCACCATGCCACCGGCCTCCGGGAACATCGCGCCCAATTCGGCGTAGCTCAATGCGATACTCAGAATAATGATCATGCCGCCGATCCAGGCGACCACCGCAGCCGGTCCGGCAATATGCGCCGCACGCGCCGCACCGAATAACCAGCCGGAACCGATAATCGAACCGAGTCCGGTCAGCATCAATGCAAATGCGCCAATGTGGCGTTCGGGTTTATTTTCCAAGAGAAGTCTCCTTAATTAATTTTGCTTTTTAGTGTCAGCGGTTACGTCTGTCAGTCCCATGCTTGGGTAAAGCCAGGGACTGAACATCGTGGGTCGGGAAAAACTGACGTATTGTAACTGATCTGGTTTGGAAAAAGCCCAAGCGGATGATGACTGTGGTTGCGGCTAATTGATATCTGCAGAGTATTGGGTTATGCAAATTTTTTTCGGATTGGGGCGTGCAGTCGCGGCAGACTAAACGATGCTTACACCAATTTTCCTGGCCAGCTCCAACACAGCTTCATATGTTATGTCCAGCGCTGCTGCCTTGGAGCCATACGTGGCAGGCGGACTTTTAACCATGCACTGCACCGGTCAACTCCGCGAATTCGTCTTTGGCAGCCGCAATGAGCTTCTGTGGATCCTGGGCGAGCACATCTTGCGGACGAACGCCACCGAGAAAACTGTTAGCCGACGCAAACCAATAGGCCAGACCCCAGGCATCCTTTTTATTTCCAAACACCTTGATCGCCTCAGCTACTGATTTATACGGGCGATACTTGGTTGCGGGATCCAAGGCATAGCCGGGGAACAGGTCAACGCCATTTTGGTTGACGGCAAATATCAACCCATCCTGCTTCCACCTGTTCGGCTGCGCGCTTGGATTGGTTTTGCTGAAACCGGCCATCTCTGCAACCTGAAATGCAGTCAAATACTCGCCGGTCTGCAAGACCGCGCTGCGCGCGTCGGCGGTCATTTTGGCTTCAACCATTTTGTAATGCGGCATTGGTGGCTGTTCCACCAAGGCTTCAATAATCGCCTGGAGTTTCTTGTTCTGGATTTGCTCATTGAGCATTTTTACATTGCCCAGTAAGGCTGCCACTTCATTAAACACCTCGGTCAGCTCTTTGGCCTCTGCCTCGTCCTCATGTTCAAATGCGAACGCAACAATCTGTTTGTTTTTCATGCCGGCCAGTTTGCTACTTACTGCGCTGGATGACCCTGACATGCTGGAAAAATTGAACACTGCGTTACTATTCTTAGAGGTCGCCATGATCGTTACTCCTGAATTGAATATGATCAATATTTTTGCAAAATACAGATAATTTCAATCATCCATTCATTTGCTTGGCCAATAATCTGGTTTTGCCCAGCCGATACCGCCTAAATCGTTTTATCAAAGTGTCAGTAATGGTAACGACAAGACACCACATAGATTCCCTTATCCTCCGGCATGTAGACAAGGCGATGCTCCCTGGTGATTCTTCGTGACCAAAATCCGGTCAGATCACCTTTAAGCGGTTCCGGCTTGCCGGTCCCGGCGAAGGGGTTGCGCAGACATTCTTCGATAAGACTGTTAATCTCATCCAGGATTTTGGGATCTTCTTTTTGCCATGCGAAATAGTCTTCCCATGCATGGTCAGTCCATGCAACCGCGATTGACTTGGCGTGTTGCTTGTTTTCAGCTTTCTTGTTTTTCATTGCGAATCAGGTCACGTGATTTGGTTTTGCCGGCTTTAAGTTGCGCAATGGATTCCATCAGGCGCTTGGCATTTTTCGCCGAACCAAGCAGATACAGCGTTTCCTCGATGCTGTTGAAATCGGACAGCGATAACATCACTACGTGTTCGCCGTTGACGCGGGTAATCACCGTTGGGGAATGGTCCTTGCAAACGTCATCCATGACCGTCTTCAAACCCGCTCGTGCTTCGCTGAAAGTAAGTATATTCATCGTCATTCTCGATTTAAATGTGTTGACAGTTTCCCGCCAGACAGGCGGGTTCTGTACTCACGGGACAGTGGGTACATTGCTTACCGCACAGAGCCAACAGGCCCCACCGATGAAATGTACCACATCTTGTACAAAACATCTAGCCGAAGCAACCAATCCCGCCTTAGCTGCTCAACAGCATCCCACCCAACACAAACATCGTCGCAGCGATAAATGAATCCAGAATACGCCAGGCTCTTGGCTGACTGAATAACGGACTCAAAAACCGCGCGCCAAATCCCAGCGCAAAGAACCAGGTAATACTGGACATCGAAGCACCCGCCCAGAAATACCAGCGTTCGCTTGCGCCACGCTGGTTGGCCAGCGATCCGAGCAGAATCACCGTGTCCAGATAAACATGCGGATTCAGAAAGGTGAACGCTGCGCACATGCCGAGGGCAACGCTGAGCGAGGAGCCGACCTGGGTATCGACGTTGAGCGTCTCGGGATGGAACGCCCTTTGCGCCGCACGCCATCCGTAAGCCAGCAGGAAAATCGCGCCACCATAACGCGTCACCACCAACAGCAGCGGCGCCGACTGGATTAACTCGCCTACCCCGGCAACGCCAGCGGCAATCAAAAAGATATCGGCAAACGCGCAGGTGAGCACAACCGCCAGAACATGCTCGCGGCGGATTCCCTGGCGTAAAACAAAGGAATTTTGGGCGCCAATTGCAATAATCAGCACTGCCCCGGATAAAAACCCGGCAATTAGGTCAGACGTCATCGTTCACATTCCATTTAGATTGGCCGCAATCTTAATTGCTTAATGTTAAGCAGTAAAACTAATCTTTCTTAACATGGATTAGAATCTCTAATTATGAAAATAGACAACGGACAACTCGCCGCCTTTGCCGCCGTGCTGCGCGAAGGGAATTTTGAGCTTGCGGCGCGCAAATTGAATGTCACTCCCTCTGCGGTGAGTCAGCGAATCAAAGCGCTGGAAGACCGGATCGGGCAGATCCTGATTCAGCGCAGCAACCCCTGTCAGGCCACGGCGGCCGGGCGCATCGTGCTGCGCTACGCCGAGCAGCTGGCGTTGCTGGAATCAGAAGTGTTCATGGCACTGGGGATCGACCACGCGCTGCCATCGACCAGGGTGCGCATTCCTGTCGTGATCAATGCCGATTCTCTGGACAGCTGGTTTGCACTGGTGCTGCAATCGATCGCCGACGATGGCAGCATCGCGCTGGATGTGCGGGCTGAAGATCAGGACCACTCGCTGGCCATGCTGCGCGAGGGAAATGTGATGGCCGGTCTGTCTACCAGTGCCGATCCGATTCAGGGCTGTCGGGTGACAGCACTTGGCGTGATGCGTTACGTTGCGGTCGCCTCACCGGCCTATATCGAAAAACATTTCAGCAAGGGCCTCAGTGCTGAAGCCTTGAACAGCGCGCCAGTGCTGACCTTTAACAGAAAAGACGCGCTGCAGAAAATGTTCATTGCCCTGCTCACCGACCAGCCAGTCGATCCACCGATTCATTTTATGCCGTCAACCCGGTCTTTCCTGGAGGCTGCGCGCTGTGGACTGGCCTGGGGCGTGATGCCGGAGCATATAGCGGCTGATGCGCTGCAGTTGGGCGCAGTCAGGCAACTTTCAGAAGCGCACTGGCTCGATATCCCCTTGTACTGGCATCGCTGGCGCATCGAATCCAGCTCTTTGGATCTGATTTCAAAGTTTGTCTATGCGGCGGCAAGCGTAAAGCTGCGAAAAACTGCGGATTGACAGAATAACGCTCATCCCGCGTTCAGCTCACGGTGCGCCAGAGCCAGCAAGGTGTCGAGTCGTACGCTGTCACAAGACGGTGCCGCTCCCTCGCCCTTCAGCCACATTAATTTGCAATTAAGTGCATAAGCTCTTTTTTTTCGATAGAATGTTGGGATGTCAGCGACTAGGAGTATCTCCAGTCATTTGTCTGGCCTCTACCGCGCTTGATTCAGTTACGATGGCGCACGCATTCCAGGTGTACGAGTGCGTGCGCGTATTGTAAAATAACCATCTTCCCCTATCCCAATTCATAAAGCACTGCCTGATCAGAGTTAGTTGCTCTCCTCCCGTTTTGAGCCTAAGTCACTGATTAGCTGATCAAAAACAAATCGATCGTGCCAAATTGATCTCTTTCAGCAATCAAATAAAATTATTCCCGTGGATTTCTCAATTAAACACGGGGAAATTTAAGTTATAGTAATCTTTCAACAAAGATAATTTCTATGATAAAAAAGCCACTTAAACAACTTTTCGAAGCGATGTACCATGGAAAGTACGATTTCCTTGATTTTGTCGAAGGAAATATCAAAGAAAACTTTGATATTTTTACGATAGACGATCGAAAAATTTGTCGGCCAAATAAAAAACTAAAAAAATATCATTCATTTTTAAATTTATTTTTGTTCGAAAATTTCCGAATAAATCCTTCAGTGGTTTATTCCTATAGAAAAGGTGTCAATGTGTTCGATGCCGTTTCTCAGCATTCCGCCAGTAAGCATTTTTTTCAGACAGATATCGCAAAGTTTTTTCCCAGCATAGATGCAGACCTAATTCGAAAAACGTTGTCCGAAAATCTCGACGTTGTTCAGGTAATTGATGCAAATGACTATGTTGACAGAATCGTAGATTTGGTAACCGTTGATAACTCGTTACCAATAGGTTTTGCAACGTCGCCACCAATCAGTAATGCATGCCTGTTTGTTTTCGATAACATGCTTCACGACTATTGCATGAGCAAAAATCTTGTTTATACCCGCTACGCTGACGACCTGATTATTTCAACTAAAAACAGGGATGAATTGGAAGGAATTGCTGATCAGGTCGAGCAACGATTATTTGACGCATTTGCTCAGAAAAAAATGGCACTGCACCAAGGCAAAACCAAATTTACGCATGTCGGTGCTAAGGTCAAGCTATTAGGAATGGTTATTCTTCCAAATGGAACCGTCTCTGTCGACATGAAATTCAAAAAACAGATTGAAGTTATTCTTCATTTTTATATTACGGACCGCACAAAATTTTTAGCACTAGTTGACTCTGACCTAAATGCAGGAATGGAAAAAATTTCCGGCCAGTTAGGCTATATCAATACTGTGGACAAAAATTATTTGAATAAACTGAGAAAAAAATATGGCGCCACTGTAGTTGATATGTTTTTACATTATTCGCCGACCAAATAAAATGAAACTCGATATTCAAATAAAAAATATTCAACACATAGATTCACTATCGTTTTCAATTGATATTTCAAAGAATAAATTAGTTGGAATTGTTGGTCGAAATGGTGTTGGCAAGACTACTCTTATCAAGGCGCTGCAGAATCTGCATTCAGCAGATACATTCAAAAGAACATCATCGGATAGCATTTTTCGTCCTGACAGTGAAATCAAATATGCCATCGACGAGACAGAGATCACCTTTTCATTTGATCCGATGATTGGAAGCCTTAACTCGAAACAGCATATTTCAGACGAAATTCGCTCGTTGATCGATGTTGAGTTGCCATTGCCGTTTGGTCAGCGATTTAATTTTTATCAAAGCATTAGCTCCGCAGATTCCGAAATCCGGAAGGCCATTGTTCTGCAGGATTACCGCATTCCGCACGAACTCATTGAGTTCATGAATGACATCTATGATTCGAAAAAATTTAAAAATTTAGTGGAAGTTCGGTTTAAAAAAACATCCTGTTACTGCATCACCTTAGAGGACAATCGGTACATTCGGGAAGATTATTTAAGCTCTGGCGAATATTTTCTAATAAATCTATATCGAAAAATTCAGAGTCGTTGCAAGTTAATCGTGATCGATGAAATCGACATATCCCTGGACGCTGCTGCGCAGGTTCACCTTGTACGTAAGCTTCGTGATTTTTGTGGGCAGTACGGCGTTAACATTCTATTTTCGACACACTCACTGGCGATGATGCAAACCTTGGAGGATGGTGAGTTGCATCAAATGCGATGTGAGGATGGTATTGTTCGAGTGGTTGCAGAATCATATGCTTATATTAAAAGTACGCTGTATGGTTTTGTGGGTTGGGATCGTTATATTCTTACGGAGGATATTCTGTTAGTTCGTTTTTTGGAATACATCATCAAACGATACGACGTAAACGCATTTTATGAGTACAAGATAATTTATGTCGGGGCAGCAGGCAGTGTTGTCGACCTGATGCGAAGAAATTCACAAGAGAAGTTTTTATCCGAAGGAGAGAATGTAATTTCCATCTTGGATGGGGATCAAAAGTTGGAAAAATATGCTAGGAAACCCAACGTTTTTTTTATTCCAATTGAAAGTATCGAGAAGGAACTATTCAGGTTTTACGAGGACAAAAGACTCCCTTCCCTCGGGGGCTATGAAACAAAGGACCCAAAAAAATTGTTTAAGAAATTTGTGGAAAGTAGAGTCCTTTCAGCGACAAACATATTCGAAATTATATGTGTCGAAAATGACAGGGAGTTGTCCGAATTTGCTGTACGCCTCGGCGATTTTTTATCTCCTGCGGCGGCATCTGATTGACCATGTTTACCGTCCAGATGGCAAGCACCGTCGGCGAGCCAATCGTTGCAGCGATAGGAGATCTGATATTCATCCCGCGTTCAGCTCACGATGCGCCAGAGCCAGCAAGGTGTCGAGCCGTGCGTTGTCAAAAGACAGGGCCGATCCCTCGCCCCAGTCGGCATTGACCAGATTGCTCAATACCGATCCACCGGGCATTTCGATGGCCAGTCTGGCACCGCGCTCCCAGGCCAGGCGCGAAGTGTCGGACCACAGCACTTGCCTGGCCATGTTCGTGATCAGATCTTCTTTTATTTTGTCTGGCTGGTAGAGCGCCCGGGCCATGCTGGCACTGAGGTAAATCAGTGCCGGGCGCTGCAGGTGCAACGACGCCGTTTCATTGCGCAGCGTGTTGCCTGCTGCATCCAACAGCGCACAATGCGACGGCACACTGACGGCCAGTCGCTGCGCCTTGCCAGCCCCGCGCTGCAATGCCAGTGCCATCACCTGCTCCAGTGCCTGCTCGCTGCCGGCAATTACCAGTTGGGTCGGCGCATTTAAATTCGCCAGAAATGCATTGGGCACAAGACAGAGGATCGGTTCCAGTTCAGCGCGATGCAATCCGGAGATGGCGGCCATGCCATAGCCGCTTGGGTAAGCCCGCTCCATCAGTTGGGCGCGGCGCTGCACCAGTCTGACCGCGTCTGCGAAAGCCAGCGCACCGGCTGCCACGGCGGCAGGAAATGCGCCGATTGACAGGCCGGCCACCATATTGGGAACGATCTGATTGGCAGCAAAGAGTCTGACTGCAGCAACCCCGGCGATTAACAGGCACAACTGCACCGCGACGGTAGATTGCAGACTGGCTGCCGTATCGAGTTTCAGGCAGTCGCTGCCCAAAATCCGGCTGGCCTCGTCCAGCGTCGCTGCAACCACCTCGCCAGACGGAAGTGCATGCAGCATGCCGGGTCGTTGCGCGCCCTGCCCCGGAAACATGAACAGCAGACTCATGGCACCCTGCTCCACGGGTCGTCGGTCAGCATCGGACCGGCATCAGTTTTCAGCAACACCTGACGCGGCGCACGCAGCCATTCGTTCAATGCAAAACCCCCGAAAGCGGTATCGACCTGGATGTCGAGGCGACATTGCAGGGCATCCGCTTTGCTCTGGGCGAAACCGAGTAAGGCAATCTGCTGCGCCGTTAACGGCAGGGCTGCGCGCACCAGCAGATCGAGATCACTGTCGCTGCGCAATACCGGATACCCGGTAGCCAGCGCAAAGCCGGTGCTGCCGGTCGGGCCCCATGGCAAATCAAGGTCAAGCAATATTGCGGAGATCACTTTGAGCGTGGCCACGCTGGCAAAGTCCAGCAATGCCGGATGCTGCTGCCAGGCGTTGATCAGCGATTCGGGGGTCGTGCAGCGTGCGACTGCATCGCTGTGCAGGAAGGCGGCGTGGCGCAGACTGCGGCTTGGACCGCGCAGCCCGACCGGCAGCCAGGCGCCTTCGACCGGCGCACGACGCATGACTGCCGGCCAGTCGCAATTGAGCCATTCCGGCAGCACGCCTGATGCAGATCGCAGGCAGGCTTGGGCGGACGGCCACAACAAATCATGCGCCGTCATGCCATCAACTCATGATGGCTTTGGTTGCAAAGTACAGAATGGACGGTCCCATAAAACAACCCAGTCCGGTATGAAACGTCGCGACCAGCGCGCCATACGGCACCAGACGCCGGTCAGTCGCAGCCAGACCGGCTGACACCCCGGAGACCGTCCCGGCCAGACCGCCAAACACCATCGCCGAGCGCGGCGTTCTGAGTCCCATGAATTTGGCTGCGACCGGTGTGCCGATCATGACCAGAATCGCCTTGATCAGACCGGTGGCAATGCTCAGGGCCATCACGTCGGTACTGGCACCGATTGCTGCTCCGGTGACCGGACCAACAATGTATGTCACTGCACCGGCACCGATGGTAGTCATGCTGACTGCGTCCGAATAGCCGAAACAATAAGCAATCGATGCGCCGATAATAAACGGCACGACGGTGCCAAGCAGCAGCGCCACCACACCGATCAATCCGGCTTTGCGGGCTTCATGTGGCTGGACTTCAAAGGCAGTGGCAACGATCGCAAAATCACGCATCATCGCCCCGCCCATCAAACCGATCCCGGCGAACAGTGAAACATCGGCCAGCCCTTTTTGCCCACCGGACACCACGCCGCCCCAGTAGGCCAGACCCAGGCCAATCAGGATTGCGATTGCCGAGCCGTGCATGCGACCGAACGTCAACCTGCGCGAAATGATGCCGGACAGATAAACGATCAGACCGATGAAGGCGAATGCAGCGATCAGGCCATTGGTCTGAATTGCTTTTTCAAAAATGGTTAACATGATTGATCTCCTTTAGTGGCCAATGTTGGGGCCAGTGTCTTGGTCAGCGTCTCGTCGATCGACGCAAACGGATCAACATCGCTTTTCGGTTCCATGCGATTGATTGCGGCAATGATGCAGGCGCAGACCACGACAGCGCCCACGGCAGCGAGAATCGCCACATGGCCGCCACGTAATGCTGCCACCACATTTTGCTGTGCTGCCATCGCCACGACTACCGGGATGTACATCGCGGCCCAGAAGGTCACGCCGGCTTCCGAGAGTTTTGGCAACAGGCCGCGCGGCTCCATATACATGCGCGCAAAGATCAGCAACATCATCGCGATGCCGACTCCGCCGACATTGGTCTTGACGCCGACCAGCGTGCCGAGCAGGTCGCCCAGAAAAATTCCCAGCAGATGGCACAGTGCCAGTAGTGCAGTTCCGTAAATGATCATGATTGTCTCCTTTGGATTTTTTATAAGTTTGGTATTTTGTGCAAGCCGGATTTAAGACCCGGCCTATGAATCCCACTGTTCACGCAACAGTTCACGCACCCTTCTTGACGCGGCCCGATGCGCTGCGCCCAGGCGATTACTTAAATCGCGCCGCGTGTCTGCTTCAATCTCGGCCAACATCCCGGTCAGACATTGCCGCACCTGATCCAGCGAATCTGCATCGGGTGCGTCGGGATGCGCGATCGATAATGATGCCGACAACAGGCCAAGAGAAGCGAAATTTTTTATATCGTAGGCCATCGGCGGAATCGTTTCGGCCAGTGCGGTGAGAGCTTCGACCGAGCGCAGCGTGATCCGCGCCGCCGACGCCTTGCCCATGGCATGCACCATCACCTCCGGATCATCAAAGGCGACGATACGATTAGCCTGATAACCATGCGCCAGAAAAGCACCCGACATTGCCTTGCCGACGATCAGCGCCACCACCGGATGCCCGGCCTGCCGCGCCGCCGCATAGGCACCGGCTGCGGCAGCCAGGGCCAGATGAATCCCGTAAGCCTCTTCGCGCCGACCATACGCCTGACTCGGCACATCGACAATGGCGATCAGCGGCGTCTTGACTGCCTGATTCAGATCCGCGCTCACCACCTCGTGCACCGCACGCGCCAGTTGCCAGCCCTCGACCAGACCAACCTCACCGCTGCGCGCACGCGGAAAGCGATTTTGCGGATCAGGGACCACGGCAATAAAGCGCGCCATGCGTCCGGCCAGCAGAGCATCGGCAACCAGGATTGAATCCGGATAGCCGCTCATCGTGCTGCCGGCCAGGGCAGCAAACCACACGGCACCGCGGGATTTGATTTCGCTCATCATGCTGCTCCTTGTGTATAGATCTGGCGCGCCATCCCGGCAGTAGCCTGACTTCTTGCATCGACTGCATCCAGCGCGCTGATAAAGCGCCCGCATTGCTCGCTGCGATTGACCACCGGAATGCCCCGTTCAAGCAGTTGCGTGACCTGCGCTCTGATCTGCTGCACATCGTCTTCCGCCAGCACATCGACCAACTGCGCCAGGGCACGTTGCTCGCCGCCGGTGATGCTCCAGATAAAACTGCGGTCACGCGAATCGTATTCGGCGATACCGGCTTCCTGTTCGATCACGGCCGGACCATTCAGCCCAATGCGCGCTTCACGCGTGACAATCAAATAACTGCACAGCGCGGCCGCGATCGACATGCCGCCGAAACAGCCCACCGTACCGGCCACGATGCCGATCACCGGCTGATAGCGGCGCAGATCGACAATCGCCGAATGGATTTCCGCAATCGCCGCCAGACCCAGATTGGCTTCCTGCAGGCGCACGCCACCGGTTTCAAACAGGATCAGCGCCATGGTTGGAATGCCGTTGCGGTTGTCGCGTGCTGCCAGTTCGAGCGCACCGGCAATTTTGGCGCCACCGACTTCACCCAGACTGCCGCCCTGAAATGCTCCTTCAATCGCCAGCACCACGCAGCTCTGCTGGTTGAAGCGGCCTTTGAGCACCACCACGCCGTCATCCGACTGTGTGACCACGCCCTGCAGAGGCAGCCAGGGCGAGCTGAGGCGTTCAAACGGGCCGATCAATTCGCGACTGGTTCCGGCATCCAGCAATTGCCTGGCGCGATCGCGGGCACTTAATTCGATGAAGCTGTTCTGATTGAGCAGGCTGGAAAGCTTAGTGTTCTGCATCGTGTTCTGCGTCGTATTCATCACTTGCCTCCCGACTGTTGATCAACCAGACCGAGTTCTTCCAAAGCCTGATCCAGACGCAGCCGCACCACGCCGGGCGTTGCGCCGAAATCGTTGATATCGACGCGCATGGCTGGCAAAGTGCCGCCGTCAAACACGCGCTGCATCAGGGATTGCCAGCGGCCCGCCATACCATCGACCGAGGTGCAGACGTTGATCTGGATCGTATCGGTATGGGCTTCAATCAGTACTTCGAGATCACCCGACCCAACGACGCCGACCATCACCTGCTGCTGTAAGGCTGGCGCGAGTTTTGCGCCGGCAAATTCATAAGACAGATTTTCCATTTACGCTCCGCGTCGATTGAGTCGTTCCAGAAACAGTGCGGCGGCCAACAGGTCGGCGGCACCACCGGGAGAAACCTGCATGTCCAGCAGGGTCAGCTCCAGGACCTTGTAGGCCGCGCCGCCCGCCTGGCTGTCGCTACCACCAAGATCCAGCACCAGTTGCGCTCCGCTTTGCACCACCTGCAGGGCGTGCAATCCACCACGTGACAACACACAGGTATCGTCCAACTGCGCCATGACCGCCAGCAATGCATTCAGCCGCGCCGCCGATTCGCTGGCACCACGTTGTCGCGCACGCTGCAACTGCGGCAACGCGGCCTGTAACACCAGCGGAAAACCGCCAGCAGCCTGCAGCCGTGCGCCGCCGACCTGATAGATTTTGCAGGCCAGCTCGCCTTTATTGCCGGTGACTGCGGGCGCGTACCGGTCGTGAATATTAGCCAGTCGGGCGGCACGATCAGCAACACTGACCGGACTGGCATCCAGCGCATCCTGCGCCGCAGCCGTCACCAGCAGACCCAGCGCCCAGATCGCACCGCGATGGGTATTCACACCACCGGTACAGGTCATCATGGTCTGTTCTCCAATGCGACCGAGCCGACCTATGGTCTGGCGTAACTGCAGCGGATCGGCTATCGTCATCCCCGCTGCGGCCATCGCCTCAAACGTGCCGCGCAATGCCAATGCCGAATCACACATCAGAGACCAGCTCAAATCGGTATGCGCGCCGCGCCCGGACAAATCAACCAGCCCGGGCTTGGGGGTGAGCGTGGCTTCATCGATCAAGGCAGCCACCACCAGATCGGCCAGGGCCACTGCGCGCTGATCCTGCAGCTTTGCGCCTGACATTTGCTCTACTATTTCCGCGTTGATGTTCATTACCAGCTCCTGAATTTGGCGGGTGGTTCATACAGGCCGTCCGACCAGCTCACCAGTTCGGCTACGCTTTTGGCGGCCAGCAGGGAACGGTTTGCCTGGCCGCGATCAACACCCATATCCTGAGGCAGCGCAATTTTTCCCTCGCGGCGCAAGCGAGCGGTGGTCTTGGGATCGGCGCGCATCCCCACCGGCGTGATACCGGCCACGGCCGACACCATCGCCTTGCGCTCTTCGAGCGAGCTCGCCTTGTACAAATACGCGATCCCTTCTTCGGTCAGCACATGGGTCACGTCGTCACCGTAAATCATTACCGGCGCAATCGGCATCCCGGCATCCCTGCCAACCTCGACCGCGTCGAGCGTCTCGACGATGCTCGGCTCGGCACCGTTCTGATAGGTTTCCACCATCTGCACCACCAGTTTTTTTCCGCGCGCCATCGGATTATCAGCTTCAATCAGATCCAGCCACGCCGGAGTGGCATGACGCCGTCCGCCCGGGTCGTGGCCCATGTTCGGTGCGCCGCCAAAACCGGTCAGTCGTCCGTGGGTCACGGTGGAAGAATTCGCCAGGCCATCCATCTGCAAGGTTGAACCGATGAACAGATCGACCGCATACTGACCGGCCAGCTGGCACATGGCGCGATTTGAACGCATCGAACCGTCGCGTCCGGTGAAGAACACATCGGGTCGCGCCGCGACGTAATTTTCCATGCCGAGTTCGCCGCCAAAACAATGCACACTGTCGACCCAGCCGGCTTCAACGGCCGGGATCAAAGTCGGGTGTGGATTGAGCACCCAGTTCTTGCAGATTTTTCCTTTCAGGCTGAGCTGCTCGCCATAGGTCGGCAGGATCAGTTCGATGGCGGCGGTATTGAATCCGATGCCGTGATTCAAGGACTGCACCTGATGTTTTTCATAGATGCCGCGAATCGCCATCATCGCCATCAGCACATGGACCGGTTTGATCAAACGCGGATCGCGCGTGAACAATGGCTCGAGAAAAAATGGCCGGTCGGCCTGCACCACAAAGTCGATCCACGAGCCGGGAATATCAACACGCGGCAAGTCGGCCGGATCATCGACGATTTCATTGACCTGCGCGATCACGATCCCGTCGCGAAATGCCGCCGCTTCTACCAGGGCGGGCGTGTCTTCGGTACTTGAGCCCGTATATAGATTTCCCTGCCGGTCGCTCTTGAACCCGGCCACCAGCACCACGTTCGGAGTCAGATCCACATACAGACGCGCGTACAGTTCGACGTAGGTATGAATTGCGCCAATTTCCAGAATGCCATCCTGGATTAACTGACCAATCCGCAGGCTTTGCGCACCGGCGAAAGCGAAATCAAGTTTTCTTGCAATGCCGCGCTCGAACAGGTCGAGATGCTCGGGTCGGCTGACGCTGGGCATGATCAGATGCAGATGGTTGATGTGGTCCGGATTGAGCTGGACCAGGGCGCGCGATAAAAAGTCGGCCTGCTTTTGATTGTTCCCTTCGAGGACCACGCGGTCGCCCGATGCGATCAGCAGCGACAGGGCCTCAACGATATCGGCAGTTTTCAGGACCGGGCCGGTCCCGTCCAGCAGATGCCGGACCAGCGCCACCCGCCGCTGCTTTTCAGTGCGGCGTTTGCTCCACGCCGGATCAAGTGGCCGTTTGGCCGCGACTGCCTGGATCATCCTGATCCCCTTAAGAAGTATGCTGAGAAACTTCAGGTTAGGAACTTCACGGCAGCGCGTCAATCACTTTTGATAGCGCTTCATTAACCTGAGGGTAATGAATGCAATTGCCAGCGTACCGACCAAGCGCCCACGTCGTTGCTGTCATGATTACCAATATTATTAAACTCCGTCATTACCGCGGCCAAAGGTGCGGATCCAGAGTCGTTTGATTTCAGACCAGAGCTATACGACACGGGGTTCCCGCCTGAACCCGCGGGAACGACAGGTATTCCTAGACGGCATTTTTCACACGTGAGCTGAACAGGCGGCACTCAGCAGCCAGTGCCAGCAAGTTCGGATCACGCTCACGGCTGTCAGGAATTAACACCGTGATCAGCTGGCGGCTGACATAGCGCTCTTGCAGCGGAATCAAATGGATGCGCGGACTGAAAGTTTCAATTCGTTTGGGCAGCAGACTGTAGCCGACACCGCCACTGACCAGATTGATCAATGAAAAAATATCATCGACATGCATCACCAGTTCAGGCGTGAAGCCAGCCTGCAAAAAGGCATGAGCAAAATCCCGCGAGGTGGCAAAGCCCTCGCCCAGTGTAATGAAGCGTTCGTGCCGGAGTTGTTCCAGATCGATGCTGGCCGAGCTGGCATACGGTGAATCGACCGGTGCCGCAAAATACATCGAATCGTAAAACAGCGGCAAGGCAATCATGCCCTCAACATGGGTGTCTTGCGTGAGCGCCACGACGATGGCATCGACCCGGCCGTCTTCGAGCAGGCGAAACAATTCGCGGTTGGAACCGAGCGAGAGATTGATTTCCAGCTCGGGGCGACGTGCCTTCATCCCCATCAGCAGTTGCGGGATGGCAGAGACGGTCAACGAATACAGTGAGCCGATCTTCAGCGTGACGGCATTGAAGCCGCCGACTTCGCGGGTTTTGGCCAGACCTTCTTCGCAGGCCAGTAAAATCTTGCGTGCGTATTCGGCAAACGTATAGGCGGCGATCAGTGGAATCAGATTGCGCCCCTGCCGTTTAAACAAGGGACAGCGCACCGCTTCTTCCAGTGAATGCAGAGCGCGATGAATGCTGACCGTGCTCTGCCCCATGGCTTCGGCCACGCGGGCCATATTCCCGAAATTCATAAAGCTGAGAAATACCTCGAGCTTTTTGATCGTGATTCCTTCTTCTATCGACATGGCATCCCTGATTACGTTATTGGCAACGTTGCTGCGCTCTGTCGGCTACAAAACCGCTTCAGTGATCAGAACACGTTCCCAGTTCTTCTTCAAGTGATTTTCAAACTCGCCGATCGGCACCGGTCGGCTGAACAGATAGCCCTGGTAATGCAGGCAGCCGTGATTGAGCAGCAGCCTGAATTGCGCTTCGGTCTCGACGCCTTCGGCAATCACATTCAGATTCAGGCTTTTTGCCATCGCGATGATGGTGCTCACGATCGCCAGGTCGCTGCTGTCAGACACAATATCCCTGACAAACGAGCGGTCGATTTTCAACTGATCCAGCGGCAGGCGTTTGAGGTACTGCAGCGATGAATAACCGGTTCCAAAATCGTCGAGCGAGAACTTCACGCCGATCTGATTGAGCAGATTCATCTTGCCGATCGTGTCATCGATATTTTCAAGTAACAGACCTTC
This sequence comes from Oxalobacteraceae bacterium GrIS 1.18, assembly GCA_040544425.1. Classification (GTDB taxonomy): domain Bacteria; phylum Pseudomonadota; class Gammaproteobacteria; order Burkholderiales; family Burkholderiaceae_D; genus Solimicrobium. The sequence goes on from JBEONO010000002.1 coordinate 67,953, forward strand.
AGTCAATTCAAGTTTGAGACGTTTCGGGTTGATGCCATGGCGCGCGATCACGGTCTGCACCTGCGCCACAAAATCTGGCTGCAGAAACTGCCTTGCGCTGACGTTGACCGACAGCACCAGATTGCGCGTCAGCGGATCGTGCTGCCAGACCGACAGCTGCGCACAGGCCGTGCTCAGCACCCATTGGCCAATCGGCAGGATCAGCCCGGTTTCTTCGGCCAGCGCGATGAAGGTATCCGGCGCGATCACGCCACGGGTCGGATGTATCCAGCGGATCAGCGCTTCGGCACCGGACGGGCGCAGCGAGCCGTTGCTTTGCTGCCCCTGAATCTGGATCTGGTAATACAGCTGGAACTGGTGCGTGGTGATCGCCATGCGCAATTCGGTTTCCAGCAAGGCGCGCGCATTGACGACTTCCTGCATCCGCGGGTCGAAGAAACGCAGGGCATTCCGTCCGGACTTCTTAGCCTGATACATCGCGATGTCACCCTGCCTCAACAGTTCCTCGGCACTCTGACGATTGTCGTTGAACAGGGTGGCGCCGATACTGGCACTGAGTTGATATTTGCTGGTGACCATCTCGTACGGCTGATTGAGCAGATCAAGAATCTTGTGCCCGACGATCTCGGTTTGCGCGGCCGCTTCAATCGGTGTTTCGCTCAAACTTTCGAGCATGACGATGAACTCATCGCCGCCGATCCGCGCCACCGTATCGGCATCGCGCACCGAGGCCTGCAAACGCTGTGCAACCTGTCGCAGCAGCATATCGCCGAGATCGTGTCCGAGCGTATCGTTGAGGGTCTTGAAGTTATCCAGATCAATGAACATGATGGCACCATAGCGGCCATTGCGCTCACCGGCGGACAAGGCCTTGTGCAGGCGGTCGAGCAGCAGACGCCGGTTCGGCAATTGGGTCAGCGGATCTTGCGTGGCCAGCGATTCAAGCATGGCATTCATCCTGGCCAGTTGTTCATTCGCGGCATTGAGTTCGGCCCGGGATTTGCTCAATTCGGTAATGTCACGTCCCACGCCGATCACCGAAATAATATTGCCGGCGGTATCAAACTCGGCGGTCAGCCGGATGTGGCTGCAGATTTCCTGTCCGTTCCGTCCGACCCAGCGCAGTTCAACCATATCGTTGGTGCCGGTAGCGATCACCTGACGCAATTTTTTCTCATACCATTCGCCGTGCGGGCCACCCGGTGATTCAGAAGGTCGCTTGCCCAGCAATGAGTTAGCGCCATCCGGCGCCATCTGGCAGAACATGGGATTGACAAAGGTTCGGCGGCACTGAAGGTCGTAGCGCGCAATGGTGTCGGGAGAATTGTCGATCAGGGTGCGCGATTCCTGCTCACTGGCAGCCAGCGCGGCAGTGCGTTCCAGGATTTTTTGTTCCAGTGTGGCGTTGTTTTCGTTGATGTCGGCGATCTTCTGGTTGACGATGTCATTCATCGCCGCAAAGCTCAAGGCCAGGCGCCCCAATTCGTCCATGCCTTCGAGCTCGGGCACGGCGCGACGGCCTGCCTTGCCTGCAGCAGGATTGACCAGATTGCCGGTCTCCTGCATCCGGTTCATGAGATCTTTGAGCGGCCTGGAAATCGTGCTGGCAATCATGGTGCCCAAGCCAATCGCAACCAGGAAACACAGGATGCCGATCAAGCCCATCTTGTTGCGCACCGCCTGGATTTCTGCGGTGAGCCGGCTTTTGGGAATCGTGTTGACCACTAACCAGGCAGTGCCCGGGATGGTCGCGTAAGTCGCCACATAGGGTTCATGGTTGCTGTCATTGAAGTCGACCGCGCCGCTTTGATCACCCACTTTCAGACCTTCCGCCATTTTGTTCAACATGGTCGCGGCACTGCTGAAATTGTCACCGACCACCGACTGTTTACCCTGCGACCACACCAGGACCTTGCCGGTCTCGCGGTCGATCACAAATATATCCGCCCCGCCACCGAGGTCAACATTGTCGAAGATCGCCGAGAAATGATCCGGATTAATCGCCAAAAACAGCGCGCCAATCACTTCGTTGCTGTTTTTGCTGACAACCGTGCGCACCATGCCGATGTTCTGCTGTCCGACGCCATTATCGTAGCTACCCCAATGCAAAAGGCCAGCTGCGGTGTTGGCCCCCTCGACAAAGCGCGCCACGCCGCTGGTCAACTGGGCGAACACCTGCATATCAACGACCCGGTTCTGCCGGTCGAGAAAGTATTTCTGATTCACGTAGTTGATCGCACCATAGCGGTCCAGCAGAACCTGGGTCAGCGTTCTGCGCGCAGTGCTGCGCTCGGTTTCGTTATCGTTTGAAAAAGCGCTCAGCGCGTCCTGCACCGGGTTCGACAACACCAGCGTGGCACTCTCGACATCGATCTGCTCCATGCGCAGTTTGATATTTTTTGATACCTGCTTGACCATCTCGGTGGAGAACACCCGCGTTCTCGATTCAATGGCACTGTTTGAATCGACAAACGAGATATACCCCGAAATGATCAGCGGCAGCAGCGCCAACAACACAAACGCGCTGATCAGGCGGTGGCGGATTTCAATCCGTCTTAGCTGAAACAGGCGTTTGCTGGCACGCCACCATGCGGGGGAACTGATCTTGGTTCTCATTTATAGTGCATTTTCACTTCATTTTTCACTGACGAATCCAGTATTTGCGCAGCCTGTCTGGGCGTCGTCTTTTTCAGCAGCACATCCTGGATCAGCGGGTGAAGGCTGTCGATGGTGTTAGCCGGGAGGAACGAATAGTACAGACCAACTGTGACCGGAAAGCTACGTACCGTATTCGTGTAGGCGGCAATCTGTGCTTCACCTAGTCCTTGCGCTGACTCCTGTTTAAATGGCGAAATATTGTGGCGTTTTTTCTGCAACAGAGGAAAGCCGGGACCGGCGATAAATTCCAGAAAGCGCAGTGCGGCGGCTTTATTTACCGTATCACACACGGCAAAGCCGGTTTCACTTCCCACCACCGGCACCACGGTTTTACCCGGCTCATTCCAGGGTGGGATGAATACTCCGGTCTGAAAGCCGTTACCGTGCATCAGCCGACCGGAAGCCCAACTGCCCTGAAACGCCATGGCGACTTTGCCATCCGTGAACAATTTGATACCTTCGTCGTAATTGGTGCCCATGTAGCCACTTTGAACATAGCCTTTATCGGCCATCAACAGCATGCGCGCGAAAATATTGGCCACCTGGGGCGTATTCAGATTCAGGGTGCCATTGGCCATTTTTTCCTTCCAGGCCGGATCGCGCGCCACCACATTATTTCCAAAACCAAAACTGAATGGCCCATTGCCCAACATATTCGGAAAGCCGCCATTCCAGGCGACGGGGGTGAAGCCGGCGCGTTTGAGTTGTTCGCAGACGATCAGAAATTCATTGAAATCAGTCGGCAGTTTACGAATTCCTGCTTTGGCGAACATCTCCTGGTTGTAATACATCAGCGTCGTTGCCACGCCGCCAGCAATGCCGACATGTTTTTTGCCGGGTGAAGTCCAGTCCGGCTTGAGGTTGTCCAGCATATTGTTCCAGGCCGCAGTCTGGCCGACATCGACCAGCACCCCGCGGTCGGCCAGCTCGCTGGCATAGGAATTGGGATTGACTGAAATGAAATCGGGCAGATTGCCGGAAGCAACCCGTGGTTTGATATTCTGTTCGACCGAATCACCGATCATGAACTGCACGTTGATGCTGATGTCTGGATTGCGTTTATTGAACTCGTCGCCGATCTGCAGCATCTCCTCGGGCCAGTCCGGTGCCCAGATCAGGGCGGTGACTGTGGTCCGATGTGCAAGATTAACGGGTTGAGAAGCACTGTTTTTTTGTTCACATCCGGACAAAACCGTGAATAAAAAAACAGCAAAAAAACCTAGCACGTGGCGACGTGAATTTTTCAACAATGATCGATGCATATGCAGCTTCTGGTTTGATTCTATAAAACTTCCGCGGCCTCGTGCTTGCATGGCTGGCGGGCTCGGCAGCAATATCCATCAATTCATATTAGCAGCGGTTTTTTATTACGCAATGTTTGGGTGATGATTTGCCTGCGTTGAAGCTGATCAGTGTGCAGATCTGAAAGCGATCACTGGCTTTACCGTTTAAAAAATTTGAACGATGTCATCAAATTCCCTGTCGCGTTCCACAACCGATCGATGCAATACTCAGTTGCATTCAACAATACGGATCAACGCAATCGATTAAATCCTGTTGCGGAACAATGGCAAGCATACGGCCCTGGCCCATGCCTATAACCCAAACCCTCATTTTTTAGGAAACAGTCATGGTAAAAGTAAGCGTGGTATATCACTCAGGCTATGGTCACACCAAGCGCATGGCCGAAGCCGTTGCAGCAGGTGCAAACGCGACCCTGATCGCAATCGATGCAGAAGGCAATCTGCCTGACGGCGGCTGGGAAACACTCAATACCAGTGACGCAATCATCATGGGCAGTCCGACCTACATGGGCATGGTGTCCTGGCAGTTCAAAAAATTTGCCGATGCCTCCTCCAAAGCCTGGTTCGGCCAGCAATGGAAAGACAAGGTATTTGCGGGATTTACCAACAGCGCCTCGATGAACGGCGACAAACTGTCGACCCTGCACTATCTGTTCACCCTGTCGATGCAGCACAGCGGGATCTGGGTAGGTACCGGCATGATGCCGAGCAATGCCAAAGCGGCACAGCGCAATGACCTCAACTACCTCGCATCGTCGAGTGGCGCAATGGCGCAATCGCCTTCCGACAGCAGCCCGGATGAAATGTTGCCAGGTGATCTGGAGACTGCAACGCAGTTTGGCAAACGTGTCTTTGAGGTCACGACCAAGGTCACAGCTTAATTTGAGACAGTACTGGTTTTAAATGATGGGTGAAGGAGAAATCCTTCACCCATTTTTTTTGGACGATTTTTCTAACTTCTGCGCGGCTCTAAAAAATAACTGTTACCGCTGATTTTTTTTGCTTCTTTCTTCGCACTGGCCATTGCGGCCGCCACGTCATGACGTGAGCTGAATCGGTCCGGATCGATCGGCACCACGCCCAGCGACAAACTCACCAACATATGAAACGAATCGTTGCCCTTGCGGTCTTCGCTGTAATAGCCGCCCGCCTTCACGTGTTCATTCCTGAAATGACGTTTGATGGACTGTTCAAAAAGACTCAGGACGTTCCGACACTTTTGTTCATAATCGTCGCCCTTGAATAAAATGATGAAATCATCACCGCCGATATGACCGACAAAATCACCATCGTCCGAACAATAGCGCACGATGATTTCGCCACATAACTGAATAATGTCATCGCCCTTTTGATAGCCATATACATCGTTATAAGGCTTGAAAAAATCCAGGTCCGCATAACAGGCGTGGAATCGCGTGCCCAAGGACAGCAGGTAATCGATACGTTCATTGATCAACACATTGCCCGGCAATTGGGTTAAGGGGTTCGCCAGTTTTGCGGCATTAATCTGCAGCTGGGTGATTTCACGCATCAGGTCCTGTCCATTACCCATGCCGAGATATTTGCCGTCGGAGGTGATCACAAAACCATTGATCAAATGCTGTTTGTCACCGTCCGCAACCAGCTGACTCAGATTTTGCAGGCTGGTACTTTTATCAACGATCAGAACATTTTCACTCATCAAATAGGCGCATGATTTTTTTCCATGCAGCTCGCGTTGATAGGGCTTGGCGAAACTGCCCAGCACGGTTGATTTTGTGATCAGCCCCAGCGGCAGGCCGTTTTCAACCACGGGCACCACTTCCAGCTCCGTTGCGGTCGTGAACAAATCGTAAATCTCATTGCAGGTCATCCCGGACGACACCGCAGCAATTTTCCTGGACAGCTTTTCTGCTGAAGCCGGCAGGCAATGATTACCCATTGTTACCAGCTTCTTGCTGCGCAACTGAAGCAGGAAATCGGCGACCTCAGCCGGAAGACGGGCCAGTGGCCTTGCCACCGGACGCGCGATGAAATAACCCTGACCATATTCGATGCCAGCTTTGGCTACAAAGGCCAGCTCACTGTGCGTCTCAATGCCTTCCGCGATTACCGCTGCGCCAGATTTCTCGGCAATTTCCTTGATTGAACGCACGAACTGCTGCTTTAAGGGATCAAGATTAATCCCCTGAATAAAGTGCATGTCAATCTTGATAAAGTCGGGCCGTATTTCAGACCACATGCGCATGTTCGAAAAACCTTCACCCAAATCATCAATCGCGACCTGATAGCCGAGATCACGGTAGCGTTGCAGCGCTGCGCGCAAGCCAACATAATCGATCGAGGGGCTCGATTCGGTCAGTTCGATCACGATATTTGACGGAGCAAGACCAGCAGTAGCGACGGCATTGGCTACCCGTTCTATTTCATCGATGGTTCCGGTAATGAGATGGGGGCTGACATTGATGAACAATTTGCCGGACAGACCGAGTTTAAAAAACTGTTCACCGAGGACATCTCTGCACAATCTTTCGGTTTCCAGCAGCATGCCGTGTTCGCGCGCGCAGTTGAAAAGATGGATGGGAGAATGGATCGGGGAGTCGGACGGACCGCGAATCAACCCTTCGTATCCATATATCTTTGCGTCCTGAAGGTTGACCACCGTCTGGAACAGTCCCGATACTTCGCGCTCTCTTAAGAGCCGCGTAAGTCTTTCTCTCAACATTGCTATCCTGCGTGTGGTATTGGATTAGTAATTTCCCGACTATCCGCGATCAACCGTCGGGGGGCGCCATTGTACCATCGTATTCAAAGCGGTTGACAAAGCTGGATTCCGGGCAAAGTTTATCGGCAACTGGCAGTGCCTATTTGATTAATTTCAGTGCCTCTCTGAACTTGGGATGATCACTGTTGCGCAACCACTCAAACATGATCATTTCAGAAGTCACGATGTCGGCACCGGCAGCGCGCGCCCGATCGATCGCCACTGCTTTATTCAGGTCGAGCCTGGAACCAATCGCATCCACAACCAGCCTGACCCGCCACTGTCTGTCCAGCAGCCCCAGCACGGTTTGCAGCACGCAGATATGGGCTTCACAGCCGACGACAATCAATTCATTTCGCCCGGCTTGCAGCGAACTCAACAAGTCGGCACTGGCGGTTGCGTCAAAATCATTTTTTTGTATTGTCCGGTCAGGCATGGCAGCGATGTCTGCAACCGTAGGACCCAATCGCAGCGGCTGCTGTTCAGTGGCAATGATCGGAACGCCAAACAGTTTGGCGGCCTGCGCCAAAATCAGCGCCCGTTTTAAAACTGTTTCGCCATCAGAAATTACCGGCATCAACTTCTGTTGCAGATCGATGATGATCAGCATGGACCGCGACGGCTCACATAAATAATGCATTAATTTGCTCTCATGGTTAATTTACGGTGGGACTTTCCAGATGGTTGACCACGATACCCTGTCCCGCCAAGCTCTGTAATTTCTATCGGCCAGCAACCGGGCCATTGATATCTCGATCCTTGCTGGTGCCAGATCTTGATTCAGGGCCAATCCAACTGCGCTGCATTGATTTTTTCGGGAGGGAACCAGTAAATAAATTTGTGTAAATGTCCACGGCCGGTTCACCTCTCATTGACGAAACTGGCCGATGGACATTCTAATCGATAGAGAATATGGGCATGATTATTCAGTATTAGCCTGAACAACTCTGAGCAATTGGCCGTTTATTTCTAGACATTGTTGTACGTGAGATCAATTGGAGCTCGTGGTTCCATGGATAAAACGAAAGAATTCAAATAATTCGCTACACCACAACTAATTGCCGAGCCCAGAACCAAAGCACCTCCGACGATACACAAATCGGATTTGTCGCGACCATCTTCATCCAACGCGGCAATTGCAGTAAAAATTGCCAGCGCGCCGGCGGAACACACCGCCCCAGTCACCACCGAGCAGATCGAAAATCGATTTAAACATTTGCTAAACAATCTGGAATTTACCCCGCTTTGCGAAACCGGGAGTAACGTCGCCGTATAAGACCGGGGCGATGTGTTCGGCAGCAAGCTTGCAGACGGGCTTTTAGGTAAATTATTTTCGTTTGAAATCATTATTCATTCTCCAAAATTTAAATTGATAAAGTTTTTCAAGTACCCACAATTGATGCATGACGAAATTAAAATATGCGATGTGCCCCGTCTATAAGTATTTCTATTGCGCTGTATCACCCACCGAAATTTTCTGGGAATTTCACTTGCCGGATTAGTCTTCAAAACTACTGAATCGCGCAGCTTCAACTTTTTACCATTCGCTGGGCGCTCATTTACGCGGCGAATTAAAATATTCACGATACGACCTATCGTTGATTTTGAAATTTTCGCGCCAGATGAATTGGAATTTTCAGAAATAATCTGAAATGATGGGAGTGAGTTTTACCTATGAAAAACGGCCCATTCGAGCCGTTTTGGTAAATCTTGAAATCTGCTGAAAATCATTATTGGCGGAGATCTAGGGATTCGAACCCTAGATGCAGGTTTAAGCCCACATGCTTCCTTAGCAGGGAAGTGCCTTCGACCACTCGGCCAGATCTCCACACTCAAACAGTAAATTTTCGCCTACCGTTAGAAGACCTGCATCATAGCCGTCCCCTTGCTGCTGGTCAAGAGTAAATCGGCACAATTTGCCAGGAAATTAGGGATTTTCCATGCCGAATGCTTTGTGCAGGGAGCGAACGGCCAGCTCCATGTATTTTTCATCAATCAAAACCGAAATTTTGATTTCTGAAGTCGAAATCATCTGGATATTGATTCCCTCTTCGGCCAGGGTCTGGAACATATGTGAAGCAATACCGACATGACTGCGCATACCCACACCAATCACCGACACTTTTGATACCTTCGGGTCGCCGATGATGCCGGTTGCATGAATCTTGTCTTTGACGTCATCCGCCAGTACCTGCATGGCCTGATTGTATTCGTTACGCGGCACGGTGAAGGTGAAGTCGGTTTTACCTTCGACCGATTGATTTTGAATAATCATGTCGACTTCAATATTGGCCTCGGCAATCGGGCCCAGAATCTGATACGCAATACCGGGACGATCCGGGACGCCAAAAACGGTGATCTTTGCCTCATCACGATTAAACGCGATGCCTGTGATGGTAGCTTGTTCCATGTGGGTGTCTTCCTCAAACGAAATCAGAGTGCCGGAATTTGCTTCGATTTCCAGCGGTAATAATGGGTCGGTCAATGATGATAAAACGCGGGTGGGCATTCTATAGTTGCCGGCAAATTCGACCGAACGTATCTGCAGCACTTTCGAACCCAGCGACGCCATTTCCAGCATCTCTTCGAACGTGACAGTCTTGAGGCGACGCGCATCGGTCACCACGCGCGGATCGGTCGTATAAACGCCGTCCACATCGGTGAAGATTAAACATTCCTGTGCATGTAATGCGGCAGCCACGGCAACGGCTGAGGTATCGGAACCGCCGCGGCCCAAGGTCGTAATATCGCCGTGTTCGTTCACGCCCTGAAAACCGGTGATGATCACGATTTTTCCGGCATCCAGATCGCGCTTGACCTTGATTTCATCGATGCTGGCAATGCGCGCTTTGGTATGAGAGTCGTCAGTCTTGATCGCAACCTGCCAGCCAGCATAGGAAACCGCGTCTTTGCCGATCGCTTGCAAGGCGATTGCCAGCAGGCCGACTGAGACCTGTTCGCCGGTTGAGGCAATCATGTCCAGCTCACGCGGATCGGGTTGCTCGCTCAGTTCTTTGGCCATGCCCAGCAGCCGATTGGTTTCCCCCGACATGGCCGACGGAACCACCACCACCTGATAACCGGCGTCGTGCCATTTGGCCACGCGCTTTGCGACGTTTTTGATGCGTTCGGTCGACCCCATCGAGGTGCCGCCGTATTTGTGTACGATTAAAGCCATAGTTGATTAAAGACAGAAAGTGAGATGCAAACAATTGCAAAAAAACAGCCATGAACTGTACATGTTGCGACGCAGAATAACAAGCCTGGTTGATAGATTAAATAAGCTTATTACAGAATAGTATTAAGAAAAAGTGAACTTACCGGGCTCCAAACCGAAGATTATGCAGTCAGTATGCAGAATTTCTGTTTTTTCTTTGAGCGGATTGTCAAAAACAAAATGACTGCTGTTCGACCCAATGCAGCGCGATGCAATCTTCGCCCTGCTCCAGAAATTTGCCATGCGAACCCACCCCAGCGGCGAACAGCAACTCTTTGCCGGTAAAAATAAATGGCAGACGTTCGCGCTGCCAATACGGGATGCCCAGACTTTGATAATGACTTTTCATATCACGGGTGGGCCGGTTAGGAGCCAACTTCAGGCGTTCACCACCCTGCCGCGGCCGCATTTCCAATTGTTGCGCCAACAGCCAACTGCGCTTGATACCAAATTGTTCAGGCTCGACGGGATCGAAATGCATTACCCCACCAAACGCCGGAAATGGAATGCTCGCCTCGCCCTGCCAGACAAATTGTTGCGGGGCCGGGGCTTCCCTGGTCAAAGTCGAAATACTCAGTTGTTGACGATAACGATGCAGTTCAATATCACCGTGCCTGATGCAAACCTGCGCATCATCGCGCGCATGCAGGAGCTGTTTGCGCATTTCGGCCAAGCGCGCAGTCGAGGGCATTTGCACGTGATGCAGCGTGATCCAATACCGCAAGACATGGTCGATGCGCGCATCCGGCAAAGTTTGCAATCGTGCCACATCCAGATGGGCGATGGCAGGATTGACCCGGCACAACTCAAAATCCTGCTGCGCCAGTTGCTCAATCAAGGCCAGATTGGATTGCGCGTGATGCGCAGTGCGGGCAAAGCGCGCCTGGTAGCCGGGAAAATATTCGGCCAGCAGCGGCATGATTTTTAAGCGCAACGTGTTGCGCGCATAACGGGTGTCGAGATTTGATTCGTCATCAATGTGGCTCAATTGATTGTCGCGGACGAATTGCTGCAATTCCTCGCGCGTACAATCGAGCAACGGGCGCGCGAGAATCAGGCTGTCGTTACCCAGCAGGTCGGGCGCCAGATGAGACTGCTGCATGCCGCATAACCCGGCAACACCGGAGCCACGCAATAATTGCAGCAACATGGTTTCGGCCTGATCGTCCTGATGATGCGCAGTGAGCAGAATATCTACCTGATGACGCGTAGCCAATTCACCGAGCGCGGCATAACGTTTACTGCGCGCGGTCGCCTCAACACCATCATCCTGCGTTGATCCGAGTTGGATGTGCGCGACTTCAAAGGGCAAATCCAATTCGATACAACGCGCCTGGCAATGCTGTACCCAATCGTCGGCATTCGGACTTAATCCATGATGCACATGAAAAGCGCCCAAAAATACCTGCTGTTGTTTGGCGTAGCCTGCACACAAATGCAGCAATACTTCGGAATCGAGCCCGCCGCTGTACGCCACGGCCAGGCGCAGCGGGGCTTGGGTCGCAGTGCTGATGCGCTGCATGGCGAGGTCAAATCGGTTTACGATATTCATAGAATGAGTAAAGGCAAGTTGCGCAGTATCTGACTGGCGCACACTTGCCTTTTTTAGGCTTGAATTCCAGCTTGTTATTCTGGGGCTTTGGTTTCTTTAAATTTACCGTAGCTCATCAGTTTTTCATGGCGAGCCTTGAGCAAGTCTGCGGTCTTGACGCCCTGGAATTGGCGCAAGGTATCGGCCAGTGCACGCTTGACCAGCACGGCCATTTGCTTCGGATCGCGATGCGCGCCACCCAGCGGCTCAGTAATAATTTTGTCGATCAGTCCCATGGCTTTCAGACGATGTGCAGTTAATCCCAGCGCTTCGGCAGCATCAGAGGCGCGATCGGCAGTTTTCCACAAAATCGAGGCACAGCCTTCCGGGGAAATCACGGAGTAAGTGGCGTATTGCAGCATCAACACCGCGTCACCCACTGCCAATGCCAATGCACCGCCCGAGCCGCCTTCGCCAATCACGGTGGCGATCAGGGGCACTTTCAGCTCTGCCATGACGTATAAATTATGGCCGATTGCTTCCGACTGACCGCGCTCTTCGGCGTCGATTCCAGGCCAGGCGCCAGTGGTGTCGATAAACGTAAACACCGGCAGATTAAATTTTTCGGCGAGCTTCATCAAACGCATTGCCTTGCGATAGCCTTCCGGTTTGGGCATACCGAAGTTGCGCATGGCGCGTTCTTTGGTATCACGACCTTTTTGATGTCCCATCACCATGCACGCCTGACCATTAAAGCGCGCCAGGCCGCCAACGATAGCCTGATCGTCGGCAAAGCTGCGATCACCATGCAATTCATGGAAGTCGGTGAAAATTTCGCTGATGTAGTCCAGGGTGTAAGGGCGTTGCGGATGGCGGGAGATTTGTGAAACTTGCCAGGGGGTGAGTTTGCCGTAAATGTCTTTGGTGAGTAGCTGGCTTTTCTTGGACAGGCGGTCAATTTCTTCCGAAATATCCACCGCTGAATCGTCTTGTACAAATCGCAGCTCTTCGATTTTGGCTTCCAAATCTGCTACGGGCTGTTCAAAATTTAAAAATGTCGTTTTAGTCATCCTAACTCCTTCTGTGTAGTGCATATCGTTGAACACTACGGCTCATTACGTAAGCTGGCGTCTTGATTTAATCGCCGGATAGATCATTCACCTGATGATGTCTTACTGCTCCAAGGCCAGCGGGTCAAGACTGCGCCATAAATACCAGGTTGCCACTGTGCGCCATGGCTCCCAGTTGGCGGCCACTTCTCTGGCGTCGCTGCGTGAAACCGGTTCGCCTGAAAAATAGTTCAGACTGATTCCTTTTAATAAACCCGGATCATCCAGCGGTAATATATTCGGACGCAGCAGATTAAATATCAAAAACATCTCCGCTGTCCAGCGTCCAATGCCACGAATTTGAATTAACTCTGAAATAACGTCTTCGTCGTCCATCTTCGCCCATTTTTCAACGTGGACGCGCTTTTCATTAAAATGTTCAGCCAGGTCGAGAATATACTCAGTTTTCCGCTTCGACAAGCCAAGCGCCCATAATTGTTCTGGCCCGGTTTGAATCACATGGGTAGGCGTGCATTTTATGCAAGTCGTCATGAACTTTGCCCAGACTGCATCCGCGCTCTGCACTGAGATTTGCTGGCCGACGATAGAACGGCACAAAGTCAAGAACGGCTCACCGCGCCCGGCCAGGCGCAAATCACCAAATTGCGGAATCAGCTTGCGCATGATGCGGTCGCGCTTCATTAACTCTTGTTTAGCTTGTTCCCAGTAGGCGGGGAGTTCACGAGGAGGTTGATTAGTCATGCATTTATGCTCGGCGCCATTCGGTAATGCCGCCGAGCTTGTCTTCCAATAAGATGTTGTTTGCCAGGAGTTCGGCACGGATACGGTCGGACTCTGCAAAGTTTTTGGCGAGCTTGGCTGCCGTACGGGCTGCAATTCTAGCAGCGATTTCCGATTCTGCCATCCCATTTTGATTGCCAGCCTGCAAAAATTGTTGGGGGTCGCGTTGCAAAAATCCCAAGATGCCAGCCAAAGATTTCAACTGGCGAGCCATTTCCGGCGATTTGGACTTATTGACTTCGGTGGCCAATTCGAACAACACTGCCACTGCCAAAGGGGTATTGAAATCGTCATACATCGCCGAGTAGAAACGCTGCGCATGCTGCTCATTCAAATCCAAAGGCTGGTCATCGGCGCGCACTTCTTTGAAGGCTGAATACAGGCGTGTTAATGAGGCCTTGGCATCATCCAGATTGGCATCGGAATAATTAATCTGGCTGCGGTACTGAGCGCGCAACAAGAAAAAGCGCACAACCTCGGGGTCATACACTTTTAAAACCTCGCGGATCGTGAAGAAATTGCCCAGCGATTTGGACATTTTTTCATTATCGATGCGCACAAAACCGTTATGCATCCAGTAGTTGACGAAAGCATGTTGGTGCGCGCCTTCCGACTGGGCAATCTCATTTTCATGGTGCGGGAATTGCAGGTCCTGACCACCACCGTGAATATCAAAATGGTCACCCAAAATATCTTCCGCCATGGCCGAGCACTCGATGTGCCAGCCCGGGCGGCCTTTGCCCCAGGGAGAATCCCACTTGACCTCTTCGGGCTCTGTCGCCTTGGCCGACTTCCACAACACAAAGTCGAGCGGATCACGTTTGCCGGAATTGACGTCAACACGTTCGCCGGCGCGCAAGTCGTCCAGTGATTTGCCTGACAACTTGCCGTAACCCGGGAAGTCGCGCACTGAAAAATTCACATCGCCATCCTTGGATTGATAGGCCAAACCGCGGCTCTGCAGTTTTTCAATCATCCGAATCATTTGTGGAATGTACTCGGTGGCGCGCGGCACATAATCGGGCAACTGCACGCCCAGAGCACCGGCATCTTCCTGCATATACTGGATATAGCGACCGGTCAGATCCGAGATCGATTCACCGTTCTGGCCAGCCCGGGCGATGATTTTGTCGTCGATATCGGTGATATTTTGCACATAGGTGACGGCATAGCCGGACGCGCGCAGCCAGCGTTGCACCATATCAAACACCACCATCAGGCGCGCATGACCGATGTGGCAGTAGTCATAGACGGTCATCCCGCAGGCATACATGCGGACTTTGCCGGGTTCGATCGGGTTAAAGGTTTGCTTCTCACGCGCTAAGGTGTTGTATATTTTTTGCGGGTTCATGAATGAATAAGGATGAAGTTTTATTGGGATGTAAGGGATACTCAACGCTTGAATCTTGCCAGAACCAACGAATTAGCCGGATTCAATCACTTAATTACCAGCCAAGAGCAACAATCTGACAAATTTCCCTCACTTCTTTGATAATATGTTGGCTTTGTAGAGTTTTGAACTACAAAAAAAGTCCGCGCCAAGTATAACATCGAAGCCACCTCACCCAATGTATCCAAAATGACAAAAAAATATTCGCGTAATTTGCTGGCAGCCGTAAGCTTCATCGTAGCTACTATTTCCACATCCGTTTGGGCAGATGAGTTTGCCGATGTGACAAAACTAATTCAAAACGGGCAGTTTCCGGAAGCGATCGTCAAAGCTGATGCGTATCTGGCACAGCATCCCAAAGATGCCCATATGCGTTTCATGAAGGGTTTGATTCTTGCAGAACAAAACAAGACCAATGATGCCATCGCCGTGTTTACCAAACTGACCGAAGATTATCCGGACCTGCCTGAGCCATATAATAATTTAGCGGTGCTGTTTGCCTCAAACAATCAATACGACAAAGCGCGCGCCGCCCTGGAAATGGCAATTCGCACCAATCCGTCTTACAGCACAGCCCATGAAAATCTCGGCGATGTCTATGCCAAAATGGCCAGCCAGTCATACGACAAGGCCTTGCAACTGGATTCTGGCAATTCAGGCGCAAAATTAAAGTTAAATTTAATTCACAATCTGTTTACCAACAGCACCAGCGCAATCAACAACACCACAGCGCCGACCAAAACCGCCGCCGTTGCTGCGCCAACCGCTCCAGTGACCACAACAAAACCTGCTCCAGCGACCAAGCCTGCGGTTGAGGTTGCGGCCAAAGCCGAAGTCAAGCCAGCTCCAGAGAAAGCTGAAGTCAAGCCTGCGGCTAACAGTGGTGATCAGGATGACATTTTAAAAGTTGTCAATGGTTGGGCCGAAGCCTGGAGTGACAAGAACACCAATGCATACCTGGCATACTATGCCAACGATTTCCAGACCCCGAAAGGTATCAGTCGCAAAGCCTGGTCTGATGAGCGTCGCGCACGTATTGAAGGTAAAGGTCATATCAGCGTCAAAGTTGAAGCAGCAAAAGTATCCGTTGATGGCAATACGGCTACAGTGAAATTCCGCCAGATTTACAGTTCCGACCAGTTGAAAGCCGATAGCCGTAAAACCCTGGTCTTGACCAGGCACGATGGCAAATGGCAGATCAGCCAGGAGCGCACAGGTGGCTAATGCGTAGTTTTGTTTTTGAGAGTTTGAAACCAGTGATGGCGATTCAGTTGCAATCAGCGAAGTTCAGGTTATTGGCACTCAGTGTTGTTAGCCTTCTTGTGGTCATTTGTTTTGCGCTGGTCGGGGCATTCGCAGGAGCAGCGTCAATTGCTCCGGCGGCCAAAGCCCAGACCGGCACCAGCATCAACCTGGTCACAGCGAACAAGGTTGTCGGCACTGATCCTGATTCCATGCTGATTGAAGTGTACCGGTTGCTGGGGCAAAACCAGCTAAACGCTGCACAAACTCTTGTGGACAAATTAGTCGCCGCCTATCCGACATTCCGCTTGGGTTACCTGGTTCAGGGTGATCTATTCCTGATGCACAATTCTCCGGTGACGACCTTCGGTGCAGTAAAAAATGCGCCGCCCGAAAAATTAAAGGATTTGCGTGATGAAGCCAGGGCCCGCATTAAATCATTAAGCGAACGACCAAATCCGGATCTGCTGCCGCGCGCAATTTTGCAATTACGCGACGATCAAAAACATGCCTTCGTCGTCGACGCCAAACGCTCGCGCCTGTACGTCTATGAAAACCAGGCCGGACGTTTGAAATTGCTGTCCGACTATTACGTCACGCAGGGCAAACTGGGCGTAGAAAAAAGCAAGGAAGGCGATCAGAAAACACCACTCGGTGTGTATTACATCACCAGCCGTCTGCCCGGCGCCAAACTCTCGGATTTTTACGGTTCTGGCGCATTACCGATCAACTATCCCAATGAATGGGACAAAGTAAACGGGCGCAGCGGCTCCGGAATCTGGCTGCACGGCACACCGGCGGACAGCTTCAGCCGCCCTCCTCTGGATTCGGATGGCTGCATCGTGTTGACCAATCCGGATTTAAAGAAAATTTCTGAATCGGTTGAGATTGGCAAGACCCCGGTGGTGATCGGCGAACAGATTGAATTTGTATCCTCGTCCAAGTGGCAGGAAGAGCGCGACCTCGCCACCAAATTAATCAACGACTGGCGCCTGGACGTCGAAAGCAAGAACAGCAAACGCTGGCTGAACAATTACTCCGGCACCTTCAAGAATGCCCAGGGTGACGCCCTGCCGGTCTGGTTTGAAAAGCAGCAATTGCCGCTGTCCGGCGGTGCTGACGTCAGCATCAAACTGTCGGACGTGACCTTCTTTAACTATCCCGGCAAAGGCAATATGCTGGTAAGCACCTTCACCCAGGAAACGCATTCAGGCAAGTACCGCAACGTGACGCGCAAACGCCAGTACTGGGCGAAAGAAGCAAACCGTTGGAAAATAATTTTTGAAGGCACTATTTAACTTCCCCTCACTTGAAAGCGGCAACCATGCAAATTCGAACCTGCATTTCTGTATTGGCATTGACTAGCGGTATTTTGCTTGCGCCAATCTGTGGCGCAACGGAAGCGGCTCCTCAGGTTGAATTGAAAACCAACCTTGGCACGATCGTGGTGGAACTGGATTCCGAAGCCGCGCCCAAAACAGTGAAAAATTTTTTGCAGTACGTGAAAAGCGGTTTTTATAGCGGAACGATTTTCCACCGGGTCATTGATAATTTTATGATTCAGGGCGGTGGCGTGACCAAAGATTTAAAAGATAAAAAAACCAATCCGCCGATCCCTCTTGAAGCGCAGCTGGCGTTTGACCATGGATTGAAAAACGATCTCGGCACCATCGCCATGGCGCGCGAGGAACTGCCGAACACGGCAACGGCGCAGTTTTATATCAATGTCGCCAATAATGACTTTTTAAATCCGATCAAATTACCTGACGGCGACCCGGTTCAGATTATGCGGCACGGCAGCATGCAAACCATTCCGCGCGCCCAGGCCCTGATGCTCGCTCCCGGTTATACGCCATTTGGACGGGTGATCGAGGGCATGGATGTCGTTAATCAGATCAAGGTGTTAGAAACCTCGGCCCACGGTGAAAATCGCAATGTGCCCAACAAAACTGTCACGATCATTTCAGCCAGGATTTTGAAAACCCCTATTAAGGCAAAAACAATCGAAGAACAGCTGGGAAATAAATCCAGCATGCAACCTGCAACTGAAGTTCAGGCACCAGTAACGCCTGTGCCGCCGACAAGTCCGGAATCTGCACCTGCGCCAGCGACAAACAATTAATTTAACCACTCACTACGAAAGCACCTTCATCATGGCCGTCCTGCTCACTACCAACCATGGCACTATCAAAATCGAATTAGACGCTGAAAAAGCGCCAAAGACTGTCGCCAATTTTTTGTCCTATGTTAACGATGGATTTTATGCCAACACCATTTTCCATCGTGTAATCGATGGTTTTATGGTTCAGGGTGGCGGCTTCGAACCAGGCATGAAACAAAAGCCGACCAAAGGCAATGTTGACAATGAAGCGAAGAATGGACTGAAAAACGTGAAATATTCAGTCGCCATGGCGCGCACCTCCGATCCGCATTCAGCATCAGCACAATTTTTTATCAATATCACCAACAACAGTTTTCTTGACTATCCTGGTCAGGACGGCTGGGGCTATTGCGTATTTGGTGCAGTCGTTGAAGGCATGGACGTGGTTGACAAGATCAGATCGGTCAAGACCACCCGCAGCGGCATGTTCCAGGATGTACCGGCGGAAGATGTCGTGATTGAAAAAGCGGAAGTCGTTTAAACGCTGATCCATGAGCATTCGTAACCAGACTGCGCGACCCAAACCGGTCGCGCTTTTTATTTCAGATCTGCATTTGCAGGCAGATATGCCGCGCACAACTGATGCATTCCTTTACTTTTTAAAACATCAGGCTCTGGAGGCGCAACAGCTGTATTTGCTGGGCGATATTTTTGAATATTGGGCAGGCGACGACGATCTGGCTTCAGCATATCCACAACGTATTGCCAAGGCACTGCGCGCGGTCAGCGATGCCGGCGTGACCATGTTTTGGACCGCGGGTAATCGCGACTTCCTGGTCGGCCAGCAATTTGCTCTGGCCATCGGCGCAACCATTTTGCCCGATCCCTTTGTACTGACGTATGCCGGCCAGCGTTACATACTGGCGCACGGCGATCAACTGTGCACCGATGATATTGCCTATCAACGTTTCCGCGCCCAGGTGCGCGAACCTGAATGGCAGGCTGCATTTTTGGCGCGCCCGCTTGAAGAGCGCAAAAATATGATCGCTGCAATGCGTGTGCAGAGCCAGTTACATCAACAACAATCGGTGATGATTTCCGATGTCAACCAGGACGCAGTCAATCGATTATTCGAGGATCAGCAGGCCAACATTTTAATTCATGGTCACACTCACCGACCTGCAAAACATTGTATTGGTGGTACTGTGCGACATGTGCTATCAGACTGGGATAAGGATCACGGCGCTGTGCGCGGTGATTACCTGGCACTGTTGAGCGACGGAAGCCTGCAGCGTTATGATTGCCTCGGTAACGCAGTTGAACTGAACGAGAAACACAGCCAATAAAGTGCTTGTTCAGAATACCCTGTTTAGGGCATAGACTTTTTTTATGCAGCTCGATACTCTGAAGCGTCATCGAATTTGCCAGGTTGACAGGGAAATAATTGCTCGTGCCAGAAAATGAGTTTAGAAGCTGGCTAACTATCACGACAGGAACTGCTTTGAAAAAGATCATCATTCCAATTTTGTTTGCAGCGGTTTTGGTAGCGTGTGGAGGCGGTGGTGGAGGCGGTGGTAATGCCAGCAGCAATTCCGGCGCAACAGGCAGTTCCAGCAGCGCTGGCTCAGGCTCGGGCGGCAGTGCCGTTCCGACGGCATCTTCCTATAACAGCCTCGGACGAATCTGTGCATCACCACGCGCTGCGACTGTCCTTGACCCTGACACTGGCCAGCCGTACGGGGACACACAGGGAACCTTAACCAATGAAATGGCCTGGATCGCGTCCTTCGTCAATACGACTTATCTCTGGTATGCAGACGTCAAGGCGGTCGACTCGACGCCGTACAAAATCGGCGCAACTGTCCCGTACGTTGACCCGGCGACAAATACCGCTTCGCCCGAAACCCTGCAAACCAACTACGATGTCGTCGATGCCTATTTCAACAGCCAGCGCTCGCCACTGTTTACTGCTACCGGCAAACCGAAAGATCAATTTCATTTCACTTACACGACCAGCGACTGGCAAGCATTTTCGACCCAAGGAAATCAAGCCGGATTTGGCTTTACTGTCGCCATTCTCGCAGCCGACCGACCACGCCAGAATGTCATAGCTTATGTGACGCCAGGATCGCTGGCAGATACAAATGGACTCAAACGTGGCATGCAATTTATCTCGATTAACGCTGTGGATTTCGCTACTGGCAGCGACGTCGGCACAATTAACGAAGGCTTGTTTTACCCAATTTTGGGCAAACAATATACCTTTGTTACCGCCTATCCAAACGCAGTAACACAGACCACAGTGACCTTGACTGCTGCAACAGTTACGGAGAAACCGGTGATGAATGTGACTACCCTGTCAACGCCTGCCGGACCTGTCGGCTACGTTTTATTCAACGATCATATCGCCACGGCAGAGAGCGAATTGTTTGACGCAATCACGACGCTGAAAACTGCTGGCATTACCGATCTGGTGCTGGATTTACGCTACAACGGCGGCGGACTTCTGGAGCTCGCCAGCGAAGTGGCATATATGATTGCCGACCCCAAAAAAACTGCCAACACTGTTTTCGAAATTGATAAGTACAACGATAAAAACCCTTTCGGATTTACCGCTGCGGACACGACCTTTCCATTTCAAAATCAGGCCGCCGGATTTTCAAAAACCAGCGGGACACCTTTGCCAAATTTGGGCTTGTCTACTGTGTATGTAATCACTGGCTCAGGCACCTGTTCGGCCAGTGAGGCGATCATGAATGGCTTGATTGGCGTTGGCGTGAAAGTTGTCCAGATTGGTGCCACCACCTGCGGCAAACCATATGGTTTTTTCCCGACCGATAACTGCGGGACGACCTACTTCACGATTCAATTTGATGGTGTCAACAATGCAAAATTTGGCGACTATGCTGACGGCTTTATCCCGGGCGGAACCGGCACAACGGCCAACAACTTGCCAGGCTGCGCGGTGCACGACGACTTCAGCAAACAACTGGGAGATCCGGCAGAGGGTCGTCTTGCGGCAGCTTTGCAATATCGAACTAATGGCACCTGCCCGATTGCTCCATCCATCAAGGCAGCCAAAGCCAATTACCATGAACCGAAATTAGTCCGTTCACCTGCGCGTGAAAATCGGATCATGCGCACTACCGTGCTGCATTGAGTTAAGGCGGGAGGACTTGCCTGCCAGGCCCTCCCGGTTTTTTAAGAACAATTTATTTTCGCGATCCTCGTGACTTTTCGGAACGCCGGTTCCGTTGCTGAATTTTCCGCCAGGCGATGACATCAAAGAAGCGCTCCTCGCATTGAGGCCACTGATCATATTCATCCAATAAATACGCAGCCAATCACAATAAAAACGGAACACCAGCATGATCATCAATTCCATGTCGTACCAACACTATCTGCTCGGCCTGTTTGCCGTGGCCAACAATATCCCTGCCATTCCGCTTTACATCAGCATCATTAAACATTTGAATGCTGACGATCAACATAAAATCTGTCGCATTGCCACACTGACTGCGTTTTTGACCATGGCGATCGCGATGTTTGCCGGACTTGCGATACTCAATTTTTTCGAAATCAGCGTACCGGCATTTCGCATCGCCGGTGGCCTGTTATTGATTAATACCGGGTTCAACATGCTCAATTCGGAGCAGAAAGCCATTTCTGTTGAACCACTGTCTTTTTCAAATATTATTTCGACTGCGGTGATCCCAATCGGCATACCGCTCACGACCGGCGCGGGAACCATGACCACGATCATCCTGTTTGCAGAAACCGCTCATAACCACCCATATTTGAACTTTCCGTTAATGGCAGCGATATTGACGATTACGGCCATCATTTATCTGTCATTCAGGCATGCTCCGAAGATCGTGCAGTTACTCAACAACACCGGTCTTGACGTGTTCACGAAAGTATTTGGATTAATCACATTGGCATTGGGAATTCAGTTTATTTTGAACGGCATCACCGGCGCATTTCCGAAGCTGCTTTGAAAGCACGATTTAAGAGCTTTTTCGCAAACTAATTTGCATTTCTATTAGCTCTTAAATCAACTGTTTTGCGGCACAATTTTCGCCTTTGGTTGACAATGCGCCATCGACCTAGCTTTTCGGATAGGTACACGATCCATGAATTTATCCGTATGGTCAGTGCGGATTCTTGCCTTACCTTCTACACTCTTAAACATGTGCTTTCGACCTCTTCCTGCGAGGAGAAAAACGACTGCATTCACATCGGGTTCCAAGCTCTCACGATATTCGCCGGAAATAGTGTTGTATTCCGCGCAGAGATGGGTTCTTTTTTGATAAAAAGGGGTACATTTTCTCTATCGAAGTGTGCCGACATCATTCGACAATCAAGAAATACTTTTGGAGTACGCCAAGATGATCATCCCGACTGACGCTATCAATGCGATGCGGGAGAGAGTATGAAATATTTATCATCGGTAGACGTGGTACGGCGCATCAAATTATGCCTGGCCGACGATGGCGTCGATGTCGATCAGTTATTTGCTGAAGCCGGGCTTGATCGCTTCGAAGAGCACAATCCCAAGGACGAAGATCCGATCCGCCTGTCCGACAAATTCAGTTACCTGTGGAAGACCTTGTCTGCCCTCTCGGGCGATCCCATGCTTGGGTTCCGGGTTGCACCACCGCATCCGGTCAGCTGGCTTGGTGCTTTCGGTCATCTTTTGATGTCCAGCAAAAATCTGAGCATCGCCAGCGAAAACATTGTGCGTTATCTGCCCTTGATGACACCCACCGTGCGCGCCACGATAGAAAAAAAATCAGCGCATACCAGTGTGCGTCTGCATCTGGTTTCCGGAAAATTCGCAGTGCCCCAACAACGTTACGACTTCACCTGGAATATGTTGTTGTCGACCTTGCGTTTTGTCTCCGCACAACCGGAGTTGCGTCCAGTGTTGGTCGAGTACAGCTTTCCTGAGCCGTCCTCGGTTGAGGCCTATGTTGAGAAGTTCGGATGTCCGGTTCGCTTTAACGCTGCACACAATGCGATGGAATTTTCCAACGCAGATTTGATGACACCGATTCCAACCTCAAACGATCTGGCCGCAGAAGGTTTGTTCCGCATGCTCGATGAACGTCTGCAGCAGATTACCGACGTCGGTTTTACCACCAAGGTACGCAATCTGCTCATGACCATGATCGATAAAGGCGGCGCACTGCGTGAAGCCGTTGCCGCGCGTCTGTTGATCAGCGAGCGCACCTTGCAGCGCAG
This sequence comes from Oxalobacteraceae bacterium GrIS 1.18, assembly GCA_040544425.1. Lineage (GTDB taxonomy): Bacteria > Pseudomonadota > Gammaproteobacteria > Burkholderiales > Burkholderiaceae_D > Solimicrobium. The sequence goes on from JBEONO010000002.1 coordinate 91,233, forward strand.
GCTCGAATCGGAAGGTACCGACTTCTCTACTCTGGTTGACGATGTACGGCGCGACATCGCATTGCAGTTTCTTGGCGATGATCAGTTGACCCTGAAAGAAATGAGTTACAAGCTTGGCTTCTCGGACCCAAGAGCCTTCCACCGCGCCTGCATGCGCTGGTTCGGCAAACCGCCCGGCAAATTTCAAATCAAAAGCGCGGCTGCGCCGGTCAGTCGTGCACGGTCGTGGCAGGACGACGATCAGATCGATGCATCTGGGACCTGAACTGGTCCGCACTGACATCGCATTTTGATTTAAATAATTTATCTCAAGCCTGTTGAGGTCATTTTCAAAATCGCGAACAAAAATCATAAAACAAAATTTAAAAACCTCGTCGAACGGTTTTTCGTTAACCGCACAGCAGCAAAAACGTGCCGTCAGAAAATATTTTTGCGGCGATTGAACCGAATAAAAATCACATCACAGGCAAGCGTAGAGTGCACTCACAAATTTATCGTCGCATGTGCAGTCGCAACAACTCCAATCACAATTTTTTACTGCTGAAAAACACACTCTCCGCGTTCTCAAATACAATGTTTTCATAGGGAAATGCATGGCTCTCAAGGTCAATAATTTGGCTCCCATTGTCAGCAACAAAAACGCAACGCGATCAAATAACAGCTTACGATTCACTCACTTAAATTCCTCACTGAATTGAGGAGATAAGTAGCTCGATGCAGTTGTTCCAAGCAATATAAAAAAATTTTTCACTAAACCAATCCCTCAGGAGACTCAAATGAAATCATTAAAAAGAATCGCAATCGCTGCTGCTCTGTCATCAATCGCTTTCACTGCTTCAGCAATGACTCCAATCGCTGATACAGAACTGGGCCTCGTTACTGGTCAAGACGGTGTATCTATCGCTGCTAACCTGAACGTCAATATCGGTTCATTCGTTTATGGCACACCAAACGGTACAGAAGGCGGCGGTAACGTTGCATTCAACAACATCGCTATCACTGGCACTATCGCAGCAACTTTGGACATCCTGGCAGCTAGCAAGTTTGTTGGCCCAACTGGTGGCGAAGCATTCTCAGTTTTAGGCCTCGTAGCGCCAACAACTGCAGCAGGTTCAACAGCACTGCTAGCATTCTACCCAGGTACTGACGTTGTACGTATCGCTGTTCCTGACTTGTCAACAACTAAGCTGTTGAACATCACTGTTGGCAGCATCACTATGGGCACAGCCGGTGTTCAGAATACGACAAACCCATCTTTCGGTTCATTCGCTATGAACAATATCAACCTGGCTGGTACAACAGCATACATCTGGGCTCACTAGGCTCTGGATTGACGTTTGATTGTTGGAGGACGGCTCTCGATTTATTTCGAGGGCCGTTTCTGATTTATAGTATTGCAGCGGATTTTTCGACTCTCTCTCTTATAGAAGCGTGACAACCATGATTCTGCTCCGAGTCGGTTTATTTTTATTGTTCATGTTTGGAACTGCCAATTTGCAGTCCGCATGGTGTGCGCCCACTGCGTTGTCAGATCAGGAACTCACGGAAGTGAGCGGTCAGGGGTTTGTCACTCTGAGTAATGCCAGCCTAAACGGGTTAGATTTTTCTACGATCACGCTGAATGCCAACGTGATGCTTAACGCAAATTTACACAATATTTTGCTGGGTCAATACGGCAGTGCGGCCAATGGTGGCGCGGATATCAATATTCCCCAGTTCCAGTTTGGCACCAGCGCAGGCACTACTGCGCAACAAACAGTGCAGATCATCAATCCTTACATCGAATTCGTTTATAACAATACCTCCGGTGCCGGTCAAAGCCAGGTAGTGGGGATGCGCATTGGGTTTGAAGGCATTGCCGGCAATGTCGGTTTGTTGATGAATACCGTCAGTGGTTCTCTGCAAATTGATAATGGTGCGGGTGGACTGTTGACCAGCAACGGTTACCGCTCCACAACAGCGTGTGCCGGGACAAGCTGCATGCCTCTGGCGCAAATTGGTGGTGTGGTAGCGGGGAATCCCAACGGACCAAGCCGCGACTTATGGATTTCCATGCTGTCGCAGGCCGTACAATTTCCGGCGCAGTCCGGCTTGACCCAACCAACTATGGCCCAACCCGGCATGTGGCTGAACTGGACAGATCGTGTCGCTGCTGCGAATACCACCGGCATGGTCCTCGCGAACCTGCTGGCCCAGGTTCACCGCTGATTCGATGCCCATGAAATATTCCCGGACCAAGGCTCAACTTACGGTATCGCTGCTGCTGAACATAGTCAGCACACTTGCCAATGCCGGAAATCTGCAGCCGCTCGACGACACCGCCTTATCGGATGTGCGCGGTCGTGATGGTGTGTCGTTTGCAATCAAGTTAAACGCCAATATTGGTTCGCTGACGGTTGGTGTGACCGATACCGCTTCCAACCCCGCCACCTTAAATCTCAACAATGTTGTTGTTACCGGAACCGTCGCCAGCACATTGGATGTCACGGCCGGTACAACGACGACACCAAGTTATGTGAATATTGGGTTTCCAATTATTGGCGGTGCCAACAACCTGCAATTCGGTTACGACTTGCTTGTCAATGCCAATGGAACCATTCTGGGCACCGGCGTGCAATTGACGGACGTGGCATTCGGTGGCACCAGTTTACAAATGACCCCATACTCGACTGGCGGCCTGGCTTTTGGTCTCGGACTGAATCTGCAGATTGGCGACCTGGTACTGCAACCCAACGGGCGTGGTGTGAATGTCGGCCAAATGGATATCAATAAAATTGTGATCGGTGCAGCAGGCAGCAACGGCAGATCTCCATGGGTGCTGGCCGACATCAACTCCCAACCCGGTATTCTCAACGTGGTCACCGATGCCAGCGGCACACAGAATCTGCAATGGGGCATCGGATGGTCAACCACACCAGGTACTGCTCCGTCCGGCAGTCTTGATATCAGCAATATCACCTTTACCACACCAACCGGCAACGTCAATCTGGGCAGCAGCAGTATTGGTTCGATACAAATTCAATATCTGAACGTCAAGCTGAAAACCTGAAGCAAAAATCCGATGCTGACGTATTAATAAGCTGGCTTTAAAAGTCCGGGATATGGCTTCTTCGGTCAACAAAAAATCGCTACAGCTCCGGACAATTCCCTTAGCATCAACCTGCAGTTTTTGGGGACATCGGGTCCGATGCAATAAGCCATTGCGTTTTTCTTTTCGTGACCTATGCTACCCATATTACTGTTCGAAAAATGAGCGCGCCATGGATTGGTTAAAACAGAGTCAGACGAAATCACAGCTCGGTCAGCTGCTGCTTAAGAAAAAGTTAATTTCGGATGATCAGCTCAGGCGAGCGATTGATCTGCAAAAAAGCACCGGGCAACGGCTGGGCGATATTTTCACCCAGCTGGGCATTGTTTCACAGCGTCAGATTGAAGGCATGCTGCGCAAGCAGCGCACTATTCGCAGGACGGCAACCATCGTCACCGCCCTGCTGGCGCCCATGCAGGTGTTTGCCGCCAGCACGGCACCGATACCGGTGCACCAGACATCCGGGCAACAACATTTACGGATCTTGAACGAAGATGAATTGTCCGACGTTGCGGCACAGGGTATTTTGGATGAAGCGTTGAGCGACTGGCTGAATTTGAACGGAACCGCGCGCACGAATTTTTCATCGCAGAATTTGGGGAACGTCGCGATGAATTCGATTGCGCGAAAAAATATTGGATTGGAAGTGGTCGGACTGGTAACGTTGATCGATCCGCTCTTGTCTCTGCTGAGCGCCCACGTTACAGTCAAAGATGTCGTGTATGACCCGACGCATGCGGCATCGGCACTCAATCCAGACGGCTCGGTGACACTCAGTCTGCCCAGCTCGATTGGCGAACTGAGTTTCCAGAATATCCGCGTACTGGGTTCCACCGGACCAAGTCTGGGCAGTATCGATATCAAGGGCATTAACCTGGTTGGCACGACGGTAACCCTGAAATCGCACTAATTTCGCACAGTTTCGTAACGAGCCGGCACGTCGATTTATCCAGTTTCGGGTAACTCGATGCGCCGGTATTTTCATTTTTACTCAGAGATAATTAATCACTATGAAGACTCTCAAGACAGCAACCTGCTTTGTATTTCTGTTAGTCGCATTATCCGGTTGCGGCAGCGGCAGCATCGGGTCGACCATGATTACCGGTTCAGTGACCGGACTAAACCCGGAAACCAGCGTGGTGTTAGCCAATAACAAGAGCGAGTTAATCACTGTCAATGCAAATGGCAGTTTCTCATTCAACAGAGAGGTTAACCCCGGCACTGCATATTCAGTGACTATTTCCACCGATCCGGTTGGAGAAAAATGCGCAATAATAAACGGGTCCGGCACAGTCGGAAAATATAGCGCTGACGTATCAAATATTCTGGTATCTTGCACGCCAAACCAGGGCGCGGTGTATGGAACCGTGTCGGGTTTAAAAGCTGGATCAACATTAGGTTTGCTCAATCAGAAAATTAATTTTCTGACGGGCACATCGGACCCGTTGACTATCAGTGCCAACGGTGCATTCGTATTCCCGAATGTGATCGGAGTGGGATTTACCTACGACGTAATTGTGTCCAAGCAGCCAACCGGTCAAACCTGCACAATCACAAATGGAACGGGAACGATTCCCGCAAAAGGCTCCATTACTGCCTTAGTGGTCACCTGCCAATGATACATATCGTTGGATTGACTGGTGCAGGCTGGCGAAGAAAATTCAGGCTTGCGCTACTGGTTCTTGCGTGCCAGTTTTCGACGGTACACGCAACGGAAATATCAATCGGCCAGACCGCTGAACTGATTGATTACGACAACGTATCAGAGCGCTCTGTCGCGATCGCCGATGTGAGCAATCCGACCGTACCAGGCAAAACCTTCATAGCGGCGACGGTCATCGGCAGCTCAATTGAAAAACTGTGCTCGACAATCACGAATTATCCCGAGTACCCGAAATTCATGCCGAACATGGAAAAAACCAGCATCGTTTCCAGCAGCGATGAATCGACCGTCATTGAAATGATACTCAAATTACCTCTTGGGAAAATCAAACGATACCGTCTGAAAATGGAGTCGGTCATTGCTCCGCTGTCGTGCTACGTTTCATGGAAATTGCTGCCATGGGAAGACTTGCAGCAAAGCGAAACAATCACCGACACTTCGGGCTATTGGCAGTTCACGCCTGATCCGAAAGACAGCAGCAAAACTTTGGTTAAATATTATGTGTTCGCCGACCCGGGACCGATTCCGTATGGACTCGGCTGGATCGTCGGCATCCTGACCAAGGTCAGCCTGCCGCGCACTTTGGAAGCATTGCGCGAGCGGGTCGCAGTCAAATAATTTCTTTCTTACTGAGGATTGACCGCAGCCCGCATCCGCAGGCCAATTTCCTCGGTCATCTTTTGTAATTTCGGATTAATCACCGGACCGGTTTCAGTGGCGATTTTTTCACCCAGGGCTTTCTCAATTTCCGGTGCTGCAGCTTCAAATTTGCTCTTCACCGGAGACTCAAGAATGGCGACGATCTGACGCAATTCTTCTTCACTGAATTTTTCAGCCAGCAGCGGAACGACAGTTGCAGGAATGATTTTTAGTGCGCTGGCCTGAACTACTGGCGTGGCATCATCCATGAATTTCTTGGCGTCCTGCGTGATATCTTTCATCGCCGCTTCCTGGGTTTCTGTCGAAACCCGGCCCTGCAGCAGCGAACGCGATTGACGGATGGATTCTGCAACCGGTTGCTGCAACATGACCACGCCGATATTTTCAACATGCCACAACTGCAAAATTCGCTGAATTAATTTTTCCTTCTGCGGCGAGATGACTGTTGACGGAGCTGCACCGCCTGCAGCCGGAGTTTGTGCGCAGGCCGCGCCGGCCATAGTCATGGCAGCGACGGTCATGGCGATAGCGAATTTCTTCATTGGGGTCTCCTTGGATTGATTTGAATTGGGTAGATGAGCTGAATCAGAAGGTATGACTGTATTTCACGCCGAAGTAACGGACAATAAAATCGCCTCTGACATTCGTGGCTGCGTAGGGGTTGTAAATCAGATTGAAGAATCCGTCACAGTTGAGATTGCAGTCGGTGCGCGCCTTGACGTTATAGGTGCCCTTCATAAAGCTGGCGCCGACCGTGAGCGCATCGCCCGTGTCTGTTTTAAATTCAAAACCGGCGCCGTACAGCTTGGTATCCGGCAGCGGGGTCAGTAAAGAAATTGCATTGGCCGGCACTGAACTTTTACGCGGTTCATAACCAAAGCGCAGCGCCAGATTGCTGGTGGCTTGAATTTGCAGGCCTCCGCCATAGCTAACGACACTGCGCCAGCCCAGCGGCAGAGTCAACTTGGAAGCGTCTGCGTATCCGTACAGATGGGCGACCTCCAGCACATTGATGTTCTGGTCAAATTGCAATGTGATGTGATTCCACTTTGCCCAATCCGTATAACTGACATCCAGATTCAGCTGCACGAAATCGAGCGGTTTGACTTTGAGCCCGAATTGAAATCGATTGGGGTACGGAATAGTCGAGAAGACATTCCCCTTTTGCACTGCCGGAATGGATTGCGGCAAGCCCAGAATGGCTGCACCAATCGGTCCTAACAAACTATTGTTCAAGCCGCCAACGAACTGACGCAACATCGGATCGGTGTTGAACTGGTAGGTGCCGTGATAGGTCGTGCTGGTCCCGCTCTGGAATACCGCGCCCAAAGCAAACCAGTCTTTTGGTTCCCAAAGCACTCCAAGGTTGATCGTCGGATCAAACGGCGCACTCATGCTCAAATTGAAGTTGGCCGCTTTTTTGAACGGATCCAACTGGCCTTCCGGACCACCGCCACACAGGCCAAAACCAAAGGTATCGAGGACATTGCCGCTGCCATTTGGACAGAACCCTTTTTGCAATTGACCAATTGTGCCGAGCAATACGTTGGGAAAGCGCATGTTGGTATTCAGGTTCATCGACGCATAGGTGATCGGGACCGATATACCGAAGCGTAGCGTCTCGGAATATTTATAACCAACCGAAGGCGAGACGTATACCAGGCGCTGAATGTCGACAGTTCTGCCATCAAACGCGCCCGGATCGTTGGGATTTTTTGTGCGATCAAGCGCGTAGTAAAACGGCATGTAAGACAGCGTGGCAAAAGTGAACGGCGAGCCTTCCTGATGATAAGCAAATCCCAATGAAGGCAGTGCTACCGCGGGCAAATGCCAATTCAGCAGTCCCACCACCGGCAGTGTCAGGCGCTGCCGGCCACCCGGTGAGCTGGTACCGTTTAATGGATCGTTTTTGAAGCCACCGATATCCAGATCAGGTGCCGATTCAAAATGATTGTTATTGCGAATCGACGCGACCGTAAAAATATTATCCGTTTCGTTGGCCTCGATGCGCGCCAATCCGGCGGGGTTGAAATGAATTGAAGCCAGGCCTGGCGGATCGGCGGTGACGGCGTTACCGAGAGCCATGGCCTTTGGATCAATCCCGATGTTGTCGGTAATCTCGGCGCGCACCGATGCTGCTGCGGCAAACCACAGCAAACCGGCGGACCAGCATAGGCGCATCCTACGTTTCGAGGGCAGGCTCATGTCAGGCGATCACATCGCAAATGGAATCGTTATATCCAAAGTGAAATTGGGAGAATTGGAAGTCAATCCGAGGCCCAGCGAGGTGTTGATTGTGGTCTTGGGCGAGACCCGGTAGCCGAGGCCGAAACTGACGATACCCTGAGTCTGCGTGGCAGTCGTTGCGCTATTTCCATTCGCGAAATTTAATTTGGAACCGGCTGAGATCGTTTCCTGAAACGAGACCGAAGTCGTGATCATATAGGACAGCGCATAGGCAAAACCGCCGCCGAAGCCGAACGCCAGGCCGGGCTTTACTTCCTTCAAAATACTGGTGCCAAGCGCCTGGTTAAGTCCCTTGGCCGGCAGATTGTAGGTCAAATTTACTGATCCAAATAATGCCACCGGGTCGACGATCTGATTCAGATTCAAACCGCCGGTCAAGCCGGTCACGCCTGATCCTGTTGCCAGACCGCTGCCGGCCACCACCTTGAATGGACTTGTTCCGGTCGGCACACTTATTCTGCTCGTGAAGGTCAGCGACGGTTTGTCACGTTGTGCCTCGAACGGTTGGTAGCGCGCACCAAAACTGAGATCGCCGAATCCGTTGGACACGCCATTGAAGGTGGCATCCTGAGAATATTTGCTGACGATAGGTATCGTAAAGTTACCGGTCAGATTATTTAACACACCATAATCCAATGAGAAGGTGTTGGTCAGGGCATGTGAGTTGGTGTTCTCGATACTGAACAGGGTCGCGGTACCCGAAGCCAGATCAGTATTGATCGTCTGCTGGCCGAAATAGCTGTAGTTCATGTCGTAGGTGACTTGATAATCACCTTTCTTAATCAAGGTGTAGTCCTTGTCGACGGCAGTCAGCGTTTGAGTCAGAATCTGCTTGGTCTGGTCAACGTCCGTATCCTGCTTGCCGAGCGCGTTACGCACCGCTGCATCACTGGCCGGCGCTGCTGGGGTATTCGCAGCTGGCGGCGCAGCCTCTTGTGCCTGGGCCGTCGTGGCCAGGAAAGCGGCAATCAAACAGAACTGGATACGAAACTTCATGAAAACTCCATCATAAAAAATTGACTGGGCGACGCGTTGGGAAGCATCGAAAATCTATTGTGGCTCAGTTGTGGCTGGGTGCCGTCGTTATTGTTTGTGAATTGAAACGCCACCATAACCATTGATCAAACGCTCCATCTGCAGGTTCTGGTTCAACGGCGCCAGGATCGCCCTGTCCTTGATTCGATCCATGTCCGTGACACCCAGCTCCTGGTCCGACAGGGCGAGCTGATGCAGAGCCAGTTTGTCCTTGGGTGGATAAACCACAAAAAAGGTATTCCGATCCCACAGCGAAGCAAACTTCGATTGCGAGAATACCAGATTGCCAGCCGATGGATCAGCAATATAGACCACGCCGTTGCGGATACCACGCACCACGACGAAATGTTTTGAGCCGCCGAAATCAATCGGCACCAGAGCAGGATGATCCAAAGTCTGCAAATCGCTGACCTCACCGCGAAAGCCGGCCGATTCAATCCCGATCGAGGTCAGATAGCGCTTCATGTCCAGCAATGAGAAACCGCGGCGCGCGATGATTTTTTCCTTTTCGCCGTGCTGCATCATGCCTTCCATCGCCACCTGCTCATTCACAGTCACGCCCAGATCAAAATTCATGATCGTCACCAGCGCAGCAGAACCGCAGCTGTAATCGTAGGCCTGCCGGACAATGTGCTTGTATTTCAAAACTTCGTAGGGTTCCATCTCGACTGACTGGGTGATCGGGCCACCGCCCACCATCGCCTCCTGCAATTCGAACTGACCGTTCGGGCGATCCAGTGGCGGGTGCTGTGACCACACTGCCGAACCGGAAATGGCGAATGCCACCAGACCTGCCAGCAAAGCAACTAGCATGACTGCCTGCCGCATTCTGCTGACAGAGTCGGCGCAAAAGATTTGTTTGTGATTGTGCACACCATGGTGTTCATTTCAACAATTGAACGTTGACGAAATACGACCATCTGCGCGCCACAAAAGTGACGTCTGAGTTGTGCATCGATGTCTCCTACTGATGATATTTGTTATTGTTTGCTGCCAGGCGCCTGCAGCATCGATGGAGTGTAGGAGCCGTGCCTTGGAACCACACCGTTCGTAAGGATAAATCTGAACCTGTCCGAAAGTATAGTTTTTTCGGCGATTACTGCTATGATGCACACCGATGCTTCCATCTAATTTCGCACAGTGTTGTTCGCATCCCCAAATCGACCCAGTATTTTTTCGGCAAATTTATCGTCTCGACGGCAGCATTAAATTGTGTTCTGTTGCGAGCGCACGGCGCACAAGCCACAATTAATCGGATGATTTCGTCCCTCACCATCCTTATGGATAATTTTTAGGTATTTACTACTATCCGAACGAATAGTTCCGAATAGCAATGTGTGCAATAATCAAAACCGTGATCAAACGTAGACTTCATCTCCATGACAGTTATCCAACATAACCTGCCTGCCAATCTCACGCTACCCCATTTAAACCGGAATACGGTTGAAAATCCCAACTTGCCAGGCTGGCTGGAAGACTGTGTCAACGCCAACCTGATCCTGGCGGTCGCGCCAGCCGGATTCGGGAAAACTACCGCGATATTGGGCATACACGAACACCTGCGCGAAGCGGGCGTTAAAACGGCCTGGATACAGCTGAATCACGATGACAATCACCTCGATCGCTTTTGCCAACTGATTTACGCCGCCATTGCCAATGAGTTCGGCGATCAGGTCAATCATGATCTGATGAAGGCCAATCTGATCGATGCTGTCTATACCAGCACCTCATTCAATTTCCGGCTGCTGGACCTGATTGCAAATCTGCCGAACCCGACTGCGATTTTTCTGGACGACTTCGATCACATTACCGATCCGCAAATCCTGCAACTGGTGCAGAACATGATTGAGCGATCTGGCAAACAGTGCCGCTTCATTATTGCAGCGCGTGCGCAACCACAGTTAAAACTGCTGAAACTGCGTGCACAGGGCAAGGTGGTCCTGATTGGATTCAGGGAACTGGCGTTCGACCTCGAACAGACTCGCACCTTTTTCAATGCGCGCTATCAATTGCAGCTCGACGATGCCAGCATCGAGCGCCTCCATCAAACTACCGAAGGATGGCCAACCGGATTGCAATTAGCCGCTTTGGCCATGGAAAAACGCAACGACCGTCAAAATTTCATCAAGAATTTTCAGATCAGCGCGGCCGATATTGATCACTATCTGTATGAAGAAGTGTTTCTGACCCAATCCGGCGATGTACAGAATTTTTTACTGAAGACCAGCATCGTCACGCAGCTCAACAATTCACTCAGCAACGCCATCGCAGAGATTAACAACAGTGCCGCGCTGCTGCGCGGTATCGAGCAGCAAAATCTGTTTTTAGTGCGAGTCGGCGAAAGCGACGCGCAGTATCGATTCCATCCTTTGTTTGCCGAATATCTGCAAAAGAAGCTGCACGAGGAATGTCCGGCGCTGGTGCCGGGGTTGCACAGCAAGGCCGCCGAATGGTATCTGAATAACGACAATCCGGGCGCAGCCATCGAACACCTGCTCATTGCCGGTGCTGATGAGCGGGTTTGTGAAGTTCTCAGCGCCTATATCTGGGTCAGAATCAATGCCGGGCAGCTCAGTGACTGTCATCGCTGGCTGGATGCAATCCGCCCTGCCGTGCTCGACAAACACGCGGACTTGCTGGTGGCAAAATGCTGGATGCATATTTTCCAGCATGAGTATGCCCTGGCGCGCAATCTGGCCTATCGTTTGCGCAACCGCGCCGAACTGGAAAACAATAACGACTACCGGATCCTGGAGCCATTAACCCTGGCACTGATGGATCAGGCCAATGAATGCGAAACCGTGCTGGCAACCCGGCTCAACAATGTCTCGTTTACCGGGCCGGTTGCCGGGGTATTGCACACAATTCGGGCCGCAGTTTTTATGTGGACCCACCAGTTTGACAAAGTAGCGTCAGAAATCGAACTGGCAAAAGCAATTTTCCAGCAATACGGCAGCCTGTATGGACTGTCATTCACAATCGGCATCGAAGCCAATGTGTTGCTGGTCCAGGCAAAGTTCAAAGAAGCGATCGCGCTGCTGGAAGCCGGCTTTGAAGATCTGGTCGCGCGCAGCGGGCAAAACTCGGTGTGCAGTGCGCACCTGGCCGGCTATCTGGCTGAAGCACTGTATGAAGTCGGCGACTACGAGCGCGCGTTCAATTTGGCCAAGGATTACTTCGATCTGACTTGCGCAACCGGCATGCCCTACACCATCAACGCCAGTTTCCGGCTGCTGTCGCGCAACCGGTCCAATGCCGGCAATTTCGTGCAGGCCAAAGAAATCGCAGAGCGCGGCATCGAGCTGGGGCGCAAACTCAGTTTACAGAGCGTGACTGTCGCGATGCAACTGGAACTGCACTATCAGACCATCCAACAATTTGATGCAGATCTGTTGCCAGTTCCGTTGGAAGAATTGGCCTGGAACAGGATTGATCAGAAGACAGTCAATGATGTCGACAACTTCCATACCATGCAATTCCGCATCTGGATACGATCTGGCAATAGCCAGCGCGTCGTCAGCGAGGCACCGCAGATGATCATCGAAGCCGGGCAGCGCAATTGCACCCGGGTGGCGATCAAGTTCAGAATTTTATTGGCGCAGGCGCTCGACGCAATTGGTCAAACCAAGGAAGCACTGGAAGAATTGCAGGCTGTTTTCCAGTTGAGCAAAGGACAGCGTCTGGTCTCGACCTTCATTGAGGAAGGCCCGCATCTGGTCGCGTTGCTCGATAAGCTTGCCAGCGAACCGTTGGATGCAAAAACGCTCACCGAGATCAAGCACATCTTGAGCTTGCGAAGCGTGCCATCCGATGATTTCACCGCGACCAGCCAGCCCACCGATGCTGCGTCCACCCCCTTGGTGAGCAAAGCGATTGATGCCCTGTCTGATCGGGAATTACAAATCCTGCAGTGCCTGGCGGCGGGCATGCCGAACAAGAGCATTGCCGGCAAATTATTTATTACTGAGCCGACGGTCAAATTCCACCTGCGGAATATCAATTCAAAACTACGCGCGAAAAATCGCACGCATGCCGTGTTCATTGGTCGTCAACTCGGTCTTATCCAAAACTGACATCGGACGCCACAAATTGAAAGTGGCCCTGTGCGGGCCACCATTCAAAATCAATATCAACTACAGCTGAATTAAACCGATTGCTTGGCGCGACGCGTCTTGACCAGCGCGACTTTGTCATCAGACAGGAAGCGGCGAATATTCATTGCATCGCGGCTGCGCATCGAATTGGCGCTGGCATTCAACAACACCATGATCACGTTTTTGCCCGCGGCTTTGATTCTCATGATGATGCAGCGACCTGCCTCGGTGGTATAGCCGGTTTTCGACAACAGGATATCCCAGCCCTTTTGACCGACGAAACCATTGGTATTGTGATATTCAACCTTGCGGCCCTTGATGTTGATCATGTCGCGGCTGTCGGTCGTAATGCGCGTGATATCAGGATATTGGGATGCGGCCATCGCCATCTTGACCAAATCTGCGGCGTTTGAAGTGTTGTGGTAAGACAGGCCGGTCGGCTCCTCGATCGTGGTATGCATCATGCCCAGATCGTGCAGTTTTACGTGCAATGCCATATCGAACGCACCAAATCCGCCTGGGTAGGTTCTGGCCAGCGCAGCTGCGGCACGATTGTCCGATGACATCAGGGCCAATTGCAGCACATCTTTTCTTGGCAGCGTTGCACCAACCGGCACACGCGAGGTACTGTGCTTGATCGTATCAACATCATGTTCATCGATGCTGATCATTTCTTCCATATCCAACTTGGCATCCAGCACCACCATGGCAGTCATCAATTTGGTAAGCGACGCGATGGGCAGAATATTTTCAGAATTTTTTTCGAGTAAAACCGCTCCACTGGATTCATCGATGACCAAAGCTGACTGTGATCCAAATGGCAAGGCGAAGGCACTTGTCACTGTAAACAGCAGAAAGGTCAGGGAAAGTTGGAGAAGTCTGATCATATTGATTACCTGTCTTTTAAATCACTGCGTGTCAAAAATTTGCGCGCCACAGATTCTAACGCACCTGATCCCAATTCCGTTGAACCCCAAACCGGGTTTCATCAAAATATTTATTACCGTCACTTCATACTTAGCGGCAAATAGTTGCGCCAATTTAACCGGATTATCATTTATTTACAATATTTACTAAACATACTGGTAATAATTGTTGCATTAGTACCGGATGAAACCTGATAAACATCACTTCTTTAGACTCTGCAGTCTGCGCCTGATGAACAAATTAACAAGCCAGATCATGCGGATTGATCACGATTTATATAAATTCATGTCGCAGTTCTAAAAGCGTTGATCAACAAGCCCAAGTAGAATCAGCCCCACAAAAATAATCCGGGGGATTCCTGTTCCCTTGCCTGCTTTTTTAAAAAAATCATCCTTAGGCGAGTTATCTCGATTCACTTCCATGCAGACTTCTTCAAGCTCAACGCCGCTGCGGCGTTTTTTAGTCCGACTGTTTCGTACCAAACCAGTAACATCGTTAATCGAGGAAGAATCGGCTGAGAGTCTGCAGCGTACGATCAGTCTGTTTCAACTCACCATGCTGGGCGTCGGTGCCACGATTGGAACCGGGATATTTGTCATTCTCGGCGATGCCGTGCCCAAGGCCGGGCCGGGCGTGATCCTGTCGTTCATCATCGCCGGCATCACCGCGGGTCTGACTGCATTGTGCTACGCCGAATTGGCCTCCACCATTCCGGCATCTGGCTCGTCCTATTCCTACACCTACGCGACCATGGGGGAGCTGGTGGCCTATCTGGTGGGCTGGTGCCTGCTGCTGGAATACGGCATTTCCGCTTCGGCCATCGCAGTCGGCTGGGGACAATATTTGAATGAACTGTCGTTTGACCTGATCGGTGCGCGCATGCCAAACGCAATCGCCAATCCACCAGGTGTGAATGGTGGCGTGTTCAATTTGCCGGCAGTCATTCTGGTTTTTATGTGTTGTGCCTTGCTGATACGTGGTGCCAAAGAGTCGGCACGGGTCAACGCAATTATGGTGGTAATTAAAATCGCGGTATTGATCATGTTTATTTTGATTGGCCTGACCGCCTTTCACTCCGCCAATCTGCATCCGTTTATGCCGATGGGAATAAGTGGAGTCGGTGCCGCAGCCTCCAGCATTTTTTTCTCGTACATCGGCATCGACGCAATCTCGACCGCCAGTGAAGAAGTCAAAAATCCGAAGCGCACCATTCCGCTGGCGATCATGATTTCATTGACAATCGTGACCAGCCTGTATGTGCTGGTGGCATTGATTGGAGTTGGAACCCAGCCTTACACAGAATTTAGTGGCAACGAAGCCGGGCTGGTGCAGATTCTGCGGCGCATTACGCATGCAAGCTGGCCTGGCTCGATTTTGTCGGTGGGTGCAATCATTTCTATTTTCAGCATTACGCTAGTGGTGTTGTATGGCCAGACCAGAATTTTATACGCCATGGCACGCGATGGGATGCTGCCCAAGGTATTTGCCAAAGTGAATCCGGAATCGCACACTCCGGTTAAAAATACGATTGTCGTCGGTAGTCTGGTCGCGATTGCTGCAGCGTTGGTGCCACTTGATGTGCTGGCTGATTTGACCAGCATGGGAACCCTGGTAGCGTTCAGCATCGTCTCAATTGGCGTGATCATTTTACGGCGCACCAGGCCCGATTTAAATCGAGGCTTCAAAGTACCTCTGTTTCCATTTGTACCCGTGCTCAGCGTGCTGTTCTGCGTATATCTGATCTGTGGCCTGCCCAGCAAGACATTTTTGTTGTTCGGCGCATGGCTGTCGTTTGCCTTGCTATTTTATTTTGGATACAGCATTCGCCACTCTGCACTGGAAACCAGTGACAGGTGACCGGATTGCGTCTGCGACTAAACCGGTAAATAGTCCCACCGATAAATCACACATGCCTGCCCTTGCCGGATGTTCCAGGCATCTGCCACATTCCATAAAACGGTATCTTTGATAGTAAATCTGCGCCCATCCTTGGCAATACGCACACCCTGATAGGTGTCAACATAGCCTTTGCGCTGTGCTTCTTCGAGCAATTGATTGCGTTCGGCCTGCAACATGGGTTCCGCAGAAAGGCGCGATGGCATGACCGTAAATTCTTCCCAGCTCATTCCCCACAGCGTTAATGCGGTTCTGTTTGCGTATTTGAAGATGGGATCTTCTTCGGTTCCGTGAGATACCAGCGCAAATGGTGCTTCAAACAGGCGGCGACTAAGGTCCGCTCCGCCTTCAACAAGTCGGCGTTTTGTCATTTGCGCAAAACTCGCCACTAACAGATCACTATAATTTTTTACTTCATCTATTTCAAAAGGTTCCATCATTTCTCTCCTCGAAGGTAGAGTTACTGACTGCATGGCGGTGGCTCCTGGATTCAACTTTATCTGAACAATGCTGTAAGGGCGGCATTGGAACAAAACAATAGGTGAAAATCTACCGCCTTTTGCACGTATTCTTAAAGTTTTTAATCTGTGATAGATAAGCCGCCGTTCAGCGTGCAGCCAATAGCACCTGCCTGGCTGGGCGCGTCAATGAAGTCGAATATGAAATCGCTCAAGCCCAAACATTTGAACAGAGATTGCGCTCAATGGGCTACGCCGCACTTGATGCAAACGTCACACCCTTTGTCAAACACGATGTGCCATGCACCGGAAGATTCGCGACGCCAGATGGAGCTAAAGGTCGCCACCAAATCGCCTTTTGCGTTCAGGACAGGTCCGGTGCTGAGCGCCAACTGGCCTGACTCCAACACTTCCACATGATCGGGCGACCATTAAAACGGAGCCTGCGCATTCTTGAAAAACGCTGTCCAGGCAGCGACGATTGCCGGTTTTCCGGTAAGAGCGCTGTCCTCAGAAAAGAATATGGCCTCGTCCGAAACAAAAGTCGAAAACGCCGCCAGGTCGCGATCAGCCATTGTCCTGGCAAATGCCTTCTCGATTTCGATCACTTCATCTCGCAGTTTTTTATGGGAGGTCATCTGCGCAGTTGAGCAGGCTGTAGCAGTGAGAGTCAACGCCAGCAAAAAAAAGAAATTTCGCATCGCGCTCATCCGCATTACTCAACCAATTTGTTCAACTTGTCCGGATCGAACTCTTCATCAGCCTGCACTTCGCATTGAATCCCGGCATGCTTTAAGGCGCGTTTCAAGCTATTGATTTGCTGCTCCTGAAGCGCCGCATGATTGATCAGTTTATGCAGCGCTTTGGTCACCGGATCATCGCCATTCGCGGTGACACCGTAAGCTGAAAACAGAGCTGCTTCTTTTTCCGCGTTCTTACCTTGCTCTTCTTTTTTGGTAATGTGCGCTGGGTTCCCAACTGCGGTGGCACCAGCCGGAACCGGTTTGACCACGACTGAACTCGATCCAATCTTGGCACCCGCACCAACCGTAAAGCCGCCCAGGACCTGTGCGCCAGCCCCGACAATCACACCCTGTTCCAGAGTTGGATGACGCTTGGCACCTTTCACCAGCGAGGTGCCTCCCAAGGTCACGCCCTGATAGATCGTGCAATCATCGCCGACTTCGGCGGTCTCGCCGATAACCACACCAAAACCGTGATCAATAAACACCCGTCGCCCGATCGTGGCACCTGGATGGATTTCTATTGATGTGAAAAACCGCGCCAGATGCGAGGTGAACCGCCCCAGCCAATACCAGCGATGACGCCAAAAAAAATTTGCCCAGCGATGCATGATTATGGCGTGCAAACCCGGATAACACGTCACCACTTCCCACACGCTTTTGGCGGCAGGATCGCGGATCATGATGTTTTGTATATCTTCGCGGATATTGCTAAACATGATTCATCGTCAGTAGTTGGTTTGAATATAGGAAGATTAAATCAGACGTTGACGCCGTGCTTCATAGAGACAAATACCTGACGCAACCGAAACGTTCAGGCTTTCAACCGACCCGAACATCGGCACACTCACCAGCAGATCACAGGTTTCGCGCGTCAGCCTGCGCATGCCCTCGCCTTCTGAACCCATTACAATTGCGACGCCGTCGCTACCAGTAAAATCAGCCTGGTACAGGTTTTTTTCTACGTCGTCCGATGTGCCAACCACAAAAATATTGCGCTCTTTGATTTCACGCATGGTCCGCGCCAAATTGGTGACGGTAATATACGGCACCGAATCGGCGGCACCGCTGGCTACTTTGGCGGCCGTGGCATTCAGTCCGACTGCACGATCTTTCGGCGCGATAACCGCATGCGCGCCTGCACCATCGGCTACCCGCAAACAGGCCCCCAGATTATGTGGGTCGGTAATACCATCCAAAATCAGCAGCAGTGGTGGTCCATCAATCGCATCCAATAACTCATCCAGATTGCGCGCCAGGGAGATTTCCCCTGCTTTGGCAACCACGCCTTGATGGCGGCGTGTTCCGACCATATTTGCCAGGCGTAATTCATCAACCGGAATGACCCGCACTCCTGCGCCTTTGGCCGCGCTGATTAATTCCAGCATGCGCCGGTCCTGTCGCCCTGTGTCAACGTAGATTTCTTCTACGCTGCTCGCTTCGTGGCGCAAACGTGCGGTGACGGCGTGGAAGCCAAATATAAATTTACTTTTCATGATTATCGTTTTTTCATACCGGTTTTCGCTGCAGCTTTTGGATTTGCCTTGCCGCGACTGCTGACATTTTTTTCGCTGGCTTTTTCGCCGCTCTTGTCACGTCTTGCTGTGCCGGTCGCGGCTTTGGTTGAGCGACCAGATTTACCTTCGGCAGTCGTACCGCGTCGCACCTTATGCTTGGGCGGTGCAATTTCCTCATATTTGGATGCGCCTGCAACTGCTTTCGGCTTGGCTTTGGCGGCAACGCTGCCTGGCTTACCAGGTTTGGCACCACCTACCAGGCGAGCTCCGCCTGGCTGAACCAGGCAAAGATCTATCTTGCGTGCATCCAGGTCAACGCGGCTCACCTGCACGGTCACGCGATCGGTCAGCTGATAACGCTTGCCAGTCCGTTCGCCGCGCAATTCATGACGTGCATCGTCGTATTGAAAATAATCCGCCCCTAAATCAGTGACATGCACCAGGCCTTCAATGTACAGCGCGTCCAGCTGAACAAAAATACCGAACTGGGTGACCCCGGATATCGTTCCGGTAAATTCTTCACCCAGTTTGTTACGAATGTAGTAGCACTTCAACCAGGCCTCAACGTCACGCGAAGCTTCGTCGGCGCGGCGTTCATTGGCGGAACAATGCACGCCCAGGGCATCCCAGATGGTCGGATCCTTCTTTTGTTTGCCTTCGGCTTTGTCGACGATTTGCTGCTTGCGCGCAGCATTGGAAATGGTGCTGTTCAAGGAACCGAGGTCGATCCCTTTTGGCTCATATTTTTTACCCAGCAAAATCGCTTTGATGGCGCGATGCGTCAACAGATCGGGATAGCGGCGGATCGGGCTCGTGAAATGCGCATAGGCGTCATAGGACAGGCCGAAGTGACCGATATTGTCTGGGCTGTACACGGCTTGCTGCATCGAGCGCAACAACATGGTTTGCAGAATCGGCGCATCCAGACGGCCCTTGATTTTTTTCATCAAATCGGCGTAGTCCGATGCTGACGGTTTGTCACCACCATTCAAATTCAGCCCCAGTTGTTTCAGATACGTGCGTAACTGATTCAGCTTCTCTTTGGAAGGACTGGCGTGAATCCGGTAGGTACCGGGATGTTTATGACGAATCAGCAAATCGGCCGCGCAGACATTAGCGGCCAGCATGCATTCTTCAATCAGTTTGTGAGCATCATTGCGGGTACGCGGCAAAATCTTTTCAATCTTACCTGCCGCGTTGCAGACGATATAGGTTTCGGTCGTTTCAAAATCAATCGCACCACGCAGTTGCCGTGCTTCCTGCAAGGCATGATACGCCTCCTGCAAATGCAGCAGATGCGGCACCAGAGCAGCGCGTTTATTGGCTTCCGGCCCTTTGGTATTACCCAGGATTGCCGCGACTTCCGTATACGTGAAGCGCGCTGCGGAATGAATCACGGCCGGATAAAACTGATAGCCCTTGATTTCACCGTGGGAAGTAATCACCAAATCACATACCAGAGTGAGACGGTCAACGTTCGGAACCAAAGAACACAATCCGTTCGAGAGCTTTTCCGGCAGCATGGGAATCACACGTCGCGGAAAATACACCGAAGTACTGCGTAACAAGGCGTCATGATCGATGGCATCATTCGGTTTAACGTAGTGGCTGACATCGGCGATGGCAACGATGATGCGGTACCCGGCGGTGCGTCCGATTTTTGTCGGCTCGCAGTACACGGCGTCATCGAAATCGCGCGCATCTTCGCCATCGATGGTGACCATCGGAATATCGCGCAGGTCAGCACGTTCATGCAGATCAGCTGCCTTGACTTCATTGGGCAATTTGCTCGCCGCCTTCATGGCCGCTTCAGAAAAAATATGAGGGACACCGAACTTGCGCACGGCAATTTCGATTTCCATTCCAGGGTCGTCAACGTCACCCAGCACTTCGACGATTTTCCCTACCGGTTGCGCGTAACGGGTCGGTTGCTCGGTCAGCTGCACGCTCACCACCTGTCCTGCTTTGGCCTGTCCTGGCGATCCGGCCAAAATAATATCCTGGCTGATGCGCTTGTCTTCCGGTGCGATCACCCACATCCCGTTTTCATTTAACAGGCGTCCGATAATATGGGTGTTGGCGCGGTCCAGCACTTCAACGATACCGCCCTCCAGGCGCCCACGCCGGTCTGTGCCAACGATGCGCACCAGTACCCGATCGCCATTCAGCACACGCTGCATTTCGCGCTCGGGCAAGTAGACGTCGTCGCTGCCGTCATCCGGAATCAGGAAGCCATAGCCGTCGCGGTGACTGCTGATTTTGCCGGCGATAAAATTATCCTGGCTTTGCACATGATAAAAACCTTCTTTATCGAGTTTGATCTGGCCATCGCGTTCCATTGCGTTGATACGCCGCATCAGTCCGTCTTGTTCGTCAGGGGGCACACCAAGCGCCTCTGCAATTTGTTGGGAGTCGTGTTTCGCTGCGGTGCTGCGCAGCACACCGAGGATGTCTTCACGACTGGGAATGGAGTAGTTATGTGTGCTCAAATGGATTTCTTTAAAAGGTATAAGGCTGTGTTTTTATTATGATTGGGAGGGTGCTTAATGGATTTTTACCAATTGCATGGTTATTTTTTAAAATCAACGTAATTTAACACTAAAACAGGTTGTCTTAGGTGAACTGTTCGTGACAATCTTTTCTGCACGACGGATAAAAATATTTCGCGAAATGTAATTTACCGCTTTCGAAATAATTAAATATCCTCTATACTTCTGCCTTCGCTGCCCACGTGGCGGAATTGGTAGACGCGCATGGTTCAGGTCCATGTGCCTTTGGGTGTGGGGGTTCGAGTCCCTCCGTGGGCACCAGGCTTTAAATTAGAAATCCCATTAGTTCGCTGATGGGATTTTTTTTGCCTGCAAAATTCAATTTATACAAATTTATTGAAGATGCTTATGGGTTCGTTTCAGTAATTGGTCAGGCCTGATCGTGTCATATTCCTCGAATGGCTGATGTATCCACGGGTTTGTTTTTAAAAAATCAACGGCGAAGTCAGGAACAAGCTTTGAACAGGCTTTTTGCCAGATTACCGCGGTCTTCACTTCGATCAATGACGGAAAATGGGCAAACAAATGCTCAACGACTTTTTGCATGGTCACGCCGGAATCGACTAAATCATCGACGACCAGCAGATTGCCAGAGAGCGTTCCAGACGGGATGGTGATATGACTGGCGATGTCCAGCACTCCTTGCAAGGTTCCCGCCGCTTCGCGATAGGAACTTGTCGACAGGATCGCCAGGGGAACGTTAAACACCCGCGACAGGGTGTCTCCGGGTCTTAGCCCACCGCGCGCCAGACATAAAATCTGATTGAATTCCCAACCAGATTCATACACCTGCAACGCCAACAGTTCGATTTTTCTGTGGTAATCATCCCATGAAACCCACAGATGTTGATCAGTCAAGGCAGGCACAGTCATGGATGCTTCAGGCAAATGGATGGCGCAATACGATGGTCTCTTCGCGATCCGGTCCGGTCGATACCATATCAATTGGCACACCGACTAATTCTTCAATGCGTTTGATATAGTTGCGCGCATTGACCGGCAGTGCCTCCATGGTCTTTGCACCCACAGTACTTTCTGTCCAGCCCGGTAATGTTTCATACACAGGTACGCAGTGTGACGCCTGTTCTGCGCCGCTTGGGAAGATATCGACAGGTTTTCCATTCAGCATATAGCCGGTGCAAATCTGCAAGGTCTCAATTCCATCCAGCACGTCGAGTTTGGTCAGACACATTCCAGATACGCCATTGATTTGCACCGAGCGCTTGAGCAGCGCCGAGTCAAACCAGCCACAACGGCGTTTGCGTCCGGTAACGACGCCAAATTCACAGCCAACCGCTGACAGATGCTGACCAACGCCATGATCCATGTCGAGTTCAGAAGGAAACGGACCGGAACCAACGCGGGTTGTATACGCTTTGGTAATACCCAAAATATAGTGCAACATGTTCGGACCCACGCCAGAACCTGCTGCCGCGTTACCCGCGACGCAATTGCTGGATGTGACAAATGGATAGGTGCCGTGATCGACGTCCAGCAAGCTTCCCTGCGCACCTTCAAACAACAGACGGGCACCGCCCTTGTAGGCAGCATACAGCGCGCTGGAGACATCGGACACCATGGGGGCGATACGCGGCACTTGCGCCAACGCATCATCGAGCGTTTTTTGGTAGTCGACCGCCGGGGCCTTCAAATACTGAGTCAACACAAAGTTATGGTAATCCAGATTTTCGCGCAATTTTTCCGCAAAACGTTCCGGGTACAGCAGATCGGCGACCCGAATCGCGCGGCGTGCCACTTTATCTTCGTAAGCCGGGCCGATGCCTTTACCTGTTGTGCCGATTTTTGCCAGACCGCGCGCAGCTTCACGAGCTGTATCGAGCGCATTGTGGTACGGCAGAATAATTGGACAGGCTTCGGAAATTTTTAGACGTGATTCGACTTCCACGCCATTGGCCTGCAGCTTGTCAATCTCGCGCAACAGGTCGGGCACCGACAGCACCACGCCGTTACCGATATAACAGGCAACGCCAGCACGCATAATGCCAGACGGGATCAATTGTAATGCGGTTTTTTGTCCGCCAATGACAAGCGTATGACCGGCATTGTGGCCGCCTTGAAACCGCACTACACCTTGGGCGTGGTCGGTCAACCAGTCGACGATCTTTCCTTTGCCTTCATCGCCCCACTGGGTTCCAATGACAACGACATTTTTTGCTGTATTTACTTGTGACATCGCTTAACCTAACTTTTAAGTATCCAATTTCCATGTTCAAAAACTACCGCGCGATTGCAGTCGAATTCGTCTAAATCATTGTTATGACCAGGTAAACTCTGGATAACAATTTCACCCTGCTCTCGCAACTGGGCAATTTTTTCCCGCAATTTCTCATCGACACCCCAGGGGGCCATAATGGCATTCTTACGCTCTGCACCCGGCATCAGACGCGCCAATTCTCTTAAATCCATCGAGAACCCGGTAGCTGGCCGGGCTCGCCCAAACGACTCACCAACGTGGTCATACCGGCCACCGCGTGCCACGGCGTTTGGCAGTCCAGTGACATAAGCGGCAAATGTTACGCCGCTATGATAATGAAGGCCACGTAAATCGGCCAGGTCGATGGTCACTTGCGCAGCACTGCGCGCCGGAATCATCGATACCAGCTGGGCCAGTTCATTCAATGCCGCATCAATCTCTGCAAGTTTAGGCAGGACTTGACGCGCCTGCTCTAAAACATTGAGATCCCCATACAAATTTGGCAAGGCCAACAGCGCATCTCTGGTCTTGGGCTGAAAGTTTTTGGATATCTCTTTCAGCCCCGGTATATCCTTGGTTTCCAACAGTGTATATAACGCCAATTCCGATTGTTTAGCCAATGCATCTTGGCTCAAAATAGCACGGAACACGCCGACGTGGCATAGATCCAGACGCACTTTTGTCATGCCTGCCAGTGACATGGATGTCAGCAGCAACTCCTGAATTTCGGCGTCCGCTTCCAGACCGCCATGTCCGTAAATTTCAGCACCGATTTGCAGGGGTTCCCGGGTAGCATGCAGTCCGGAACGTCTGGTATGCAAGACACTCCCGGCATAGCACAGGCGCGTGACCGTGGTTCGGTTAAGCAGGTGGGCATCGATACGCGCCACTTGCGTGGTGATATCGGATCGTATTCCCATCGTGCGGCCTGACAATTGGTCGACCAATTTAAAGGTTCTCAAGTCCAGATCCTGCCCGGCACCGCTTAACAAAGATTCGAGATATTCCAGCATCGGCGGCATGACCAGTTCATACCCATACAGTCGAAACTGATCAAGCAGCCGCCGGCGTAACTCTTCAATCTTACGCGCCTCAGATGGCAGCACGTCAGCAATATTTTCAGGTAAAAGCCAGTTGGGCATAACATCCACCAAATAAACGCAGCACTAGCCCTAAGTGATGCACTTAGGGCTAGTGCTGGCATCATAATAAATTTTTCACAACATTAGGAAACGTACTGAGGAAATACCTATTTGCCTTGACCGGGTGATTTAAAGTATTTAAAAAACTCTGAATTTGGGTCAACGACCAGCACATCATTCTTGGTACGAAAACTGAAACGGTATGCTTCCAGACTACGATAGAATTTATAAAATTCCGGGTTTTGACCAAACGCCTGGGCATAAATACGACTGGCCTTGGCATCGCCATCGCCGCGCAGTTTTTCCGAATCGCGATAGGCTTCCGCCAATATCACCGTACTCTGTTTATCGGCGTCTGCACGAATCTTCTCGGATTCCGCGTAACCGGTTGACCGCAATTCGTTCGCAACGCGAGTACGTTCGGCTTTCATTCGTTCGTACACAGAATTATTGATCTGCTCGACGTAGTCAACACGTTTCAGGCGCACATCGATGATTTCAACACCGATTTGCCTGGCTTCTTCTGACACCTTAACGCGCAATGCGCCCATTACTTTGCTACGTTCACCCGAGATTACTTCGCGCACTGTCCGCTTGGTAATTTCATCGTTCAATGCTGCTTTCACAATTTGATTGAGCCGATCGCGAGCACGCTGTTCATCACCACCAAAACTGATGTAATACAATTTTGGGTCAGTGATGTGCCACTTAACAAACGAATCCACCAAAATGTTTTTCTTTTCAGCGGTAATGAAACGATCCGACTCGGGCGAATCGATCGTTAAGATCCGCTTATCGACATAAATCACATTTTGAAACGGTGGTGGCAATTTGAAGTGCAGGCCAGGTTCATTGATGATGGTTTTCATTTCACCCAGTGCAAATACGATGGCGTAAAAACGTTGGTCAACAACAAATACTGTCGAGGAAAAAATAAGCAGCGCAATAACAACCGCAATCAGTGTAGAGACGAGCTTATTCATTATCTGCCCTCCCGTTCACGGCCATGGCTATCTCTGGCGCGCAACAGCTCATTGGCGTTGGTCACATCCTGGGCTGTGCCGGTTGCCTTTTGTACGGACGCATTCGGGTCAGTCGCCAAGGTCTGGCCAATCAATTTGTCCAAGGGCAGATAGATCAGATTATTACCAGACTTGGTATCGACCATCATTTTAGTTGTGCTCATAAATATTTGCTGCATCGTGTCGAGATACATACGATCGCGAGTGACCGCCGGTGCTTTTTGATATTCGTCCAGAACCTGCTTGAACCGGGAAGCGTTACCTTCAGCATTCGCGATCACCTGGGCCTGATAGGCTTGAGACTGCTCCTGCAAACGGGCTGCCGCACCGCGCGCTTTCGGGATCACGTCATTGGCGTAAGCCTGCCCTTCATTTTTCTGCCGTTCGCGATCCTGTCCCGCCTTAACCGCATCGTCGAATGCTGCCTGAACTTGCTCAGGTGGCTGAACACCCTGCATAGTCACGTTTGTGACTTGCACACCGGTCTGATACAGGTCGAGCAGTTTCTGCATCAGTTGGCCGACGTCAAGCGCGACTTTCTCGCGACCTTCATATAAAACAAAATCCATCTTGTTCCGGCCAACAACTTCACGTATGGCAGTCTCGGCAACCTGTTTGACTGTGCTTTCCTGTTCCCGATTTTTAAATATCCAATCCGATGCGCTTTTCAATTTATATTGAACTGCGAATTGAATGTCGATGATATTTTCATCGTCCGTCAACATCAAGGCCTCTTTCGGCTGCTTGTTTTTAACGTTGCCCTGATACCCAACTTCAACCGTACGCACCGTCGAGACATTGACGATTTCATGACTCTGGATAGGATAAGGCAAGCGCCAGTTAAATCCTGAAGGAGTGTCGTGACTGTATTTACCAAAGGTCATGACGACGCCCGTTTGACCCTCCTGGACCACGAAACTGCCACTGACCAGCCAAAGAAACACGAGGATGACGACAATGATCCACGCACCCCACTTTGCACTGTTCGGATCCGGGGACAGTCCATCACCACCACCGGCGCCTTTGCCGCCAAACATGGCATTCAATTTATGATTAAAGTCTTTCCATAAATCTTCAAGGTCCGGTGGACCGTGTGGCGTGTTCGGCTTATTTCCATCATTGTCATTCCCCGAACCCTTGCCCCATTTGGGATCGTTCAGAGAAAAAATCGCGCCGATTTTTTTTAAAATTGAAACAACCATTCTGCAATCATCCGATTTAGGTTATAGGTAGACCAGTTTTATTCAAGTTGATTTGACTCGTGTTGATCGCTCTTTGATTCAGTACCGTTAAAACCTAGCTGCTCCGCAAATTCACAGAGCGCGACACGTAATTCGTTCATGCCCTGTCCTGTTTTTGCGCTCAAAAAAATCCGCTGTATTTTATCATACTCATTGCGCTCAATTCCCGGCTCCAGATCAGCCAGATCGATCTTATTCCAGACCATTAACTGCGGGATATGGTCCGCACCGATTTCTTCCAGTACCTGATTTACTTGTGCGATCTGCTCCAGACGCGCAGGGCTCGACGCGTCAACCACATGCAGCAGTAAATCCGCATGAATTGTCTCTTCCAGCGTTGCGCGGAACGCGGCAACCAATTGATGCGGCAATTCACGAATGAAGCCAACGGTGTCTGAAACTACAATCTGACCTATCTCGCCGAGATAAACGCGACGCGAGGTCGTGTCCAGCGTAGCGAACAGTTGGTCGGCCGTATAGGCTCCCGCCTTGGTCAACACATTAAAAAGTGTCGACTTGCCGGCGTTGGTATACCCAACCAAAGACACCGAAAATACCCGACTGCGTCCTCTTGCACGACGCTGCGTCTCACGTTGCCGTTGCAATTTGTTTAATTTCTCTTTGAGAGCCTTGACCCGATCGCCGAGCAGGCGCCGATCCGTTTCAAGCTGCGTTTCACCCGGTCCGCGCAAACCAATACCGCCTTTTTGCCGTTCCAAGTGAGTCCAGCCACGAATTAACCGAGTTGCAAGGTGCTGTAGTTGAGCAAGTTCGACCTGAACTTTACCTTCGTGGCTTTTGGCTCGTTGCGCAAAAATATCAAGAATTAAGCTGGTCCGGTCCAAGACGCGTATCTGCAGGTGCTTTTCCAAATTACGCTGTTGAGCAGGACTTAACGCATGGTTGAAAATAATAATATCGATCTGGTGGTCGACAGCAGCAAGTTTAATTTCCTCTGCCTTACCACTACCGACATACAAGGCTGAATCTGGACTGGCGCGTTTACATGTAATCGTGGATATTGGCGTAGCACCGGCGGACAGCGTCAGAAGAGCAAGTTCTTCCAAACTCGAATCAAAGTCAGACTTACCAAAATCCACACCCACCAAAATCGCACGGATGCCCGAATGACTGCCCAACTCTTTTTCTGACTTAGTACTCAACTTATTGGACAGCTTGGTGACAACCTCAATGTCATTACTCAGACTCAGGCTCCGCTGGCAAATTGACTGCTCGTGCTGGCACGACCGTTGAAATCGCGTGTTTGTAAACCATTTGAGTGACCGTATTACGCAGCAGCACCACGTATTGATCGAAAGATTCAATATGACCTTGTAACTTGATGCCGTTCACAAGATAAATTGAAACCGGAATATGCTCTTTGCGTAAAGCGTTTAGAAATGGGTCTTGTAACAATTGCCCTTTGTTGCTCATAGCAGCTCCATAGTGTTGTTGTAGTGCGGAGTTGAGGACGTTATCGGATTTTTCAATACCTGTCCAAGAAACTACGCAATTAAGTATATACGAGCAAATCGCTCATCTTGTTAAAAAGTTTAAGTCTACGATTATTTTTCAGCTTTTGAAAAGGGATTTTTACTAGACTTCATTTCAATTCGCAGCGGCGTACCGACCAACGAAAAAGTTTCTCTGAAATGTTTTTCCAGGTAGCGTTTATAAACATCCCCTACAGCATCCAAAGCATTGCCGTGGATCACGATAATCGGTGGATTTTGCCCGCCTTGGTGAGCATACCTCAATTTCGGGCGGATCGAACCTTTGCGTCTTGGTTGCTGGTGCTCAACTGCTTCAATTAATGCCCGGGTTAATTTGGGCGTGGACAGATTCGCGGTTGCGGCAGCATAAGCCTGATTCACTGATTTCATCATTGGTCCGATCCCCGTCGACTTCATCGCTGAAACGAAATGAAATTTTGCGAAAGACAGGAATCCAAGTTTGCGCTCAATATCGCTTTTTATTTCGTCGCGGCGATCGCTTTGCAGGCCATCCCATTTGTTGACCCCGACTACCAGGGCGCGGCCAGACTCCAGAATAAAGCCTGCAATATGGGCATCCTGCTCTGATATATCTTGTTGCGCGTCCAGCAATAGCAGTACCACGTTTGCTTCCGAGATGGATTGCAATGTCTTGACTACCGAAAACTTTTCGATTGCCTCAAAAACTTTTCCACGCCGACGAATCCCTGCGGTATCGATCAGGGTGTAATTTTGGCCATCCCGTTCAAAGGCGATTTCAATTGAATCACGAGTTGTGCCGGGCATATCAAACGCAATAACCCGCTCTTCGCCCAACAGCGTATTGACCAAGGTAGATTTGCCGACATTCGGCCGACCCACAATGGCCAACTTGATCCCATGATCTTTCTGTTCAGGTTCGACTTCATCACTTCGCTGGGAAAATACAATATCCAATGCTTCCGTGACCAGGTCCGAAACACCATCTCCGTGTGCGGCTGAAATAACATAGGGATCACCCAGACCCAACTCGTAAAAATCAGCCGTGACCGAGGTATATTTCATGCCTTCGGCTTTGTTTACCACCAACATCACCGATCTTCCAGATTTACGTAAGAAATCAGTGATCGTCTTGTCATGCGGCGTCATACCTTGCCGACCATCGACGATAAAAATGATGACATCAGCTTCCGCAACCGCTTGCTTGGTTTGCTTGGCCATTTCAAACATGATGCCTTCTTTGGCAACAGGTTCAAATCCGCCCGTGTCAATCACCAGAAATGGACGTTCACCAACCCGGCCTTCGCCATAATGTCGGTCACGTGTTAAACCAGGCAGATCAGCTACCAATGCATCGCGTGAGCGGGTTAGCCGATTAAACAGCGTGGATTTGCCAACGTTAGGTCGACCTATTAGTGCAATTACCGGTTTCATTAATTAATCGATCGCTAACGCGACGATTTCTCCTTGACTTGTTTGAAATACTACGTTTTTTCCCGCCAAAATAGGCGTGGTAATAATTGGACTGCCATCTGTCGACATGCGAGCCAAAAAAGAACCTTCTTCACGAGACAGAAAGTGAATATACCCCTGATAATCACCAACTATCACCGCTTGTCCGAATGAAATCGGCGTCGATACTTTTCGGTACGCCAATTTATCATTTTTCCATTCGCTTAAACCTGCATTGCGACTAAAGGCATTGACCGTTCCTTTGTCATCCACCGCAAAGACGAACCGTTCATCGGCCGAAATACCCATATTTGTCGACAGCGCCTTACCCCAGCGCATCACACCGGTTTTGATATCAAAGCAGGACACCTTACCTTGAAAAGCTGCCGCACAAACATCAGAACCGATCACAACCGGGATACCGGATACGTCTGCAACCCGTTCCAGTTCGGTAGCGCCTTTCGGCTCACCGACAGAGGCTTCCCAACGCACACTGCCACTGGCCAATCCAACCGCAATCAATTTCCCGCCAGGCAAGCCGATATAGACGGTATTGTCAGAAATAACCATGCCTACCGCGCTGCGCAAGATCAGGCTGGGCAAAGTGCGCTCGATTAACCAACGACGCTTACCGGTAGACAAATCATAGGCTGCAATGTGGTTATCAATACTGCGCACCACAACGACGCCATCACCAATGACGGGGGCAGACAATATTTCGCTCGATGCCTGGGCCTGCCACTTCAGTTTCCCATCCAGGCCATACAGGAGCACGATGCCTTTGTCTGCGACCACGGCCAGCGAGCTGCTGTCTGCACCGACGCCTGCGGTCAAAATCTTATCAGCGTCAATCCGCCAGATTTCGCGTCCGGTGGCATTATCGATCCTGTAAATATAGCCGTTGGAAGCCGCAGTAAATACGCTGTCGTCAACAAAAACCGGTGTGAAAGTGAAACCCTCGGCCGATCCTATACTGTTCGACCAGACCTTTTTTATGGACATGGTTTGTTTAAAGTCCACCAGCGCAGTGGGCGGGTTTTTCGGCTCTTTGAACCACGAGCAACCAGTCAACCCAACCAACGCAACCAGACAAATCCAATTTATCACTCTACGCATATTTTTCTTTTCAACCTTTATTTGCAGGCTTATTTGCGGACTCGCTTGCTGACTTTGCGCCGCCGATTGCATCGAGCTTCAATTGAATCAATTGGAACGCCGGACTTTTATCAGTGCTTTTATCTAATGCCGCCTGATATGCCGAACGAGCCTCGTCGAGTTTATTCTGGGCGACGAAGATATCGCCTTTTCGATCGTCAACCATACTGACCAGTTCCACAGGAAAATCGCCGGACAATACTTTCAGCGCTTCATCGTAGGATTTCTCATCCAGTAAAATACCTGCCATCCTGATTTTTGCCAATGACTTGAATTCTGCGGTTTTGCCATGCTCCTGCACCCAATTCAATTGTGCTTTGGCCGTCTTCACGTCGTTACTGTCAAAAGCGTATTTAGCGGCCAGCATGCTCGCCATTTGTGCGTAATAGGTGGTCGAGAATTTGTCTTGAATATCTGCGACAGCGCGCAAGACTTTAGTCTGGTCTTTATTTTGAACCGCTTTCTGAACTTCTTCATAAAGTACAGAAGCTTGCACGGCTTGCTTGGACTGATAGACGCCCCAGGCTTTCCAACCTGAAAACCCTGCCAAAATAGCGATCATTATCCAGGTAATGATATTGCCGTATTGATTCCACCATGCTTTAAGAGCGTCGAGTTGCTCTTGTTCTTCGTGATCGTATGCCATGTATGTGTCTGCTTATTGATTGATTAATGATGTGTATGACTGCAATTTTCATGGTCGTGATCGTCTTGCCCCGTAATTTGATCGACCAAATAATCAACTACGGACTCGAATGGAACAGCAGCCTGATTATTTTCCATATCATCTGCCCGCAATGCTTTCACCATTGCCTTGCCTTGTACGACTTCATCCTCGCCAACAATCACGGCAAAGCTTGCGCCGCTGGCATCAGCACGCTTCATTTGTGACTTAAAACTTCCAATTCCTGCTTGCGTTGCGCAATGTAGCACAACATCCAAGCCAGCATCACGCATTCTTTCCGCCAACACAAAACATTGCATCTGCCCTGCTTCGGTCTGATGCACCAAATAGATATCGCATTGATTGGGAGCATGGGTTTCACCGGACAGCTTCATCAGCTCCAATATCCGTTCAATTCCCATGGCAAAACCGCAAGATGGCGTCTCTTTGCCACCAAACATGGTGACCAGTGTGTCGTACCGGCCTCCTGCGCAAATCGTACCCTGTGCACCGAGCTCATCCGATACCCATTCAAACACGGTGCGATTGTAATAGTCCAAGCCACGCACCAGACGGGGATTAATCGTGAATACAATACTGTTATGGCGCAAAATCGCCTGAACACCCTCAAAATGCTTTAATGACTCCTCACCCAGATAATCGATCAATTTGGGGGCGGCGTTGACCAAAGTTTGCATTGCAGGATTTTTTGTATCAAGGATGCGTAGTGGATTGGAATAGAGACGGCGTGTCGCCTCAGTATCCAATTGGTCTTTGTGCTGTTCAAAATACGCAATCAGATCTGCGCGGTGCTTCAGGCGTTCCTCGGCGTCACCAATCGAATTCAATTCAAGGCGAACCTGATTTAAACCCAAATCATCCCACAGTCTTTGGCACATCATGATCAACTCGGCATCAATATCGGGGCCGGTAAATCCTAAGGCTTCTGCCCCTAGTTGAAAAAACTGACGATATCGACCACGCTGCGGTTTCTCATGGCGAAACATGGGACCGGTGTACCACAATCGTTTGGGACCTTCATAGGTCAAATTGTGCTCTATGGCAGCTCTGACGACACCCGCAGTATTTTCCGGACGCAAAGTAAGTTTGTCGCCATTCATGGCATCTTCAAACGAATACATCTCTTTTTCAACAACATCAGTGACGGCACCAAGGCCACGGGCAAACAGCGAAGTTTGTTCCACAATTGGTGTTCTGATTTGCTGAAACCCGTAGCTTCTGAACACAGATTGCGAGGTATTTTCAAATAATTCCCACATCGGCGCGTCTGCAGGGAGCATGTCATTCATGCCCTTGATCGCCGTGATTTTTTCTAGCTTCTTGTTTTCGGACATACCAACATTACCTAACCATAGTGGGACTGCACATAATCTAAGACAATTTCCTGAAACTCTTTGGCGATCTTGTCACCTCTGAGGGTCACGGTCTTCACACCATCGACAAATACTGGCGCGGCGGGCGACTCCCCGGTACCGGGTAGGCTAATACCAATATTGGCATGCTTGGACTCACCGGGACCGTTGACAATACATCCCATCACCGCCACATTCATCCCCTCCACTCCGGGGTACTGGGTTTTCCAAACCGGCATCTGGTCGCGCAGGTAGGTTTGAATATCATCGGCCAGCTCCTGAAACACCGTCGATGTAGTTCTGCCACAACCAGGACATGCAATCACCATAGGCGTAAATTTACGCAAGCCCATGGTTTGCAAAATCTCCTGACCGACGATCACTTCTTTGCAACGATCTCCGCCAGGTTCGGGCGTCAATGAAATGCGGATCGTGTCGCCGATTCCTTCCTGCAGAAGTACCGACAATGCCGCAGTTGAAGCAACGATACCCTTGCTGCCCATACCGGCTTCTGTCAGTCCCAGGTGCAGCGGATAATCACAGCGCTTACCCAACTCCCGGTAAACTGCAATCAGATCTTGCACGCCCGAGACTTTGCAGGACAAAATAATTTTGTCGCCCGCCAACCCTAACTCTTCCGCGCGAACTGCATTTTCCAATGCAGATACGATTAACGCTTCATACATGACTGCCTGTGCCGACCACGGATCCGCACGCTGTGCGTTCTCATCCATAATGCGCGCCAACAGACCCTGATCCAGGCTGCCCCAATTGACGCCAATACGCACTGGTTTGTTATAACGTGCGGCGATTTCAATCATTTGTGCAAACTGACTGTCGCGCTTTGCGCCCTTCCCCACATTACCGGGATTAATACGATATTTGGACAATGCCTGGGCGCATTCCGGAAAATCTTTCAGCAAGGTGTGCCCGTTGTAGTGAAAATCGCCCACTAACGGCACATCAATTCCCATGCGATCCAGTTGCTCGCGAAGACCGGCAACCGCTTGCGCCGC
The DNA here is from genome assembly GCA_040544425.1 of Oxalobacteraceae bacterium GrIS 1.18. Taxonomy (GTDB): domain Bacteria; phylum Pseudomonadota; class Gammaproteobacteria; order Burkholderiales; family Burkholderiaceae_D; genus Solimicrobium. The sequence goes on from JBEONO010000002.1 coordinate 124,862, forward strand.
CTCCGGAGTATTGACCGTGATGCGCACCAGTTCCGAGCCAGCCCGCGCTAATTCTTTAACTTGAATTGCCGTGCCAATCGCATCAACTGTGTCTGTGTTCGTCATGGACTGAATTACGATCGGCGCGTCTCCGCCAACGACCACCTGCCGACTGCCATGTTCAATCACGACTGACCGGCTTTGCCTTCTTTTTGCCGCCCCAGACGCTATCGGGTCATTCACTTTTTCTACTGTCATCCCAGACTCACTTAACACTGATGCTTGCGACATTATTGCCAGGCTGCGCAGGCAAGACCAAATTCTGACCACGCAATTTAGCTTCAACACCCGGCGCGTTTCCAAATACAAGATTCAAGGGTTCATTGACGGCGATTACCTCTTCCGACCCTGCTTTATAAATTCTCGAGGTTACAACTGACCCGTTCAGGCGTTTGATCTGCACCCATGAATCCTGTTTGAAACTCAATGCCAATGCCTGACTCAACGGCACATCAGCGCGTTCAGCTTGCGTGGGGCCAGCATTACTGGCAGGCGAAATTCCAACCGGATCAGAAGGTCCAGTCGTCGAATTTTTTTCGTTGCCATTATCCGTCAAACCCGGAACCAGCTTTTGTGCGACTTCAGGCTGAACATCCTGCACGCCCGTCTGCGAATTTTTATCCGCGCTCACGACGTCTGGTTGTTCGACCACTTTTTCCGCGCCGGGCGTGTAGAACCCACGCACAAAACTTGCCAATTCAGTCCGATAGACAAACAAACCAACCAGACATAAAAATACCAAAATCAATCCACCAATAATTTTTTGCGAATTATTACTGTGTTTGCCTAATATTGGCATCCGTCCAGCAGGAAATGGCATATCCAGTTTCGGTCTATCGGCCGGCTTACCTGGGAGCTTTTCAATTTCATTGGTCAATTCTTGCAAAAGTGCCGCCGAATCAATCTTCAAAATTTTGGCATAGGTCCGGACAATCCCGCGCACGGTAATTAAATCCGGGAAAACTGTGTAATTTCCAGCTTCGATTTCCATGATCTGGCGCGGCGACCATTTTAACTGTCCTGCTATCTGCTCGACAGACAGATCTTGCTGGGTGCGGGCCCACGCCAGCTGTTCGCCGACTGTCAATTTTTTCGCGGGCTGATCCGGTTTATTCACGGGCGGCTCAGGAACGATACTTAATTTAATGACTTCACTCATTAAATGCTCCATGTTGAGATAAGGCATCCTCATCAGAATCAGGGAAACGACGATGCAACTGAACTGCCAGGCTTTCCACCGTTACTTGATCATTCAATTTATGGCCAATCCGAATGGCCAGCCACAAAATTTCAGGCGTATAGTCTTCCGCCTTGATCAACCGATTGATGTAAAACTGCGCGCGTGTCCAATCTTGTCGTTTATAGTTGATGCGCGACAGATTCAGATTCGTGGTCGGATTACTTGCATCAAACCGTACCGATTGTAAAAAATATTTTTCGGCCGATTCAGAGTCCTTCATTTTCAGGCTGCACAATCCTGCGTTATTTAATGCCTTGACTGGCTGGGTGTAAGTGCGATCTTTAATTACCCGGTCAAACATTTCCATTGCCTGCTTTTCCCGGCCGGTTTGACACAAGAACCAACCGTAGTTATTGGTATTGTCTGGATTATTCGGCGCCAGCTTGCTTGCTTTAAGAAAGTCTTGTTCCGCCAATGCATTCTCTTGCGTCTGCATATACACCAAAGCGCGGACGGCATATGCATCGCTTAAATTAGGATCAATCGAAATCGCGTTGTTCAGCTCCTTTAATGCAGTGGCCATTTGATCTTGCTGTAAGTAACTGATCCCTAGCTGCAACCGAATCGCCGCTCTTTTGGCATCATTGACTTGAACCTGTTGCGTACTGTCAGCCGATGGAGAACCAGTTTTCGGCGTATCGTAAGTTGTTTTACATGCCGTCAAAAATCCAGACAAAACCAAACTACAACATAACCACCGAGCCAAATTTCTCATCAAGTTATCTCCACGATTCGTCCAAAGTTAGCACCAAATTTCTTTTGATATTCAACCTGCTTTTGCATCCGTTCCTGGACACGGGTTCGATCTTGCACTTCACCGGCAAGCTGGCCGCATGCTGCATCGATATCGTCGCCGCGAGTTTTCCGGATCGTTGTCACCAGTCCGGCATTGGTCAAAATTTGCGCAAATACTTTGATCTGACTGTTCGTCGATCGCTTCAAGCCAGACTCGGGAAAGGGGTTAAAAGGAATCAAATTAAATTTGCATGGCACGTCGCGTACCAGTTCGATTAACTCTCTGGCATGCTGATCGGTATCGTTCACACCGTCTAGCATGCAGTACTCAAACGTCACAAAATCTCTTGGAGCGAATTCGAGGTAACGCCTGCATGCCGCCATCAATTCCACCAAGGGATATTTTTTATTCAGGGGTACCAGGCCGTCGCGCAGGGTATCGTTCGAGGCGTGCAGGGAAACGGCCAGGGCAACGGCACATTCCTGCGACAATTTATCCATCATTGGAACAACACCACTGGTCGATAATGTCACCCTGCGGCGTGAAAGCCCATAGGCATTATCATCCAGCATTAATTTCAATGCTGTGACAGTAGGTTCAAAATTCAACAGCGGCTCGCCCATGCCCATCATCACAACATTAGTGATCTGGCGCTCGCCTTTTTGACCAGGCAAGATGCCTTTGGTCTTGCGTAATTCAAATTCCGCCATCCACAACTGGCCAATAATTTCTGCCACCGTGAGATTGCGGTTAAAACCTTGTTTACCCGTCGAACAAAATCGACAATTGACCACACAACCGGCCTGGGTAGAGATGCAAAGAGTGCCGCGATTTTCTTCGGGGATGAAAACGGTTTCAATGGCGTTGCCCTGCCCCACATCCAACAGCCATTTTCTGGTGCCGTCGCTAGAGGTATGATCACTGATCGCCTGCGGTGCACTTACCGTGGCACGTCCGGACAATTTATCACGCAAGGATTTGGCCAGATCAGTCATTGCATCAAAGTCGCTGACGCCGAATTGATGGATCCAACGCTGTAATTGTTTGGCGCGAAACGGCTTCTCGCCCAACTCACCGCAATAAGCGATCAGTTGAGCCGGATCTAGATCCAATAAATTAACGAGTGCCGTCATTGACTTCTTTCAAACCAAAAAAACGCTTACTAAACAATTACAAACTGATTCACGAAATTAACGTGAAAACACATTCAACGCCGGGAAAAAATACGCGATTTCAACATCGGCTGTTTCTTTCGCATCTGAACCGTGCACTGCATTTGCATCGATAGAATCTGCAAAATCAGCACGGATCGTGCCTTTTTCAGCCTTCTTAGGGTCGGTTGCGCCCATTAAATCACGGTGCGTCAGAATCGCATTTTCACCTTCCAGCACGGTGACCATCACCGGACCTGAAATCATAAACTCGACCAAATCGTTGAAAAATGGACGTGCTTTGTGCACTGCATAAAAACCTTCAGCTTCAGCACGAGACAATTGAACCATGCGTGCTGCGATGATTTTCAAACCTGCTGATTCAAAACGGCTGTAAATTTGACCGATTACATTTTTTGCAACTGCATCAGGTTTAATAATAGATAAAGTGCGTTCAATTGCCATACAAAACTCCAATAAAATGAAAGGATTAAGGGTAAAAAATTAAAAATCACCTAACCGTGGATTTTAACATGAATTCACTTGCCACCTATCAATTTAGCCAACATACAAGATTTCACCCAAATAATTTTGTAGCAAAATGCTACTGACATGGATCGATACAATAGCCCGCTTGAATTTTCACTACCTGCACAAATATGTGGGGGTGCGTCATGCAATGTAATAACCGACTTGTCGGGCTATTCGTGATGGCTGGTCCGTTAGTTATTCAACATTTTTGAATAACATCAGATCAACACCGTATGTGTTATGCTTGCCACGTTATTTGGTCATTCAACTGGGGATTTAAAATGAGTCAAAATCTTGAACAATCTATTGTATTCGGTAACGACAGCGCGTTAATTCGCCATAGAGTTCTGCGCAATACATATTGGCTGCTTGCGCTATCCATGATACCCACCGTGTTAGGCGCCTGGTTGGGCGTCGAAATGAATTTCTCATTATTTCAGGGCAGACCTGGAATGTCTTTCCTGGTCTTTATGGTCGTTGCCTTCGGATTTATGTACGCGATAGAAAAAACCAAAGAGTCCGCGATCGGCGTTGCCGTTTTGCTGGGCTTTACCTTCTTCATGGGGCTGATGTTGTCACGCCTGATCAGTTATACCTTGGGTTATTCAAACGGCGGCACATTGATCATGACTGCTTTTGGCGGAACCGCTGCTATTCTGGCTGTCATGGCGTCGATCGCAACAACTTCAAAAAGAGACTTTTCTGGCTTGGGCAAATGGCTGTTTGTCGGCCTGATGGTAATTATTGTCGCAAGCATTGCCAATATCTTCCTGCACATCCCGGCTTTATATTTAACCATCTCGGTAATCGCAATCGGTATCTTTTCTGCTTATATTCTTTATGACGTGCAGCAAGTCATTAATGGTGGCGAGACCAACTACATTTCGGCGACCTTGCGTATTTATTTGGATGTCTACAATATTTTCGTGAATTTACTCTCTCTGCTGGGAATCTTTGGCGGGAACCGCAACTAAAATTTCCCCATTAATTTCCACAAAAATGCCGGCCGTTCAGGTCGGCATTTTTCATGCCAAATCGAATACCGCCATCGATTCGACATGCGAAGTATGCGGAAACATGTTAATCACGCCGGCATAATTCATCACATACCCGGCCTTGACCAACAACCCAGCATCGCGCGCCAATGTGCCTGGGCTGCATGAAACATAGACAATCCGTTTTGGCAAGAAGTCGCGACGTTTTACTGACAGCTCCAATAAGGCCTCACACAAAGCCATTGCGCCGTCGCGAGGCGGATCAACCAGATAACGATCAAACCTGCCAAGTTTTAACAGATCATCCGCCGAGATTTCAAACAGGTTGCGTGTGCTGAAACTGGTCTTATCCGACAATCCGTTTGCGCTCGCATTGTCGAAAGCCCGCTTGGACAATGTTTCACTTCCCTCAATCCCAACCACTTGGCCCGCCTGGGTCGCGATCGGCAATGTAAAATTTCCCAGTCCACAAAATAAATCCGCGATCCGATCTTCCGGTTGCGCATCCAACAGACGCAGAGCGCGCACCACCAGCACCCGATTAATATGGTGGTTAACCTGGGTAAAGTCGGTGGGTTTAAATGGCATCTTAATGCCAAACTCCGGCAATAAATAATGCAATTGAGGACTTTTTGGATAGAAAATTTCAACGGACTCAATTCCTCCGGTTTGCAGCCACCATTGAATCTTGAATTGATCAGCAAATTGTTTCAACAATACTTCGTCGCCAGCATTAAACGGTCGCATGATACGCAGTACCATGGCGGTTACATCTTCACCCACAGCCAGTTCAATTTGAGGCAAATCATCGATGATGGAGAGCTGAGAAATCAACTCACGCAGCGGCATCATCATTTTTGAAACATGGGGCGGCAGAATTTCACAGGTTTCGGTATTGGCCACGTAACGTGATTTTTTTTCATGAAACCCGACCAACACCAGGCCTTTTTTAACAACATTGCGCACCGATAGACGCGCGCGATAGCGATATCCCCAAATCGGCCCAACGATTGGCCGCAAGATTGTTCGCGGTTTTACTTTACTGATGTGCCAGAGACTATCTTCCAGGACCCGCTGCTTAATTGCCACCTGCGCGTCGGGATCCAGATGCTGCATCGAGCAGCCACCGCATAATCCAAAGTATTCGCATTTCGGTTTGATGCGTTGCGACGATTCGCGATGCAATTGCGTCATCTGCGCATTTTCCCAGTGCGGCTTTTTCCGGTAGCTTTGAAAACTGACGACTTCACCTGGTAAAGCGCCATCGACAAAGACTACTTTGCCGGTCGAGCCGTCTTCATTGTGCAAATGACCAATGCCGCGGGCATCCATATCAAGAGCGGTGATTTTCATTTTATTGTCAGACATAGGCGCTGGCAAAACATCGACAAATCGACATTTTCAAAGAGGAGTTTGGATAAGGTTGGCGAGTATAACAGGGAACGTGCAATACTAAAACCGGGCAAAAACTAAGGGGCACTGATTAGTGCCCCCCTTAGTTATTTGCAATCAATCCGGATAGGATTACAGCAATGCGTCGCGGCCTACACCGCGTGAAGAGAATGAACGTTTCAGTTTGATCAGTGCCTCTTGCTGGATTTGACGAATCCGTTCGCGAGTGACGCCCATTTCTTCGGCGAGGGTTTCCAGAGTTGCAGGATCATCGTTATCCAAACCGAAACGGCGCATGATCACGATACGTTGTTTATCGGGTAATTTTGACAACCACTCTCTTACCAAGCCACTTAATTCACGTCGTTCAGCACGATTATCAGGTCCGTCGTCACTGTCGCCTGGCAGCATATCCATCAAACTGGACTGCGGATCGTTATCGAGCGGCATATCCAATGAAGTTGCATGCTCCGATAACGCCAGAATGTCCTGAACTTCACCCATCGGACGACCAACCAGGTTGGCGATATCTTCAATTGCTGCATCGCGTCCGTCATGATGCTGGGCTTCGAGATGATATTTGGCGCGCAATATTTGATTGAGTTCGCGTACCACGTGCACCGGCAAGCGAATCGTACGGGCCTGATTCATGATTGCACGTTCGATACTTTGTCTGATCCACCAGGTAGCGTAAGTCGAAAACCGAAAACCGCGCTCAGGTTCAAATTTATCGATTGCGTGCATCAAGCCCAGATTACCTTCTTCGATCATGTCCAATAAGGCAACGCCGCGGTTGATGTAATGCTTTGCGATTGAAACGACCAAACGTAAATTATGTTCAATCATTTTCTGGCGCGCCACAAAGTCGCCTTTTTTGGCCAGCGTTGCGCAAGCCAATTCTTCGGGAGCGGTTAACAAAGGGCGCGTGCCGATTTGATTTAAATAATATTGAGTTGTATCTGTAGACAACTCTGCTGCCAGCACTGTTTTCAATTCATCAACAGGTTCAACAATGGACTCTTTTACATCGTCTGAATCTTGATCATCGTTTGAGCCGTCCGATAATTCAACTTCACGTAAATCTTCCGAAGTTTCTTCGGATAGTTCCTCTTCAAGGAGGTTGTGTTTGGCTGTCATGGCATTTACTCGACTTAAGGTTGATGGAATGCTTCTCGAATTCATCGACCCGGCAAAAATTTCATTGGATCGACTGGTTTGCCCTGCTGACGTATCTCAAAATGCAACTTCACTACATCGCTGTCCGAATTTCCCATCTCTGCAATTTTCTGACCCTTACTGATGATCTGCTTTTCTTTAACGACGATTGTTTTGTTATGCGCATAAGCCGACAACAAGTTATTAGTATGTTTAATGATTACCAAATTGCCGTAACCGCGGATACCGCTGCCTGCATACATCACAGTTCCAGCTGCCGCAGAAAAAACATCTTGCCCCATACTTCCGGAGATATCGATCCCCTTACTTTTGTTATCGTCAAAATTTGCAACGACTTTACCTTCCGCAGGCCAAATCCAAACAATTTCATCCAAAATCTTCGTTTCAGGGGTTTTTTCTGCCATTTTCTCAACCGGTTTTGCAACATCTTTCCCTGAAGAAACATTCTGTGGGTCATTTTTTTGCATTTCCGCCAACGTTGCGTCGGAATAAGGGCGCTTGTCGGCGCGCGGACCATTCTTATTGTTGTTGGATGGGGCCCCCGTAACCGCTGATCCAAGCGGCCGAACTTCAACACCATTCGGATTACTGACGCTGCCATCGGGAGGGGCGATCCTTAAAACCTGTCCGACCTTAATATCGTTTGGATTGGCCAGGTTGTTCCAGGTGACGATATCACTGTAACTTTGTCCCTTGTCCAAAGCGATACGATATAAAGTGTCTCCCTTCTTGACAATGTACTGCGATTGCGAATCTTCCGGCTTGGCCGGTGTTGCGGCGACCGGCGCTGTACCAGATTGTTCTTTGCCTGCTTGCGGACTGCGATCTTCAATAGGTGCTTTTTTGGTTGCCGTTCCGCAGGCGACCAACAAACCACCCACCAGCAAATAAATGACAAGATTTTTTATACGATTCATGCGTTAACTCTTAAATAATGCCCGGACACAAGGGAACGAAATAACAAGCTTCCAATTCCGTTTTGGTCCAGTCTGCGATTCCGGTACGTTCAATCAATTGCAACACCTGTTGCCTCTCCCCTACGGGAGCAATCAAACGACCACCTATGGCCAATTGTTGCAATAATGTTTCTGGAATCTGCATTCCGGCTGCTGCCAAAATAATCCCGTCAAACGGAGCTACTTGGGGCAAACCGAGCATACCATCACCATAATGCAATCTTAAATTTGCAATTCGAAGAGAACGCAAATTTTTCTTGGCTAATTCCTGCAATAGCTTAATCCGCTCTATTGAATAGACGTTTTCGCATAATTGCGCGAGCACCGCCGCCTGATAACCGCAGCCTGTGCCAATCTCTAATACATTCTTCAAGGTCCGACCATTGCGCATGATTTCAATCATGCGCGCCACAATATAGGGTTGCGATATCGTCTGAGCGTAACCGATAGGTAAAGACGCATCGACATAAGCCTGTCCAACCAGGCCCGATTCAATAAACTGGTGACGTGGCACAGCCCCCATTGCAGCCAATACCACTTTGTCTTTAATTCCTTGTTTTACCAGGCGCTCGACCATCGCGCGGCGCGGCGCCTCGTAGGCCGGAGTTTGAGCCATGTTGAGATGGCCTGTTTCGGGCCTTGTGCGATCAGGCGTTGAGTGGCTCAACATGCTCTGCGGCGAATTCTGGTGTCTGAGGCCAGAAGCAGGCCGTCGCGCAAGATGCTGCCGGACATTTTGCGTAGCGGTTTGCGGCGTTTTCACTGTAGCTACGGAATGTGCACCGTGATCAAGACGATTGGATGACTTATTTTCAAGCGAAGACAATGGGAGCGGAAATTTGCGACTCTTTACTGTCATTGCCAAACCTTTTTCAAATGTGCCAGCTGCTCGGTATGGGTCAAATCGACCTGCAACGGTGTGACCGACACGTAACCATTTGCTGTCGCGTAAAAGTCAGTACCTGCACCGCCATCCTTGGCCTCGCCGCAAGGTCCAATCCAATAAATTTGTCGTCCACGCGGGTCAAGGGCCTGTATTACAGGTTCAGACTGATGCCGTCGTCCCAAGCGGGTAAGCTGCACGCCTTTGATTTCGGCGTAATGACAATTCGGAATGTTTACATTTAACAAAAACGGCTTATCAATGCCACTCAGTTTGTGCTTGATCATCTCCAGGGCGAATTGCGCCGCGTCGTCGATATATTCCCAACCTTTCTCGACTTGCGAAAACGCGATGGCAGGCACGCCAAACAAAAAACCTTCAGTCGCTGCAGCCACAGTCCCCGAATACAGAGTGTCATCACCCATGTTCTGCCCCTGATTAATCCCTGAAACGACCAGGTCAGGCGGCGTATCCAGCAAAGCAGTCAAGGCCACGTGCACACAATCGGATGGCGTGCCATCTACAAAGTACACATCCTTGCCAGCTTTTGACACCGATAATGGTTTATCCAGGGTTAACGCATTGGACGCGCCAGAACGATTGCGGTCAGGCGCGACAACAATCACATCGGCGATTTTTGACAGCACTTCAGCAAGCGCCAGCAATCCGGGGGCCAGGTATCCGTCATCATTACTTATTAGAATTTTCATAGGCCAATTCTAACCCATGCCCCCAAGGCAACGAAATCATTGCTTGATTTTTTTCGCATTTTTTCCAACTGTTTCTAGATTGAGCAAGCCCACAAATTGGCAAACAATCTTGCCTAAATCGCCTCAGATCCAGTTTCTCCGGTTCTGATGCGCACAACTTGTTCAACATTTTGAACAAAGATCTTCCCGTCGCCGATTTTCCCGGTGCGCGCAGCTTTAATGATGGCGTCGACTGCATTCTCGACGGCGATATCATCGACCACGACTTCGACTTTGATCTTTGGTAAAAAATCGACCACATATTCAGCACCGCGATACAGCTCGGTATGGCCTTTTTGTCTGCCAAAACCTTTTACTTCCGTCACCGTCAAACCGGTTACACCCACTTCGGCCAATGATTCGCGCACTTCATCGAGCTTAAAGGGTTTAATAATCGCAGTAATTTGTTTCATGTCTGGCTCCAATAAAATAATGAGTAAGTTCAGTCAGTCGCGGAACTTGGACGTAATCGGATAACGCCAATCCCGGCCAAAAGCGCGATGCGTCACACGAATACCGACCGGGGACTGGCGTCTTTTATATTCGTTAATTTTGATTAAACGAGTAATGCGGTCAACATCCTCTTTCTTGTAGCCAGATGCGATGATGTATTCAGTCGGCCGATTTTCTTCCATATATAACTGCATGATGCCATCCAAAATATCGTATGGCGGCAATGAGTCCTGATCGGTCTGATCCGGGCGCAGTTCTGCTGATGGTGGACGAGTTAAAATCCGTTCCGGAATAATGTTCGACAGGCCGTTCCGGTAAGCGCACAGGCGATACACCAAAGTCTTGGCGATATCTTTAATGACGGCAAAACCGCCGGCCATATCGCCATACAAAGTGCAGTAACCGACCGCCATTTCGCTCTTATTGCCGGTGGTGAGCACGATTGATCCATATTTATTCGACAACGCCATTAATAGCGTGCCACGAATTCTGGCCTGAATATTTTCTTCCGTGGTGTCCTGCGCCAACCCTGCAAATTCCGGCGCCAGAGTATCGGTAAACGCCTTAAAACAGGCATCAATCGAAATTTCATCGTAGCGCACACCCAATTTCTCAACCATTTCGCGCGAGTCAATCAAGGATATGTCTGCCGTATAAGGAGACGGCATCATCACTGCCCGCACTTTATCGACACCCAGCGCGTCAACGGCAATCGCCAAAGTTAACGCCGAGTCGACCCCGCCCGATAAACCCAACAGGACACCAGGAAATCCATTCTTTGTGATGTAGTCTCTGACGCCCAGCACCAGAGCCTGATACACCTGAGCTTCAAGCGACAGTTCTGGCTCGATCACGCCAGCCAGCGGTTCGGCACCTTCAAAATCAATCAACCGCATCTCTGCCTGAACATGTTTCATCTGAACGCGCAACTGCCCTGCGCTATTTAATACAAATGAATTTCCATCGAAAATAAGTTCATCCTGACCACCGACCAGATTGGCGTAAGCCATTGCCATGCCATGGCGCGTGACGTTGTCGCGCATCACCTGATAGCGCAAATGCTGTTTATTCATATGAAACGGGGAGCCATTTAAAACTAACAGTACCTCGGCACCGGCAGCTTTGGCTTGCGATGGCATGGCGCTGTTCCAGGTATCTTCACAAATGGCGATACCAAATTTGACTGCGCCCAATTCAAACACCACGGTGTCATGGCCTGCATCAAAATAACGCTTTTCGTCAAAAACATGGCCATTCGGTAAATCATGTTTACAGTAAGTCGCAACGATTCGACCATTGACCAGCAACGAGGCGGCGTTAAAACGTTTACTATCCTGCATGTGCGGGTGCCCGACGATCACGTGCAGATCAGGAAATTCTGACAGCTGTGCCGCCAGCGTTTGCAAAACCCTCTGACTGGCACTGTAAAAAGAATCGCGCAACAGCAGATCTTCTGGCGGATAACCCACCAAAGATAATTCCGGTGTGAGTACAATATGCGCACCCTGCTTAAAGGCATCACGCGCATACTGAACGATCTGGGCAGCATTGCCGTCCAGGTCACCAACCGTGCTATTCATTTGAACTAATGCAAGCTTGACCATAATTGAATTTAACCTATGCAAGAAGCGAATTATCGCACGACTGTCATTAAAAATTTATCTGAAATTTCTTCAGCACAATGGGAGAAGTTACGTAGCGCTGAGTTCAATGGCCCCGGCAACCCGTTTTTATCGTATGCCTATCTGCATGCCATGGAAAAATCAGGATGCGCCACCGCAGCGACCGGGTGGACCACGCACTATTTAACAATATGGCAGAGCGATGAGTTAATGGCAGCGATGCCCCTGTATTTGAAAAGCCATTCATACGGCGAATATGTGTTTGACTGGTCGTGGGCAAATGCATTTGAACAGCACAACCTGCCCTATTACCCGAAACTGCTGTCTGCGATTCCATTTACACCGGTCAGCGGTGCGCGCCTGTTGGCCACGGATGAGGTCGCGTTCAAAGCGTTATTAGCTGCGCTGGTTAACCATACTCGCTCCGGCATCGCATCCTCCTGTCATGTTTTATTTTTGCCGGAACACCAGGCGAAAATTTTGGAAAATGCTGGCTTCATGCTGCGCTTCGGTGTGCAATTTCATTGGACCAACCTGGGCTATCACGATTTTTCAGATTTTCTGGCGCAACTGGAAAGCAAAAAACGTAAAAACATTTTGGCGGAACGGCGCAAGGTTAATACGGCGAATATCACCTTCAGGCACAAGGTTGGTCAGCAAATCAGCAGAGCAGATTGGTCATTTTTCGTTGAGTGTTATAACCAGACTTATTACCAGCATGGCGGAATCGGCTATCTGAATCTGGCATTCTTTCTGCAACTCAGCACCACCATGCCAGAGAATCTATTGCTGATTACTGCCTATCGCAATGAACAACCGATCGCTGCCTCATTGTTATTCGTTGATCACGACACCGTTTATGGTCGTTACTGGGGCTGTCTTGAGTACCATCCATGCCTGCATTTCGAGACTGCTTACTATCAGCCGCTAGAATTTTGTATTGCCAATCAGATCAAATACTTTGAGGGCGGTGCTCAGGGTGAGCACAAGATGGCCAGAGGATTTCTCCCGATGACGACCTACTCGGCACATCGTATTCATCACCCCGAATTTGCGGAAGCGATTGAGCGTTTTTTGAAGCGTGAACAAATTGGCATGGACAACTACATCAATGAATTAAATGATCACAATCCATATGGTAATAACAATAAAACTGTTGAACCATAAACTGGCCGAATCATCAACATGTCTCATTCTTTGGAAACTTGTTCAATTTCCGCTACAAATAGTCATCGATTTCCGAAGCTGTTTGACCTAATCTTTAAATTACAGAATAATACTTTCCGCACAGAAAATTTATAAAAATCCAACCACACCACTATGAATCAGAGCTCCAAGTTCATTGCCGCAGGAACCGCGCCTATCAAAAAAGTGGGGCGCTTTTTACTTTATCGCGAACTTGGACGTGGGGCGATCGGCACCGTCTACTTTGGTCACGACCCGGTAATTGACCGCGATGTGGCGATTAAAATCTTTCACAACTTGCCGACAGCGCAGGACAAAAAACAGCGCGACCAGATTTTCATGAATGAGGCGCGTGCTGCCGGGCGGCTTTCCCACCCGAATATCATCACCATTTTCGACGCTGCAACCGAAGGAAACATCAGCTTCATCGCCATGGAATATCTGCAAGGGCAAGATCTGCGCCAGTTTCTGGCCGATGACAAACCACTGCCGTATCTGCTTGCGGCGCAAATGATGCAAAAAATTGCTGAAGGACTTGAGTATGCGCACAATGAGGGAGTAATTCATCGCGACATCAAGCCAGCAAATATTTTTATCATGGAAAACATGCAAACCAAGCTGGTCGACTTCGGCATTGCGCGCGCAGTCAAGCGCGAAACCACCACAAATAATGAGACGCACGCAACTCTGTTCAACAACAACATCCTCGGCACGCCGAACTACATGTCGCCCGAGCAGGCGCAGGCCAAGGCTGTCGACAAATTAACTGACGTCTATTCTCTGGGTGCGGTCATGTATGAAGTTTTGTTGCGCCAGAAACCGTTTCAGACGCGCGATATGGACACGCTGCTGCACATGATCATCAACAAACCAGTCAAGCCGCCACACGAAACCAACCCGGCAATTCCGCTGACGCTGTCACGCATAGTCATGAAAGCCATGGCCAAACTACCTGAAAAACGTTATCAGTCAGCGTCGGAGATGGCGATGGAATTACGCAGGTATGTGTTGATGGAAAAGCGCGATCAGCAAAAGCAGCAAAAAGTGAATTCGGGAGTGAAAAGCAAGGAAGATTCTTACGGGAGACTTTTTTGGATCAGCTGCGTCGCCATTTCGATTGCGGCTCTGGTCGCGCTCAGTTCCTGGTTCAAGCATTAGCACATAGTTCAGTTACGTCCTGCGCGGAACTGTCGTTCCCGAGGGAACGACGATAAAGCTGATCATCACTTAATTCAAAACCAGTTAAACCAGCGAATCCTGGTACGCTTTCACGCCGCCTAATATTTCGGCATGCGCATCGACAGGATCACCCCAACCTTCGATTTTTACCCATTTGCCCTTTTCCAGATCTTTGTAGTGCTCAAAGAAATGCTGAATTTGACGCAGACGCAATTCATTCATGTCCGCCGGTTTTTGCCAGTGAGAATAAATCGATAAAATTTTGTCGATCGGCACCGCCAGCACTTTGGCATCCTGCCCTGCCTCATCGGTCATTTTTAAAACACCGATTGCCCGGCAGCGCACCACAACACCTGGAATCAGGGCAAATGGGGTAATCACCAAAACGTCAACCGGATCACCATCGCCAGCAATAGTCTGCGGAATATAACCGTAGTTACACGGGTAATGCATTGCCGTACCCATAAAGCGATCAACAAAAATTGCACCGGTATCTTTATCCACTTCATATTTGATCGGATCGGCATTCATTGGAATTTCAATGATGACGTTGAAATCGTGAGGTAAGTCACGGCCAGCTGGGACATTATTCAAACTCATAAGCTTCTTTCTAAAATAAACAACTTAAATGGGATCGGTTTGGTGAGGTCAATACCTCAACCATTTTTAATTGGGTCGAACGTCACTGATTAATGCACAGGCGCGATAATAATGTGCTGCCTTCTCCTGGGCACCCAACTGCTCATGCAGTTGCGCCAACTTCAAATTGGCTTCGCGCAGAGTGTCTGCCTCCGCGGCGTAAATCAGTACCTGCTCCAGATTGCGCTCGGCCTTGCCCCACAGTTTTTGCTGCAGGCACAAGACACCCATCGTCAAGGCTAATTCCGGATCGGACGGGTGTGCTACCAGCCAGGTCTCACACCGTTCGATCTGACTCAATAACGCCGCTGAACCTTCTTTTGCGGCAGTCTCACGATACGCCACGATGAGTCGCTCATCCCATTCTTCCAGCAAGGCTTTTTCGAGCAGATTGCGCGCCTCATCCTGCAAGCCCTGCTTGACCATGGCACGGGAAGCCAGTGCCGCCACAAACGGCTTCAAGCGATCTTCGGAAGGAATGCTGAACCAAAGCCGTCTGATCGATTCAGCATCCTGAGCCTGATCTGACAGCAAATCTTTGTAAGCCAGCTCCCGCAATCGCATTGACAAAGCCGGATGCAATGACCGATGTTTGTCCAGCGCTTTCACCAGACGCAGCACTTCCACCCATTGCTTGGCCTGCTGATTCGCTTTCAAAGCCCAACGCAAGACATGGATATGTCGCGTGCCGTTCGCGTTGAGTTCTTTCACAGCCTGCAAGGCCTGCTTGGATTGATGGGCATCAACCAGCAGTTCCGTAGAACTGACCAGACGCGCCACCTTGTATTGCTGGTTATCTTCAATACTGGCCAGCCAGCCATCACGACGATCAGCCTGGCCCATGTTATGGGCAGCGCGCGCGCCAATTAATGCTGCCAATGCCGCATTGTCCGGCAATTCTGCAGCACGTATTGCCGCTTTTTCTGCGTGACCAAAGCGTCCCTCAAAAAAAGCTTTCAGTGCGTCGCGTAATGCTTTATTACCGTCGCGTTCGGCCTTGGAGCGCCGATATACGGCAACCCGCTCCGGCATTTGTTTGGTGATGTTAATCGTGTAGAACAACAGCCCCAACAAAATGAACAGCACCACCATCGCAAAGATAAACAGGTTCAAGGACATGTCTACCCGATACGGCGGATAAAACACGACCACATTGCCAGGGTTGAATCGCGCTGACAGAGCGACGATTACCGCCGTGGCAAATAGAATGACTAACCGGATAAAGAAGCCCATTATTGTTTTACTGTGAAGTTACGCACCGCGTTCAAGCTCTCGGCCAAACTCGGCATTTCAATCGATACATTGCTGTTTTGGATCTGGCGCAACAAAGCCTGCACCGTCTGAGTCTGCTTGGAGCGCGTGTCAAAATATTTGGCGATTTCATCCTGTGCGGCAATCATGTCGCTGCGGAACGGTGCTTCGCTGCGCGACAGTAGAGCCAGCCGTGCATTGAGCAAACGCAGCTTCACATTCTCTTTGGCGAAGTAGCCCTGAGTTGGAGAGAGCAGCAGCGCATCAGGATTTTGCACATTACGGATCCGCACCAATTGCCGCATCTGATCCCACATTTCGGTAGACCAGCTCTGCCAACTGTCATCCAGCCACTGGGTCCAGGTGCTGGCTGGCTCCTCTGTAAAGGTGTGCAAATCTTTACCGCCCTTCACGTCGGCCGATTTTTTGGCAGCCGTGCCTTGTTTTGGCGGTGCTTTGACCGGATTGGTAATGACGACCTGGTTTTCATCAACCCACAGCGGCATGGTTTCGATCTGCGCGATCGCGCTGTCCAATCGCAATGCGATGCCGGGCAAATCCAGATTCGGCAAGGCTTTCAATCGATCAATATCGTGAGCAATCGAACGCCGGATCTTGATAAACTGCGGCTTGTCGGAGCGGGCCAGGCGCGCATCGGCATTTTGCAGGGCAATCAGTGCACCTTGCACATTGCCAGCCAATTGCAATTGCTGACTGGCGGTCGACAGGACCTGTTCAATTTCAGACAGCGCCCAGTCATCACGATTTTTCGACAGATCCTGGTACAGCTGCTGCAGAGCCAGAGCGTGGCTTTCCGATTCTGCTTCCTTGTTTTCCAGCACGCCAATCTTGACCTGCAATTCCTTGCTGGTTTCCTGCATGGACTTCGCTATCAATTTGGTTTCGGCATTGCTGATATCGACTGCCTGCAGGCGATGCGCCAATTCTTCGCGCAATTGTGCGATCTGGTTAGTCGAGCTCCACCATTGCACGATCAGCAGCGCAGCGATAACGATCAGAGCCAGATAGACTAAATTCGACGGTTTAAGAACAGATGAGCCAGGTGAATTTTCCACAGTGTTGTCCGAATTTACAGAGGTAATAACTTTCAGTGCATTGGTTTCCACAGCATTGCCTGACGACGGTTTCTGCTCTGGATCAGGGGATAAGGTATCGTTCATAGGTGAGATTGTAACGCGAGCACTACGTTTTCGTCGCCCAAACCGACCAGCTGGACGTGCTTAAAGCCACTATTTTCAGCAATTTGCGCAATCCGCTGGTGCGAAACCAGTAAATTAACCTGATGCATATTAACAACAGCCGCTGCACCGGCACTTTCCATGACCATGCTTTCCAAAGTTCTCAACGCTTCCGAGCTGCAGACGACCCAGTATGACGCAGGTGTCAGCAAGGCATTGAGGCGTTCAATGTCCTCCTTGGCCAGGCTCGGCGCATGGCGGCGATAGGCAATCACTTTATCGACATCAATGCCCCGTGCATTGAGCGCATCGGTCAATAATTCACGTCCCGTTTCAGCACGAAATATGACGGCGCGCTGTCCGGCCATGCCAGCCAAATCCAAATTCAACAGCAGGTTTTCCGAATCCGAGTGCAATGGGTCGGTCGGGCTAAAAATCTGGGCAGTGGTTTCATCAATCCCGTATTGCGCCAAAGCGGCGCGGCTTCCCTCGCCCATCACCGCGATCTTGACTTCAGCTGGCCACACCGGGCCTTGCCGAAAAACTGCATGCACTGCGTTCGGGCTGACAAATGCGGCCAGCGTATAACGCTTCAGGTCAGCCAGTGTCTGGTTCAGGGCGGCGCTTAACTCACCATCAACCGGCAGCGCGGCAATTTCCAGCAGGGGAAACAACTCGACCGCGTAGCCTGATTCGCCCAATCGCTGAGCCAGTGTGGAACATTGAGCAACGGGGCGGGTTAGTACTACTGTTTTATTCATGGTCATTCGAACTCAAACACTGCGCCAGAATTGCGGCAGCATCCTGCTCTCTGAGCTTCTCAACAATCTGTGCACTCAACTCGGCACCCGCGTGTTTATTGCCACGTACTTCGGCAAACGCAAGCTTGCTGCCATCAGGCGTTGCAACAAATGCCCGCAGATACATGCTGTCACCGTCCAATGTTGCATACGCTGCCAGCGGAATTTGGCAGCTGCCGCCAAAGGCTTTGGAGACGGCGCGTTCTGCATGCACTGCCAGTGCACTCGCATCGTGATTTAATGGTGCCAGCCACTCTGCCAATTCAGGGCGCTGATCGGCGATCTCAATCGCCATTGCACCCTGCCCTGCTGACGGCAGGCTTTGTTCTGGCTCCAGATAGGAACGAATCCGTTCCGGCATGCCCAGGCGCTGCAGACCGGCGGCTGCCAAAATAATCGCAGCATAATCGCCCTGGTCCAGCTTGCGCAAACGCGTGTCCAGATTGCCGCGCAAAGGCTTGATGATCAGATGCGGATAAGCCGCCATCAATGCTGCCTGACGTCGCAAACTGCTGGTGCCGACAATCGCGCCGGCAGGCAATTCATTCAAACTAGCATAATGCGAAGATACCAGCGCATCGCGTGCATCAGCCCGCTCCAGCACGACCGCCAGTTTCAATCCGGGCGGCACATCCATCGGCATATCTTTCAGGGAATGCACGGCAAGATCGGCGCGGCCGTCCAGAATGGCAGTTTCCAATTCCTTGACGAACAAACCTTTACCGCCGACTTTGGATAGAGCGCGGTCGAGGATTTGATCCCCGCGCGTCGTCATGCCGAATAACTCGATGACACAATCCGGGTAAAGTTTGGCCAGACGGTCGCGCACATGGATCGCCTGCCACATCGCCAGCCGACTTTCGCGGGTCGCAATAATTAATTTTTTGGGGGGAGAAGTAGTCAACGCCGGGTCTTTCCTGATTCAACATGTCGAGTAGATTTGCGTGCCGGATTTTATCACGCCCCGCTGCCTCATCATTGCTCTATATTGATCAGAGACGTAGAATTGGCCGACCCCAGGCACAAATGGCCTCAAATTATGGATAAAAAACATGGATTTTTTCAATCAGGTCGTCAACTCTGAACTCCTGCCTGTAATCGGCACGGCTTGCCTCTTGCTGCTGTTTTACTGGTTGTTCGATCGCGGACATCTGGGTATTCAAGCCATGCGCAGCTTCAACCATCAGTCTCGTCAACGCTGGGTCAACTCGATTTTGCAACAATCCGGAACCGAAATACTGGCCGTGCAGGTGCTGCGTAATTCCATCATGACTGCCACCGTGATGGCCTCAACCTGCGTGCTGTTTGTGATTGCAATCATGAGTTTGATCAGCGATACCGATAAATTCGCCTCGCACTGGCTGGAAGCGGCAAGCGTGCAGGGAATGTGGCGCATCAAGGTTGGTCTGTTGCTGCTGACCGTATTTTTAGCGTTTTGGCATTACGCACAGGCGATTCGCCTGTATGGTCATGTCGGCTATTTATTAGGGATGACCAAGCAATCGAGCGACGATATGTCAACCACTGCACGCCAGGCCATTTCATTTCTCAACACGGCAGGACATATGTTCTCATCCGGGAACCGTTATTTCTTTTTCTCGCTGGCGCTGGTGTTGTGGTGGTTTGGCCTGGTTTATTTTTTTCTGGGGACAATCAGTCTGGCCTCAATGGGCTGGTGGCTGGAAAGACGCGCCCTGCCCGGCAACCTCTGATTGCATCGGCGCCTTTCAGCCTGCAACCTTGACACTCAGTGTGGCGCAGGTCATGATGTGCGCTCTTTAAAATGCAGCGCTTTTCTGATCGAAACCATGTCAACCCAAGATAACAAACAACATTTAATTTTGACCGGCGACCGGCCAACCGGGCCGCTGCATCTGGGTCATTATGTCGGCAGCCTGCGTAACCGCATCAAATTCCAGCATCAATATCAACAATTCATCATGCTGGCCGATGCCCAGGCGCTCACCGACAACATGGACGATCCGGCCAAAGTGCATCGCAACGTGGTTGAGGTCGCCCTGGATTATCTGGCGGTCGGCATCGATCCCAAGCTCTCAACCATTTTCATTCAGTCGCAATTACCCGAACTCACCGAGCTGACGTTTTATTATTTGAATCTGGTGACGGTCGCCCGCCTGGAACGCAATCCAACCATCAAGGAAGAAATCCGTCTGCGCAATTTCGAGCGCGACATTCCCGCCGGTTTTTTAACCTACCCGGTCAGCCAGGCCGCTGATATCAGCGCATTCAAGGCGACCCTGGTTCCGGTGGGCGAAGATCAGATCCCAATGATTGAACAGACCAATGAAATCGTGCGTCGTTTTAATCGGCTGGTAAATCAAGAGATTCTGGTCGAATGCCAGGCACTGGTTCCGGAAGTTGGGCGCCTGCCGGGTATCGACGGCAAAGCAAAAATGAGCAAATCGCTCGGCAATGTTATCAACCTGGGCGCGACGGAAGCGGAGATTCGCGCGGCAGTCAAAAAAACCTATACCGATCCGCTGCATCTGCGCATTGAAGACCCGGGCCATCTCGAAGGCAATATCGCCTTCACCTATCTGGACGTCTTCGATCAGGACCAAGCCTCATTAGCAGAAATGAAAGCGCACTACATCCGCGGCGGACTGGGCGACGGAACCGTAAAAAAACGACTGGAAGAATGTCTTCAGGAATTGATACGGCCAATCCGCGAGCGCCGTGAAACGCTGGCCAATGATCGCGGCTATGTCATACAGATGCTGAAAGAAGGTACTGAAAAAGCACGCGAAGTCGCCGCCAGGACAACTGCAGAAGTGAAAGCAGCGTTGGGCCTGAATCATTTCTGAAAATTGATATTCAAATCGGCCCACAGGTAGCCAGTTAATACTGGCTATATTGACCAAATCGTCAGCATTGATCGTTTCCACATTGCTTTCTCGTGTCGCGACGTATATTCTGCACCTATCATTTTTCTCATCAACCAGCTCTTGCAATTAGCATTTCAACACCGGATTAAAGCGCACACCATGGAAAACACCCCCACCAAAATTCTCATTGTTGACGACAATGAATCAATTCGCGGCTTGCTGGGAGTGTTATTTCGTCACGAAAGGTACGAAGTGGTTGGCGAATTGTCCAGTGGTGACAATTTCATCACGACAGTCAAGCGCCTGCAACCCGACATCGTTTGTCTGGATCAGGAAATGCCTCGTAAAGATGGGCTGACTCTGCTCAAAGAACTCAAAGAGATTGACCCCAAAGCTGCCGTCTTGATGATTACCGGCACCAAAGATCCCGAATTCCAATTGCAGGCAGTCAGCGCCGGCGTGGCCGGTTTTTTGAGAAAGCCATTCAGCCAGATTCAGGTTCTGAAAGAAATTAAGCAGGTCGACCATGCGCGCAGGTTACTGCTCAACCAGCCAACAACGCCTCCCGCCGAAACAACCGCAAACAGCATCAACATGGTAATAGCCGATGACAGTTCAATCATGCGCGATCTGCTCAGCATGATCATGAAAAGCATGGGCATCAATATCGTGGGTGAAGCAATGGATGGCCAGGAAGCCGTCACCATGGCCGACCAGCACAAACCACAAGCCATGTGTCTGGATCTGGACATGCCGAATTTGGCGGGCATGGAAGCGCTGGAAAAAATCAAAAGCGATCACCCCGACATCAAGATCATCATCATCAGTGGTCACGCCGACCGCGAAAAAGTCAAACGCGCCATTGAGCTTGGCGCCTGCGGATTTATTATCAAGCCGTTTGAGGCGCAGCAGGTGGTGCAGACTGTGCGGAAATTGTTGCTGTGAAGTGGTTCTGCGCCTAGCCAAGAACCACTGCTGTTGCACTGTGAAGCAAATACACTGATTGAACTGCTTGCCTGAAGTTTTCAGGTTAATCCATTTTTCTCCCTGACCTCCTGACGTTGTAGTAGCCGCTGAGCTTTACCGTTGAGATAATCTATATTGCGAACATCATTGTCAACTGTGCTGGCATCTTTTGCTTTATTTTTTTGCTTTTGCTTATTTTGAATACTTTTATCACTCGCTTCCATCTGCGCTGGCGTTCTGGGAGTTGGCGATACATGCGGATTTAATCGTGGTGTTGAATCAGGCCGCGGCGTAATACTCGGAAGACTTGTTTCTGGACCGGAAACACTTGGTTGATTGTCAGTTGATACAACATTGCCTGGCCTGAACCATTTCGCCCACCACGAGATATTTCTCGTTGCCGCATCAATTTGCAAGGTAAGCAAATTGAATTTATTTATTAGCATTTCGAATTCTTTGGCTAATTCATCGACCGGCTTCTTGTCCAAAGTTTTGAGCATTGTTTTCAATTGTCCGATACGCTCATAGTCCTCTGGTCCATAATATGTTCTGCCTGAAACTGACCCTGCGGTTTGGGCATCCGGAGTAGCCGGATAAACATTGGTCTTCAAATATTTCTCGATTTCGCTTTTCAATTTTGGTCGAATAACATCATCGACAACGAGCAGTTGCTGTCGATGCGCCAGGCTATCTATTCTGTCCAAAATCTGTTCCTGTGTTGCGGATGGATCAGAAATAATTTTTTGCAAATTCGCAAATTCCGCTGTCGATTTGAGTCGTTTATTGTTCAATAATCCAAGACATATCGTAACCCTGCGCGCGCCCCAAAACACGTTCGCATCACCCTGGTCTTTCAGCAGTTGCGTGATTGTCGATTCCCGATTGGCGGCGTTCATGTTCACGTCTGAACAAATTGCTCCTAACTTTCCAGCCATCGCAGTGATTCTCAATTCAATTGCTTGCCCCAGTTCGCCACCCCCACATCTTCTATTGGCGGCAAGCATTCCTTTAATGACCAAGGTAGATTCATGTGCTGCATTCAGTACCGCAATTTCCTGTTTTAAGCCCTTAATCTTGCTGCCATATTGCAGCAAAGCTGTTTTGAATTCATAACGATTAGTCTCCCGTTTCTCAAGACTACTTCGCAATGCCTTCAGCTCTTTTTCAACATACGCCCTTCTTGTATTGATTTTTGCGCAGCAATCTTCAAGCGCAACACCGATACTGCTCAACGGCTTGACATCCACATTATTTTCTGAAAATGAGTCAAGACTTAATTCGACTGGCAGGAGCGACAATGAAGAGCCGATATCTTTAACGGAGTCGATTTCCATTTGCCTACTCGACAAATCATATAGGCGTTCGCTCAATTTTCCTTGAATAATCGAACAGTGATCAGGCTTCGATTGGTCAGATTCGGTTCTAACCTGTACTTTGAATGGATCCTTCAAATCAAACTCCACCGAGTAAGTACGACCTTCAAAGAAAATCTTGGGAGCACCTTTACTTTGTTGCAAGGCGCGGACAAACGATTGATCGATGTTAGCCAGGTCATCCAATTCAATAGTGTCGTGTTTTGGGAACTCCATTTTGCGAATTGTTTTCAGAATCTCCTGCGCCTTCGGTCCCCCAGACACCGTTATTTTTGTCGGGTCTTTATGATTCCAGTTAACCTGATACCCGCGGCCCGCAAATTTAAAATTAAATTGGTTATCAAGTCTGCCATCAAAGGTAAAATGTTTAATCATTTTGTCATATCCGGTCCCTTGTAAACTTTCCAGATTATAGAGTCCATTTACCAGAAACTTGCCAAGTTCATTCTCAATTTCTTGCGACTGACTTTCATTTTTATTCGATCGATTTCTTAACGAGACCTTCACCGATATCGGTGTTTCATATTTATTTCTGGTGAATTCACCACGATACACAACACCTGCGACCCGAATATAGAAAGATCCGGCTATATTCCTGATTTTTTGCCATTGACTCTCGCCGATGCTGCCGCCAGTGGGAACGTCAAAATGGACTATCTTAATAACCGACGGTTCTATTTTTCCTGTTATTTCTCTGATTTTTTGATTACTTAAACCACGACCAGTTGCCCTCTTCGTCAACGTTACCTGTTTAGATTGCGACGTATTCAAACGTTCTTTCTTGGCGTTTGATTGTACTGACGCGTCCAAACGAGATTTTGGAGAAGTTGGCGTTGCTGTATTTTTTTTCAACTTGACTTGCGTCTGCTGCGACCCAGTGCGCGGCGTCTGCAGACTTCGAGTTGCCTGAGCACTCGCGCTATGCCCTTTTGCCCTCTTTTTTGGCCTTGCAGATTCAGACTCCGACGATTGTCCTGTTGTTTTGATTTGCGTCTGCGTTTGCTGAGGACGACTGTCAGGTTTATCGCTAGGCCTTGGTGTTTGTGGAATATCTTGTGGTGCAGTCGGCTGAACCACAACTGAATTGGTGCTTGTATTGATCGCTAAAGGTGAAGATTTGATTATCGAATACTTTTCGATCGCTTCTTCGCTCAGATCTTCATCCAATGGTTTTGATGTTTTGTCTTTGCAGGTCGTGTCATACGGACCGCTGTTCGTTAGTTCAGATTTTGAGTAGCGATTGGAATAATAAGCGCGATGCAAATATTTTGGAAGACCTCGAGGCCCATGGCGATGGGCGATAAGTTCTTCACGAACCTTGTCACAAATTCGTTCTCTCCAATCTGCCCGCTCGCTTCTTTTACCGGAGACAGGCTTCTTAACGATTATTTGCGATTTATCTTTATCGATACTCACTCGATAAGTTACACCGTCAATGACTAAGGACTGTGGTCCTTTTTTGAGCAAGGACACAATAAATTGCTCGTTAATTTTTTCCAGATCACTTGCGCCCTTTGGTGGCGGCGTTGAAACTATCGCAGTTGGCAATGGTGATGTGCGCTCAGTCGACGAAAGCGGCTTGGATTCAATCGATAATTTATTTATAACTTCAGGATCATCGAGCATACCGGCACCGGCTAAAGCCTCAACGAAGCTTGAAATCCAGGATTTTTCCTTTGGCTGCGTCGTGCCACTCGATCCCGACAAATCAGTCGCTACCGTTTTGGACCGTGAATTTTCACGTAACGCACGCACGCCGACAGGCTCCGTTGAAATCAGTTCCGGTCCGGTACCTTGTTGTGTCTCTGCAGTTTTGATTCCTGACAGTGGAGTATTTTTAACCGTTTGCATTTGATCCCTTTTGAAAAAACACCAATCCAATCCGGCATAACTGCAATTTTCGTCTATCTGATTCTGCGCGGTTGCGCAATTCAAGGATTGAGTTCTCCGGATATTTTTTTGTAACGCCAGATTACGTGTTTAATTCACTAAAACCCATTGGCGACTACCCGAATAAGGGAAAACGTGGGTAGTGGTCCAGAACCTGCCGGAAGTTAAAAACAGGCCGCGTCCATTGCCAATAATTGCAGAAGAAATGCAAATAACCAGAAAAGGAGTTTTTTAAACGAGAAGACGAGCCAGCCCGGTGGTCACATTATTGAATGCTGCCGAATTGATCACCGTGGCACAGAAGGTGAATTTCAACACTCACTATTTCACCAGAGATTTGACGGTCGGCCACAAGCGCCGCGAAATGGGTAAACGATCCTGGCAGTCACGCAAAATCACCTGCCAGGCTTCCGTCATTTTCCCGGTCTGTTCATCCAGCTCCATGCCGCGCTCCACGCCCAGCAAGGCCGAGCGCGCGATCAGGGTATTGCGATGAATGCGTACCAGCAGGTTCGGCATTTCCTGTTCAATGGCGTGCAGGGATTCTTCAATCAGATGCTGCTGGTGTTGAGTACGCAGGGTCAGATATTTTTGCTCGGCCTTGATGTACAAGACGTCTTTGACCGGCACCAGCAAGATTCTGCCCCGTTCCATGACTGAAAAAAATTGACGTTGCTGCGGCGACAGCGGGTCTGAATTTGCGCTACCGGGATCGCCCTGATTTAATTTTCGGGCTTCCCGAATCTGTTCACGAATCCGTACTGCGCGCAGGATCGCTTCCTGCAAACGTTGCGCGCGCACCGGCTTGAGCAGGTAATCAAAGGCTTGCACCTCAAACGCCTGCAAGGCATAGGCATCATGCGCCGAGACGAAAATAACGGTTGGTGCGAATTCGGACTGATTATTTTGCAGCAGATGTTGGGCAAATTCGAGACCGCTGATTCCGGGCATTTGCACATCCAGCAAAACGATATCTGGTCGGGCCTGTGCAATCGCATCCAATGCCGCCTGCGCATGCTCGGCTTCGCCGACCACCTCGGTCGGGCATTGTCCGGCAATATCTGACAGGAGCGTGCGCATGCGCTGTCTGGCAGGCGCTTCGTCATCCAGGATAAAGATTTTTGCGGTCATGCGATTTTTTCCTGATTCATTGCCAAGTCACTACTCGATTCTCTTGAATTTGCGCCGTTCAATATGCGGATCATGTGAGCTGCCCTGCCCAGACGTTTTTCGAAACGGAAAACTCATTTTGACCTGAAACTGGTTTCCCACCGCTTCAGCAGTAAATTTCGCCTCGACGTCGTACAACAATTTCAAACGCTCCCGGATGTTATTCAAGGCCATTTGATTGCCCTTGCTGGCATGATCGGGAATGTACGGATTTTCAATCACAATATAAATCCGGTCACCATCCCGGTTCAACCTGATATTGATGACAGCTGAAAATTGCGAGGGCTCTACACCGTGATGCACCGCATTTTCAATCAATGGCTGCAACAACAAACTGGAAATCTGCCCCTGCTCAATATCCTGTTCACTCAGATTACTGATTTCCCATTCGACCTTAAGGCGATCGCCAAGGCGAATCTGTTCTATTGACAGATATTGGTGGCACAACTGCAGCTCTTCCTGCAAAGTCGATACATCACGCGTGTCGCGCATCAAAACACGAAACAAATCCGCCAGGTCTTCCAGTGCAGCTTCGGCACGATGCGGATCAGTGCGAATCAGCGACAGTACCGCATTCATGCTGTTAAATAAAAAATGCGGACGGATGCGCGCCTGCAATGCCTGCAGTTTGGCTTCGCCCAGCGCTGGAGAAAAAGCTCTGGCGCGCAACTCAAAATGTTGTTGAAACAGGATCCCGAACAAAGCAGCCAGCACGCCCATCTGCAGGGGCGACGCATGCACCAGTTCACCAAACAGCCAGGCCTGGGTTGAAATCAGACCAGACAGCGCAATGGCAATCAAGCCAGGGATAATCCCGCATAACAGACGCTGCAACCAATCCGGACATTGCTGGACCAATGCCACCTTGCGCAAGCCACACAGCATGATCAGCGACAGAATGCAGATGGTTTGCAGGACCATGGCCGAATCAAAAAACGTCCGTACCGCGTTCGGCGTATCGATACTTTGCATCCAGATTGCGCAGAAAATCGTCGCATTGGTGGCCAGCAGCACGCGATAAATCACCCCGATATTGCAACAATCGGGAATCACGGAAGACACTGCGGAAGGCGCATCAGCCAGTGTTACGAGCTTCAAGTGCTTTATAATCATCCCAAATTCCATCAACCAGACGCGATTTATTATGACTTCCCAATTTTCCAAAAAAGACCAGGCCTGGTCGGCCCGCTTCTCTGAACCGGTATCAGATCTCGTTAAGCGCTATACGGCATCCGTATTTTTCGACAAACGATTGGCACAGGTCGATATTCAAGGATCACTGGCCCATGCAGAAATGTTGTGCTTTAAAGAAATTATCAGCAAGGCAGATTATGCCGAAATTGTGCGCGGTATGGCACAAATTTCAACAGAGATCAGCGCGAATGACTTTATTTGGCAACTCGATCTGGAAGACGTGCATCTGAATATTGAAAAGCGCCTGACCGAAATCGTCGGCGATGCGGGCAAGCGGCTGCATACCGGTCGCTCCCGCAATGACCAGGTTGCCACCGATATCCGCCTGTATCTGCGCGGTGCGATTGACGACATCTCGGTCTTGCTGCGCCAGTTTCGTCTGGCACTGGTTGATCTGGCCGAGCAGCACGCCGACACCATCATGCCGGGCTTTACCCATATGCAGGTCGCCCAACCGATCACGTTTGGCCACCATATGCTGGCCTATGTGGAAATGTTTGGTCGGGATGCCGAGCGCATGGCTGATTGCCGCAGACGTGTCAATCGCCTGCCTTTGGGGGCTGCGGCGCTGGCTGGAACCACGTTCCCCATCGACCGGGAACGCGTGGCAGAAAGTCTGGGATTTGAGGGGGTTTGTGCAAACTCCCTGGACGCCGTATCGGACCGGGATTTTGCCATTGAGTTTTGCGCTGCTGCCGCGCTGATCATGACCCATATTTCACGCATGTCAGAAGAACTGGTGATCTGGATGAGTCCGCGGGTTGGCTTCATCGATATTGCGGACCGCTTCTGCACTGGCTCGTCGATCATGCCGCAAAAGAAAAATCCGGATGTCCCGGAACTGGCGCGCGGTAAAACAGGCCGGGTCAACGGCCACCTGATCGCACTGCTGACTTTGATGAAGGGGCAGCCACTGGCCTATAACAAAGACAATCAGGAAGACAAGGAGCCGCTGTTCGACACGGTTGATACGGTCGTCGACACCTTGCGCATTTTTGCCGATATGGCCAGCGGCATCAGCGTCAAGCCAGAAGCCATGCGCAATGCAGCTCTGCAGGGCTATGCCACCGCGACTGACCTGGCGGATTATCTGGTCAAAAAGGGTTTGCCATTCCGTGATGCCCACGAGGCAGTTGCACATGCAGTCAAAACCTGCGTGAACAAAGGGTGTGACCTGAGCGAACTGACATTGGACGAACTGCGCGCCTTTTCAGCTCTGATCGAGGACGATATTTTTGCGGTGCTGACACTGGAAGGTTCAGTAGCAGCACGTGACCATCTGGGTGGTACGGCACCCAATCAGGTTCGCGCTGCAATTACCAGACTTCGCGTCGAGCTGAAATAATTCAGTAACTGGTCAGGGCTTCAGGCAAACCATTTTTAAAGCGGTACACCGTGACCGCTGATTGCAGCAGATCGTGATGAGAATCAAATTCGTACATGCCGGTGACACCTTTGTATTTTATTTTTTCAAGTACGGGCATGTACAGCTTTGGTTCTACTGAATTGGCCATTTTCATCGCTTCGGCAATCACCATCATGCCATCAAAGAAGGCAGCAGCATGGGTTTGGGAGGCGCGCTTGAAGCGTCTTTGATAATCGGCCGCGAAGGTTTTGCCGGATTCGATGCGATCGAGCATAGCGCCACCCTGAATGCAATACACCTGATCTTTGATCGCGTCGCCCGCCAGTCGCCCCATCTCAGCGGCACAGATTCCATCACCTCCCAAAAACAGTGTGTTCAAGCCGAGCTTTTTCATCTGCAGCACCATCGGGCCGCCCTGGGCCGAGTAGCCGCCGTAAAAAATCGCATCTGGTTTTTTTGCCTTGATCGAGGTCAAAATCGCACTGAAGTCGGCTGCTTTATCGTTGGTATAGTCATTGCCCAGCACTTTGATACCGTTAGCCCTGGCGACCTTGGCAAACTCGACCGCCAATCCTTGACCGTAGGCAGTCCGGTCATCAATGATAGACACCGTTTTGACCTTCAATTCCTTGGCTGCATACAGCGCCATCTTGACACCCAGCTGACTGTCGCTGGCGGCAATACGGAACACATAAGGAAATCCCTGCAAGGTCACCTGTGGATTTGATGCGACCGTGGCCATGACGATATTGGCGCTGTTGTAAATACGCGATGCCGGAATTGTGACGCCTGAATTGTACGGACCGATAATCGCTTTCACACCCTGATCAACCAGCTTTTGCGCCACATTGACGCCTTGACGCGGATCGGCCTGATCGTCTTCCATTAATAATTCAAATTTGATTTTTTTTGCACCGATGATGATGGCCTGACTGTTTAACAACTCCACCGCCATCTGCACCCCACCCTGATTGTCAACCCCGGCCGATGCCTGAGGCCCCGTCAACGGGCTGCTGAAACCTATCTTCACGGCAGTGACGCTTTGGGCCTCTGCCAGAGCGGAGCTCGTTGCGATCAGCAGTGCCAATATTGTGCGTTGAATTTGCATAAATTCCCTGATTAATTATGTGCAGTAAGGCTTGACGAACAATGCTGATCGGCAAGGTCTCGCCATCATAACGACATTTGCCCATTTCCCAAACAGGAACCGTTGGGGCAATTCCCACTATCTATGAAACGAGGGCTGCGCTAATCTCACGCTTCAACTGGGAACCCTCCTGTAACTTTATTCCATTTTGCCAATGAAAAATCACCAGGCTACCGTATCGCACTGGCTCTCACAGCTCGGCCAGGAGTTGAATCTTCCTCTGTCTTTAGGGAGCGATGGACATTGCATCATCCCCTGCCAGAACGAACTGAATTGCATTGTAGAAGTGCCGGCCAATACGCAACACCAGGCTGTTTATATCTACCTGCCGCTGGTCGTTCTGCCGGAACAGAGCGAATCCAGATATGAATTACTGACCAAAGCGTTGCAGACAAATTTGTTTGGTCTCTTAACCGGCGGATGCCATATCGCACTGGATGAACGTTCAAACTGTATTGTGCTGAGTTTTTGCTCACTGATCGACGGTCTGGACGAAATCGTCTTTAAACATCTTTTGAACGACATGTTGGAACTGGCACCTGCATTACGCACCCATCTGCAGGCGGGGAATTCTCACTCAAAAACGGTGCTACAGGATTCCTTGCAACGAATGAACAGGTCGACTGCCAATTTGAGATCCCGCACTGGCTCAGGAACAAATCAGAAATGACGCCGCTTTCCCAAACGATAAAAGTTCGAGGCACACCAGAACCCGAAAAAAATTCTGGCCTCCTCAAACCGTATATGGCCAGGGACTTTATTGATTCAATCAACTCCTGTGCTGACTCCCTGCCCTCTGTCGGCGAAGTAATTCTCTGCATTCCGCGGTTATTAATTTTCACTGGACCCAGATGGATCGGGACCAAGCTTCAACATGGCAATGATTCGGACGCTCTTTCAATGTGCAACAAGCTTCGCTATTGGTCCGGCGCGACGCTGAAAGGACTGGCAAGCATTGGTGGAGGAGCATTGGATTACGCGCAGGGCTTTATCGATGTGCCGGTGCACTACCTTAAAAATCTGGCGGAATTTGCGCTGCGTTCAGTGCTCGCCTGTTTAAGTCTGGTTACTTGGGCAAGCTATTCCTCCGCCGCTGCATACTTCATTGATCTCGATGATCCGGCTGCAGTCAAGACGTTCGAAACAACACAAAACGAACTGCTTCGTTTCGCATCAAACGTCATCGTACCGAGGGCGATTAAAAACATTACCTCCAGCACTTTGCCTCAGGAGAAAAGGAAAGAGGCTTATGACTTACATGAACTTTGTATGACTGCAGCCCATTCCAATAAAAAATCCAGGCGGCAAAACGAAGGACATCCTTCCATCACAGGCAAGGCGCAGGGATTGTCAAAAAGATTTCGATCTGCCAAAGCGGCACAGATCCCTCTGTCAGTTTTGGCAAAGGGGAGACAAATTGAAGGCATTCAGTACGCAAACAAACTGCACAAAGGACCTGGCAAGGACTTAAGGTTACACATAAATATGGAAAACTATGCGGCGACCATTTTGACTGGCGATACCTGGTCGGGGTTACATGTCGGCGTATTCCAGGATACGGTCACCGGTAAATTCGTTCTGGCGTTTCCCGGACACGAACTTGGGGAAAACACAAAAACCGCAATCAGCACCACACTGGGAATCACCGACAGTGCGTTGCTCGATGCTGCGGCACTGGTAAAGGCATTCGTGGACGAATATGGCAACGACAAGGTCGAAGTCGTTGCCTATTCCTTGGGTGCGGCATTGGCGCAATTTGCAGGTTGCAGCAATAGCGTGAAAGTAACCACCTTCAACGCCAAGGGTCTGCATGTCAATCAACGCAATCTATTGGGTTCGACAATCCATGACCCGGAAATCACTCATTACAATACTGAAAAAGATTCTCTGAATCGCCACTTTTGGCCCAACAAGTTACTGTTCCCTTCGAGTAAAATCGTCAACGAAAAAACCAGACGTTACATCGTTCCCGGCAATTTTGATCACGAAGGGATGAAAGATGCACTGAAAGGAAAGAAACCGGATGAGGATGAGTCAGGTGGCGAAAAAAATACTCAACCCACAAATTCCGCCGCACAGAAAAAGAGCCTAACCAAAAAACAACGACGCGAGCGAAACGCGCTGGAAGAGGTGGGCCTGCTACCACGTAAACAATAGATCTGGCTTTGATGACCCTGCTATCTTTCTGTCTTCCTCAGAACAAACTGAAATTCAATTGATTCCCGACTGAAAATTGAATTCGCATTTGATTCAGTTGACAGCGCATAGAACTCAACGCTTCGGCAAAAAATAGTGTTCCAAGGTTTCCTGCAAACCCTGCTCAATCGCCTCTTCGACTTTCTTGGTCAGGCGCGCATCCGATTGCGATTCAAATACGAACAGGCGGTAGACGTCTGAAATCAGCAAGACGCCAGGATTGGCCAATAGCACCCAGCACTCCGAACCCAGCAATGGTGTGGCCTTTTTCTTGGGAAATTCATCTGCATCGACGCGGCCAACCCACCCTGCCCGGGTCATTTGATTCAACAGGCTTTCAATCTCATCAAATCCCAAACGGGTTTTTTCGCGAATTTCCCAGCTCGTCAAGCCAGCCTGATTCGAACGGTTGCGGGCGTAAAGCAGAACTTCCAGCAAAGCGATCGCATCAACAAAGCGACTGCCGGGCCTGGGCACATGCCACCAGCGTTCATATTTGACCACCGGCAGCGAAGCGGCAATCACTGCGCCAAACAAGGTGATCAGCCAGGAGGTGTAGATCCAGATCAGGAAAATCGGTATCAGCGCTACAGCGCCATACACAATCGTGTAGGTCGGCATATGAATCACGAATGCGGCGAAAATGCGCTTGGCAATTTCAAACAATATCCCGGCCACCAAACCACCCCAGGCTGCGTCACGCCAGTCCACCTTGCGATTCGGCACCGCGATGTACAACAGCGTATAGGCACAGGTGGTCAGCACGACTGAGGCAATGCTGTACAGCGCTTTGCTGCCGGGAATCGTCCCGACCACATCCGAGGTAGCAGCAAACAGGTAAGACGTGACAGTCAGCGAGACTCCCATCAGCAAGGGGGCGAGAGTAATCAAGGCCCAATACACCATCATCCGTTTTAACAGCGGACGTTTCTGCTTTACACGCCAGATTTCATTGAAGACTTTGTCGATGGTGGCCAGCATGGCCAGTGAGGTCACCATCAAGGCTACCGCGCCATACGCCGACAGTCGCGTTGCCTTGGTGGCGAATTGATTGAGGTAACTCAGAATATTGGTCGAGATCGCCTTGGGCATCAGGCTCTGAATAAAATAGGCTTCGAGCGAGGCGCGAAACGTCGTGAACAACGGGAATACCGTGAAAATTGCCAAGGCAATGGTCAGGATCGGCACCAGCGCCAATACCGTTGTGAAGGTCAGACTGCCCGATACCTGAACCAGCTGGCCCTGACGAATCCGGCGCAGTGCGAAACTGATCAGGCTGCCTATTTCGGTCAAACGCCAACCGAACAGCCATTGTCCTTTGAGTCGCGTTTTCAGCTGCAAAACAAACGGATGGTTCAATAAGCTCATTACAGAAAGCGGTCCAATATTTTTCGGGCAGATTTTTCCAGCTTGGTCGGTTGCCGAATCAGATAATTGATGCCGTGGTTATCGGTGATCAGCAAACTGTCGCCAATGCGGCGGATATCTTCTTCGACGCGCAAGACAAAGCTGGTCTCGCCGCGGTCGGTGTTAACGGTCCAGGTGCACGGCGTCGAAAAGCTGGAGACGCTGATAATGCTTAAAATTTCCGGAACAAATTCGTTACCGGCCAGGACATCCAGAATCAACTCGCGCACTGGTTGCGATAAATCGAGCAGCCGGTCAATCCAGGCGACTTCGCGTCCATCCCCGGACACCAGCGAGATATTTGCCTCCGGCGTCTGAATCGGGAATGCGCGCACCGGCGTCACGCCCTCGTGGGTTTCACCATTGGCGGTCAAAATCAATTTACCAAAGGCGTTGCGGCTGAGTTCAAATTCGGTAGTGTGCATCACTCGATCCCTGCTTCTAATAACACGGCGGCGTTGCGTGCCTGGGCCTGATATAAACGATAGTAAGCGCCCTGCTGCGCCATCAAGACTTCGTGCTTGCCTTCTTCCACCACGACGCCACGATCCATCACGACCAGACGGTCAGCCTTGTTCAAGGTTGAGAGCCGATGCGCAATCGCAATCGTGGTGCGGCCTTTGACCAGATTATCCAGAGCTTTCTGGATTTCCTTTTCAGTCTCGGAATCGACCGATGAAGTGGCTTCATCCATGATCAGGATGCGCGGATCGATCAGCAAGGCGCGTGCGATCGAGATCCGTTGCCGTTCACCACCCGACAGGCCCTGCCCGCGCTCACCCACCATTGAATCGTAACCTTGTGGCAAACGCAAAATGAATTCATGCGCATGCGCAGCGCGTGCCGCGTTCATGATTTCATCGCGCGAAGCACCCGGTTTGCCGTAGGCGATATTGTCCGCGATGGTGCCGAAAAACAGAAACGGCTCCTGCAACACCAGTCCGATATTGCGCCGGTAGTCAGCAATACCGAAGGAACGGATGTCGACTCCGTCCAATAAAATTGCACCCTCTGCGACATCGTAGAAACGGCAGATGAGATTGACCAGGGTACTTTTACCGGAACCACTGTGTCCGACCAGACCGATCATCTCACCCGGTTTGATGTCCAGCGTAATACCACGATTGACTGAACGATTCCCATAGCGGAATCCCACCTCGCGCAGTTCGATATGTCCCTTCACGTTTTCCACTTTAACGGGATTGGCCGGTTCCGGCACGCTGGAGACATGATCCAGAATATCGAACACCCGCTTTGCCGCCGAGGCAGATTTTTGCGTGACCGAGACGATGCGGCTCATTGAATCGAGACGGCCGTAGAAACGTCCCATCAGCGCGATGAACGACACCAGCACACCGACAGAAATTTCACCGCGATAGATTTGCCAGATACCGAAAGCCCAGACCACCAGCATGCCGATATCGGTCAACAACGATACTGTCGGAGAAAACAGGGCCCAGACTTTGTTGAGCTTGTCATTGACCACCAGGTTGTGACGATTCGCTTCATGGAAACGATTCGCTTCGCGCTGTTCCTGGGCAAAGGCTTTCACAACCCGGATACCTGGAATCGTGTCGGCCAGCACATTGGTGACTTCACCCCAGACCCGGTCGATTTTTTCAAATCCGTTTTTCAGACGGTCGCGCACGATGTGAATCATCCACGCGATAAACGGTAATGGCGCCAGCGTGACCAGGGCCAGCATGGCATTTTCTCTGACCAGAAACACGGCGATCATGCCCAACATAATCACGTCGGTGGCAAAATCGAGCAGGTGCAGGGACAGGAATACGCAAATCCGATCGGTACCACTGCCGATGCGCGACATCAGATCTCCGGTGCGTTTACCACCAAAATATTCGAGCGACAGCCGCATCAAATGTTCATAGGTGGCCGTGCGCAAATCCGAACCGATGCGTTCGGAAACCAGCGCCAGAATATAAGTTCTCAGCCAGTTCAACAGCCAGGCAAACAGCGCCGAGCCAAGCAGACCGCCCAAATACAAAGTCACTACTGCCGGATCAATCTGCTTGGTTTCCTGATACGGGATCAGGATTTTATCCAGTATTGGGCCGGTCAGGTACGGCGGCACCAGACCTGCCGCTGTGCCCAGCAAGGTCAGAATAAAGCCGATAAACAGCTGGCCTTGATACGGTTTGGCGAAGCGCCACAGGCGAAACAGGGTGCGGGTTGATGGCGGAGTATGAATGACCTTGGCGCAGATCGGACATTCATCCTGATCCGGCTCAAGCGGTGCCTTACAGCTTGGGCAGATCAGCTGATCAGGCGGCAGAATCGGCTCGCCGGTGATCTGGCTGTTTTGGTACAGATTGAACTGATCAACGAAACGGGTCGCCAACAGATTTTGCGTCAGCGTGAAACGCCAGGACGCCAGCAAGCCATGCGCATCGGTTAACTCAAGGTGGCCGATGCCGGCATGATCATGGTGTTTTAATATTAAATCGGCACGATAGTCCCAGCTTTTCCATTCGGTTTCTCCGGGCGCCTGTGAGAACAAACGTGATTCGGTTGCGACGAGTATGCCTTTGCGAAAATTTAATCGCTCATCCAGGTCAACCTCCAGGGCAGTCAATGCGTTCTCACCGGAGGTGAGCTGGTTGGCAACGATGTCTCTCCAGGTTTGCGGCAAATTGGACAGGGTCAGTTCATCTGCAACTTGTTTCATTGTCATTGTTTTGAAAACTCCAGATTGCCATCGCAAGCTGTGCAGGCGAGGCGCAAAAAAATGTGAAAGGAAATTCGTATTTCAGGAGAGCAGATCAATCCAGCAAGTTTTAGAGGATGCAATCGCAGTGCTGGAAAATCAAGATACGGTATTCTGTTGAGCTCAATGTTTATTTTTGTACTCGAATTATTTGATCGGGAGTATACAATAAGAAGCGGAATAAGAAGCACAATAAGAATAACAACAAGAATCGCAGTATAAAAGCAATCATCAATTCAATAACAAGCCCGATAAAAAATTGCAAGACTAACGAGATCGATTTTGGGTAATCCCGCCCCAGATGCAGGTGAAGATAAAATAAATGACAAATAAGAAAGAAATCAAATTTACCCGCGTGACGTACCTGCGTGGGCCGAATATTTGGACCTATCGCCCGGTGATTGAAGCATGGGTCGAAATTGGCGAATTGGAGCAATACCCTTCCAACACCATCCCGGGTTTGACCGACAGACTGACCGCATGGCTGCCTACACTGATCGAACATCGCTGTGGCGTTGGCGAGCGCGGCGGATTTATCGAGCGTTTGCGCGAAGGCACCTGGGCGGCGCATATCCTGGAACATATCGTGCTGGAGTTGCAGAATCTGGCCGGCATGCGTACCGGGTTCGGCAAAACGCGCAAGGCCGCCGAACCGAGTCTGTACAAGATGGCGTTTCGCACCCGGCAGGAACAGGTTGGGCGCGCCGCACTCGAAGCGGGCCGCGAATTGCTGCTCGCAGCGATCGACAACACCCCATTTGACGTCAGCGCCAAAGTCGCCGAAATTCGCGAACTGGTAGACACCTTGTGCCTCGGCCCGTCAACAGCGCATATCGTCGATGCAGCCTCGAGCCGCTCGATTCCCTGGATGCGCCTCAATGATGGCAACCTGGTACAACTGGGCTACGGAAACAGGCAGCGTCGTATCTGGACTGCAGAAACCGATCAGACCAGTGCGATTGCCGAGAGTATCTCGACCGACAAAGATCTGACCAAATCACTGCTCAAAGCCTGCGGCGTGCCGGTTCCTGAAGGTACGCTGGTTCACAGCGACGTGGAAGCCTGGGAAGCGGCGCAGGACATTGGGCTGCCGGTGGTATTGAAACCGTATGACGGCAATCATGGTCGCGGCGTATCGCTGGACCTGAAAACCGAAGCGGACGTGCATGCCGCGTTCCGGCTGGCAGATCGCAAAGGTGGCGGCAGCGCGGTGATCGTTGAACAATTCATTCCCGGTAATGAGCATCGCGTGCTGGTGGTCGGCAAAAAAGTTGTGGCGGTGGCTGCCGGTGAGGCGGCCTGGGTCACTGGAAACGGCACGTCCAATATTATCGAACTGGTTGATGACCAGATTAATTCCGATCCGCGCCGCGGCCTGACCGAAGAGTTCCCATTGAATGCATTGGGCCCGCAAAACGGCGCTGAGATTATTTTGGAACTGGAACGTCAAGGCTTTACCGCTTACGATATTCCGCCCAAAGACAAGCGCGTTTTAATTCAGCGCAACGGCAATGTCGCCTTTGACGTCACCGATGCAATTCACCCCAGTATCGCCGCCATGGCGACCCTCGCCGCGCGCGTGGTCGGGCTGGACGTAGCCGGTGTGGATCTGGTGGTCGAAGATATTTCCAAACCCCTGCACGAGCAGCGAGGCGCGGTCATTGAAGTCAATGCCGGTCCGGGTTTGCTGGCGCATCTGAAACCGGCCAGCGGCTTGCCGCGTCCGATTGGCAGCGCGATTATCGAACATTTATTTCCGAACGAGGGCTCGGGTCGCATTCCCATCGTTGGCGTGACCGAAGCGAGCGGATCAACGCTGATCTCCAAGTTAATTTCGCATTTGCTGTACGTGAGCGGCAAACACGTCGGGCTGGCATGCAGCACCGGGTTGTATCTGGATCACCGTCAGATCGACAGCAATAATGCGATCACCTGGGATGCCGGTCAGCGCCTGTTAATCAACCGCTCGATCAGCGCTGCCGTATTTGAAACCAGCCACAAGATGATTCTTTCCGAAGGTCTGGTCTACGACAAATGCGCAGTCGGCGTGGTGTGCGAAATCGATGAACATCTCAAGCCGAAGCAGTTGAGCGAATTCTATATTGACGATCAGGAGCGCCTGATCAATGTGATTCGTACCCAGGTCGATGTGATCCTGCCGAGCGGCGTGGCGGTCTTGAATGCCGACAATCCGCGTATCGCCGAGATGGCCGAATTATGCGATGGCCATGTGATTTTTTATGGCGATAATCAACATCTGCCAGCAGTTGCCAAACATCGCGCCGAAGGCGAGCGCGTGGTATTTTTGCGCAACAACTGCATCGTTCTGGCCCATGGCAACAATGAACTGGCCCTGCTGCCGCTGTCATCCCTGAAACCAAGCAAGGCTGCCCAGCCGAGCAATGTCATGGCGGCAGTTGCTGCGGCCTGGGCATTGAATATTTCACCGGAACTGATTGAAGCAGGATTGCGCACGTTTGAATCCAATCCGAAGAAGACCCACTATTGACGCATCAGTGACTTCAACTGGCGTACCGCAGATTTTTTAACGTATTCGTCACAACAGACTTTAGGACATTTATTTTATGGAAGTTTCACGTATTCGAGCCTTACGCGGCCCCAACCTCTGGAGCCATCACACTGCCATTGAAGCGATTGTGAAATGTAATGCTGACGAACTGAATATCATCAACCTTCCTGACTTCGAAAACCGACTGCGCGCGCGTTTTCCCGAGCTGAGTTCTTTGCAGCCTACCGGCTATCACGACGCCATTCCGATCGCCCATGTGTTTGAGCATGTCGCTCTGGGCCTGCAGTCCTCGGCCGGTTGTCCGGTGACCTTCAGCCGCACCACGCAAACTGTCGAGACCGGCATTTTTCAGGTAGTGGTTGAATATTCCGAAGAAGCGGTCGGCCGACTGGCCTTCGAATTAACTGAAAAACTGGTTACTGCGGCGCTGCAGGACAGTTTTTTTGATCTCGACCGGGCACTGGATGACCTGCGCGAACTTGACGAAGAAGTGCGTCTGGGACCGTCAACCGGATCGATCGTGCAGGCCGCCGTGGCGCGCAATATTCCGTACCGGCGCCTGACCGACGGCAGCCTGGTGATGTTTGGCTGGGGTAGCAAACAACGCCGTATTCAGGCTGCGGAAATGGATTGCACCAGCGCGATCGCGGAAGCCATCGCGCAAGACAAAGAACTGACCAAAAAACTGCTGAGTGCTGCCGGTGTGCCGGTCCCGCTCGGTCGCACAATCGACAGCGCTGACGACGGCTGGAAGGCGGCCAATGAAATCGGCCTGCCGGTGGTGGTGAAACCCAAAGATGGCAATCAGGGTAAAGGCGTGACCGTCAACATCAAAACGCGCGAGCAACTCGATGCAGCATATAGCGCAGCAATTGAATTCGGCGATGAAATTCTGATTGAACGCTACGTACCCGGCAGCGATTTCAGATTGCTGGTGATCGGCAACAAACTGATTGCGGCAGCACGCCGTGATCCGCCGCAGGTAGTCGGTGACGGCTCGAAAACGATCAAGCAGCTGGTCGATCAGGTTAACCTTGACCCGAAACGCGGATCGGGACATGCCACCTCGCTCACCAAAATCCGTATCGACGACATCGCTCTGGGCAGCCTTGCCACGCAAGGCTTTACTGCCGAATCGATTCCACCCCGCGGCAAACGCGTGCATCTGCGCAATAACGCCAATCTGTCCACCGGCGGCTCGGCCACGGACGTGACTGACGATGTGCATCCGGAAGTGGCGGCACGCGCGGTGGCGGCAGCACAAATGGTGGGTCTCGATATTTGCGGTGTCGATCTGGTCTGTGACACCGTGTTAAAACCGATAGAAGAACAGCATGGCGGGATTGTCGAAGTCAATGCCGCGCCTGGCCTGCGCATGCATATCTCGCCCTCGTTTGGCAAAGGTCGCCAGGTCGGCGAGGCGATTGTCTCGACGATGTTTGATGATGATAACGATGGCCGCATTCCGATCGTCGCAGTCACCGGCACCAACGGCAAAACCACCACCGTGCGTCTGATCGCACATTTGCTGACTGCAGCCGGATTACGCACCGGCATGACCAATACCGATGGCGTGTATATCGAAGGACAACGGATTGATTCGGGCGACTGCAGTGGTCCGAAAAGTGCCCGCAATGTCTTGTTGCATCCGGATGTCGATGCGGCGGTATTTGAAACGGCGCGTGGCGGCGTACTGCGCGAAGGATTGGCGTTTGACCGTTGCAAGGTGGCGGTGATCACCAATATCGGCACCGGTGACCATCTTGGTTTGAACTACATCACCAGCGTTGAAGATCTGGCGGTATTGAAACGGGTCATCGTACAGAACGTGGCCGACGATGGTTATGCGGTGTTGAATGCCGCCGATCCGATCGTCGCCGCCATGGCAGAAAACTGCATGGGCAAAGTCACCTTCTTTGCTGCCGACCGGCGCGAAGCCGTGATGGCCACCCATCGCGCCCAGGGCAATCGGGTCGTGTATGTTGAAGGCGGCATGATCGTCGCCGCTGAAGGTACATTCAAACACCAGATCCCGCTGGCGCAGGTCACCATCACCCATGGCGGAGCGATTAGGTTTCAGGTTGAAAATGTCATGGCCGCAGTTGCCGCCGCCTGGGCGGTGGGGATCAGCTGGCAGGCAATTGAAACCGGTCTGAAATCGTTCGCCAATGATACCGACAACGCACCAGGTCGCTTCAACATGTTTACCTACAAAGGCGCCACCCTGATTGCCGACTATGGTCATAATCCGGACGCCATTGCCGCCTTGGTGAGCGCGGTGGAAACCATCCCGGCCAAGCGTCGTTCAGTGGTAATCAGCGGAGCCGGTGACCGTCGTGATCAGGACATTCGCCAGCAAACCGAAATCCTCGGTGCGGCATTCGATGATGTGATTCTGTACCAGGATCAATGTCAGCGCGGCCGTGTCGACGGCGAAGTGGTCGCCCTGTTGCGCTCGGGATTGAAAAATGCCAAGCGCACCAAAAACATCAGTGAAATTACCGGGGAATTTATTGCGATTGATCTGGCGCTGGAAAAACTCAATGAAGGCGACCTGTGTTTGATCCTGGTGGATCAGGTCGAAGAGTCGCTGCAGCACATTGCCAAACGCATTCAAGAAAGCTGAGTGGTTCGGACCGCGTCACCTGAAATTTCACGGAGAACTGGATGAGTGGTCCAAGCACAGCTTTGCTGGTTGCCAACCCGATCGAAGTCTTGCTGTCTGCCGCGGTGATCCGCGCGGCAGAGGCGATTCAACAGGGTTATCAGGAGAGTGCCGCTCTGAAAGAGCGTCACGAGCAGCAGCGCGGCAAACTGCTGGACCAGCAACACAATGCCGCCGTGCAGCGCGAGCAATCGCTGCAACGAAACCTGGAGCGGGCTGAACTTGAATTCAGCCAGTTGTTGACCCTCAGTGAACGTCTTGGTGTCAGCGAAAAAATTCAACGCGGCCGACCGCTTGCCAATCCTTTGGATCTGGAAGCGGCCAATTTCCTGCATGCGCTGCAAAGCTACAATGCAGAAATCAAATCAATCATGCTCACCAGCGCAGCTGCGCGCATGGATCAGCAAGCCTGGACCGATGCCACGCGTAACCTGCCCGAATTCGGCACTGCGATCAGCACTCCCCAGCCTGATCATGACGTGCAACGCCTGTTGACGCGCATTGCCCACCTCGACGCCATGCCGGAACCGATAAACGCTCTGGTCAAACAGCTGGCTGAACAGTTGCCGAAAGAACGCCAGGAATTACTGAAAAATGAACTGCGCCGCCAGATTCAGCTGCATCTGGACGCCATCCAGCAACAGCAGGTGCAGGAAGCCAGCGCTCTGGTGTTGCGTCAGTCTTTGAAGGACTTGGGATACCAGGTACAGGAATTCAGCGACACCTTGTTTGTTGAAGGCGGCATCGTCCATTTCCGGCGTCACGAATGGGGTGACTATATGGTGCGCCTGCGTATCAATGAACAGACCCACACCGCCAACTTCAATGTCATTCGCGCCGTCAGGAACAACAGTAACGAGCGTTCCGTGCTGGATCATCTGGCCGAAGACCGCTGGTGCGCTGAATTTCCGGCACTGCTCAAAGCCATGGAAGCGCGTGGTCTGGGATTGAATGTCACACGCCGTCTGGAAGCCGGTGAAGTGCCGGTGCAACTGGTTGATGCCCAGCAGTTACCAACTTTTACTGACGCCGAACAAAGACGATCGAACCATACTTTGAAAACTCGTGAAATCGACCAGGCCCCATGACTATTCCAATACCTCGCTGGCAAAGTGATTTAGAACGACTCCTCGCAATCCGCTCGCAGTTTGTAATTTCCGGCGGTATTCACGATAATTTTCTGGCGCAGACCGCCAGTGGCCCGGCCCTGGTGCCATTCATTCGCGCCTTATGGGAATCCCTGCGCGAGCGCGACTACAAATTTTTACTGATCTACGACCCAACCGACGGCATCCGCGTCTACCCTGACGAAACCGCCACGCGCGAGCAGGCCGAAAAATTGTTTGAGCTCAAACTGAAGAACGGTTCTCAAATCATCAGTCTGGAAACGCTCAGCAATATCATGAAAAACTGCAGCACCCAACGTGCCGCGCGCTGTGCACTGGTGATCGATTTTGCCTCGCGCATCAGTCGCGAAGCCAGTCATTTAAGTGAGGCCGAGTATCGCTTCTTTGTCGCCGCTGAAAAACTGGCGCTGGCCGCGACCACCATCGTGACGCTGGAACCGCCCCAGTCGACCCACTCCCGCCCGCTGTACAACCCGATCATCTGGCTGGTGAACCGCACCCAGGATTTGCCCGGTTGGTACACGCTGGACAATGAACGGGTCGCCAGTCTGATTATCGCCAAACCCGATTATGAAACCCGCCATGCCAGCGCCGAACAGCTGGCCGCCCTGTTTGCCGGCTATCCCGAAGCGGGCGAGACAGCACGCAAGCAATTTTTAAAACGGTTTGCCGAAGGCACCGAGGGCATGAATCTGACATCGCTGTCCGACATCACCGAGCTGGCCGACCGCAGCCAGTTGGGCATTCAGGATGTCGATGATGCGGTGCGCTGCTATCAACTTGGCGCCTTGGACAATCCGTGGCGCAAGGAGTATCTGCGCGAAAAAATCCGCGACGCCCTGCCCTTCATCGAGGAGAGGGTCAAAGGACAGCATCCGGCGGTGGTCAAGACGCTGGATATCTTAAAGCGCTCGGTGATGGGCATGACCGGCGCGCAAGCCAGATCCGGCGCGAATCGCCCGCGCGGCGTGTTGTTTTTTGCCGGACCCACCGGAGTCGGAAAAACCGAGATGGCCAAAACGCTGACGCAACTGGTGTTCGGTGATGAACGCGCCTATCTGCGCTTCGACATGAGCGAATTTGCCGACGCGCACAGTGGCGCACGCCTGCTCGGCGCGCCACCCGGTTATGTAGGCTACGACGCAGGCGGTGAGTTGACCAATTCGGTGCGCGAGAAACCTTTCTCGGTGGTGTTGTTCGATGAGATTGAGAAAGCCCACCCGCAAATCCTCGATAAATTTTTGCAGATTCTGGAAGATGGGCGACTGACTGATGGACGCGGTGAGACCGCCTATTTTTCTGAAACGATTTTGGTGTTCACGTCCAATCTGGGGATATTTGTCGAGGACCAGAATGGTGTGCGCCAGCAGCAGGTCAAGGCTGGGGATTCCTACGATCTGGTCGAGGCCAGGGTTCGTGCCGCCATCGACGACTATTTCAAATTCAAACTGGCGCGTCCGGAATTGCTGAACCGGATCGGCGACAATATCGTGGTGTTTAATTTTATTACACCCGAAGTCGGCGAGCGGATTCTGGTCGGCATGCTGCATAATATCGCGCGTCGCCTGTTTGATGAATTCAAGTTGCAGCTGAGTCTGTCTGACGAAGTCAAAGCAGCCTTGTTTGCCCGCTGTGTGGGCGACCTGAGCAATGGCGGACGCGGCATCGGCAATGCCCTCGAATCAAATTTTATCAACCCGCTGTCACGTGCCCTGTTTGAGCATGAGCTGGCCGGCAAGCAAAAGCTGCTGGTGCAGGAATTAAAAGAACAGGATCGTGTGATTGAACTGACTTTATTGTTAACTTAGGGAGTCTATGGATGTCGATTACCGCCCAGGAGCTGGAACAACTGATGGAAGAAGTCGAACGCGAAGATCCGATCGATTTTGCCGACCTGCCGTTCAATGATGCCAATTTGCGCAGTGTCATCGCCAACCACGTGTGCGACATGGCTGCCGCGCTGGAAAACTTCAGCGAAGAAGATCGGCATTTAACCCTGCTGGCCGTTGCCGCAAAATTGGTGCTGGAGAATTTTGTCCTGCACTTG
Organism: Oxalobacteraceae bacterium GrIS 1.18; assembly: GCA_040544425.1. Lineage (GTDB taxonomy): Bacteria > Pseudomonadota > Gammaproteobacteria > Burkholderiales > Burkholderiaceae_D > Solimicrobium. Next base: position 169,687 of record JBEONO010000002.1, read on the forward strand.
CGTCTGATGCACAAACAGGGTGAGCCGATCAGTCATGACGTCGGTGCTTTGTTACGCGACATGTTTCATAAAAAGTGACGATGCAAATCAATATCAACAAGGCCCACTACCCCGTGACCGTGCTCGGCCCGGGAAAGCGTATCGGCATCTGGCTGCAGGGTTGCAGCATCGGTTGCAAGGGCTGCGTGTCGCAAGATACCTGGGACAGTCAACTCAATCGCAGGATGTCGGTCGCACAACTGCTCGCGTGGTGCAAAAAGGTCAGCGCGAAACAGGCATTGGACGGGATTACGCTGTCCGGCGGCGAGCCGTTTGATCAACCCGAGGCCTTGTCGGCGTTGCTGGACGGATTGCATCAATGGCGCAGGCAATCGGACTCGGACTGGGATATTTTGTGTTACAGCGGCTACCCCTACGGCACCCTGAACAATCAGCACGCCGCCATCCTGAACAGGCTGGATGTGCTGATTCCGGAACCCTTTATTGATCAGCGCCCGACCAGCCGAAAATGGCGCGGATCGGAAAATCAGACGCTGGAATTGCTGACTGAACGCGGACAAAAAAAATATGGCAACAATCAAGATGAATCAGTGGACAAACAAATTCAGGTCATGGTCGATGGGAAAAAAGTCTGGTATATCGGCATACCGCAACGCGGCGACATGGCAAGGCTGGAACAGCACTGTCTCGACCAGGGGCTCGCCTTTGTGCAGCCATCCTGGCGTTCATAGATGACGACATATATCAGAACCTGCCCCAGCTGCGGCAGGCAAAACAATCCCGACGTCATGCGTTGCACCTGCGGCACGATGCTGGCCGGTGTCGATCTGGTTGTGCAAGAGGCGCCGCGTGCTCCCGAATCCCAGGTGGCCACAGCAGCAGCGACAGTCATCTGTCCGTATCCTGACTGCGCACAGGCCAACCCGGCTGGCAGCACGCAATGCCTGTATTGCGATCGCCCACTGGTCGCCAGAGCGGCACCGACCAGCCTGATCAATTTGCCCAGCGCCTTAAGCCAGCATTACCGGATCGCTGAAGCCATGCCTGCCAAAGGTGCCGAGGCCGAGCTGTTACTGGTGCAGGCATTGGCAGGCGGCGACCAACTGGTTGCCAAAATTTATCGTCACGGTATTTTGCCCAATCCCGCGGTGCAGGAACGGCTGGCGCGGATCGACAAGGCGCACCGGGTTGAGATCATCGCCTATGGCGTATCCGACGGCTATGCCTATGAACTGATGGAGTACTGTCGTGGCGGCTCCTTGCGCGGCATGCTGGAACAGCCGCTTGATGTCGGCCGGGTGCGCGTCATCATCCAGGAACTGGCGCTGGCATTGGCCGACATTCACGCCAACGGTTTGGTGCACCGTGATCTGAAACCGGAAAATATTCTGATCCGGCAGTTGCAGCCACTGGATCTGGTACTGACAGATTTCGGGATCGCCTCCATCCTCGATGTCACCCAGCGCTACACCGGCGTTGCGCGCACCCTGCCGTACGCTGCGCCGGAAAGCCTGTCGGGGGTAATTGATGCCAAGGCCGACTACTGGGCTTTGGGGATGATCATTCTGGAAGCATCTACCGGTCAACATCCATTCAAGGATTTATCTGATGCGGTGATTCTGCATCACCTGACCACCAAAAATATCGTCACCAGCGGCATCAAAGATCCGGAGACTGCCAAACTGGTGCGCGGATTGCTGCTGCGCGATCCGGCTCAGCGCTGGGGCAAAGTCGAACTGGAACGCTGGCTGGCGGGCGACGTCAGTCTGGCAGAGCCGAAGCGCCAGGATGCCGAACAGGCTTACGCTCAGCCCTATCACCTGGGTGAACAGAGTTATTTTCAGCCCGAACAACTTGGGGTCGCGCTCGCTCATCAATGGGAATTGGGCGTCACCGATATGTCCAATGGCCAGCTGTTGGCGTGGTTCCGTAACGTGCAAAAAGATCAGAATGTAGTGCGCCTGTTGCTGACGATGCGCAGCGATGCCACCAGCTCGGTTGACGTCCAACTCTTGACCTTGATCCTGCATCTTGCCCCCGGCATCCCGCCGGTCTGGAAAGGTCAAAGCATCGCGCTGGCGGCGATCCTGGAAGGCGCCAGTCTGGCAATCAAGGGCGATGATGCGGCAGCCTTGTGGCTGAGTCAGCTGTACCAATATCGGGTACTCGAGATTTACGCCAGGGTCGGCAATAGCGCCGCGGCGGAAATTGTGCAGCGTTGGCATGCGATCTGCGACCAGTTTGTCGCCGCCTGGGAATTAAAAAATGCGCTGCTGAAAAATCCGGCAGGCAAAGATCATCCAGTCGATATCGATCAGCTCATGTACGGCAACGCCAGGTTAAGCCGACCACAACTGGCGACCATGCATGCGCAAATTCTGGCCTGCTGCTATGACAGCAAATGGGTAGAACGCAAGCGTACACAGATTGGCGCTGAGCTGACTGCGTTGACGATCGAGTGCCCGTGGTTGGTTGAATTTGGCGATCCTGCCAACATGAATAGCGTCGACCTGTTAGTGACCGAAACGTTATTGCCCGAAGCGCGGAAGATCGCTGAAAAACACAGGAAGCAGGAAGCCGAAGCAAAGTTGCAGATGCACGAACAATATCTGGAACATGGCAAAGCCGTCACCAGCATCATCAGCCAGATTCGCATCCTGGCACGGGACAATCATTTGAACCTGGCTGTGTGCGACCGGCTGCTGACATTGTGTGCGGATTATTTTGATGAAATCGCCGCAATCCGCGCTTCGGGGCGAACCGATATTGCCTGGACGGATATGCGCAAATCGGCCTTGCGGCATGAACGCAATGTGCATCAGCTGATCGAAAAAATTAACCGGCTCACGGAGCAGAACGTCATCAACGCTGGATGGCTGAACCGGCGCACCATCGTTAGCGCGATGATTTTCCTGGTCGTATTGATGCTGCCCTCGCGGCACTCCGACACGGGCATCATTGGCCCCGGTTCTGCGCTGATGTGGAGCGCCGCCGCGATCACCGGGCTGTTTCTGGCCTGGCGGTTTGTGCCGGTAATGCTTTGGCACAGGCAAATCAAGCAACTTGCAAATCAGCTATGACATCTTTATTGAAACCAACGCTGAACTATCATTACGGCAGAACAAACTGCTCCAAACGCCTGTGCGCAGGTAGAGGGCAGCGCAAAGGATAAAATAAAAAACTTCTTAATTCTTTCTTTAGCTCGTCCTTGCAGGGCAAACACCTTAAAAATTCATTAATTTTGTTCAGATTGAATACACCATTTTTAGGAAGGTAACCGTCATAAAATACAGAAATCATTGAGTTGAGCATTGCATACTGATCAATAATTTTTTCGTACGGTACACCGCTGAAAACCTTGTTATAACTTGAATACCTTAAAATCGGATGAAGGTATGCGGGCGTACCTACACAATCCTTGTCTCCAAATGAACCCACATATCCCATCGAATCAAGGTCAACCAAGCGGACTTTATTTTTATACAACACCATATTTTCGCATTTGATATCTCGGTGAACAATTCCATTACCGTGCAGCACATCCAAATTTTGCAAAACCTCCCGCCATTGTCTATGGTCGAAGTTATGGTCTTCCGAAATGGCGAGATCGTACATATCTTGAGCTCCCATATTTCGTGACAAAAATTGTGTTTTATTGATGCGAATTTGCGGAATAATGCAGTCCAAATTATTATCTTTAATACACGTCAAAATTTGTGAATGGCTCGCGGCAAAGGTAAAAGTTCTGGGGTGTGGTGCCGACGGATCAAAGAGTTTTCCCTTTAACCTGTAGGGACGATGAAAAGTCAACCCGACATAGTCAGTACCAACATGGGTTAATTTTTTATATGTTCCCTCGTTTCTTGTCCGCTTTTCAGGGGGAAGTGCGACCCACTGATAGCCTTTTTTGAGCGGATCACGGTAAGCAATTATCTTGCCGCTTTCGTCTTTTAGAGCGGTTGTCATGGCCTCTGGCGCCTCCTTGCTTTTTGTTGCCTTAGTCAACTTGGGCAATGCCTTAAATTTCTCAATTGCGCGCATTTCCGGTGGAAGTTTTGGACCAAATCTTGGTGGTGGCTTTGGCCGATCAGCAAAATGAATACCCCCGATCATTACACATTCAGCAGAAGTGCCAACACTAGTCGAAAATACAAACCGGTTATCCAATTTACTGAGTTCTACACAGCTTGCAATATCTTCGTCCAGGGTTCTGCTCGGATCACACATCTTGGTTAATATTTTTGCTGCAGTTGATTTAATTTCGTCATTCTGATTGAACAAATTTCCAAGAAATCCTGCTGCGATTAGAAGCATCTTGGGTGTGGTCTTATCAGTGACCATGCATTCATCCGATCCAAGATCTGCGGCTTGCACAGCTCCTGGGAAGTTCAACAACGATTTCGTTATTTCCTCAATTTGTGACTTTTGACAGCCCAAGTCCTTAGCGAGTACTACATCACCAATCCCCAGTTTGACCGATGCCCGATAGGCAACTACTCCACCAGAAATGCTGATCTTGAATTTGCCTTGATCGTCGGGGCATGCCAAATCAGCCAGTTGCGTAAAACAGTCAATTTTTTCTATTGAGTTGCTGCTGCCAGCCATTTTGTTAAACAAAGCTGCGGCTTGAGGTCTGTTGTGGGTAAAGCTGCTTTTGATACTGTTCCAGTCCTGTTTGGCTTGCTGGGTATCGAAGACTGAAAATTCAACAGGCGCAGGAGCTGTCTCTGCTATTGGGTAGGTGTTGTGGACTTTAAATATTAACTTTCCGTTCGCGTCATTGGTAATCTCAAACTTCGAACTAAGAGAATTCGTGCAACTCTCTAACCCTTTAAAAGCTGCAATCGCTTTGTCACGATTCGCGACCCTTTCTTCGTCCGTAATATCCGGCTTTTTATTTGCGACATCTGCTTGGGCCATCTCAAACAAATAACTCAGTGCCTTTTGCTTGTTGTATCCGCCAAACCATTCGTACACAGGGTCAAACCAGCCAATCATCTCTTGAATTTTTATGTTTCTGTCTTCGGGCGCAGCTTCACGGAATTTCTGCAGCGCCGCATTTACATCAATTTTTTGAGAGAAGTAGCTGTTTTTCAAACTAATTTGCATAATATTTTCAGAAGAAGTAACCAGACTTATCATTCAAATGACCGGTTGAATGCGAACAAAGCCGAGTCAATCCAAGCCTCACTGGACCGGATCATCACATACCTGCGGGTTGATCAACAATTGGCGACGACCCGATTGCTGGAAACCCGAATTCCGTCACCGGCATGCATTGGGAATTAGCGAGCGCCTGACAAAACAACTCAACTTTGCTATACTTGAGCAAATAAGTAGGAATTACTTTTATCCCAATCACCATTTATTATTTTTTTGCAAATCCAGGAGCAGGACTATGCGGCTCACCACCAAAGGCCGTTTTGCTGTGACGGCCATGATTGACTTGGCAGTAAATCAACGTGATATGCCGATCAGTTTGTCCGAGATCAGCGAGCGTCAGTCAATTTCGCTCTCCTATCTCGAGCAATTGTTTGGCAAGTTACGCCGACACAAGATCGTTGAATCGGTGCGCGGTCCGGGTGGTGGTTATCACCTGGCGCGTGACGCCGGCAAAATCACGGTGGCCGATATCATCTTGGCCGTCGATGAGCCAATCGATGCAACGCAATGCGGTGGCAAGCAGAACTGCCACAATCAGGTTCAGAGCAAAAAATCGCGCTGTATGACGCACGATCTCTGGACTAACCTGAATGCTAAAATGCTGGAGTTTTTGGACTCGGTCTCGCTGCAGGATCTGGCGAACCAACAAAGTGCTCACAGCCCAAAGGTTATCGTCATGCATAACCAACAATCTGCTTCTGTAAACTGAATTGAAAATACCATGCCAAATACTTTGTTAAAAACAGTCGAAACCCCGCACTTTCCGATTTATATGGACTATTCGGCAACTACGCCGATCGATCCACGTGTGGCTGACAAAATGATTCCTTATCTGCGTGAGCAATTCGGCAATCCGGCCTCACGCAGCCATGCCTACGGCTGGTCGGCTGAGCACGCCGTTGAAGAAGCGCGCGGTCATGTTGCTGCCCTGATCGGTGCCGATCCGCGTGAAATCGTCTGGACTTCCGGCACGACTGAAAGTAATAACCTGGCGCTGAAAGGTGCCGCGCATTTTTATAAAACCCGCGGCAAACACATTATTACGGTCAAGACAGAACACAAGGCGGTGCTGGATACGGTGCGCGAACTGGAGCGTCAGGGTTTTGAAGCGACTTATCTGGAGCCACAAGACAACGGTTTGATCACGGTTGAACAGTTAGCTGCTGCCGTGCGCCCCGACACGATCCTGGTATCAGTCATGTGGGTCAATAATGAAATCGGCGTGATTCAACCGATTGCCGAGATCGGCGAATTCTGTCGCTCCAAAAATATTGTGTTCCACTGTGATGCGGCGCAGGCTACCGGCCGCATTGAGATCGACATGGAAAAAATCAAAGTCGATTTACTGTCATTAACCGCACACAAGACCTATGGTCCGAAAGGTATCGGTGCTTTATACGTGCGCCGCAAACCGCGGATTCGTATCGAAGCGCAAATGCATGGTGGCGGACATGAGCGCGGTATGCGTTCCGGCACGCTGGCAACGCATCAGATCGTCGGAATGGGTGAAGCGTTCCGCATTGCCAAACTCGAGATGCACGACGAAAACCAGCGTATTCAGAAACTGCGCGATCGTCTGGCTAACGGCCTGCAGGAAATCGAGGAAGTGTATATCAATGGCGATATGGCGCACCGCGTTCCACATAATCTGAATGTCAGTTTCAACTATGTCGAAGGCGAATCGCTGATCATGGCGATTAAAGATATCGCGGTCTCGTCCGGCTCGGCCTGTACTTCGGCCAGTCTGGAACCGTCGTATGTGTTACGTGCTTTGGGTCGCAGCGATGAACTGGCGCACAGCTCAATACGGTTCACGATCGGTCGGTTTACGACGGAAGAGGAAATCGATTACGCGATCAAACTGATGAAAGACAAAGTGGCCAAGCTGCGCGAACTGTCGCCGCTGTGGGATATGTATAAAGATGGTGTCGATATTTCGTCGATACAGTGGGCAGCGCATTAATCAATTATTTTTTCAGGCGGTCAATCAAGGCAGTCTGATTCAGGAGAAGCAGCATGGCATATTCAGATAAAGTGTTGGATCATTACGAAAATCCCCGCAATGTCGGCGCGTTCGAAAAGGGCGATGAATCGATCGGTACCGGCATGGTCGGCGCACCAGCCTGTGGTGACGTCATGAAGTTGCAGATCAAGGTCGGCGAAGACGGCATTATTCAAGACGCCAAATTCAAAACCTATGGCTGCGGATCGGCCATCGCGTCTTCTTCCCTGGTGACCGAATGGGTCAAAGGCAAGACGCTGGATCAGGCGCTGGAAATCAAGAACACCCAGATCGCCGAAGAATTGGCACTGCCACCGGTAAAAATTCACTGCTCGATTCTGGCGGAAGACGCGATCAAGGCAGCGGTTCTCGATTACAAAACCAAACACGCAGCATTAGCTTAACAACGGCATAACAATGGCAATCACACTGACAGAAAAAGCAGCGCGCCACGTCACCCGTTATATGGAGCGACGCGGCAAGGGACTGGGCTTGCGCTTTGGTGTGCGCACCACCGGTTGCTCCGGCATGGCTTATAAACTGGAATACGTCGACGAAATCGCGCCAGACGATCAGATTTTTGAATCGTATGGCGTGAAGGTCTTTGTCGACCCGAAAAGTCTGAGCTATATCGACGGCACCGAACTCGATTTTGCGCGCGAAGGTCTGAATGAAGGATTTAAATTCAATAATCCGAACGTCAAGGATGAGTGCGGCTGCGGCGAAAGTTTCCGCATTTGATGCAAAATCATTTCGACTTATTTCAGTTAACGCAGCGCTTCGATATTGATACGGCAGAGTTGGACGCGGCGTTTCGCGAAATCCAGGCCAGAGTCCATCCTGACAAATTTGTCTCGGCCAGCAGTGCAGAACAGCGCATTGCGATGCAATGGGCGACCCGCGCCAATGAAGCGTATCAAACTTTAAAGAATCCGCTAAAGCGTGCAGCCTATCTGTGTGAATTGCATGGCGTGCCACTGGAAGCGGAATCCAATACTGCCATGCCTGCTGCATTTTTGATGCAGCAAATGGAATGGCGGGAAGAACTGGATGAAGCCAAAACTGATGTCGCTACGCTGGCGCGTCTGGAGGCCGAAGTGCAGCAGGCGCGACGCCTGCAATTACAGACTATTGCCGAGCAGTTGGGGCAGGCCGACTACCAGCTGGCTGCGCAATCAATACGACAACTGATGTTTCTGGACAAATTTGACGCTGACCTGGCGCATCTTTCTGATCAATCTGCCTGATAGATTTTAATTCAATGGCCCTACTCCAAATTTCCGAACCTGGCATGTCCACTGCGCCGCACCAACATCGTTTGGCGATCGGCATCGATCTGGGCACCACCAATTCATTGGTGGCGACGGTCCGCAACAGCCTTCCCGAAATCCTCAGCGACGAAGAAGGCCGCAGCCTGCTGCCGTCCATCGTGCGCTATTTACCAGATGGTCATGCGCATATCGGTTACAAGGCGCAGGCAGCCCAAACCACTGATCCGAAAAATACGATTCTTTCGGTAAAACGGTTGATGGGACGCGGTTTAAAAGATATCGCCTACGCCGAAAATCTGCCCTACGATTTTCTGGACACGCCAGGCATGGTGCAGATTCAAACCGTGGCAGGCGTGAAAAGTCCGGTTGAAACCTCGGCGCAAATTCTGGCGACACTAAGGCAGCGTGCTGAAGATGCCTTGGGCGATGAACTGGTTGGTGCCGTGATTACCGTGCCGGCCTATTTCGACGACGCCCAGCGTCAGGCGACCAAAGACGCCGCCAAGCTGGCCGGATTGACTGTGCTCAGGTTGTTGAATGAACCGACCGCCGCTGCGATTGCGTACGGGCTGGACAATGCCTCCGAAGGGATTTACGCCGTGTACGATTTGGGCGGCGGCACCTTCGATATTTCGATTTTAAAAATGAGCAAGGGTGTGTTTGAGGTCATGGCCACGGGTGGAGATTCTGCCCTGGGTGGCGATGATTTCGATCACCGCCTGTTGTGCTGGATCAGCGAACAGGCCAAGCTGGCGCCGCTCTCGGATGCCGATACCCGCTTGTTGATGGTCAAGGCACGGGAAGCCAAGGAACTGTTGTCGACCAAAGCCGAAACGCATATTGATGCTGCGCTGGCTTCTGGCGAGAATGTGCATCTGACGGTAAGCGCGGAAACGTTTGCCGAAATTACCCAGCATCTGATTCAAAAAACCATGCAGCCCTGTAAAAAGGCCTTGCGTGACGCCGGTTTGCAGACCGATCAGATTGACGGTGTGGTTCTGGTTGGTGGTGCCACACGCATGCCGCAAGTGCGCAAGGCAGTGGCGGCTTTTTTTCAGACCACACCGTTATCGAATCTCGATCCGGATAAAGTGGTTGCGCTCGGTGCGGCGATTCAGGCAAATTTATTGGCGGGTAACCGACCAGCCGGTGACGACTGGTTATTGCTGGATGTGATTCCTCTATCTCTGGGCATTGAGACCATGGGCGGTCTGGCTGAAAAAGTCATTCCACGCAACTCGACCATTCCCTGCGCGCGTGCCCAGGAATTTACGACCTTCAAGGACGGACAAACGGCGCTCGCCATTCACATCGTGCAGGGTGAACGCGAACTGGTCAGCGACTGCCGTTCACTGGCGCGCTTTGAATTGCGTGGCATTCCGCCGATGGCCGCTGGCGCAGCACGGATTCGGATTACGTATCAGGTCGATGCAGATGGTCTGCTGTCGGTCTCGGCGCGTGAATTGCGCTCCAACGTCGAAGCCTCGATCACCGTCAAACCATCCTACGGATTGGACGACGATGCGATTACGCGCATGCTGCAGGAATCAAACACCACGGCCGACGCGGACATGCAACTGCGTGCTTTAAAAGAACAGCAGGTTGAAGCGGAGCGCATCGTACTGGCAACGCAGTCGGCACTGGCATCCGATGCAAATTTACTGAGCGAAGCTGAACATGCGGAGATCGTGCAATTAATCGACGCAGTCATGAACTGCGCGCAGGGCCAGGACCGCAACGCCATCGAGGCGGCAATTAATGCATTATCAAACGGCACCGAAGAGTTTGCGGCGCGACGCATGGATAAAAGTGTGCGTGTTGCACTGACCGGAAAAAAACTCGACCAAATTTAAGAAGATTAAACCTATGCCACAAATTATCGTACTACCCCATCAGCAATTATGTCCGGAAGGCGCCGTGCTGGAAGCCGAAGTCGGCGCTTCTCTGTGCGAGGTTTTGCTCGACAATGATATTGCGATTGAACACGCCTGCGAAATGTCTTGCGCCTGCACCACCTGCCACGTCGTTGTGCGCGAAGGTTTTAATTCGCTGAATCAGTCGACCGAGGATGAAGAAGATCTGCTGGACGCCGCCTGGGGACTGGAACCGACTTCGCGCCTGTCCTGCCAGGTCAAAATCAGTCAGGCAACTATTGTCATTGAAATACCGAAGTACACGATTAATCACGCCCGTGAAAATCATTGATTGATATGTGACAAAGTGGTGTTGGCATTTTTGCGTACTATGGCCGCACTCGCGAAAATTGTAAGGAAGCTCTATGAATACCGGCAAAGATGGATTTATCCCTTCTGGACACCTCCCCCCTCAGGAAATCACTTCGATTATTCTGCAGGAAAAATATTGCAAGGGTAGTGAGTCGACCGACCATGACGTCTACCTGCGCGTGGCGCAAGGTCTGGGAAAAGATGCGAAGCAACAGGCCGAATTTTTAGCCACCTTTCAGGCCGGGTTCATTGGCGGCGGACGGATTATGTCAGCTGGCGGGACCGAGATCGCGGCAACCCTGATCAATTGTTTTGTGCAGGAAGTCAACGATTGCATTTCCAGTCCTGATCCAAAAACACCCGGTATTTACGATGCCTTAAAACAGGCTGCCGAAACCATGCGTCGCGGCGGTGGCGTCGGCTACGATTTTTCGCGGATCCGCCCCAAAGGTGCAATTGTCAAAGGAACCCAGTCGGTTGCCAGCGGACCGCTGTCGTATATGTATGTGTTTGATCAGTCGTGCTCGACCGTTGAATCGGCCGGTTCACGCCGCGGTGCGCAGATGGGTGTGCTGCGGGTTGATCATCCGGACATCGAAGCGTTCGTGCACGCCAAAGATGGTTTGCAAATCGACGAGTTGGCGCTCGATGATGCGATGAAAAAAAGTCTGCAGGAACTGATGATCAGCAATTACAGTTTCGCCGACAAAATGCGCCAGGGGTTTACCAAGCTGCGCAACTTCAATATCAGCGTGGCGGTGACTGATGCGTTTATGGCGGCGGTGGCTGCCGACGACGATTGGGAACTGGTCCATCGCGCCCAACCAGACCCGTCCTTTTCTGATGCCTGCCTGCGCGCTGATGGTCAGTGGGTGTATCGCAAAATCAAGGCACGCCATTTGTGGAATCAGATCACGGCCAGCACCTATGATCATGCCGAACCGGGCGTGCTGTTCATCGACAAAATCAATCGCGACAATAATCTGTCGTATTGTGAAGTCATCGAGTCAACCAATCCTTGTGGCGAGCAACCGCTGCCCGCCTATGGCTGCTGTGATCTGGGCTCGACAGTCTTACCGCGTTTCGTGGTTGACCCGTTCACGCCTGCCGCCCATTTCGACTGGAAGCAATTTGCCAAAGTGGTGCGCGGTGCGGTCCATATTCTGGACCGGGTGCTGGATGTCACCCTGTGGCCGATCCCGGAACAACAGCACGAAGCCGAGCAAAAGCGCCGCATTGGTTTGGGTTATACGGGCCTGGGCGATACCTTGATCATGCTGGGTCTGCGCTACGACAGCGATGAAGGTCGCGCCATGGCTGCGAAGATTACCGAAACCATGTGTCATGAAGCGTATCGGGCATCGATCAATCTGGCGCAGCAGTTCGGCCCGTTTCCGATGTTTGATGCGGATCAGTATCTGGCCAGCCCGCGCTTCGCTTCGCGTCTGCCCGACGATATTCAATCCGATATCCGGCAATACGGCATCCGCAACAGTCACCTGCTGTCGATTGCCCCAACCGGCACGATAAGCATGGCGTTTGCCGACAACGCATCGAATGGTATCGAGCCGCCGTTTTCCTGGACCTACAACCGCAAAAAGCGCGAAAAGGATGGCACTGAAAAAACCATCCGCGTGGTCGATCATGCGTTGCGCGTCTACGAACATTTGCATGGCCAGGTTAACGACTACAGCACCCTGCCCCCCTGTTTTGTCAGCGCACTGGATATTTCAGCGCAAGACCATATGATGATGTGTGCCGCAGTTGCACCGTTTATCGATACCGCGATTTCAAAAACCGTGAATGTCCCGGGCGATTATCCGTTCGATCAATTTCAGGATTTATATACCAGCGCCTGGAAAGCCGGCTTGAAAGGCATCGCAACCTATCGTCCCAACTATGTGTTGGGTTCGGTGCTGTCGGTCGACAATCCGGTTGCGGTCAATATCATGCCGAACGATCTGGAGTTGAATGATCCGGACCGGCGCATCGTGTTAAAAGAAGTACCGCAACCGGCATTGGCCAGTCTGCGCTGGCCCGGCCGTCCTAAAATCCCCAACGGCAATCCGAGCTGGACTTATCTGGTCGAACATCACAAAGGCGATTTTTCAGTGGTGATCGGTCAGGCTGAAACCGGCAATGCCCATCCGTTTGAGGTCTGGGTCAGCGGCAATGAACAGCCGCGTGTGCTGGGCGCGATCGCCAAAACGCTGTCGATGGATATGCGCACGGGTGACCCGCAGTGGTTGAAGATGAAGCTGGAATCACTGGCCAAAACCAGCGGTGACGACGGCTTTGAACTGGCCCTGGGTGACCAGATCGTGTATGCCCCGAGTCTGGTCGCGGGTCTGGCCAAAATTATTCAAAAGCGTTTAAGTGATCTGGGTATTTACGATATCGACGCCCCAAGTCCGATGATCGATGCCCTGTTCTCCAAAAAAGAACCCAAGTCTGGCACCGACGGCACCATGAGCTGGTCGGTCGATATCAAAAATCCTTCCACCGGCGACGACTTTCTGATGATCGTCAAGGAATGCCGCCTGCCAAATGGCCGGCTGTATCCGTATTCGGTGTGGCTGGCGGGTGATTATCCCAAGGTCATGGATGGACTGACCAAACTGCTCTCGCTGGATATGCGCGTCATTGACCCGGCCTGGATCGGCGTCAAGTTGCGCAAACTGCTGACCTTCTCGGAACATCGCGGCGACTTTTTGGCCAAGGTGCCCGGCTCTGAAAAACAACAGTCGTATCCCTCCACCGTGGCTTATATGGCAACGCTGCTGTTGCACCGTTATGACCTGCTCGGCATCCTGACCAAAAACGGGGTGCCGGTCAATCAGATGGGTGTACTGGCAAAACCGCAGCACAGTGATACACAAAACGACGGCGGCAGTCGGATCGTCAAATCGAACAAGAAATGTCCGGAGTGCCACGTGTATGCCGTGATCAGGCGCGATGGCTGTGATTTCTGCACGAATTGCTCGGCAATCGGCTCCTGCGGATAAGCGCACTGGATTGCCAGTAGCCGACATTCTCTGACGGGTGCCGGGGTGAAATGCCCCCTTTCCCTAGTAAATCACCCCAATCCGGTTTACTATGGAAATTCCCGTCGGTAATTTTTATCGTCGCATAATCCAAACAATAATAAATGTTCAACAAATCCGTCCACCAATCCCTTAATTTCTGACGAAATGTCGAACAAACGACTTTATTTGAGCTACCTGAGTCTCGTCTACTATTTACGGGGCATGTCCTTACGAACCGCCATTATCGCTGCGGTTTTTTTCGGACTGATTGGTTCCGCCGCGCTGCTGATTCCGTATAACATCAGCTCGATTGATGACGCTGCGCGCCACAAGCAGGCCGAGGACCATCAACGGCTGGTGAATATTCTGGCGGTGATCCAAAGCGAACCGCTGTGGCAGATCACGCCGGAAATTGCACGCACCTCCAGTGAAGTCGTATATTCCGATCCCCGCATTGCAGCGATTGAGGTATACAGCCTGCCGGATCACAAAAAATTTCTGTCCCTGTCCCGTAAAGATACCCAGAAGGGTCCATTTTTTACACTGAACCGACCGATCAAGCACGATGAAAAAATCATAGGCACGGTCGAGCTGGTCATGGCTGATGATTTATTGCTGGAAGAAGAACGTACCGCTTTCATTCGCTACACGATTACCGCGATTTTTTCATTCATCATTGCGGTGGTGCTGATTATCTTTGTTTTGCAAAAACGCCTGGTCGAACCGATCACTGGTCTGGTGAAAGAATCGGAACGCCTGTCAAACGGTGTGCTGTCGAATCCGATCGTATTGAACCGCAGCGATGAAATCGGCCATCTGGCGCAAACCATGGAAGCAACCCGTCAGGCTTTGGCGCGCACGTTTTCAGAACTGGAAATCAAGAACAATCAACTGACCGATTATTCCAATACCCTGGAAACCAAGGTTAAAGTTCGTACCACCGAACTGGAAACTGCCCTGAAAAATATCAACCACGCCCATCAGGAACTGACCCGCATCGAGCGCATGGCGTCTCTGGGTTCGATGGTGGCCGGTGTGGCGCACGAACTGAACACGCCAATCGGCAACTGCCTGCTGGTGGCCAGTACGCTGGAAGCTGAAGTGAGCAGATTCTCGGGCATCTTCAAAAGTGCCAGCATGCGCAAGTCCGATCTGGAAAAATTCCTGCAGATTGCCAATGAATCGAGCACCCTGCTGTTGCGCGGCCTGAACCAGGCGGCGCACCTGGTTGGTGACTTTAAACAGGTCGCGGTGGACCAGTCCAGCGCGCAGCGTCGTCAGTTCGATTTGCACACCATGATGCTGGAACTGACTTCACTGCTGATGCCGGGTCTGTCCAAAACCCCGTATATCCTGGTGCTCGATATCCCTACCGACATACAGCTGGACAGTTATCCGGGACCGCTGGGTCAGGTGTTTACCAATCTGATCAATAACTCGGTCACCCACGGCTTTCACGATCGCAATTACGGCAATATGCGCATTGCCGCCCAGTTGATGGGTAACAAAGTCAACATGACCTTCAGTGATGACGGACACGGTATTCCGCCTGAGATTTTGCACCGGATTTATGAGCCGTTTTTCACCACTCGGTTTGGCAAGGGTGGCAGCGGTCTGGGCTTGAGCATTACCTACAATATCGTCACCAATGTCCTGGGCGGAGAAATTATTGCGCACAGCGAGCCGAATCAAGGCTGCACGTTTACCATCACGGTCCCGCTGGTGACGCCGAATATGGATGAGACCATCCAATCATCATTGAACTTTACAATTTGACACCGCCAGTGCGGAAAATTCCGCACTGGGCAAACCTAAACTTTCTCCTGCCGAATCTGATGTTGTACAATCGCGCATTCGAGACAATTCAGTGTAAAAACCCTCATGCAACAATATCTAGATTTAATGCGCCATGTCCAGCAACACGGCACGGTAAAAACCGATAGAACCGGCACGGGTACACAATCGGTGTTCGGCTACCAGATGCGCTTTGATCTGTCCAAGGGCTTTCCACTGGTTACAACCAAAAAACTGCACCTCAAATCCATCATTCATGAATTGATCTGGTTTCTGAACGGCTCAACCAATATCGGCTATCTGAAAGAAAATGGCGTATCGATCTGGGATGACTGGGCCGATGAGAATGGCAATCTGGGTCCGATCTATGGCTATCAGTGGCGCAGCTGGCCGACGCCGAACGGTGAGCATATTGATCAGATCAAACAGGTCATGGATCAGATTAAAAACAATCCCGATTCGCGCCGCATGATCGTCTCGGCCTGGAACGTGGCAGATATCCCGAACATGAAGCTTCCGCCCTGCCACGCGTTTTTCCAGTTTTATGTCGCCGATGGCAAGCTGTCGTGCCAGCTGTATCAGCGCAGCGCCGATATATTTTTGGGTGTGCCGTTCAATATTGCGTCCTACGCCCTGCTGACCCACATGGTCGCGCAACAGGCCAATCTTGAGGTGGGCGATTTTATCTGGAGCGGCGGCGACTGCCATCTGTACTCCAATCACATGGAACAGGTTGACCTGCAATTGTCGCGCGAACCGCTGCCACTGCCGACCCTGATCATCAAACGCAAACCTGATTCGATTTTTGATTATCAGTTTGACGATTTTGAAATCGCCAACTATCAGTCTCACGCGCACATCAAAGCACCGGTGGCAGTCTGATGTCCGGACTGACTATCATCGTTGCGATGGACGCCAGACGCGGCATCGGCATAGACAATAAATTGCCCTGGCATTTATCGGAAGATCTGATCCGCTTTAAACAGATTACCACCGGGCACGCAATTATCATGGGCCGAAAAACCTATGAATCGATCGGCAAGCCACTGCCCAACCGGCGCAATATTGTGCTCACGCGCCAGGCCGACTGGCAGGCCGCCGGCATTGAAGTCGCGCAATCGTTGACCGATGCGATGCAGCTGGTCAGCAATGAGGAGGCGTTTGTGATTGGCGGCGCTGAAATTTACAGCCAGGCGCTGCCATTTTGCAGCAAATTATTGGTCACGGAAATTCATCACGATGTGCACTGTGATGCTTTTTTTCCTGCGATTGATCACAAAGCCTGGCAAGAGATCGAGAGAACCACCCAGCATTCCGACAAAAATGGATTTGATTATTCGTTCGTCACCTATCAAAAAATGTAAAGCAAGGAGTTTGTTATGGCAGAAGAATTTGAAGTGCATGGTCCTCATGATCATGAATTGGAACACGCTGCCCACGGTGGCGACGATTTTTCCAGCAGGATTGCGGTGATGACCGCAATCATGGCCACCGCCGGTGCGATCTTCGGCTTTCAGGCTGGCTCGACCCAGAACGAGGCGGCCTTGTTCAAGAATGAAGCTGGCATCGTCAAGACCGAAGCGGCCGATCAGTGGAATTTTTATCAGTCCAAATCAAACAAGCAAAATCTGGCCGAGTTGGCGGTGACCATGCCTGGCGTTGATGTCGCAAAATATCAGGCCGATATCGCGCGCTATAAAACTGAAAAAGAAGAAATCAAGAAACACGCCGATGAGCTGGAAAAATCTTCCAAAGAGTGGAACGAGAAATCGGCCGAAGTTTTGCATCAGCATCACCGTTGGGCCCAGGCCATGACTGCCCTGCAAATTGCCATATCGCTGGCAGCCATCACACTGCTGACGCGCAAATCGTGGATGCAGGTCGCGTCGTATTCGGTAGCAGGCATCGGCGTAGTATTGGCGGTCTGCGCCTGGTTTCAGATTTAATCGACCCTGACTGAATTTCGCCTTAACTATGTTTATGAAAAATCTTTTCAATTTCCTGATGCCTGCTTTATGCGCGTTCGCTTTGAATGCTCAGGCGCAAACTTCTGATTTCGTTGAACTGATTCCATCGCCCTATCTGCAAAAAGATTTAACGGCATCGGCCGGATTAGGCATTGTGACTTTGCCCAAATATGCCGACGGCAGCGAGCAGAAAATATCGCCCTTGCCATTCCTTGACCTGGAGTGGAAAAGCGGCGTGTTCTTCAGTACCGTTTCAGGGTTCGGCTTTAACTTTTCACAAAATCCGAGCTGGCAGTATGGTGTGCGATTGGGACTGATCGCGTATCAGGAACAGTCAGCTAAAAATCGCGACAACGGTCCGGGCAATACACCGACTGATCTGGCGCCAGCCGTATTTGGCAACTACCTGATCGATCAGCATTTTACGGTCCTGTCGTCGATACAGGCCGGTGCAGGTGTGCGTCGCGAGAGTCAGGCATTTTGGGTCAGTCTGGGCGGTCGCTATGTTGACCGGCTTGACGCCTCCAATCGTATCTACGGTGTACTCAGTACCAGCTGGGCCAGTCTGCATTACATGCAAGACTATTACGGTGTAAACCAAATGCAGGCGGCTGACTATAAATTCTCTGAATACGACGCCAGGGCCGGCATGCTGAAACTCAAACTTGCGGTTGGTGTGGATACGGTTCTGAATCAAAACTGGTCGCTGTTAACTGGCCTGTCATTGACCCATCCGCTTGGTGCTGCTGCCTCCAGTCCGTTATCGTCAAACAAAACTCAGGTTCTTGCCTACAGCGCGCTTTACTATCGATTCTGAGCGCAGATTTCATACGCAAGTCACAGACTATTTGCTATAGTGAAGTCAATAGGGGGTAATCCCCCCTTTTTCTTTTTGAATGTCAGAAACGTTGGCGGTCTGTCCGGTTCCAATTTTTTAACATTCGCACCAAGTCATTCTCTCAATTGGAGATCAACATGAAATTCCGCTTCCCGATCGTCATCATCGACGAAGATTTTAGATCCGAAAACACCTCCGGACTGGGCATCCGCGCCTTGGCTCAGGCCATGGAAGAGGAAGGGATGGAAATTCTGGGCGTGACCAGTTATGTGGATCTAGCCCAGTTCGCACAGCAGCAATCGCGCGCCTCAGCATTTATTTTATCGATCGATGATGAAGAATTCGGCGGCGGCAGCCCGGAGGAAATCGATTTCGCGCTGACTTCGCTGCGCGCCTTCGTCGAAGAAATCCGCTACAAAAATTCCGACATCCCGATTTATCTGTACGGTGAAACGCGCACCTCACGCCATATTCCGAATGACATTTTGCGCGAACTGCATGGCTTCATTCATATGTTTGAAGATACGCCGGAATTTGTCGCGCGCCATATCATCCGCGAAGCCAAAGCCTATCTGGACGGACTTGCGCCGCCCTTCTTCCGCGCTCTGGTGCATTATGCCAACGATGGCTCCTATTCCTGGCACTGCCCTGGACATTCCGGCGGTGTGGCATTTTTGAAGTCACCGATCGGACAGATGTTCCACCAGTTTTTTGGCGAGAACATGCTGCGCGCCGACGTCTGCAATGCTGTTGAAGAATTGGGGCAACTGCTGGATCATACCGGTCCGGTTGCGGCATCCGAACGCAATGCGGCGCGGATTTTCAATGCCGATCATTGCTATTTCGTGACCAACGGCACGTCGACCTCAAACAAA
This sequence comes from Oxalobacteraceae bacterium GrIS 1.18, assembly GCA_040544425.1. Lineage (GTDB taxonomy): Bacteria > Pseudomonadota > Gammaproteobacteria > Burkholderiales > Burkholderiaceae_D > Solimicrobium. The sequence goes on from JBEONO010000002.1 coordinate 188,848, forward strand.
ATGGTCTGGCACTCCACCGTGGCGGACGGCGACATCGTGGTGGTTGATCGCAACTGTCACAAATCGGTTTTGCACTCGATCATCATGACCGGCGCCATTCCGGTGTTCCTGATGCCGACACGCAATCACCTCGGTATCATCGGTCCGATTCCATTGTCCGAATTTACGATGGAAAATATTCAAAAGAAAATCGATGCCAATCCGTTTGCACGAAACGCCAAGAACAAGCAGCCGCGGATTCTGACAATTACCCAGTCCACCTACGACGGCGTCATCTACAACGTCGAAACGCTCAAGGATATGCTGGACGGACAGATCGATACCCTGCATTTTGACGAAGCCTGGCTGCCGCACGCAACCTTCCATTCGTTTTATCAGGACATGCACGCCATTGGTCCGGACCGGCCACGCGCCAGGGAATCGATTATCTTTTCTACCCAATCGACGCACAAGCTGCTGGCGGGCTTATCGCAGGCCTCGCAAATTCTGGTGCGCGATGCTGAAAACAACAAGCTCGACCGCGACCGCTTCAATGAAGCCTACCTGATGCATACCTCAACCTCACCGCAATATTCAATCATCGCCTCATGCGATGTGGCAGCGGCGATGATGGAAGCACCCGGCGGCACTGCACTGGTCGAAGAATCGATCCTCGAAGCGCTGGATTTCCGCCGCGCCATGCGCAAGATCGATCAGGAGTGGGGACAGGACTGGTGGTTCCAGGTCTGGGGTCCGAACGAGTTGTGCGAAGACGGCATCGGCACCCAGGAAGACTGGATGATCCGTGCCGAAGACGACTGGCACGGCTTCGGCAACCTGGCGCCAAACTTTAATATGCTCGATCCAATCAAAGCGACGATCATTACACCGGGTTTGTCGCTCGAAGGAAAATTTTCCGAGTCTGGCATTCCCGCCTCGATCGTCACCAAATACTTGGCCGAGCACGGCGTGATCATTGAAAAATGCGGCCTGTATTCGTTCTTCATCATGTTCACGATCGGCATTACCAAAGGCCGCTGGAATACGCTCCTGACAGCACTGCAGCAATTCAAGGATGACTATGACAAGAACCAGCCAATGTGGCGGGTCTTGCCGGAATTCGTCGCCAGCCATCCGCGCTACGAATTGGTCGGCCTGCGCGATCTGTGTCAGCAGATTCATCAGACTTATCAAACTTATGATGTCGCCCGATTGACGACTGAGATGTATCTGTCCGATATGGAACCGGCCATGAAGCCCTCGCACGCGTTTGCGAAAATGGCGCATCGGGAAATCGAGCGGGTGTCGATTGATGATCTGGAAGGTCGGGTCACCGCTATTTTATTGACGCCCTACCCGCCCGGCATTCCGCTGTTAATCCCGGGCGAATGTTTTAACAAAACGATTGTCGACTATCTGAAGTTTGCGCGTGACTTTAATCAACAGTTCCCAGGCTTTGAGACCGACGTGCACGGGCTGGTGACGCGTGTTGAAAACGGCGTGAAAAATTATTTCGTCGATTGCGTACAAGATGAGTAGAAAAAAAGCCGCTGAAATCAGCGGCTTTTTTTATGGAGTTTTGAAGTAATACGAAGTCCGTTTGCCAGGCGCGAAGTAATCAAATATTTCGGGTGACAACTGGTTGGGGCTGATCGTTTTCGTCACACTCAGTCCCGGCTCCTGCTCAATATCAATCACGATCACCTCATTTTTTAGATTCGCTGCGTCATACACCAGCACGGTTGGCTTCAAAGGCCGTTTGGTATTCACCGCCACGACCATGCCAACGAATCCGTTCGACAGCAGCACGATAGTGCCAGGCGGGTAGACCCCGAGGCAATGCACCAGCGCGGTCAGTGACTTCCCATCAAATTTGCTGCGTTGCTGCGCATAGATGATAGACAGCGACTCATGCGGCGTGTGCGATTGCGCAGGATTCTGAGAATTACATAATTCATCAAACGCATCGGCTACGCCAACAATACTTGCCAGAGGTGAAATCTGCTCACCCTTGAGCCGTTCAGGATAACCGGTACCGTCGATACGTTCGTGATGCTGCCAGACGATCAGCATCGCTTCGTAAGGCAGCTGTAATTTATTACAGATATCTATCCCTTTTTTGCAATGCTGATGCATGATTTCCGCCTCCATCGCTGTCAGGGGTTCCGTTTTTTCCGTGATCCGGCGCGGCAAATCAGAGCAACCAACATCGTGGAATAATGCCCCCAGACCCACCAGCTTCATGTCTTCAACAGAATAACCCATGTCTTTGGCCAGGATCATCGACAGCACCGCGACGTTCATGGCATGCGTATAGATATCGCTGCCATTTTTATGCTCAATCACCAGGTGAATGGCGATCTCGGAGTCCATCATGGCGGACGATGCCATGCCATTGACCATCTTGCTGGCCTGCTCTGAAACCATGAGCGGATTGGAAAACAGATTTTGCCAAAGCAGTTTCAAGGCACGCAGATTTGCCAGAAATTCACGTTCGCATTCCATGATTTTTTCAGCTTGCCTGGCCATGCGATCAATCAAGCGCATCTTTTCGTCTAGAGTCGGGTTGTCCTCTTTGATGGCAACGGTGTCTGTTGCACTCTGCTGTTTCGCAGTGGCCAGTCTGGACCCATCGAGCTGTTCGTCAGGAGGGACGCAATCACTCTTCTGGGGCGTGTAACGAATTTTCTGCAGGCCCAGACCCTGGATCGTGGCAATCTGGTCTGGTCGTTCAATTTTAAAGCTTGAAAAAGAAAACGGATGTTTGGTCCAGTTCAAATCCAGATGCACAAACAGACCGACACACAATTGATCAGGTTTGATAAAGGAATCTCGTTGTGAATTGCTTAGCATGACTTCCTCACAATTAAAAACACGGCGATTCAGCGTTACTGAATTTTCGCCCTCAAGTTCAGACCAGCCAGTCTTTGCTCCTGTTTGTATTTTGCATCCGGGATCACCAGACTGCTATGCTCTATTTAGGGCATTTTGAAGTACTTTATGCATATAAAATTGTTGCTTTAGTAAACTTGATTGCAAATTTACAAGCAAAAACAGCAAATCAATATGAATAAAATCAGTCAAATAAAAACAATCAGAAATTTATGTTGGTGATTTCAAGGTTGGCTTGACATACCCAAGAGACTCTCGGAAGTTTGCGGGACGCACGAACAAATTGTCCCCCAGCCTCTAAGGATAGAACCGGTGGGCCAAAAGTAAAGGGCAATTACCTGCTGTAGGGTGACTATTTTTTGGGATACAGGATCATCTGGGTGCAGCGGAACACGGCAATGGTCTGATCGGTCGCCTTGTTCTTCACCACCGCATCCCACACCTGAGTGGTCTTGCCGCGATGCAGTGCCTTGGCGGTGCAGTAAATAATGCCTTCGCGTGCAGTGGACAGATGATTTGATTTCAGCTCGATGGTGGTGAATCCGCTGGCACTCTCAGGCAGGCTTGCCAGGCAACCGAAACCAGCGGCCGTGTCGGCCAGACTGATCACCGTGCCGGCATGCAGATAACCATTCGGCGCCAACAGAAACGGCAGCACGGTCAATTCGGCCAACACTTCCTCGTCGATCAGGGAAATGATTTTGATACCAAGGTGACCAGGCAGGTTTGCCTGTCCCAGTTGGTTGAAGCTGTCAACCGTGTGTTGAATTTGACTGGTCATTGTGTGAGATCGCGGTTGGGCGTAATGCTATTTACGCTGCGCGTCAATATCGGCGAGACATTCCAATCCGCGCTGGGTAATCTGTACCCCGTTTGCATCGGACGTAATAAAACTTTTTTTACTCAGAAATGCAAAAACCACCGGATCCAGTTCAGGCGCCTCACTGGCCACGACCGCGCGCAAACCCTCAATACAATGTTTGGAAAACAGGACCGCCTTGCCTTCATCGGTCAATTCCAATTGCCCATCCTTGCGATAGCTGGCAAATTTTATTCCACACAAGCGTTTGGCATTGCGATTGACGCAGGCGGTCGGTTTGACGTTTTTGGATAAACGACCGATTTGCTCGAGCGCGTCAAATTCATCAATACTCAGATTTTTATCCATGTCAGTTCCAGAAAGTTAAAGCTGTTTTTGCGACAGGAATATTGTTCAATTTGCCGACGTAATAATTGCCAGCGCATTATTGCCCAAGCTCTGAACGGTCGGTGCCGCCAATGTTCCGTTTGCATTAATTGGATATACCGAGACAGTATTGTCGCTAAAGTTTGCGACATAGGCGAAGCCGCCTTTCGGTTCCACGCTCACCGATTTGGGACCGTTGCCCGTGCCAACCACTGCGCCAAGACTCAGCAGCGTGCCATTCGAAGCAATGCTGAACGCAGCGATGGTATTGCTCGAATTGTTGACGACATAAGCATACTGACCATTCGGGGACACGGCCATCGCCAACGGATTGGTTCCGCCTGTCGAAATTGTGCCGGTACTGACGAGGCTACCGGCATTAATGGCGTAGCTGGTGACGGTAGCGTCGGCGCTGTTGACCACATATGCAAAAGGTCCGAGCTTGGCGCTGGCTGGCGTGGTCACGATGGCAGCGGGCGTGCTGCCTGTCGCAATCGTTGCCGGAGCAGTTAAGGTTCCTGCAGAAATCACATATTCGGAAATGCTGTTCGCTGTCGGATTTGTCACATACAGATAGTTATTGCCATTGGAGCTTACCGAAGCTAACGAGCAAAACACCTGTCCAACTGGCGGGACCGCTCCAGCGGGTGATGACAGGCAGCTATTGGATGCCGGGGCACCGATCGAACTTAAGGTGCCGCTTGCCGGGTTAATGGCAAATCCGGAAATGGTTTGTGCCGTCGAATTGGCGACAAACACGTATTTGCCCGAAGCATCGACCACGACCGATTGTGGGCCAGAAATACCCGTGCCTAGCGCGGCGCCGGCGCTGACCAGCAAGCCATTGGCCGGATTACCCAAATAAGATGAAATCGTATTGTCGGCACTGTTGACGGCATATACATACCGGCCAGTGGGGTCGAGCGCCAATGCCAGCGGGACGCTGCCAGTCGGAACATTCGCGCCATTGACAGCGAGCGCACCAGTTGTTTCGTTGATCACCAAGGGAGTGATGGAATTACCCGCCTGATTGACCAGATAAGCAAATTCAATCGCATTACACGCCAGCGTCACAGTCACATCAGCCGACGAGATCGTCCCGGCTGGATTGGTCAATACGCAGGTCTGTGGCGGGGATCCCGGCTGTTTCAGAATGGCGACTGAATACGTCTGATTGTTGGACAACTGCGTGGTGAATGTGGCGACACCATTTGCGTTAACGGTTAAATTGTCGACGCTGTTGTTTTGCAACTGCAGGCCGCCACCAATCAAGCCACTGATATTGACCTTGACCTTGTAATATGTCGACGAACTTTTTTTACAACCGGCCGCCAACAAGGTAACGCTGCAGACGAGCATCACCAGCAAATTCTTTACGCTTAAATTCATCATCAACCTTTTGGCAACCTGAGTTTTGGGGTGGACCCGGATTTTAGCTGATATTTAGCCCACCAAGCCAATTAAGATGAGCTTTTGGCCAGAAATGGCAATTTAGTACCTGTTTTTTGAACGGCTGTTCCAATCAAACGCCGAACTTCTCACATTTAATAAAAAATAGCACTAAACTAGCCGGATTATTCAATTTTAAAAAAAACCATGATGAGTATTAAGGGAAAAACAATCACCGCGTTTATCGTCGGCTTTTGCCTGATGGGGCTGTCCGTCGTCGCTCTGCTCCAGTACAAAATGCGGGAAAGCTTTGGCGCCATTGAGCACAAACTGGCCCTGGAACAAATGCAGCAGTTGGCGCGCAACCTGAATGGCGAACTTGACAGCCTCGATCAGGTCGCGCTTGACTGGGGTAACTGGGACGAGACTTACGCGTATATGCAGCACCCTTCTGCCGCCTTTACCGAGCACAATTTCGCTGCTTTGACACTCAAAACAATTAACATCAAATATGTCGGCTTGCTCGATACCCACCACGCCGTGGTGTTTTCCCAGGCGGTCAATTTAATGACTGGAGAACCGGAAAATCCGGTTGCGTTTGAAAGCACTCTGAATGACCTGAAAAAACGTTTGGCAGTGCCTGGGGCAGAGTCAGCCAAAGCGTGTGGACTGGATATGTCGACAGTCGGTCCAGTGCTGCTGTGCTGGGAGCCGATCCGTAAAACTGATCTGACCGGCAATCCGGTTGGTAGCCTGGTGCTGGCCCGGCTGTTGAACAATACTTTATTGAGCAAAATCCAGAATCAAAGCAATATCAAATTTGATTTAACGCCGCTGGCCATCCAGGAATCAAAAACGACTGGCTCACAGAAGAACAGGCTTGAAGCTGAAAACGTCGAATTCAGCAAAACTGAACCAGGTGTCTTGAATGGCATGTTCAGCAATATTGCAGGCGAACCGATTTTGAAGATACGGTTGGACTTTTCCAAATATCTCAGCGCAATTGGTGCCGAGATTATCTGGACCCAGGTTCGAACGCTGATCCTGATCATCCTGGCTACTGGAATTGCGCTCTACCTGTGCATGCAGTTTTTTATTTTCACTCGCCTGCAAAAAATGGGCGCGGAGCTGAAAAGCATCTGGCGCAATGGGCGCTGGGCGGAACGGTTGGAGTTATCCAGATTTTCTGATGAACTCAGTGAACTGGGCAATACCATTAACCTGATGCTGGGTTTGATCCGTCAGCAAACGGTGGAACTGGATAAAATTGCCTACACCGATTCGCTGACCCAGATCGCCAACCGACGCAGCTTCGAGCAGCGCATCCTGATCGAAATGTCGCTCCACAAACGCAATGATTCACCGCTGTCTTTGTTGCTGATCGAAATCGACCATTTCAAACTGTACAACGATATGTATGGCCACCCGGCCGGTGATGAAATCCTGATCGAGATTGCCAAGTTGCTGACCCAGGTAGCCTGTCGTCCTTCTGACCTGCCGGCGCGTATCGGTGAAGAAGAGTTTGCGGTGATTTTACCGAGCACTGATCTGCCCGGCGCGACCCATGTCGCCGAGACCTTGAAACTGAGATTGGCCGTATTAAAAATCCCGAATGCCAATTCACCGATTTCCGATTTCATTACCGTTAGTATTGGCGTGACTGCGGCAGGCAACGAAGATTTGACGGCACTGATGCGGCGCGCAGGACAGGCCCATGATCTGGCCAAGCAAACCGGCAGAAATAAGAATTGTGTGATCGCACCGACCTGAGCTTCCAGGCACAGGCTCCCAGGAGCCTGTGCCGTCGGACTGAACCCTAGCTCAGTTCTTCCAGACGGATTTTAGTGACATACCCAAACACAGTCGACAGCTGCTCGATTTTCTCTATCGCCTTGAGGACATTTTTCTCCTGCGTCTGATGAGTCAGCATAATGATATCGGTCTGACTTTCATGTTCGGCCGGTTCTTTTTGCAGCATCGCATCAATCGAGATTGTCAGGTCGGCCATAATGCGCGTCACATCGGCCAGCACACCGGCCTGATCGGCAACGCGCAGGCGCAGATAGTAACTGGTGGTGATTTCGTCCATCGGCAAAATGACCTCATGGCTGATCGAATTCGGCTGAAACGCCAGATGCGGCACCCGGTGTTCCGGATCGGCAGTAGCAAGACGGGTGATATCAACCAGATCGGCAATCACGGCCGAGGCAGTGGGTTCTGAACCGGCACCTCTGCCGTAATACATGGAAGCGCCCACCGCATCACCCTGCACCAATATCGCGTTCATCGCGCCTTCTACGTTGGCAATCAGCCGGGTGTTGGGAATCAAAGTGGGATGGACACGCAATTCAATGCCCTTGGCGGTGCGTTTGGTAATACCCAATAATTTGATCCGGTAACCGAGCTGCTCGGCGTAATTGATATCGATCGCCTGTAACTTGCTGATTCCTTCCACATAGGCTTTGTCGAACTGCATCGGGATACCAAAGGCAATCGCCGCCATGATGGTCGCCTTGTGTGCCGCGTCCACCCCTTCGATATCGAAGGTCGGATCGGCCTCGGCATAGCCCAGCTCCTGAGCCTGTTTTAATACAGTCGCAAAATCGAGTCCCTTGTCACGCATCTCAGACAAAATGAAATTGGTGGTGCCATTGATGATGCCGGCTACCCATTCAATCCGGTTCGCGGTCAGACCTTCACGCAAGGATTTGATAATCGGAATACCGCCAGCCACCGCAGCTTCAAACGCAACCATCACGCCCTTATCCTGCGCTGCCTTAAAAATCTCGTTACCGTGGATCGCCAGTAAAGCCTTGTTGGCTGTCACAACGTGCTTGCCGTTGGCGATAGCGGTCAGGACCAGTTTTTTGGTCAGGTCGGTACCGCCGATCAGCTCCACGACAATATCGACTTCCGGATCATTGACCACCTGCATGCTGTCACCGACAATTTTGCAGGCATCCCCCACCAGGGCGCGCGCTTTCTCAATATTGCGTACGGCGATCACGGTAATTTCAATACCGCGACCGGCACGGCGGGTGATCTCTTCCTGATTGCGCTGTAACACCTTGAACGTACCGGCACCAACGGTGCCCAATCCTAGTAAGCCGACTTTGATGGGTTTCATAATTTATTGCAGAGTAAATTGAAATGGATTTGCTTTATAACATGGGACACTCTGTCTGCGCCCCATTCCCTTATGCACAATTCTTATTTGCTTATTCGTTGCTGTGCTGACGCCGATATCCATCCAAAAATCGGGCGATCCGGCCGATGGCATCGGTCAAATCATCGGAGTTGGGCAAAAACACCAGACGGAAGTGATCATTTGTGCCCCAGTTAAAGCCGGTACCCTGCACGATCAGCACTTTTTCCTGATCCAGCAACTCGTAGGCAAAGTCCTGATCGTTGGCGATCGGGTACATCACCGGATCCAATTTCGGAAACATGTAAAGTGCGGCTTTCGGCTTGACACAACTGACGCCAGGAATCGCTGTCAACAACTGATAAGCCAGATCGCGCTGCTTCAATAAACGTCCGCCCGGCCCAACCAGATCCTTGATGCTTTGATAGCCACCCAGGGCGGTTTGTATCGCAAACTGTCCCGGCGTGTTCGGACACAGGCGCATCGATGCCAGCATATTCAGGCCCTCGATATAATCCTTGGCGTGGCGTTTCTCCCCCGACACCACCATCCAGCCAGCGCGATAGCCGCAAGAGCGATAATTTTTCGACAGGCCGTTAAAGGTCACGCACAGCACGTCATCGGCCAACGAGGCAATCGAGGTGTGGCTGGCTTCATCGTACAAAGTCTTGTCGTAAATTTCATCGGCATAAATAATCAGTTGATGTTGGCGTGCCAGCTCGATGATCTGTTCCAGAAACGATTGCGGATACAGGGCGCCGGTCGGATTATTCGGGTTGATGATCACGATGGCCCGGGTTTGCGGCGTGATTTTGCTTTTGATGTCATCAATATCGGGCATCCAGTCGGTGTTTTCATCACAGAGGTAATGAACCGGGGTGCCACCCGACAGACTGACCGCGGCAGTCCACAAGGGATAATCCGGCGCCGGAACCAGCACCTGGTCGCCGTTATCGAGCAAGGCACTCATTGCCATCACGATCAACTCGGAGGCACCATTGCCAATATAAATATCGTCGATGGTCACGCCGCGAATCTGCTTGCTTTGGGTGTAATGCATCACCGCTTTGCGCGGGGCAAACATCCCTTTCGAATCGGTGTACCCGGCGGCATGCGGCATATTCAGAATCATGTCGCGCACAATTTCATCGGGCGGTTCGAAGTTAAACGCTGCCAAATTACCAATATTGAGCTTGATAATTTTATGGCCTTCCTCCTCCAGCTGTCTGGCGCGTTCAGGCACCGGACCACGGATTTCATAGCAAATATTGTCTAATTTTTTCGATTTTTGAATTAAGCGCACAATCAAACCCTCAGGAAATTCCGGAACACGTGTAAAGCATAGCCGCCAATTGTGACCGGGCAACTAAGCTAAATCAAGCTCAGTCTACTCAGATTTGCAATATCAGGCCAGAAAAACGCTACAATGCGAACTTCTTGACAGAGCAAACCATCTTACGATGAAGCTACACAGCACCCAAACGCAACAATATCAAACCGTCACCGGATATGACCTTGGCAGTGTGGAGATTAATGCCATCTCCTACCATGCCAGCCTGCTGGTCCTGCCGGAAATTGCCCCGGTCATCTGGCCAGTAGTCGACTTTGCCGCACTCGATGCCAGCCATTTCGACGCCATCGTCCAGCACAAACCTGACGTGGTCATCCTTGGCACCGGCACAAAACAACGTTTCGTACACCCCCGACTCATTCAGTCGCTGACCGCGCAACGCATTGGCGTTGAATGCATGGACAGTCAGGCGGCCTGCAGAACCTACAATATTCTCATGACCGAGGGGCGCAAAGTGGCGCTGGCTTTGATCATAGAACAGGACGCGGATGCTTAAGCAACCTGCCAGTTCCAATTCCTTGTGGATCTGGCTCAGTCTGGTCCTTTTTTTGGTGATCTGGTTTTACATGCTCGGCGCGCGCACCCTGGTGCCGACTGATGAAGGCCGGTATGCAGAAATGGCCCGTGAAATGGTCGTCACCGGCGACTGGATCACACCGCGCCTGAACGCCATCAAATACTTCGAAAAACCCCCGCTGCAAACCTGGATGAATGCAATTACCTTTGAGTTGTTCGGTCTGGGTGAATGGCAGGCACGGCTCTGGACCGGCCTGTCAGCATTGTTTGGAATTGGCCTGATCGGCTATACCGGGAGCCGTTTGTTCAGCCCAAAAGTGGGCATTACCGCTGCGGTCGTTCTGGCTTCATCGTTCTGGTGGGCGGGGATGGGGCATGTCAATTCACTGGACATGGGCCTGTCGGGAATGATGACACTGGCCTTGTGCGGCTTGCTGCTTGCGCAGCGCGATCAGGCCACGCCGCGCGAACAACGCAATGGCATGTTGCTGTGCTGGCTGGGGATGGCACTGGCAACCATGTCCAAAGGACCGATGGCCATCGTCCTGCCGGGTGCGGTGTTATTTATTTATACCTTCGTGGCACGTGATTGGCGGATCTGGCAGCGACTGCATCTGGGTAAAGGTTTGCTGTTGTATTTTGCTGTGACCGCGCCGTGGTTTGTATTGGTATCGCACGCCAACGAAGAATTTCTGCACTTCTTTTTTATTCACGAACACGTTGAACGTTTTTTAAGCAAGGTACATCACCGCGACGGTCCGTGGTATTACTTTATTCCGCTGCTGATTGTCGGCATCTTTCCCTGGTTGGGATTGCTGCTGCAAAGTTTGTGGCATGGCACGAAACAGCAGGCCTCGACCTTCCAGCCCGGAAAATTGCTGCTGGTCTGGGCGGCGTTTATCTTTTTCTTTTTCAGCACGTCCAGCTCCAAATTGCCTTCGTATATTTTGCCGATTTTTCCGGCGCTGGCCTTATTGATCGCCATGCACCTGGAACGCAAAACCTATCGCGGCCTGCTCGCCTGTGGACTGTTGATGAGTTTGTTCGGCCTGGCCGGAATGGGTGTCTGGGCATTTTCTGCTTCGATCCCGGCCTTGCACAAGAATGCCTTTGATGCAGCACTCAATCAGTCTTATTTACCCTGGTTGGGTCTGACTTCGCTGCTGATGTTTTTATCGGGAATCGCTGCCTGTATTCTGGCCCGTTATCATCAGCAACGCGCCGTGTGGGTACTGGCCTGGGCGGGATTTCTCTGCGGTCAATTGCTGATGTTAGGCCATGAACCCTGGGGCCGCTATATTGCCGGCACCGAACATCTGACTGCGATCAAGGCCGAATTGACGCCAACCATGCCGCTGTATGCAGTAGGCCGCTATGAACAGGCATTACCGTTTTACCTGCAGCATACAACCATCCTGGTTGAACATCCGGATGAAATGGAATTCGGCCTGCAATACGAACCGCAACTCTGGATACCGAAACGCGCTGATTTTGTGCAGCAGTGGTTAAATGACCAGTCACAGGGAATCACCGCGATGGCGATCATGCGTCCCGATATTTATGCCGAGTTAACACAACAGGGCATACCGATGCGACTGATTGCCCAAGACCCGCGCCGCGTCATCGTTTCATCAAAACTAAAATAAGGACCACCATGAATCAAGCCAACCCGCTCCCCTTTTTGCCATTTTCCCGTCCTCACATTGATGAAGTAACGATTACCGAAGTGGGAAATGTGCTGCGTTCAGGCTGGCTCACGTCCGGGCCCAAGGTGCAGGCATTTGAAGCGGCATTGTCCGACTATCTGGGCGGTCGTTTGGTACGGACCTTTAATTCCGGCACCTGCACCATGGAAATCGCGTTACGCATTGCCGGTGTGGGTCCGGGCGATGAAGTCATCACCACGCCGATCTCCTGGGTTGCGACAGCCAATGTGATCATTGAAGTGGGCGCCACACCGGTGTTTGCCGATATCGACCCGCGCACCCGCAATCTGGATCTCGATAAACTGGAAGCTGCGATTACCCCGCGCACCAAAGCGATCATTCCCGTGTTCCTGTCCGGCTTGCCGATGGATATGGACCGACTCTATGCGATTGCCAACAAATATCATTTACGCGTGGTTGAAGACGCCGCGCAAGCTCTGGGATCGCGCTGGAGAGGCAAACCAATTGGTTCCTTCGGCGATTTCGTGTCATTCAGTTTTCAGGCCAATAAAAATCTCACTACTTCCGAAGGCGGATGTCTGGTGGTGAACAGCCACGAAGAGGCGCGTCTGGCTGAAAAATATCGACTGCAAGGTGTGACGCGCAGCGGCGTGGATGGGATCGATGTGGACGTTTTGGGCGGCAAGTACAACATGACCGATATCGCCGCCACGCTGGGCCTGGGTCAATTGCCGAACATTGATGCCATTGCCGCGCATCGGCGCAGCCTGGCGCTGCACTACTTCACCTGTTTCGGCACCGACTTCGAACAACGCAGCGGCGCACAATTGCCGATCGCGGACACGGAGCACAGCAACTGGCATCTGTTCCAGATTATTTTGCCCAAGCATGTGGTCAGGGCCGAGTTCATGAAGAAAATGATGGAATTTAATATTGGTACCGGCTACCACTATTCACCCATCCATTTGTTTACCCTGTACCGCGAGCGCGGTTTCAAAGAAGGCATGTTTCCGGTTGCCGAGCACATTGGTTATCAAACCGTCACGCTACCCATGTTTAACAGTCTGAAAATGGAAGATGTGGAAAGGGTCGTAACTGCGGTAAAATCCTGCCTCTGTTGAGGTCATGATCAAAAAAATAAAACCAGCCGATTTCGATGCTGGGCTAGTTGTTCTTAGCCAAAGACTAACTGAGACTATTCAAAAAAAATGCCTTCCATGAAACCAGAACTATCCGTCGTCATTCCCATTTATAACGAGCAGGCCGGGCTTGCCCAACTGTTCGCCCGCCTGTATCCGGCGCTCGATCAATTAGCCACAGAAGGAGTCAGCTATGAGATTGTGTTTATCAACGACGGCAGCAAAGACAGATCTGCTGCCATTCTCGCAGACCAGTTCCGCGCCCGCCCCGATGTGACCCGTGTGGTTTTATTTAATGGCAATTATGGTCAGCACATGGCAATCCTGGCGGGGTTTCAGGCCACGCGCGGCGACATTGTTGTGACGCTGGACGCGGATCTGCAAAACCCGCCCGAGGAAATCGGCGCCCTGGTGCGCAAGATGCGCGAAGGGTATGACTATGTCGGTTCGATCCGGCGCAAACGTCAGGACGCGTTCTGGCGCACCTGGGCATCCAAAGCCATGAATTATGTGCGCGAAAAAATCACCCGCATCAAGATCACCGATCAGGGCAATATGCTGCGCGCCTATGGTCGCAATATCATTGATCTGATCAATCAATGCAGTGAGATGAACACTTTTGTGCCAGCCCTGGCGTATACCTTTGCGCGTAATCCAACCGAAATCGTCGTGGAACATGAAGAACGCTCTGCAGGTGAATCCAAGTATTCGTTCTACAGCCTGATCCGCCTCAACTTTGATTTGATGACCGGTTTTTCAATCATTCCGCTGCAGCTGTTTTCGATGTTCGGCATGATCATGTCCTGCCTGTCGGGCGCATTGGTGCTGCTGTTGTTGATTCGTCGTTTCGTACTGGGCGCGGAAGCAGAAGGCGTGTTCACCCTGTTTGCCATTTCCTTCTTCCTGATGGGCACCATCGTGTTTGGTATCGGATTACTGGGCGAATACATCGGACGGATTTATCAGCAAGTCAGAGGTCGGCCACGCTTTGTCGTACAAACCATATTGGAACAGAATGACGACGATTCACTCGAATAATCGCGCAGTGGTATTCGCTTACCACAGCGTCGGCGTGCATGGTATCAAGGTCCTGCTGGCGCGCGGTGTCGAGATTGCATTGGTTGTCACCCACCGCGACAATCCGAACGAAACCATCTGGTTTGATTCAGTAGCAAACCTGTGCGCCGAATACCAAATCCCGACCCTGTTCGATCCGGAACCGGCGGCCTTGTTTGAAGCAGTCAGCGCAATCGCACCCGATTTCATCTTCAGTTTTTACTATCGCAACATGCTGCCAGTCGATGTGTTGGCCATGGCAAAACGTGGCGCGTTCAATCTGCACGGTTCACTGCTGCCGAAATATCGGGGCCGCGTGCCGGTCAATTGGGCGGTATTACATGGCGAAACCGAGACCGGCGTCACTTTGCATGAAATGACGGCCAAACCCGATGCCGGTGATATCATCGCCCAGACCGCAGTGCCAATCCTGCCTGACGATACCGCGCATGATGTCTTCGCCAAACTCACGGTCGCATCGGAACAGACGCTGTGGCACGCGATCCCGGCGCTGCTGGCAGGTACGGCGAGCCGATTGAAAAACGATGTCAGCCGGGGCAGTTATTTTGGTGGCCGCAAACCAGAAGACGGACGAATCAACTGGCAACAAACCGGGCAGCAGGTGTATAACTTGCACCGTGCCGTCGCCCCGCCCTACCCCGGTGCATTTACCGAGCAGAACGGGCAACGTTTTATTATTAAACAGGCACGCCTGGTTGAATCACCGCGTGCAAATTTGCCGCAAGGCTTGTGTGTAGTGGATAATGTCATCTTTGGCCAGTGCGGCGACAGTCACGCCTTGAAGGTCACCGAGTTGCTCTGGCAGGATCAGACAGTCAGTGCCGAGCAGTTGCAACAATTGATTCATCCCTAATTCAGCATTTTTACCCTTCAAAGAGTCCCTCATGAAAAAAGTCCTCATTCTCGGTGTTAATGGTTTTATCGGTCACCACCTGTCAAAACGTATTTTGGAAACCACCGATTGGCATGTGTACGGCATGGATATGCAAACCGACCGAATCAGCGACATCCTTGATCACGAACGCATGCACTTTTTCGAAGGCGATATTACGATCAACAAGGAATGGGTCGAATACCATGTCAAAAAATGTGACGTGATCCTGCCGCTGGTGGCGATTGCCACACCGTCGACCTACGTAAAAAAACCATTGCGCGTCTTTGAACTGGACTTTGAAGCCAACCTGCCTATCGTGCGTTCGGCTGCCAAATACGGTAAACATCTGGTGTTCCCATCCACGTCTGAAGTGTATGGCATGTGCCACGACGAAGAATTCGATCCGGAAGAATCCGAACTGGTGTGTGGCCCAATCAATAAACCGCGCTGGATCTATTCCTGCGCCAAGCAATTGATGGACCGCGTGATCTGGGGTTACGGCATGGAAGACAATCTCAACTTCACCCTGTTCCGCCCGTTCAACTGGATCGGTGCCGGGCTCGATTCCATCCATACGCCGAAGGAAGGCAGCTCGCGGGTTGTGACTCAGTTCTTCGGCCATATTGTGCGTGGTGAAAATATCTCGCTGGTTGATGGCGGCCAGCAAAAGCGCGCTTTCACTTACATCGATGACGGTATCGACGCGCTGATGAAAATCATCGCCAATGAAGGTGGCATTGCAACCGGCAAGATCTACAATATCGGCAACCCGGCCAATAATTTTTCGATCCGCGAACTGGCCACCATGATGCTGGAACTGGCCGCGCAATACCCTGAATATGCCGAGAGCGCCAAACAGGTAAAGATCGTCGAAACCACTTCTGCTGCTTACTACGGAAAAGGGTATCAGGACGTGCAAAACCGCGTGCCGAAAATCACCAATACCAAAGAGGAACTGAACTGGGCTCCGCACACCACGATGCCGGACACCATGCGCAAGATTTTTGACGCGTATCGTGGTCAGGTTGCCGAGGCGCGCGCGTTGATGGATTGAGTTTGAATGAACCTGTACCAAATCAATACCTTTGAATTTTTCAAAGGTATTTTTTTCACCGAATGAAAAGCCATGGCAACCATAGTCTTAAAAATTGATGTCGACACCTACCGCGGCAGCCGCGAAGGCACGCCTAATCTGGCGCGACTGTTAACCCTGCACAAAGCCAATGCCACGTTTTTATTTTCTCTTGGCCCTGACCACACCGGCTGGGCATTGCGTCGCGCATTTCGTCCCGGCTTTTTTCAAAAAGTGTCACGCACCTCGGTAGTTGAACATTACGGTCTTAAAACGCTGATGTACGGCGTGTTGCTGCCCGCACCCGACATTGGCAAGACCTGCGCGAAGCAGTTGCGCGCCGTCGCTGATGGCGGCTTTGAGTGCGGCATCCATACCTGGGACCACGTGGTCTGGCAGGATAATGTCAGAGACCAAGGTTCGCAATGGACCAAACTGCAAATGCAAAAATCGGTGCAGCATTTTCAGTCTATCTTTGGTGCCGCAGCCAAAACCCACGGCGCGGCAGGCTGGCAAATGAATCCGCATGCGTTTGCCGAACTCGATGAGCTCGGCATTATGTATTCATCAGATGGTCGCGCAAAATTAAATGAGGACGGCAGTCTGACTGAACCCGGAATCGGCCCGTATCGGATGGCGATTGGCACGACGATCACGCGCTGCTTCCAGATGCCAACCACTTTGCCTACACTGGATGAACTGCTCGGCCGGACAATCAATGGCGTCGAGATCGATACCAACAATATCGCTGATCACATTCTGAACTTAACAAAACAACCACGTGACCACGTATTTACCTTGCATGCAGAACTTGAAGGACAAAAACTTGCCCCCATATTCGAAAGATTGCTACTTGGATGGCAAGCACAGGGATATCACTGCAGCTCGATGGCAGAATACGCACAAACCATCGATGCAGCATCATTGCCAATTCGACCACTGGAATGGGGCGAATTGCCGGGCAGATCGGGACAACTCATTATCACCTGATCGCTGACCGATATCTGGCTGGGTTCAACAATCTAAATAAACCAGAATTTAGGAGAAGACAGTGACCGTAAGCCCTCAAAAAAGTTTGACCAATTTTTCAGCAGAAATGACAGGTGGTAAAACCTTTACGCTTTCCGACTATGCAGGCAAATCCATCGTCCTGTATTTTTACCCTAAGGACAACACACCCGGCTGCACGACCGAAAGCATCGCTTTTAGAGAACTGCATGCCGAATTTAATGCTGCCGGTGTCGAGATTTTCGGTTTAAGCCGCGACAGTATTCGCTCGCATGAGAACTTTAAAAGCAAGCTTGAATTACCTTTCGAGCTCATTTCCGACCCGGACGAAACCATTTGCCAACTCTTTGATGTGATGAAGATGAAAAACATGTACGGCAAACAAGTTCGCGGGATCGAAAGAAGCACTTTTTTGATTGACGGAAACGGCCAAATAGTGAAAGAATGGCGAGCAGTCAAAGTAAATGGGCATGTGAATGAAGTTCTGGAATTTGTGAATGCCTTTAACTAATTTAAGATCTATCCACCTATCGAAAAGGCCGTACTTGGGACATGCTGTCGCGTGTTCCGAACGGCTTTTTTTATTTCCATCTGCGTGTAAATTGAGGTCCTAATGCCACTCCCAAAAATGCCAACGAAACCAGCCGTGATTTTATCCAAAGAGGATTTTCCAAAGGCTAGTGCTAAATCGGCAATAAAACCAGTTGCTCATTTATCGAACTCGCAAGTTGAAAAATCCACCAATCACACCGCAGCCAAGACCAGCACGAAACCCGCAGTACTGACCAAGCCGGTCGCCAAGTTAATGTCCGCAATCGCACCTCAGGCCAAAATTGCGCCTGCTGCACCAATCGCAAATACCTTGGAATTGAAAACCGGTTCCGATAAACCGGTAGGCAGCCGCGTCAAATCCGTCACCAGTCGCAAGGCTGATTCACTGGGCATCGCCAAATTATTTGTCCTCGACACGAATGTGTTGATGCACGACCCGTCATGCCTGTTCCGTTTTGAAGAGCATGACGTCTACCTGCCGATGATTACGCTGGAAGAACTGGATAATCATAAAAAAGGGATGTCGGAAGTGGCGCGCAATGCGCGTCAGGTTTCGCGCACGCTGGATGCCCTGGTTGGCGATAACAGCAACCAGGAAATCAGTGAAGGCATTGTCCTTTCCAAATTGGGCAATAAAGAAGCCAAAGGTCATTTGCTATTTCAGACCAAGCTGCAAAACATCAACCTGCCTGAAGGTCTGCCCGTCGGTAAAGCCGACAACCAGATTTTGGCGGTGGTGCGTGCCCTCGAAGCTGAACATCCGGACCGGCCTATCGTGCTCGTTTCCAAAGACATCAACATGCGCATCAAGGCGCGTGCGCTCGGGTTGGCCGCTGAGGATTACTTCAATGACCACGTCATGGAAGATTCTGATCTGCTGTACACGGGCCTGGTGCAATTGCCGCTGGATTTCTGGAACAAGCATGGCAAGGGCATGGAGTCCTGGCAGGAAAATCGCAACGGCGTCAGCAATACGTTTTACCGCGTTACCGGCCCGTTCATTACCAACTTGCTGGTGAATCAGTTCGTGTATCTGGAACCGAACAACGGCGAAGCATCATTCTACGGACAGGTTCGTCAAATCAATGGCAAGACTGCGGTACTGCAAACCCTGCGTGACTTTGGCAATGCCAAGCATAGCGTCTGGGGCGTCACCTCACGCAATCGTGAACAGAATTTTGCCCTGAATTTGCTGATGGATCCGGAATGCGATTTCGTCACCCTGCTCGGTCAGGCCGGCACTGGTAAAACCTTGCTGGCACTGGCTGCCGGTTTGGCCCAGGTACTGGAAACCAAAACTTATAACGAAATTATTGTGACCCGTGTCACCGTGCCGGTTGGTGAAGACATTGGTTTCTTGCCAGGTACGGAAGAAGAAAAAATGTCGCCATGGATGGGCGCTTTTGACGACAACCTCGAAGTGCTGAACAAGTCGGACAATGATGGTGGTGACTGGGGTCGCGCGGCAACGCAAGATCTGATTCGCTCCAAGATCAAAATCAAGTCGCTCAATTTCATGCGCGGTCGCACCTTCGTCAATAAATTTTTGATTATCGACGAAGCACAAAACTTGACGCCCAAACAGGTCAAGACTTTGGTGACGCGAGCCGGTCCCGGCACCAAGATTATTTGTCTGGGAAATATCGCGCAGATCGACACGCCTTATCTGACCGAAGGTTCAAGCGGTTTGACTTATGTGGTGGATCGCTTCAAAGGCTGGGGACACAGCGGACACATCACCCTGGCACGTGGTGAACGTTCTCGTTTGGCAGATCACGCCAGCGAAGTCCTTTAAGATTCGACGTTTCGATAGAAAACGCGGCCAGCTCTACTGGCCGCGTTTTCTATTGTGTTGCGCGCTCAAGGACCGTCAACTTACCATGCATTTCTTCCTGCCCATCACCACAAAAGTTATCGCACAAAAAAATGAAATCTCCGGATTTGTCGGGCATCCTGGCAAGCGATGAAACCCGGGAAGTCAATTCACTCTGAAAAGAATTCACACCTAATGAAAAGTAAGGGCAATCAGGGCAATCATGTATAGGCGCCAATTTTGCAAATGCTAACATCGACGGCTTTTGCAAATCTAACCATTACTGCCATGCATTCCATTTCCGCTCCCTATTCTTCAACTCCGGCCTCCCTCCGCCCTGTACCGGCAGCAAGCCCCAAAAGTGCTTTGAGCTTCTTCAAAAACAAATGTACCAACCCAGAAGTGCACGCAGCAATCATCGTCGCCCTCGCTGACCCAGAAACCGATAATGAAACGATGTTGGCAATACTGATGAATGCCTTTCATCATGGTTACCAGGACAAATTAAATGAAATGCTCGTCGATGTAGAAGGCAGTATTAAAGTATCACCTGAACTTGCTGACATGCTGAAGGAAAACGATATCTCCATCACGGTAGAAGATGGCACTGTAAGGATGATGCTGGCAACGACAAATCCCGCCGATATCGTGACCGCCTCCGCGGACCATCTGCTCAGCACCCATTTGCCTGTAGAAATACCTCCAGTGCTCAGAAGACTGATGACAGGTTACATAAAGACATCCGACTCGAATCTGTTTTCATCGGAGAACTTCAGTAGATTGGAGCTTTTTCTGGCGAGCAAAACCACTCCGCAGAATAAAATCATTAAATATAAACTCATCGATGAAGCGTTCCGTCAAGATCAAGCTGGAATAATTTTCGGTATTCTGGATCAAAGAATAGTCGACCCGGACCGCACGCTGAGTCTGCTGGCTTTTCAGGTTGCGTCAAATGAAAATCACGTCGACTTGCTAAACTAGGGGGTTGCGCGTATGCACCCGGATTTATCTCAAAAAAACCTGACGGGCGTCAGGATACTGAACCAAGTTTACCTTTACAACTTGAACCTGCAAGCTGCGGATTTGTCCGGCTTAAATTTCACACCCGTTTATCCTTCAAGCATTGGATCGTATTACCAACATCAAGTGAAATTCACCGACATGAATCTGGCTGATGTCAAATTTACCTGGTGCATTTTAAAATCAGTCCAGTTCGATGATGCGATATTGACTGGCGCCGTGTTTCAGAATGCAATCTTAACAAATTCCAGCTTTAAAAGGTGCGTACTGGATGGTGCCGATATGCGCGACGCCAATTTGCACGGAGTGAAAATCACTGAGGCGAAATCATTTTTGGGTTTGGTCATAAATCAAAAGGCATTCGATTCGCTACCTGTCCTGGAACGAATCCGCCTGCGGCCAGCCATCTCCAGTGGCCAGATCAAGATGGTCAAGTAGACGAGCTAACGGTATTGAGGGAATAGCCTGTTTAAATTTCTGATACTTGGTATCGCTGTAGTTTGCGCCTGGTCTGACACGAAAATCCATCACTTATATTAGTTCCATTAATTGTGACGCACTACACTAGAAATTAAGCCGCGAGCACAGTCAACTTACCATGCATTTCTTCATGCCCATCACCACAAAAGTTATCGCATAAAAAAATAAAATCTCCGGATTTGTCGGGTGTCAATGTCAACAGGGTGACCTGTCCAGGCGGCACATCGCTGCGGATCTTAAAATCCGGCAGTGAAAACCCGTGTGTAAAATCACTCGACGTCAGCTCGAATACAACCTTCTCCCCTTGTTTAAGCGTGATGTGATTCGGGCTAAACTGAAATTTTTTCAGATGGATTTTTATATTTCGCGGCTTGGCGGCCGAACTTTCTTGCGCGAGCAAAGTTTGCCCGAGCAAGATAGCAACCGTCCCGGCCAATACCGTTCTGCGTTCCATTACTCAAACCTTCACGATTGGGAATTCAACGATCGGTGTCTGATCCTTTTCCAGCTCGACTTCACGAATGCCCAATCCCTGAAATGGCAGCGCAGGATTCCAGGGCATCGGTGTCCGCTTTTCCTGTGATCCAGGCAGAGGCAAAGGGAAAATCAAGGACTTGGCCGCATGATGGGCAATGTGCCCGGTCTGATGATGGTGCTCCTGATGAATATGGCCATAAAATACGGTCACATTGGAATACGGCATCAGCAAGGCAATCGCCTTGTCACCGTCGCGGGTCGCCCAATCCCACTGCGGTGCCAGATCGAATAGCGGTCGGTGGGTAAACAGCACGATCCGCGCATCGGACTTTTGCGTGGCCAGATCAGTCTTGAGCCATTCAAGCTGCTCATCACCGATACGCGCACCCGGGTCGGAGACATTGTCAATGGCGATAAAATGCACGCCCTTGTGATCAAACGAGTAGTGGGTCGCGCCAAAGTTTTCTTTGTAGGCGGCACCGAAATCCAGCGAGGCATCGTGTTCACCCGGCATATAGTATTGGGGCTTCACTTGCAGCGCGGCGACAATATCGCGAAATTCAGCCATGCGTTTGCGGCGCAATTTCGGATCGTCGGTGGTATGGGTCAGATCTCCGGTGAACACGATGAAGTCAGGTTTGATCTCCAGTGCATTGACAGCTTCCACGGCCTTGATCAAGGTCGTCGCAGCTTCCGGATTCGGCGGCCCACTAAAACCCCAATGGGCATCAGACATCTGAACAAAATAGAAATCATCGGTACTGGCTGACGCCGGTTGATACAGGCCGGACAAAAAAACTGCACCGCCACCTGTTGCTGTTAATGCCAAAAATTTTCTGCGATCGATCATGATGTGCTCCTGTCGGTTTACGGTTGGGTTGCGATTTTTAAATACGCGATCAAATCGGCGCGTTCTTTGGATGAAGCTACTGAAAATCCCATCTTCTGACCTGGGATAAATTTTTCCGGATTGCTCAGCCATTTATCTATGGCTGTTTCATTCCAGATTACTGCGGAATTTTTCAGGGCATCCGAGTAATGAAATTCAGCCTGGCTGCCTGCCTTGCGGCCCCATAGAGCTTTATGAGCAGGACCCACGCCGTTATAGTCAATTGAGTGGCAGGCAGCACATTTGGATTGATACAGCGCTTTACCGCGCTCGGCATTTCCTCCGGCCAGAGCTGGAAATGCTGCCACCAGCAAGACAGTGATCAAAATAGAATGTTTCATATTTGCTTTTGCCTTATGTTATAAATGCACATCCATTCAGAGTGCATAACTCCAATCCACGGTAAATATTCCCGAAAAATTTATTTTATTTTTTCGGGAATAAAATTCGATTTTGCGCAGTCTTGGCTTACAGACCACCGACAATATGGGAATGAATCAGAAAAATAAGCGAAGCGATGCGGTCACTCAGTTCGAGCAGATTGTGATGCCGCATTTGGATGCAGCGTACAACCTGGCTCGCTGGCTCACGCGCAATGATCACGATGCCGAAGATCTGGTACAGATGGCGTTTACGCGCGCACTGAAATTTTTCGACGGCTATCAAGGCGGCAATCCGCGCGCCTGGTTGCTGACCATAGTCAGGAACACTTTTTACACAATGATTCGCGACAAACAGCATGAGCATGGCGACGTGGATTTCGACGAAGCCACCCACAGCAGTCCGGACGAGTCAGCATACGGCGTAGGGAGCAATCCGGAAGCCATCATCACCGGTCAAGACACCAGTCGGGTGGTACAGGAAGCGTTGGAAAAATTGCCAAATAATTTTCGGGAAATGATCATCCTCAAGGAAATCGAAGAATTATCTTATAAGGAAATTGCTGACATCGCTGGCATCCCGATTGGTACGGTGATGTCGCGATTGGCACGGGCGCGCAAGTTGATGGTCGCTTACCTGGATAAGCTCGGAACAGGAGCAAAAAATGGACTGTAATGAAACACAATTATTCGGCTATCTGGATGGAGAACTGGATTCTGCCAGCGCGACAAAATATGCCCGGCATCTGGCCAGCTGTGAAACATGTCAACGCGCCGAGAAAAAATGGTTACAGGTGCACGCCTCACTAAAAACCGATGCGGTCCGCTACACTGCGCCCAGTCATTTGCGCCACCGTATTCAGACCGATCTGGATGCATTGAAGATCCGGCCAGAAAAGCCCAGACCATCGCGTTGGTTATGGATCAACCTGGGCTGGAGCAGCGTATGCACGATTGCCTTTGCGATCACGATGACGCTGTATCTGGCAATTCCCACCGAGGCACAATTGATCAATCAGGAACTGGCTGCCAGTCACTACCGGTCGCTGCTGGCCAATCATTTGGCTGACGTCGCATCTTCCGACCACCATACCGTCAAGCCCTGGTTTACCGGCAAACTTGATTACGCGCCGGTGGTCACCGACTTTGCTGCAGACGGATTCCCCCTGGTTGGTGGCCGTCTGGACTATATCAACAAGCGCACGGTTGCCGCACTGGCGTACCGCCATGATCAACATTTGATCAACGTGTTTATGTGGCCAGCATCATCTGACAGCGCGCCCAAGCAGGCATCGGTACAGGGATTTAACGTGCTGCGCTGGAGCGAATCAGGCATGGCTTACAGCGCGGTCTCTGATATGAATCCGCAAGAGTTGATGAAGCTGCGCCAGCTGATTATCACCCACACCGAGTAGGGCTTACTTGAACAGATTTTGCCAGCCCGCCAACCCGAGGCGCTTGAGTGTATCGATATTTTTTTGGTAGATTTCGTCGGTATCCGGATAAGATGCAATCGCGCGTTCAATGCTGGATTCCCGGATCAAATGCAGAGTCGGATACGGCGCACGGTTCGTATAATTTTCAATATCGTCGGACTCAGTACCGAAAAATTGATAGTTGGGATGAAAGCTGGCAATCTGCAAAATGCCATCGGCATTCAGATCGACCAACAGGGCATCGGCCACATCCAAAAAATCATTAAAGTCTAAAAAATCATTGAGGACCTGGGGGTGGATCAGCAGCGTTGTTTCTAATTTTTCCGGATCGGCTTCCAGCAGGAATTCAATTTCTTTCAGCAAATCGGCATGCAGATCGCGCACATTATCCGCGGCGCTGATCGTGTATCGAATTTGCTTCTTGATATGCACGGCCTTGGCGAATGGACACAAATTCAGCCCGATAACGGCTTTTTCCAACCAGGCTTGGGTGGCGGTCAAGATCAGTGATTGTTCATTCATGAGGGCGGCAATTTGTTGGATGACCAACAGTGTATCTCGATTTCTGCGCGCAGCAGAGCAAAATTATGTGTGCGCGCCAACACTCAGGCTAGGTAAAAACACCCGTATTTAAAATTTTATTCATTACCAATAATTGGTCTTTTTTTATTCGGCCAATTCCTATGACTACTCCAAACTACCTGACTGATCGCCAATACAAAGACATTGATTTTGTTTTTATCGACGACGATGACTGTTTCTTGACCGGCATCAGAGTCATGGCCAAAGGCAAAAAAATCGCTACGTACTCAGACCCCGATGATTTTTTGGATGAGCTCATGCAGTTTCGTCCCGAAACGCATATCTTCATCGACAATCAGTTCGCCAATTATCCTCAGGACGGCGCTCAGATTTTGAAAGAGCTGGCCATGCTGCGATTTCCGCATCTCTATTTGCTGTCGGGACGGACTGTTTCGCCGATGCTGTTGCCACGTGGCGCACAAATAATTTACAAATCCGAGCTCAAGGAGCTTAAGGCAATCATCAAGGGGACGAACAAAAAAAAATGAGCTGGAAACAAAAAATCCCTCAACGAGGGATTTTTTATCAGTCTCTGTGCTGCTTGGCTTATTGCAGTTGTTCCAGCAGCAGGTTCAGGATTTTTTCAGAAGCAGCTGTTTTCTCAGCGGTGCCATCGTTATTCTGAACCGTGATATGACTCAAATTGGTTTCGCTCTTGACCAGGACCCGATAGCGTTTTGCTTCAGCATCGCTGTCACTGCTGAACAGACGTGAGAAGAATCCTTTTTCTTTCGCCTCATCCGGATCAACGTAACGAACAAAGTAAATACCGGTGCTGCGATCCCGATCTTCCACGGTGAACCCGACTCTGTCCAGAGCCAGACCAACACGGCGCCAGGCACGGTCAAAAGGTTCTTCCATATCAATCTTGCTGGCGACACCATCACGGACCAACTTGGCCTTGGACGGTTGTGAAACCGGTGCACTGGCCAGCTCTTTGGCTTTTTCCTGAGTGGCTCCCAAACTGACCATCATGCGTACCAAAAATGCCGATTCCAAACCTGGATCGTTAGGGCGGGCGGCCCAGCTGGTCGTATCTTTTTGCGAGCCAACAAACACTTCTTCCACACCGCGCTGGCTGATATAAATTTCCGTTGCGCCATCGGCACGACGTTCCAGACGGGTCCGATATTTATCACGTTCACCTGTGGAGTAAAGAGAATCGAACACATAACCGATTGTTCTGCGGATTAGATCATCCGGAATCTTGGCACGATTTTCTGCCCAGTCAGTTTCCATAATGCCGGTTGTTTCTGACTCCTCGGCAATCAGGAATCCATTTTCTTGCCAGAACTGCTTGATCTTTGGCCATAACACTTCTGGCGACTGCGGCGCAACTAACCAACGTTGCGATCCTGCCCGCTCAATGCGCATGTCCTGCATCGAATTGATTGCAACGACTTCCGGCGCACTGCTCTTGGTCTGGGTGGCAGCATCGCCTGCCTGGGCATTGATTTTCGACGCAACGATCGTTCCGGAACTGTCTGGAATTGAATAGCGGTTGTCCCGTGAAATCTGACTTAAATCAGGCGGCACGTCGAGAGTCGGCGCTGCAGTTTCTTTTTTGCTCGCGCTTTTGTAATCGATACGATCCGGCGTGAGTAAATTGCCTGTGTAACTGCATCCGGCCAACGTGACGACAGCCAACATTGAAGCCAAGGTTCCAACAGAATTATTGCGTATAGTCATTTCGGTACAAACTTAAAGTTAAATTTCTTTAGTGCCCATCGCCACCGGCACCAACGTTTTACATCTACCTGTTGCACGCAAGATTGTTTGCGTATTGATGCCTATTTATTCAGCAAGCCAGCCTCGCGCAAGGCCGTGGCCAAGGATTGATGGTATTGATTTGACAGCGTCACCAGCGGCAGACGTATGCCGGTTGGTATCAGGCCCATTTCGGACAGCGCCCATTTTACTGGAACGGGGTTCGGTTCCAGAAATAATTTTTGATGCAGGGCAATCAAGGGTTGATTGATTGCCTTGGCTTTGGCAATGTCACCCTTCATCGCTGCTACGGCCAGCTCGTGCATGGCGCGTGGCGCAACGTTCGCAGTCACGGAAATATTGCCCTTGCCACCGCACAGCATCAACGCCATCGCCGACAGATCATCACCTGAATACACCGCAAAATCTTCCGGCACCATGGCCAGCAACTCGATATCGCGCCCAATATTTCCGCTGGCTTCTTTCACGCCAACGATATTGCGAATCTGCGCCAGGCGCGCGATGGTGTCGTTCGACATATCGGTCACGGTGCGGCTTGGGACGTTGTACAAAATAATCGGGAGATCAACCGACTCGGCGATCTTCTTGAAATGCTGATACAGCCCTTCCTGAGTTGGGCGGTTGTAATACGGGACAACCTGCAACGAAGCATCTGCGCCAACCTGTTTGGCATAGCTGGTGAGATTGATCGCTTCCTGAGTTGAATTTCCGCCGGAGCCGGCAATGATCGGAATGCGCCTGTTGGTATGTTCAACGGTGATCCGGATTAATTCCTGATGCTCTTCCACCGTGACGGTAGATGATTCGCCCGTGGTACCAGCGATAACGATGCCATCAGTACCTTCAGCGATATGCCAGTCAATTAATTTTTTCAGTCCCGGAATATCTAAACTACCATCCGCATGCATTGGTGTAACAATTGCAACAAGGCTTCCTGTAATCATAGTCATGATAAAGCGTTAAAAATTATAAAAGGTTGATTGTAGCGGATCACAGTGGTTAGCGCTAATGATTCTCTGGGGAGATTTCCCTCGCGGCGGGCCCCAGACACTTCATCGCTGAACGATGGCCGGTTTGGGGTTTTCTGGAGGGCCATCGATCGGCAGACTTCAGCTGTAATCGATGCCCATCGCTTCGCGCACATCGCGCATTGTTTCCTGTGCCAGTTTGCGGGCCTTGTCGCAACCGTCTGCGACGATTGCGCGCACCAGCGAGGGTTCATCCAGATACTGCTGCGCGCGCTCGTGCATCGGCTCCTGCTCTTTGAGGATCGCGTCGATCACCGGCTGTTTGCAGTCCAGGCAGCCGATTCCCGCACTGCGACATCCCTTTTGCGCCCAGATCTTGGTATTGGTATCTGAATACACCTGATGCAGTTGCCAGACCGGACATTTGTCCGGATCGCCGACATCGTTGCGGCGGATGCGGGCCGGGTCAGTGACCATGGTACGAATTTTTTTGGTGACGCTGTCTTTGTCTTCGCGCAACGCGATGGTATTGCCATAACTCTTGGACATTTTCTGACCGTCAAGGCCAGGCATGCGCGACGACACGGTCAGCTTGACCTGCGGCTCGACCAGAATCAACTTGCGGCTACCTTCAAGATAACCAAACAGCCGTTCACGATCGATCATGTTCAAATTCTGCGCTTCATTCAACAGGGCATGTGCCTGCTCCAGCGATTCAACCAGACCCTGCTCCTGAAATTCAGTGCGCAGTTCGGTGTACAGCTTGGCGCGTTTGCTGCCCAGTTTCTTGATCGCCTCGATGGCATTTTTTTCGAAGCCTTTTTCTTTGCCATACAGATGATTAAAGCGGCGCGCAATTTCGCGCATCATCTCGATATGCGGCACCTGATCGTCGCCGACCGGTACCTGTGTCGCCCGATAAATCAGCACGTCAGCAGCCTGCAACAAGGGATAACCCAGGAAACCGTAAGTGGACAGATCGCGGTCCTGCAATTTTTCCTGCTGATCCTTGTAGGTCGGCACGCGTTCCAGCCAGCCCAGTGGGGTGGCCATCGACAACAGCAAATGCAGTTCCGCGTGCTCAGGGATGCGCGACTGAATGAACAAGGTAGCCTGAGACGGATCAACCCCGGCTGCCAGCCAGTCGATCAACATGTCCCAGGAATTTTTTTCGATCTGACTTGGATCGTCGTAATGCGTGGTCAAGGCGTGCCAGTCGGCGACAAAAAACAGGCAAGGCATTTCGGCCTGCATGGTGATCCAATTTTTAAGCGCGCCGTGGTAATGACCCAAGTGCATGGCACCGGTCGGACGCATGCCTGAAACTACTCGATCGGGATACATGTATTTTTTTGGTTCACTTAATTAAGAATTAAATTGACGATAACAGCATATTAAAAAAATGGGTCATCAAATTACTGATTGGAGTCAGCCAGTAATTATCTAAAATATGCAAAAACAGCAGGCCAAGAACGATAAAAAAACCATAGGGTTCAATCTTCGCAAACTGGTAAGACATCTTGTGTGGCAGCAGTCCGGCTAAAATCCTGCCACCATCCAATGGCAGCATCGGAAACAGATTCAGCGCAAACATGATGATGTTGATCTGCAGTCCTGCCTGGGCCATCTTGGGAAAAAATACGGTATCAACGTGGGTTACAGCCAATATTACGTAAAAACCAAACCAGGCAATCGCCATAAAAAAATTCGAGGCCGGTCCTGCCAACGCCACCCACACCATATCTTTTTTAGGATCGCGCAGCTTGCCAAAATCGATCGGCACCGGTTTCGCGTAGCCAAATGCAAACGTACCGGCACTTGCAATAAACAGGATCACCGGCAAAAGAATCGTTCCCATGGGATCGATGTGCTTGAGTGGATTCAGACTCAGGCGCCCCCGGGCATAGGCGGTATTGTCCCCAAAATATTTTGCTACATAGGCATGCGCAGATTCGTGCAGGGTAATGGCAAAGATAACTGGTATGGCATAAATGGTAATGGCTTGGATGATTTCATTCATAAGGCGCGATTCTATCAGAGCAACAAATAAACTGGTTGATTGTCGTCATGCAAAGTGCGGGTTTAGTTATCACAAACCAAAGATCTGGATATCGCCGCGGCCTTTGCGCAGCAATTGCACATCGTCACCTGTCAAATCGACCACAGTGGTCGGCTCCAGACTGCATGGTCCGCCGTCGATGATCAATTCGATCACATGTTCGAGGCTGTCGCGGATTTCTTCCGGATCGTTTAACGGCAGTTCTTGCCTGGGCAAAATCAGAGTCGTGCCCAGCAGCGGCTGACCCAATTCAGTCAGCAAGGCGTTGATGATCCTGTCTTCCGGCACGCGCAGTCCGATGGTTTTGCGCGAGGGGTGGGACAGGCGACGCGGCACTTCCTTGGTCGCCTCCAGAATAAAGGTGTACGGGCCGGGCGTCGCCGCTTTCAGCAGGCGGTATTGGCGATTGTCCACTTTGGCGTAGGTTGAGATTTCGCTCAAATCGCGGCACAGCAGAGTCAGATGATGTTTTTCATCGACCTCACGAATCCGGCGCAGACGCAATACCGCATCCTTGTCATCCAGATGGCAGACCAGGGCATAGCAGGAGTCAGTGGGGACGGCGACGATGCCACCGGAATGGATAATCTGGCAGGCCTGTTTGATCAGTCGTTGCTGCGGATTTTCAGGGTGTAAGTAAAAGTATTGACTCATATTCAGCGACGAATGCGAAACTGATTTTCATCAATTTCGCATTCATCAAAATTTTAATACGACAGTATAACGTCTATTACCCGGTTTTCCCGCCGCGTTGGTCAGCTATGCCAACCTGGCTGGTGACGCTGCTGCCACGCAGCGCGGCTATGCGTTGCTCCATTGGAGGGTGGGTTGAGAACAAGGCCGCCACACCGGATTTATCACTGATGCCTGATGCGGCCATGGATTTTGGCAGCTCACCCGGTTCCAGGGCACCGAGGCGTGACAGGGCATTGATCATCGGCTGACTGCGCCCCAGCAATTTCGCCGAACCGGCATCGGCACGAAATTCGCGCTGACGTGAAAACCAGCACACGATCACCGAGGCGGCGATACCAAAAATGATTTCACATACAAACACGGTGATCATGTAACCGATACCTGGTCGGTCATCATCGCTGTTCTTAAAAATCGTCTTATCGATCGCGTAACCAACCACCCGCGCCAGGAAAACGACAAAGGTATTCACGACACCCTGGATCAAGGCCATGGTCACCATATCGCCATTGGCAACGTGTGCGATCTCATGCCCCAGCACCGCTTCCACTTCTTCCTGCGTCATGTTTTGCAACAGGCCGGTTGACACCGCCACCAGCGCCGAGTTTTTAAATGCGCCAGTGGCAAATGCATTCGGCGCGCCCTCGTAAATTGCCACTTCCGGCATGGCGATACCGGCGCGCTCCGAGAGCATTTTCACGGTATTGATTAACCATATTTCGGTGCTGTTGGAGGGAGAGCCAATCACATGCGCATCGGTACTCCATTTGGCCATCGGTTTGCTGATCAGCAGTGAAAAAATCGCGCCGGTAAAACCGACTACCAATGAAAACACCATCAAGGTACTCATATCCAGACCATTTGCGGTCAGGTAGCGATTTACGCCTAGTAGCGACAGCACCACTGACATGACCAGCATCACGGCAAGGTTGGTAGCTAAAAATAGGAATATGCGCTTCATTCAATAATCTCCAATCAATGTTTGATACAAACAAGTTGGGAATATGCCATTGAATTCAAGACTCGATCAGCCGCGACGATATTTTATTTGCAACACGATGTAACGAGACTCTGGACTGTTCAATCAGAAAAAGCAGCTTAAAACCAGTCGTGCCAGACTGGGGTCAAGTTGGCAGGCAGTGGCGGCAAAGCGCCCAGTTCCGTGATGGATTCACCCGGACCATGAAAATCCGAGCCGCGCGAGGCCAGGAATCCGTATTGTTCAGCAACCTTGGCGTACTCAATAAATTGGTCCGGCGTATGACTACCAGTTACAACTTCGATGCCGAGGCCACCGTGTTGCTTGAATTCGTCCAGAAACGCCGCCATTTCCAGCTGCGATAAATCATAGCGCCCCGGGTGAGCCACAACAGCCACGCCGCCAGCGTTTTTAATCCATTGCACGGCGTCCTGCAAAGCGGCCCAGCGGTGTTCAACAAAACCAGGTTTGCCTTCCACCAGATAATTTTTAAATACCTCGCTGATGTCTTTGCAATATCCACCCTCAACCATATAGCGCGCAAAATGGGTGCGCGAAATCAGATCAGGATTGCCGACATAGCGCTGTGCACCTTCAAAGGCATTGGGAATGCCGACTTCAGCAAGCAGCGTGCCGATTTGCATTGCGCGCTGTTTGCGGCCATGCCGCGTATCGTCCAGGCCCTGTACCAGGCCAGCATTCGTTTCATCGATTTGCAAACCGACGATATGGATAGTGCGTTTCGCCCAGGTCACTGAAATTTCCACGCCACCGACATGGCGCATGCCCAGATTTTTTGCCACTTCGCGGGCAGTAGCAACGCCGCTGATTTCGTCATGATCGGTTAACGCCCAGACGTCCACGCCATGTTGATGCGCGCGGGTAGCGATTTCTGTGGGGGAGAGCAAACCGTCTGAAACGGTGGAATGACAATGGAGATCGACGTTGAGCATGTAAATTTATATTTAGCGAGCGGTAGTGCATTGTACTCCGCCCGGGGTGATTCAGCCCGGTTGCTTGACAAACTGCTCGATCATTTCGGCCAATTGAGCGGGCTGATCGTGATGCAGCATGTGGCCGGCGTCCTGGATCATTTCCTGTTGCACCTGCTTAAAAAAGGTCAGGCGGCGGTCTGCTTCAATCCGGCCTTTTTCTTTCCCGCCTATCCATGACCAGATTTCGGTATCTGCCGCTTCGACCCACAACACCGGCGCAGTGATGGATTCCCAGCAGGCCATGACTTCTTCAACGCGATACAGAACCGGGCTCGATATTTTATGGGCCGGGTCACCCAGAATCTCCCACTGTCCGTCGGCATTGGCAGCGGACCAGTGTTGCGCCAGGTAGGCAGCCCGTTCGTTACTCAAACGCGGATTGGTTTTTTGCAAACGTCTGGCCACATCGTCAACACTGGCATAGGCCTTCATCGTCGGTTGTTCACGCAGTTCATCCAGCCATTCTCTGTAGCGACCTGGTGCCTGGCCTGATTGGGTGGTCGCCAGGCCAAAACCTTCCAGCACCACCAGTCTGGCAATTCGTTCCGGACGCACACCGGCATAAATGGCGACGATATTGCCACCCAGGCTGTGTCCGATCAAATTGACTGGCGCATCAGGGCTGTAATGCAGCAGGAGCGCGTCGAGATCAGCCATGTAATCCGGAAACCAGTAAGCGTCAGTTTTGGGGCCGGTGGTCAGTCCAAAGCCACGCAGGTCGGGCGCGATCACGTGCCAGTCCTCTTTCAAGGAGTCGACCACGAATTGAAATGAAGCACTGACATCCATCCAGCCGTGCACCATAAACAGGACAGGCGCAGCAGGATTGCCCCAGTGGCGGCAGTGGTATTGGTGATCACGGATTGAGACGAATTCGGAGCGGGAAGTTTTCATGGCATTTAAAAAAAGTGAATGGTCGTGCTAATTTGCAGAATTATACCCCAGAGGGGGATTGGAACGACATTAAGG
This sequence comes from Oxalobacteraceae bacterium GrIS 1.18, assembly GCA_040544425.1. GTDB lineage: Bacteria > Pseudomonadota > Gammaproteobacteria > Burkholderiales > Burkholderiaceae_D > Solimicrobium. The sequence continues at coordinate 222,163 of JBEONO010000002.1, forward strand.
ACACAGGATCGGGAAATTTAAAGCCATGCAAAGTCAGACAGACAGATTTGCCGCTATAGTTCCGAAACAAATTTGCCCAACAATTCCAATGACAACACCGAACAACAACACGACACCAGCGCAAATCAGTTTTGCCGATGCCTGCCGCTTCTGGTTAAAACTGGGCTTCATCAGCTTTGGCGGACCAGCCGGACAGATCGCGATCATGCATCAGGAATTGGTCGAACGCCGTCGCTGGATTTCGGAAGGCCGATTTTTGCACGCCCTGAATTTTTGCATGATGCTGCCCGGCCCCGAAGCCCAGCAACTGGCAACCTACATCGGCTGGCTGATGCACAAAACCTGGGGCGGCATCATCGCCGGAGTGCTGTTTGTTTTACCCTCGCTGTTCATTCTGATCGGGCTGTCCTGGGTGTATCTGGCGTTTGGCGAGACCACCCTGGTGTCAGGAATTTTTTATGGAATCAAACCGGCGATCACGGCCATTGTTTTGCAGGCGGCCTGTCGGATCGGTGCGCGCGCCTTGAAAAATGGCTATTTATGGGCAATTGCAGCCGTCGCATTTATCGCGCTGTTTGGATTTGACCTGCCCTTCCCTGTCATCATCGCCGCTGCCGCACTGTGCGGATTTATCGGCGGTAAATACGCACCCGAGCGTTTTCACCTGAACAGCAAGCATGGCAGCGCGGTATCTTCAGGCCCGGCCATCATCGACGATCACACGCCAACACCGGCGCACGCCATTTTCAGCTGGAAAAAATTGATGATGATCGGCGTGAGCGGCGCCGTGCTGTGGATGCTGCCGATGGCCTTGCTGATCGCGCTGCAAGGCTGGCATGGCACCTTGACGCAGATGGCCTGGTTTTTTACCAAGGCTGCGCTGCTGACGTTTGGCGGTGCATATGCGGTGTTGCCGTACGTCGTGCAGGGCGCGGTCGGCCAGTATGGCTGGCTGTCGACGCCGCAAATGATCGATGGTCTGGCGCTGAGCGAGACCACGCCAGGACCATTGATCATGGTCGTGGCCTTTGTCGGCTTCGTGGGTGGGTATACCAAAGCCGTGTGCGGCGCGGATCTGTTATTTCTGGGTGGAGCCGTGGCCGCCACGCTGGTGACCTGGTTTACGTTTTTACCTTCGTTCCTGTTTATTTTTGCCGGTGCGCCGCTGATTGAGACCACCCACAACAATCTCAATTTCACCGGACCACTGAGCGCCATTACCGCAGCAGTGGTTGGCGTAATTATTAATCTGACGCTGTTTTTTGCTTACCATGTGCTGTGGCCTGTGGGACTGAGCGGAAAGTTCGATGCCGTTTCCGCGTCGATTATTTTGATCGCCGTGATTGCGCTGTTCAGATTTAAACGCAGCATTATCGACATACTGATCGTATGCGCCGCGTTGGGGCTGGCGTGGACCACTCTGGTGCATTATTTTTTCCACTAGAATTTTGATTCAAACCAATATGCGCTGCCGAAATCTTCAATAGACTGCTGATTTTACGGGAACATATTCCATGAACAAAAAAATATTGATTGCAGCCCTGGTCGGTATTGGCGTTGTAGCAGCTGCCGTGTATTGGTACCAGCAAAAACATCATGACGGCGAATTGACGATGTCCGGCAACGTCGATATCCGCCAGGTCAACCTCTCGTTCAGAGTCGCAGGCCGTTTGAAAAATCTCCATGTCGACGAAGGCGCTCAGGTCAAAGCCGGTGACGTGTTGGGCGAACTGGACGATCAGCCATATCAGATTGCCCTGTCCGATGCCAGGGCAAACCGTGCCGCGTTGCAGGCGCATCGCGCCTTGTACAAGAAAGGCTACCGCAAGGAAGACATCAAACAGGCCAAAGCAACATTGACAGCCAGACTGGCAGCGCAACTCAATGCCAGCCAGCTCCTGCAGCGACAACAAAAATTAACCGGCAGCGGCGCAGCGTCCCAGCGTTTACTCGACGAGGCACAATCCAATTTTGATCAGGCCAGCGCGCAGGTTGACGCGGCGCGTTTGCAATATCAGGAACTGAGCAACGGTTATCGCAAGGAGGAAGTCGCCGAGGTTGAAGCCAACAATGATCGCGCCGAGGCACAACTGAATAACGCGCAATTGCAATTGAGCGATACGGTATTGAAAGCCCCTTCGAACGGCGTGATCCTGACCCGCGCCGTTGAACCCGGCAGCATGTTGACGGCTGGCAGCCCGGTATTTACCCTGTCGTTAACTGAACCGGTCTGGGTACGGGCCTATGTCGCCGAGCCCGACCTGGGCAAAGTCGCGCCCGGCACCAGGGTCAAGGTCATGACTGATTCACGCGCCGAGCCGTACAGCGGCGTGGTCGGATTCGTGTCCCCCACCTCGGAATTTACGCCCAAAAATGTCGAGACCAGCGATTTGCGTACCGCGATGGTGTACCGCCTGAGAATTGTGATCGACCAGCCCGATCAACAATTACGCCAAGGTATGCCGGTCACCGTCAGACTAGTCGGCGCCAAAGCCTCATGACTGAGCAACAGCCAGCCGCCGAGCAACAGCCAGCCGAATTTGGCGATGCAATCGTGATTGAAAATCTGCAGCACCAATTTGATCAACAAGCTGCTTTGCGTGGCATCAGCACGCGCATCAAACGCGGCAAAATTACCGGCATAGTCGGCCCGGACGGTTCGGGAAAAACCACCCTGATCCGCCTGATGGCCGGACTGCTCAAAGCCAGCAGCGGCAGCATCCGGGTTGAAGATCTCGATCCGATCAGCGACGCGACGCGCCTGCGTCCCAAGCTCGGCTATATGCCGCAAAAGTTTGGCCTCTACGAAGATTTGACCGTACAGGAAAATCTGGATCTGTATGCCGAACTGTATGACCTGCTCGGCGCAGCGCGCAAGACCAGTTTCGAGCAACTGCTGGCATTCACCGACCTGGCGCGCTTTCTGGATCGCCCGGCCGGAAAACTGTCCGGCGGCATGAAACAAAAGCTTGGCCTGGCCTGCACCCTGCTCGGCTCGCCGCGCGTCTTGCTGCTCGATGAACCGAGCGTCGGCGTTGATCCGATTTCACGCCGCGAATTGTGGAAGATGGTCGGCGAACTGGCACACAAGGGCATCACCGTGATCTGGAGCACGTCGTATCTGGATGAAGCCGAATTATGCGATGAAGTCTTGCTGATGAGCGAAGGGAATGTCAAATTCAACGGTCCGCCGCAAACCATCATTGCCGCGATGCAGGGCCGCAGCATCCAGCTGCACAATATCGCTGGCAATAAACGCACGATATTGAAAAAGGCCCTGCACTCACCTGCAGTCATTGACGGCGTGATCCAGGGCCATGCCTTGCGCCTGGTCTTGAAGGAAGCAGGCGTACTGCCTGATCTGAGCACCCTGGCAGCCGGACCGGATGCCAGTTTCGTCACGGTGAAACCGAGTCTGGAAGATGCCTTTATCGATATTCTGGGTGGCGGGCCCGGCGGTGAATCCGTGCTGGCCGATCACATGCCCGTTGCGCGCCTCGATGCAGGAATCGACCAACAAGCCGTGATTGAAGCACATCAGCTGACGCGTATCTTTGGCGATTTCGTCGCTACCGACCATGTCGACTTCAAAGTCAAACGCGGTGAAATTTTCGGCTTGCTGGGTCCGAACGGCGCCGGCAAATCCACCACCTTTAAAATGATGTGTGGCCTGTTACGTCCCACCAGCGGCTGGGCCAAGGTGATGGGTATCGACCTGAAAAAAAGCGCCAGCCACGCCCGCGCCCAGTTAGGTTATATGGCACAAAAATTCGCGCTGTATGGCAATCTGAATGTCGAACAGAATCTGATGTTTTTCTCGGGCATTTACGGCCTGCGCGGCGCCGCGCAAAAAAGCATGGTCGATGACATGGTCAGCGTCTTCAATCTGCAGCCCTACTTAACCACCCAGGCCAATACGCTGCCACTCGGCTTCAAGCAGCGACTCGCCTTGTCCTGCGCGATCATGCATCACCCGCCGATCCTGTTTCTGGATGAGCCGACCTCCGGTGTCGACCCGATCACCCGGCGCGAATTCTGGACCCATATCAACGGCCTGGTTGAAAAAGGCGTCACCGTCATGGTCACCACCCACTTCATGGATGAAGCCGAATACTGTGATCGCATCGGCCTGATTTACCGCGGCCGCACCATCGCCGCGGGCACGCCGGACGAATTGAAACTGATGGCGACGCTGGACGGCGAAACCAATGTCACCATGGAAGAAACCTTTATCCGTCTGGTGGAGCGAGATGACCAGCAGCGTTCACAGGTGTCGCAATGAAGCTGCTAAGTATCGTGCCAAATATTAACGGTCGTCACCTGCTGGCCCTGTGTCGCAAGGAAAGCTACCAGATCGTGCGCGACCCGAGCAGTATCTTGATCGCCTTTGTCCTGCCGGTGCTATTGCTGTTTATTTTTGGATTCGGGATCAATCTCGACACCAACAAAGTGCGGCTGGGCATCGTCATGGAAGATAACGGCGCCGAAGCCGAGCATTTCGCCGAGGTGTTACGCGGCTCGCCTTACCTGGACATCCAGACCAGCAATTCGCGCGCCGGTATGTTGCAAGAGCTGCAGCGTGGGCAGGTGCGCGGGATGCTGGTGCTGAGTTCGGATTTTTCTGCCAAGGTGCGGCGTCGTCAGGAAGTGGCGCAAATTCAGTTACTCACCGATGGCGCCGAACCGAACACCGCCAGTTTCCTGTCCAGCTACCTGCAGGGCTGTCTGCAAATCTGGCAGGAGCAGCGCGCCAATGACCAGGGCTTGCAGACCCAAAACTTAAGCAGCGTCGATCCGCGCTATTGGTTTAATCCCACCACGGTCAGCCGCAATTTCCTGGTGCCGGGTTCGATCTCGGTGATCATGACCGTGATCGGCGCGCTGCTGACTTCGCTGGTGGTGGCGCGTGAATGGGAACGCGGCACCATGGAAGCCTTACTGGCGACCAGCGTGACACGCAGCGAACTGTTGCTGTCAAAAATTCTGCCCTACTACGTGCTGGGCATGGTCGCCATGACCCTGTGCGTACTGGTCACCACGCTGGTACTGGACGTGCCCTTACGCGGGTCATTCTGGATTTTATTTATTGTCAGCAGTCTGTTTCTGGGCAGCGGTCTGGGCTTGGGACTGTTCTTGTCCACCATCACCCGCAACCAGTTTTTTGCGGCGCAAACCGCCTTGATCGCCGCATTCTTGCCCGCCACCATGTTGTCGGGATTCGTGTTTGAAATCAGCAGCATGCCGACCGCGATTCAGGGAGTCAGTTATCTGATCCCGGCGCGTTATTTTGTCAACGCCCTGCAGACCTTGTTTCAGGCTGGCGATATCTGGCCGATCATTCTGACCAACAGTGCCTTCCTGCTGGTGTCGGCATTTTTCTGGCTGGGTCTGACCGCCTGGAAAACCGCGAGAAGGCTGGATGACTGATATGTGGACCGCCCTGATCACCTTGATACGCAAAGAAATGCAGGCCCTGTTCAGCACCAGGCGCAGCGCCACCATGCTGATCATGCCGGTGATATTGCAGCTGATCGTGTTTCCCTTCGCCGCAACCCTGGAGGTGAAGAACAGCACCCTGGCAATCTACAACCAGGACGGCGGCGCAGCCTCGATCGAAATTATCCAGCGTCTGGCCGCCGCGAAGGCGTTTCCCAGGTTGATCATGATTCACAGCGAATCACAACTGAAAGATACCCTCGACCGGCAACAGGCCCTGCTGGCAATCCGCATACCGCAGGACTTTTCGCGCCAGATCGCCACGGGTCAGGCGGCGCACCTTGCCGCGGTGATCGATGGCCGACGCTCCAACAGCGCCCAGATCGCCTATGGCTACGCGCTGCAAATCGTCCAGCAGTACGTGCTCGAACAAGCCACGCCGGCCCAGTTGCACACCTTGCCCGCTCAAATCGTCGTGCAAAATCTGTATAACCCGAATCTTGAATATCGCTGGTTCATCCTGCCCTGCCTGGTGGCGATCATCACCACGATTGGCTGTCTGATGGTCACCGCCCTGTCGCTGGCCCGCGAGCGCGAGGAAGGCACGTTTGAGCAATTGCTGGTCTCGCCACTGACGCCCGCCTACATCATGGTCGGCAAAGCCATCCCCGGTATTTTAGTGGCGATGATGCAGGGCACGATCATCGCGTTGGCTGCGGTGTTTGTGTACCGCGTTCCATTCAGCGGATCGATCTGGCTGCTGTATCTGTCGATGTTTTTCTTCGGCCTGTCACTGTCCGGTTTTGGCCTGTTTATTTCATCGATCTGCACCAGTCAACAACAGGCTTTTCTGGGCGTGTTCGGGTTTATGTCCCCCGCGGTGATCTTGTCCGGCTATATGGCACCGATAGAAAACATGCCCCGCGTACTGCAACTGGTCGCCGCCGCCAATCCCCTCACCCATGCGATTATCGCAATCAAGGGAATTTTCCTTAAAGGCTACACGTTCAGTCAAACCTGGCCACACCTGTGGCCTTTATTATTAATCGCCGCGGTAACTTTAACGCTGGCTTACACCATGTTCATACGCAGGAGCGGTCAATGAAACTGATAGTCCAATTTACCCTGTTCAGCATGCTGACTGGTTGCGCAGTCGGGCCGAATTATCAGCAACCGACAACCGGCACGGCGCTACCCGATCACTATCAACAGGTAGCCGGTCACGAAATCGGCACTGCTGCGAATACGGACCGCTGGTGGCTGGGCTTTAACGATCCGGCGATCAATCAACTGGTCGACGCGGCATTGCAACGCAATCTCGATTTAGCCAGTGCCGATGCAAATATCCGCGCAGCACGTGCCCAGTTAAATATCATTGACAGTGCCGATCAACCGCAACTCAATGCCGACGGTCACATCAGTCGCGATCACTTCAGCAAGAACAGCGAAAATTTTGCCAACATTCCGTTTCCCCATCCGCTCACCACCTTCACCGATTACCGGGCCGGCTTTGACGCTTCTTGGGAAATCGATTTATTCGGGCAGAACAAACGCAGTCTCGAAGCCGCCCAAGCGCGACTTGCCGGTATCGAACATCAACGTCAGGAAGCAGAACTGCGCGTAGCGGCGGAGGTCGTGCGCAATACAATCGATTATCGCGCCTGGCAACAGCGCGTAAACAATGCACAACAGATCGTCGATGCCGATCAACAATTGCTTGATCTGGTCTTGCTGCAAAAGCAGGCCGGATTGATGTCTGACAGCGACGTCATCGATGCAGAATCGTCCCTGCACAGCGCTACCGCCACCCTGCCAACTTTGCAAAGCGCGGCGCTGGCCTCGCTGATGGCCATTACCGTATTAGTCAATCAATCGCAGGAACAGGTCAGCGCACTGCTGCAAACGGATGCCGCAATTCCAGTCCCGCCGCAACATATTGACGCGCTGGGACTGCCCGCAGATCTGCTGCTGCGCCGACCCGATATCCAAAGTGCCGAACGCAATTTGGCCGCCGCCACGGCAGATATTGGCGTAGCCGTCGCCGATCAATATCCGAAAATTACCTTACTGGCCAAGGGCGGACTGGATTCCATCAGCACCGGCAAGTTCACCGATCTGGCCAGCCAATACTGGAACCTGGGCCCGCAGATTTCACTGCCGCTGTTTTCAGGTGGTCGGTTGGCCGCGCAGGTGAGCGCCCGGGAAGCAGCGCGCGATGCGGCCCTGGCCCAATACCGGCAAACCATCCTGGCAGCATTTGCAGATACCGAAACCGCGTTGATTCGCTATCAACGCGAGCAGCAGCGTCTTGAACAGATTCAAACCGAGTATCAGACTCAGCAGCAGCAACTGAAATTTGCCGAATTGCGCGAGCAGGTCGGCGATACCAATCACACGCCGGTCTTGCAGGCCCGCGCCAGACTGGCGCTGCTCAACGATACGCAATTTGCTTCGCAGCAGGCGCTGGCTGATGATTTGACGGTTTTATATAAGGCATTGGGTGGCGGGCTGACTGCGAGCAAGGCAACGCAATCACCATAATGATGGTTCGATACGTTGCTGTTTTTTCGAGAGTAGATAGTCCGTGGATGAACTAGGAGCCTGCGCGGCAGAAGCGAGTCGGCTGCAATGGGTGGAGAAAAGTCCCACTTTCGTCCCGTTTTTCCGGCTGTAGCTGGGCTACAGTCCTCAAAATCGGAACAAAATTGGGCTCTTTTCCCACCCATTTCGCTTCGACTCCTTCTGCCGCGCAGGCTCCTAGCTGGGTTCAGGTGCGGATTGCAACCGATATCTCCCGAAAATAACTTCCACTGCGATGCTCATCGTTGCGTCGTCGCCTCGATCAAGATTTAATTTTTAGACGACAGTACCTTGACCAGTCTATACAGATATTCACGTCCATCTGAAAACGCCTTGGTCGAAACCCGTTCGTCATTGCCATGCATGCGCATGTCGTCGATATCCAAAGCCATGCCTGAATGTCCGTAAGTAGGAATGCCTGCATTGCGCAGCGCAGCGCCATCTGTCGCGCCAGTCCCCATGTAGGGAATGATTGGCGCAGCGGGCCAGAACGCCTTGCTCGTTGTAGTGATCGCGTCAAGCAATTCTTTATTCAATGGCGATGGTTCACTCAATGTCGGCTTGCTGATCAATGTGACTTTTATCTGACTGTCATTCAACACGCGATTGATGGTGGCCTCAATATCGGCCACCTTCTCGGTCGGCAGCATGCGGCAGTTGATCTTTGCCAGTGCAGACTGTGGCAAGGCGTTGACCGCCTGACCACCTTCCAACATGGTTGCCACGCAAGTGGTGTGCAACAGTGCATTAAACAATGGCGATGCAGACAAACGTTCAGCGGCTGCAAGATCGGGCTGCCCTGCGGTGACTGCTGTCATGTCGGCTGCAATCTGGCTGGTTTCAAGCTGCGCAGTCTTTGCGAAATAGCCGCGCGTGGTTTCATTCAGATTGACCGGAAAACTGAAACGGCTTAGCCTGGCCAGTGCATCGGCCAGACGATAAATGGCATTGTCTCCGGTGGGCAGGGAGCTGTGTCCACCCTTGTTTTTTACTTCCAGACTGAAATTGTAGGAAACCTTTTCGCTGGTCTGGACATTATTGCTCAGTACCTTGCCGTTTCTGACATTCACGTTGGCGCCTTCATTAATCGCGAATTCGGCATCGATTAAATCGCGATGATTCTTGAGCAACCAGCGTATGCCCTGGTCGTTCGCATCCAGAATTTCTTCGTCAGTCTCCAGCACTAAAATGATATCGCGATCAGGCACATAGCCTTCCTGTTTGAAGCGGATCAGCGTTGCAACCCAAACCGACGCCATGAATTTGTCGTCGAAAACACCGCGACCATAAATGTAGCCGTCTTTTTCAACCAGTTTGAATGGATCGGTATTCCAGTCCTCGCGTTTTGCCGGCACCACGTCAAGGTGCGCCATCAACAACATCGGTTTGCGCATATTAGTGCCGTGCAGTCGCGCGACCAGATTTCCTTTGTGCGGTGCTGGTGATAACACCTTCACATCGGGCTCAGCAAATCCGGCAGCCTTGAGCCGCGCCGCCATTGCCCTGGCCGCCAAAAGCGTATCGCCGGTGGCCGTCGTCGTGTCGATTTCAACCAATTCCTTGTGAATGGCACGGGCCAGTTGGTCAGGCTCTGTCTGTGCGTGCCCGGTCTGGGCAATACAGGCAGTCAGGCACAACAGGTAACGTGAAATACAAAGGGAAACTGTCCAATTCGTTTTCATCTCATCTCCTTATTTTTAAGTTACGGTGCCGGCGTATTCTGTGTCACCTGCTGCATCATTCGCTTCAGCAGTTCCTGATTGCTCCACGGCTGCCAGCCATGCGGCTTGAGCGGTCTGCCGTAATCCACGACTCCCGCATAGTACGGGCCATGATCCGGTTGTGAGGTAGTCTCCAAAAATTCCTCAAAGCGATAAACGCCCAAATTCAGAAAATAATTGTCGGCGTCACCGACTGCCACATGCAGCTTGCCTGTCAGTTGTGGTCCGATCTCGTGCCAGTTTCGGGCGAGGTAGTCACGCAGATCATAGCCATTGGCGCGCATCGATTCCACCACGGCATGATCGATAACCCCGCTGCGCTTATCCCAGACCGGTTTTGGGTAGCCATCGTCTCCAACCGGTGCCCAGGCGGCCTGCCAGCCGTCCCATTGCCCGCCTGACCGCCCTTTCGTGGCCACTACCAGCTCTGCCTGATTTTCTTCACGCACGCTCAGCTCGATCGCGCCTGTCGCGCTCCGCATGGAAGGAATCTCGCTGGAGAACCAGGACTGATCTGGTTTTTGATAAGCATTGCTGTCGTTGTACAGATCTCCAAACTGATAGCTGTGGAAGTCCAGTGAATCCGGGTAGAGCGACCAGGCCCCGCCGAATACGGCAGGATAGTGAATTTGCAGCGCCAGCACGTCCCAGCCGCCAGTTGATCCGCCGGTCAGCAGTCGCGCGTACGGCGCGTTGATGGTGCGAAAACGACGGTCGATTTCGGGAATGAGCTCGGTCGTCAATGCATCACCGTAAGGTCCGTTATTGGCTGAGTTGAGCACATAGCTGTCATCGTAGAACGGTGTGGTGTGCTGAATGAAGACGGCGATCATTTCCGGTACTGCGCCGGAAGTCCAGGCCTGCTGGAATTGACATCCGGTTTCACGCATCGTGCGCGCGAGTCTGGCCGCGCGCGCCTGGGCGGATTCAGCCTTGTCGCAGCCATCGACAGTAAAACCGAGAGGAGCGTGTTCGCTGAAGTGTCCGACTGTGTAGACCACCGGATAATGTTTATCCGGGTTGTCCTCATACCCTTTCGGCAGCAGCACCACCGCACCGAGCGGCATGGCCTGATTCCAGAACCGGCTGGCCAGCGCAGATTTCAGATGCACACGTTTCACCCAGGCCGTATCAGCAATGGGAGGCAGAGGCGGCAGTTTTTTGTTGAGCATCAACCGGGTAACTGACTTCACGGCCGGATCGATATGGACTTTCTGCACAGGGCCAACCAGTGAACCTGGTGAATCATTGAAACGCTGTCCTTCGCCTGCATCCATGTGCGCCCAGATCGTGTGGCCGTCAGCGCGATGAAATTCGGTATACGGAACGATCACGCCCTGTACAAAATAATCCCCGGGCGGCAGTTGCTTGAGTGAGCTCAGCGGAAAACCAAGGGTGTTGACATTGAAGTTTACCTGTTTGCCTGGCACCAGCTGCTCGACATCTGCCCCAAAAAATTCTTCGCTGCTGCGTTCCATACTGGCCTGCAGACGCGGCTCGGTCTGGTCATTGCGCGCTATAAACAGATAGGCCCGGCCGGTAATCGGGCCGCTGTCAGCAGCGCGGGTAAAGCTCAGACTGAAGGATTGCGCATGGCACAGATCAGGCGACACAGAACAGACCAGGACCAGCAGCGTGCAAAGATAACGAAGGCAGTACTTCAGATTGAACGTCATTGTTTTTTCCAATTTAATTTTAAAATTTGTTGTCGCGTTTTGTTAAGGGAATTGACCTTGAGCAGAATTACCTTCAAATGCCAAATCAAAACCATGCTGTGACAGGTCTTTATACAACTGCATGCATCCAGCCATGGCGATCCGGGCCAGTACCGTGCTGAATCGCCAACAACGCGTCGCGCAGCGCCATGGCGACCGGGCCGTTTTCATTGTGGTTGATCTCCATGCTGAAACCACGCGCTTTGATATGACCGACCGGTGTGATGACGGCGGCAGTACCACAGGCAAAAATTTCCGTGATGCGCCCGGCGCTCAGGTCGTCGCGCAATTGCTGAACCGTGATTCTGCGTTCGGACGATTCAAAGCCGAGATCCTTGCCCAGCTCCAGCAGGCTGGCGCGGGTGATGCCGGGTAACAGCGTGCCGGTCAGCTCAGGCGTGACCAGTTGGACTTTGTCATTGTCACGATAGACAAAGAACAGATTCATGCCGCCCATCTCTTCGATTACTTCGTGCTTGGTGGCGTCCAGCCAGATCACCTGATCGCAACCCATGTCACGCGCCTGGGCCTGAGCCAGCAGGCTTGCGGCATAGTTACCGGCGCACTTGGCTTCACCGGTCCCACCGGGTGCGGCACGCACGAAGTCTTCGCACAGCCAGACCGTGACCGGCTTGACGCCGTTGGGGAAATAATCACCGGCCGGTGAGCCAAACAAAAGAAAGGAATACGTGCTGGAAGGCCGCACGCCCAGATACGGATCGGTGGCGAACATCAGCGGGCGCAGGTACAGGCTCTCGCCGATCGCCTTGGGTACCCAGGCGCGGTCGATCGTGATCAGGGCGTCGGCTGCCGCGATAAATAATTCAGGCGGGATCGCCGGCATGGCAAGGCGAGCTGCACTTCTGTTGAAGCGCGCGGCGTTGGCTTCGGGGCGAAACGTTTTTATTTTTCCGTCAGGCTGGGCGTAGGCCTTGAAACCCTCAAATATCGCCTGGCCATAATGCAGTGCCGAAGTCGCCGGATCCAGGCTTAGCGGACCATAGGCCCGCACTTCGCCCTGCTGCCACGCGCCGTCGCGATACGAGATCACGGCCATGTGATCAGTAAACACGGCACCGAAAGCCGGTTTGTTCATGCGCGCAATGCGCTCGGCATCGGTCAGGGCAGTTGTCGATGGGGTAATTGTGATGTTTGGGTTATTGGTAGTCATGGCGGGCTCTGGGATCAGGTTTGGTTGTGCTTGGGAACTCGGAATTTTAGCTTACATTTTCACGAACCGGATTTATGTTTGAAGCTGGTCGGATTCGATGATGTGCTCACCACCTTTATCTTGCAGCACCCCTTCCAACAAGGCATGCGCAATACTTTCCGGTTTCACGGCGCGGTAACGTTTGGGGATCAGGGGCCGACAGGCATGGGCGAAAAACAGTGCGAATGCCTCAGCCGGACGCGAATCGGTTCTATCGGCATCAATCAGTGACGGGCGCACAATCGTGTAGCTTGGGAAAGCGAGTTCCCGGATCCCCGCCTCAGCTTCGGCCTTGGTACGCAAGTAAAAACTGCCGGCCAGACTCGCTCCAAGTGACGAGTTCAGCGCAAATCGGGTGGCACCGAACTTCCGCGCCAGTCTGGCAACAGAAACTGGCAAATCTCGATCTACCGCAGCGAATGCCGAACGCGATCCTGCAAGCTTGATTGTGGTTCCCAGCGTACAGATGACTGCATCGACCTGCCACCACGATGCATCAGAAGGAAGCCTTGAAAAATCAGGTAGATGGTTTTCCAGCTTTTCCTGTGCTGGCAAAGGTCGGCGCGTCAAGGCAACTACCTGGCTGATTCGTGCATCGAGCAAGGCCAGCCGGAGAACTTCCCGGCCAACGACACCGGTGGCACCGATCAGCAATACTCGCAAGGAATTTGTTTTTGTTGTGGTCATGTCGGTAAATATTCTTTTAAAACTAACTGGATGTCGATGCCGCATTGGCTCGTGCCGTATGCAGTTTTTTGTAGCTGTCGATCAGACGTTCGTGTCGGTCCAATCCCTCAAGCTTCATGCTGGTTGGTGTCAAGCCATAGAAGCGCACGGTACCGGTCACTGAGCCCAGCACGGCATCCATCCGCACATTGCCAAACATCCGGCGGAAATTGGGTTCGTAGTCTTCCAGTTCCAGATCGTCATCCAGCTGCACTTCCAGCACCGCATTCAGGGCTTGATAAAACAGGCCGCGCTCAACCGTGTTGTCGTTATATTGCAGGAAGGCGCCGACCAGATCATGCGCGTCCTCCATGTTTTGCAGGGCGAGATGAATCAAGAGTTTCAATTCCAGAACGGTCAGCTGGCCCCAGACGGTGTTTTCATCGAATTCGATGCCGATCAAGGTGGCGATGTCGGAGTAATCATCCAGCTCATTGTTTTCCAGACGGTCCAGCAGGGCTTCGAGGCTGGTGTCATCGAGTTGATGCAGGTTCAGAATATCAGTACGGAACAGCAGCGATTTGTTGGTATTGTCCCAGATCAGATCTTCTACCGGGTACACTTCCGAATACCCTGGTACCAGGATGCGGCAGGCAGTAGCGCCCAACTGATCGTATACGGCGGTGTAGGATTCCTTGCCCATGTCTTCGAGGATACCGAACAAGGTCGCGGCTTCCTCGGCATTGGAGTCGTCGGAAAAATCCCATTCAACAAAATCGAAATCTGATTTGGCGCTGAAAAAACGCCACGAAACGATTCCGCTCGAATCAATGAAGTGCTCAACAAAATTATTCGGTTCAGTGACGGCGTTGCTTTCAAAGGTAGGCCGCGGCAAGTCGTTCAGGCCTTCAAAACTGCGCCCCTGCAGCAATTCAGTCAGGCTGCGTTCCAGCGCCACTTCCAGACTCGGGTGCGCGCCGAATGAGGCAAACACGCCGCCGGTGCGCGGGTTCATTAAAGTCACGCACATCACCGGGTACACGCCACCGAGCGAGGCGTCCTTGACCAGCACCGGAAAGCCCTGCTCTTCCAATGCCTGTATGCCGGCCAGAATGCCTGGGTATTTTGCGAGTACGTCCTGCGGCACATCAGGCAGGGCAAATTCGCCCTCCAGAATTTCGCGCTTGACCGCCCGTTCGAAAATTTCGGACAGGCACTGCACCTGCGCTTCGGCCAGCGTATTCCCGGCGCTCATGCCATTGCTGACGTACAGGTTTTCAATCAGGTTGGAAGGAAAATACACCAGCTCGCCGTCCGACTGCCGCACATACGGCAGCGCACAGATACCGCGTGCTGCATTGCCGGAGTTGGTGTCGATCAGATGTGAAGCGCGCAGTTCGCCATCAGGATCATAAACAGCCAGGCAGTATTCATCCAGAATCTCGGTTGGCAGGGCGTCGTCCGGGCCGGGCTGAAACCAGCGCTCGTTCGGATAATGGACGAACGGCGCATTGGCGATGTCTTCGCCCCAAAACTGACCGCCATAAAAGTGATTGCAATTGATTCGCTCGATAAACTCGCCCAAGGCCGAGGCCAGTGCGCTTTCTTTGCTCGCGCCCTTGCCGTTGGTAAAACACATCGGCGAATGCGCATCGCGGATATGCAGTGACCACACGTTCGGGACCAGATTGCGCCACGAAGCGATTTCGATTTTCATGCCGAGGCGCGCCAATACTGCCGACATATTGGCAATGGTTTGCTCGAGCGGCAGGTCCTTGCCAACGATATAAGTGCTCGCGGCAGAATCCGGGCTCAAAGCCAGCAAAGCCTGGGCATCGGCATCCAGATTCGCGACTTCTTCAATCACAAAATCGGGCCCGGCCTGTACCGCTTTTTTTACGGTACAACGGTCGATCGAGCGCAATATGCCCTGGCGGTCTTTGGCCGAGATATCGGCCGGTAATTCGACCTGAATTTTAAAAATCTGTTTATAGCGATTGTCCGGATCAACAATATTGTTCTGCGACAGCCGGATATTTTCGGTTGGAATATTACGGGTCACGCAGTACAACTTGACAAAGTAGGCCGCGCACAAGGCCGACGATGCCAGAAAATAATCAAATGGGCCCGGTGCCGAGCCATCGCCTTTATAGCGAACCGGCTGGTCTGCGACCACGGTGAAATCATCGAACCGGGCTTCGAGACGAAGCTTGTCGAGAAAGTTAACTTTAATTTCCATGGGAATTTCCAAAAAAATACTGAAATGACGTGATCCGGAGCGGGATTAATTCTTGACTGGCCTGGCATCATGATCATCGATCAGCTTCTTGAACTGATCGACCAAATCATTCGGTACTGCCAGCGACAACTGGTAGTGGACAATTTTGAATCCATCCCTGGTATTGCGGATCACGCCGGAAGCCTGGCAGATACCCATTTGGGTGTGCAGTTGTTCGTCAAACCAGATCAGCGATTTATCTTCATTAGACGCGATGTGGCGATTGAAGCTGTGAAACTCCCATGCCTTATCGCGGGCAAAATACGGTTTGGCCCAGACTTTAAAATCGTCCCGGACCCAGCGTTCGGATTGATCGGTGCCGATATACACGCCGTCAGCGGCCATTTTGTCGAAGTAGCGCGGATTGGCGTGAGCCGCATCGTCATGCCATGCGTCGATAAATGTTGCGACTTGTGCGTTAAACGCGATATCAACGGTCTGCGCGTTGACAGAGTGGCCAAGGCACAGCAAACTGCAAAATAAACAGCTCAGGAATTTTTTCATCGGTAACTCGTCAGTTTCAGCTTGGGTTGGGTTGGCTTGCCATCAGCTCAGTACCCGGCAGCATAGCCTAAAACATGTCAGCAGCATCACTTTTTATTCAACCAAAGATTAACTTGTTATTTTAAAAATACTCTTGATCGGTACCGCCATGCGCTTGCTGCTTTTAGGTCTGATAATCATCCTGAATTTACATGCCGCCCCGGTAGTCGCCAGCGAAAGCAATCTCGTGCGCGTTTGTGGTGACAATGATCCTCTCGGCATTGCGGCAACCTCAAACACCCTGTCAGTCAAAAACAAGCAAAGTGAACCGCTTGGATTTTCAGTCGACATGATCCGTGCCGTGTTCGCCTTGCTAGGCAAGAAAGTGCAATTCGCCGGGGATCTGCCATGGAAACGCTGCCTGATTGAAGTTGAGAGCGGCAATATCGATTTTGCGATGGATGCATATTTTGATTTGGAGCGCGCCAAAAAATTTGATTATTCCAGCCATTACAATACCCTCACGCCGCAGATTTTTTTTCTGAAGTCCAATCCGATTGATCATCCAACCCTGGCGAAGCTGAAAGGCTTGCGTGGCTGCGGGGTGCTCGGTACCAGCTACGCACATTATGGAGTACAGAGCAAGGATCTTGACCTGGGTGCCACTCGCGAGACGCTGATAAAAAAATTGCTGGCGCGCCGCTGTGATTATTTTTTAGAGGAGTTGGAAGACATGGCCAGTTATAAATTGGTCGGTGTTGATTATCTGGCTGACCCGATGCTGCAATACCAACCTGCCAGCTGGGCGGTAGCGCCATCCAAATTTTTGATCACGGCAAAAAATAGCAGAAACACTGCGCTGCTGGACCAGATCAACAGCGCAATTTATAGCGTAATCAGATCCGGGCAGGCGGAAAAGTTCTGGCAAAAAACCTCGACCGGACTGCCTTATAAGCCTTAAGCAGTATTTGCTTCCGCCTCGGGCCACAAGCGAGGAAACAGATAGCGAAACAGCGTCAGTGGCAATGCCAGTTCCACCGGTCCTTTCGGTGATGCGGACTGAATAATGCCAAGCTTGAATAAATCAGCGAGGACCCGATCAGCGGTCCGATCACTCAGCCCCATCATGCCTTTAAATCTGGTCCGATCCATGGTTTTAACCGTGCCAAGATAAACCAGCGGCGCCGCAGCTTCGGTTTTCAACGCCCGCGTGGATGATTTGGTCGACTCGGCAGCCAGCATCTGCACCAGCCTGGCTTCAAATGCGCCAATATCCAGCATGCTGTGCATGAATTGAATTTGATCCAGACAGATCTGCATAAAGAATTGAATGAATTTGACCAGCCCCTGTTCCGACAGGACACCGCGCCCATCGTAATTACCCTGGCGATCTTTATCGGCAGCGATCAAATGATCGTAATAATTTTTTTGTTCACGTGCCAGGCCACGCATCGGCGACCATAATCCCTGGGTCAGTCCCAGCGAATATAAACCGATATGGGTGTGCAATCGCGCGGTGCGACCATTGCCATCCAAAAACGGATGAATCCAGGTCAGTCTGTGATGGGCCGCCAGCAATGCGATTAAGGCACTCTCACCAGCCAAAGCATATTTATAACCGCGGTTCCATTCGTCCATAAATGCCGGAATCGATGCCGGGTCGGGCGGAATATGTTGACCGATCTTGACGCCAACTGTACGCCACACACCAGGCTGAACCACTTCTTCGACGCCCTCTTCGTTAAATTGAATCAAATCAGCCGGTGCCAATTGTGCATGGAGATGCCCGTGTATAGCCTGTACCACTTCGGCCCGATAAAAATTGCCGGCATCAAATTTGGGGCAATTCAATTCACCCCATTTTTCGGTTTCTATATGCGCAATCGCCACGCGCTGCTTGCGCGCTTCAGCGGGTTGATTTGAAAAATCCTTCTTCAGGGCCTGCTCGATCAACAGAGGCTCAGTGTGCTGGCCTTCAATTTTGTTGGTATAGAAGGAATTCATTGGACGCAAGGTTTCGCGCAACAGGTTTCGCAGATGAGGCATGCCATGCGCAACCAGATCTTTGGAATGATGGATCAGCTCGGCGGCGACCGGGCGCAACCTGTCCAGGTTGACTTCACCCGGAAGCAAGGGATGCATTTGATGCGGACTGTGGTAGTGGTATCTGGACACGTCAATTTGCTAAGTGAACTGGTTGGCGAATAGTATGGCGAATAATATGGCGAATCTGAAATCAAATCAACAGTTACCTAATCCCTTTTATAAACAAGTGGTTAAATACAACTTGGCGAGTCTTTTGGCGAATCTTTGACTGCCGCAAATACCATTAATAAATGCTCTGTACCGATCAGCTATTTGCTTGACATTCAGGCACGACAAAAATAGCATTGCAGTTCAATACCAAGCACCAAGGAGATTACTATGCCCTCAAATGCCAAATCATCCAACTGGCTCGCTCTGATTGGCCTGAGTCTTGCCAACTTTCTCGGCATGTTTGACCTGACCACGGTCAACACCGCTTTGCCCGCCATTCAGTCCGAATTTCACGCCAGTATCGCCGACCTGCAATGGGTGATAAACATACTCCTGCTGGCCCTGACGGCTTCCATGGTGATACTCGGGAAGCTGGCCGATCTGCACGGTCGTCGATTATTTTTATTCATTGGATTTGCGTTGTTTGCGCTCTCTTCAGCAGGCGCCGGACTGGCACCGAATATCGCGACGCTGATTCTATGTCGTTTTATTCAGGGACTTGGGATAGCCTTGCTGTACACGACACCAATGGCCATCATTCCCACCATTTTTTCAGCCGATCAGCAGGGCAAGGCCATGGGTATTTTGATCGGCGTCAGCAGTTTTGGGCTGGCTTTTGGTCCGGCGCTGGGCGGGATTTTTGTCAGCACGATAGGCTGGCGCTGGATATTTCTGATCAATCCACCGATCGCTTTACTGTGCTTTTTGTTCTGCTGGAAAAGCATCGCTGAATCCAAAACTGAACAAGCCCCGGAAAAAATGGACTGGCTGGGATTCCTGCTGCTGTTGATCAGTGTGCCGATGTTTGTGCTGGGCCTGGTTGAAAGTCAAACACGCGGCTTCGCCAATCCAGTCGTAATCGGATTAATTGCGGCAGCACTGATCGGGGTGTTTTTGCTGTGCCTGGTTGAAACCCGCGTCCCGGCTCCAATCATCCAGCTTTCCTTGCTAAAACGTCGTATCTACCTGGTTGGATTGGTCGCCAACTTTTCACTGGCCGCTTTTTATGCGATCGATTTCTTTTTGATTCCGCTCTATCTGAACTATGTGCGCGGCCAATCCGGTAATGAAATCGGATTCACGCTGTTGCCGACGACCCTGATGGTTGCTGTTTTATCGCCGATCGCAGGCAAGCTCGTCGATAAACACGGAGCCAGGCCGGTGCTGCTGTTTGGCCTTTGTATACTTTGTGCTTCTGCGCTGCTGCAAACCCAATTTAATGCAGACACGCAGCTGGCTTTGGTGATCCTTGCTTACCTGATGTTTGGGACAGGCTGGGCCGCCATACTGACCCCGTCAATCACGGCTGCGATTTCCAGCGTGCCGCCAGAAAACGGCGGTGTCGCAGCCGGAACGCTGGGCACCTTCCACAATCTGAGTGGGGCACTCGGTCTGACCTGTGGCACCCTGATTTTTTCAGCTGGCGCTTTTTCCAGTTTGCAGACCACCCTGTCCGCCATGCATTTGGCAACGGGAAGCTGGCTAAAAACGGCCGCCACCAATATGGGCGAGGCCGTAGACATCATCACGGCCAACTCACCACTCACTCGTGCCGCGGCAAACAGCGTGTTTGATCAGTTTTTCATCAATGGGTATGCCAGCGCCATGTACTTGCTGGTGGCATTGCCATTGCTGACGCTGTTGTTTGTTTTGCTGGGCTACAGGCAGCAATCCCGCTCTGCCGAAGACGCCGGCTCAATCGTTATTTAAAATTTTTGTGTAAAAAAATAGCAAAAAAATACTTTCCCCAAATCTGGATTTTGTTCAAACAGTGCAGAAATGCGCAACTAAACTTGCTCAAACTGGGTTGGTAAGGCATATGCCGCTTGGGTATCCTAGCTTCGCTGCCAAGCACATCTTGGAGCACGGGAGACTGAAGCAGCACCAATAAAAACGAAATCCCCGAATACGGGGACAGGTGATGGCGTGGCGTAACGGCACGGTAGCGCAGTCAAGCGCGGCCTGACAAAAAGGTATTGTATGTTGCAACAAAATTCACAAAATCAACTGAAGCGCAAACCCGTCGTCTTGATGTCGATGGGCGCGCAGGAACGCAAGGGACATGATTATCAGGTCATGACCGTCAAATACATCCGGCCCCTGGTCGAACATGCCGAGTGTGTTCCCATCCTGGTCCCAACCTGCTTTGGCACTGCCGACCTCGAACAATATTTATCGATGGTAGACGGCGTCTATCTCACCGGTGCCGGTAGCAATATCAATCCGGCGCTGTACGGGCAGGAAAATCTCACGCCAGAAAAACAGCAAGACCAGGATCGCGACAATTTCGACATTCCCCTGATCCACGCCGCATTGAAAATGGGTCTGCCGATCTTTGCCATTTGCCGCGGCATGCAGGAAATGAACGTGGCGCTGGGCGGTGATCTGCATCAGAAACTGTATGCCGTCCCAACCAAAAGTGATCATCGCGAAGATGGCGAAGAATCCGTCGAGCAGCAATATGCCGATGTGCATCAGGTGCGCTTTGAGTCCGACAGCTGGATCGCAAAATTACTCGGCAGAGAAGAAATTGCGGTCAATTCCCTGCATGGCCAGGCCATTAAAACACTTGGCAAAGGGGTTCGGGTCATTGGTCGCGCTGAAGATACGGCCATAGAAGCGATCGATTTGCCAGACTATCCGCAATTTACCCTGGGTGTGCAATGGCATCCTGAGTGGAAGGCAGCGCAAAACCCGAATTCAATCAAAATGTACCAGGCCTTTGGCGAAGCGTGCCGACGCCGTGCGCTGCAGGGAAAATAAATCGATGAAGCCAGTTCTGATCATTCAACAGGTTCTTCACGATACGCCCGATTATTTCGCTGATTTTTTAAACGAACAACAGATTCCTTACGAAATTCGCCGCATGCACGACGGCGACCTGCCCCCTGCCACGATTGCCGGTTATTCAGGCTACTGCATGTTGGGCGGCTATATGAGCGTCAATGACGAAGACAACTATCCCTTTCTGCGTCAGGAAAAGGCACTGGTACGCGAGGCGATGGAATTGGATATCCCCGTAATCGGGCATTGCCTCGGCGGGCAGCTGATGAGCACGGCACTGGGCGGCACTGTGTCACCGGCGCATCTGGCGGAAATCGGCTGGAGCAGTATTCAGGTTGCCGATGATGACGAGGCGCTGGCGTGGTTCGGCGGACATCGTACGGTGGAATTTTTTCAGTGGCATAACGAAACCTTTTCCATTCCGTATAACGCCAGACTGATCGCCAGCACCGCGCACTGCCGCAATCAGGCTTTTATCATTGATGGCAAGCATATCGGCATGCAGTTTCACTGCGAAGTGAATCAGACAAAAGTGCAGCATTGGGCGGTCAGTGAAAAGGACGATATCGATGCGCTGCGCGATTTACCCAGCGTGCAGTCGTCCGACTATATCGTGACGACCCTGTCCGAACATATCCCGCACAGTAACGCGCTGGCCAGATGTATCTATGCGCGCTGGATACAGTCCCTGGCCCACTGACCATCACCATTTTCATGTTAAGTTTTTCAGGACCATTATGATTCCCCACGTCCCATCGTATTACGCAGACTCTGCCAATGCTTCACCTGATCGCCCTGCCCTGCTCGGCTCGGTCTATGCCGATGTCTGCATCATTGGCGCAGGTTACACGGGTTTGAGCGCCGGATTACATCTGGCTGAAGCCGGTTTTAAAGTCGTGATTCTGGAACAGGCCAAAGTCGGCTGGGGTGCGTCGGGCCGCAATGGCGGGCAGATCGTGCACAGCTATTCCCGCGATATTGACGTGATTGAGCAAAGCTACGGCAAAGAGCTGGCCAAACCATTGGCAGAGATGATGTTTGAAGGCGCGCAGATTATTCGCGAGCGTGTCGCCAAATATCAGATACAGTGCGATCTGAAATCTGGCGGCGTGTATGCGGCTCTGAGCAGAAAAAAAGTCAAGGCGCTCGAAGAGCAGCAGGCACTGTGGGAAAAATGGGGTAACCAGGACCTGCAGCTGATCGACAATAAAAGCGCGATCAAGCAGCTGGTCAATACCGACCGCTATCAGGCAATTCTGGTGGATAAATCCGGCGGCCATTTTCATCCGCTGAACCTGTCATTGGGTGAAGCGGCCGCATTTGAACAAAATCACGGTGTGATTTATGAGAACAGCGCGGTCACCAAAATCGAGCGCGGCGCAAATCCGCTGGTGCATACCGCACAGGGCCAGGTCAAAGCAAAATTTGTGATCGTGGCGTGCAATGCCTATATCGGCGAACTGGAACCGAAATTGGCCAAGATGTCGATGCCATGCGGCACCCAGGTGATCACGACCGAACCATTGGGCCAGCTGGCTGATGAAATCATTCCTTCCGATTACTGCGTCGAAGACAATAATTTTCTGCTGGATTATTACCGGCTGTCGGGCGACAAGCGCCTGATCTTCGGCGGTGGCGTGATTTACGGGGCGCGTGATCCGGCGCATATCGAATCGATCCTGCGCCCGAATATGTGCAAGGTTTTTCCGCAACTGAAAAATACCAAAATCGATTACGGCTGGACCGGCAATTTTCTGCTGACCTTGTCGCGCATGCCGGAAGTTGGCAAACTTTCCGATAATATTTATTACTCACAGGGTTGTTCGGGACACGGCATTACCTTTACCCATTTGATCGGACGCCTGCTGTCAGAAGCGATACGGGGACAGGCCGAGCGGTTTTCGGCGTTTGAGCGCCTGCCGCATTATCCCTTCCCGGGCGGTCGGCTGTTGCGCGTGCCGCTCACGGCAATGGGTGCAGCCTGGTATGACTTGCGGGATCGGCTGGGGGTTTAGTAAAACGCCACGATAAATATCGTGGCGTTTTTCGTTCCTACTGAAGCTGCAACAATTGAATGCTTATGCCGCTAAAAATTTGTCGCCTGATCCATCCTTGCGACGATACGTTACAACACCAAGCAAAAGCAGACCAGCCAGCAGCATGGCGTAAGTTTCTGGTTCTGGCACTGGCGCGATGGACAATGTGCCGGCAAAGTTACCAGCAGTCGTTCCACGCAGTTCAACCACATATGTGCCAGCAGTTAATGCTGTCGGGCTGACGTACGTCAAGGCAAAGCCGGGCGAAACATAAGTCGTACCCCATGCCTGAATTGAGCCATTAGGCGCACTCGCGTCACCAAGAAACCCATTCACGCTGCCAGGTGTCGTCGGGTTGTAGCTGTAGATGCGCTCAGCCAGATTTTGAACACCCTTGACTGTCGGTCCATTTGGCAGATCTTCTAAACTGGTGGTCACGCTTTGGGCAGTCGATCCAGTGATCGTAATCAGATACTCGGCATAAAAATCACCTTTAGCGCTGCCTGCGCCTGAGGTTGATGAAAACAAACCTGGAGTAAGACCGGCAAACGATCCGGTAACGCCACTAAAATTATAGCCAGATGCCCCAAGGTTCGAACTCAGGTCATTGTTGGTTGTGCTTGTGTAAGTAGAATCGGTTAAGGTGCCGTTGTTCGCTACCGGCACGACCGTCACTGCAGACGCGTTTGCAGCAGCAAGCATCAAAGCCATTGCGGCAAATACAGAGATACGATTAATCATTGTGTTATTCCTATAAATAGGTCATTCGATTGTGCAGGATAGCGCTTACTTGATTTGATATCTTTTTTCACAGTACGCACTGTACAGGATCAAGATGGCTGCATTATGTATTTGGACACTGGCTTATGTGATCCGTTCGGATTACATAAATGGTCATTTCGACTATATTGAGGGCCAATTGTCCGGCCAAGCCCGCAAAACGGCTGCCCAGCCAGGGTTTTGCCAAAACCACACGGCGCATCGAAAATTTGCAATATCCCTGGAACGGGAATCAGAACAACCATGACCAATTGCTATCAATCACCGGTCACTAAATTCAAAAACTGTGACAGTAAGTTACACAACTCTGTCTCCAGCTTCGAGCATCATCAGCCTGGTCAGGGTCTGCAGCGAACAATTCTATCCGGCGCAAGCTTACAACTTTTTACCATTCGCATTTGGCGAACCGTGCAAAAATGCATTTCAATTTATTTAGCATTTATTTTTGATTAACCAGTATATTTACTGTTTGAACTGTTCAGGACACCTCAATCCATGCCGATCCACGTTATCTATAAACGAAAAAACGAAAATGCCCGGCGGGCTGTAATTTGCATCCATTCGAAAAACCCCTCATTATTTACCTCAACCACCCCCTTTCTCACCCAAACAGACTTATGCCCGAAATACAGCAATTTTCCTTTCAATCAAAGAGCCAAAAAATCGAGAAAACCCTGGCTTAGCCCGGATTCGAACACTACCCTGTTTACATTTCTCGCAGTCTCAAGCTGGCATACACCGGCTGCCCCAAACCACATTCATGAAAAAAAATGGTGCAACGAATCGCTCACGCGACATAGCTCTTGTTAAGGAAACCGACGTGCATTCACAATGTAATCAGAAAAATTTATTACGAAAATTATTCATCGGTTTGATTACCGCCAGCCTTGCAGCATGTGGCGGCAGTGGTTCAACCAGCAGTACGGCAGGCGCTGGTGGCACCGGCACCACAAGCGTCGCTTCCAGCACTGGGGGCACAGGTGGAGGGACCGGTGGCAGCGGCGCCAGCAACGCCCCACCACCCTGTCTGGCAAGCGCTACTGTCAACAAACTGACGCTTTCCCCGGGTTCGTGCCCAAGTGGCACTCAGGGCAAGGCCTATGCCGGATGCACAATCATGGCAAGTGGCGGCACCCCACCTTACAGTTATTGTGTCAGCACGACGGGCCAAAATCCGCCTCTGCCGGAGGGAATAACGATCAACGGTACAACCGGTGCGATCAGTGCCACGCAGATTTCGGGGCAGGGCTACTATGGCAGCAGACTGGTCGCAACAGATTCTGCCGGGAATACCGGGACGCTGGTCATTGGTTTTTCGATCAACGGCAGCAACGCCTACCTGTCCACAATTTTTCCGTCCTCCTCGATATTTCATCATCAGGTTGACGCGTTGAGCACCAGTCTACCGGTTGACGTATCGCCCGCGGCGGCAATCAGCAGCGCAGACCGGACGGCGCACATTTCCGCCGGGTTCGGCAATCAATTCAGCTCTCCGTGGCCGTATGGAACACCAACGATACAAGTACCCGCCAATCAAGCCATCGTCCCAGTCACCACTCCCTTCAAAAACTACTTCACTGCCGCTCCGATTCCCGCTGATGCCCCGATCCAGGGGACCTCTTACGCGGCCGCCGACAGACACGTTATCGTGTATCGCGCAGCAGGCGGAT
Organism: Oxalobacteraceae bacterium GrIS 1.18; assembly: GCA_040544425.1. Taxonomy (GTDB): domain Bacteria; phylum Pseudomonadota; class Gammaproteobacteria; order Burkholderiales; family Burkholderiaceae_D; genus Solimicrobium. The sequence continues at coordinate 247,778 of JBEONO010000002.1, forward strand.
CGACGCCACCGGCACTGTATGAAATGTATCAGGGTGCCTATGTGATTGGCAGCAGCACTGGAGCGTGGACCGATGCCGGCAATGCGCTCTGGCCCGACGTAACAAGCAATGCGTTAACACCTCAGGGTTTCGGCACTACCAATGCTGCGGGCTTGCCGGATGGACCACTGTTGATCAACGCCGATGAAGTGATCGGCACCGGCACGGCTGCTGCGCCCAACGGGGCGATCCGGCATACGATACGCTTCACCGTCAGCCGTATGCTCGACAACTGGGTTTGGCCAGCCACCGCAACAGCCGGAACTGGAAGCTGTACCGGAATACCGACCTATACCCTGCTGTCACAGTCATTGCCGCCTTCAAAGTGCTCGGCCACCAGCCCTGCCGGCCAAATTTACCGACTGAATGCCTCGACCACCGTGCCCACTTGCATGCGCAGCAGTCCGCAAGCGGCGATTATCATCACGGCGCTGCGCAACTACGGAATGATCGTCGGAGACAACAGTTTCCCCGGCCAGTTAGTCGGAACCCCTGACGCACGCTGGAATGACCAGGACCTGGCGTGCCTGAACAGCCTGACGCTCGCAGATTTTGAACCAGTCAACGTGTCGAGCTTAATGGTGGGCATCAACAGTGGCGCTACCAGTCATTAAAAGGAATCGAATCAATTTGGTGTCGGTCGTCCCCACGGCTGATATTTTTTTAACCCTGACCTGGCCCAAAACCGGCCCGAACAATTCAGATTGACGCAACGTTTTTCAATCTGCAGGTCAACCATTTATTTAACATGAATTTGCTTTAGCAATAACGCACATTGTGCGATTGAACTGAAAAGGAACCAACGATGAGTATTCAAAACTACCGACAGAAAATTTGCAAACTGACGGCTATTTGTCTGATTTTTTCAACCATAACAGCCTGTGGCGGTGGCGGTGGCGGTGGCTCTAACAATACATCAAATACACCAGGCGTCGGTGCGGTCGACAATCCCAGCGCGATAGTTGCTGCCAATCCCGCGCCCAATCCTGCCACGCCTGGAAACGGCACGCTTGGCAGCGGCACGACTGGTGGTGGCACGACCGGCGGTGGAACGACTGGTGGTGGCACGACCGGTGGTGGCACGACCGGCGGTGGAACGACCGGTGGTGGAACGACCGGTGGTGGAACGACCGGCGGTGGAACGACCGGCGGTGGAACGACCGGTGGTGGCTCGACCGGCGGCAGTGGCAATGTGACTCCTGTCACACCGCCTTGCGTCGAACACCCTGTGTCCACTACCTTGCGTATCACGACTGCATCATGTCCAGCCGGAACTCAGGGCAGTGCATATGCCGGCTGCACAATTTCATCCACCGGCGGCACGCCACCGTATAGCTATTGTGTCAGCCAGAGCGCCAGTAATCCGCCGCTTCCTGAAGGGATGACGATCAATGCTAAAACCGGCGCCATCAACGCGTCGAAAATCAATGGTCAAGGTCATTACGGAGCCAAGCTGATCGTGATTGATTCAAACCTCAACACGGCATCGAAAGTCATTAATTTTTCTGTCTCGGGCAACAACGCCTATCTGGCCAACATATTTCCGGCAAATTCAATCTTTCACCATCGCGTCGATCAGGCAAGCACCAATCTGCCGGTGGATAGATCGCCCGCAGCAGCAATCAGCAGCAAAGACTTGAACGCCAAGGTCAACGCCGCGTTCGGCAATCAATTCAGTGCACCATGGCCCTACGGAACGCCAACAATCCAGGTGCCACATGATCAGCCTTTTGTCCCGGTCAAAACCACCCTGTACAACTACAACTTCAGTTCCGGTCCGATTCCGGCAGACGCCCCCATCCAGGGCACGGCGCATTCCGCCGGAGATCGGCACGTCATTGTCTACCACGCCAGTCAAGGGTCAACACCAGCCGCGCTTTACGAAATGTGGTTAAGTACTTATGACAGTAAAGCCAAATTATGGTCCAACGGTTCCAACATGCTCTGGTCCGACGTTACCAGCAATGCGTTACCAAAGCATGGCGTTGGTACCACGGTAGCGGCAGGTTTACCGGATGGACCGCTGTTAATAACCGCTGACGAAGTGATCGGCACCGGCACGCCGCAAACGCCAAACGGATCCATCCGGCATACGATACGCTTTACGGTCAGCAAAATGCTCGACAACTGGGTTTGGCCGGCCACGGGAACAGCCGGTACCGGATCCTGCACCGGAGTACCGACACGTACGATGCTGTCCCAATCTGCGCCACCTTCAGCATGCTCTGCGACCAGCCCAGCCGGTCAGATGTATCGATTAAAAGCGTCGATCGCCACGCCTGACTGCGCAAAAAACAGTCCTCAGGCAGCAATCATCATGACTGCATTGCGCAATTATGGAATGATTGTGGGAGACAACAGCTTCCCGGCTCAACTGACCGGAACGCCCGACGCGCGCTGGAACGACACAGATCTGCAGTGCCTGACAAGTTTGACGCTGGCCGATTTTGAACCAGTCAATGTGTCCAGCCTCATGGTGAATGCCAACAGCGCGCAAACATCGCATTGAGATCGCGCATTTGTTTGTTGATCACACGGGGCAAACTGGTTAGACTGAGCAGCAAGCCTAACTCCACACAGACCCCGCGTGATTTCTGAATCATCTACCAAGCTTTCGCATCGCCCTCAACTGATCAAACGAGTCTTGGGGGCGATGTTGATTGTGGCCTTTATTTCTGGCGCGATCAGCGGTTATTTTGAAGCGGGCGACCTGCAAGAGCCGCTGTGGTCTGAATTAATTTCAACGGCACTGCTGCTGTTCCTGCTGCTGTCGTGGTATCACATCGACAGCAACGAACATCAATATCAACGCAACGTCTGGATGACTGTTGCAATCATCGGATTCGCGTTGGTCGCTGTCCCGTACTATCTGGTGCGCAGCCGGGTACCGGGAAAAAAACTCAGCGCGGTAACGAATCTGCTGCTGTTTGCCTTGCTGTTTACCGCAGTAAGCGCGGCAGGCGAATATGCGGTAATTCTCTTGAACTAATTGTCCTCAACCACCACGTAACGGCGTTCGCCGGTCGCAGCCTTGTACAATACTCTGGTCAGCTTGCCAGTCTCGGGGTCAATAAACTGCTCGTCAGTGGCCTGCCATTCACCCGGCGCGTCCAGATTGGTATGCTGGTAGCGCCAACGTTCCAGCAGAATCAGAACAAATATCACACTGCCCCAGATTGCAATTGGCCACGCCGGTTGAGCGCCGACCAGACAAAGCAGAACGCCGATGCAGGCAATCACAAAGGTGAAGCCGAGCAATGCGTTGCGCAGCATGTTAAATTTTTTCCACAACCACGGCAGTACCATAGGCGACGATTTCGCTCATGGTCTGACCTATTTCGGATGAGTCAAAGCGCATCATCACCACCGCATTGCCACCCATGGCATTGGCGTTCTTGACCATCCGGTCAATGGCATGGCGACGCGCTTCTTCAAGCAGGGAAGTATATTCGGTGATCTCGCCACCGATGAGAGAACGCAGACCGGCCATGAGATTACCGGCCAATCCGCGACTTCTGACCACCACACCAAACACCTGTCCTTTCACCTGAACAACCCGAAAGCCAACTACATTTTCAGTCGTGGTCACAAGCATGATGTGGTTTCCTTTTTAAAATGCAGCGATCCCGGTTTGTGCCCGGCCTAAAATCAGGGCATGAATATCGTGCGTCCCTTCATAGGTATTCACGACTTCCAGATTCACCAGATGGCGGGCGATACCGAATTCGTCGGAGATCCCGTTGCCGCCCAACATATCGCGCGCCATCCTGGCGATATCCAGCGATTTGCCGCAGGAATTGCGCTTCATGATCGAGGTGATTTCAACGGCTGCAGTACCGTCATCTTTCATCCGACCCAGGCGCAGACAACCTTGCAATGCCAGGGTAATTTCGGTCTGCATATCGGCCAGTTTTTTCTGGATCAGCTGATTGGCCGCCAATGGCCGGCCAAACTGTTTGCGGTCCATGGTGTACTGGCGTGCCATGTGCCAGCAGAATTCCGCCGCACCCAGCGCACCCCACGCGATACCGTAGCGCGCCGAATTCAAACAGGTGAAGGGACCCTTCAATCCTTCCACGTTCGGCATCAGATTTTCTTCCGGCACAAACACTTCGTCCATGACGATTTCACCGGTAATCGAGGCGCGCAGGCCGACCTTGCCGTGGATGGCTGGAGCAGTCAATCCCTTCCAGGCTTTTTCCAGAATAAAGCCGCGGATCCGGCCGTCATCAGTTTTCGCCCATACGACAAACACGTCAGCGATCGGGCTGTTGGTGATCCACATTTTGGAACCCGACAGGGAATAACCGCCAGGTACAGTCTTGGCGCGCGTTACCATGCTGCCCGGATCAGAGCCGTGATTGGGTTCAGTCAGGCCGAAACAACCGATCCATTCGCCGGTCGCCAGCTTGGGCAGATATTTCTGTTTTTGCGCTTCGGTACCGAATTCATTAATCGGCACCATCACCAGCGAACTTTGCACACTCATCATGGAGCGATAGCCGGAATCGATGCGCTCGACTTCGCGCGCAACCAGACCATAACAAACGTAATTCATACCCGCCCCGCCGTATTCGGTCGGAATGGTGGAACCCAATAATCCGAGCTCACCCATTTCACGGAAAATCGCCGGATCGGTTTTTTCGTTGCGGAAGGCTTCAAGCACGCGCGGTGCCAGACGCTCAGAACAATAGGCCTGTGCGGCATCGCGCACCATACGTTCTTCATCGCTTAATTGGGCATTGAGTAAGAGAGGATCGTCCCACTGGAAAGCTGCTTTTGACATACTGGTTCCCTTGTTGTGTTAATAGTGATCGGTAAAAGCACTATTCTGGCACAACTGCCGTCACTTCGATCTCAACTTTTGCCCGATCTTCGACCAATGCCAGCACTTGAACCGCTGACATGCAGGGAAAATGACGCCCGATGATCTCCCGGTATACTTTTCCGGTCTCCTGATAGGCGGCGATGTATTCTGCCTTATTCACCACATACCACGTCATTCTGACGATATGTTCCGGCTTTGCACCCGCTTCATGCAGCACTGCCACGACATTCTGTAAGGTCTGTCTGACCTGACCGGCAAAGTCATCGGTGTGGAATTGACCTTGTTCATCCCAGCCGACCATGCCGCTCACATAAACTTGTCTGCCTGTTGCGGAAATACCATTGGCATAGCCTTTGGGTTGCATCCAGCCGGTTGGTTGTAAAAATTTCATGAGCACCTTCAATCGTTCCTGTTCAGACACTGACCGACCCCGGCTGGACCACAATCCACAAACCGAATTGGTTTGAAACTGCATCGACTCACCATCACAAATCGGGCGTGACGGGTTCCTTCAACATTTCGCGCGCGATAATCAGTTGCTGGATTTCAGTCGCGCCCTCGTAAATGCGCAGTGCACGGATTTCACGGTACAGACGCTCGACCGGCATGTCGCTGACCACACCCAATGCGCCGAATAATTGCAGCGCCATGTCGATCACCTGCTGGGCCGTTTCGGTGGCGGCCATCTTCGCCATCGCGGCTTCTTTGGTGATGTTCTGTCCCTGATCGCGCTGCCATGCTGCACGGTAGGTGAGTAAAGCCGCCGCATCGATACCGGTTGCCATTTGCGCCAGCTTGGCCTGCGTCATCTGAAAATCGGCCAGCGTCTTGCCAAACATCTGGCGCTGCTTGACATGCTTCAATGCTTCGTCCAAAGCCCGACGCGCAAAACCCAGCGCGGCGGCGGCAACGGAAGTACGGAACACATCCAGCGTTGCCATCGCGATTTTAAAACCGTGACCACTTTCGGCGATCAGCTGCGACTTATGAATGCGACAGTGAGTAAATTTGATTTTCGCCAGCGGGTGCGGCGCGATCGTGCTGATTTTTTCGGTCATCGAAATGCCGGGGTTGGTGGCGTCGACAATAAAAGCCGAAATGCCGCGTGCGCCGGGTTGTTCACCGGTGCGGGCAAACACCACAAAAAAGTCGGCAATACTGCCGTTTGAAATCCAGGTTTTTTCACCATTCAGTACGTAGTGCTCACCGACAAAGGTGGCTTCACATTTCATGGCGGCGACATCGGAACCGGCATCCGGTTCGGACAGGGCAAAGGCGGGAATTGCCTTGCCGCTGGCCACATCAGGCAAATAAAGATCGCGCTGCGCTTTGGTGCCAAACAGGCTGATCGCTCCCGATCCCAGACCCTGCATGGCAAACGAAAAATCCGCCAGGCCGCTGTACTGCGCCAGTGTTTCGCGAATCAGACAAATCGCCCGGGTATCAATCCGTTCCGAAAACCCGCCATAGGTAATGCCGGCCACCGCATAGCACAGCCAGTTGGCCTCCCCCATCTGCCGCACCAGCTGACGGCAGACCGAATCGACGTCACTGGTATGGGTCTGGCTGATTTCATTGCGTGCCCAGTGATGAATGCTTTTTGCAATTTCCTGATGATAGGATTCAAAAAACGGCCAAGCCAGATAATCCGGCATGCCCAATGCAATTTGTTCTGACGAATTGACACTATCAACCATTTAATTTCCCTCGAATTGCGGTTTCTGTTTTTCTGAAAAAGCATGGAAGGCGCGATGAAAATCGTTGGTCGCCATGCAGATTGCCTGTGCTTGTGCTTCTGATTCGATTGCCTGTTCCAGGCTCATATTCCATTCCTGCTGCAGCATTTTTTTGGTCATGCCGTGCGCGAAACTCGGGCCGCAGCTTAAGTCGTGAGCATAGTGCTGGGCCTCTAGCAGAACGTCGCCCGGTTCACACAGGCGATTAAAAAATCCCCAGCGTTCTGCTTCGCTGCCGGACATGGCGCGGCCAGAGTATAGCAAATCGGCAGCGCGTCCCTGTCCGATTACGCGCGGCAGCAACGCGCAGGCGCCCATATCGCAACCGGCCAGCCCCACCCGGCTGAACAAAAACGCGGTCTTGCTGCGCTCGGTACCCAAACGAATGTCGGATGACAGTGCCAGCATGGCACCGGCACCGGCGCACACGCCATCGATGGCGGCAATGATCGGCTGCGGACAGGCACGCATGGCTTTGACCAGATCACCGGTCATGCGGGTAAAGCGCAATAATCCGGGCATATCCAGCTCGGTCAGCGGACCGATGATTTCAAACACGTCACCGCCGGAACAGAAATTGTCTCCGGCCCCCACCAGAACAATCGCCCTCACGTCGTCGGCATCAGCGCAATCCAGAAACAGCTGACGCAATTCGGCATACGACTCAAACGTTAACGGATTCTTGCGTTCCGGACGGTTCAGGGTGATCGTTGCGACCTGATCATGGACCGCAAAACCAAAGTGCCGCGCCTGATACTGTGCCAGCTTCAGATGGCCGCCGGGCAGACTGTCGGCTTTTCCGGGCAAATAATTCATTGCAGACTCGCTTTCACTTTTGACAGCAACTGGATCAGCAGATGTTTTTCTTCCACCTGCAAACCCAGCAGTAATTCCTCCACCCACTGCTCGTGGACCTGGGCCATTTTTTTGAATGCGGCCATGCCGTGTGGGGTTAATTTCAGACTGAATGAGCGCCGGTCATTTTTGTCGATGACGCGCTCGACCAGTTTTTCCTTTTCCAGCTGGTCGGCGATGCCGGTAATATTACCGCTAGTGACCATCATCCGCTTGGATAATTCGCCCATGCGCAAGCCTTTCGGATGACGCTCGAGCTGCGCCATCAGATCAAAACGCGGCAGCGTAATATCAAATTGATTACGCAGACGGCTGCGAATTTCGGTTTCCAGTTTGACCGTGCTGGACAACATGCGCAGCCAGAGCCGCAAAGACAGATGATGTTCATCGGTCAGTCTGGTCTCCAGATCAATGCCCGGTTCAGCCAGGCGTACGACAGATTGCTTCATGGTTTCGGTCCAGATTGGGTTACATTAATTCGCCACCGTCAATCGGCAACGACTGTCCGTTGATCGCTGAGGAAGCGGGCAGGCACAACCAGCTCACGGCACTGGCGACCTCATCCGGCTGAATCAATTTGCCTTGCGGATTATTGGCTGCCAGTTCTGCGCGTGCCTCGGCTTCGCTGCGTCCGGTTTTCTTGACGATATTGGCAATCGCCGCATGCACCAGATCGGTTTCGGTATAGCCTGGACAGATCGCATTGACGGTCACACCCTTTTTGGCAACTTCCAAGGCCAGAGACCGGGTCAGACCGACCACGGCATGTTTCGCCGCGCAATACGCCGATGCGTAGCCATAACCAGTCAGACCTGCAGTGCTGGCAATATTGATGATCCGGCCCCAGCCCATATCCAGCATGCCCGGCAGGACTGCCTGCGTTGCTGCCAGCACGCTGATCAGATTCACCGACAGCATGTTCTGCATCAGCTTGAGATCGGTTTTCATAAACGGTGCCGAATGTGCCTGACCGGCGTTGTTGACCAAAATGGAAATCAATCCAAAGTGCCCGACCGCCTCGCTGACGGCCTTGGGGATGGCGTCGGTGTCAGTGATGTCCAGTTCCAGGCATTGCACTTCACCGATTGAATCGAGCTGTGCTTTGGCTTTGTCCAGGTTGGCTGGGTTGCGCGCCACGATGGTGACTTTGGCGCCGTGCTGCAGCAAGGATTGCGCGATCGCCAGACCGATGCCGCGCGTGCCGCCAGTGACCAGGGCATGGCGTCCCTTTAATGGAAAGTGTGGGTTCGATATCATGGTTTCGGTGGCGCCGGGCGTGCCAGGTTGCGTTCCAGTTGTAATTTACCGGCCGTATATTGCACCGGCCAGCGTACCTCGGTGAATCCGGCCCTGGCGGCTTCGTGCAAAGTCCAGGCCGGGTCTGCCAGATGTGGGCGGGCCAGCGCACACAGATCAGCCCGTCCGGCAGCGATGATGCTGTTGACCTGATCGGCATCGGTGATCGCGCCAACTGCAATGGTGGGAATCTGCGCTTCATTTCTGATCCGGTCGGAAAACGGGGTCTGAAACATCCGTCCGTACACCGGCTGTTCGAGTTTGCTGACCTGACCCGACGAGCAATCGATCATGTCGGCACCGGCCTGTTTGAACAGCCTGGCGATCTCGACTGCATCGTCCGGGGTAATACCGCCTTCGACCCAGTCATGCGCCGAGATGCGCACGCTGATCGGTTTGCCGGACGGCCAGACTTCACGGATCGCACTGAAAATTTGCAGTGGAAAGCGACAGCGATTTTCCAGACTGCCACCGAATTCATCGGTGCGCCGATTGGTCAGCGGACTGATAAAGCTCGACAGCAAATATCCGTGCGCGCAATGCAGCTCCAGCCAGTCAAACCCGGCCCAATCGGCTTCGAGCGCGGCGTGGACAAAATCAATTTTGATCTGCAGCAGATCTTGCAGCGTGGCCGCTCTGGCCGTCTGCGACACGCCCGGCAGATAACATTGTTCCGAAGCTGCCAGCAGTGGCCAGTTCCCCTCATCCAAAGGTTGATCCATCCCTTCCCAGGCAGCTTTGGTGGAACCCTTGGGGCCGGCGTGCCCCAATTGGATCGCGATTTTTGCATCCGAATTCTGGTGCACAAAATCAACGATGCGGGCCCAGGCTGCCGTGTGTTCCGGCTTGTACAATCCGGGACAGCCCGGGGTAATGCGTCCCTGGGCCGACACGCAGGTCATCTCGGCAAACACCAGACCGGCACCACCCATCGCGCGACTGCCGAGGTGAACCAGATGATAATCGCCAACCTGACCGTCGAGCGCCGAATACTGCGCCATTGGCGACACCACCACCCGGTTTTTCAAACGCACGTCACGCAGTTGAAATGGCAAGAACATCGGCGGCACCGGCTTGCCATCAGTCTGGCCTGCCAGCCAATGTTCGTAATTGCTGATGTAGGCCGGATCGCGCAGCCGCAGGTTTTCATGCGACAGGCGCTGACTGCGCGTCAACAGCGAATAGGCAAATTGCGGCGCCTGCATCGCGGTATACCGGTCAACATGCTCAAACCACTCCATCGAATTGCGCGCTGCGCTTTGCAGCTTCAACACATCAATCGCACGCACGGCCTGGTACTGTTCCAGTACCTTGTCCATCCCATCGCCACCATGCTGCGCAAAGCAGCGCGCCAGTTCGATGGCATCTTCCAGAGCCAGCTTGGTGCCGGAGCCGATAGAAAAATGGGCGGTATGGGCTGCGTCACCCATCAATACCACCGGCACCTGTCTGCCATCCACGACCATCTCAGCCACCCAGTTTTTGCAGACAATGCGCGGGAATTTACTCCAGCTGGCCGAGCCCCGCTGGTGCTTGGCATTACTCATGAGGCTGTTGCCGTCCAAATATTTGGCAAACAATTTTTCGCAAAACGCGATCGCGTCGGCCTGCTCCATTTTATCCAGACCAGAATCCAGCCAGACCTGTTCCGGCGTTTCCACGATAAAGGTCGACAGCCCGGCATCATACTGATAGGCGTGTGCCTGAAACCAGCCGTGTTCGGTTTCTTCAAAAGCGAACGTAAATGCCGCGAACTGTTTTTTTGTACCGAGCCAGACAAAGCGACATAAACGCGTTTCGATGTCGGGCTTAAAGCTTGCGGCATACCTGGTTCTGATGCGCGAATTCAATCCGTCCGCTGCGATCACCAGATCGGCTTGATACGCGGACGCCAGCGCGACTTCGTCCTGCACGTCGGTGTCGAACACCAGCCTGACCCCGACATCTTCGCAGCGCTGCTGCAAAATATTCAACAGATGACGTCGCCCGATTCCGCAAAAGCCATGACCACCCGAGCTGACAGTCTGCCCTTTGAAATGGACATCGATCGCATCCCAGTGATTAAACGCCTGCAAAATCTGTTGCGCGCTGATGGCATCGGCCTGCACCAGATTGCCCAAAGTCTGATCGGAAAACACCACGCCCCAGCCAAAGGTGTCATAAGGCCGATTACGCTCGATCACCGTGATCTGATGATCCGGATTTTGCAGCTTCATCAGCAGGCCGAAATATAATCCGGCCGGTCCACCGCCTATGCATAAAATATTCATTGTTTAATCGCTTTTTAATCGATAGCGCTGCAACTTGCCCGAGTCAGTGCGCGGCAGGACTTCAGTAAACTGGATGGCGCGCGGATATTTATACGGCGCGATGGTGTCCTTGACATAGGATTGCAGCGCCAACACCAAGGCGTCGTCTGCAACAAACCCGCGCTGCAAAACAATAAACGCGCTGACGATCTGTCCGCGCACTGCATCGGGCACACCGACCACGGCGCATTCTGCGACGGCCGGATGTTGCAGCAAGACTTCTTCCACTTCAGGTGCGGCAATATTGTATCCAGCAGAAATGATCATGTCGTCGCTGCGGGCGCGATACCAAAAATAGCCGTCCTGATCCATTTCGTAAGCGTCACCGGTCACGTTCCAGCCGTTGCAGACATAATCCGCCTGACGCGGATCGTCCAGATAACGACAGCCGGTCGGTCCCTTCACCGCCAGTCGGCCAACTACGCCTGGCCCGACCTGATTGCCGCTGTCATCCAGAATGCAGGCCTGATAACCGGGTATCGGTTTGCCGGTCGCCCCCGGTCTGATCTCATCCTCGGCTGCCGAAATAAAAATGTGCAGCATTTCAGTCGCGCCGATGCCGTCGATCATGCGCAGTCCAGTGGCGTCCTGCCAGGCCGTTCTGGTCGCAACCGGCAATGGTTCGCCCGCCGACACCGTTTTTTTGAGTGACGACAGATCATGGTTGCCGATCAGAGGCAGCATCTGGCGATAAAAAGTCGGGGCCGTAAAACAGATCGTCGCCTTCAGATTTTGAATCGTCTCCAACAAGGATTGTGGCGTATAGCGTTCCATCAACACCCCGGTGCCACCGACGCGCAGGGGAAACAAGGCCATGCCACCGAGGCCAAAAGTGAATGCCAGGGGTGGCGTGCCGACAAAAATATCGTCAGCGCTGGCGCGCAAGGTGGAAGCGGGAAAGCAGTCGCAGATTGCCATGACGTCACGATGAAAATGCATGGTGGCTTTGGGCTTGCCGGTCGTACCTGAAGTAAATCCGATCAGGCATACGTCATCACGATGAGTGTCATGCGCTGTGAACAGTGTTGACTTGTTCTGCATCCGGCTTTCCAGTGCAGCGGCATCACCTTCGGTACCGTAATAAATGATCTGCTGCAGAACCGGATGATCGCTCTGCGCGCTCAACAAATCGTCGCGCAGTTCCACGCTGCATAATGCGGCACCGATTTGCGCCTTATCGAGCATGACTCCCAGCTCTCTGCTGCGCAGCATCGGCATGCTGGGCACGGCGATGCAGCCAAGCTGCCATACCGCCAGAATGCAGGCCACCAGCATCGGGTTATTCGGCCCGCGCAGCAACACCCGATTGCCGGGTAACAGATGCAGCTGATCTTTCAGGACATGACTGATCTGATTGACCTGGGCCTGCAATTGCGCATAGGTGAGCGCGTGGTGCGAACCGATCAGGGCGATTTTTTCGGGATGGTGCAAAGCGTGTTGCAACAGCTCTCGTGCACAGTTGAGTTGTTCGGGATAGTGCAGCGCGGGTAAATCAAAGCACAGCTCCGGCCAGGCGGAACGCGGCGGCAAATTCGACGAGGCAAAATCATCCTGCTGACCATTCCCCATCGCTGCTCCGATAAATTACTTAGAAAGTACTCAAGAAAAGTAATTTAAACCTAAACTAATTGCGAGTAAAGCAGAATATATGAACCGCGCAATCTATTTTGCCGTGTTGACCGCATGACAGGCGCAGGCTTCGCCGTGTGCAGCGGCAACCAGCTCATGCAAAATGCCGCAGGCCAGTCCCTGGTGAGCGGCATCGCAGCGGGCGCGCAAGGTAGTCAATTGATTTTCCAGTGCGGTCATGCTGGCCAGCCGCGCCCGCACCTTGTTGATCTGCTGGTCAATCAGATCATTGATATCACCGCAGTCCGTGCTGGGTTGACTCATGAACACCACCAGTCTGGAGATATCGGCCAGCGAAATATCCAGCGCCCGGCAATGCCGGATAAACGACAGGCGCTCCAGATGCGCCTTGCTGTAACTGCGATAGCCATTTGCCAACCGTTCGGGTTCGGCCAACAAGCCGGTCTTTTCGTAGTACCTGATTGTTTCGACGTCGACGCCCGTGGCCTGACCCAACTCTCCAATACGCATAGCGCCTCCTTCAAAAGCGCCATTATACCCGGGTGTGGATTCACTCCCGAATCCCTTCCACACTGAAATACAGAGTCAACTCATCCCCGACGAACGGCGCATATTTATCCAGATTAAAGTCACTGCGCAAAATCCTGGCCACCCCGTTCGCGCCACAGGCGGTCTTCAGATATAAAAACATAAACCGGCAATTGAACTGAGTAATCTCCAACGTCACCGGGCGGGTCACATCCTTGATCGTCAACGCACCTTCAATCTGACTGAGATGCTCCTGATCGAAAATAAATTTGCTGGAATTGAAGTTAATTGTTGAAAAGTGCAGCACATCGAAAAATGCCTCGGAGCGCAGCACCTGATTGAATTCTTCCGACCCCATATTGACGGTGTTGGCATCGATATTCAGCACCACCTTGCCGGTTTTATTGTCCTGATCGAAATCAACATACCCGGTGTTCTGATCAAACCGCCCGCGCTGAACCGATAAGCCCCAATGTGAATATTCAAAACTGCTGTAGGTGTGGGCTGGGTCAATGACGTAATGATCAGCGGCGCGGGCTGACACCAACGTCTGGCAGAGTAAACACAAGGCCAGAAAACGGGCAATTAAATTGGTCATGGTGAATCTCGCTGAAAGCAAAACAGAAGAGTACCATCAACTCAAAACTTGTTTAATCGAACCCAATCAACTTCTTCAGGACAGGTGGAACAGCGCCGACCTTCAGGTGATTCATTGTCGTTTGATTAAAAATCATGAATAAAGTCACAAGGATGGTTGGGCACAGCAGGAATAGAGTCGTTGCTCGGACCGTTTCAAAATAAAATGCCTTATCCTCAGTTCCACTTAAAACCGTCGGAGATGCGAACATGAAATCAGTAACTGATCAATTCGGCGCAGTCACCCATGCAGTCTTCAACCAGCCTTCCGAGCTGGGCAACCTGAATCTGTTCGATACCGACCAGGCTCTGCAGGAGGCTGTTCGGCGCGAAGGGGCAGAATGGGCGCAATCTGATCTGACGCGCTTTGGCGCGCAGATTGGCACGACTGATTTTCTGGAGTTGGGGCAGCTGGCCAACAAGCATCAACCGGAACTGGAAACCCATGATCGCTTTGGTCACCGCGTCGATCTGGTGCGCTTCCACCCTGCCTACCACAGCCTGATGCGGACCTCGATTGAGGAAGGCATCCATGCATCGCACTGGAAATTTCCCAGGCCAGGTGCCCAGGTGGCGCGCGCTGCAAAATTTTATATGCTCGCGCAGGTGGAAGCCGGTCATGGCTGTCCGATTACCATGACCTCCGCCGCGGTCCCGTGTTTGCGGCTCCAGCCAGATCTGGCTGAACTGTGGCTGCCGAAGATCACTGCCTGCAGCTACGATCCGCGCAATATCCCGGCGCAGCAAAAAACCGGCTTAACCATCGGCATGGCAATGACCGAAAAACAGGGTGGCTCCGATGTGCGCGCCAACACCACCCAGGCAATTCCGATCGGCGTTGAGGGAGCGGGTCAGGCTTACGAACTGGTTGGCCATAAATATTTTGTGTCCGCGCCAATGTCTGATGCGTTTCTGGTGCTGGCACAGACACCCAAAGGTCTATCGTGTTTTCTGTTACCGCGCTGGCGTCCCGACGGCACAAAAAATCCGCTGCAGATCCAGCGCCTGAAAAAGAAAATGGGCAATACCTCGAACGCCTCCAGTGAAACCGAATTGCGTGGTGCGCTGGCCTGGATGGTGGGACCGGAAGGGCGCGGCGTGCCAACCATTATTGAAATGGTGTCGATGACGCGCTTCGATTGCATGATCGGTTCTTCCGCAGGCCAGCGCATGGCTGTGGCACAGGCACTGCATCATTGCAGCGAACGCAGCGCGTTTGGCAGGTTATTGACTGACCAGCCGCTGATGCAGAATGTCCTCGCCGACCTGGCACTGGAATCGGAAGCAGCCACGATCCTGACCATGCGTATTGCCCGTGCCATGGATCATCGCGATATCGAGCATGAAAACCAACTGGCGCGTCTGATTACGGCGGTCGGCAAATACTGGATCTGCAAACGCAGCGCGCAACACGCTTATGAAGCGATGGAATGTATCGGCGGCAGTGGAGTCATGGAAGATTCGATGATGCCAAGGCTGTATCGCGAAGCACCGGTCAATGCGATCTGGGAAGGCAGTGGCAATATTCAATGTCTGGATGTGCTGCGCGTCTTGCATAAATCACCGGAAGCACTCGCTGCCTATTTCGATGAAGTCAATCTGGCGCAAGGCTTGAATGGTGCGCTTGATCGCCACGTCAACGCCTTGAAAAAAGATTTGCAGGATATGAATGAGATTGAATACCGCGCGCGCGATCTGGTCGATAGAATTGCCGTCGGTTTGCAGGCTGCACTGCTGCTGCGCCACGCGCCCGATTTTATCTCGGGCGCGTTTTGCAGATCACGTCTGGAAAGTGTCGGGCAGCATCAGTACGGTGCCCTGCCCCGTGGCATCGCGGTCGACGAAATTATCGCGCGCGCCATGCCATGAATTTATGCGACCTTTAACACCAGCTTGCCGTTATTGTCACCGCTGAATAATTTGGCAAACACTTCCGGAAAATTTTCCAGACCCGTGTCGATGTCTTCACGGCTCTTCAATTTTCCGGCGGCGATCCAGCCCCCCATTTCCATCACCGCTTCCATGGCACGCGGATAATAATCTGCGACCATGATCCCGGTCATGCTGGCACGATTGACCAGCAGGGACAGATAATTTGCCGGGCCCTTGACCGCAGTTGTGTTGTTGTATTGTGAAATCGCGCCGCAAATCACGATTCTCGCGCCGCGTGCCAGGCGCGTCAAAACCGCGTCAAGAATATCACCGCCGACATTATCAAAGTACACGTCAACACCTTTAGGGCAATGTGTCTTCAAGGCTTCGGCCACGTTCTCCGTCTTGTAGTCGATGGCGGCGTCAAAACCCAACACCTCGACCAGATAGCGGCACTTTTCGGCACCACCAGCAATGCCAACTACGCGCGCGCCTTTGATCCTGGCGATCTGTCCAACTACCGATCCAACCGCACCTGCCGCGCCGGACACCACTACGGTCTCCCCCGCTTTCGGTTTGCCGACCTCGAGCAGACCAAAATACGCGGTCAATCCCGGCATACCCAATGTGCTTAAATACAGCGGCAGGGGCGCCAGTTTTGGATCGACTTTGGTCAAGCCTTGTCCAGTCGAGTAGCCATATTCCTGTACACCCAGCAATCCAGTCACATGATCGCCGACCGCAAACTGGGGATTTTTGGAAGCGACGACCTGGCCGACTGCAATGGCACGCATCACGTCGCCCAATTCAACCGGCGGAATATAGGAAGCCTTGCTTTCATTCATCCAGCCGCGCATGGCCGGGTCCAGTGAAATATATAAAACCTTGACGACGATTTCGCCCTCGACAGGCTCACGCACCGCTTCGTTGGTGTAAGTGAAATCGCTGCGTTTGACGGCACCCTGTGGGCGGGCTGTTAATTTGAATTGGTGGTTCAGTGTAGTCATGGTCGGCTTTCAGACAAGGTTAATAACAGCAATATTGCAAACACCGTCAATCGGATCTTGGTCCATCAACTGCTTGCAGTACTACCAAAATTGATCAGACGCATCGGGATGGGGATAACTGGCCAGTAGTTTAATGCAAAACAAACAAACCGCTCTGTTAGATACCCCACTTAGAGCATTCATACAGAACCAGCTGCAAGTCAAAATTTCCACAATAGGCTTAACTCCAGATCAGCGCCAGACTCGCGGCACCGTTTTTCCTGACGGCGTCATAGCCGGATTCACAATTGGGAATTCCACGTTGGGGTTGATCGTATTTTGCCGCGACGATCAGCGACCGCTACTTTTTGCAGCTCAATCAACGAACATATTTTGGAGAACTTCATGCTAACCACCGTACCAGCAGCTTCCGTTTCCCGTCCCGACCGCTTCAGTCAGCTTCCCGATAAACTTGCCCTGCACATCACTGAGTTCATGCCGCCGTCTGCCCTCGCCCTGACCTCAGTGGCAAGCAAGAAATGGCTCAGCAGCGCCAACAGGACATTTGCTTCACCATGCTACATCGACTCGATTCCGAGACATTTAGGTAGCAAAAACGCGCAACTGGCCCACGCTTTAAAAAACAGGAACCCGACGATTCAAGAATTTTTCCATTCCTTTAATACAATTCAAAAACCGTTAACGCAACTGCTCTTGAATCCGGAAATGGGTGGCTTCTTTTCCGACCAGCCGACATTCCGGAATTCCTTCATCAGATCCGTTTCCGTTGCCGCGAGTATAGAGGCCGGGAAAATTCAACAGACCGGCAGTCCGAACATGAAAGAGCTTTTCAAGTCCGGACAACTCCAGCTGGATTTGATCAATAAAATCGTTAGCAACATATTGAAAAATTTAAGCGACGAATGCATCGGTAATTGGTTTGAAGCCGGCAATCTGTCCCTGGATGATGTCAGTGCGCTCAACGAACGTGGAATCAAGAACCTGAAAAATCCTGCGGTTTTTAGTTTATTCTCCCAGGGAGAGATAACAATTCAGGATGTGTGCGACGCCGATGAGAGTAGGCTGAAGGAATGGAATGAAGCGTTTTTTAAAGTAATTAAGTCGCTTTGTTTTCCAAAACCCAGGTAGGCCGCGCCTCAAATTCAGATCACATCGTTTAACCGCCGACAACATTGCATTCGCGAAAACATCACCTATGATAGTAGAGACAGGTCACAATTTAATGTGGGCCGATTACTGGGCTTATCAATACGACCATGCTTGCCAGACCGGACCAAACCCTGGCAATTTAGCGACCGAATTTTTTTATAAAAGAGCAGACATAAAAATGACTGAAGCCACAAACGAGCGACGCCGAGTTTTGCTGGTGGACGATGATCCGGTCACGCTGGCTACGATTAACCTGTTACTGAAGCATGCTGGCTACGAGACCGCATCTGCCACCTCGGGCGCTCAGGCGCTCGACATCGCGGCAAACTTTCACCCTGATCTGGCTTTGCTGGACGTGACGATGGAAGGCATGTCAGGTATTGAGTTGGCTAAAAAGCTACAGGAAGCCAGCGGCATTCCATTTATGTTTATCTCGGCAAATGCAGAGACTGAAACGATCAGGCAGGCCACCGAGAATGGCGCGGTCGGTTATTTATTGAAACCGTTTGATACGGCGCAGGTCGTGCCGGCCTTTGAGGCGGCACTTGCCCAGGCAGACAATATCAGGCGTCTGCGTGCCAGCGAAGCCAATCTGACGATTGCATTGAATTCGAGCCGGGAAACGTCGATGGCAGTCGGTCTGTTGATGGTGAAATTTGAAGTCAGTCGCGAAGTCGCGTTTGAAGTGTTGCGCAACTACGCACGCTCCAACCGGCAAAAAATCAACAATGTCGCTGAAGGCTTGTTAAATGCAGAAGAAATGCTGATTGCATTTAAACAGATGTTCGAACGTCACTCTGGCAATTAAACAGTTCGAACTATTTTAAAATAACTCTTGCCGTGCGGAAATTTTTAACTTACTATCCGTCGCATGTAGTAAGTTTTTTGAATTCAGATCGATCCGCTGACCACAAACTGTCAGCGCACTGATTGCACTATCGGCCCGCTCTCCAAGAGTGCGCCCACCCACTTCCTCCGGCCCAATTCCGCCGAAATTTAAAAATTTTGTTTTGCCCGCCTCAATCGGCCTTGTGTCGTTGCGACCTTCCAGATTTGCCGCCGAGTTATTTGGCGCAAATCAGCTGGTTTTCCATTGCTGGAAATGCGGGCAGTTTTGAATCGCGCCCACATGATTTACGGAGAACCTCACATGAAAACCAAACAACAATCCAATTTTGCCGACGCCGCACTTTCCATATTGCTGGTCGAAGACGACCTGATCAATCAACAGCTGGTTGTCGTCATGCTGACCACCTGGGGGCATATTGTCGATGTGGCGAATAACGGCTCGGAAGCACTCTCCATGTATGAGCATGGAAAATACGATCTGATCCTGATGGACATTCAGATGCCTGGCATAGATGGTCTGGAAGCGGCCCGCCTGATCCGGGCACGCGAAATGGGCAGTGAGCACCGGGCTGCGATTGTCGCGGTCAGCGCCAATTCGATTGAGCAAAGCGCTGCCATGGCGCGCGCCGTCGGCATGGACGATTACTTTGCGAAGCCATTTGCGATCGAGGGTTTTCACACCCTGATCAGGAAATATGAAAGAAAAATCTATCTGGCCGCAAAAAATAAGATTAACGCAACCAGTCACCAGGATGTTGCAAGTGCGACGCCCGATTTTGACTACGAGGCGGCTTTAAACCAGGTTGATCCGTCCGTAGTCTCGATCATCGCCAAGCCATTTTCCGAAGATGCGCCACATCAGTTGATGACGATGCGCCTGTCGTGGGAACAGCATGATCTGGATGTCTTTCATCGTGAAGCCAACAATTTGTCCGGTCTGCTGGGGACATTTAACGCCACGCCGGCCCAGACTATTGCCGAAGAAATCGATCAGCAACTGCGCAATCGCAACCGGGAAAACGTGTCGGCCCTGTTCAAAAAACTGGAGACTGAAGTGACGGCGCTGTGTGCGCAATTAAAGGCCGTCAAGCCACGCTGAAATAATCTTGGCCAAATCAACGATATTGATCTGTTGATTTGCCATGGCTTGTTTAGCCGGGAATATTATTTTTTCGGCGGCGGCAGGATTGTAAACAGCATTTGCGGCCGAACCCGATTCTGGTCGGCCTCAATCGGTGCCGCAATGGTATGCGAACGAATCGCACCACAGGCAAGATAAAACGGCTCGGCATACGGATCGGCATCAATCGTCAATGCCGTTGCGCCACGCTGTCTGGCCAATGCCAGCGCAAAATTGAACATTTCCTTGCCGATGCCCTGCTCCATATGTGACGGTGCCACAAAAAAATAATCCAGCTTCCATTTGATGGTAGCCGGCACAATCACCATCATCGCGACGATTTCATGATTGATTTCACCCACATAGGCCGCGCCCGACTCAATCTTTTCCAATGGCACGGTCAATTCACCGCGCCACATGGCCAGCTGTTCAGGGGAATAGTTCCAGTGCGCTTTCGACTGCATGGCCAATTGACTCAGGGCGTTGGCCTCATGTGGCTGCGCTTGTCGAATCTGCAATCCGGTGTTGCTGTCTGTGTTTGTCATTTTGAGATCCATGGGTACGATTGAGATTTACCTGTTGCACGTATTCTACCTAGCCTGAACTTTGCGGGCACGCACCTCAACCAAATTTAAATGCCGGCGATTTTTCTCAGTCTACGCGTTCATTGGTCACAGTCCAGGCATTGCGAGGTAAAGATGACTGCGCAATAAGGCATACGATAGCTCATCACTTTACTCCGTCAGAAATTCCTGCTGCAGATCGTTCAAAAACCGCCGCCCCAGTTCAGTGGCGCGGATTACCAGATGGTCACGATAAATTAAACCTTTGTTCTCGGCACGCTGCAGGGATTGTTCAATAATCGTCATGCTTAATCCGGTACGCTCGGCAAATAAATTCACCGGAAAACCTTCGACAAGTCGCAGCGTATTGAGCATAAATTCAAAGCCCATGGCATCGCGGGTAATTTCTGCCGACTCCTGGATTTCGTGCCCTTCACTGACCGCCTGCATGTAAGCCTTGGGATTCTTGTGACGCATTTCGCGCACGACCCGATGGGGAAATGACAGCTTGGAATGCGCACCGGCACCGATACCCAGATAATCACCGAACTGCCAGTAATTCAGATTGTGCCGCGCCTGATGTTTCGGTCTGGCGTACGCAGAGACTTCATAGTTGTCATAACCAGCGCCCTGCATCAGCGCTGTGATCTCATCCTGCATTTCTGCGCTTTGATCATCGTCCGGCAGATTCGGCGGGTATTTGGCAAACAGGGTGTTCGGCTCCAGGGTCAGGTGATACAAAGACAAATGCGGTGCGCCGCTGGCGATCGCAGTTTGTACATCCAGACGCGCTTCATCCAGGGTTTGCTGTGGCAAGGCATACATCAGATCGAGATTGAAATTATCAAAATGGGTCTGCGCAATGTCGATCGCGCGCCGCGCTTCCTCACCATCATGAATCCGCCCCAGGGCCTGCAAATGTTGTGAGTTAAAACTTTGAATACCGATCGACAGGCGATTCACCCCGCTGGCGCGATACGAGCGAAATTTTTCGGCTTCGAAAGTGCCGGGATTGGCTTCCATGGTAATTTCTGCGGCGCCATCCAAAGGCAGCAACGTGCGCACGTCGGACAGCAGGCGATCCAGACCCGCAGCCGACAACAGGCTCGGTGTGCCGCCGCCGATAAAGACGGTGTAAATCTTGCGTCCCCAGATCGCCGGCAGCGCGCGCTCCAGATCAAGTCGCAGCGCATCCAGATATTCCTGCTCGGGAAATCCGGCCCGCGCCTCATGCGAATTGAAGTCGCAGTACGGACATTTTTTAACACACCAGGGAAAATGGATGTACAGGGACAGGGGTGGCAATACGCTCAGGTTGAGCATGCCGGGTTGCATAAATTTTTGGGCTACATGGGGATTCAATTCGGCAGGCGACGCCGACGTGGAACTGACCGGTTTAATCGGGATAATCATCGCTTAATTTTTTCAGTAAACTGCGCATGGCGATGGCGCGGTGGGACAGTTGATTTTTTTCATCCGGCAGCAACTCAGCGGCTGTCTTGCCCCGATCGGGCAACCAGAAATAGGGATCATAGCCAAAACCATTCGATCCGCGCGGCTCGCTGCAAATCTCACCGTGCCAGCTGCCGTCGGCAATAATCGGTTGCGGATCGTCAGCGTGCCGCACCAATACACAAACGCTGTAATAGTAGGCCGCTTTGTTGTCAACTTGCGCCAGGGTGGCAATCAGTTTCTGGTTATTGCGCAGGTCTGATTTGGGTTCGCCGGCATAGCGTGCCGACTGCACGCCCGGCGCGCCACCGAGAGCCTCGACGCACAGCCCGGAGTCGTCGGCCAGCGCCGGCAAACCGGTATGCCTTGAGGCGTGACGCGCCTTGGCCAGAGCATTTTCTACAAAGGTAAAAAAAGGTTCTTCCGCTTCGCTGACTCCAAAACTGGTCTGGGTGTGCAAATCAATCCCCAAAGGTGCGAGCAGCTCGGTCAATTCCTTGAGCTTGCCCAGATTGCCCGAGGCCAGAATCAGTTTGCGCATTCAGGAATAGGTCGAGTTAAATCCGGTTTTGATATTCAGCACCTGTTTTTGCAAAGCGATCAAATCGATGATGCCGTCGCGTGCCAGATCCAACAAGCGGTTCATTGTGTCGCGGTCAAACGAGTCACCTTCAGCGGTACCCTGCAATTCAACAAATTTGCCGGTTTCAGTCATGACCACGTTCATATCGGTGTCGCAGGCAGAGTCTTCGGCGTAATCCAGGTCCAGTACCGGAACACCCTGATACACACCCACCGAAATTGCCGCAACAAACTGCTTGAGCGGGATATTCAAAATTTTATCTTGCGTCAGCAGAACGGAAAATGCGTCATACGCTGCCACCATCGAGCCGGTGATGGCGGCCGTGCGCGTACCGCCGTCAGCCTGGATCACATCGCAATCGAGATGCAGGGTACGTTCACCGAACGCATCCAGATCAAATGCTGCGCGCAGCGAGCGGCCGATCAAACGCTGAATCTCTTGAGTTCTCCCGCTTTGCTTGCCCTTTGCCGCTTCGCGATCCATGCGCGTATTGGTGGAGCGCGGCAGCATGCCGTATTCCGCGGTGAGCCAGCCTACGCCGCGGCCTTTTAAAAATCCGGGCACTTTGTCTTCGATACTGGCCGTGCAGATCACTTTGGTGTCACCAAATTCAACCAGCACTGACCCTTCGGCGTGCTTGGTGTAGTGGCGACTGATGACCACTGGCCGCAGTGCGTTGACAGTGCGTTTGCTTGGTCGTTGAAAATGAATCATATTGGGTTCCATGACAGGGTCTAGTTTTTCAATCCCACTTTATTTGACTTTTGGATCGCGTTACGAATTTCTTCGATCGCTTTTTCTATATCCACTTCATCAAATGTGTCGGTCTCTTCTTCACCTTCCTGGACACCGGAGCGTTCAGCGTCAATGATGGTGGCTTGTATCGTGGTCGTGACCGCATCGATCGGCAAGGTATGCGTCGTCACTGTTGACGGATTATCATCGCCACCTTCCCACATCATTGCCAGTGCCGTCACATTATCGCTATGTTTGCCGCCGATGGAAACAGCTTTGTTCAATAGATCAGGAATTGCCCGCACAATGGTCCGTTCACGCATTTGCTGCAGGATCAGGTGTTCCGGCAGCACTGACCATAATCCGTCAGAACATAGCAGCATGACATCTCCGGCCTGCAGACTGACCCTGCGCGACATTTCGACGATCGGATAATTCGGCGCGCCCAGGCAGTTAAACAATTTGTTGCGATCCGGGTGGGTGTCACGCTGTGATTCCTGCACCGCTCCCTGCGCAATCAGGGTCTCAAGTCGCGAATGGTCGCGGGTCCGCAATAACAGTTGTCCATTGCGCATCCAATACAGGCGGGAGTCGCCACAATGTGCCCAAAATGCCGTGTCGTGTTGAATCAGGCAGGCAACGATGGTGGTGCGTGGCGTGTCCGGCAAATTGTTGACAACCTTGTAGCGATGGATTTCTTTATGTGCGGCGATGAAGCTTTCTTCGAGAAATCGCTCAGGGCGTCCGATGCACGGTTTGGCCTGCTGCTGAAACAGATTGCCGATGGTCTGCATGGCGATTGTCGCCGCCATCTCGCCCATGATATGACCACCCATGCCGTCAGCCAACAGCAACAGCAAGGAATCGCGGGTAAAGCAGTATCCCATGCGGTCTTGGTTAACTTTTCGCCCACCAATATGACTTTCTTGATAAACAGAAAAACGCATTGTCTTGTCCTGATTGATAACTTGCTTGTTCTAAAAACTGCCTAGATCGAATTGCCGGATATGGTTTTGCTCTCCAGATCCGGTCGTTTGGCGGGGTGGATTCCATCCAGCAGTTTGTTCCAAAGACTCTTTACTTTGTCGGCAGTGGTGAGCTCTTTTTTCTCTTCCAATTTCAGCATCAGTACCTTCTGCAGAGCGAATACGCTGGGCGGTCGCTGCAGCGCATCCAGATGCAGACACCAGCGGACAATTTCAATTAACTCGGCCGAGTACGATTCATCGAGCTTGCGATAGTGGCGCTCCATTTTGTCGCTTAACTTGCGCTGGTCTGAGGGTTGCGGTGGCGCGCCGGCCATGCAGGCAAACATCGCCGCGCCTATGCTGTAAATATCGGTCCAGGGTCCCAGGTCGGCATGCTTTTCATATAGTTCGGGAGCGGCAAAACCTGGCGTGTACATCGGATACAGTTTTGGCAGATCGGTACGCAGGGTTTGTCTGGCGGCACCAAAGTCCAGCAGCATGGGAGAACCATCCAGACGCAAATAGATGTTGGCCGGTTTTAAATCCAGATGCAGCAGTTTATTGGTATGCACTTCGCGCAAACCATTTAACACCTGGGTAAACATTTTCCGGATAAAACGCTCGGTGACGATCGGGCGTTCCGCCTTGTCGCGGCGGCGCAATATGTGTTCCTGCAATGAACAGCCAGACTCATAGGCCATCACCATGTACACGGTGTCATTGGCGCGAAAAAAATTCAGGACCGATACGACGTTCGGATGGGAGATTCGTGCCAGAGCACGCCCTTCTTCGAAAAAGCATTTCAAGCCGATCCGGTAGATCGGCAGATTTTCTGGCGAGATGACTGGCGACAGCTCACCCACCTGGCGCAGCACCAGCGAGCTGGGCAAATACTCTTTGATCGCAACCGGCACACCTTCTTCATCCGAAGCCAGGTAGACGATACTGAACCCGCCAGACGCAATCTTCTTTACAATGCGGTATCCAGCTATTTCGAGGCCATCGGGCAGTGGGGCATTATTTTGTGCGGCCATATCTTCCTGTATGAATACTTCTCGCTAGCTGGCAATTCGTTAAAGCTAGTATACTTCGTAAATATTGAAACACCACCCTTACAAGGATTACTGTGAGTATTTTTAGCATGACAGGTTATGCCGTCACCAGCCGTGAATCCGACGTTGGCAGTATGTCCGTCGAAATCAAAAGCGTAAATTCCCGTTTCCTCGATCTGCAATTTCGCATGAATGATGATTTTCGTGCTTTTGAGCCATCATTCAGAGAGGCAATCATAGCACGCATTACCAGGGGCAAAGTCGAATGCCGTTTTAGTTTCGCACGCAAGGACCAACTCCAAAACAATAAAACCTTGAACCCGGAATTACTCAGTCAGATCGCGCAGTTTCAGCAAGACCTGCAACCCCGATTTCCCGACAGCGCCAAATTATCCCTGTATGAAATCCTGCGCTGGCCTGGCGTGATCGAAGAAAATACCGTCTCCGATGAAAAATTATCCGCTCAGGCTACCGAATGCATGCTGGCCACCTTGGATGCTTTTATCGTCAGCCGTGAACGCGAAGGCGCAGCCCTGCAGGCGGTCTTGATCAGCAAAATCAGTGAGATGGAAGACATCGTCCAACGCATCAACCCTATTGTTCCACAGTTAGTTGCCCAATTTCAACAAAAATCGGTGAATCGGTTGCAAGAAGCGCTCGGTTTGACCAATGGGAACAACTTACCGACCATTTCTCGCGAAGAAGCGCTGGATCGTATCCGTCAGGAAGTGGCTTTATATGGCATCCGGATCGATATTGCCGAAGAACTGACCAGACTGTCCGGACACCTGACCGAAACCAGGCACATTCTGACCAAGGGAGGCCAAGTCGGCAAACGACTCGACTTCATGATGCAGGAATTGAACCGCGAAGCGAACACACTGGGCTCCAAGGCTGCACTGAAAGAACTGGCGGATGCCGCGATGGAATTGAAACTCCTGATCGAGCAAATGCGCGAGCAAGTACAAAACCTCGAATAAATCAGGAAACCATTTAGGATAGCCATGTCCCTCCTTCACACTCATTCCGGCAGCCTGTTTATGGTTGCGGCTCCCTCTGGCGCGGGAAAATCAACGCTGGTCAATGCCTTATTGGCAAAAGAGCCGGACATCAAGCTGTCCACGTCATTTACGACCAGGTCACCGCGGCCCGGCGAAATCAATGGACGCGAATATCATTTCATTTCGGTCGATGATTTTATTGCACGAAAAAACAATCATGAGTTTTTGGAATGTGCGGAAGTGCATGGCAATTATTACGGCACCTCGCGCATCCTGATTAATCAATTCATGCAGGCCGGTACCGACATGCTGCTCGAAATCGACTGGCAAGGCGCCCAGCAGGTGAAGTCCCAATATCCGCAATCAGTTGGGATTTTTATATTGCCGCCATCAATCGAAGCGCTGGAACAGCGTCTGAAAAAACGTGGACAGGATAGTGAACAGACAATAAACCGGCGTTTATTGGCGGCGGGTGGCGAAATTGCGCACGCTCGCGAGTTCGAGTATGTTATTATCAACCACGACTTTGACGTGGCTTTGTCTGAATTGGCCGCTATCGTAAAAGCAACCAGATGCCGCTTCAACCAACAGGCAGCAAGAAATTCTGATCTATTTGCGCAATTTGGCATCCACGCCAACCCGATTTAAATCACATCAAATCGCTGCTTTTTATTGTCACCATTTTTACTTTACTTTTTTATCAAGGACTGAACCATGGCCCGTATTACCATTGAAGACGCATTAAAACATATTCCAAACCGTTTTCAGCTGACTTTATGCGCCACTTATCGCGCGCGCCAACTTCTGCAAGGCCATACCCCTAAAATTGATTCAAAAGACAAACCAACTGTAATCGCACTGCGTGAAATAGCCGAAGGCAAAATCGGTATTGAAATGCTGAAAAAAGTCCCACTCTGAAACTGCGCTTTGAATATAATTTAACTCAGCTGTTCACATCCCGTGATGGCAACATTGACATCACGGCATTACTCTTAAGATTTCATCTTCTTTTTAAGATATTTCACGCGGTATTTCCCGTTAATGTAATGTTTTTTATCCTGTCTAAGAATGAGTCTGACACCGTCCGAAAGCACTCCTGCTGCAACTCGCTCGCGAGCTGAAGGAAAACGCTTGTCAGCTGCCCAGCCTCCCATCTTGGTCAATCCACTGTTAGATCAAACCGAAACGCACGGTTCACACGTCTCGATCTCGCATTTATCCGAAAAGCTTGCCGCCTATCTGGCGCCCAATGAATTGGCCACCGTCAAGGAAGCATTCCGGTTTTCCGATGAAATGCACCTGGGCCAAATGCGCCGTTCGGGCGAGCCGTACATTTCACATCCGATCGCGGTCGCAGAAATTTGCGCTGACTGGAAACTCGATGCTCAGGCCATCATGGCCGCACTGTTGCACGACGTGATGGAAGATCAGGACGTCAAAAAAGAAGAGTTACTGGAACGTTTCGGCTCACCCGTGGCCAGTCTGGTCGATGGTTTATCGAAACTGGAAAAAATCGAATTTCAAAGCCAGATCGAAGCGCAGGCTGAAAACTTCCGAAAAATGCTGCTGGCCATGGCGCGCGATGTGCGGGTGATTTTAGTCAAGCTGGCTGACCGGCTGCACAATATGCGCACCCTCAGCGTGATGACCATGGAAAAGCAGCAGCGCATTGCACGTGAAACCATGGAAGTGTATGTGCCAATCGCGCATCGTTTGGGTCTGAATAATATCTACCGCGAAATGCAGGACCTGGCTTTCTCGCATTTGCATCCGATGCGTTACCGAACCTTGGCCAAAGCGGTCAAATCAGCGCGGGGCAATCGGCGCGAAGTCGTCGGAAAAATTTTGGAGGCAGTCAACAGCACGCTGGAAGCGTCGGGTATCAAGGCCGAAGTGTTTGGTCGTGAAAAAACGCTGTATGGCATTTACCGCAAAATGCAGGACAAGAATCTGTCGTTCTCTCAAGTGCTGGACGTGTATGGCTTCCGGGTAGTGGTGAATAATTTTATTGAAAGCTATCACGCACTGGGAGTTTTGCATGGTCTGTATAAACCCATGCCTGGCAAGTTCAAAGATTACATCGCCATGCCCAAGCTGAATGGCTATCAGTCCTTGCACACCACACTGATTGGCCCATACGGCACCCCCGTTGAATTTCAAATCCGCACCCATGACATGCACCATATTGCCGAATCCGGCGTGGCCGCACATTGGCTCTATAAAGATGAGCAGGTATCGCTGTCGGATTTGCAGGTCCGCACCCACGCCTGGCTGCAATCCTTGCTGGATATCCAAAAACAAACCGGCGATTCAGCTGAATTTTTAGAGCATGTCAAAGTCGATCTGTTTCCGGATTCGGTGTATGTGTTTACACCAAAGTCGAAAATTATCGCATTGTCGCGCGGCGCTACTGCGCTCGACTTCGCTTATACGATTCATACCGATGTCGGTGACCAGACTGTCGCAGCCAAGATCAATCATGAACCGGCACCGTTGCGAACTGAATTGCGCAGTGGCGATATCGTTGAAATTATCACCTCACCGAATTCGCGCCCTACCCCAAATTGGCTCAGTTACGTGCGCACCGGCAAAGCCCGCTCTGCCATCCGTCATTATCTGCGTACATCCAACCTGGCTGAATCGACTGAGCTGGGCCGCCAGTTATTGAATCAATCGCTTACCGCGTTGAACCTGAATCCGCAATTGCCGCCAGATGTTGTTGAAAAACTGTTGTTTGAGTCCGGCGCAAAATCGGTGGAAGAACTGCACGCCGATATCGGTACGGGACGACGCATGTCAGCCCTGGTGGCGCGACACATTATGGATTTGATTGAAGATGAACCATCCTCGATTCCATTTCTGCAGTTACTCAATGATAATGCGGCTGCCAACAAGCTCGAGCCGGTCATCATCTACGGCAGCGAAGGCATTTCCGTTGAACTGGCCAGGTGTTGCCTGCCCCTCCCCGGTGACGAAATTATTGGTCAGCTCAAGCGCGACCAAGGTCTGGTGGTTCATACCTGCGACTGCACCGTCGGCAAGAAACAGCTGCAGAAAGAGCCGGACCGCTGGATCGATGTCGCCTGGGGCAAGGACCTGAACCGTCGCTTCGATTGCAAGGTCACGATCTTCACCACCAACGAGCGTGGTTCATTGGCCCGCGTTGCGGCAGAAATTGGTGACTCGGATGCGAACATCATCAATGTTGAAATGGAAGGCAATGCCTTCGATTCCCTGTCGCAGATCTGTTTCACGATTCAAGTGGAAGACCGCAAACATCTGGCGCAGCTGATGCGCAATGTGCGCCATATTCAGGGTGTGTCCAAGATTATGCGCGGTCAGTTTTAAGTCTCCCCTCCTGTTTATCCAAATTCCCGTTTTGATTTAAATTGCTCAGTTGCCGCCACCAGCGCCGCTGCGATTCCCGGCTCAAGTGCTGCATGCCCGGCGTTCGAAATGATTTTCAAGATCGAACCGGGCCAGGCCTGGTGCAATCGGAACGCGCTGTTTGGCGGGCAGATCACATCGTAACGGCCTTGCACGATCACAGACGGCAGATGACTGATTTTGTGGATATTTTTGATCAGCTGATCTTCTTCCATGAAACCGGCGTGCACCATGTAGTGGGCCTCCAGGCGTCCCAAACCAAGACTGACTTCCACCTTTTCAGAATCCTGCACGGCACTGGCTTGCGGTTCCAGATACAGGCAGCTGCTTTCATAGCGCGTCCAGATTCTGGCGGCAGGCAAATACACGGAAGGATCAACAGAAAAAATCCGTTTGCAATATGCCTGCAATAAATTATCGCGCTCCTCTTCAGGAATCGCCGCAGCAAAATCCGCGTACGCTTCAGGATAAAACCAGTTGATGCCGTGGATGAACCACTCGACTTCCGCCTTGGTGATCAGGAAAATGCCGCGCAATATAAAGCCAAGGCAGGCAGACGGATGGGCTTGGCCGTAGGCCAGCGCAAGCGTTGAACCCCATGACCCGCCGAACACCAGCCATTGATCAATATCGAGCATCCTGCGTATTGCCTCGATATCTTTGACCAACAGTGGCGTTGTGTTGTGTTGAAATTCGCCGAGCGGGGTCGATTTACCGGCACCGCGCTGATCAAACAACACAATGCGGTAATAGGCCGGATCAAAAAAGCGCCGGTGATAAGCAGACAGTCCCGCCCCGGGACCACCGTGCAAAAAAATTACCGGCACACCTTTCGGGTTACCGCATTCTTCCCAATACAGGTTGTGGCCGTCACCGACGTCGAGGCGCCCGGTGTTGTAAGGTTCAATTTCAGGAAAAAGTGGAGAATGGTTTTCTGACATAAGGATCCCGGATTAAGGTTGGTTTCTATTGCGCTGATATAAATTCAATTGCAAAGATAAATAATAATGTACGTTGCGACGGTGCTATTTTCCCTCGTTCGTCACAGCAGTATGCGCCAGACTGACGTTTTCACCGTCGTCGGCATGCAAGGTCCTGAACGTCACCGCTGAAACCACCGTAATCATCCCCATGCAAATGAACGCGTGATGCAAGGCGCTCAATACGGCCGGATGATCGGTCTGCGGCAAGCCGTTCAAGAACCAGGTCGTAATCAACAAGCCACAGGCCAATCCAAAGCTCATCGACAACTGCTGCAGTGAGCTTGCAATCGTACTGGCCATGCTGGAGTCTGCAACACCGATATCGGAATACGCCATCGAATTCATGCAGGTAAATTGCAGCGAATTGAAAAATCCCATGGTCAGACTCAGCAGCACAATCAGTGCAATCGGCGTCCCCATGCCGATCAACGAATAACAGCAGATGGTGCAACCGATCAGGAAGGTATTGACCATCAAAATTTTTCGATAGCCAAACCGCGCCAGCACCTTGGTGGCGATCATTTTCATGCCCATCGCTGCCATGGCGGTCGGCATCATCATCAGTCCGGACTGCCAGGCTGGCAGTCCCAGTCCAAGTTGGTACAGCAGGGGCAGCAGGAACGGCATGGCGCCGATACCAAGACGGGTGTTGAAACCACCGGCCACTGAAACACGGAAGGTGCGAATTTTAAACAGCGCCAGATTTAGTAAAGGATAGACATGTCGTCTGGCATGAAATCCGTAAGCCACCAATAAGCCAATCGCAATGACAAACAGCACCATAATTTCAGGAATATTCAAATTGTGCTCGCCGAAAATCTCCAGCAGCCAGGACAGCAATGCGGTGCCGGATGCAAACAGAACCAGCCCCACCACGTCCAGCGGCCGCTCGGCCTCGCCAAAATAATTTGGCATGTAGCGATGACTCAAATACAAAGCAATCACACCGACCGGAATATTCACAAAAAATATGACGCGCCACGACAGCCAGTGCACAATCAGTCCCCCGACCAAGGGCCCAAGCAGGGGGCCAATCAACGCCGGGATGATCACAAAGTTCATCGCCGCCAGCAGTTCTGATTTGGGGAAGGTACGCACGATCGTCAGGCGACCAACCGGCATCATTAATGCAGCGCCCAACCCCTGCATGACCCGGGCCAGCACCAGCATGTGCACATTGACCGAGATCCCGCACAGAATCGATGCCACGGTAAAAATGCTCACCGCATAACTGAAGACGCGACGCGTACCAAAACGATCGGCAATCCAGCCGCTGACCGGAATGCCGACTGCGAGACTTAAAATATAACTGGTGACGACGGCCTTGAGACTCAAAGGCGTCACTTGCAGACTGGCCGCCATGGCAGGCACGGCGGTGTTGACGATGGTGGAATCGAGTTGCTCCATAAACAGAGCGGAAGCCACTACCCAGGGCAGGTAGCGTTTTACTACTGATTCAGTCATTTTTCTCTAGTCACGAATGGGCAGCGGCCATTCTAACAGCATTTGCCGGTGCCCCTTCCGCCGTAGCGCGCTTCCTGACGCTCGCGGAAAAACTCTTCGTAAGTCATGCAATGCTGGTCAGGATGATTGCTGCGCATGTGCACGGTATAGACTTCGTAATCCGGCACACCTACCATCAGGCGCGCGGTCTGGCCCAGATAGCGGCCGATTTTTGCCAGGTCGTCCAACATGATTACCCTCAAATTTTCTGCAGCAGGAAATAATTTTCCTGCTGCCTGTCATCATTTATTTCGACAACTGCATTGCCACATAAGGCATCTCTTTGGTCGTCACTTTATCGGCCTTCAATGCCAACAGGGCGCTGCGAATACCGAAGCCGACCACACTGACAATCACAAACATGAAGAACAGCGCCAGGCCTGCATCGAGTCGGCTGTTAAACACCAACCGTCCCATTTCTTCCATCGATTTTGCAGGTGCGACCAGCACACCTTTGTCGATCGCAGTCTGGAATTTATTGGCGAGCGCCAGGAAACCGATTTTAGGATTGTCATCGAAGACCTTGAGGAAGCCACCATACAAGGTGCACACCAACAGGAACAAGGCCGGTGCGATCGCCACCCAGGCATATTGCTGACGCTTCATCTTGAACAGAACCGTCGCACATAAAGTCAGTGCAATCGCAGCCAGCATTTGATTGGCAACACCAAACAACGGCCACAAGGTATTGATACCACCCAACGGGTCAACGACACCCTGATACAGGAAGAAGCCCCACATCGCCACACATGCCGCCGTTGCGATCAGATTTGCTGGCAGGGATTCGGTTTTCTTCAGCGCCGGAATAAAGGTGCCGAACAAATCCTGCAGCATGAATCGGCCAGCCCGGGTACCCGCATCAACCGCGGTCAAGATAAACAGTGCTTCAAATAAAATCGCAAAGTGGTACCAGAACGCCATCATTTTTTGACCGCCAACGAACTGGTGCAAAATATGCGCCATGCCCACTGCCAGCGTCGGCGCACCACCTGCGCGCGACAGGATGGTTTTCTCGCCAATGTCCTTGGTCGTCTGGATCAACAATTCCGGTGTGATGGCAAACCCCCATTGGCTCACCGTCGCAGCAACCGCTTCTGGCGTGGTACCAATCAGTGCCGCCGGACTGTTCATGGCAAAATAAACACCTGGGTCAATCACCGATGCAGCGACCAGCGCCATGATCGCCACAAACGATTCCATCAACATCCCGCCGTAACCGATAAATCTGGCGTGAGTTTCATTTTCCAACATTTTCGGAGTCGTGCCGGAAGCAATCAGAGCATGGAATCCGGACACGGCACCGCAGGCAATCGTGATAAACAAAAACGGGAATAATTTGCCGGACCAGACTGGTCCACTGCCGTCAATGAACTTGGTCAGTGCCGGCATTTTTAATTCCGGTGCGACGAACAATACGCCCAGTGCCAATCCGACGATGGTGCCGATTTTTAAAAACGTCGACAGATAATCACGTGGTGCCAACAACAACCAGATCGGCAACACAGCTGCAACGAAACCGTAAATGACCAGCGCCCAGGTCAGCTGCCTGCCGTCAAAATCAAACATCGGCGCCAGCTCAGGATTGCCAGCAACGTAGCCACCAAAATAAATCGCCAGTAATAGCAGAATAAATCCAGCCAGGGAAATTTCGCCGATACGACCAGGTCGGATAAAGCGCATATAAACGCCCATGAACAGCGCAATCGGAATCGTCGCACCAACCGTGAACGTACCCCAAGGGCTGTGCGTTAAAGCTTTGACGACGATCAGCGCCAGCACGGCAAGAATAATAATCATGATCATGAAGCAGCCGAACAAGGCAATCACTCCAGGGATCGTACCCAACTCGGATTTAATCAGATCGCCCAGCGAGCGACCATCGCGGCGCATCGAAACGAACAGCACCATGAAATCCTGCACTGCGCCTGCAAAGATGACGCCTGCCATAATCCACAGCATGCCTGGCAGGTACCCCATCTGTGCGGCCAGAACCGGACCGACCAATGGGCCAGCGCCTGCAATCGCGGCAAAGTGATGCCCGAATAAAACATATTTATTGGTCGGGACATAGTCCAGACCATCGTTATGCAGATTGGCCGGTGTCTTCCTGCTCGCATCCAGGCCAAGCACCTTGTCAGCAATAAAGCGGCTGTAAAAACGGTAGGCAATGATATAGAAAGAAACCGCCGCAACAACGATCCAAAGCGCATTGATATTCTCACCGCGCGACAAGGCGACGTACCCTAGCGCGCATGCGCCCACCAGCGCCAAAACGATCCATCCCAGCTGTGATGCAATTTTGTTCATGACTGTCTCCTGTAGTTTTTTGATGATTGTTTTTCTGCATTATATATTTAATGGGAAATACCTAGAAGAAACTTCACTGCCTGTTTTCCGTCCGTTCAAAAACAATTGATTCATTTGCATAATAAATAGTAAATCTTGTTTTTATTAATATAGAATTAAATACCCTTAAAAAGGAACACAATTTTCTCTTGCGACCGTGTTGGATTGGCTGCGCATTAACCCACTAATTTGCCCGAACATGAAATCAGATCACACTCCATCACCACTCAAAACGGATATTGTCTTATTGGACGACAACCAGCTTTTCGCCGACGCTTTCAAATTTCGTTTTTTCAATAAACAAATTGCGCACTATCTGGATCCACGCGAATTTCTGCTGGACAGCAAGCACTACGCCAAGAGCACTGTCATCTGCATTGACAATGACTTTGGCACGGTGACATCAGTCACCGGCCTCGAGATCGCTGAGCAATTGCATCAATCTGGCTTTAATCGTCTTTACCTGATTTCCGCTACTTATTTCAGTGAAGAGCAGTTACCCAAATACCTGATCTTCATTGAAAAAATCAACCTCGAGTTTTTCAACGTCATGTGAGCGGGCTTAAAACGACAAAACCACAACCCTGCGCCAAGACTCCCGTGCGGATCGTTAAATTTATCTTTGAGCAAATTGGCCAGTCGGCTAGCATATAGCCTTTGTTTCAATCGATTGATTTATTCAAGCCAAGTCCGCATGTCTCCAGACGAATATTGCCAACAAAAGGCCGCCCAAAGCGGATCAAGCTTTTACTATAGTTTTCTGTTCCTGCCCAAGCCGCGCCGCATGGCGATTACGGCTTTGTACGCGTTTTGCAGGGAGGTCGATGATGCCGTCGATGAAACCAGTGACGCTCAGGTAGCACAAACCAAATTAGCCTGGTGGCGCACCGAGACACAGGCCATGTTGGCCGGTCAACCTACGCACCCGGTGACCCGCGCGCTCGAACCGCATATGTCGACCTACAATCTGAATCCGCAACATCTGTTCGCGATCATCGATGGCATGGAAATGGATTTGACTCAAACCCGCTACCTCGACTACATCGGACTGCAAAAATATTGCTGGCATGTCGCCAGTGTGGTCGGCATTTTATCGGCCAGCATCTTTGGCGTTACCGATCCGAAGACTTTGCAATTTGCGGAAAAACTCGGTCTGGCATTTCAACTGACCAATATCATTCGCGACGTTGGCGATGACGCGCGCAAAGGCCGGATCTACCTGCCGATCAACGAAATGCAGCAATATGGTGTGACGGCTGCCGACATTCTCAATGCCAAACACAGCGATAAATTTGTCGCCTTGATGCAGTTTCAGTACGATCGCGCGCAGACCTGTTATGAAGAAGCTTTTGCGCTCCTGCCCAAAGCCGACCGCCGCGCCCAGCGCACCGGCTTGATCATGGCGGCGATTTATCGCACCCTGCTGGTGGAAATCAAGGCTGACGGCTTTAAAGTGTTGAATCAACGCACCTCGCTCACGCCACTGCGCAAATTCTGGCTTGCCTGGATCACTTACGTGCGAGGTTGACGATGAAACTAGCCGTGGTCGGAGCAGGATGGGCGGGCTGCAGTGCGGCAGTTGAGCTGGCCAAAAACGGACACGAAGTTCACGTATTTGAAGCATCACGCACCTTGGGCGGACGCGCCCGGCAGGTGATCATTAACGATCTGGTGCTGGACAATGGCCAGCATATTTTGCTGGGCGCCTATCGTGCCACACTGGCGTTGCTGAAAACGCTGGGCCAGCAACACAGATTACTGCGCCTGCCACTGCAGATGTGTTATCCGCCGAATTCAAACGGGATGTCACTGATCGCCCCTAAATTACCTGCGCCCTGGCACATGCTGGTCGGTCTGATCAGAGCGACCGGATTAAGCGGCGCCGATAAAATGTCCCTGGCACGATTTTCCACTGCAGCGCGCTGGATGGACTGGCAATTGAATAACGACTGCACTGTCGCCGAATTACTGGAACGCTTCGACCAAACCGCCAATCTCACGCGTCTGATGTGGCAGCCCTTATGTATTGCAGCACTCAACACCCCGATTGAGCGCGCTTCCGCACAAATTTTCTTGAACGTACTCAAAGACAGTCTGGCCTCAAACCGGTCTGCTTCGGACATGTTGATCCCACAGTGCGACCTTGGAACGCTGGTACCTGGTGCCGCGGCCGGGTTTATAGAAGCGCATGGAGGAAGCGTACATCCTGGCTGCGCGGTGCGTGCGCTCGGGCAGCAGCAAGAAAAATGGCTGCTGCGCTTTGCGCAGTCTGAACAAGTATTTGACGGCGTGGTCATCGCAACACCTGCGCAGGCTGCGCGCAATTTATTGGCCCCGCTTGATTTGGCTGAACATATTCCCGAGTACGACTACGAACCGATCACCACCTGTTATTTAAAGTACCCGGGCGATGTCCGACTGGAACGCCCACTGCTGGCGTTAGTAGAAAGGCCTGATCAATCTGCCTGGGGGCAATTTGTATTTGATCGTGGTCAGCTGGATGGGCACGCCGGATTGCTCGCCGTAGTGGTCAGCGCCTCGCAAGCGGCGATCGAACAGGGTCACACGGAACTGGCTATGAATTGCGCCAGACAACTGGCGGCGGATTTGAACCGGCCAGAACTCGGCACACCGCAATGGAATCAGGTCATCACAGAAAAACGCGCCACGTTTGCCTGTGTGCCGAATGTTCGGCGGCCATCCAATCAATTGCCTTTGCCAAATATGGTACTGGCGGGAGACTACACCGCAAGCCGCTATCCGGCGACTCTGGAAGCGGCAGTACAAAGTGGCGGGATTGCCGCCGCTTTATTACACAAGTCCTTGATCAGATCCACTTAAACTGATTGGCACAATCTTGATAATGGTGAATCCCGGGGAAGCTCTCCCTAGGGGTTATCGTCAATTTTCATCTGCTACTCACCCGATATAGTTCCGGCTTCGCCAATTTTTATTGAACTCATCGGGATTTCACTATGCACGCACTCAAATCGTTTATTACGTCGCAATTCACCGCCCCCAAAACACCTCAACTGACGCAGCAGCAGGAAAAGCCCAAATACCCGCTTGCGCTCACGCCATTTGTGATATCAGGCGGATCATGTTTTTCTTCCTCCAACTATTTTAATGAAGAAACAACAGAACAAACAACCAGAGATGTACTTCTCGCCCTGCAAGACCCCAGTGCCCCGGATACGACCACAAGGCTGCTCGACAATATGTTTGCCGCCAGTCAGATACGTGAGCTAAACGAATTTATTCGACTTCGTGACATTGAGGTGCGCGCCATTGGCGATAAAGTGATTGAAAACCTGAAAGCCAAAGGTATTACGCTGACCTTAGCCGGTGATGGAAAGATCAAAACAATCACCATGACTGCAGGTTCGATGATCACTGCTGTCCCGGTTGACCACCTGCGCGCGGCAATCAATCAGGCAACGCCATTGCCTTCAGACGTTTCAAGAATTATCGCTGACTACAGTGACGACCGGCAGCTGAGAATCACGGCGCAAAATATTCGTGATTATGGTGGCATCCTTGGTGCCCAAAAAACCAAAGAACAGTGGGAAGCGATATTTGTTGCAACAAGTAATCAAGAGAAAGTGCATGCACTTAGCACTTATTTTTCAAATCGCCTTGAAGCCGGTCACCTGGAATTACAAAATTTGAATCTAACGGTACTCAATTTAGCTGGAATACAGATTAGCCAGGTTGACTTTATTAACGTTGATTTTTCAAAAGTGGATTTCACTGGCGCGCGATTTATTGACGTAAACTTTATCAACTCTCCGATCCGCTCAACAACAAATCTGACAGGAGCAAAAATTTCCAGGGTCACTTTTATCGATAGTCCAATAGAATCCGGGACTGTTGCGGCCAGAATAATCGTCAGGAATTCAACTTTCAAGAACAGTCCGATCCGGCAGAGTGTAGATTTAGACGGAGCAATTTTTGAAAATGTAACGCTCAAAAACAGTAAAATCGAAGCACCCTGCCCGACGCCAACCAAACCAAAGTTTACCGGCATGAAGGGTGACACCGCCTCCCTGCCCTTACCCAAGTAAGTTACTGCAGTCACCCAATGATCTATCGATCAACTATCAGATGGCGGCATTCGTATTTGCGGCAAACGCCAACGTTACCCGCCTAAAGCATCCGCACGCACAAACGAAAGTCCGGATCTTCTTCGTAAGGCTTAACCTGAAAATCCAGGCTCTTCATCAACTTCAGCATCGCGGTATTTTTAGTCAGCACCAGGCCTTCAATTGAACCCAGTCCCTTGCTGCGCGCGACATCGATAATTGCCAGCATCAAGCGCGTGCCCAGGCCCTGACCGCTGAATTCATCGGCAACCAGCAGTGAGAACTCGCAGGTACTTTTATCCGGATTGGTCACATAGCGCGACACGCCGATGATTCTCTCGGTTTCGGTAAATCCGCCAAGAGGATCAGGCGTGCGCTCAGGGAAGACGGCGACCATTGCCATCTCGCGGTCATAGTCGATCAACGTGAAGCGCGCCAGCATGCGTTCCGGTAATTCACGCATCCAGGATACAAAACGGAAATAACGACTTTCCTGCGACAGACCGCGCACCAGTGTCTGCAACATCTGCGCGTCATGCGGATGCAGGGGGCGAATTTTGTACAGACTGCCATTGCGCATCGGCCATTCTGATTCGCGGTCTGATGGATAAGGCAGGATCGCCAGATGCTGATAATTGAGCGAGCCGACCGGAGCCGGTTCAACCACAATCCGCGCGTCCACCACCAGCGCACCGGTGGCGTCGATAATCACCGGATTAATATCCATCTCGTGCAGCTGCGGCAAGGCGCAGACCATCTCCGATACCCGCAACAGGATCCGCTCGAGCGCTTCGCGATCAGCAGGCGGAGCACCGCGCCAGGCTCCCAGTGTTTCAGACGAGCGCACCCGATCAACCAGTTGATGCGCGAGGAACTGGTTTAATGGTGGCAGTTCAATCGCCCGGTCGGCAATCAGTTCGATCATCGTGCCGCCCGCGCCGAACACAATCGCCGGGCCAAACTGTTGATCGGTTTTGACGCCGATATACAGCTCACGTCCATCAGGCTTGCCGGACATGTTCTGCACCGTCACGCCATTGATTTTGGCATCAGGCCGCAAGCGGCCCACCTTGGCGGTCAGATCGAGCCAGGCATCGCGCACACCTGCGGCATTCTGAATATTCAGCGCCACACCACCCACCTCAGATTTATGGACGATGTCAGCAGAATCGACTTTCAGCGCGACCGGATAGCCGAGCTGGTTCGCCACTAAAATCGCTTCGCTGGCAGATCGCGTCAAAATTGTGCGGGTAACCGGAATATGAAATGACGAGAGCAGCGCCTTCGATTCCATTTCAGTCAGAACATTGCGCCGCTCAGCCAGAATCGTTTCAATCAAAATTCTTGCGCCCTCAATATCTGGCTTGGCCAACTCTGACAGCGAGGACGGTACCTGCCGCAGCAACTGCTGATTCTGATGAAAGGTCGCGATATTGTTAAATGCGTCAACTGCGGCTTCAGGTGTGCGAAAGGTCGGGATCGCGGCATTCTTTAAAATTCTTCGTCCGCCTTCAACCAACTCGTCCCCCATCCAGCAGGTAATCAGGGGCTTGCCAATATTCGGTTGAAAGTCGGCCACCACCTGCGAGATCGCAGCAATATCCAGTCCGGGTCGGGGCGACAACAGCACCAGAATTCCGTCGATGTCGCGACTCTGCAGACTGGCCGCAATCGCCTCACGATACTGTGTTGCGCTGGCACTTTCATCCAGGTCGATCATGTCTTCGATGCTGGCCTGGGCAGACAGCTTTGGTCGCAGGCTGGCAGCGTCGGCCTGCGACAGTTTGCCGACCTCGAGCTGCAATTCCGCCACCCAGTCCGCTGCCATGACCGCCGGTCCGCCACCGTTGGAAATAATCGCCAGGCGTTTGCCTACCGGAAGATAGCGCGAGGACAGACATTTCACCGCTGAGAAAAGTTGTACAAAGGTGCGCACCCGCACCGCACCTGCGCGTTTCAATGCGGCGTCGATAACATCATCACTGCCGATCATAGCGCCGGTATGAGTCTGCGCCGCCTTTGAGCCGACCAGACTGTGCCCGGCCTTCAGCACGATCACCGGCTTGGCGCCCGCTGCGGCACGCAAGGCGCTCATGAAGCGGCGCGCATCGCGGATACCCTCAAGATAAACCGCGATACTGTGGGTCGCGCTGTCTTCGGCTAAAAAATCCAGCACCTGGGCCACACCAACTGCGGTATGCGCGCCGAGCGAGACGACCGCAGAAAATCCTACACCATTGGTGCTGGCCCAATCGAGCACCGAGCTGGTCACCGCGGCCGACTGCGAGACCAGGGCAGTTGCAC
This sequence comes from Oxalobacteraceae bacterium GrIS 1.18, assembly GCA_040544425.1. Taxonomy (GTDB): domain Bacteria; phylum Pseudomonadota; class Gammaproteobacteria; order Burkholderiales; family Burkholderiaceae_D; genus Solimicrobium. Next base: position 288,551 of record JBEONO010000002.1, read on the forward strand.
CGGGTTGCGCCAGGCTGCCCAGCACGCTGGCATTGAGATGTTGTAACGGCCGCTGAAATCCCATGCAGTTTGGTCCCAGCAAATACATGCCATAGCTGCGCGCAATCACTTCCAGTTCACTTGCCAATGCCGCATCCACATTCCCTGAAATAATCAGCGCGGAATGACAGTGAATGCTGCCGGCCACTTTCAGTGCTGCGACCAGTTGGTCATCAGGCAGACAGATAATTGCCAGGTCAACCCGTGAGCGCGCCAGATCGCCCAGCGTACCGCTGGTTTTGACGTCCAGATAGGTCAGCGGGCCAGTGAATCCGCCGCTCTTGAAATTTTCCACGACCAATTGCGCCTGACTGGTGGCCGGTTCAGACTCGGCAGTACAACCGGCAAATACGACGATTGATTTGGGTGAGAAGAGCGGGCTTAGATAATGCTTGTCCATACTTGGATTCCAGTTCTTGGTGAGTCAGGATTTAATTTGCGCCAATCAGTACTTTGACGTGGGCAGCCACGCTGCGTCCGAGTGGCGACATCACGTAACCACCTTCCAAGCAAGAAACGATCCGTCCCTGCGCATAACGCTCTGCGATACCGACAACCTGTTGTGTGACCCATTCATAGTCGGACTCGACCAGACCGAGGTTGCCCATATCGTCTTCCCGGTGGCCGTCAAATCCGGCTGAGATAAAAATCATTTCGGGCTGAAATTCTTGCAAAGCAGGCATCCAGCTGTTTTCTACCGCGGCCCTGAATCCCTTGCCACCAACCCGCGCCGGCAAACCAATATTCACCATATTCGGACCCATGGCTTGAGTGCCGGAAAACGGGTAAATGTTTGTTTCGAAGGTTGAGCACATCAACACGCGCGGCTCGTCATACAGCGATTCTTCACTGCCGTCGCCGTGATGGACATCGAAATCAATCAGGGCAATGCGTTTGAGTCCATAAAGTTCCAGCGCATGGCGTATGCCGACCACGACATTATTGAACAGACAGAATCCACTTGCCTCAGCGCGCTTGGCATGGTGACCGGGTGGTCGGACATTGCAAAACGCCACCGACGCCTTGCCGGTTAACACCAGATCGGTTGCGAGCACTGCCGCACCCGCCGCGCGCAAGGCTGCCTGATAGCTGTGCGGATTCATCAGGGTATCAGCGTCGAGGTGCGTGTAGCCCTCCTTGGGAACCAGCGCGGCCAGGCGATGGATGTAGTCCAGATCATGCACGCGGCAAAGCTGTTGCTCGGTGGCCAGCGGTGCGTCATAGCATTGCATAAAGTTGAGCAGCCCGGTCACCAGCAACTGGTCGCGCACTGCACCAAGACGTGCCGGGCATTCAGGATGATGGGCACCCATTTCATGCAACAGACAGTCATCGTGGGAAATATAAGCCGCCAGCATGGGAATCCTTTAACAAAATGGTTGAGTCTTGGCACTTGAATATACCTTAGAACATGGGTTTGATTTAATCAATCAGCCCGATCATTGAACAAAATCAAACAGCGTCATGGTGGGGCTGACGAAAATCAATCCAATTGTTTGAGCACACTTATTATCAAACTCATTATCAAACTCATTATCAAACATTCACGCGATTGAGCGGGCACCCAAAACACTCGCTTTTTTTGCCCCAGTTAATCGGCCTCTCGCGCTGGCGCTTTGAACCATTCCGACTTCGGAACCAGCTTTTCATTTTCAGGATCAGCCAGATAATTCGGCGACATGATCTGCACACCGTACTCATTGAATACGTCCTGAATATTGGCATGCAACAGACTCATCACATCAGCGCGAATTTTTGCATCACTCGCCCTGGCGTGACAGACCAATAAATATTCCGGATAAAAATCCGATAGCGCGGTCTGAAATACTTTCGGGGTCGGTTCATGAATTATCTCGGGGGTGCGCAACGCCGCCATGATCAGCATTTCGTGCACCTGACGCCATGGCGTGTCATAACCAATGGTGACCTTGGTATTGACGATAAATCCTTCGCCATTGACCGATTTGGAATAGTTCTGCGTCACGTTATTCAATACCAAGGCATTCGGCAGCGTCAATTCCACACCCATGCCGTTTCGTATCCGGGTGGTGAACATGCCCATCTCGACTATCGAGCCCTTGTAGTCCAGCACATGAATGAATTCGCCTTTGCGATAAATGCCGGTGTAAGTCAGAATCAGACCGGAAACAACCTGTCCTACCAGACCGGAGGCACCCATCGAAATCATCAGGCCCACCAGTACCGAGACACCTTTGAACGCCTCGGTATTTGCACCAGGCAGATACGGATACGCCATCACCAGCGCAAATAACCAGATCGCCATATTCATGATGCGCTTGGTCGGTAGCGCGACTTCCGGATCCAGCCAGCCGAACTTCAGGCTTCCTGACTGAATGCGTTCAAAGAAACGGGTCAGGCCGCGCGTGGCCAGACGTGCCAGGACAAAAATAATCACCGCAGTAAACAGATCTGGAATCGCTTTCAATATCGATCCACCCAGGCTAATAAACAGGCCGATAAAATAGCCGTTCAGATTTTCACCCCAAGGTCGCGTCAGTGGGAACTGTTCCAGCAAAATACTCAGCCATTCATAGCTGAGCAGCAGAATCAACAACCAGGCAAAGCCGGTTACCAGCCGACTCAAGACCCACAGAATGCGTTCCCGGCTCACCAGCTGAGTGCTGGCCTCGCCAAGCTGATCGATTTTGGTATTCATGAATGCCAGAATGCGCCGCTCCAACAAGTCGCGTGTGCGCCCAACCAGCCAGAGCAGCCCAAAGTAAATCAACGTCGCCAGCAAACCATAGGCCGCAGCGTGCAACATATAATCGACGCTACGGCTTTGATGACTTTCACCAATTGCGACAGTCAAATTGTCTACCGCTTTCCTGGCAACGTTCTCCACCGTTTCCTGCTGAAACTGATCGACATCTTCCGGCGCGATATAAAAACTGCCAGCGCCATCGATTTCGATCAACATGCCGGGCGTCATGGGCAACATCGACGCATGGTGATTTCCGCCAGTCGAGAGCTGTTTTTCTATGCGGCTTGCGGCGCGTTTCATTCTTTCCTGCGGCTCGATACCGAGCACCGGAGCGCGGAAGGTGACGATCTCGCGGTTTTCTACCGTCAAGGTTACATCGTTGGTTTTTTCGGCATGAGCGCCGGGCAGATTTGGTGTTTCCGTGGCCGCGGCGATGTTCCAAAACAAACAGGTACACAATACGAGTCTGGACAGGTTCATGGTGTCGATGAATTTAGTTGAGAGGTTTTTTATCAAAGATAGCGAGACCAGCGTGAAACTGACGGAATATTACCATTGGTAAATATAAAAAAGCGGTATAGTCTCGATTCACTGCTTTCATTGCTTATTATGGACAACCCGCCGAATTTCCCCGCTACTCACCTTCGCCCCTGGAATTTACTGGATGGGGTCGACGATGCCGAAGTCTGGGTGGCGAACAGCAATCTGGAATTAAATTATTTTCTGGAGCAGGACAGGAACGCCGGCATGCCGGTCGGTCAGGGTATTTGTTTCAACCTGAGCCTGGGTGGCGATGTGTATCTGCATACAACCAGCGAAGGGATGATTTTACTGGACGTCACCGAAGACGCCGATTGGGTCAGGCCCATTATCGAAGCCTGCACCTTTGCAAAACCGGCCAAGGGCCAAATCTGGGTATTGCCGGAAAACACGCTGATCCAGTTGATTCTCGGTTTGAACAGCCTGATTGCATCGTCAAGTATCGTCATGCACCATGATTTTGGGATGCGGTTTTAAGACGGCCATAACAAGGTTCGAAGTGACATTGCAATTGTTGAATTCACCGATGGGTCAACAGGACTGGTTGGCCGACAATGTGCCTCCGCTAATTTTTAATGGAGATCATCATGACCCCAATTATTCCCCAGTCCACCGTAACTATCCTGCCCCCCCCGGCTGCACGGCCCGAAGCACCTGAGCCATCACTACTCATTCGATTCATCGCCACGATGGGACGCGATCCGGTACTGATCCTGACGTCAGCCTTTGCCATTGAAAGCGCAGTGTGCCTTGCGAAAGGCAGACCAGGCCTTGCACTGGGATTTGCCATTGCAACTCTTTGGGCTGCATCGAAATCCGAAACGCTGGCAGACCTGTTCGCACCGCTATTGCCAGAGTAGCGACCGGATCTGCCCCGCAGGCAGAATCACTTCTTGACTGAGGTATCGTGATGCGCCAAATCATACACGGTGACACCATCGTCCTCAGTCGCCATCCGCAGCCAGTTCGGATTATCCAAGGTGGACTGCATATCACGCCTGCCTGCCTCCCAATGCGCCTGCATGGTCGCCCGTGAAAACTCATAATCTTTCGACTCAAGTTCATAGCGGTCCTGGCGATAAATCAAATGCACGATATCCAGATGCGCCGTTTCCGTCACACTCTTGAGATACTTCACTTCCGGATCATTGCGCATTGACGCTGGCAGCTTGGCGATCAAACGCTGCACGTTCATTTTTGCTTTATGTAATGCAGCTGCAAAATCAGTACCCAAACGAGTGCGGCTCGAATACTGAATATCTTTTTGGCGCGACATCACGCCGCCCATGTTCTGCGGCATGGAACCACGGGCACTGAACAAATCAACCTGTACCGCCATGGTTTTTTTCAAATCACGATTATCAAGCACGTATTGCAGGGGCGTATTGGATACGATGCCACCATCCCAATACGGTTCACCATCAATCATGATCGGCGCAAACGCAGGCGGCAAGGCACCGCTGGCCATGATGTGTTCCGGCCCGATCAGCTGCTTGGTATTGTCGAAGTAAACCGAATTCCCGGTGCGCACATTCACAGCGCCGACCGAGAGTCGCACTTTCCCGGTGTTGATCAGATCAAAATCAACCAGACGTTCCAGTGTTTCGCGCAATGGCGCGGTGTCGTAGTAACTGATCGCCGCGTCTGTACCTTCAGGTTGAAACATCGGTGGCGGAATCCGTGGCTTGTAAAAACCCGGCACGCCCCAGGACGCCGCCATCGACGCGCCCATCTGATGAATGGTCGACCACTGCTGATCAAATAGCGGCGCATACAGTGAACTGTGTGAGGTGACCAGATTCCAGAATTCTTCGAGACGCTGCAGTCTGCGATGCGGTTCATTACCGGCAATCAGCGCGCAATTGATCGCGCCAATCGACACACCGGCCAGCCAGTGCGGTTCCGTTGGAATTTTTGTCAGCGCTTCAAACACGCCAGCCTGATAAGCCCCCAAGGCTCCACCGCCCTGCAATACCAGAGCGATATGTTCATGGTCCAATTTGGGAGGATGATCGTGGCGCGGATGGGTGAACGAGACTGTCACGCGTTTGGGAGTGGCCTTGGGCTTGACGGTATGTTTGACAGAGGGTTTGGTCGCGGGCTTGGCCTGCCTGACGGCACGCTTCACTGCGGCTTTTGCAACGGGCTTGCCGGCCACCTTGCTTGCCGTCCTGCTTACTGGTTTTCGTGTCGTAGCCATGTGATCGCATCATCTCCATAGGAATGAAACATGCAAAGAACTTTGCATCATCGAAAACGCACTATAACACTGCCGATTGAAAGTTTTATGACCGTTTAAAACTTGTGTCCGAGCTTGGCTGCCTTGGTCAACAGGTAGCGTTCATTAAACGGATTTTTTTTGATGATCAACGGAATATGTTCCACCACATCGATACCATACTCCAGCAATGCGGCTGCCTTGCGCGGATTATTGCTCATTAATCGAACCGATTTGATTCCCAAATGTTTCAGCATTGGCTGACAAATCCGGTAGTTGCGCTGATCTGGTGCAAATCCTAAAGCCTGATTGGCTTCCACCGTGTCTGCGCCACCGTCCTGCAGACGGTAGGCCAGAATTTTATTGAGCAGCCCGATACCGCGCCCTTCCTGACGCAGATACAGCAAAGCCCCGCGACCTTCGCCGGCAATTTTCTGCATCGCCGCTTCCAGCTGCGCACCGCAATCGCAGCGCTGGCTGAACAGGGCATCGCCAGTCAGACACTCCGAATGCAAACGGGCCAGTACCGGCTGACCGTTGGCGACATCGCCCAGGGTCAATGCCAGATGTTCTTTGCCTGTGGCAGGTTCCAAAAACGCATGCAACTGGAATGTCGCCCAGGTGGTGGGCAACAAACACGATGAAACGTATTCCACATGGACTGAATCTGGAACTGCCGCTCCCTTACTTTTATCATTACTGGTCATGCTTGATTCACTTAAAAAGGCCGTGATCTGGAATATCAGGAAGCCTGGGTCAACGTGCCGTTTTGATAATCCATCACAGCTTGTTCGACTTCGGCGCGCGTATTCATCACAAAAGGCCCATATTGTACTACTGGTTCACCAATCGGCTTGCCAGCCAATACCAAAAATCGGGTTTCCAGATCCAGACTGCGCAATTCAATCCGCTCGCCTTCACTCAATACCCCGGCGCAGTGATTGTTGATGACCCGGTCGCCGATCTGCACCTTGCCTTCATAAACGTAAACAAAAGCATGATGATGCATGGCCACATCAAAGCTGACCGTACTGTTGGGCGGCAGCTTCACATCCACGTAAATCGGTTCTGTGCTGACACCATGAATCGGACCCTGCACCAGCTTGCCTTCTAACTGGAGGTTACCGGCGATGACCTTGACGGAACCGCCATTTTGCAAGGCATGCACCGGAATTTCCTCCGGCTGAATATCACGATACACCGCCGGTTTCATTTTTTCGCTGGAGGGTAAATTGATCCACAGCTGAAAACCGCGCATGCGCCCTTCAACCTGCTCCGGCATTTCGGAATGAATCACACCACGTCCGGCAGTCATCCATTGCACGCCGCCGCTTTTGATATGGCCGACATTGCCCATATGATCTTCATGCCGCATGTGCCCGTCGAGAATATACGTGACCGTGTCAAAGCCGCGATGCGGATGAGCCGGAAATCCGGCGATGTAGTCTCCTGGATTGACCGAAGAAAATTCATCCAGCATCAAAAACGGATCGAGTCGCGCATGCGGACCGCTGCCCAGACTGCGCAGCAGTTTCACCCCTGCGCCATCGGAGGTGGCTAAACCGGTGATTTCTCTTTCTAAACGTCGAACTTGAGTGTCCATATCCATTTCCTGTGATTTGGTGGGATTACAAATGTGCTGCCAGCGCTGCAATATAATCCATATAGACTTTCGACGCCGAAGGCACAGCAAAATTATAAAGAGGCTGATCCAATTCTGGCGCAATTGAATCAGACAGTCTTGGAAAATATTTGCAGCGACATTGCCAATTGCAACGGTGCAGAATAAGGTTTCTGGTATGCTGCTGCACACTCTGGTTCCGGCTTTGATCACTACGAAAATAATTCAACCATGACAAATAAACTCTTTTGCGCCGCACTGATCGCCCTGGCCCTGACTCCCGTCGCTCATGCGCAAACCAGTGCCGAACCGGCGGCAACGCCCACGTTTCTGGGCATGAACATCATCGACTCAAAACCGCTCAATGAAGTCTGGATCGAATCCGGATTTCTGTCCTATCACTGGGATCGCGACAAGAATTTGAACGGCAATAACTATGGTCTGGGTGGCGAATACCGGTTTTCAACCGTGAGCGCGGTTACGGTCGGACGCTTCTATAACAGTGACCGCGAATATTCGAGCTACGCCGGTGTGTACTATCAACCGATCCAGTTAGGCCCGATCCGCCTTGGCGCGGTTGCCGGTGGATTCAATGGTTATCCGCACATGAACAACGGCGGCTGGTTCCTGGCGGCCGTACCCATGGCCAGTGCCGAATGGGGACGGTTCGGGTTCAATCTTGCCATTGTGCCCAGTTTGCAAAATCGTTTGTATGGGGCGATTTCTTTGCAGGTGAAGGTCAGGGTTTGGGATTGAAGATTGGCGACAGCCATGCTATGCCAATCACGCTGCGAATTTTTTTCTTATATTCTCCTCTGAATTAGCTATTGAACATATTAAATGCATTGTGCAATACTTGTTTCACACCCGATTGCAGGAGCATATATGATTGCCATTTCAATACAACTTCCGGACGAAATTGAAGAGCGACTATCGCAACTGGCCAAATTAACCGGGCGATCCAAAACATTTTATGTGACCGAAGCCATTGTTCAACATTTGGATGATTTGGAAGACCTGTACCTTGCCGAAAAAAGATTAACTGACATTCGCACAGGAGAAGTCAAAACCATTCCGCTTGAAGAAATGATGCGCCGCTATGACCTGGAAGATTGAATTCGATCCGTCAGCGGCAAAAGAACTGGCGAAGTAGGATCGCCAAATTGCCAGGCGAATATTGGGTTTTCTTAATGATCGTGTCGCACCTCTAGAAAATCCGAGAAGTATTGGCGAAGCTCTCAAAGGGTCAACGCTGGGCGATTTTTGGAAATATCGTGTCGGCGATTACCGCATCATCAGCAATATTGAGGATGACACAGTACGCATCCTTGTTGTGAAAATTGGTAATCGACGTGAGGTATACCGCTAATCCAAATCGGGCCTGTCACTTCACGGAGTTTTCAACGAAGTCCACAAATTATCCCAATCCTCTGGCTCAAAACTACCCTCACGCTTAAAGATAAATTCATTCTTGGCATTGATCACAAAATGCGTAGGCTGTCGGGTAATCGGTCCGAAATTATCTTTATGACCCGGCGCATTGCGCCACACCATCGGAAAGCGCTGCTCTTTCGGCACGGCCAGGGCAATCAGCTGGTTGTATTCATCAAAATCATTTTTGTTTTGATCGATGTTCACACCCAACAAGACAAAATTGCGTTTGGAATTGCCGACATAAAATTCGCGCATCAGTTTCAAATCGCGCATGCACAGATTGCAGCCTGCCGTAAAAAAGCTGACCAATATGGTCTTGCCTAAAAAATCGGTCAACTCGATTTTCTTGCCGTTCGCGTCAACACCTTGCAAAGTCAGGACAGGAATTGCTTTGTCATCTTGCGCAAAAGCGGACAGACCCAGGGAATAAAATAATCCCGCGCCTCCCAGTTGCAAAATTGTTCTTCTATCCATCTGATTACTTCCCTTTTTGAATGTTCGCTATGTGGTAGTCAAAAAATAAAGCACCATCTTACAAAAATCTGCCGCGATCAGCGCAAATATTTGCTCGGGCTTGAAATTAAATAAACATGATTATTTAAGCTAGCTTATCGCGCAACAGTGTCTATCTATACACAAATGATCTGGTCTGCATTTTTACGACATGGATTCACGACCATCACAAATTGCGCAACTTTATTTCAGAAAAGACCGCCGGCATGCACTTTTCAAAATGCCGCGGCCTTGATCTTAATTAAATCGGGTTTTCAATAAGGCCGACATCAGCGGCTCGGCAGCATCGGCAATCCGGTTCAGGCTGACCTCACGTAAATGGGCTGCATTAATCTGCGCATCACTGTCCAAACCGGCCCACTCCAATAAAGCCTTGCAGGCGTCCGGATGATCAAACAGACCATGCAGATAGGTACCCAATACCAGATTGTCGGGCGAGCGCGCCCCTTCCGAGCGTTGATCGACATAGAACGCGGGCCGATTTAAGTCCTTGCCATTGGAAATCCCCATATGAATTTCGTAGCCGCTCACTTCCACGTCAGCAAACGCGCAGCGTCCGTTTACTTTGCTCAAGCGTTTTTTGTTGCCGAGTGTGGTCTCCAGATCCAGCAATCCAAATCCTTTTGCAATACCTGCGTCGCCCTCGATGCCCAGGGGGTCGCTGATAAATTTGCCTAACATTTGCAAGCCGCCACAGATGCCGATCACTTTGCCACCATAGCGCAAATGTTTTTGCAGGGCAGTTTCCCAACCCTGTGCGCGCAGCCAGGCCAGGTCGGCGCGGGTATTTTTGCTGCCCGGCAGGATGATCAGGTCAGCATGGGGAATCGGCTGACCCGGACCGACAAACTCAATATGCACATCGGGATGCACGCGCAGGATGTCGAAATCGGTGTGATTGCTAATCCGCGGCAAAACCGGAACCACGATCCGGAAAGCACCCTGGGCATCTTGCTGCGATTGCACGGCATCTTCCGCATCCAGATACAGGCCATGTAAATACGGCAGCACCGCCAGCACCGGTTTGCCGGTTTGCTGCTCCAGCCAATCGAGCCCGGGCTGCAGTAAGGCGATATCACCGCGAAAGCGATTGATCACAAAACCGATAATGCGTTGCCGTTCACTTTCAGACAGGCAGGACAAGGTGCCGACAATATGCGCAAACACACCACCGCGGTCGATATCGGCAACCAAAATGACCGGGCAATCGACCTCTTCGGCAAATCCCATATTGGCAATATCACGGTCACGCAAATTGATTTCGGCAGGACTGCCCGCCCCTTCAACCACGATGGCCTCGTAATGACCCGAGAGGCGCCGATAAGATTCCAGCACGGCCCGCATCGCCACCGTTTTATACGAGTGATATTCCTGGGCACGCATTTCCGCGCTGACCTGGCCGTGAATGATGATCTGCGCGCCGGTGTCGCTGGACGGTTTGAGCAGGATCGGATTCATGTCGCTGTGCGGATTAATTCCCGCCGCCTGCGCCTGCAAGGCCTGAGCGCGGCCGATTTCGCCGCCGTCTTCGGTGACGGCACTGTTCAAGGACATATTCTGCGGTTTGAACGGCGTCACCCTGATTCCCTGGCGCGCCAAAAGCCGACATAGCGCGGCGACAATGGTCGATTTTCCAGCGTCGGAGGTGGTGCCCTGCACCATCAGCGTTTTATACGGAAGTGTCATTGTTTGGCCCGCGCCTGATCCAGTTTGTCACACAATGCGGCAGTCCCGGCAATCATGCGCGGGCCGGCACGATTGATCAGGTTACCGTCGATTAAAAATAAATTTTGATGCTTCACTGCGGTCATGGCGGGATAGCGTTTCCACATCATTACGCCGCGTTCGGTCGAATTTTTTTCATCCGTGCCGATGATCGCTTCCGGATCAAGGCGCAACACCGATTCAATATCAACATTCGGTGAGACCGTTTTTAAATCCGCAAAAATATTCACACCACCGCACAATTTAATCGCATCGCTCACGATATGCTGACCGTTCAAGGTATACAACGGTTGATCCCACACCTGGTAGAACAGACGCACCGGAGTGCGTTGCGCATATTTCTGTTTGAGCGCGACAAGTTGTTGACGCAATGCTGCGGCCACCTTGTTGGCCTGCTGCTCAGTACCCATCAGACGTCCGAGCGTGGCAACGCTGTTGGGAATATCGTCGAGACGATGGGGTTGTCCAAAAAATAGCGGAATGCCCAACTGGCGTAACTGTTCGACGTGTTGCTGGTTATTCCCTTCGTACCAGACCACAATCAGATCGGGTTTCAGGCTGACGATCCGCTCCATATCCAGACCCAGAGCATCACCGACAACCGGGATGCGTGTCGCCGCCTGTGGGTAGTCACTGTACCGGACCACACCGACAACATGCTGCCCGCCACCGGCGGCAAACAGAATTTCAGTTTCAGCAGGAGACAGAGAAATGATGCGCTGCGCAGGTTTGCTCAAGGTGACCGTCAGGCCGGCGTCATCACGTGCGACAATGGCCGCGCTACTTTGCAGCGACGCGCATAGAGATATCCACAGTATCAGCTGGTGCAGGTTTTTCATCAATCCCGTCTAATTTTTTATCGCGGCACAAACAAACACATCTCGCCGTGCCATATCGTTTCAATTGGATATTCCAAGCATTGACTCAATGCCGCTTCGGTCATGATTTGCCTGACCGGTCCGGCCTGCCAACTGCCATCATGCATTAACAGCAAGGCGTGGCTGGCGTACCGAAAAGCCAAGTTCAGATCATGACTGACCATTATTACAGCTTTATGATGGGTGCGGCATTGCTGGCTAATTATTTGCATGACGCTGTGTTGATGCGACAGATCCAGGGCATTGCTTGGTTCGTCCAGAAGCATACATTGTGCGTCTTGCGCGAGCAAGGCCGCAATTGCAACACGTTGCCGTTCACCGCCCGAAAGACTGCGCACATCGCGCTGCGCCAGATCGGCGACATCCAGTTCACGGAGTGCCTCCAGTGCCAGTTGCACATCCTGTTCCGACTCCCAATAATTCCCATCGTGATAAGGATGACGCGCGCCCAGCACAGTCTCGATCACGCGGTAAGCGAAGGCATCGTTGCGACCCTGCGGCAAATACGAGCGGAGCCGGGCCAATTCCATCAATGGCCAACGTGCCAGCAGGCGTTGATTAAAAAATATCTGACCGGCCGAGATCTGCTGCAAGCCAGCCAGACTGCGCAGCAGCGTAGTTTTTCCAGCGCCGTTGCGCCCGATGATGCACCAGCATTCTCCTGGCTGCACCTGCCAGTTCAAGGCCTTGAGCAGCAGACGCGATCCGATTTGCAGGCTAAGCTGATTGACTTGAATAGTCATGGCGCTACCTGACCTGAAGCTGACGATGTTGATGCAGTTGCAGCAAAAAGATCGGCACGCCAATCAGTGCGGTGATCACGCCGACCGGCAATTGCTGCGGGGCGATCACGGTGCGCGCCAACGTATCGGCCAGCACCAGAAAACTTCCGCCCGCCAGACATGAGGCCGGCAGCAACAGGCGATGATCCGGTCCCCAGGCAAAGCGGCAGGCATGCGGCATGATCAAGCCAACAAATCCAATACTCCCTGCGCTGGCCACTGCACTGGCGGTGAGCAAGGCCGCACAAAAAAACAAACTCTTGCGCAATCGGCCCACTGAAATGCCGAGCGTGCTGGCCGTATCAGAATACAGCGCCGAGATATTGATCGCGCGCGCGATGCTGCATACATAAGCCAGGACGCCGAGCAGGATGATCCAATTCAGCGCGCGCGGTTTGGTCGCCGACAGATCACCGATCATCCAGAACACCATGCTGCGCAAACGACTGTCGGGTGTCACCGAAAGAATGAGCGCGATGAGTGCCATACAGGCCGAACCAACGATCACCCCGGTCAACAACAAAGTCGTGGTACCGCCCTCGCTGCTGCCACTGCCCTTAAAATCACGATACGCCAAAAAAAACAGCAGGCCCGCCACCAGCACTGCGCCGCCAAATGCGGCCACATCCACCATCCAGACCAGACCCATCCATAACATCGCCGTCAATGCGCCAACCGCTGCCCCGCCGGAAATGCCCAGCACATAGGGATCAGCCAGCGGATTGCGCAACAAGGCCTGCATCAATACGCCCGCCAGCGACAGCGTGGCGCCGGTGACAAAAGCCGACAGGGCGCGGTTGAAGCGCAACTCAACCAGCGTCGCATTCAGACTTTCTGATGTATCCAGAACAGCCTGCAGCAAACCGGCTGGACTGACCAGCACCGATCCGATACAAACGGCGAAGGCCAGGCTGACCAGTGCTGCAAGCAGCAAACCAGTCAGCACCAGTCGGTTAGAAATATGGCTGATGTGTGTGATAGACCTGACCTCCCTGGCAGTAATTAAAAGCTGTAACGCAAGCTTACCTTCATCTGACGTCCGTCGTCCGGATAAATACCGGACTGGCACTGGCCGTAAGCATTGGTAAAGAACTTCTTGTCGGTCAGGTTGGAGCCTGATACAGCCAGCTCCCATGCACCCAGGGTTTGCGCATAGCGACCATCCAGCGTCACGTGCGATGGAATCAGCGCCGCGCAACTGTTGGTATAGTCATTGCCGTAGCGCTGGGTGTCAACCCATTGCGTGCCAAGATAGGCGCTCTGACCGTTACCAGACAACCAGTTCACATGCACCGACAAGGTGTTCTTGGGTACCAGCACCATCTCTTTGCCATCGTTCACACCGGCCGTAAATGTGGCATTCACATGCTGCGCCCGTGCGCTTAAATTGAATTGCTGCGACAGCGGATATTTTCCTTCCAGCGCCACACCCTGACGACGGGTTGGATCGAGGTTGGCGTTGGCGCCATAAGGTCCGGCCAGCGGATTGTAAAAAATTTCGTCGGTAATATCATGACGGAACAAGCGTGCGGTCAACTGCTCGCTGCCAGTGCCCAAGGTCGCGCCAAGTTCAATATCGTGCGACAGTTGCGGCAACAGCGGCGTGTTCGGCAGCAGCGTACCGGCGTTATCATCCACGTTCGCAACCCGATAACTCTGACCGAATTTCGCGAAGCCATTCAGCAGCGGCAAGAACACGTAACTACCCTGCAGCTCCCAGGCATTGACGCCCTGCTCAACGTAATAGTTATCGGTGGCGTACTGGTTCGGATCGCTGGAAGATTTGTCAAACAATTCGCGTCGCGCTCCCACTGCCAGGCGGGCATCACCGACTTTCAGTTCATCGCGCAGATAAACCGCCTTGGATTTTTGTGTGGCATAAACCGGCAGGTAACCGACCGCGTTGTTGTCGCGATTCCAGTTCATGATATCCAGACCGATCACCAATTCATTGTGCAACCCGTCGATACTGGTGGTATTGCGCAAACGCGGCGTGAATTCAGTCTGGCGTCCGCTATAGGTGGAGTAATACGGTAACGAGACATAATTTGCCGTGGCAGTTCGCTCGCGCGTCGATAACTCAGCAGCTGCCTGCCAGTCGCCAAGATTTTTTTCTACAAAACCGGTATAGCGATTCACGTCGATTGCACCGTTATCGTTTGGTTTCAATGACTGACGCGGATCTTGTTGAAACTGTGCCAGACTCAGTGCACCTGGCAGCCCGGAATCCTGACGGGCGATATCGATACGCAGTCCGGCGCGCAGGTCAGACATAAACCAGGTCAGGGTGGCACTGGCATTTTTTTGTTTGACCTGATTGTTGGCGCGATAATTGTCGGCCTGCTGATCAGACAGATTCAGACTGGCGTTAAAACCGTCACCACCCTGGGTCAGATAGGCGCGTGCTGCATAATCCCTGAATTGGCCGGCTTCGGCAGTGACCGAACCGCTGAGCTGGTTTGGTCCGAGACGTTTGGTAATGATTTGAATCACACCACCGGTTGCACCATCGCCATACAACACGCTGCTGCCACCACGCATAATTTCAATCCGCGCCACCGAATCAATCGGGATCGAGGACAGCAAGGCCACGGTCTGTTCATTTTCCGAGACGCGTACGCCATCGACCAGCACCACCAGATTGTTCGCGCTGTCGACACCAAAACCACTCATATCCAGATCAAAGTCCTGGGTACCGTAGGAACTCTTGCGTCCATACACGCCGCCCAATTTGCGGATCGCTTCGTTGACATTGTCGATACCGGCATTGCGGATCTCGCTGGCGGTAATGACCTGTGCCCCGATCGGGGCCAGATCAGGTGAATTCGGAAAGCGTGAACCGATAATGACGACTGGCTCGCTGTCACTGGTTCCAATAATGGTTTGAGAACAAGCGTACGGCGCAGCAAATGCCAATAGCAAGGCCTGCACGCAACAGGATTTGCGTAAAGTAAAAGTGGAGATCATGATTTTCAATGTAATAGTCAACCGGCCAACGTCCCGTAAGCCAGTTTGAACGATGCGCAAAAACTGGCGCGCGCATCACCTATTCTGGCCGGTATCCGGGCTGACAAATATCACTCTTCTACCTTCCCATGTTGACAACACAGTGGCATTTAAGAAGAGCTGGTCGGCATTATCTACCGACAATTTGTGACCGTTGCGGGGGCAGCACATTTGCATACTCTGACCCAATTGGTCGTTTCAAGTATGGATGTTTCCCGTTTAACTGCGGCCATGAACATAGCCGCGAGCACCAAAACTGCGCCATTCTAATGTTTGTTGCGGTGATCAGCAAGCACACAGAATCGGCGCAGATTTATTAGTTATTCGTTTATCTTGCCTTTTTGCGCATTAACGCAGATTCAACGCAGATTCAGCGTGCTTTCAAGTTTATTCATCAGCGGCAGATACTGCTGCAACGAGTTTTTGTTCCAGTGCCGCTTCAACTGTTCGAGCTCTTCATACAGATTGCGTGCGGTGCCGATATCGCCGTTTTGCGCGGCAAAAATTGCATACTCGGCGCGTGCTTCCACACTGCCAAACCTGTTAACCGCCTGCTCGAATTCTTCCCGCGCTTCTTCCTTGTTCCCCTGTTGCGCGTAGATTTGCGCCAGCATCAGGGTCACGCTTTCGGTGCGGAAGTTGGGATTGTTTTGGCGGATCGCCAGCAGTAACTGCAAGGCCTTGTCGGGCTGATTGAAGCGCAATTGCGCATTGGCCGCGGCAAACTGGATTTCCAGATCATTGGCAAACGGTCCGCGCAGACAAAGTTCAAACTGCTCAACCGCTTCGGCCACATTATTCGCAGCCAGCAAGGCCTCAGCATAGCGCCACTGATTTTGCGCAGTGGGTGTACAGTCATAGGCAGCCTTGGCTTCGCGCAAGTCACGACCGGGGTCGAGCGCATTGACGGCAACATTGGCCGCTTTGTAGAGACCTTTTTGCACCTGATAATTCGTTTTGAAATCGGGCAAAAAAATCGCAAAGAAATACACAACACTGCCCAGTAGCGGGAACATGAACAGAATTAACAGCCAATATAATTCGCGTCCGGAACGTATCGCGTGGATCGCAAAAAATATCGCAACAATAATATGCAGGCCGATACCGAAAATGGGCATGGTGAATTCCTTAAAATTCGCTGTTTAAAAATTACTCTTCAATCTCACGCAGCTTGCTTAACGCCTGATCAATGCGATCGACCGCCACGATAATTAGCCCCTCAATTGGCTGTTTCGGGGCATTTGCCTTGGGAATCAGGGCAATCGAAAAGCCGAGCTTGGCAGCTTCGCGCAAGCGTTCCTGGCCACGTGGCGCAGGACGGATCTCACCGGCCAGGCCGACTTCACCGAATACTACCAGACCGCGTGGCAATGGTCGATTACGCATTGACGAGTGAATTGCCATCAATACGGCCAGGTCGGCAGCAGGTTCGACAATTTTGACCCCGCCCACAGCGTTGATGAACACATCCTGATCAAACGCCGCGATACCGGCATGCCGGTGCAACACCGCCAGCAACATCGCCAGACGGTTTTGCTCCAGTCCGACCGACAGACGCCGTGCATTGGGCGCATGCGAGGCATCCACCAGCGCCTGAATTTCCACCAGCAGAGGACGCGACCCTTCCTGGGTGACCATCACACAGGCACCGGCCACCGGGGTATCGTGCTGCGATAGAAACAAGGCCGACGGATTCGATACGCCTTTCAATCCGCGCTCGGTCATGGCAAACACGCCGAGCTCATTGACTGCGCCGAAACGATTTTTAATCGCCCGCACCAGCCTGAAACTGGAATGGGTATCACCTTCAAAATACAGCACCGTATCAACAATATGTTCCAGTACGCGCGGTCCAGCCAGGGCTCCTTCTTTGGTGACATGACCAACCATGATGATGGTGATGTCGGATAATTTCGCCGCACGGGTTAACTGCGCAGCGCATTCACGCACCTGCGCCACCGAGCCGGGCGCCGAGCTCAATGCATCCGAATACATGGTCTGAATCGAGTCAATCACCACCACCTGGGGTTTATGTTGAATCAGAGTCGAGAGCACTTTTTCCAGCTGGATTTCCGCCTGCAGCTTCATCTCGGAACCTTCTACGCCGAGCCGTTTGGCACGCAAGGCAATCTGCGCGCCGGACTCTTCACCGCTGACATAAATCACGCGCTTTTGCTTTGCCATGGCGGCCAGTGCCTGCAGCAGCAAGGTCGATTTACCGATGCCGGGATCACCACCGATCAGCACCACACCACCTGAGACCAGACCACCACCGAGCACCCGGTCAAATTCGTCAATGCCGGTACTGAAGCGCGGCACTTCCAGTGCGTCGATTTCCGAGAGCTGCAAGACCGGCGCGGTTTGCGCCAGACTTTGCGGCGCCTGCGAATAGCGGTTTTGCGCCGTTTCGATAACGCTCTCCACCAGGGTATTCCATTGTCCGCAAGACGGACACTGCCCCGCCCATTTGATGGCCGTGCCACCGCATTCGGTGCAGCTGTAATTGGTTTTAACTTTGGCCATGAATTTTTGTCATTCCTCTGCAATCAACTGCACGCGCTGCGCCACGGCGCACATTAACTCATAGCCTATCGTGTCCGCACAATGCGCCACTTCGTCGATCGGCAAACCCCGGCCCCAGAGCGTAACGCTCGATCCGACTTTTGCATCGGGAATATCGGTCACATCAACAGTCAACATATCCATCGATACCCGGCCAACCATCGCGCAGCGTGTGTCATTGACCAGCACCGGCGTACCGTCAATCGCGTGACGCGGATAACCGTCGGCATACCCGCAGGCGACAATGCCGATCCGCATCGGCTTCGCCGCGACGAAGCGACTGCCATAACCGATCGACTCACCGGCCTCGATGGCCTGAATCGCGATCAGTTCACTCTTCAAAGTCATCGCCGGTAACAGACCAAATGACTCTGCACTGTCTTTGCCGGGACTGCCGCCGTACAGCATGATGCCGGCGCGCACCCAATCGTTTCTGATGGTGTCGAGCAGCAGATTGGCGGCGGAATTGGCCAGGCTGATTTCCAGCTCCGGATTTTTCAAGGCAGCGCGCGCCTGCTCAAAATGGCGCAATTGCTCCTGCACCGGCAGGCGCGGATTCAGGGCGTTGTCGGCATTGGCAAAGTGCATCATCAGATCTACCACCTTCAGGGCCGGCATGGCGCACAGTCGTTGATAAGCCGTCTCGACCTGTGCCGGTTTGAATCCGAGGCGATTCATGCCGCCATTGATTTTCAGGTGCACTCGAATCGGCTGATCAGCAATCAAGCTGGCCTGTTCCAACAAATCGATTTGCTCGTAACAGTGAACGGCGATCTCGATCTGGTGTTGCTGAATGAGCGGCAAATCACAGGCGTGGAAGAATCCTTCCAGTAACATCACGGGCTTGCTCCACCCCGCTTCGCGGATTTTGACCGCGGCATCGACTTCCACCAAGGCCAGACCGTCCGCGTCTTCAAATGCGCGCATCGCAAATGGCAGCCCATGACCGTAAGCATTGGCCTTGACCACCGCCCACACTTTGGCTGCGCCGCCATGTTGACGGGCGATTTGATAATTGTGTTTCAGTGCAGATAAATGAATGGTGGCGCTTATTGGTCTGGGCATGGCGAAGGCTGAAAAGAGGGTAAAATCAGCCAACCATTTTACCCGAGATATGCAGGCGCAATATGGCGTTAACGCTGCCGATTTCAGGTTTTGATTTTGTTTTTATTATTTTTTCAGTAAATAATCCTCCAATCCAGCCTCCCGACCTGGGCTCAAAATCGATGGGCACAGGTTTTCATGGTATAAAGCAGCCTTCGAGAATTGAAATTACCAACTTATGAAACGTGGTTTCTATACCATTATGGGCGCGCAGTTTTTCTCTTCGCTCGCCGATAACGCACTGCTGATCGCCGCATTTTATGCCTTAGCCACGATACACGCCCCGGGTTGGATGACGCCGCTGTTGAAGTCATTTTTTGTCATTTCTTACGTCGCCCTGGCCGCCTTTGTCGGCGCTTTTTCCGACTGCATGCCGAAAGGCAAAGTCATGTTTTTGACGAATATTGTCAAAATCATTGGCTGCACCATGATGTTCTTTCACGTTCATCCCTTGATTGCTTACGGTGTGGTTGGCATGGGCGCTGCAGCCTACTCGCCTGCCAAATACGGCATCCTGACCGAACTGCTGCCGGCTGAAAAACTGGTGGCGGCAAATGGCTGGATCGAAGGCCTGACAATTGCCTCGGTCATTTTAGGATCCGGTTTGGGCGGCGCGCTGATCAATCCTGATGTGTCCGCCGCACTGCTCAGATTGCACTCACCATTTGGCTTTATCACGACACCACTTGATGCCGCCTTGTCGGTGGTGTTTGTGCTGTACGTCACCGCGACAATCTTCAATTTATATATTCCCGACACCGGTGCCCGTTACGCCAAACAGGCCACCAACCCGATTGAACTGATTACCGATTTCGCGCATTGCTGTCGCGTTTTATGGGCCGACAAACTTGGTCAGATCACCCTCGGCATCACCACGCTGTTCTGGGGTGCCGGTGCGGTTCTGCAATTTCTGGTCATTTACTGGGCTGAAGTGCAATTGAAACTGCCGCTGGATAAAGCTGCGGTGATCCCGGCCGTGTCGGCAATTGGCATCGCCTTTGGTGCAGTCGCGGCGGGCAAATATGTACCGATCAAAAAATCGCTGTCGGTCATGCCGTTTGGTGTCGCGATGGGATTTGTGGTGATCTCGATGACGCTGGTGCATTCGGTGTGGGTGGCCTATCCACTGCTGATTATTATCGGTGCCTTATCGGGATTTTTCGTAGTGCCGATGAATGCCCTGCTGCAGCATCGTGGTCATATCCTGATGAGCGCAGGCCACTCGATATCGGTGCAGAACTTCAATGAAAACGTCTCGATTCTGATCATGATTGCCCTGTACGCCATGATGGTAAAAACTGAACTGCCGATCAATATCATCATCATTGCATTCGGTACCTTTGTCTCGGTTACCACGATGGGAGTCATGCTCAAACATCGCGCCAACCAGCGTCAGCATGATTCGCTTGCATTAATCGGCGAACAGAAGCACTGATCTCTATTTATGACATTCACACTCCGCTTCATCATTCTTGCTGCGTTCGTTGCCTTTGGATGCAAGGCACAAGCCGCAACTACCAACGAGCAAGTTGGCCTTTCTGCCGAATGCAGAGTCGCGATGCGCCTCGTCACCAGTCCGGACTATGTCAAAGACCACCACGGCGAAATTCCTGATGAAAACACCATGGATGAAAGCAGCAAACTCCAGTTTGTTGCCAGTCTGTTTGAACAGAGCATCAGCAAGGCGGCTGATCCAGTGCAGTTTTGCAGCAATACCATTCAACAGAATCTGAGCTACACCAACGCCTATCATCTGCCAAAGCAATGTGTTGATTTTTTACCTTTATTGAAGAAGAGCTTCGAAGAAAAAGTCAGCTACACCAAGGGCATGGACGCTTCGGTCAAGCAAAAAATGGATGATGCTCTGGTTGAGATGCTGATACTCGATGAAACGGCACCGGACAAATTGATCTCGCGCTGCGAAGTCGGGATCCAGGTGATGCATGTTGATCTGAATGATAAACATCTCAAGGAAAAATATCCTTTACCGGTCAGCTGTGAAGTATTTTTTGCGGATATGGAAAAATCGCTGATCCTGCCGTCTCAGCTTGACACCATTAAACGGCAGCGGGTGATTTTTGCGCTTGAAAATAAAAATACCCCGAAAAAACTGGATGAGATTTGCGAAGAAATTTCGCATTGATTGATCCGACTCGACCGGATTTGGCAACGCGCCATACCGGCCTGCGTTCGGTTGATAAAAACTGGCGATAGCTGCAATTGACCAGACATCCAGGACTCCATCACTTCAAGTTCGTATACAAAAATTGATCCACCAATCTTGTGGGCAGAGCGCTTAACGCAATGTCGCCGATTGGGTTCTGGTAAACAGCTTCGCCAGGAACAAAGTTATATTGTGGATAACCTCAATTGATGCCTTTACTCAGACTGAACAATATATCCCGTTGACGGAATAGTCTTTGGGGGGAATAATGGCAAATGTCTGGAGCGTCGAGTTCAATGATGAATTTGAGGAGTGGTGGGATTTATTAACGGAATCCGAGCAAGAATCTGTCGCTGCTTCGGTCCGACTTTTGGAGCTACTGGGCACTAATCTCAAGTTTCCCCATTCATCTGAGATCAAGGGTTCCCGACACGGACATATGAGGGAATTGCGTGTACAGCATGAAGGACGTCCAATTCGGGTGCTATACGCCTTTGATCCGCGGCGCACTGCAATTCTCCTGAAAGCTGGTGACAAAACTGGAAACAAGCGCTGGTACGACATCAACGTGCCCATCGCCGATCATTTGTATGATTTGCACCTGGCGCAACTCAAGAAGGAAGGGTAATACCATGGCAAAAAATTTTGGCACATTAAGAAATAAAATGTCCTCTGATTCACAGGCCCGTGCGGCAGCCAAAACGGAAGCGATGATGACGGAGATGCGGCTGCAGGAGCTGCGCCTTTTGCGCAATGTCACTCAGGTTGAGATGGCTGAATTTCTCGCATTGCAGCAATCGGCAATATCAAAACTGGAGCATCGCGATGACATGTATGTCAGCACACTTCGCCAATACATCAGAGCACTGGGCGGAGAACTAAAGCTGATCGCTTCGTTTCCGGATATCGAAATTCCACTGCACAATTTTGAAATTTGAGTCTGAAGCGCGGTAGGCTAGGACGAAATACCAGCATTTGCGCGGTTGACGCTGGGATTTCGTCCCAGCCGCGCTGCCCACACCGGGCTATTTTTTGATTACCTTCGCAGGCAAATTATTTGCAACGGGTGAGTTGAGTAACCAAATATCACAGGGATGGCCAGCACCGCATATATCATCACGCCGACGACAGTTGCAAGTGCGATCCATATGATCAGGATTTCATTCCAGTTTTTATTATTAGAAGTCTTGTGTGATGAGAGGAAATAGACTAACCAAGAAAAACAAGGAATTCCATTAGAGACCAAAAGCAGAGAAGCCTCGAAGCCCGCCAAATCTAATCAAGTAGTCCAATTATTACGAATCGATTTGAACTTTTTATAGAATTCTTTTTGTATTGGTCGATTAGAAACGGCCAAACAAACAAGTAATCAAAAATGGAATGAGCTTCGCTG
The DNA here is from genome assembly GCA_040544425.1 of Oxalobacteraceae bacterium GrIS 1.18. GTDB lineage: Bacteria > Pseudomonadota > Gammaproteobacteria > Burkholderiales > Burkholderiaceae_D > Solimicrobium. The sequence goes on from JBEONO010000002.1 coordinate 311,255, forward strand.
GAATTTTCGCGCCTCACATACTTATATAAATAAATGCACGACGCTAGCAGCATCGCTAAGCCGATTATTAAATAAGAATGCCTGATGAACCAATCAACTCCCATATGTTCCCTTTTTTGAAAACCACACGTAAGGCAGCATAGTGCCGACGGACAGTGAGCATAAGTCGATACACAACCACCGTCCGCCATCCAATTATCACCGGTCAAAGTTTTGGCACAATCTCTACCGGGACCTGCCACGTTACAATCTAAAACCAACGCGCAGATCTCAACCAAAAACCAAAACACAGTATCAATCGAAAAACGTCCAGGTATCCGCCCCATCGAAGTGACGAACCGTCACCAGTTCCTGAAGCCGCGGCTCAAAATTATTCAGATTCACACCGTGCCTGGCTCCCAGCTCTCCTCCTACAGGTTCCCAGTGCGTGACGCAACCACAGGTCTTGCACCGCACTGTCCGCAGAGTCTTATCGCCACAGACATAATCGACTGTATGCTCCGGGTGGCCTTCGATACGCACGGTTCCAAATGGATAGTAGGACCACAGCCCCCCAACCCGCCGACATAATGAACAATTGCATTTGATGGCTGTTTCCGGCATCGAAGGCAAAGTCAGACTCACTGCACCACAGTGACAAGAACCTTGCAGAGTAAGAGGGTTTGAAATTTCTTCAGCCATGATTCGACTCCTGATTCAATGAGAAATTCTTAAAGTTGTAGCTGTATTTGTTTTATTGATGTGCAGCGAATTACCTGGCCTCTGCGTATTTCTTGAAATTCGTCAAAATTGCCTGCCAACCGTTTCGTTGCTGTTCTTCGGTATAGGTTGATTCTGCATCGAAAGTTACCTTCAATCTGACTCCATCCGATGTCTCTTCAAATGAAACCTGAGCCGTGCGATCGCCAAACGTATACTCAATCAGTTTGTATTCCTCAATTTTTGTGTAGACACCCGAAAAATCGAAACCCATGCTACCGTCTTTGGCTTCCATCCGCGACGAAAAAAATCCGCCCGCTCGTAAATCGACCGTCGCACTGGTCGTATGCCAATCTTCCGAGGCTGCATTCCAGATTTTTATCGCATCTGGAAACGTATATGCATGCCAGACGCTCGCAATTGGTGCCTGCACAATGGTTGCAACGGATATTTTCATCGGGCTCCCTCCACATTTAATATCAAACAGATTTGTCTAAATACTGAAATGGCAGCCAGCGTAAAAAAATACATGCGACTGGCGGATATGCCACTTACGTCCTGCGCCGACTGATGTCTGGCCAAACCATGATGAGATCCGCCACCAAAATAGAAGCGAACGTAGCACCGATGGTGACAGAGACATTGGCTGCATCAGACAGATTCCAATAGGTCGGCCAGACTGACAGCACGCGCAGCGATACGAACGTAAACGTCACGGCATAGGAGCGCGCCACCCATTGACGATGAACCTGAATGTGTCCGTTTCTGGCAAGTACCCAGGCAATTGTTGTGGTCAACATCCAAACCACGGCCTGAGTACCATTACCGGGCAAGGCAGCACTTCCCCATACGGTCGCAATCGCCGTCAACGCGGCGCAATATACCGCTATGACGTAGCATCGCCCCATCAGACGGTGCAGATGCAGGTAGCGCTGGCGTATGCGTGAGGAAAATTGAAATGGGCCGATGATGAAGGCCAGGCTGCCACAAACCGCGTGCGGAACCAGCAACCAACGGTCAAGTGACATTTTTTCACGGTAAGCGTGAAACAGTGGATAGTCGATCATCAACAGCACTTCGTTCGACAGGAAAACCCAGATCGACGCGACAAGCAGAACCGACCAAAGGACAAGCTTGGTATTAAGGTGACCCGGCTTCGATGCGGGCGCAGACGAAATATGTGCCATGGAGTTACTACCTTTGTCAGTAATCAGTAATCTGTCAATCCACCGCAGAGCCCTGATCAACAATCCGTCACGAATACCAAATTATTTGATAGTGCCGCGCAAAGCAGATTCCAGCGGATCGGCGTCGATATGTTGTTTCCACTGTCTGGATCATCAACCATTTCATACCCTGAGCCGCCCGACTGGGGAGCATATAGAAATATCTGGCGGTTGGCTATGCCCTATTTAAAGCATTTTGGATCCCCAAAGGCAGAACACTGACTTGGTCCCACCACCGAGGCTCCCCAGCGTCTTTGACTCCTTCAAATTACCTCGATATTCATGTATAAAACATAAACACTTAAACACCGGTAATTGGCCATTTGGGAAATTATCCCGACCAGTGAAGAAGTCCAATAAAGGAAAATAATGAATCAGATACGTTGGAATATCGCCATCTCGGCGGATACCGATAAATCACTCCGCCTGTACCTCTCAAGCCAAGGTTATGGTCGCGAAGAGGATCTTTCTCGGTTTATTGAAGAGGCAGTTCGTGCCCACATTTTAGAACTGACAGCCAAACATGTTAAGAGTGCCAATATTGAAGTGAGTGAAAAAAAGTTGACCGCAATAGTGGATGAAGCGGTGCAATGGGCTAGGAGCCTGCGCGGCAGAAGGAGTCGAAGCGAAATGGGTGGGAAAAGAGCCCAATTTTGTTCCGATTTTGAGGACTGTAGCCCAGCTACAGCCGGAAAAACGGGACGAAAGTGGGACTTTTCTCCACCCATTGCAGCCGACTCGCTTCTGCCGCGCAGGCTCCTAGCAACTAGCGATCTATTAAGCGCCATACAGCGCCGGACCACTCGGCATCACGAACCAGAGGTCATATATTTGTCAACAGAAGCGTACGACACTGGGTTCCCGCCAAAAACTGCGGGAACGACTGCGATTGATTTGCTACTCTGTTATGACTTTTCTTTTTCTGCAGCCTCCAAACACGCGGTGACTGCGAACGCCCTGTATTACCGCAAATTCCAGTCATCCGGCACCACAAAAATTCTTTCCGTTTCGACCTGGCAGCCATCGCACTCAATTAACCGAGCCACCAACACCGGCCTGGTATCGGTCGCGAACTGCAGCGCCAGTCTGGCGCGCAACTGATCGAGATTCATGGTTTTCTCAGCAGTGACCTTGGCGGGCGCCAGCCAGGCCAGACGCGGCAGGATGGTAAAGCAGTCGGTGTCGCTCGGCGTCAACTCCGACAGACGGCACCAGATACCGCGGCAATGCGCAGGTTCAATTTCATCCAGTGTCGGCGATTCGGTTGCGGGATAAAACAGCCAGCCTTTCAATAATGCTTTGGCGGCAGAAAGTGGCGCAGGCAGATATTTCAATGCGTCTTTATGCTGTCCCAATGCCAGTTGGGCATCCATGATCTTGTGTGATTTGTCGTTGAGATTGTCCATCAGATTCGGACCAACAAAATCGGACAGTTGTCGTTCCGGCGCGACGAACAGATAAAATTTGCAGGCAAATTCCCAATGCTCGAAACCGTCAGGCGTGTTCAATAAAAAATCGAATTCACCGATCGTCGTTTGCGCTCTGACCTGCACGCTGTGGGCAACCAGCTCACCACACCATCTGAAATAAAACGACAGCAGGTGCTCGGCATAATGGCCAAGACGGGTGTGCGGATGCACTGCCAAAAATTCCAGAAGGGGTTGAGGGTTACGGTCCAGTTCGGCCAGCCACGCCCTGGTTGCGGCACTCGCCACCGGCAATTGCGCCAGTTGCTTTGCCCAGCGCGGATGACGCGCATTGAGCAAGATGGGCGAATCCAGCAACCAGGCCATGCTGCGCACATCGGGGTGCTGCAAAGCAGGCCAGCGCTGCTGAAACGAATGTTGATAATTCGTCGGTCGGGTCGTCAATTCTGGTAGCGGATCAGTCAGCATGGGTCGCCATACACAGGTCTGACCATACCTCGGCTTTTAATGCGGGGTTGGCGATCATCTCTTCGGGATGATAAGTGACAATCAGGCGGGAGCCCTGCCATTGATGCACCTGACCGCGCTCAAAGCCCGGGTCAATGAGCCGCGCGGCCTGGGCGCCAAATACAATCAGAGTTTGCGCATCCGAGCCAGGCTGCTGTTCCTGTAATGCCTGCAATGCCGCAGGGGATGCGCAGGCACCGTGCAAATTAAAACTGCCCGCCTCATCCCATCCGATTGCGTGCAGACAGTTTTGCAGCAGTGCCTGTTGCGTCGGATCGGTAATTGGCGCAGCCAATATGGCCCAGCTCGTACCAGCGTTCTCGGTGGCCCATGCCTGACCGCACACCGGGCAGGTGGCGCGAGGCTGCGCAACGGGTGCTCGCAACACCCACAGTGGTCCTACCGACATTTCATTTAATTTGCTCAGCCACATATTTTTTTCAACGATCTATATCTGATAATGCAAAATCAAGGCGTCTTCGCGTAACTGCTGGGTGAGCTGGTAATAATTTTTTCTGCGACCAATTTCAACGAAGCCAAGCGCCTCATACAAATCCAGCGCGCGGATATTTGACTGTCTGACTTCCAGCAGCACCGATTTCAACTCCATCAGTCTGGCGTGCTCAATCAGTTTCTGCAACAAAAATCGGCCCAGTCCCTGGCGTTGCACCGACTCTTTGACCGCGATCGTGAGCAGGTGCGATTCATCCATCACCACCATGTGTACAAAATAGCCCAACAGTTCACCATCCCGGTGGCGCGCCACCCACGCAAAATCGCGGTTGCTGATAGTGTCGTCGAAATTTTTTCTGGTCCATGGATGAGAATAGACGGCTTGTTCAATCGCCATCACTTCATCCAGATCGGCCAGATGCATCGGGATCAGCTGCAAACCTGAAAAATCGATCATGGTCATTCAGCTCGCCAGCGCCAGCCGTTCAGCGCTGGTGAGCGCGATTTTATTGCGCAGATACAGCGGTTGCGCCTGCTCTGCCGACACCACTCGCCCTGCGGCCCATTCACGGGCAGCGATACGCACAATCGCTGCAGCATCCGGCACAGTGCTACGCGCCGTGCTCATCAAGTCTGCATTCAGGGTAAATTGTTTTTCGTAAGCGGCAAATCCATTCCCTGCCAGGACCAGATGGTCCAGCTTGTCCGGCGCCACCAGTGCGGGCGCGCTCAAGGTTGGCGCAATCAGCACCTGCCAGCCAAGCGCCGCATCGTACTGATACTGCGCCCAATAGACTTCACCCATGCGCGCATCCAGCGCTGTGAGCACATTGTGCGCGCCGCTGGTCACGCGCTCGGCTTCGGCCAGTGCCAGCAGGGTTACCACCGGGATCACGGGCAGATCTGCGCCGAAAGCCAGGCCCTGCACCACACCGCAAGCGGTGCGCACGCCGGTGAATGATCCGGGTCCCGAACCAAAGGCAATGGCGTCGCAGTCCGACAGGCGGAGCCCGGCTTCATTGAACAGACTTTGCACCATCGGCAAAATCAATTGAGAATGCGTCATCACACCGTCGACTTGACGTTGCAGAATCTGCGGTGACGATAATTTATTTCCTGACATGAGAGCTGCCGAGGCAATTTCAGAGGAAGTTTCGATAGCGAGGATAATAGGCATCCGTGCATTTTACCCTGTTCCGTTGTAAAATCCAGCGATGCCAAGCATTGACCTCAACCATATCCTCCCGACTGAATTACAGCAGCAACTGGCCACCCATTCGACCCTGGTCGCCTGCCTGTGTGCCGACTGGTGCGATGTATGCCAGACATTCCGCCCCAAATTTGAATCACTGGCCGCACTCCATCCCGACCTCCTGTTCATCTGGATCGACATCGAAGATCAGGCCAGTCTGGTCGATCATCTTGAGGTGGATAATTTTCCGACGCTGCTGATCCAACAACATGATATCGTCAGTTTCTATGGCGCGATCCAGGCCGATACCGCAAAGCTGGATCGCCAGATTTCTGCACTGACCGACAGCTCATCAGCACAGCTCCAACATATCGCCAATTCTGGCGAGCAGCAGCGCAGCTGGCAGATCGAAGCGAATTTGCGCAGCCGGATTGCCAATCACGTCTGATTTACCTTGAATTGTTAGCATTCTTTAACTATTCTTTACCCTGAATTGGTCAACCCTCTTTAGCAATCTGACATGTCAAATCAAATCGCAATGACATTTTGCCAGCCCTGATCCGCGTTTTGACCCTACAATCTGTCGGTCATCATAGACCCAACCCAAGAAAGAGAGTGATATGGTTGAGCGCGCGCAATTAATTCCATTGAGTAAATCCGAGTTCGCAGTCGGGAAAACCACCCAGCGCTCGATCTACGACAGGCATGGAAAACTGCTACTCTCATCCGGTTCAACGATCGAGACCCTGACTCAGTTAAGCAATTTGTTTGATCAGGGCTACGTGCAAAAGAATCAATGGGACGACCTGATGGCCAAGCCCAAGCCAGCGGTAGTCCCGAAACAGGTTGAACCACCAGAGCCACCACCTCCGAAGGACATCACTTCCCAAATGGAGGAAATCCGCTGGTATGTTGGTGAGACCTTGCATATGCAAGGCTTGAATGAAACCGATGTGCGCTTTGTCGTAAAACTGATCGGCTATATCAAAGGCAAATCGGTACTGGTCACGGCACCGATTATCGACGGAAAGTACGCTTTGATCCGCGATAACCAACCGTTTGTGGTGCGCGCCTTCCAGGGCAAGAAGGCGTTTGCGTTCACGGTTACCGCATTAAAGTCGGTATTCACGCCACATCCGTATCTGCATCTGTCCTATCCCAAGCAGGTCAGCTCACACGTGATACGTCATGACGCCCGCGCTTCAGTAAAAATTATTGCGGCGGTGGCGTTCACCAATCCAGACCGGAACGGTGCGATGACGCTGGGGGATTTAAGTCTGGGTGGCACGTCCGGCGTGATGAAGCAGGCGCTGGCCGAAAAAAAGGAGACCGGCACGATCACCTTCAAAATCAATGTAGTCGGTAACGAAGGTTTGCTGACCATCGAATTCATCATCCGCTCGGTCGCGCCGACCGAAGACGCCGACGGCTACAAGTACGGTCTTGAATTCCAAAACGTGTCACCGCAAAACAAGCTGATCCTGTCGGCGTTTGTCCATCAGACTATCGCCGAGCAGTTATAAGAGTCAGGCCAGGCGCAAAGGAAGACTGCGCAAACGCTGTCCGGTCAAGGTAAAGATGGCATTCGCTACCGCTGGAGCAATCGGCGGTGTTCCAGGTTCTCCCATCCCTTCCGGCGCTTCGGCACTGGCCATGATCACGACCTCAACATGCGGCGCCTGGTTCATGCGCAACACCGGATAGTCATGGAAATTGCTCTGCACCGGCTGACCGTCCTTGAAGGTAATTTCGCCAAACAGTGCAGCCGACAAACCAAACACCACAGCCGATTCAATCTGCTGACGCACGATATTCGGATTGATCACGATCCCGCAATCGACTGCGCAACTGACGCGATGCACGATGATTTCCTTGTCCTGCAGTGAGACTTCAGCAACCTCGGCAACGATGGTGCCAAACGACTGATGCAAGGCGATGCCGTGCGCATGTCCTGCCGGTAAGGGGCCAGCGCTTTCAGCGGCAGCGACCGCCGCATTTAACACGGCCAGATGACGCGGATGCTGCTTTAACAAATCGCGCCGAAACTCGACCGGCGTTTTTTTGCCGGCATGCGCCAACTCGTCGATAAAGCTTTCCTTGAAAAACGCATTGTGCGAATGACCAACTGAACGCCAGTAACCGATCGGCACTTCGGTCGGCACGATCACGTGGGAAATCGATTGATTCGCAAATTCGTAAGCCATATCGAATTCGCCTTCGACCGTAGTCTTGTCCGGACCAGCCGGTGGCAAGCCAAAATTGCGCTGCAAAACCTGTTGCGTGACCGAGGCACTGGCGGAAGTATTCTCATAACTGAGCACCTGACCAGCCTGATCCAGTTTGGCGGTAAACCGCGCCAACGCAGCTGGCCGATAAAAATCATGGCTCATGTCTTCTTCACGACTCCAGATCAATTGCACCGGCGCGCCTTTGCTGTGCAGAGCAATTTCGACTGCCTGCGCGATCATATCGACTTCCAGACGGCGACCGAATCCACCGCCGATAAACGCCTGATGCAGCTCAACCTGTTCCGTTTCAACCTTGGCAACCTTGGCCGCAATATTCACCGCCAGACTGGAGGTTTGCGTGCCTACCCAGAGCGTCACTTTGCCGTCTTTGACCTGCGCAGTGCAGTTCATCGGTTCCATCGTGGCGTGCGCCAAAAACGGCGCGCTGTATTCAGCGTGAACAGTTTGCGCGACGCCGGTTTGCTGATGCACGTCGCCCTGCTTGAAATAAGTGAATCCCGATTCGGTGCTTAATTTGGCGCGCAATTCGTCCATCACCGAAGCGTTCGACAGCGCATTACTGCCCGACCATTCAATTTGCATTGCCTTGGATGCAGACTGCGCCTGCCAATATGTTTTGGCGATAACTGCAACGCCAGAAAAGCTCGGGGTCTTTGCATTGAGCTCATCCAGACTGACCACGTCGATGACGCCAGGCATTTTCAGAATCTCGTCATTATTGGTCCGCGCGACCTTGCCACCAATGCGCGGCGACATTTTGACAGCCGCATACAGCATGCCCGGCACGCGCGCATCGATGCCGAATTGCGCCGTGCCGTTTACTTTTACCGCACTGTCACGCCGCGCCTCGGGCTGGCCGATCAGCGTAAATTCAGAAGGTGATTTCAAATGAAGTTCGCCGGGATGACTGTGCACCGCCGCTGCAGCCAGTTCGCCATAGCTGGCCTGTTTGCCGCTGCTGTGTGTCACCACGCCAGCTTTGGTTTTGCATTCAGCGGCAGGAACCTGCCACTGCTGGGCCGCAGCCGCAACGAGCATGGCACGCGCCGAGGCACCGGCCTGACGCACTACCAGCCAGGAATCTTTGACGCTGGACGATCCACCGGTGACCTGAATGCCCAATTCGCGCGCCAGTTTTCCGACCATCCATTGCGCGCCATGTTTAACCGCACCGGTATCGTCGGGGTGAAAGGGCAGACCATCGGCCAGCATTGCGACGTTGCCGTAAATTTTGTCGATCCCCGCTGGCACAATATCGACGCTCGATAAAGGCACATCCAGTTCTTCGGCGATTAACATCGGCAATGCGGTCGACACGCCCTGCCCCATTTCGGCCTTGTGCAGAAACATGGTGACGCGCCCATTTGGCGCGATTTCCAGCCAGCCGTTCAGCGCCACGGAACCGTCGATCACCGGCAAGGGATTAGTCGCGTTCAGACGCTGACGAATCGGAGTGATGCCCCAACCGACCACCAATGCGCCAGTCACGCCCAACCCACCCAATATAAATTTTCTTCTGGAAACCATAATCAACCGTTCCTCCGTGGATAACCTTGCGCCAATATTCTCTGCCAAACCAGTTCTTTGGCAGCCTCATCCATCACAACCCAGGTCGCTACCTCGACCACCGTACGACCGCAACCGCGGCAGATTTCATCAAATGTGGTGGAACAGACCGCAACACAAGGTGTATCAGGACGAATTGGCGCCGATGTGTTGGCTGGTTCGAAAGTTGTGTTTATTTCACTCATTGATTGCGTCAGGTCGGGTTAAGGCAGTGATCATACCAAAATCAACGCGCTACGGGATGCCCAAAATCGGACTTTAGATAGCGCTCTCTGAATAATCAACTAAACTGAATTAGGGTAAAATCCGCGTTTTGTTTTTCCACCAACATTCGAGTCCACGATGAACCACAGCTTCTTCCAGTCCTTTGTTCTGCTGATTCTGGTCACCGACCCGTTTGGCGGCGTGCCGCTGTTCGTCAGCGCCCTGTCATCGGTGGCGCCCGAACGACGCTGGAAAGTGGTGGTGCGTGAATGCATCATCGCGTTTCTCATTTTGCTGATCTTCATTTTCTTTGGTCAGCATTTTCTGGATGCGCTGCAGTTATCGGAAATATCCCTGCGCATCGGTGGCGGCGTGATCTTGTTCCTGATCGCCCTGCGCATGGTGTTCCCGCAACCCGGCGGTATTTTCGGTGATGTGGATCACAGCCATGAGCCCTTTATCGTCCCGCTGGCCATCCCTGCCCTGGCCGGACCATCGGCACTGGCAACCGTATTATTGTTTTCCTCGGACAGCGGTGAGCAGCTGGCGTCGGATATTCTGGCGCTGGTGATGGTGGCATTCGTCTGGCTGATCGTCCTGCTGAGCGCCGAACGCATGCAGCGCATTCTGGGCGAACGCACCATGATGGCGTTTGAAAGGCTGATGGGATTGATTCTGACCGCCATGTCGGTTGAAATGGTGCTGGCTGGATTGCACGATTATCTGAAAACCTTATAAAGATCGATATAGCAATTATGCAGTGGACGGCCCGAACTCAATAATATCCGTCTATTGCTAATACCCGTCTGATCTAATAAAGTGACTTCCCCCGCTTAATCAATGGAGTTACGCCATGAACGAATTCATTACTCCCAACACGGTGACAGAACTGGTGGCTGCCGATGCCGTGGGCAGCGCCGAAGTGGTGGGCGAAAAAGACGGCGATGTGGTGGTCAACTATAAATGGTTTTGTGCGCAAGTACAGGCGGCGCTGGACGATCCACGCCCTGCCGTTCCACATGAAGAGGTAAAAAAAGAATTCGCTGCGTTACGCGCAGAGTTAGCAGTCAAGCAGATGTTGAGGCAGGCGTAGCGAAATTGTCTTTGTAGTGGGTTTCAGATTCGGCATGACAACATTTTGTGCATTGCCCCAGTCTACATAGTCGGTCGAATCATGCACCTCCCAGAATGCCTGCTCCTCTGCCTCGGTGGCAAATTCCGGCACCGTCTCAAGTGGCTTTTTCATAAACTTCCCTTTCTTTTCTGTGCATATCACGCGCTGATATCACTCGAATTTTTTGACCGTTCTCGCGCAAAGTATCCCCGCCTGATTGATCATTCGCATAGTCTACTGACCTGTACAAAATTCGCGAACAGCGTAATCATCAGTGCTGGACTGGGCAATAAGTGAAATCCACCAGTCGAGGTTATGACGGTCCGCATTTACATTAAGCCATGCTTCAAATATAGTACATACCGTGTACATCCTTCAATGAGGTCAGAAATATGCATACAACCAAAGCATTCCGTAATGGCAATTCTCAGGCGGTACGAATCCCGTCCGAGCTGGCCTACGAAAATACCAACGACGTCTTGGAAATTGAACGTATCGGTGACGAAATCCGGATACGTCCGGCCCGCCGTTCATTGTCAGGTGTACTGAAAAAATTTGCGAAATTCAGTCCCGACTTTATGGCTGACGGACGCGGTGATCAAGAACAAGCTGAGCGTGAGGCACTGTGATGGCGCAATACATGCTTGATACAAACATGTGTATTTACCTGATGAAGAACCAGCCCGAGCAAGTTGCCATGCACTTTGCCAATTGCTCTGTTGGCGATGTAGTTATGTCAGCAATAACTTATGCAGAATTGGAATACGGAGTAACTGTCGCAGCAAACCGGACCAGAGAACGTCGCAACCTGAATTCGTTAATTAAAGACATCCCGGTGCTTTCATTTGATGACGAGGCAGCAAAGGCTTATGGCCCAATTCGTGCGACTTCTGGCGGACGGAGAAAAGATCAACTTGATAAATTGATTGCAGCCCACGCTATCGCACTAAATATCATTCTGGTTACAAACAACGAACGTGACTTCCATGTTTACCCCGGAATAAAAATAGAAAATTGGATCAAGGATTGAATTCATTTACTATCCAGACATTTGTTCAAATCCAGCATTGCAATTATCTTTCCAACACCTAAAATCCAAGTAAAGCCTGAAAACCCTCCTTACTTCTTCTTTTGATTCAATGGTAACGGCGCAATAATAACCGTTACATTTGGGGAAGCGCGGATTTAATCTGCGCCTCCCTCACCCTAAAGGTGCATGGTGGATTCCAATAAAACTCTCGATCCGTCGGATTGGCCCGCTTTCCGAGCCCAGGCGCATGCCATGCTCGATGATATGTTGAACTACGCCGAGCATTTGCGCGAACGTCCGGTCTGGCAGCCGATTCCTGCGCAGGTCAAAGCCGGCTTTCAGGACAGTCTGCCGCAACACGGCAACGATCTGGCGACCCTGCATCGCCGCTTTATGCAGGAAGTGGTGCCCTACTCAATCGGCAACGCGCACCCCGGCTTCATGGGCTGGGTACAGGGTGGCGGCACACCGGTTGGCATGGTTGCGGATATGCTGGCGGCAGGACTGAATGCCAATGTCGGTGGCCGCGAACAAATTCCGATTACCGTCGAACGTCAGATCCTGCAGTGGATGCGCGAATTATTTTCCTTTCCGGACAGCGCCAACGGGCTGTTTGTCACCGGCACATCGCTGGCAAACTTTATCGCGGTGGTGATCGCACGCACCAGATTTCTCGGCACCACCGTCAGAAAACAGGGCATCGCGGCCCGGCAGCTAACCGCCTACAGCTCGGCCGGTGCGCACAGCTGCGTTGCCAAAGCCATGGATATGGCCGGATTCGGGACCGATGCCTTGCGCCTGATTCCCATGAACGACAATTTTCAGATTGATCTGCAGCAGTTAGCCGAACAGATTCAAATCGACCGCTCGGCCGGTCTGCAACCATTTTTGATTGTCGGCACCGCCGGTTCGGTTGATGTCGGTGCGATTGACGATCTGAACGGCCTGGCTGATCTGGCAAAAGATCAGGATTGCTGGTTCCACATCGATGGTGCCTTCGGCGCTCTTGGCATGATGTCAGAGCAGATCGCGCCACTGCTGACTGGCATAGAACGGGCAGACTCGATCGCGTTTGATTTTCATAAATGGGGTCAGGTGCCCTACGATGCCGGTTATATTCTGGTGCGCGACGGACAGCATCAGCTGGCGACGTTTTCTGCACCGGCCAATTATCTGCAACGCGAAGAACGCGGCATGGCTGCCGGTTCACCCTGGCCCTGCGATCTGGGCCCTGATCTGTCACGCGGCTTTCGCGCCCTCAAAACCTGGTTCACCATCGCCAGTTTCGGCACCCAAAAAATGGGTGAGATCATGGACAACACCTGCGCGCTGGCCCAGTATCTGGCCAGCTGTATCGCAGAAGAACCGCGCCTGGAATTGCTCGCGCCGGTGAATCTGAATATCGTGTGCTTTCGCTATGTCGGCTACAGCAATCTGCAAAGTCTGACCACCGCGCAAGCCAATGCCCTGAACAATGAACTGGTGATCCGCCTGCAGGAAGCCGGTCTGGTGGCGCCATCGAGCACCATGATCGGCGCGCAGTTTGCCATCCGCGCTGCCTTCGTCAACCATCGCACCCAACGCATCGATATCGATAATTTGATTTCATCCGTGCTGCGCGTGGGCGACGCCCTGTTTGCCGTTACCAACTACGTATAAGGACTGACCATGTCATCATCAGCGCCACCCGATCCGGAATCAAAAGAGTTGATTGGCCTGCCAACGCTGATGACCACTGCCTTCAATGGCGGCAATTTATCCGAGATTGGCGACCGTTTGTTAAAACGCATCCAGGCCGATCCGGATGATGCCAATGCGCTGATCGACATGGCGATCATTTTTATCATGCGCGGCGAAACCAAATTGGCCGGTTCGATGCAGACTCTGGCGCTGTTGACGCAACAGGTATTTCATTTTCCGCGCCCGACCATGCCGATCAAAATCCGCGCACTGGCCATCCTGGGTCCCGGCGACCTGATGGCCAACTCGCCATTTGAATTCCTGATGGAAAACCAACCGGTCGCCCTCGACCTGCTGTACATCACACCCAGGTTCGGCTTGCCGGAGCAGGTTCCCGAGCACGATGTGCTGATCGTTGCGATCGCTGAATCCGAGCTCAACCAGCCGCTGCTCGCCTCGCTGGAACTGGCGCTGCGCGACTGGCCGCGTCCGGTGATCAACCGCCCGGCGCGTATCGCACAACTGTCGCGTGACGCGACCTGTGCCCGTCTGGCAGATATCCCGCAGTTACTGATGCCGGTGGCCCAGCGCATTTCACGTGCGGCGCTGGAACAATGCTGTCAGGCGCCTGATTTGGCGATGCCCTTGACCGGGCAATTGCAGGGTGTGGACTATCCGATCATTATTCGTCCGATCGACTCGCACGCCGGTCTCGGACTGAACAAGATCGAAACACTGGCTGAATTGACCAGCTATCTGATCAACTCGCCCGAGCAGGAATTTTTCGTCTCGCCATTCATCGACTACCGCAGTGGCGACGGTCTGTTTCGCAAATACCGTCTGATACTGATCAACGGGCAGGCCTATGTGTGCCACATGGCGGTGTCGCAGCGCTGGATGGTGCACTACCTGAATGCCGATATGCTGGACAATGCCGCGCACCGGGCTGAAGAGGCGCAATTCATGGCCGATTTCAATACCAACTTCGGTGCCCGCCACGCCGCAGCGTTGAGCGCGATCTATAAACAATTGGGGCTCGATTATGTCGGCATCGATTGTGCCGAAACCCAGGATGGCAAACTGCTGATCTTCGAAGCCGACAGCAATATGGTGGTCCACAATATGGACCCGGCAGACATCTTCCCGTACAAAAAAATTCAGATGCCCAAGCTGTTTCGCGCGTTTACCGAACTGCTGGCAGAACGCTGCCGCATTACCTTATGACGCTTACCCTGGAACATTTCGAGCAGCTCGCGGCGCAAAGCACCGAACAGGTTCTGTTGAGCGGGGGCGACGCCAGGCTCACGCTCGATCCGAAAACCGGGGTCAACAAATATGGCTGTGGCAGTCGCCCGGATCCGGGCATGATCGCCTTCGGTTCGTCAACCGGTTCGACCATTTCCGAACGCGGTTTTGCGGCGGCCAGCGCCTTGCATCAACGCCTGCTGCATGAAGACAATCCACTCTCGGAATCAGAAATGTATCATCACGAGCTCGAGCGAATCCGGCTGGAGCTCAATCACTTGTGCGGCTTCGAAGTACATACCGAAGTCGCCACGATTTTTGCGGCATCGGGGACCGACCTGCATCTGATCTGCGCCCAGCTGGTTGCCGACGATCCGGCCGATCATCCCGGCCAGCGACCGCTGCATATCATCATGATGGAAGCCTGCGAGACCGGCAGTGGCGTGTCTCCTGCCGTGCATTGCCAGCACTTCAGTGACAATGCGGCACTGGGCGGCAAGGTCATCGCCTTCGACGCCATGCGCGGCGCGTATCCGGCCCAGGTCACCAGCATTGCCTTGCGCTGCGCTGACGGTGCCAAACGGCCAATAGCTGACATTGATGCCGAAGTCGATCAGCTGATTCAGACCTCGCTCGCCAGCCAGCAACGCGTCTTGCTGATCATGATTGACGTCTCCAAGACCGGCCTGATTGCACCGAGTCCCGGCACCGTCGCGGCACTGCGCGCCAGGTATCCGGACCAGGTCGATGTGCTGATCGACGCCTGCCAGTTCCGCCTCGCCAGCGCGACCTTGAACGCCTATCTGAAACACGGTTGCATGGTCGCACTGACCGGCTCCAAGTTTTTGACCGGACCGGTATTTTCAGGGATTTTGCATATCCCGCCGAATCTGATTCCACGTTTATCCCGGCAAAGCCTGCCGCTGGCGATGGCAGATTACAGCACCAGGGCGGAATGGCCGAGCGACTGGCGCGCCACTGAACACTTGACGCTCTCCGTTAACTGGGGATTGCTGCTGCGCCTGGAAGCTGCCCTGGCAGAACTGAAGGCATTCCGGGCGATTCCGGAACAGCAGGTCAGTGCATTTCTGAAGCAATTCGCCACCGCGATGCAAACTGCGCTCCAGAATTCACCGCATTTTGAATTGATGGCGGAAACCCAATACAACCGGGCACCAATCTGCGCTGAAGCTGGCTGGGACAGTATTCCAAGCATCTTCCCGTTTTTGCTGCTGCACCGGGCAGGTGTGCCGCTCAGCCGGGAGCACACTCTGCAAATTTATAGGCAATTGCAATTCGCCGCCGACGAGCCGATCAATCCACAGATCGCTGCGCTGCGCTGTCAGCTTGGGCAGCCGGTGTTGTGCGGTCATCAATACGGCATGGACGTCAGTGCCCTGCGCATGTGCGCCAGCAGCCGGATCGTTATTGAAGCCTGCGCGAGCGGTTCCGCGTCTGCTCAGATGGTGATCAATCGCGCATTGCAGGCACTGCGCAAGGCTGAGCTGCTGATCCAAAAACTTTCGTAACTCACGCTGTAACGTCGTTCCCGCGGCCTTAGGCGGGAACCTAGCGTCGTTTCGTCAGGAACCAAAGCTGTACGACACTGGGTTCCCGCCTACGGCCGCGGGAACGACGAGTGCAGGCCGCGCGAAAACGACGAGTGCAGGCCGCGGGAACCACGAGTGTAGATCGCGCGGAAACGACGCCGCATTTGTGTGCGCATCGATCAATTTCGCACCGCATCGGTGCGACTGACCGAATCTTGCACCATCTCAGAAATAGCGCCTCATGCCTGATTGCTACGACTATCCAACTCTCCCCCAGGTAATTCACACTTTCCCGACTCTGGCACGTATGTTGCATTGCAATGCATGTCTGACACAACGATGTGTCATTCAAGAATGCAGTGCGCAAGGCCAAAGGTGGCAATGCAAGACAAGGACAACGGCGTCCCTTCGTTTTAAACGAATGGATGCCGTTTTTTTTTGATTCACGCAATGCTCAGTGAGCATTGCTTTGCAAGGAGATGTCATGCAAGCTAGTTTCTGGCGTTCGGGCCATACGCCCACTTTATTTTGTTCGTTTCTTTACTTTGATCTCAGCTTCATGGTCTGGTATCTGCTCGGCCCGATGCAGATTCAAATTGCCACCTCCCTGCATCTGACGACGCAGGAGCGCGGTTTCATGGTGGCCACACCAATTTTGGCCGGGGCAATTCTGCGGGTCTTCATGGGCCTGTTGGCCGACCGGATCGGTACCAAACGCGCCGGTCTGTTGGGACAGATACTGGTGATTGCGGCCCTTATCTTTGCCTGGCAATTCGGCATCCACAATTTTTCTGAAATCCTGCTGCTGGGACTGTTCCTCGGGGTAGCCGGTGCCTCGTTTGCCGTGGCACTGCCACTGGCCTCACGCTGGTATCCGTCGCAGCATCAGGGTACGGCGATGGGGATTGCCGGTGCCGGTAATTCAGGCACCGTCCTGGCGGCGTTGTTCGCGCCGCTCCTGGCTGCCGCAATGGGCTGGCAAAATGTTTTCGGTCTGGCCTGCATTCCACTGCTGCTGTTGCTGGTGATTTTCTGGTCCTTTGCCAAGGATGCGCCCGGCGAATTCAAACAGAAACATCTGGCTGATTACATGAACATGCTCAAGGATCGCGACGCCTGGTGGTTCATGTTTTTCTATGCACTTACCTTTGGCGGTTTCGCTGGCTTTGCCAGCGCCCTGCCCGGCTTCTTCCATGATGAGTTCGGCTTTGATCCGAAGTCGGCTGGCTGGGCCACGGCTGCCTGCGTCTTTGCCGGATCGGTCATGCGTCCGCTCGGTGGTGTGTTGGCCGACCGGATCGGCGGCACCAAGTCTTTGCTGGGGGTGTACGCTGCCACCACCATCCTGATCGGTCTGGCAGGGTTTCATCTCGGCGGCTCGCTTGGCGCACTGGTAGTGTTCATTCTGGCGATGCTATGTCTGGGTGCCGGTAACGGCGCAGTATTCCAATTGGTCCCGCAGCGCTTTTCCAAAGAGATTTCGGTGATGACCGGACTGATCGGTATGGCAGGCGGGGTCGGCGGATTTATTCTTGCCGCCAGCCTGGGTGCGATCAAGCAGGCCACCGGCGATTATTCAATCGGTCTGTGGTTGTTCGCTCTGCTGACAGCCTTGGGCTGGATCAGTCTGTCGGGTGTTAAAGAGCGCTGGCGCGCCAGCTGGTCAATGGCAATGACACGAGTTTGATCAGGAGATCAGTACCATGAAAAAATTAAGACTGGTAGTGGTAGGAAATGGCATGGCGGGCATTCGCACCGTTGAAGAACTGCTGACGATTGCGCCGGACATGTACGACATCACCGTGTTCGGCAATGAACCGCATCCCAATTACAACCGCATCATGTTGTCGCCGGTGTTGGCGGGTGAACAGGCATTCAAGGATATCGTACTCAATCCGGTTTCCTGGTATACCGATGCCGGGATTGATTTACGCATGGGCTGCGAAATCGCCAAAATTGATCGCGTGCAGCGCGCCGTGATCGACCAGGATGGCAGCGCCACACCCTACGACCGCCTGTTACTGGCCACCGGCTCAACGCCGTTCATTCTGCCGATTCCGGGCAAGGATCTGAAGGGTGTGATCAGCTATCGCGATATTCATGATACGGAAACCATGATCGCGACCGCAAATATCAAAAAAAATGCGGTGGTGATCGGTGGCGGTCTGCTGGGACTGGAAGCGGCCAACGGCCTGAAGATGCGCGGCATGGATGTGACTGTTGTGCATCTGGCCGACTGGTTGCTGGAACGCCAACTCGACACCACGGCAGGCAAACTTTTACAGCAATCGCTGGAAGAACGCGGGCTGCGCTTCATGCTGGGTAAAACCACGGCTGAAATCATCGGCAATGCAGAAGGTGAAGTCAGCGAAGTGCTGTTTAAAAGTGGCGAGCGCATCCCGGCCGATCTGGTGGTGATGGCGGTCGGGATCCGTCCCAACACCGCGCTGGCCGAGCAGGCCGGCATCTATTGCAATCGCGGCGTGGTGGTCAGCGATGCCTTGCAAACTTATGATCCGCGCATCTATGCAGTCGGTGAATGTGTCAGTCATCGCGGCATCGCTTACGGACTGGTTGCGCCGCTGTTTGAACAGGCCAAGGTGTGTGCCAACCATCTGGCGCAAATGGGGATCGGACGTTATCAGGGTTCGGTCCTGTCGACCAAGCTGAAAGTCAGCGGCATCGATCTGTTTTCTGCCGGAGACTTTATGGGCAGTGACCACAGCGAAGAAATCGTCCTGTCCGATCCGGCCGGTGGCGTGTATAAAAAACTGGTGATCAAGGATGATCAGCTGATCGGTGCCTGCCTGTATGGCGACACCACCGACGGCGGCTGGTATTTCAAATTGCTGAAAGAAGGACGCAAGCTCGGCGAATTGCGCGACCATATCATGTTCGGCGAATCGAGCGTCGGCGATGTCGGCGTGCAGGGACAAAGTCGCGCCAATGCGATGCAGGACAGCGATGAAGTGTGCGGCTGCAATGGCGTGTGCAAGGGGACGATCGTCAAGGCGATCAAGGACAAGGGTCTGTTCACGCTCGACGATGTCAAGAAACATACCAAGGCGTCCAGTTCGTGTGGCTCCTGCACCGGGTTGGTTGAGCAAATTTTGTTGAACACCGTGGGCAGCAGTTTTCAGGAAACGCCGAAGACCAAGGCCATTTGCGGCTGCACCGACCGCAATCACGGCGAAGTGCGCAAGGCGATTCGCGAACACAAACTGCTGACGCACAAACAGACCTATGATTTTCTGGAATGGCGCACGCCGAACGGCTGTGCCAGCTGTCGTCCGGCGGTAAATTACTATCTGCTGTCGACCTGGCCGCATGAAGCACTGGATGATCCGCAAAGCCGTTTCATCAACGAACGCGCCCACGCCAATATCCAGAAGGACGGCACGTTCTCGGTGATTCCGCAGATGAAAGGCGGCGTCACCAATGCATCCGAATTGCGCCGCATCGCCGATGTCGCCGACAAGTATCAGATCCCGATGGTGAAAGTCACCGGTGGTCAGCGCATCGATCTGCTCGGCGTCAAAAAACAGGATCTGGTGAATGTCTGGTCGGACCTCGGCATGAATTCCGGTCACGCTTACGGCAAATCGATCCGCACCGTGAAGACCTGTGTCGGCAGCGAGTTCTGTCGCTTCGGCACCCAGAACAGCACGCAGATGGGTATCGATCTGGAAACCATGCTGGCCAATATGTGGTCACCGCATAAGGTGAAACTGGCGGTCTCCGGCTGTCCGCGCAACTGTGCTGAAGCCGGCATTAAAGACGTCGGCGTAATTGCCGTAGACAGTGGATGGGAACTGTACGTCGGCGGTAATGGCGGTATCAAAACAGAAGTGGCGCAGTTTCTGGTCAAGGTAAAAACTGCGGAAGAAGTCAAGGAATATGCGGGCGCATTTTTGCAGCTGTATCGTGAAGAAGCGTACTACCTGGATCGCAGCGTGCATTACATCGCGCGCGTCGGACTCGATTACATCAAACAGCGCGTTGTGACCGACGCTGCCAATCGCAAGCAGTTGCATGAACGGCTGCTGTATGCGCTGGATGGCTTGCCGGATCCGTGGGCGGCCAGAATCAAGGGTGTGCAGCGTAATGAGTTTATTCCGATCAAAGTCATCGCCTGAGGAAAACACGATGGATACTACAATCAGCCCTGGCTGGACTGCCATTTGCCAGATCGACGATATCCCGCCGCTGGGCAGTCGTCTGATCGAACGCGCCGCGGGCAATATCGCGATTTTCCGCACAGCCAACGATCATATTTTTGCGCTGCTGGATCGCTGCCCGCACAAGGGTGGACCGCTCTCGCAGGGGATCGTGCACGGCGAAACCGTGACCTGCCCGCTGCACAGCTGGCAGATCGATCTGCACAGCGGCGAAGCAAAAGCCCCCGATATCGGTTGCGCACGGCGCTTTCCGGTGCGGGTTGACGGCAGCACGATTTCCCTTGAATTGAACTAGACGCCCATGACAACCAACTCCGTCATCACCAAATCAACCTGCTGCTATTGCGGGGTCGGTTGCGGCGTGCTGATCGAAGCGCAGGGCGAACGCATTATCGGTATTCAGGGTGATCCGGATCATCCGGCCAATTTCGGTCGTTTATGCAGCAAGGGTATGTCGCTGCCATTGACGGTGGCCAGCGATCAGGGCCGCGCGCTGTATCCCGAAGTGCGTCTGACTCGTGATGCACCCCGCCAGCGCGTGGACTGGGAATCGGCACTGGAAACGGTGGCGCAGCGCTTCGCCGATATCGTGCGCATCCATGGTCCGGACGCGGTGGCGTTTTATGTCTCAGGCCAGTTGCTGACCGAGGACTACTACGTCTTTAACAAACTGGCCAAGGGTCTGGTCGGCACCAACAATATCGATACCAACTCGCGCCTGTGCATGTCGAGTGCCGTCTCGGGCTACAAGCTGGCCTTCGGTGCCGACGGGCCGCCGGGTTGCTACGACGATCTGGAACATGCACGCACGGTGCTGTTCGCGGGCAGCAATATGGCTTACGCGCATCCGGTGTTATTTCGCCGTCTGGAAGCGGCCAAGGCAATCAATCCCGACATCCGCTGGATCGTGATCGATCCGCGTCGTACCGATATGGCGGCGATGGCCGATCTGCATCTGGCGATTGAACCGGGCACCGATGTCGCGCTGTTCAACGGCATGCTGCATCATCTGATCTGGGAAGGCCTGATTGATCAAACGTATATCGATGCCAATACCGATGGCTTTGCCGCAGTCAAAAATCTGGTGCGCGAATTTACGCCACGCATGGCTGCGGAAATCTGCGGCATTGAGGTGGCCGATCTGATTCTGGCCGCCGAATGGTTCGGCACTTCGTCGGCCGCGCTGTCGCTGTATTGCATGGGACTGAATCAATCCAGCCATGGCACCGATAAAAATCTCGCGTTAATCAATCTGCATATCGCTACCGGTCAATTGGGCCGCGCCGGTGCCGGACCGTTTTCTCTGACCGGTCAGCCGAACGCCATGGGTGGCCGCGAAGTAGGCGGCATGGCAACCATGCTGGCCGCGCATCGCGAGATTGCCAATCCGGTACATCGCGCCGAAGTGGAAGCCTTGTGGGGCGTCGAACAACTGTCCGATCGTCCCGGCCTGCCCGCCGTCGAGATGTTCGATGCGATTCGCGATGGCCGGATCAAGGCAATCTGGATTGTCTGTACCAATCCGGTTCACTCGATGCCGGATATCGGCCAGATTCGCGAAGCGTTGCAGCAGGCCGAATTCGTGGTGGTGCAGGAAGCCTACACCCAGACCGATACCGTGCCCTACGCCGACGTGTTGCTGCCAGCCAGCAGCTGGGGCGAAAAGGTCGGCACCGTCACCAATTCCGAGCGGCGCATTTCCCGGGTCCGGCAGGCGGTAGCCCCGCCCGGTGAGGCGCGGGCAGACTGGTGGATCGCCAATGATATCGCGCGCCGCATGCAAGCCATGCTGCAACCGGAGCGCCCTGACCTGTTCCCGTTCACCGCGCCGGAACAGGTATTTGACGAACATCGCAAGCTGACCGTGGGGCGTGATCTGGATATCGGCGGACTGAGTTACGCAGTGCTGGAAACCAGCGGGCCGCAACAATGGCCGTATCCGAACGGTCAACGCTCCGGGCAAAAACGCCGCTACACCAACGGACAATTTGCGACGCCAAATCAGCGCGCGCAATTTCATCCGACCCCGTATCTGGGCGTGGCCGAAGCCACCAATGCGCGTTTTCCCTTTCACCTGACCACCGGCCGTCTGCGCGACCAGTGGCATGGTATGAGTCGCACTGGCCGGGTCGCGACATCCTTTGCCCACGCGCCGGAATCAACACTGACCATGCATCCTCTGGATGCCGAACGACGTGGACTGCGTCCGGGCGCGCTGGTCACCGTCGCCAGCAAACACGGCAAAATGATTTTGCCGCTGCACCTCTCGGACGAGGTCAAGTCAGGCACCGTGTTTGCGGCCATGCACTGGAGCGCGCAGTTTTTAAATTCTGGCGGCATCAACGAGCTGACGGCGGGCGTCGTCGATCCGCGTTCGTTCCAGCCCGAACTGAAACACACTGCCGTGCGCATCGAAGCGACCGAACTGGCCTGGCGGGTGCACGCCGCCCGTCGTGGCAACGTGCTGCATCTGCAAGAGCAGGTACAGGCATTGTTACGCGACTGCGCCTACGCAGCCATTAGCATCGAACCGGATTTGTTGATCGTGCGCGCCGCCAATCATCAACCGCCCGCCGAATGGCTCGAGCGACTGTATGCTGCGCTGGATCTGCCGATAGGTGCCGACACGCTGGAATATCGCGATGAACAACGCAAGATCGCAAAACGCGTCATGTGGCAGGACGGCGCGCTGGCGGGCTTTTTGTTTGCCGGTGACATCAGCAGCGCCGATGCGGTACTCGATCAGTTGCGCCAGAACCAACCATGGCTGGGTTCGCGTCTGACGGTATTTAAACAACAGAGTGGTACGCATCCGGTTGACCGGACGATTTGTCAGTGCATGCAGGTCAAAGCTTCCAGTATCAATCGGGCCATCGCAAATGGCGCTACACTGACCGAACTCAAAGCCACTCTGGGCTGCGGCAGTGTCTGCGGCTCCTGCGTTCCGGAGCTCAAACAGCTGTGCGACCGGACCCGCGCAGGCACGGATATTGCAGGCAAATAGCCAGTCCCCAAGATTAAAGTAACCTATGCTCCGAGTTTTACTCGTCAACGACACCGACAAACCGATCGCCGAACTGTGCCAGGCGCTGCAGGAACACGGCTATGAAGTTCTGCCGGTAGTCGTCATGTCCCGGGCACTGTCTGAGGCGGTCAAGCAGCAACGCCCCGATATCGTGATCGTCGACACCGACTCGCCCTCGCGCGACACGCTGGAACAACTGGCCCTGATGCACAAGGCCGCGCCCCGGCCGGTAGTCATGTTCAGCGACGATGCCGACCAGCAGCTGATCCGCGCCGCCGTCGGTGCCGGTGTGACCACCTATGTTGTTGACGGATTGGCACCGGCCCGGCTGGCACCGATCCTGGACGTGGCCCTGGCGCGGTTTGCCGAAGAAGCGCGCTTGCGGCAACGGCTGGCCGATGTGGAAGGCGAGCTGGCCGACCGCAAGGTGATCGACCGCGCCAAGGGACTGCTGATGGACAAACGAAACATGAGCGAAGCCAAGGCCTACGAAACCCTGCGCACCCAATCGATGAAACAGGGCATGAAGATCGCCGACGTGGCGCGCCAGATTATTGCCATGGCCGACCTGCTCAATTAAGGAATTTCAGAATGACCAACACCCTGCCCGCCCCAATCCAATTTGACCAGCCGGAGCGATCCCATTTACGTATCGGCTATCTGCCCCTGACCGACTGCGCGCCCCTGATTACTGCAGTCATGCTGGGAATCGATAAGCGTCACGGATTGAAACTGGAACTGTGCAGACAGGCCTCATGGGCCGCCATCCGCGACAAATTGCTCTCGGGCGAACTGGACGCAGCACAGACTTTATATGGCCTGGTGTACGGCGTGCAGCTTGGTCTGGGCGGGCCGCAATCCGACATGGCGATCCTCATGACCTTGAACCGTAATGGTCAGGCCATCACCGTATCGAAGCGCATCGCTGACGCCCTGCACAAGGGCCAATCGCTCAAAGCGGTGCTGGCAGGTCTGGAGCGCAAACCGATCTTCGCGCAAACCTTCCCGACCGGCACCCATGCGATGTGGCTGAACTATTGGCTGGCCTCCGAGGGCGTGGATCCGTTGAACGATATCGAGAGCATCGTGATCCCACCGCCGCAGATGGCCGCAGCACTGGCCGAGGGCGAACTGGATGGATTTTGCGCCGGTGAACCCTGGCACGCGGTCGCGCAAAATAACAAGACTGGCCGAACCATAGTCAACACCAGCCAGCTGTTACCCGATCATCCGGAAAAAGCGCTGGCCTGCCGGCTGGAGTTTTGCACGCTGTATCCCAACACTGCGCAGGCTCTGATCGCGACCATCCTGGAGGCCTGTCAGTGGCTGGAAGTGCCGGGCAATAAAGTCAAGGCCAGCAGCTGGCTGGCCCGGCCTGAATTTCTCAACATCGTGTCCGAACTGATTTCAGCGCGGATGGTGGGCGACTATGGCGATGCGGCAGAATTGTCGGCGGCCCTGCCGCTGCGCTTTTTTGATGAGCGCGGCATGAATTATCCGCTTGCCGCCGATGGCCTGTGGTTTCTCGGCCAGTTTCACCGCTGGGGATTGCTGAACACGACCGGGAATTGGGATCAGGTGGTCGAACGGGTTTGTCAGACTGAGCTGTATTCCAAGGCGGCTGCCAGTTTGGGGCTGACGGCCAAACCGTTGATATCGTAACGTC
Organism: Oxalobacteraceae bacterium GrIS 1.18; assembly: GCA_040544425.1. Lineage (GTDB taxonomy): Bacteria > Pseudomonadota > Gammaproteobacteria > Burkholderiales > Burkholderiaceae_D > Solimicrobium. The sequence continues at coordinate 336,266 of JBEONO010000002.1, forward strand.
GCAGCCTGACGCGCTGCCTCCTGTGTACCCTGACGCGACGGTCGCTGCTCTACTTTGCCGCCATTCAAACTTGGTTTCGTTGATTCGTCATTCCCGCGCAGGCGGGAATCCCGTGGCGCTTGAGCGTCTGCAACCTCAGATTCGAGACCGGAAGCGCGGTTGCGCGCTGGATTCCCGCCTGCGCGGGAATGACGATGTTAACCATTTTGGATCATCACGAGAGTCCGTTTAGTACCGTCTGCTGGCATTTCAATCGGTCAAATGAAAACCAAGAATCCACCAACCAAATTCCGGCAAAAATCCTGTGCGCTATCCATGCATTTCCTCTACTTCGATTCCAATCCGCCACCCAAACCCATGACCAGAGCGGCATTATTGCCGGCCGTTGTAGTCGGAAGTTTGCCGTCCCATTTTTCTATCCACAAGGTTTGATTTTTAACCCTGGCAGCTTCTGCGCCGTACTGCTTGATTGATTCGCCCAACACCGCCAGCGCACGCGCATCGCCCTGAGCCGCAGCAATTCTTGCGTCGGCCTGACCCTGTGCGATTGCAACGGCATTGGCCGCGTCAGCCTTGTTCTTGCGCAGCATTGCTTCTGACTTTAATGCTTCCTGTGTGGCCTGAATCTTGGCATTGATCGCCTGTTGAATATTGGGAGGCAAACGCAGTTCGTTCACAAAGCCAAACTGCTCAACCAGAATGCCGTAATTTCCCAAATCGTCATTGATTTTTTTTCGGACCTGTTCAGCCAGTTTGATTTTTCCGCCAGCCAGCAAGCCTTCCGGATCGTAATCTGTTCCATAGATATTTAATGAATTCCGGATTTCATTGCGAATGATTTGGCTGGTGATTTCTTCGTACCCGCGTTTGTATTTTTGATAGAGAACCGGGGCCTTGGTTGAATCTATGCTGTAAGAAATACTCAGATCAGCGTTAATGACAACGCCCGACGCCACCTGAAAGTTCATGGATTCATCAATCGCCGCGCCTTCATGAACGGATTTCGTCCAGGTATAGGTTTGTGTAAAGGTTGGAAACTCGACCACCGAAGTTCCAATCCCCATCAGATGCCAACCGGAGGTCAGCGGCACTGTTTCGACACGGCCATCGATACGATTAAACTCAACTCCAACATGGTTTGCAGACACGGAGGCGACAAATGTGTTTTTTAAAACAAGAATGGCAATCAGGGCAAGAACAATAAAAACGACAGGTATGAATTTTTTGATCACGATTTTCCTCTATGGTTAATGCATTGTTCGATTGTTGCGGGGTCACGAATAGTCAGTTGTGCTGCGAAGCATAGGGTAAAGTGCACGTCGCGTAAATGCCCTGTTTAGAGCATTTTTAAGCGCTAATTTAAATATTGGATTTGCGTTAAACAGGAAGGGATTGTGTCGACTTGCGACTTGCACCTTAATTCCGGACCTGGTCCAAGTGAAGACAGTAAATTAAATATTTACAAAAAGCAATTTTTAACTTCAGTGGGATGTGAAACAGGCAGATCGCAATTTGTTCTGGTTGCCGCCATTATTGTTGGTGGTATCGGAGACGCGATCAATTTCTGCTTTGATGGCGCTCTTGGCATCGAGGTCATGGCGAAGGGTGAATGACGCTCTCCGGTCATTGGTTGGTGCGTACTCTTCAGACAGGCCAGACGTCGAAGTATGTTCGGTGATCATCGCGTAGTTGACAAAAGGGGTCCATTGTCCGATGCGCAAACCGGCACCAATCGTTGCCAGCGACTGGCCATAGTTAAAGCCGGGATTGCCGTTGACGTTGAACTTCGACTTGCCGACTTCAGACAACATAAACCACGAGTTGAAATCGAGATTGATGGCCAGTCCATACGAGTTCATCGGACCCTCTTGATTGATCTCCGGGCTGGTGGCATTAGTGACCTGATGATTGGCCTGCATGTAGACAACGCGCACAGTCAGCGGGCCTTTCGAGACTTCGGCATCAGCGCCGACCAGGGCCGTGTAATGCACATCAGTATCACCAGACGCACTTGCTGAGTAGTAGCGCAACTGCGCCAATTTTTCATGGCCGTCGAAGACGCTGGAGAGAATATTAAAACCGTTGATGGAGCGGCTAAAACCGAGACTGACACCATCGTAATTGTTCGCGTCGCCACCGTACAATTCCTGAGGCACGTTCACCCACGGGTAAGTAAATCCGACGTTCTCAAAACGCGAATAGTAGTACTGGGGAATGATCTGATGACCAACATTGAGTTGAAAGTCATCACTCAATTTGATATTGAAACAGGCTAACTGAACGCCAGCATTGGTTCCGGCTTGACTGCGAACCTGGTGCAGCGCCATTGGTTGAATCAGCCACATAACGGAGACAATTCGACCCGTTGAGCTATGTCGGCCCGGAATAATTCGACATCATTCCGTTGCGGGGGAGACCAGGTCCTGTCCCATGCACACGGCCCGTATGCAGGCGCGCAGCCAGCGATGCGCAGGGTCTGCATCCATTCTGGGATGCCACAGCAATGAGACCGTAAACTTCGGCACAGGGATCGGAAGTGGGAAGCTGAACATGCCATCGCGCAAACTTGCAGTGTGCCGTTCCGGGACTGTTGCGATCAGATCGGAAGACCGTGCCAAAGCCAGGGCGGTGGCAAATCCACCAACAATTGCCACGACCTCCCTCTCGATATTTTGCAGCTTCAAGGCTTCATCGATCGGACCTTTGGCGATCCCCTGGCGCGAGAACGCGACATGCCTTCCGGCGCCATAGCGTGCCGGGTTGATTTCACCCGTCGTCAGTGCATGATTCTCTCTTACCACGCCAATGTAGTGATCTCGAAACAGGGATACGGACCGTAATTCCGGACTGGTGTCCTTTTCCACCACGCCGGTCTCCAGATCGACCAGTCCGTCACGCAGAGATTTGCTGTCTTTGTCCGGCTTGGTGACAAAACTCAGTTGTACCCCTGGCGCTTCCTGTCCGGCACGGGTAATCAGCTCAGGGCCGAAGCTTTCGACAAAGCCTTCACTGGTCCGAATTGTGAAGGTTCGAACCAGACGATGCAGATCAAACGTCTGCGCAGGTCGAAGAACCATCGTCGCATCAAGGACCAGCTGACTGACCTGCTCACGCAACTCAATCGCCCGCGGCGTCGGCACGAGGTTTCGTCCCGCTCTGACCAACAGCGGGTCGCCAGTCGTTTCACGCAGGCGGGCCAGTGCGCGGCTCATTGCCGAGGGACTCAGTCGCAGCCGACGGGCGGCACGCGCCACGCTGCCTTCCGCAAGCAGCGCGTCAAGAGTAATGAGCAGGTTGAGATCAGGGGGCGACATACCGAAAACTATATCACTCATTCGATTTGATATGGCGTCAAACGCACTAATTAACTGCAAATGACGCGCCTTCCGCCATGTATGGCACTCAGTTACGATAAGCACAGAAGCTTGCACACGGTCTGTGCCAGCAATTTTGAGGAAAATGACATGGAAATCAATTCACTGGACAATTTCACCAAGGCCATGAGGGCCGATTGGGGGCCACTTTGTTCTGAACTGGTCGAAAGCAGCCGACTTCTGCTGGAGACTCTTGCCACATCGCCGACCCACGAGGAGTGGCTCTCGACGCTACACAAAGAGGCCTCACCCTACACCGAACTGTACCGTGATCCGCAACACGGTTTCGTGCTGTTGAGTCATACGGAAACTGCAGGACTGTATCGCCCACCTCACGATCATGGCCGGGCCTGGGTGATCTATGCGGTCCAGCAGGGCGAAATCGAGATGGGGACTTATGCCCGGGTAGCAGATCCGGATGGGCAGGTCCGGCTGGTCAAAAGGAATACCACGGTGGTGCGACCCGGACAGGGCATGGTGTATCTGCCAGGTGATATTCACGACACACGCTGCATTTCAGGACCGGCACTGCTGTTTCGCTTCACAGAACGTGACTTGAAAAAAGAGGATAAGGAGGAACACCGGGTAACACGTTATGTTGAGCAGAACGGGATATGGACCGGCGGGTTGCCATGACCGCGATGTTAATTGCAGAGGATCAAAATCCTGGGCTGCCCGGATTACCGCGCAGGATCGCAATCGCTGCGGTGCTTGGCGCCATGCTGCTCGTAGTGTTGGATTCTGCCCTGGTCAATGTCGCGCTGCCGACCATGGCGCTGTCTTTGCACGCGTCTGCCGCCAACTCGGTAATGATTATTACTGCCTATCAGACCGCTTTGGTGATGGCCCTGCTGCCGTGTGCCGCTCTGGGGGAAAGTCTGGGGTTTCGTCGGGTTTTTGCAGGTGGTGTTGCGCTGTTCATTGTTTCCTCTGTGCTGTGCTCGATGGCGCCCTCCCTGGCCTGGCTGGTTGCAGCGCGGTTTTTTCAGGGGCTCGGTGGTGCAGCTGTCATGGCCCTTGGAATTGCTCTGCTGCGTTTCACCGTACCACATTGGCAGCTTGGTGCAGCAATAGGATGGAACGCTCTTACCGTCGCATTGGCTTCTGCGGCAGGGCCCTCGATCGGTGCGCTGATCCTGTCCGGGACGAGTTGGCACTGGCTGTTCGCCGTCAACCTTCCGCTCGGGGTGGCGGTGTTGCTCGCCGCGCGCCAGTTACCAAATCCGGCTGGCACGAAGAGCCGTCCGGACTTCTTCAGTGTCGCAATAAATGGAGCGGCATTTGCGGCGCTGGTTATTGGCGCAGAACTGATGCCCGCCAACCCGGCGTCTGCCATCGCGTTGTTCGCTGCGGCAGCGCTGGGCTTTATGGCGCTGGTCAAACGGGAAATGCCCAAACAGTCGCCCTTGATTCCCATCGACCTGCTTCGCATCAGGTCTTTCCGCATTTCAGTGATCGCATCGGTCTGCTGTTTTACCGGTCAGACGATGGGCATGGTGGCGCTGCCATTTTATTTGCAGCACGAATTACATCAGAATGTACTGATGACCGGACTTTACATCACACCATGGCCACTGACCGTGGCGCTTGCGGTCCCAATCACAGCACGATTGACTGATCACGTATCGGCAGCCTGGCTGTGCCTGGCTGGTGGTGTATTTCTTTCAGCCGGACTTGCCGGCGCGTCAGCATGGCCATTGCATGGCGATCCTGCGTTGCTTGTGCCGTTTATTATGTTGTGCGGGATGGGCTTCGGCATGTTTCAGGTTCCCAATAACCGGAACATGTTTCTCGCCGCTCCGCGTGGCCGCAGTGGCGCCGCTGGTGGCATGCAGGGAACCGCGCGCTTAGTCGGACAGACTGCCGGCGGAGTGATCATGACTGCCTTATTCGTCCTGACTTCGATTTCAGGCGCTCCCCGGATTGGACTCGGAATTGGTGCCTTGTTGACCTTCATTGCCGGTCTGGTGAGTGTGATGCATGTCAATCCAAAAACAAGCAATGCGCTTCGTATTTGAAGCGCGTGGCAGCCTCGATGCGCAAGCCGAATTGATGTGCTGGCGGCGATCCAAAACGAGTAACCATCACGGTTCAATCGGCTGGCGCGATGTCGGTCAGTTAACTGACTCCAACTGGAGTCTGAGATTGTCATTCACTGGTACTAGGATTCCAAAATGCCTGCTTAATGTAAGATTCAGCCGACAGTTTAGCGGCGATATGGTCCAGGGTCACCGAATCGACAGAAGTCGACAAAAGTGTCGCAGTCATCTCGACATCGTCTTCACCGAATGGTTGCAGGTCCAGATCGCCCAATGGGTAGTTGGCAGTTTCTAGCAGAGTCTCAAGGAATGCCAAGGCATGTTTTTGTTCCTCGCTCGATGTGATCACGCACAATTGGTAGGTCAGTTCGCTATGCTTTTCATCGATCGGCTTACGATTGATCGAATTTACCACGGGTCGAAGCAAGGTATTGGCAGCCAAAACAAAAACGGCTGCCAGCAACGCCTCTGCCAACAGGCTTGCACCGGCACAGGCTCCCACTGCTGCCGAACCCCACAGGGTCGCTGCGGTGTTCAGGCCCCTGACATTCAAACCCTCTTTCATAATTGTGCCGGCACCCAGAAAGCCAACACCTGAAACGACATACGCAGCAACATGGGTCGCGCCGGACGGGCCGTCAAGCCTGAACGCCAGATCAACAAACACTGCTGAAGCGATCGCCACCAGCGCATTTGTCCGCAACCCCGCGGTACGCTGACGATATTGACGTTCATAGCCGATTAAGGAGCCAAGTAAAAATGCGGTCAACAGGCTGATGAATGAATCGGTTAGAGCTACCAGGTTGAATTGTTGCCAGGCGTGCATAGACAGGTCCTTTCAGGGGGATGCAATTCCAGTGATATTGTGGTTTGGCGAAACTACCGCATGATTACAGTGCCATCTGCACGATTTTGTAGATCACCATCAGAACAGCGACAAGCAGGTAACCACGCAGCAATCCCATCCAGATCCGCGTTGATGTTGTCATGACATTTGGCTGCAATGTATCGAGAGGTGGCATACGCCAGCTATCCAGTTGTTTGCGGGTAGGTTTGATGTCCCAATCCTGAGGCGTTTTTACACTGGCTTCGCGATGCGCTTGCAGCGTCATGCCAGCCAATCCAAGAATCAATGCCAGAATGCAGCCACCGGCCATGATCTGCAAAATCCGCTCAGCACTGATGTCAGGAAACACGACGGCAGTTGTGAGAACAATGGAAAGGATAACCAATATAGCGACAATGATGACAGTCATGAAATTGGTAAAACGTCCGTTAACCCACGGTCCGAGAACCTGTTTGTCATTGCATAGCAGCAGAAGAAATACCGCAGCGCTTGGCAGCAAAATACCGGCCAGAGTCTGCACGGCATTGGTCAGTAAACCTAACGGTACACCTGGTATCGCGACCAAGGCACCAGAGATAACGATAAGTCCACAAAATACGGCATAAAATCCTTTTGCTTCACCTGGCTTGCGATGTAACGAGTGCTTCATCGACAGCAAGTCACCAAGTGCGTAGGCAGTCGACAGTGAAATTGCAGAAGCGCCGATAATGCTCGCGTCGATCAAGGCAATGGCAAACAATACACCGGGCAGACGTCCATAGTATTTTTCCAATCCAGCGGCAACCGTTCCGGCATCGACAAACTTGCCAGCTTCAACCGTGCCTTCAAACAGGTGGGCCATGCTTGCCATTATTGCGACTGCACCAACGATGACCACAATGATTCCCATCCACAGGTCGATACGTTCGTATCTGATAAAACGTGGCGTAATTCTTTTATCGATTACATAACTTTGCTGGAAAAAAAGCTGCCACGGAGCTACCGTAGTCCCGACTATGCCGATAATTAATATCATTACGTCGGCCAGCGGTGCATTTGTCGGCATGCGCGGAATGATGAAATCGTGCACGACTGCACTGATCGGCGGATGAACCATGATAAAGACAGGAATCAGCAGAAAGCTGCCAGCCACCAATATCAACGAGAATCGTTCGAAGCGGCGAAAGTCTCCGGTGCCAGCGGTCAGCATAATCAACAAGGCGGCAACGCAGATGCCCAGTACTTTGGGTAAACCAAGGTACTCCAAACCCAGACTGATGCCGATAAATTCGGTCACAATCGTCAGGGCATTCAAGATGAACAGGTCAATGACGCTGAACGCTCCCCAGAATTTTCCGAAGCGCTCAAGAATCAAACGTGCATGCCCTACCCCAGTCACCGCACCCAGGCGCAAGACCATTTCCTGATTGACATACAAGACTGGAATCAGCAGTGCCAAGGTCCAGAGCAAAGCTGTTCCGTGATTTTGTCCGGCCTGTGCATAGGTACTGAATGCCCCGGCGTCATTGTCGCCGACCATCACGATCAGGCCCGGGCCAAGAATGGCGAATAACGTTTTGAGACGCGCCCACAGCCCAAAGCGCGGTCCGTGATCATCCAATTTGATTGTGCCAAATGCACCACGAATATCCCCGATATGGGCGCTGTCGAGTACGGCGTGTGTTTGCAGGTCAGACATGTTGATTCTCCCGAACTTGAATTTATTCCCGATCCATTTTTTGGGATCGGGCGATTTGGTCATATTGATGCTTGCTGATTCCGTCGGATCGATGTTTCAACAGGCGCAAAATAATACGTCTGCAAATTGAACCATATGTTTTTTGGAATGATGCAGGTTCAACGCGAAGTACTGCGTTTTGACCGGCGTGATTGGTGGCTTGCATGGTAGTGACACCAGATACCAGGAATGAATAGTTCATGTTCTGCTCCGTATAAATTCAGGATTTTTAGGAGCAGCTGATAACACGTGCCTGACCGATCAAATCGGTTTGTTGACAGGTTTCAGATATGCCACTCCAACCAGCGGTATTAATTGGTAATTCTCGTATTAATCAAATGCGATTGATCCGGCAAAACGCGGCCGATCAGCATGCGCGTGGCAATGCCAAAGGCAGACCAATGTCCACAGCAACTGGACAGGCGGTCGAGCGAATATCTGGCACAGGCGCCGGATATCAAAGATCAATCAATATGATTTGGGGGAGGAAGCAGAGAATGAAAACGATCTTCACCATCGGGATACCACCATCTGTCAGGAGCAAGATGATGGCAAGAGAGTCTTGCGGATAATCTTACTGTGACAGAACCAAACCAGATATTTGGCATCTACAACTGTCTGAACAAGTACCCACGAAGGGACTCCACAAAATGAAAACAGGCGAACTATAGGCTCGCCGATGCATCGTGTCAACAAGTTTTACCGTATCCCCCCGGATAGGATATGATGTGCTGAAATAAATCCATCATGAGTGCATCCAAAGCAGCTTCTGAATCGATATCAGGCGGACTATACGACAACCCTCTGAGCCATTATCAATAACTCTCAATGTAAGAAAACCTCAAATTATGCCAACTCACAAAACACATCCGGAAATATTGGGTATGCGGATTTTGTTGTTGATTAACCGTTTTTTCTTATTTTTGTTTTTCATTGAAAAATCGGATTTTGTTGTTGTAATCGTGTGCTCATAAGATTATGCTTGATTATCGAATTTGGAATTAGCTGTTGATTCATTTGTATTGACAAAAGCACCTATTTGCAGTACACTATAATTATGATTACTTGATGGAGAATAATATGCGTCAATCTATGACTATTCGCTTGGATAAGGACATTCTAGAGGGGGCAAAGATTTTTGCCTCGAAAGACAATAGAACACTCACTAATTACATTGAAACCTTGATCCGTAAGGACATCCAAATGAATCAGAAATACACTGAGCAAGAAATTGCATCCTTAGCTAACAACGATTTACCTGTAACTGTTTTTATGGCAAGTCCGCTTACTGAGCGCATGATTGTAGATGCGTGCGATGATGATACTCCTGAAGAGTTGGCACAACGTCAAAGAAATGTTGATGTGATTACCGGCTGGAGTGGTCGCAAATAATGCAAAACCCAATTTTGCCAGTTGGATCGTTTGTATGGTGCAGATTTCCATTGCGCGAAGCTCATCGCATTCCTGGTCCTATGGACCACCTTCACCTCGCTTACGTTGCAGCATCCGGGCAAAACAATCAAGTTCTTACAGTCTATACAACGTCTGTAACTTGGAAGCCAAGCACTCCAGTGGCCTTTGGTGTGATAGTTGTTCCGTCTGACGTGGCATCAGCAATGGGTCAACAGCCTTTTTACCTTGACGCGCGCCGTGTTGCAATACTGCCAGTTACGGACGAGTGGTTCCCGTCTCTTGCGACGGAGTCGCACGGAATTATTAGTCGTGCAAATAAGTCATTTCGAGCAGAGGTTGATCGTGTTCTTACTGAGGTCTTAGATCGCCACCGTGAAATCGTTGAGCGCTATGGGCCAGAAGCACCTGATCTTCCGGAGAAAAGCGTGTGGACACCACCAAAGCATAGGTAAT
>JBEONO010000003.1:0-331026 GCA_040544425.1 Oxalobacteraceae bacterium GrIS 1.18
AATCGGTCACGATAAACCAGAACGGTCGGTCACGTTCAATCGGAATGGCCGGTCACGATGCCAGAATGACCGGTCACGATGGACCAGAATACCCATCAACGCTTTTCCGCATGTCCCTGGGGTTTGTACTGCATCGAAATTTCATAGGCTTTGCTGTCACCGACGCTGGAAATTACCAGATTAAATGAAACCTGGCGTATCCGCTCCAAAACCACCATCCGCCTATCCCGGCAATTGCCCAGAGCAGCGTAGACCAGCCACCAACTTTGACATCGGTGGTCGAAGGCAGGCTCGAAAATAAAGCGCAGGCGATCAGATACCCTGACAGTACCCATTCCAGATAGCGCTGTGCAAGGAACATTGGCAGCATCCAGTGATTAAATAGAAGCCAGGCGATCCCAAGCAACAGCAGTGGGGCATAGGCCACAGGTGCAGCGTTAAACAAGTTCAATCCACGGAATGAAACCGATCCGAACTGCCAGGAGTTCGCGGTTCGGTGTGGAATCAGATTGAATGAAACCGGTTTTGCCAGCAGGACCAGGCCAACGATCAGATGCATGGATTCATGCATCAGCACGCCGGGAAAGCCAATCAACGCGATGTGAAAAAATTGTTTTTGCGCAAGCAATAACAACATCAGCCAAAGCACCAGCAGAGTGATCGAAAAGCTCATTGTGTCAGCACAAAAAAGAAGATTTATTGTGGGGCAACAGCGGTCCTATACACAGGATACAGATTGAATCGTTCATCCCAGGACGCGTGCCGGCGCGCAAAGAACTGCAATCGGGCAGCAGGATTTTTGGCAAATTCCGGATCGGTTTCCAATTTATTTTTAAACTGCGCCGCAAGCTTGGGATTGTCGGCAAGCTGCTGGCGTGCCACTTCTTCAGCCACGTAATCTTCCATATATTCCTTGGGTTCAAAGGCATTATTGAATTCACCCCAGGACACCAGTGAATCGTCGGCCTGTGGTTCGAACATGGTCACGACCAGACGTGCTTTGGCTTGGGCAATCGGCACGAATAAGGCACCGCCCGTCAAATCGCGCCGCTCATTTTTCCAGCTACCCTGTACTTGTAAGAGTTGATGACCTTCAAACGACTTGCCCGCAAAGGTCGTTTTTTCTGCGCGAAATGTCTCCACATCGATCTGCTTGAACGGCTGTCTCAGGACGATAAAGTTAATGTCATGCTGTTTCAATTTTGCCGCCACAAATTCGGCCTGCGCTGCCGGAACCAGATACCCTGCTTCAGGTGCAGTGACGCTGAAGTCATCGATAATTTTGTCGCGCAGCGGGACTTCCCAGATTTGGGGTTTGCTGTCGTCATATCTGGTCATCAAAGACCCAGAGATGTCAGACGGTTCGCGCAGGTATTGGTAGCCTTGAAATTGAATCAGGTGGGCTTCGTCGCTTGTCTTGTAACGCAGCGTGACTTCCTGTCCGCCGAGCTGTTTTGCGTCCGCATCGGCCTGGCTTGCCATTTTTTTCCAGGCATTGCCATGCTCGGCAATTTGTTCAATGACTGCTGCAATTGTATTGTGCGTGACCCGCACCCGTGTTGGATAGTCCTTCCATGAATGGGTCTCAACCAACATGCCGAAGCGGTTACGCAGTAAAAAATAACCATTCGAAAACCGCGCCTGGGGCACGCCGTCGACAAAGCCGGAGGCAGGATTGTCATCTTCAGCAAACGACATATAAAACGATTGTGGCTTTGAACCTTGTGCCGTGATTGCGGCAATCACGCTGTCGCGAAACTGCATGCCAGCTTTTTGCAGATTGGCGTCGCCACTGTGTACTGGTTCGACCTGGATAGAAACGTCATGTTGAAACTTGGCGCCGTCGGTGACATGCAGATCGATGTAGGCGAGTGGATCCCATTCGTTGACCAGTTCGAGCATCGCCTGCATTTCAGGCGCGTCAGCCTTGACGTAATCGCGGTTCAGATTCAGATTCTGCGCGGTGGTGCGCCAGCCCATTTGTTCCGGACCGGTTTGATTCGGTCGATTCCATTTTCCAAAACGTTCGTGACCGTCAACATTAAATACCGGAACAAAAATCAGCACTTCCTTGTTCAGCGCACCGGCGGCGACTTTATGTTCAAGTAGTTCACGCAGCACCAGGAAGCCGGCGTCTTTACCATCAATCTCTCCGGCATGAATCCCGCCCTGAATCAGTAATACCGGCAGGTTCTTCGCTTGTTTTGGCGTGAATGCGCCTGAGCCGGAAACGATCAGGGCCATCATCGGCCGACCCTCCGGTGAGGTACCGAATTTTTGGCACCGCACCTGTTTGGGATAGGCCCGCTGAAATTCAGCGCAGAGACGAATCACTTCCTCATAGCGTCCGGTTTTTTGAAATCCGGACTGCTCCGCAATCGTGCTCAGCGCGGGTGGTTCAGCCGCTAACAAGGATCGGTGGATCAGCAACAGCGAGGCAAACAGTATGGTCAGCAGTTTCATTCAAGGTCCTTGTGAAGCTTTGGTCAGGCCAGAGCGTGCAGTATGCTGGCATATTCCGCGTACACCATCAACTGAAATAGATTGCAGATAGGAATTATATTTGTTGTTCACTGCTGCGCACCTTGAATACGGGCCGGACGCCCTCATTTAGTCGTAGAATTACTGTGTTTTGCGGCGGTCCATTTTCGGGCGCCTTGTTTGATTAACTCAAAAGGAGTGGCGGAATGTTAACGAAATCCGTGTTTCAATCAGCGCTTGTGTCGCTGGCGATACTTGTTTCTGCGGCCAGTTTTGCTGCCGATGATCCTACTATCCAGCAAGTCTACGATACCGCGAAAGCGGGCAAGCTGGTCGAAGCGCAGGGAATGATGGAGAAGGTATTGCAAGACCATCCAAACAGCGCCAAAGCCCATTTTGTGGAGGCCGAGCTGTTGGCCAAACAAGGCAAGTATGCAAGTGCCGAGCAAGAGTTAAACAATGCTGAGCGACTGGCACCAGGGCTGCCCAAGGAAAACCCTCAATCGGTCGCCAATCTGCGCCGCTTGCTCGCAGATGCGCAGCATCAAACCAATCGGCCGGCTGCTGCCAACTACAGTAGCCCTGTCGGCACCGTGGCCAGTTCAGGCCCTCCCTGGGGATTGATCCTGGTCGGGATTGCCTTGATCGGTTTCATTGTGTTTGCCGTTAAATTTATGGCTAACCGCAATCAACCGACTTATATGCAAAATGGTTCCACGGGTTATGGCGCCGGTGGCACGATGCCCGGACAGCCTTACTCTGGCATGCCTGGTCCGATGATGGGCGGAGGCGGATCAGGAATTGGTTCGGGTATCGTTGGTGGTCTGGTAACCGGTGCGGCATTGGGTGCAGGGATGGTTGCCGGTGAAGAGTTGATGCATCATTTTACCGATGGCGACAGGAGCAACAGCAATCCGTCACGTAATGATTATGTAGCGCCGCCACAAAATGATATGGGTGGTAATGATTTTGGTGTCAGCGACACCTCGTCGTGGGATGACAACAGTGGCGGTGGCGGCGGCAGTGACGATTGGTAAGCAAGAAAATTAAAATCTCCTGATGGTAAAACTCAGGAGATTTTTTTTAATGCGATTACTAAAAAAATGGGGCAGCCTGAAGCTGCCCCGCTTTGGGTTTGCCCCGCTTTGGGTTTAGTTCACGGTAAGACGTTTCGATTTTACCGATGCCTTTTTCTGCAACACCAATTCCAAAACACCGTTGTTATATTTCGCCTCGGATGTTTGGTCATCGACATCTTGGGCCAAAGTAAATACGCGTGACACTTTGCCGTAGTAACGTTCATTGCGCAGCACCTTGTCACCTTCGGTAATTTCTTTTTCTTTCTTCACTTCAGCAGAGATGGCAACCTGATTACCATCGATCGTGATATGAATATCATCCTTGTTCACGCCTGGAATTTCTGCGTGTACGTTATAGGATTTGTCGTTCTCACTGACATCCAGTTTGATTTGCAAATCAGTCCCGTTTTCAAAGCGGACTGGGCGCATCAGAATGCCGCGGAACAGATTATCAAACGCGTCATCAACCTGGTTATAACGAATTAAGTTTTGCATAATAACCTCTCTATAAAATTGATTGAAAATGTGGAACGGTCGTTCCTACCCACTCAATATGTGGTTAATCATTTTGGTTTCAAGACTAAACTGCAAATGCTCGACAGATTGTCCCAAAAATCTGTTTTGCCAAATTTCCAAAGATTGGCTTGACCGTGATTGCGTGAAATACTTTAGCGGATGCAGTATCCTGTCTGGCGGCGACTAATAGTTTGAAAATTTTTATAGGTGGGTTGCATGAGAACTTTTGGTAAAAAATCGACGGGCCTGCGATTGGAACGCATGAAGTCATCTGCATTGTGGAATGGTGATGGTTTCAGAAATATGTTTCCCATACCGGCAGGACTGAAAAGCGCAGAGATTGCCATGCCGTCGATTCGTGATTTCATTTTCGGCGGTGAAGGTCGTGTGCCGCGCGCGCCCTTGCCGGTGTTGAATCCGCTCGACATCTGGCAGCGCGAGGCCGCTTCCGGACTGCGTGCGACCTGGTTGGGGCATTCCACGGTCTTGATTGAAATGGATGGCTTTCGGATTCTCACCGATCCGGTGTGGGGCCCGCGTGCATCACCGTCGCGCCTGGCCGGGCCGAAACGATTTCAGCCAGCACCGGTGGCCCTGAAATCGATGCCGCCGATCGATCTGGTGGTCATCTCGCATGACCACTATGACCATCTGGATTATCCAACCATCCGCCAAATGGCCCACCTGAATATTCCGTTCGTCACCTCACTCGGCGTCGGCGCGCATCTTGAGGCGTTTGGTGTGCCATCAGAGCGCATTACTGAACTGGATTGGTGGGAATCCTACGATTCGCCAATAGCGGACATTCGGATTACGGCGGCGCCATCCCAGCATTTTTCGGGACGCGGATTAAAAGATCGCAACCAGACCTTGTGGTCATCGATGGTCATGAAATCAGCGCGCCATTCAGTGTTTTTTAGCGGCGATACCGGACTGACCGGTCAATATGAGGAAATTCGTCAGCGCCTCGGGCCGTTTGATCTGGTGATGCTGGAAGTCGGTGCATTCCACCCCGCCTGGGGCGATATTCATTTGGGTCCGGAAAATGCGGTCAAGGCACATGCCCTGCTGGGCGGTGGTGCATTCCTGCCCGTACACTGGGGCACATTTAACCTGGCCATGCACGCCTGGGATCTGCCTGCCGAGACATTGTATGGACTGGCTCAACAACAGAATCTGCAATTGGTGATGCCGCGGCTCGGTGAGGCGATCGAACCGACCCTGGTAGACAAGGTGTCGCCTTGGTGGCGCGATGTGGAAACCAGCTCAACCCCGGTGGTTGAGCCAGAAAACGAACCCGCTGTGATCCCGGTAACGATGCCTTGGCCGATTGATTGAATCTGATGAACTCGATCACTGTGCTTTGTTGATACTGCCGCTGCCGGAATTATGAGTACTTAATTTGGCAGGAGTGCCGCGGTATGAAATGTCGCCACTGCCGGACGTTCTCGCTTCCAGTTCGGTTTTGGCGAAGACCTCGGCATTGCCTGATCCGGAAACACGTACGCTGCATTTGTCGACTTCAAAGTTGGCGGCGTCAAGATCGCCCGAGCCATTGACCGAACCCAGCAGGCTTTGCGCCTTGCCAAGCACTTTGATTTCGCCTGATCCGGAAATATCGAACTCAGATTGATTGGCTACTGCCGCAGACAATTGCAAATCGCCCGATCCGCTGACCTTGCCTTTCAGATTTTGGAATTGTCCTTTTACGTTAATGTCACCAGATCCGGCGACATTCGCTTCCAGCGTACCCGTTAATCCAATTTCTGCGGCAAGGTTGCCGGAGCCATTCAGATTGATTATCAGATTGGAACCGCTGAGTTTATTCACGGCGGTTAAATCACCCGAACCATTGATTTCGATGCCGTCGATATTTTCTGCGGTAATCCGGATTTTAAGCTCGTCATCGTGAAACCAGCTCCACGTGCCGTTATGACTCTTCACGCGAATTTTTAATTTCCCGCCACTGACCTCGGTTTCGATGCTGGCGATTGTTGCTGGTTTTCCTTCGAGCTCGACACGCTGTGGGCTGCCTTGTTTCAGGTAGATATTTCCTGAGGTCGAATTGGCGATGCTGGTGAATTTATCGACGGTGCGCACTTCGGATGTTTGTGCCAATGCGCCCAGCGACAAAAAAGCCAATGCAATAAAGAAAATGCGTAGTGTATTTTTCATGACGGTTGTCTCCCAGATGTGAACAGCACAAAGCTTACAGGGAGCTTTGGCCACTGCGTTGGGCGTTTCCGACAGAATGCTGTCTTTTCGGATTGAACTGCAGACCTGAGGGTATGAAGCGGTAGCGAGAGTGCTGCCGGACGACTGAATAATCAGGTCTTGACTGAAATGCCGGCAGAAGTTGCCTGTCGTGCCGAATAGCTGGCGTGTACCTGGGCAGATTGCGTCGTACTGCCAATTTTTGAGGCTGCATCCGAATTGCTTATCGCATCGTGTGAACCAGACTGCGCAGTGTCAGTTGAATGGGTCGGGGCAGCCTGCGCGACAGAATTAAGCTTGCCGATGGCATTGTAAAGCTGGGTTCTCGACGTAGTGGCGCCAAAGTTGCTGATGGTACTGGGGCGCGGACTGTCTGGCGCTGCAGTTTGATTGGACGATGGCTGTACAGCTGGCTGCGCAGGTGGTTTCACCGCACTGGTGTGAGCGCCTGGCGTGGTTGAATTGACATTGCTAATGGTTGTCATAAATTACCCCTCATCTCAATGTATTAACGGTCCGTTTTAAAAAAACTTGAGGGGTGAGAGTCAAAAAGTCGTGAAAATCATCCGCCTTTGGTCATTTTGATCGGATCTACCCAGGCGTCGAAATCGGCGGCGCTGACCAGGTTTAGTCCAATCGCAACTTCACGTAAGGTTTTGTCATCATGCAAGGCGATTTTGGCAATTTTCGCTGCCTGGTCATAACCAATATGCTTGTTTAGTGCAGTCACCAGCATCAGGTTGTTGTTCAGATTGCGCTGGATGACTTCGTAGTTCGGTTCGATACCGGCGGCGCAGCGCAGCGTGAACGCATGGCAGGCATCACTTAACAGGGCGATGCTTTCAAGTACGTTGTGCACCATGACAGGTTTGTAAACGTTCAACTGGAAATTACCCTGGCTGCCTGCAAATGCGGTTGCTGCATCGTTACCAAACACCTGAATGCACACCATGGATAATGCTTCGCACTGGGTCGGATTGACCTTGCCTGGCATAATCGATGAACCCGGTTCATTTTCCGGAATATGAATTTCTCCAATCCCGCAGCGCGGACCACTTGCCAGCCAGCGCACATCATTGGCGATTTTCAACAAGGCGCCAGCCAGGGTGCGCAAGGCGCCAGACGTATTGACCAGGGCATCGTGCGCTGACATTGAGAAAAATTTGTTTTGCGATGACCGAAATGGATAACCGGTGATATCAGCAATCCGGGCCGCACAAACCTCGCCAAAGCGCACATGGGCATTCAGTCCGGTTCCAACTGCCGTGCCACCGATGGCCAGATCATAGAGGCCCTCCATCATCAACGTCAGGGCATCGAGGGCATAATCGATCTGGCCCACCCAGCCACTGATCTCCTGGCCCAGCGTGATTGGCGTGGCGTCCTGCAAATGGGTGCGGCCGGTCTTGACGACCTGACTGAACACCTGTGACTTGTGCGCCAGGGTATCGCGCAGCTCACGCACATCAGGAAACAAGGTTTCCATTAACTCGGTGACCACGGCGATGTACATGGCAGTCGGAAAGGTGTCGTTGGAGGACTGCCCGCAATTGACGTGATCGTTGGGATGGATCGGTGTTTTGGAACCGATCACACCACCGGTCAGTTCAATTGCACGGTTGGCGATGACCTCATTCGCATTCATATTGGACTGCGTGCCGGAGCCGGTCTGGAAGACTACCAGCGGAAAGTGCTGGGTCAGTTTGCCATCGATCACTTCATCGGCGGCTTCAATGATCGGCAAAGC
Organism: Oxalobacteraceae bacterium GrIS 1.18; assembly: GCA_040544425.1. GTDB lineage: Bacteria > Pseudomonadota > Gammaproteobacteria > Burkholderiales > Burkholderiaceae_D > Solimicrobium. The sequence goes on from JBEONO010000003.1 coordinate 8,038, forward strand.
CAGTTCTTCGGATAATTGCCCCAATTCGAGGTTGGCCAGGGCAGCAGATTTCTTTAACACGCCCAGCGCCCGAATCATGGGAAATTGCCACTTGAAGCGATCCACACCGATCGGAAAATGTTCGATGGAGCGCTGGGTTTGCGCACCCCAGTATTTGTCACCAGGTACTTCGATGGTTCCCATGGAATCGGATTCGTTGCGATTGCTTGTCATCTGGCAGCCTTTCAATTTCACAAAAGTGGGTCGTGTTTATTGAGTTGCGGAACAATCTGGCGACTGGGGAAAATTCACATCAAATAAGCGCTGATCGATCCAGTGTAATTTAACTTTCAATTTATTGGCATTAAATATCTCGCTGATCTCCAGACATTGATCCTTGTCGCACTGGCTCACGACGGTCTTGGCAGGCTCTTGTGCGTCTGGCGCGCCTGCCCAATCGATCAGCTCCAATTGTGATCCGTGCACCAGAGTGGCGTTGCCGGAGCATGAAAGCGAAGTCAGTTGCGGCAGATAGATCACAGACCGATTCAGCGCCTGCCAGTCCCCGGTCAGGCCGGAAGGTTGATGCTGCACCCGATACCAGATCGGATTGACGACACTGGGTAATACGGCTGATTCGAACGTGATTGGTTTGCGGGTACGCAATTCATTGTGGCTTAGATCGGCCATCAACGGCACAGAAATGGGTGCGGTATCGGTTTGGGGATCATCGGAAAATTTGAGTTGCAGTTGGTAGCTGCCGTGACTTAATTTATAGCCACCGAAAGCATGCAGCAAAAACGTCAGGCCCGAGTCTTCGGAGACGAACTGATCTGTTGCGCCCAAATTCCATTGCAGCGCCGTGGCGGATAATTTGGTCACGACCGCATTCGCGCCATCAATCATTAAATGTGGGCGTGCCGCCATTTTTGTTACGGGGAAATCAAAGGCCAGCGGCTCAGACTCCTTGTGGCGGATGGTAACCTTTTCAGGGAAGCTGCTGTTCAAGGCAATCTCTGCCGGACAGTCGAAAATTTTACTGGTCGCAGCTGGTGCGGAATCAGGCGTGCTCTTGGCGTGGCAAGTTAAATGATTATTGAGTTGTATCGATTCGATCCGCTCCAGATTGTCTCCGGCAATGCCCAATGTCGTTTCAAGATCATAGTGCACAATTTTTTGCACATGTGCGCGGCGTTTGAAAATCGTGACGTTTAAATTTTGATCGGGCGCACCGTACTGATGAATTGCCAAATTGACCGGGCCCGGTTCAGTGGTGCTCAGGTCAAGTGCCAATTCTGTCGGTGTCGTAGTGCCGCTGTTATCCGCCAACGTCCTGCCGTCCCTTAGCACCTGCAACTGTTCGATGCAGGCATTGGCGTTTTTTCCTTTGATGATCAGCCTGGCCGGTTCGCCGGAAATCAGGCTCTCCAATCCATTCAACTGTCCGGTCAGATTCGCGCTGACAGGCAGGACGACGTGAAACGGGCCGACCGAGGCGTCGGAAAAACCAAATTTGCCACGTAATGTGGCATCCAGAATTTGCCCATCAAGAGGCAAATCAGCAGCGCCGGAATCGACACTGAACTGGGCGGTGTCAGGATTAAAGTCGACCGCTGTGATTTGCGTCAGAATTTTATCTGAACCATGTTCGTAGAGCGTCATTGTCCAGTCATGCCAATAATTGAGCAGAGGTAGATTGCCCTTGACGGTGACCTGCAATTCTTTTTTGGTTAAACAGGCAGGCAGTTTACTGTCGATGCTGATAAGCGGGGCCTTGCCGTCAAACCAGCTTGGCACATACACATAGGCGGTTTTAATATCGCCGTTTTTGAATCTCGCATTGGTGAACAGTTGTATTTCATCAGACGCGCCAATGCGCTGGCCCAGTGAAGGAGCGAAATCATAGTTGTCACCGTATTTGTTGGCCAGGTAGGTGGTGGTCTCGGTCATCAACTTCATTCCGACAAAAAAATCGGTCGGCAATTTTACCGCGCTTGCGCCAGGGTTCGCGGTAGACCAGATATCTTCCGAGGGTACGGCCAAATCGGCACTGGAGACAATCGCTGCCGCAACGCATTTTGTGTTGACAGTGGAGCCTTTAAAACAATCCGGATCGACAAAGCGCACCCCAAATTTTGCGGCCAGCGCCTTGGCAGCGTCGACCGCCTGATCTGCTTTTTTATTTTGAGTCAGCGCATCCAGTGCGTGCAGCAAATAATCGATGGCGTGATTGATCTGATCAATTTTTTGCAAATCGATAAAACGCTGTGGGTCGGCCCGAATCGCATCGCTGATCAAGGATGCAGATTCTGAAAAACTGGTATGCAGTCCAAACATGGTGCGTACCTGCGGGGCCAACACAATGACCGGAATCTGGTCGTCGGTTTCGATGTTGATGCTGGCCTGTCGGACGCCTTCCGACAAATCAAACGGTTGCGCGCTGACCTGGTTACTGATCGGCGTGATCGTCGCTAACAATACCAGCCATTTCTTTTCCGTTTTCTGCGCCTCACTGGTGGTAACGACGAGCCTGTCACCTTTGCGCAGGTGGTTCACCCAATAGATCGGCAGCCTGTCAGCGCCGCGTTGCACCGACACCGAAATGGTTGGCCCGAGGTGACTGATACTGGCCGGTGTGGTCGCGGCATCAACAGAAAAATACGCGCATGCAAAAATAAAAAACAAAATTTGCTTAAGGTGTGTGATGGTCTTCATAGATCCGGGAGAGTTTATTGCGCGGCCATTTTGCCATAGATTTGAATGCCAATAATATTTGAGCGTGAGTGCACGCAAATCCGACCATGCCGCATGGTCATTGTGGTGCCATCTGTCCGAAAGGAAAGCGTTTCAAGTGACCGTACAAAACAACAAAGTGATATGAATTAAAGTAAGTTACTTTAATTCACTATCTTTGCACGACGTACCAAGGGTAAAATTTAATTGCTGAAAAAAAATATTTGTCATTAAGACGGTAGATTCAGGCAATTCACATCAACATCCACAGATTCTTCGGAGATTATTAATGCAACACTCGGTTACAACAACTTTAAAAATCGCATCGCTGGCCATCGTCACAGCGTTTTCAAGTTCTGCTTTCGCACAGTCGGCCAATGACAACATCATCAGCGCCGGCTGGTTTCATATTGCACCTCAGGATTCCAGTACCCCGTTAGCCATCACCTCACCAATTTCGCAGACTTTACCAGGTAGCGGTGCCAGCGTTGAGAAGAGCGACACATTTGGCATTTCCTGGACCCATTTTATTACTGACAACTGGGCTGCTTCATTGGATTTGGGCGTTCCACCGACCTACAAGTTGGATGGCGCAGGCACCTTGTCGGCAGTCGGTAAAATCGGCGAAGCCAAACAGTTGGCGCCTACCGTGTTGGGCAAGTATTTTTTCAATGACGCCAATGCCCAATTCCGTCCGTTTGTTGGCCTCGGTGTATCACGTGTCAGCTACAGAGATGTAAAACTTACTGACAATTTCGAGGGCGGAATTCAGCAAACTTTTGCAGGAATTGGTCAAGCGATGCACACGCCGATTACTGCCGGTGCGACCAGCGCCAGTCTGAACAGTTCATGGGCAGCTGTTGCCAATGTCGGTGCCAGCTATGCGATTACCAAACAATGGTATGCCAGTTTTTCCGTGTCATATCTCGATTTGAAAACAACCGCTACCTTGACTACACCAGTAGCCATCACTACGCCGGCAGGATCGCAGAACACCAATTTCATCAGCAAGACGACACTCAAGATTGACCCTATCGTCACCTTTGCTGCAATCGGTTACCGCTTCTAATTTGGTTTAATTCAGGTGCGAGGGAAATGAGCAGACTTTGGCCTGCTCATTTTTTTTGGGACGACATTTACAAAATCAATATCGCGCGAAAATCATTGACGTTGGTTCGCGTCGGGCCGCTGATAACCAGGTTGTCCAGGGCTTGGAAAAAACTGTAACCATCATTGTTGTCGAGCATGCTGGCTGGGCGCAGTTTTTTTTCTTCGGCGCGCGCTATGGAATCCGGGGCGTACATAGCGCCAGCGTTATCTTCCGAACCGTCGATGCCATCAGTGTCACAGGCAATGGCGTGAATATCGGGATGTCCGTTGAGTGTGATTGCCAGACTTAACAAAAATTCGGCATTCCGTCCGCCGCGACCGTGTCCTTTGACCGTGACCGTGGTTTCTCCTCCAGACAAAATCACACATGGCCTGGCAAACGGTTGATTGCGTTTGGCGATTTGCAGAGCCAGCGCTGCATGCATCCTCCCGATGTCACGCGCTTCTCCCTCAATACTGTCCGATAAAATATACGGTGTGATTCCTGCTGCGCGCGCCGTGGCTGCTGCTGCCTCCAGTGCATCCTGTGCTGTGGCGATGATGTGGTGCTCGTTCCTGGCAAAACGCGGATCATCCGGCTTGGGTGTTTCGTGCGATGCCAACTCCAGGTATTTCTGGACATTCGCCGGTATACCGATCACATATTTGCGCAGTATCGCCAATGCTTCACTGCAGGTAGTTGCATCCGGCAGCGTAGGGCCGCTCGCGATGGTACTGGGATCGTCGCCGGGAATATCGGAGATCATTAGCGTCACCAGCTTTGCAGGGACACAGGCCAGTGCCAGTCGTCCACCTTTGATCGCTGATAAATGTTTGCGCACGCAATTGATTTCGGCAATCGTGGCGCCGCTGCTCAGCAGCGATTTGTTCACCGCCCGTTTTTGCTCCAGAGTGATCCCGTCTGCCGGCAAAGACAGCAAAGCCGATCCACCGCCGGAAATCAGGCAGATAACCAAATCTTTTTCAGTCAAGCCCTGCACCAGTTCCAGAATGCGTTTCGCTGCGGTTTGCCCGGCCGCGTCTGGAACCGGGTGACCAGCTTCGACGACTTCAATTTGACTGCACGCGGCACCATGACCATAGCGCGTTACGACCAGACCGGACAGCGGGGTAGTCCAATGGTCTTCCAGCACTTTAGCCATGGCCGCAGCGGCTTTTCCGGCTCCGATCACGATGGTGCGAGCGTTTTTCGGTGGATCAGGTAAAAAAGCAGGCAGGCATTTGTTTGGGCTGACCGCGTCCAGAGCGCTCCCATACAGGCTCAATAAAAATTGTTGCGATGTTTGATTGTTCATGATTGTCCTCCAGTTAGTACCCGTGATCTTTGCGCCAATGCAGACCCTCGATTGTCCCGTTAGCTGGTTTGTATTCGCAGCCGATCCACCCGTCATAACCGATTGCTTCCAAACTTTTGAACAGGTTCCGATAATTGATTTCGCCAGTCCCGGGCTCGGCGCGCCCCGGGTTGTCCGCCAACTGCATATGTTTAATCAACGGCAGACTATTTTTTATGGTGTTGATCAATTCACCTTCCATGCGCTGCATATGGTAAATATCATATTGCATAAACAGGTTGTCAGAGCCGACCTCTTGAATTAACTGCAGAGCCTGCCTGGAGTGCGACAAAAAGAATCCCGGTATATCGAAAGTATTGATCGGTTCGATCAGCAGGCGGATCTGCACCGACTGCAGGCGGTCTGCGGCGTATTTCAGGTTGCGTACCATGGTCGCATGCGCAAGAGCATTGCTGACCCCCGCCGGGACGATGCCAGCCAGACAGTTTAGCTGCGTGACATTCAGTGCTGTTGCGTAATCGATAGCCTGTTCGATTCCGGATTCGAACTGGGCGATTCGATCCGGGTGACATGCGATCCCGCGTTTCCCCGTATCCCAGTTCCCCGGTGGCAAATTGTGCAGCACAAGTTTTATTCCGCATCGGTCCAATTGGTCGGCAAGCGCATTTTTGTCGAACGCGTAGGGAAACAGGAATTCGACGCCGCGGAAACCCGCATCTGCTGCCGCCTGAAAGCGCTGCAAAAAGGGCAGCTCGGTAAATAACATCGTGAGATTAGCCGCGAATTTGATCATAGACTGGTCCAGTTTAAAGAAGCTGCACGGAAACGATTATCAAAGAATATGCCGATCGGAATAAAAACAATATAAACTCTTTTCATTTTATAAACTGGTCTCTTACGGGATATTGCTCATGGTATTTCTTCTGGTCTGCCTTCTTTTGGCGAGTGCTCTGGTCGCTCTGGTTCTCAACAAACAAAAAATCTACATGCTGCTGTCATTGCTGTGCATAGCCGTGTTACTGGCTGCCGGCTACGGTCTGCTGGCCAATCCTATGCTGGGCCAGCTGCAGTCGGCCTATATCGAGGATGAACCAATTTCCTGGTCTTCCAGGAATGCGATTATTTTACTTGGTGCAGGGACAGAGCGAATAGTTGATTCCAATCAGGTCGAAGCCGGTTTTTTCTCGCATGGGCGAATCATGAAAACGGCACAACTGTACCTTGCCTGCAAGCAGTCCAACAATCAATGCAAGGTGCTTGTCACCGGCGGCGATCCACTTCACCATGGCGTATCCGAAGCGGAAATTTACAGCGCTGTATTACAAAAAGCGGGCGTTGATAAAAACGATATTGAGTTGGAAAAAGCCAGCAGGAATACCTGGCAAAATGCAAAATTTACTGCAGCGCTGTTGCGGGCAAATAAATTTACCGAACAGGACAGGCTGGTGCTGGTCACTTCCGGAACGCACATGCGCCGCAGTCTGCTGTATTTTTCTCATTTTGGGGTTATCGCGAAACCGGTGCGCGCCGATTACCTTGCGACGCAAAGTAACTGGATGCCCATCACCTATAACATGATGCTGACCGACTTGGCGCTGCATGAATATTTCGGAATATGGCAATTTCATCTTTATAATTTTCTGGGCTGGAATGACCCGGCACAAAAAACCTTCTCGGCACAGTCCACAGCCAAGGCGTCTTAACCAACGCCGGTATATTTTTTCTTGCTGAATAGCTTCAATCGATTGAAGGTCACCATCACCTTGTTTCTTGGCACAATCGACGAAATCGCATACGCCGCAGAGCCGGTATCGCGCGGCACCGGTTCTCCCAACGGCATCCCGTTGGCATTGAGTAAGCTGAACACGCCCGGTGTATGGACCTGCTCGCCGCGCTGGGTCACAATCGCAATTTCTCCATTGGCCAGCTTGACGTAGCTACCCGGCGGATAAACGCCAATCTCTTTAATAATGACCGATGCCAGCGCCTGGCTCATCCCTTTTTCCTGCAGCATTTCTTTAGCGGCGACGTTCGGTGGTTTCCCCTGGCGGAACGAACGCGGGGAAATTTTCGCCAGATAGACGTCGGCATGATGAATAATGCCGGCCATTTCTGATGCCGCGCTACCCGCTGCCAGATAGCCGGGGTGGTGTCCTTCCACGGCGCGCAGCCAGTCTTCGTTGGTGACGCCCAATTTTTCCAGAATTTCCCGACCTCTTGTGCCATGCGATCTGATCTCGCTGCGTTGCGCTACCGTGATCGGTTCTTTTTGCGCGGTCAGTACCGACTGCAATTCCAGCATGGCGATATTCATCGTTGCGCCAGCACGGCACAGGGTTTCAATACTGGTTTGATCCCAATTCAATTTTTTGGCGAGAATCGAAACCAGCACCGCAGTTTGCAAATTATGCGCCGCGACGTAATTGGTCAAATCCATTTGCATCAATTCGAACAGCGCGACAGTCTGATTTTTTTGCAGCAGCATGGTAATGCCCGCTACCTTTTGATCCAGTCCGCTCAGGATCTCATCTTGCTTGCCGCGAATAAAATTCAAATTGTTTTTGAACGTCAGTGTTTTTAATCCGTCCCAGCTCAGAAATGGATCGTATTCAACCGGCTTGCTGTCCAGCTTGGATTTTTCCACCTCGTCGGCATTGGCATACATGCCGCGTTCCAATAAATTCTCCAATTGGGAATCTGTATGTATGATGTAGCCTTTGTGCAGCAGCAGTTGACCCTTCTCGGAAAATACATCCCATTTCAAAGGTTGGTTCACTGCCACCAGAGCCCGGGTCAACGCACACAGACGCACACTCATCAGGCATCCGCCTTTGCTTGACTGGTACAGGTGGTCCGAAAACAAAAATGCATTGCTGGTCGCCCGGTTAGGTCTTGCCTGGTTGACAGATGAGTAAAGTAAATTAAATTAAATACGGTCTGGTTCGGTTAAGAATAGAACCAAAAACAGTTTTGCACAATGGAAACAAACCTTGGAGACCGGGTTCATGTTTCATTTTTTCCGATTGCGAATACACGATGCACATTGATCTATCAGTTCTGGCTTTAATTGCTCTGGCCGGTTTGTATGCCGGAATGCAAAATGCGCTTGCTGGCGGCGGGTCATTCATTACTTTTCCCGCATTGCTGCTGGCTGGTCTGAACCCGCTCGCGGCCAACGTCAGCTCGACGATCGCTCTGTTCCCGAGTCAGATTACGACAGCAGTTGCGGGGCGCAAGCTGGCGGCCGGGGTTGGCCGGGTCCGGTTTCGTGATCTGTTTCTGATCAGCCTGCTAGGCGGCGTGCTCGGGGCGATACTTTTACTGTCGACCCCGGTGAGCATTTTCAGCAATCTGGTGCCCTGGCTGGTGTTGTTTGCCACTGCTGCCTTTGCATGGGGAAGCTTTGGATTCAAACCGCATGCCGATCCTGAAAAATCGCATTTGCCCAATACTGCGATTTTGCTGATTCAGGGATTAATTGCGATTTATGGCGGCTACTTCGGTGGGGGTATCGGTTTTCTGATGCTGGCGGCATTGACGATCGCCGGGCAAAACGTGCGCATCGCCAACGCCACAAAAAATGCGCTGGCCATGACCATGAATGCTTCGGCAGTCGCGATCTTTGCATTTTCGCCGCTGGTGAACTGGTCAGCAGTGGCAGCTCTTGGAGCGGGCGCCGTATGCGGCGGGCTGCTTGGATCGTGGCTGATGCGCAGTTTGCCGGAGAATGTGCTGCGCGGGTTTGTCGTATTAGTTGGCGTTAGCTTAACAATCTGGCTGTTCGTTCGCGCCTACCTGTGAGCGCATTGACAATATTTGCCGTAGAACTCCTTCAATAATTGGTATAAGCCCTTGATTTGTAATATACTCTGCGCTTTCCGCCACCCATCTCTTTCCGCAAGTTTTTCCAACATGCGCGCACCTGTCGACTATATTGGTCTTAGTGCTGCATTGAAGCAGCGGAGGGCATACCGAGTACCATGAACGAAACGAATTCCGAAAACAAGTTAGAAAATCCGAGTGACGTTGTGACAGCAACCAATTCCCCCAATATGCATAATTCAGAAGTTGCAGACTCAGTGCGCTTTGCAGATTTCGGATTGTCCGATGAAATTCTGCACGCCCTGTCTGACCAGGGTTATGTGCATCCTACCCCGATCCAGGCTGCTGCCATTCCGGTGGTCCTGGCAGGTCGCGATGTAATGGGTGCGGCGCAAACAGGAACCGGAAAAACTGCCGGATTTTCGCTGCCGATTATTCAACTGCTGCTGGCGCATGCCAGTGCCAGCGCGTCGCCTGCCCGTCATCCGGTACGCGCGCTGATCTTGACGCCGACCCGCGAGCTGGCTGATCAGGTTGCCGATAACGTCAAGGCCTACTCCAAGTACACGCCGTTGCGGAGCGTTGTCGTGTTTGGTGGTGTCGATATCGCACCGCAGACCGCCGTCCTGCGCTCCGGTGTGGAAATCGTGATCGCAACCCCCGGTCGTCTGCTCGACCACGTGCAACAAAAAACAATTAATTTAAGCCAGGTACAAATTCTGGTGATGGATGAAGCCGACCGCATGCTGGACATGGGTTTCCTGCCCGACTTGCAGCGCATCATCAACCTGTTGCCGAGTGCCCGTCAAAGCCTGATGTTTTCTGCCACGTTCTCAACTGAGATTAAAAAACTGGCTGGCACATTTTTGCGCAATCCCCTCACGATCGAAGTGGCGCGCAGCAATGCCACGGCAGAAAACGTGACCCAGATTATGTATCAGGTCGCCGAAGATGAAAAGCGCGATGCCGTCAGCTTTATCATTCGTGAACGCAATCTAAAACAGGTGATTGTTTTCTCCAATACCAAAATCGGCGCGTCGCGTCTGGCGCTCAATCTGGTTAAAACCGGTGTCAAGGCAGCGGCGATTCACGGCGACAAAACCCAGTCTGAACGTATGGCGGCGCTGGAATCATTCAAGCGCGGTGAAATCGAAGTGCTGGTTGCGACCGATGTGGCAGCGCGCGGTTTGGATATTGCTGAACTGCCCTGCGTGATTAATTTTGATTTGCCGCACAATGCGGAAGACTATGTACATCGCATCGGGCGTACCGGCCGCGCAGGTGCCAAGGGTGACGCGATATCGTTGTTCACGGAAAAAGACGACCGCTTTCTGGCGGATATTGAAAAGCTGATCAAGCAAAAAATCGTGCGTCTGCATTTGGCTGGATTTGTCGCTGCCAAGGCGGTAGAAGTACATGGATCGCGCGAACCACGCAGTACCAAATCTGCGCCGGAAGAGAAATTCAATCGCCGGACGACGCAAAAAAGCTATTCGTCAGCACCAAAAATCGATCCATGGTTTTTGCAGCCGTATCAGCCTACCGCCAGCACGCTGGGTGATAAACCTGCGGCACCGGCAACAGGCAGCAAGCAGGTGAAACGCGCCGCGTTGTTAGGCGGCAGTTCTAAATCTTAGCCGCGGCAAGATCTTCCGTAGACAGTTTTTTGCAATGCGGGCAGGATTTGCCCGCGATGTAATACGGCGATAACTGTTCACGCGGTGTCACCACGGCGCGACAGGCATAGCATTGCGTGGTGTCAGTGGCTTCCAGTTGCGGGTTCAACGCCGTGCGGTAGTCAAACACAAAACAGTCGCCATGATAGTGCGCTCCACCGACCTCTTCAAAGTACTTCAAGATCCCGCCTTCAAGCTGATACACGTGCTCATAGCCGACGTTCTGCATGTGAATCGCCGCTTTTTCACAGCGTATGCCACCGGTGCAAAACGTCACCACAGTCTTGTCATTTAACGATTCTTTATTGGCCGCAATCACGGCCGGGAATTCGGTAAATTTATTGATCCGGAAATCCACCGTATTATCGAACGTGCCGACATCAACTTCAAAGGCATTGCGGGTGTCAACCATGACTACCGGACGCCCCTCGTCATCGTGGCCCTGATCGAGCCAGCGCTTCAAGGTTGGCGGTTTCACGAATGGTGCCCGCCCATCTTCCGGACGGATCAGCGGCATGCGCATCGTAATCGTTTCGGCTTTCAGTTTCACCAACAGCTTGGTGAACGGCTGGGTATCCGACAGACTCTCCTTGGCCACCACATCGGCAAAGCGCGCATCGCTGTGCAGCCAAGCCATGAAGCCATCGATTTCATGACGCAATCCCGCCAGGAACAGATTGATTCCTTCCGGCGTTAACAAAATCGTTCCCTTTAAATTCAGCTGTTTGCAAATTGCCAAATATTCCGGGCGCTTTTCAGCGGTATCGTCGAAGGTAATAAATTTATAGGCAGAGATGTTGACGTATTGGGGCGACTGCATAGTATTGAGAATTCGCTATTGGATTAAACAAAAGGTGGGGAATTGAACCGGAATTGCTTTGGTAAGTCCTTGATTAGTCAGCATTATAAACGCAAAGGGCTGAATTCAGAAATCTTGCAGGATTCGTTATGGCGTCATGTAAAATAGCGCCCTATGACAATACCGCACTTTATACACCTGCGCCTGCATTCTGAATACTCCATTGTCGATGGATTGGTTCGAATTGACGATGCAATCAAGGCCGCCGCTTCAGATCAACAACCTGCTTTAGCGATCACTGACCTGTCCAATCTGTTTGGCATGGTCAAGTTTTACAAGAGCGCACGTGGCAAGGGCGTGAAACCCGTCATTGGCTGCGACGTCTGGATAACCAATGATGATCAGCGCGACAAGCCGAGCCGCCTGCTGCTGTTCGTCAAGAACCACACCGGGTATTTGCAGCTGTGTGAACTGCTCTCGCAAAGTTGGCTGGTGAATCAGCATCTGGGGCGGGCCGAAATCCGGCCCGAGTGGTTGGCGGCCTTGCCGCCCGGGGGTCTGATTGCCTTGTCCGGCGCGCACTTCGGCGATATAGGCATGGCTTTGGAGAACGGCAATCTGGATGGCGCGCGACGCTGCGCTCAGCATTGGGCCAAGGTTTTTCCCGATCACTTCTATATTGAAATTCAGCGCGCCAATCAGGCAAACATGGCTGCTCAGGTGCGTCAGTCGGTCGCGCTGGCTGCCGAACTGGGATTGCCGGTGGTCGCAACCCATCCGGTGCAATTTATTGATGCCAGTGAGTTCATTGCCCATGAAGCGCGCACCTGTATCGCCGAGGGAGAAATTCTGGCCAACGGGCGGCGCGTCAAACGCTTCAATCAAGACCACTATTTCAAGACCCAGGCCGAGATGCAGGAACTGTTTGCCGATCTGCCCGGCGCGCTGGCGAACTCGGTGGAAATTGCCAAGCGCTGCAATCTGGTGCTCGAACTGGGTAAGCCAAAATTGCCTCTGTTCCCAACCCCTGATGGGATGACGCTGGATGATTTTTTGGTCTCGGAAGCCAAGGCCGGTTTACAGCAGCGCATGGTGCAGCTCTATCCCGATCCGGCAGAGCGAGAAAAGCAGATGCCGCGTTACGAGGCCAGGCTGAAATTTGAAACCGATACGATTATCAAAATGGGATTTCCCGGCTACTTCCTGATCGTTGCCGAATTCATTTTGTGGGCCAAACAAAATGGCGTGCCGGTCGGACCAGGTCGTGGTTCCGGAGCGGGCTCGCTGGTGGCGTATTCACTGAAGATTACCGATCTGGATCCGCTTGCCTACAATCTGCTGTTCGAACGTTTCCTGAATCCTGAGCGGGTCTCCATGCCCGATTTCGATATCGACTTTTGCCAGGAAGGGCGCGACCGCGTCATTCAGCACGTCAAGGATTTATACGGCAAGGAAGCCGTGTCGCAGATCGCAACCTTCGGTACCATGGCTGCGAAAGGCGCGATTCGCGACGTGGGCCGCGTGCTCGATTTCGGGTATAACTTTTGCGACGGCATTTCCAAACTCATCCCATTCAAACCGGGCAAGCAAGTTACCATCGCCGAAGCGATCAAGGAAGAACCGGCACTGGCCGAGCGCCTTGAAAATGAAGACGAAGTCAGGCAACTGCTCGACCTGGCGCAGCAAGTGGAAGGGATCACTCGCAATATCGGTATGCACGCCGGTGGTGTGTTGATTGCACCCGGCAAGCTGACCGATTTTTGCCCGCTTTACACGCAGGGGGGCGATGGCGGCGTGGTATCGCAATTCGACAAAGACGACGTTGAAGCAGTCGGTCTGGTCAAGTTCGACTTTTTGGGTTTGACCACCCTGACGATTCTGGATTGGGCGGTCCGCTACATTAAAATGCTCGACCCGGCCATGGCCAATTTTAATCTGGAGACCTTGCCGCTTAACGACAAAGCTTCCTACACCTTGCTCACCAAAGCCAAAACGGTCGCAGTGTTTCAGCTGGAAAGTCGCGGCATGCAAGGCATGCTGAAAGATGCGCGTCCCGATCGCTTCGAAGATATTATCGCGCTGGTGGCGTTGTATCGACCAGGTCCGATGGATCTGATTCCCGACTTTTGTAAACGCAAACACGGCGAACGGTTTGATTATCCTGATCCGCGCACCGAGGGCATTCTGTCCGAAACCTACGGCATCATGGTGTATCAGGAGCAGGTGATGCAAATGGCGCAGGTGGTCGGTGGTTATTCATTGGGCGGTGCGGATTTGCTGCGGCGCGCGATGGGTAAGAAGAAAGCCGAAGAGATGGCCGAGCACCGCCAGATCTTCCGCAACGGTGCTGCCAAAGACGGTCTGTCAGAACAAAAGGCCGACGAGATTTTCGACTTGATGGAAAAATTTGCCGGCTACGGTTTTAATAAATCGCATGCCGCTGCCTATGCCTTGCTGGCCTATCACACCGCGTATTTAAAAGCGCATCATCCTGCCGCGTTCATGGCTGCCAACCTGTCGCTGGCCATGGACGATACCGACAAGATCAAAATTCTGGTGGAAGATACGATCAATGTGTGCGGCCTGACCCTGTTGCCGCCGGACGTCAATCATTCCGATTACCGCTTCACGCCGGTCGGCACGCCTGGCAAACCGGCCAATAAAATTCGTTATGGTTTGGGTGCGGTCAAAGGATCAGGTCAGAACGCGATTGAAAATATTATCGCCGCGCGCCAAGACGGTCCGTTCCTTGATTTGTTTGACTTTGCCAAGCGCGTCGACAAGCGTCAGGTGAACCGCCGCACGATTGAGTCGCTGATTCGCTCTGGTGCCTTTGACTGCCTGAATGTCGATCGGGGTGTACTACTGGCGAATGTCGGACTGGCGATTGAATGTGCGGAACAGGCAGAAGCGGCGCGCAATCAGGTGAGTCTGTTTGATGACGATGTCGGCATGTCCGGTTCACCGGATTATCTCAAAGCGGCAGCATGGAGCGAAAAAAGAAAACTCTCGGAAGAAAAATTGGCGCTCGGATTTTATCTGTCCGGTCACCTGTTCTCAATCTATGCGCCTGAAGTGCGGCAGTTTATACGCACGCCATTATCGAAACTCGAGACCTCGCGTGATCCGCGTCTGATGGCGGGCATCATTTCCGGGATCCGTTCGCAGATGACCCAACGCGGCAGAATCCTGATCGTCACGCTCGACGACAATACGGCGACTCAGGAAGTAACCGTGTACGCTGAACTGGCAGACCAGTTCAAACAATTTTTCAAGGAAGACGAATTTCTGGCGGTGCAGGGCAAGGTGTCGGAAGATCGTTTTTCCGGCGGGCTGCGCGTTACGGCAGAAAAAGTCATGGACATTGCCCTGGCGCGGATTCAGTTTGCCCAGGCCCTGCGCATTCAGATCAGCACGGCACTGGATGTGAAACAATTGCAGACCACGCTGGATCCGCATTTAAATGGTCAGGGTTGTCCATTGCTGGTCCATTATCAAAGCGCGACGGCGAGTGCGGAATTGCGTTTCTCCGACGAATGGCGCGTGAATCCCGACGAAGAATTGCAGCAAAAGCTGGTCGACCTGTTTTCATCGCAACAGGTCGCGGTAGTTTATTAAAACTAAAAAAATAATACGGACCCCATGAAAATTAATCCTTACTATGTGCGGCTCAAGGATGCAGTCAAGCCGTATACGAATCGGCTGCTGATGGCGGTGTTCGGCATGATCGGTGCTGCCATTACCGAGCCGATCTTTCCGTATCTGCTCAAAGTCTTAATCGACAGCGGCTTCTCTGAACAACGATCGCTGCCAATCTGGATGGTCCCGCTTGGTATCGTCGGCGTATTTTTCTTTCGCGGCATTTTTACGTTTTGCACGCAATACTATATGTTCTGGGTCGCCAATAAATTGCTCAGCGATTTGCGTGCCTTGATGTTCAAACGGACACTGGACGTGCCGATCAGTTTTTATCACAATGAATCCAGCGGACGATTGATCAACACCATCATGTATGAGGTGCAGCAGGTGGTCGACATGGTCAAAATTTCGATCAACACTTTGGTGCGCGACTCGATCACCATCGTGGCACTGATTTCCTACCTGTTTTACCAGAACTGGCAATTGACCATCCTGGCAATGGTGGTGGTACCGACCATGGCCTTTGTGGTGCGCCTGACCAGCAAGCGGCTGCGTTTTCTGAATCAAAACCAGCAGCAGTTGAACAACGAGTTAACCCAGGTCGTGGAAGAAGCGACGCGCGCCAGTCAGGTGATCCGAATTTTCGGCGCGCAACAATATGAAGAACGCCGTTTTCATACCAAGAGCGAAAAATTCCGTGGTTATGCCCAGCGGGTGACAGTGGCTTCCGGTTCGGCTACACCGATCACGCAGATGGTGGCAGCGCTCGCCGTGTCGCTGGTGATCATCGTGGCGATGCGGCCCTCATTGCTGCCCTTTCATTCGAACCAGTTCAGTGCGGGGGACTTTGCGCAATACATCACCTGCATGTTACTGATCCTGTCGCCACTGAAGCGGCTTTCTGATTTGAATGGCCCGCTGCAGCGCGGCCTGATCGCCTCGGAATCGATTTTTAATCTGATCGATATTCCGGCGGAACCTGTTGGCGGAATTGATCTGCAGCAGCGCGCCAAAGGCGATCTTGAATTTCGTAACATCGAATTCAGTTATACCGGCCAGGATCAGATCCTCAAGGGGATCAACTTCGCCATCAAGGCCGGCGAAACAGTTGCGCTGGTGGGCATGTCCGGTGGAGGTAAAACTTCGCTGGTGAATCTGGTGCCGCGGTTTTATACGCCGACTTCCGGATTCATTACTTTGGATGGACAAAATCTGGCTGAGATATCGCTGACCAGCCTGCGTCAGCAAATTGCCATGGTCGGACAAAACGTGGTGCTGTTTGACGACACGATCGCGGCCAACATCGCGTATGGCGACGATCACCCAGACCCGGTGCGCATCGATGCCGCAGTCAAGGCAGCGAATTTGACCGATGTCGTGGACAACATGGCCCTGGGATTGCAATCGGAAATTGGTGACAACGGATTGCGCCTGTCCGGTGGGCAGCGTCAACGCCTGGCGATTGCGCGCGCCATTTACAAGAATGCGCCGATTCTGATTCTCGATGAAGCGACCTCAGCGCTGGATACCGAATCCGAACGCGCAGTCCAGCAAGCTCTGGACGTGTTAATGCAGGGGCGCACAACGCTGGTGATTGCGCATCGTCTGTCAACCATTGAACGCGCTGACCGGATCGTGGTGATGGCCAATGGCGAGATTGCCGAGATGGGTACGCATGCAGAACTGATCCAGAAAAATGGCACTTATGCGCATTTGCATCAGTTGCAATTTAGCCCTGAGTTGGGGGAAAATCAGTAGAACTAATGGCCGGCATAAGGCAATAGCGCATCCCATTTTTCAACTTGTTCAATTAGCTTCTCAAGTATGGCACTGCTTTTGCCAACTACGTAGTCCTGTATTGGCAGGCTGTAAAAGACACACAGGCGATCGCTGTTTTCCAGCATGCCCACCCCAAATCCATCCCGAAATGGTTCCATTGCCGCCTGGGCGAATTGCTCGAAAAATTGCTGCGAAACGCCATGGGAAATTCCGTTGCTGGTGCAGGCTGAAATACGCAAGAGATTGCTTTCCTGATCTCGATGCAGGCTAACACTGATGTGCGTTTTATCGCCACGCTCCAGAGAGAAATTAAAGAAATCGTCATCTCCAAAAGACGGAAATCCTAAATCAGCAAGTGCCAGGTCAAAGTTGTTGGTCATGGTGTCAGTGACTAATAAAAATTTTTTGATAGTGTTCAGAGCTTGGTTAAAGTTATAGCCAACCTTTTGTGCCTCTAAAAAGGCGCTACAATTGATTATTTGATACTTCAGGTTTTTTACTTGAAGTCGAAGTCGGGCTGGCTGGTGGCGTTGATGTTTTTTTGTATCTTGCTTCTCCAGTGGGCACTGTTTGCCGAAAAGCGTCGTTGAGACCTCTGTTCACATTACGAACCTGGCGCGCGCTGAGGGTGAGGCCTCCCTGATTGAGGGATTCACTTTTTACAGACAAACTTAACACGTTTTCAGTTGCATTTTTCCCTTTTTCTTCATAGGTAATTCCATATTGGTTTTTTCCGATTGTAACTTGGAGTGGGAAAGTTTTTCCGGCTACAGTTCGGAACCCTCCTTCAAGATTCACTTGATAAGGCCCAAAAAAATCTCTTGCGACCATCGATCTCGCTGCATATTTGTCAATGTCAAAAAAATTGCGGACAGCAGCGATGAAAGTACCGCAAATTCCAACGCCTGTATAACGATTGATCGTGAATCCTTCCTGAGGCTTACATGCATCGTTCGCGCGGACGAAATACTTTTTATTGTTATATTCAATTTCCATTGGAAGGGAAGCATTACAGTGATTCGCTTTTGTAACTGTGTAAGATTTGAAGGACAGGTTAGTAATATTAATAGGGTTAATAGGGCCGGGCATTTCAATTCACTCCCAAAAGGAAAATGGTGTCGTATTCGGAATACTCCTTAAGCCAATAGCAGGCGAGAAATATTTATGGTGAATGCTAAAACAGTCAGTAAATGCCGGCTATTGCCGAAAACCCATGTTCGAACAAGACGAACTCCTCTGCTTAAGCAGGCATTATTGCGTAGCCGGAGGAGTGGCGATTACCCGCTTATGGAGATATCGGATTGGGCTGTGCAGAGGGTGTTTCGGGCACATCGCGCACCGTGGCAACCAAATTCCCACCATCCCAATGCACAAAATGGTAACCACGCTTGATCAATTCATCGAGCAGCATCGTCAGCGCGATCACAGTCTTGGGATGGATATCGTGCATCAATATGATGCCGCGTCCCGAATGTTCCAGTTCTTGCAAAATACGATGCACGATCGATTCAGGCACCGGATCGGACCAGTCCAGCGAATCGATATTCCACAGCACGGACCGCAAACCGCGTTCACCGATTTCCCCCAGAATCATTGAGTTGCGCGCGCCATATGGTGCACGGAACATGTGGGTGCGATGAGCATCATCGGGAATAATCAGATCGAGCAAGGCCTGGGTCTTGTCGATCTCCTGATCCACCTCGGTTTGATCGAGTTTAGGTAAAAACGGATGGGTAAAGCTGTGATTGCCGATAGCATGACCTGCGCTCAAGATGTCTTTCTCGATCTCTTCGTTGCGAGTCAGCTCGGCATGCCCGTCAGTGACTGTGCCAAGATTCTGGCCGAGCTGAAAGAAAATTGCCTTGACCTTATATCGTTCCAGGATCGCCAAAATTTCCTTGGTATAGACTGGATGCGGACCATCGTCAAAGCTGAGTAAAACACTGCCTTTTTCAAGCTGCAAACCTTGCCATTCATTCTGCCTGGCTTGCACTACCAGCTCTTCGGTCTTGTCGGACGGCAGGGCCTGCTGTTCAGCAGTGGGGATGGCGCTCTTGAATGTATCGATTAAACCGGCTGCCGGATATTGTTGTTCGACTGTTGCTATATAGGCGGTCCAGGCCGGGCGTAGAGGTTTGATTGGCCGGATCGTTTTTTCACTTAATGCAGCACTTAATTCTTCACCATACTTGTTGTGCGCAAGGGCCAATTTTTTCAAAATGCCACGAATTTGCTTCGCTTGCGCCGCGTTGAGCGTGGCCTTCTTTGCCACCTCGGTGACGATGCCGCGCACCGCAAACAAATCTGCGTCCAATAGCGACGGATTGCTCAGCGCGGCCAAAAAATCATCAACCTCTGATGGCCCGCTTTTGGGATGAGCCAGCAGGCGTTCAACAATGGTGGCTGACAGACGTTGATCTTCTACAAACAGGTATTCGCCGACACGTACCGCCTCTTGATGCTGTTGGTGGGTGATGGTGGGCGTCGTGCTGTATCCTTGCAAGGACAGAATGCGCTTGTAATTGGCAATCAGTGTGAGCACCGACTCTGCTATTGGGGTCGGCGTAGCAGCACTGGGCGCGGTTTGCGCCATAATATTCAGGCTGATCGCTAACAATGAGACCAAAATCAGGACTCTGGACAGTGATTTTGTATTGGATACCATTGAAAAATTGGAAAGCATGAATTAGTCTGGTTAAAGTGTCATCAGCGCAGGATGTCGCAGGCGCCTATGATAGCCAGAAAACCTTTAGATTGAAATTGAATTCAATGACCGCATTCTCACTTGATCGCTATTTTGAACGCATTCAGTTTCGTGGCGTGGCGGACGCAACACTTGCCACCGTCGCTGATGTGATGCGTTGTCAAATGCAGCACGTGCCATTTGAAAATCTGGATATTCAGGCTGGGAAGATTATTTCATTGGATCATGGCGATATTGTTGAAAAGCTACTGACTCGTCAGCGCGGCGGGTATTGCTATGAGGTGAATGGTCTGTTTGCCATGGCCCTGGAGGCTTTGCACATTCCCTATTTTTTTGTCGCAGCCCGGCCGGCTGCGCATGGCGTAAAAAAACCCAAGATCCATATGGCGGTGATCGTGCAGTGTGATGGCGAGAACTGGCTATGCGATTGTGGTTTTGGCGGTTACGGAATCCGTGCGCCAATGCGGGTCAATGTGTTCGATACGCCGGTCAGTCACGATGGAGAGTTATGCATGATAACGCGTGACGGTGCTGATGAGTTCCTGTTGCAAACCAAGGTTCATGACGACTGGGAAGCACTGTACGTGTTTGATTTGACCCCGCAAAACTGGGAAGATTTTGCTCCAGCCAATTTGTACAATTCAACCGATCGTGACTCGTTTTTCGTCAGAAAATTATTGGTGGTGATTTGTACGCCGAACGGCAGGAAAATTTTGCTGGGGAATGCTTTGAAAATTATCAGCAATGGCAAAACCGAAAAACGCCTCCTCGCGCCGGAACAACGTGCTGTCGTATTGCGCGAGGAGTTTGGCTTGCTGGCATTACCCAGTCAGGAAAATTTACTGATTGGCTAATGCCGTATTGCGAATAGCTTCGAGCGTTGCGCCGGGCGTAATCAAATTGCCGTCGTAACGCAATTCGATCAAGGCCGGCAGTTTCTTCTCGCGACTGAATGCCAATGCACGTTGCAAAGCTGGCGCAAACTCAGCGGTGTGCGTGACAACCTCTCCCGATCCGCCATAAGCGCGTGCCAACGCAGCGAAGTCTGGATTATGTAATTCGGTACCCACCTGACGATTCGGAAATTCGCGTTCCTGATGCATGCGGATTGTTCCATACATCCCGTTATTAAACAGCAGCACCACCACGCCAGCACCATATTGTGCCGCCGTTGCCAGTTCCTGACCGTTCATCATAAATTCACCGTCACCGGCAAAGGTCACCACAGTGCGGTCCGGATAGGTGATTTTGGCCGCGATGCCAGATGGCACGCTGTAACCCATGGCCCCGGAGGTCGGCGCCAACTGGGTGCGCATCATGCCATAGCGATAGTAGCGGTGCGCCCAGGTGGTGTGATTGCCGGCGCCGTTAGTGATAATCGTATCCGCAGGTATCTGGGCGCGCAGTTCCTGCACGACCTGCCAGAGATTCAGCGGTTGGGTGCCATCCCTGAATATTGGTGCTTCGGTCTGATTGGCTTCGTAGTCGGCGCGACCTTGCTCGACACTCAGCTGCCAGTTGCCAACCTTGGGCAGGCCGGCCAAGGCAACGGCAATCTGCGGCATGCCGCTGTTGATCAACATGTCAGCCTGATACACCCGGCCCAGCTCGAGTGCATCGCTATGAATATGAATCAAACTTTGTTTGGGAACCGGCGCTTCCAGGATGCTGTAGCCGCTGGTGGTCATTTCACCCAGACGCGGGCCGATGGCAATCACCAGATCGGCCTGTCTGATACGGTCGGCCAATTTTGGATTGATGCCGATACCTACATCGCCGATGTAATTCGGATGCTGATTATCAAACAAATCCTGAAAACGGAAGGCACAGGCAATCGGAATATTTTGCAGCTCGGCAAAGCGCTGAATATTGATGCACGCCGCCTTATTCCAGCCGCCGCCCCCTAGAATCACGATTGGTCTTTGTGATTTTGCCAAACGCAGCGTGAGCTCATCGATCTGCTGGCCGCTGGCCGAGGCCTGCACCGGCTGATAATGACGCATCGCGGGGATTTTTTCGTTCGGTACCAGTTGCGACAGCATGTCTTCCGGCAGCGCCAAAACAACTGGGCCTGGACGTCCGCTGGTAGCTATCTGAAACGCGCGCGCTACATATTCATGAACGCGGTCGGCCCGGTCGATCTGCGCGACCCATTTCGCCATCTGGCCGTACATCCGGCGGTAATCGATTTCCTGAAATGCTTCACGCTCGACAAAATCATTGCCGACCTGACCAATAAACAAAATCATCGGCGTTGAATCCTGATACGCGGTATGTACGCCAATCGACGCATTGGTTGCCCCAGGTCCGCGCGTGACAAAGCAGATACCCGGCTTGCCGGTCAACTTGCCGTAGGCTTCGGCCATGTATGCCGATCCGCCTTCCTGACGATTGATGATGAAGCGGATCGGTGCCTTGATATGCGAAGTATTGTTTTTATGCTCATGCAAGGCATCCAGAACCGGCAGATAGCTCTCGCCGGGTACCCCGAAAATGGTATCAACGCCATGCAACTGCAACGCGTCGACGATCAATTGGCCGCCGGAACGGGATGAAAGGGGGGAAGTTGTTGAATTGGGCATGAGGGGTAGTCGTGCGAGGAAAAGACGATACCCTACCAGAAATCGCCGCTTTGTTCAGCTTTTATCCCTGGCACTCTGGTAGAATCCGTCTCCGAAGCAAGCCAGACAGCCGCTGGTTTTCATCGCCTTGCATGCAAAGTGATGAAAACGGGAGGAAGGTCCGGACTCCACAGAGCAGGGTGACGGTTAACGGCCGTCCGTCGAAAGTCGAAAGTGCAGTTGGCTCAAGATATAAGACGAGGAACAGGGCCACAGAGACGAGCGTATTTAGTTACGGTGAAACGCGGTATCCTCCACCCGGAGCAATTTCAAATAGGCACGCATTGAGGCGGCTCGCGGAGCGTGCGGGTAGAAAGCTTGAGCCCTGAGGCAACTCAGGGCCTAGAGGAATGGCTGTCATAACAGCAGTGATGCTGTCGTAACAGAATCCGGCCTATCGGCTTGCTTCATTTTTAACTTCTTGATATTGGGCTGTTGCTGGTGCCTTGAACACGCTCATCTGGATCTAAAAAATTATCCAGCCAAACCAGTTCAAATGATCCCGTGTGACTTCGCCAAATAGACGCTTACTGCAGTCAGAGCTGGGACCACCGCATCTCTGGCACATTGCTGAGCATATTGCCAATAGTCCGGAGCGCCTTTGTTTCTGCATGAGGCGGCCGATCCAGCGACGTACAGACCAATGCCGATCCCGATCCACAGACCCTGGCTGGCTTTGAAATTCGGAGACTCGTGCATCATGTGATCGCACCCAACACTGGTCAGGCCGGCGCCAAGCATTGCGGCACCCATGCAACGTGTTCCGTAAAAAACAGCTCCGCTACTGCATATATTTTTCAGTTGCGTTTGGCCGGGCGGCCCATCAAGAATGAGTTCGGAATGGTCTTCATGGTCCTGACCATCCAATGGGATGCTTTCATGGTCGTGTGACTGGATACCAAAGTAGCTTTTAATTGCAGATATCATGAGCGTAACTTTCAATGTCAGGCCGAAGTAACCATGTAAGGTGGGGCGGATTTTGATGTCGTTGGCAAGGTGTGTAAACCCCGGAAAAGCCACAATTTACAGTTCATCAAGTGACAATTTCGCGTATTTCTATGCGGGATATTACCAATTTCAATCCGAGAACATGGTTATTATTCTGGTCGGCTGGTGTTTGCCTTGACTAGATTAGTCATAACAACATTCAATCTTTTACCGGAGGATATATGCAAGGTATAAAGTCAGATAAGCTGTCCGCCACCAACCAGGAACAAAAAACAGCTCCGCAAAACAATGCGCCGCCTTCAGCCCAAATGCTTGATCTTTTGATCGGCAGTGCGCCAATGGTCGAGCGGCGCGATCATAAATTAATCGGTCCGACAGATTCGGACGGCTCACGCCAGACTTGTCTGAAGCGGTTAACCTTGATCGGCGTCCCAATTGGCGTGTCTGCTTTTGGCTGGAACAGCGACCGAGCTGTAATAGCTCCTTAATTTTTTTAATTTAAGGGAGAAATTCATGGAATCTGTTACTACTCAATCGATCAATCCCACCCCCCATCCCTGTGTGTCAGACGCGACAAAAAAAGCGCACTCAACTGAGTCGCACTGCCAGCAAGCGCCGCTGAAATCCTCAGATCATGCCCATGAGTTGTCTGAGCATGACAGGCGGGACGCAGCAGCATTACTGGGCATTTGTGGGCGCCTGCATAGTTATTTTGGTTACCACACACTCGTCATACCGCTTGTGCTGCACCTTGTTACGTTGAATGTGATTCGTACTTACGCAAGCGCGGCACTGATCAGATCGATCAAAAAAGTCAAGCCGATTTGACTGATGTACCTGGTCGGTGCGCCTCAGGGTAACCGACCTAATCTCCTCAACCTTTCCTGAATTTCTGGAACATGGTGTTCTTCGAAAATTACCCGAATAAAGGCACTCGTCTCAGCCAGTCCGGCAAAAATTGCTAGGAGTCTGCGCGGTAGAACGAATCGAAGCGAAAAATCGGCTGAGCGAGGACAGATTTTGCCTATTTTTTAGTCAATACTTAATGTATTGACTAAAAAATAGGCGAGATATGGACCGCTCAGGCGGTTTTGCAGCCGATTCAGTTCTGCCGCGCAGACTCCTAGCAGCGATAATCCCGCGACATAACGATGATTGGCCATGCAGAAAATGCCGGCCGCACCAAAAGGGTAGGACGCGAATTCCAGTATCCTCGGGTTGCGTGCAAGCACGGGTGGAAAACTGAACGTGATTGCCACACGAGGTGGTTCGGACCGATTGGTTGGAGTGGGCGCGGCGTGATTGGTTTGGTGTTGCCGGGTAACGGTTGATGGTACTGAAGTAGTTTCCATGTCTCTTCCTCAAAAAAAGTGGCCATTTAAATGACGGTATTTTTACTTTGCTACCAGGCCGATTGATAGCTCGAAAATGCTAAGTAGCAGATCCAAGCTAGACCACTGCTGAAATTACATAGCTCAAATTGAGTCATTTTTATCGGGAAACCTTGCCAAAATGGTCCGATTTTCGAAGCGAACTCAATCACGCACATTTTTCATTAAAGCAACACAGAAAAACAAGCCTCTCCCTCTAAATGCCAATCAAGAAATCCGTAAAACCATGTGTATAGCTAAGCTATAACATTCACTTCCTCCGCTAAGTTATTAATTTTACGCAATATTTCAATTATCAAGTGCTTGAGCAATCGCAGCTAAGTCATTGACTTCATTGTAAAAATTCCTGTTTTTTCGCTTGACCGCAGGAATCGCTTCCTCTAAAGTGGGAGTTAGTGTAAAAAAGTGTCTATTTGTGGGATATTTCCGAGAAATATCCCGCAGTTTTTTTTAATTTCCCCATTCCCCAAGAGGTTCACTGTGTTTCAAGGTGCGTCTGCTCTGACACTCGATGCGAAAGGCCGGATGACGATTCCGACCAGGCATCGTGACGCCCTGTTAGTGCAGTGTGAAGGCCGCATCACTTTAACGCGCCATCCGCACGGTTGTCTGTTGCTGTTCCCGCGCCCGACCTGGGAATCGCATCGCGACGAGATCGCCAAATGGCCGATGTCGGCGCGGTCCTGGCAGCGGATTTTTCTCGGCAACGCCTGCGATGTTGAGATGGACGGTACGGGCCGAATCCTGGTTGCCCCGGAATTGCGCAGCGCGGTAGAGTTGGCGCGTGATGTCATGATGCTGGGCATGGGCACCCATTTTGAAATCTGGGATGCGCAAAAACTTGCCGCCAGCGAGGCAGACGCCATCGCAACCGGCATGCCTGACGTGCTGAGTAACTTCTCTTTCTGATCAGGGGTGAGCATGACTAATCCCCACCCAACATTACCGCCAACTGATCCTGCATCCAACCAGCAGTTCGTGCACAGTACAGTGCTGCTCCATGAAGCGATCGACGCATTCCAGCCACTGAAGGCGGATGGTATTTATGTCGACGGCACGTTTGGACGCGGCGGTCATAGCCGCCTGTTGCTGTCGCAATTGTCGCCAACGGCAAAATTGATCGCGTTTGACAAAGACCTGCAGGCAATTGCGAACGCCAAACAAATTCACGATCCGCGCTTTTCCATCGTCCACAACAGCTTTGCCACCTTGCAGGCCGAACTGCAGGCGCGCGGCATCCATCATGTTGACGGCGTATTGCTCGATTTAGGTATTTCATCTCCACAGGTTGACGACGCGACCCGTGGATTCAGTTTTCGTGCCGATGGTCCACTCGATATGCGGATGGATACCACGCGCGGCGTGTCAGCAGCAACCTGGTTAGAGACGGCAACGGAAAAAAACATAGAGGAGGTTATAAGAAATTATGGGGAAGAACGGTTTGCTTTTCAGATTGCAAAGGCGATTACAGCTCGCCGACAGCTCGGACCAATTTCAAGCACACGAGAGCTTGCCGAACTCGTGGCTGGTGCCGTCAAGACGCGTGAAAAAGGTAAGGATCCGGCCACTCGTACCTTCCAGGCTATCCGGATTTTCATCAATCAGGAACTTGAAGACCTTGAAAGCGGCCTGACGCAGGCGTTTGATCTGCTGGCCACCGACGGTAAATTGGTGGTGATCAGTTTTCATTCCCTGGAAGACCGGATCGTCAAGCAATTCATGGCACAGAAGGCGGTCGTAAAACAACCTGACCGACGCCTGCCAATCCGCACGGCGGATCTGCCGCAGCCGCTGATGAAATTGTTGGGCCGTGTAAAACCGGGCGATGCTGAGATCGCGGCCAATCCGCGCGCCCGTTCGGCGATCATGCGCGTGGCCCAGCGCCTGCCTGCAGCGGGTGCGCAATGAGCGGCCGCTTCAACGTGGTGTTGTTGATCGCTTTGCTGGTGTGCGCTCTGGTGCTGGTCAAAACCCAATATCAGGCACGCCATTTATTTATCGAGCTGGAGCGGTCGCAGACCGAGGCAAGGCAGCTGGATGTGGAATGGTCGCAACTGCAGCTGGACCAATCAAATCTGGGCAAGCATGAACGGATTCAGGCCAGTGCAGTAAATGATTTAAACATGGTGCCGGTCACAGCGGACCGCACCCAATACATAACACTGAACAGTAAACAAAAAGCCGATGAGCACTAGTCCACGCAAGACCGAAAGGTCATCGTCAAGAGGGCGCAAAGCCAATGCCAGGGGCGTGCCGTTTTCGGCCAATCCGGTGCTGGCAACCAAGCTGTCTGCCTGGCGCTCGCGCGTGGTGATGTTTGTGCTGTTCATCGCCTTTGTCGCGCTGATCGGTCGGGCCTTCTGGTTGCAGGCGATGAGCACCGACTTCCTGCAAAAGCAAGGTGAGTCGCGCTACGCACGCACGCTGGAATTGCCCGCCACGCGCGGCAAGATCACTGACAGAAACGGATTGGTGCTTGCTTCATCCATTCCGGTCAAGGCGATCTGGGCGATTCCTGAAGATGTGCTGGCAGAACCAAAAGAAAAAATTCATCAACTTGCCGGTTTGCTGGAAATGAGTGAAGGCGATCTGCGCAAAAAACTCGATTCAGATCACCAATTTGTTTACCTCAAACGCCAGGTTGAACAGGCAACGGCAGACAGGATTGTTGCGCTCAATATCAACGGCGTGCAAACCCGCAAGGAATACAAACGCTTTTATCCGGAAGGCGAAGCGACTGCGCATGTGGTCGGTTTCACCAATGTGGAAGACGCCGGACAAGAGGGTATGGAATTGGCTGATCAGTCGGATCTGGCTGGCAAGTTGGGAAGCCGGCGTGTGATCAAAGACCGGCTCGGTCATATTGTTGAGGATTTGCGTGCGGTGAATGAACCGCATGACGGCAGGGAATTGACTCTGTCAATTGACAGCAAGATTCAGTACATCGCCTACGCGCAGTTAAAAGAGACGATGGCGAAATTTAAAGCCAAGGCCGGCGGCGTGGTGGTGGTCGATGTGCAGACCGGTGAAATTTTGGCGCTGGCGAATTTGCCGTCGTATAACCCGAACGATCGGTCCAAGTTATCTGGTGCGCAGTTGCGTAACCGGGTCATGACTGACGCCTACGAACCAGGTTCGGTGATGAAACCATTCACGGTCTCGCTGGCTTTGGAAACCGGCCGGGTCAGACCCGAAACGGTTTTTCAGATTGGTAACCAGATGACGATCGGCACAGCGCTCATCCATGATGCCCATGAAAGCAGCGCGTTAACGGTAGCGCAAATTATCGAAAAGTCGTCAAATATCGGCACAGCCAAGATTGCCTTGATGATGCCACCGCAGGAAATGTGGGAAATGTTCACCAAGGTTGGTTTTGGTCAGGCGCCGAAATTCGATTTTCCAGGTACGGCGGCGGGCCGCCTGCGTAATTTCAAAACCTGGCGTCCAATCGAGCAGGCGACGATGGCGTATGGGCAAGGGGTCACCGCGTCTACCATTCAACTGGCGCATGCCTACACAATTTTTGCGCGCGACGGTGAACTCATCCCACTGTCACTTAAAAAAGTCGATCAGCCGCCGGTGGGCGAACGCATCATCTCGGTCAATACTGCCCAAACCATGCGCATGATGCTGGAAACCGTGACCGGTCCGGAAGGCAGCGCCATCAAGGCACGTGTGCCCGGATATCGCGTGGCAGGCAAAACCGGTACCGCCTATAAAGTTGAACACGGTGTGTACGTCAGAAAATATATCGCCTCATTTTGCGGTTTTGCGCCGGTATCGAATCCGCGCATTATTGTCGCCGTGATGGTTGATGAACCAGATCCGTCCGGCCCGCATTTCGGCGGCCAGGTTGCTGCGCCGCTGTTTTCCAGTATTACCGCCAGCGCGCTGCGCACTATGAACGTCGCGCCGGATACCACGGTCACCAGCGTTTTGCCTGATAACGGTTTGGGAGACGTCATGTGATGGTTACTTCAATCGAACCCGTTGTTCAATGGCTCATCAGGCTGGCACCGAAGCAGGTACTGCGCATGGTCGCCGACTCGCGCAAGGTACAACCGGGCGACGTATTTTTTGCCTTCCCGATCGCCAATGACGACGGTCGCAACTACATCAAGCAGGCGATTGCGCAGGGCGCTGCCGCAGTTGTCTATGAGGAGCTGGAGTTTGTCTGGAGTGAGGATTTGCTGGTGCCGCATTTTGCGGTGCCCAATTTATTGTGGCAATCCGGTTTCATTGCCAGCGCCTATCTGCATCATCCTGACGCCAAAATGTTCACGATGGCTGTCACAGGTACTAACGGTAAGACCTCCTGCACCAACTGGCTGGCACGCGCCGTGTCCAGCCTGGGTCAGTCAGCATGTGTGATTGGCACGCTGGGGATTGCGACGGCAAAAAATGGCAGCATCGGCGAATTTGATGTGACCGGCTTTACCACGCCGGACGCGATTCAGCTGCATCAGAAAATCGCCGTCCAGCGTGACCTCTCCACCGCCGCGATTGCCATCGAAGCCTCATCGATCGGTCTGGAACAAGGTCGGATGAATGGCATGCACGTCGATGTGGCCGTGTTCACCAATTTGACGCGCGATCATCTTGATTTTCATGGCGACATGGAGCATTACGAAGCAGCCAAGCGTCGCCTGTTTGAGTGGCCCGATTTAAAGGCGGCCGTGCTGAATCTGGATGATCCGGCCGGTGTGCGGCTCGCTCAACTGTGCATCAATCGCGGCACGCAGGTAGTTGGCTACGCGATCGAAGACAGTGCCATCCAATTTGGTGAGCAGCTGGCATTGCTGAAAGCGAGCAACTTGCGCAGCACTCACAGCGGCACCAGTTTTCATCTCGATTCGCCGTTCGGCAGCGGGTCAGTCAAAACCCAAATGATAGGGCGCTTCAACGTCAGCAATGTGCTGGCGGTGTTGGCGACCTTGTTCGTCAAAGGCGTGACCTGGCGCGATGCGCTGCACGCCGTCGAGCAACTTACTGCCGTCGCCGGACGCATGGAGCAGCTCAGCGCAGCCGGTCGGGTCTTGGTTATTATTGATTATGCGCATACGCCAGATGCGCTCGAAAAAACTTTGATCAATCTGCGCGAAGTGGCCACCGAAAGACAGGGAAAACTGTGGTGCGTATTTGGTTGCGGCGGTGACCGCGATCCGGGTAAACGTCCTGTGATGGGGAAAATTGCCGAACTGGCCGATGAAATCATTGTCACCAGCGACAACCCGCGCAGCGAAGATCCGGAACAAATCATGGCTGATATCGCCGCCGGATTTACGGTCGGCCACGTTCCGGCACCGATGCTGGAACCCGATCGTGCCAAAGCGATTTTATTTGCCGTAAAAAATGCCGCAAAAAATGATGTGGTGCTGTTGGCCGGCAAAGGGCATGAAGCGTATCAGGAAATCAAAGGAAAAAAATTGCTGTTCTCAGATATTGATCACGCCAATATTGCGCTGGCGGATCTGGCCAGCAAAGGAGCCGGATTATGAAAATGAGTCTGGCCCAGATTCAACGCAGCCTGACGACCGCCGGCCATCAACACATTGACCCGGCACTGGTCATCCACAGTGTTGTCATTGACAGTCGCAAAGTGGTGCCGGGATGTTTATTTATTGCGATCATCGGCGAAAATTTTGATGCTCATGATTTTCTGGAAGACGTGATCAAGCTTGGCGCCGCAGCCATCGTTGTTGAACGGCTGCCTGCCAACCTTGCCATCCCCGCATTCGTGGTTGCCAATACCCGCGTCGCACTGGGTGAAATTGCCCATGCCTGGCGCATGCATTTCAATTTACCCGTGATCGGCGTCACCGGCAGCAATGGAAAAACCACGGTCAAAGAAATGATTGCTGCAATTTTAAAAGCAGCTTTTGGCGCAGACCATACGCTGTCGACTCAAGGCAATCTGAATAACGATATCGGTGTGCCGCAAACCTTGTTCAGATTGACGGCACAACATCAGGCCGCTGTCATCGAGCTCGGTATGAATCATCCCGGTGAGATTGCGCAACTGGCGCAGATTGCCTCACCGATGGTTGGGCTGGTCAACAATGCACAGCGTGAGCATCAGGAATTTATGCAAAGCGTGGAAGCAGTGGCCAAAGAAAATGGCGCAGTGATTAGAGGCTTGCCAAAAGATGGCGTGGCAGTTTTTCCGGCCGGTGACCCTTACAGCGATTTATGGCGCAGCTACGCCGGTGCGCGCAAGGTCCTCAGTTTCGGTCTGAACGATGCTGCGGATATTTCAGGGACGTTTGTTCCGACTGAATTCGGCAACGAGCTGACTGTCTCGATTGCTGGTCAATCCGTACAGATTCAACTGGCAGCAGCAGGTGTTCACAACGTGTTGAATGCCCTGGCATCGATTGCCGCCTGCCATGCAATTGGATGCGGGCACGCCGCCATTGTCGCAGGTCTGGAAAGCTTTACGCCGGTGTCGGGACGTTTGCAGAAAAAGCGCGCGCATAACGGCGCGGTGATTATCGACGATACCTACAATGCCAACCCCGATTCAGTGCGCGCGGCGATCCATGTCCTGGCGCAGGCTGAAGGCGAAAAAATTCTGGTGCTGGGCGATATGGGTGAAGTCGGCAACGACGGCCCGGCCTACCACGTTGAAATCGGCGCTTATGCAAAACAGCAGGGCATTCCGGTATTGCTGACACTTGGTCAGCTCGCCAGACACAGCAGTGATGCATTTGGCGCAGGTGCCACGCACTTCGAACAGATTGAGCCGCTGCTGGCCAGGCTCGATGCATGCGCAACAAACAGTTCGACGGTATTAGTCAAAGGCTCGCGTTTCATGAAAATGGAACGCGTGGTTGCACATTTAATGAACACGGAAAGATAAGTCTATGTTGCTTTGGTTGGCACAATTTTTTCAACAAGATATCGGCGTGTTCCGGGTCTTTAACTTTCTTACCTTCCGGGCCGTGTTTGCAACGCTGACCTCGATATCGATAGGCTTGATCGCCGGGCCGGGTGTGATTCGCATGTTGACGCGCATGAAGGTCGGCCAGGTGGTGCGCACCGACGGTCCGCAATCGCATTTGGCCAAATCCGGCACGCCGACCATGGGCGGAGTCCTGTTATTGATTTCGATTGGCGTATCGACTCTGTTGTGGGCCGATTTAAGCAATCGGTTTGTCTGGGTGGTACTGGTGGTGACCCTGGGTTTTGGTGCGATCGGCTGGGTCGACGACTACCGCAAGATTGTATTTAAAGATCCAAATGGGATGTCCTCCAAAGAAAAATATTTCTGGCAATCGCTGATTGGATTGATCGCTGCCGTGTATCTGGCGTTCTCGGTCTCGGCACCTTCCAATACCCAGTTCGTGGGCCTGTTCATGGATTGGGTGCAGTCCGGCCTGTCCATGAATCTGCCCAACAAAGCCGATTTGATCGTGCCCTTCTTTAAAACAATCAGTTATCCGCTCGGCGTCTGGGGCTTTATCGGATTGACTTATTGCGTGATCGTTGGCACCAGCAATGCCGTCAATCTGACCGACGGACTCGATGGCCTGGCGATCATGCCCACCGTGATGGTCGGCAGTGCGCTCGGCCTGTTTGCCTATGTCACGGGTAATGCCAGCTATTCCAAATATTTGTTCCTGCCGCATATCCCGGGCGCCGGTGAGTTGCTGATTTTCTGTGGCGCGATGGCCGGGGCCGGTCTGGCCTTCCTGTGGTTCAACGCCTACCCGGCGCAGGTTTTCATGGGCGACGTCGGTGCGCTGGCTTTGGGTGGTGCATTGGGTACGATCGCGGTGATCGTGCGCCAGGAAATTGTGCTGTTCATGATGGGTGGCGTGTTTGTGGTCGAAACGGTGTCGGTGATTCTTCAGGTGGGCTATTTTAAATTCACCAAGAAGAAGTTCGGTACCGGCAAGCGACTGTTTTTGATGGCGCCGCTGCATCATCATTTCGAGAAAAAGGGCTGGAAAGAAACGCAGGTCGTGGTCAGGTTCTGGATTATCACGATGATGCTGGTGTTGTTCGGTTTGTCTACGCTGAAACTACGTTAATGGATTATTCGCATAAAAAAGTACTGGTATTGGGACTCGGTGAATCGGGTCTGTCGGCAGCGCACTGGTTGACGCGTTGCGGTGCCGTGCTGCGGGTTGCCGATACACGCAGTGCACCTGAGCGTTTGCCGCAGTTGCTGACGTTGTCGCCGGACTGCGAATTTATCAGTGGCGAATTTTCGGCCAGCTTGCTGGATGGGATTGATTTCATTGTCGTCAGCCCCGGTTTATCAGAATTAAATGAATTACGTGAGATCGCTCTTTTGGCCAACGAGCGCGCCATTCCCATGTGGAGTGAGATCGAAATCTTCGCGCAAAGCTTAAGACATCTGCGCGACACCCAGCAATATCAACCGAAAATCCTGGCCATTACCGGCACCAATGGAAAAACGACCGTCACCAGTCTGGTTGGCTTGCTGGTTGAGCGCGCCGGAAAATCGGTCAAAATTGCCGGCAATATCAGCCCGGCAGTGTTGGACGTGCTGAGAATCTGTATCGATGAGAATGCGCTGCCCGAAGTCTGGGTGCTGGAATTATCCAGTTTTCAATTGCACAGCACTTACAGTCTGGAGGCTGACGCTGCGACGGTATTGAACGTCAGCCAGGATCATCTGGACTGGCACGGCAACATGGAATCCTACGCCGCCGACAAGGCCAGAATATTTTCTGCACACACCGCGCAGGTTTTGAATCGCGATGACAGTCTGGTGATGCAGATGCAAAACACCACGTCGGAATTATTTACCTTCGGTCAGTCGGTGCCTGGCGCGCTGCATGAATTCGGCTTGTCCAGCGAGCACGACATAAGCTGGCTGTGTGTCGCCAATCCGGTAGAAGACGAGGTCGCGCCACCCAAACGCAGATCCAAAAACCAGCCCTTGCCCGAAGTGGAAGTTTATGTGTCGCGCCTGATGCCGGCCGACGCATTGAAGATCCGCGGCAAACATAATGCGATCAATGCTCTGGCGGCGCTGGCCTTGTGTCGGGCGATTCAACTGCCGCTGGCGCCCTTGCTGCATGGTTTGCGGGACTATCAGGGTGAGCCGCACCGGGTGGAGCTGATCGCAACGATACGTGAAGTTGAATATTACGACGACAGCAAGGGGACCAATGTTGGTGCCACCGTCGCCGCATTGAATGGACTGGCTGACAGCCGGGCCAAGATCGTGTTGATTGCCGGTGGTGTTGGCAAGGGACAGGATTTTACGCCTTTGCATGACCCGGTTGCCAAAGCGGTATCGACCGTATGCCTGATCGGCGAAGCTGCGGATGCCATCGCGCTCGTTCTGGATGGTGCCGGTGTCGAGGTGCTGCGCTGTGACAATCTGGATCAGGCCGTACAAATGGCCGCCAGCCATGCGCGGCCAGGTGACAAGGTATTGCTCTCGCCAGCCTGCGCCAGTTTTGACATGTTTAAAAATTATGCCCATCGCGCCCAGGTGTTTATCGATGCAGTCAAAGAAGTTGCTCATGCGCGTGGTGAACTCTGATGAAAACCATCCTGTCCTCGCTCTGGACCGCGCCATCCGGCAATCGTTCGCAGATGCAGGATTATGATCAGATGCTGGTGTGGGTGACGATAATCTTAATGTTGTTTGGCATGGTGATGGTGTATTCGGCTTCGATTTCTCTGCCGGACTCACCAAAATACGCCGGGTATACCAATAACCATTTTCTGATGCGTCAGGCGATTTTTATTGCGCTGTCGATCGTGGTCGGGTTTGGCGTGTTTCATATCAAGATCGAAATCTGGCAAAAATATGCGCCGTATTTGTTTGTATTCACTTTGATCCTGCTGGTGGCGGTGTTGATTCCGGGTTTGGGAAAAGGTGTGAACGGTGCCAAGCGCTGGCTGTCGCTCAAGATGCTGAACATCCAACCTTCGGAATTGATGAAATTGTTTGTAGTGCTGTACGCCGCCGATTACACGGTGCGCAAACAGGAATACATGCACAAACTGTCGAAGGGTTTTATGCCGATGGCGATGGCGGTCGGCTTTGTCGGATTGCTGTTGCTGCTCGAACCGGATCTGGGCGCATTTGGGGTGATCGTTTGCATTGCGATGGGGATTTTATTTTTGGGCGGGATTAACGGCATCTGGTTTGGTGGCATTGCGGCGCTGCTGGTGGGGATCTTCAGTCTGGTGATCACCTTATCCAAATGGCGGCGCGACCGGATTTTTGCCTACCTCGATCCCTGGCAGGAAGACCATGCGCTGGGCAAGGCGTATCAATTATCGCATTCATTGATTGCATTTGGACGCGGTGAAATTTTTGGTGTCGGCCTGGGTGGCAGCGTTGAAAAACTGCACTATCTGCCGGAAGCGCATACCGACTTTTTGCTGGCGGTGATCGGCGAGGAACTCGGATTCGCAGGCGTGCTGGTGGTGGTGTATCTGTTTTACTGGCTGGTCAAGCGCGCCTTTGATATTGGTCGTCAGTCGATTGTGCTGGATCTGACTTTCGCCGGACTGACTGCCAAAGGTATCGGCATCTGGATTGGCGTGCAGGCATTTATCAATATGGGCGTGAATATGGGCTTGTTGCCAACCAAAGGGTTGACCTTGCCGTTAATGAGTTATGGCGGTTCCGGTGTATTGATCAACTGTGTCGGTCTGGCGATCCTGCTGCGCATCGATTACGAGAATCGTGCCCTGATGCGTGGAGGTCGGACCAATGTCAGGTAAGCGCATCATGATCATGGCGGCAGGAACCGGCGGACATATTTTTCCAGGACTGGCTATTGCCAGGACCATGCAGGAACGAGGCTGGACGGTGAGCTGGTTGGGAACAGCACATGGGATGGAAGGCGAGATCGTTGCAAAAAACCGGATCCCGATGGACGCACTGGATTTTGCGGGTCTGCGTGGCAAGGGCTTGAAGCACAGCGTCACCGGTGCATTTAAATTGCTGGCCAGTTTTGTGCGCAGTTTTCAGTATCTGGGTCAGCGCAAACCGGATGTGGTGTTGGGGATGGGCGGGTATGTCACGGTACCTGGCGGGTTGATGGCGCGATTGCGCGGTATTCCGCTGGTGTTGATCAATGCCGACGCAGCCCTGTTATTGTCGAACCAGTTTTTGGCGCGCTTTGCGCAAAGTGTGTTGTTTGGTTTTCCTGCCGATTTCGGTGTGGCGAAAGACAAGGCACTGGTGACCGGCAATCCGGTGCGCGATGAGATCACGCAGTTGCCCAAACCGGCCGAACGGTTTGCCGCTCGCAATGGTCCGCTGAAATTGTTGGTAGTCGGTGGCAGTTTGGGTGCCAAGGTATTAAATGACACCCTGCCGGCAGCGCTGGCCTTGTTGCCAGAGGGAGCCAGGCCAGTTGTGACGCATCAATCCGGCAAACAGCATATTGCCAGTTTGCAGGCTGCGTATGCAACAGCCCAGGTCGAGGCGCAAGTGCTGGCGTTTATTGATGATATGCCGGGCAACTATGCAGAAGCTGATCTGGTTATCTGCCGCGCTGGTGCGATCACCGTCTCAGAGTTGACGGCGGCGGGTGTGGCAAGTGTGTTGGTGCCATTTATGGCGTCCTCAACCACGCATCAGAAAGACAATGCCATGTGGATGGCGAAACAACATGCGGCGATCTATTTGCCGCAAGCAGAAATGACCGTAGGGAAGCTGGCGCAGTTGTTGGCAGATACCACGCGCGCCGACTGTTTGCAGTTGGCCGAGGCGGCGTATCAGATCGGTCAGAGAACAGCGAATCAGGCAATAGCCGATGTATTAGAAAAAATTACGCAGAAGAAGGCAGGAAAACCAGATGAAACATAAAGTCAAACATTTGCATTTCGTCGGTATCGGTGGCTCCGGGATGAGCGGTATTGCCGAGGTATTGCTCAACCTCGGTTACACGATTTCCGGCTCCGATCTGTCGAGCAACGCCGCCTCGCAGCGACTCGAAAAGCTTGGTGCCCGAATCACACTGGGACATGATGCAAAAAATATCCTCGGTGCGAATGCCATTGTGACTTCCACCGCGGTCAAGTCCGATAACCCGGAAGTGATGGCCGCGCGCGCCGCACATATCCCGATCGTGCCGCGTGCCATGATGCTGGCTGAATTAATGCGCCTGAAAAGCGGCATTGCCATCGCAGGCACGCACGGTAAAACTACGACCACCAGTCTGGTGGCCAGTGTATTGGCGCAAGGCGGTCTCGATCCAACCTTTGTTATCGGTGGTTTGCTGAACAGTGCCGGAGCGAACGCCAAACTGGGCGGCGGTGATTTTATCGTGGTCGAAGCGGATGAGTCCGATGCCTCGTTCCTGAATCTCTCGCCAGTGATTTCGGTGATCACCAATATTGATCAGGACCATATGGAAACCTATGGCCATGACTTTGCCAAACTTAAACAGGCCTTCGTTGAGTTTACCCAGCGCCTGCCGTTCTACGGTGTGGCGGTGTTATGTCTGGATGATTTGAATGTGCGCGAAATCATGCCGTTCATTTCCAAACCAATCGTCACATATGGCTTTCATCCAGAAGCGGAAGTACACGCGGTCCATGCCGTGGCCGTCGCCGGAAAAATGCAGTTTACCGTGCAGCAAAAAGATTACAAGGATATGGTGATCAGCCTGAACCAGCCCGGCATGCACAATGTACAAAACGCCTGTGCCGCGATTGCAATTGGTCGGGAGCTCGGCATCTCGAATGAGAATATTCAAAAAGCGCTCAGCGAATTTAACGGCGTCGGTCGGCGCTTTACTCGCTACGGTGAAATTGCACTGCCCGCCGTGGACGATCAGCCGACCGGACATTTTGCACTGGTCGACGATTATGGTCACCATCCGGTAGAAATGGCGGCGACGCTCTCTGCTGCGCGCGGTGCTTATCCGGGGCGCCGTCTGGTGCTGGCGTTTCAGCCGCACCGTTACACACGTACCCGCGATTTGTTTGAAGATTTTGTCAGCGTCATGTCTACCGCTGACGTTGTCGTGCTGGCGGAAGTGTATGCCGCAGGGGAAGCACCTATCGTTGCGGCTGACGGGCGCAGTCTGGCGCGCGCATTGCGGGTGTTGGGAAAAGTTGATCCGGTGTTTGTTGAAAATATTGCCGATTTTCCGGAAACCTTGCTCAGTATATTAAAGCCGGGTGATGTGGTGATTAATATGGGAGCAGGCTCGATCAATGCGGTGCCTGCGAATCTGATTAAACACATTAGCAGTTTGTGAGATAAAAAATGAACAATCAAAATAAGCAGATGGGGAAGGTCGGTGTGCTGTTCGGTGGACGTTCTGCCGAGCGCGAAGTATCGATCATGTCGGGCACCGGCGTGTTGTCGGCATTGCAGAGCCTCGGTGTCGATGCGCATGCGTTCGATCCGGGTGTGCACAGTCTGGCCGAGCTGGCGGCACAACAATTCGACCGGGTCTTCATTGCCCTGCACGGACGCTACGGCGAAGACGGCACTTTGCAGGGAGCGCTGGAACAAATGGGCATACCTTATACCGGGTCCGGCGTACTGGCCTCGGCGCTGGCAATGGACAAGGCGATGACCAAACGAATCTGGATGGCAAGCGGTATATCAACACCGAAATTCATGATTTTGGACAGCAGCAGCGACTGGGCCGCAGTAGCCGCGTATCTGGAATTGCCGCTGATCGTCAAGCCGGTGCACGAAGGTTCGACCATGGGCTTGACTAAAGTGACCGAGGTGAGCCAACTGCAGCAAGCCTATGAATTGGCAGCGCGCTTTGATGGTGATGTCATCGCAGAACAATTTATCGATGGCCTGGAAGTAACCTGTGCCGTGCTCGGAAAAGGGGCGCAGGCGCGCGCACTACCGTTGATTCGCATCGTTGCGCCGGACGCCAACTATGATTATCAGCACAAGTATTTTACCGACGACACCCAGTATTTCTGTCCCTCTGGTTTGCCGGTTGAGCAGGAAAAGAGTATCCAGGACATGGTCGTTGCGTCATACCGCGCCTTGAATTGTCGTGGCTGGGGACGCGCTGATGTGATGGTGCGCGCATCGGATCAGAAAGCCTTTTTACTGGAGATGAATACTTCCCCAGGCATGACCGGCCACTCTTTGGTGCCGATGGCAGCCAAACAGGCCGGATTGGATTATGCCCAGCTGTGTCTGGAAATATTGAACATGGCAGAACTTGAATTGCATGTGTCGGCTGACTGGAAGCCTTAGGCCTCCACTATATACAACGGGGAAAACGAGCGCGCATGTGGCAAGACGTCAAATTATTAAATGCAACGGCAAATGTTTTATTTGGTGTCTGTGCGCTATTGCTGTTTTTGGCGGCGCTGTGGTCGCTGATGAATCGGCCGCTGTTTAATCTGAATGTGATTCAGATTGAAGGTGGCGGCGATGTCGTATTGAAGCATGTGAATTCGCAGATTATTCGCAGTATTGCAGTAACTAAAATTACCGGAAATTTTTTCACCGCCAATCTGGATTCAGTGCGTCGGGCATTTGAAATGGTACCTTGGGTAAGAAGAGCCAGTGTGCGGCGCGAGTGGCCGGATCGATTGATTGTCACGCTCGAAGAACACCTGCCGCTGGGCACCTGGGGCGAGGACGGACAAATCCTTTCAGTCAAGGGCGATGTGTTTACCGCCAACCTGGCCGAAGTGGAAGAAGAATCGATGTTGCTTGAATTTAGCGGCCCGCCCGGCAGCGAAAAGGAAGTATTGGCGCACTATTTGCAGTTTAAGGACTGGTTCAATGCGATTTCACTCGAACCTGAATCGGTCAATTACAGTAAGCGATATGCGTGGCTGGTGAAGTTGAATAATGGTTTGTCGGTCGAGTTGGGCCGAGAAGAAAACGGTGCAATGTTACAGGAACGGGTCGCGCGGTTAATTGAGGTATATCCGGAATTGACCAGCCGGCTTCAGGGAAAAATTGAGAGCGTGGACCTGCGTTACCCGAATGGTCTGGCATTAAAGGCCAAGGGGCAGGAATTGAACGTGGTGACGAAGACAAAGAAATAATATGACAAAAGACGCAAAGAATTTAATCGTTGGGCTGGACATCGGCACATCCAAAGTCGTCGCGGTGGTGGCGGAAGTCATGCCGGACGGCAGGCATGAGGTGATTGGCCTCGGTCAGCACGAATCGAAAGGCCTGAAAAAAGGCGTGGTGGTGAATATCGAAGCCACCGTCGAATCGATCCAGCGTGCCCTGGAAGAAGCTGAACTGATGGCGGACTGCAAAATCAGGAATGTCTATACCGGCATTGCCGGCAGTCATATTCGCAGCATCAATTCGCGCGGCATGGTCGCCATCAAGGACAAGGAAGTCACTGCCGCGGATGTGGCGCGGGTGATTGAAACTGCCAAGGCGATCAATATTTCGACCGATCAGCAGTTGCTGCACACCGTGCCGCAGGAATTCATCGTCGACAATCAGGACGACGTGCGTGAACCGATAGGCATGAGCGGCATTCGCCTCGAAGTCAAAGTGCATATCGTGACCGGTGCCGTGTCGGCGGTACAGAATATCGTCAAATGCGTGCGTCGCTGTGGGCTGGAAGTGGCCGATCTGATCCTGCAACCGATGGCTTCGGCGGATGCAGTGCTCACTTCGGATGAAAAGGAACTGGGCGTTGTGCTGATCGATATCGGCGGCGGAACCACGGATGTCGCAGTTTTTAGCGAAGGCGCGATCCGTCACACAGTGACGATTCCGATTGCCGGTGACCAGATCACCAACGACATCGCCATGGCTCTGCGCACACCGACTTCTGAGGCTGAAGAAATCAAGATTCGATTTGGCGTGGCCAAACAGGCGCTGGCTGATCCGGCGCAAACGCTTGAGGTGCCAGGGTTGGGAGACCGCGAGCCGCGCTCCATGTCGCGTCAGGCGCTGGCAGCGGTGATCGAGCCGCGTGTGGAAGAGCTGTTCGCGTTTGTGCAGCAAGTGATCCGCGAATCCGGTTACGAAGAAGTGCTCTCATCCGGTGTGGTGCTGACCGGTGGCACCAGTATGATGCCGGGCATGGTCGAGCTGGCCGAAGATATATTTTTAAAACCGACGCGCATCGGCATGCCGGAATATCACGGACAACTGTCTGACGTCGTGCGCAGTCCTCGTTATTCAACTGTGTTGGGGTTGTTGTTGGAAGCAAAGAAGCAGTATTTGCGCGGGCATTTGGTGTCGCGTCAGGAAGGTTCAGCAAAAGCAGTTTGGCAGCGAATGAAAGAGTGGTTTTTTGGGACGTTTTAATTTTTGGTCTGAGATGATTTTGTAAATAAGTGCTGTTAAATTCAGGTGGTCAATTTATAATGTTGCGCAATGCAGTGTTTAGTTGTTAGTCATGACAAAAAATGTTGAGCTGTGATGATTATCGACTAGGAACTGCTAACCTAGGGGAACTTAAGATGGAATTTGAAATGATCGATAATGCGACACAAGGGACTATCATCAAGGTGGTAGGCGTGGGCGGAGCTGGCGGCAATGCAGTTCAGCATATGATTAACAAGAAAGTCAGCGGCGTGGAATTCATCGCTGCCAATACTGATGCGCAGGCATTGGCACTGTCAAATGCGCATAACATCATTCAAATTGGCGACACTGGCCTGGGCGCAGGAATGAAACCGGAAGTCGGCCGTCAATTGGCAGAAGAGTCCCGCGCCAGAATCGAAGACGCATTGCGCGGTGCGCACATGGTGTTTATCGCTGCCGGTATGGGTGGTGGTACCGGAACCGGTGCTGCACCAATCGTGGCGCAGATCGCCAAAGAGCAGGGCGCTTTGACTGTTGCGGTCGTGTCCAAGCCATTCTCCTACGAAGGTCAGAAATGCATGGATATCGCCGATGCCGGTCTGGAAGCCTTGTCCGAGCACGTTGATTCGCTGATCATCATCCTCAATGAAAAGCTGGAAGAAATCTACGAAGACGACACCATGCTGGAATGGATGCAGCATGCTGACGATGTACTGAACAATGCCGTAGCCGGTATCGCCGAAATCATCAACGTGCCTGGCCACATCAACGTCGACTTCAATGACGTGAAGACCATCATGAGTGAACAGGGCAAGGCAATGATGGGTACTGCGACAGCATCAGGTATCGATCGCGCCCGCATTGCGGCGGAACAGGCCGTGGCGTCACCGTTATTGGATGGAATCGACCTGTCTGGCGCACGTGGTGTGCTGGTGAATGTCACTGCCAGCCGCAGCCTGAAGGGTAAGGAAATTCGCGAAGTTATGGCGGCAGTGCGGGCCTTTGCTGCACCGGATGCCTCGATCGCGCAGGGGATTGCTTACGATGACAAGATGGGCGACGATATTCGCGTCACCGTCGTGGCAACCGGTCTGGGTCGCGGCAAGAAGCCAATGACGTTGGTCCAGCCGCAGCAAATGCTGCGTACCGGTACGCACAACGAACCGCAGATGGCTGCCAATCCAAACAACAATCATCATCACAACTCGAACCAGATGGGCAGTGCGTCGTCAAACGCGAGTGCCGGGCATAATTTCGACAGTCCTAAAGGACCGGCAGTATGGCGTCGTGAATCAGCCTCTGAAACAGTGCGTGCGCTGGAAAAAAATGGCATGGAAACCTATGACATTCCGGCATTTTTACGCAAGCAGGCAGATTAATTGCCTAGCTAAGCAAAGAAAATAAGTCTAAGGCATACTACCGCCTGAGCTGTAA
Organism: Oxalobacteraceae bacterium GrIS 1.18; assembly: GCA_040544425.1. GTDB lineage: Bacteria > Pseudomonadota > Gammaproteobacteria > Burkholderiales > Burkholderiaceae_D > Solimicrobium. Next base: position 50,193 of record JBEONO010000003.1, read on the forward strand.
TCGCCGCAAACAGCCCTGTTTGCGGCGTTTTTATTTCAACCCAGGAGAGAGCGATGACTACACAGATTAAAGTTGGCGACAAATTACCCAAAGGGAGTTTGTCCGAATATATTGAAGTTGAAACCGGTGTCTGCAGCATTGGTCCAAACACGTTTCAGGTTGAAGAAATCAGCAAAGGCAAGACCATCGCGATTTTCGGTCTGCCAGGCGCCTACACACCAACATGCTCCGCACAACATGTGCCAGGTTATGTTGCCTTGGCCGATAAATTCAAAGCGGCTGGTGTGGATGAAATCTGGTGTATCTCAGTCAATGACGCATTCGTCATGGGTGCATGGGGGCGCGATCAAAAAGCTACCGGTGTGGTACGCATGATGGCAGACGGTAATGCCGACTACAGCCGCGCCTTGGGTCTGGATGCTGATTTCAGCAAGCATGGCATGGGCGTGCGCTCGCAGCGTTATTCAATGCTGGTTGTTGATGGCGTGGTCAAGCACTTGAACATCGAGCAGGCGGGCAAGTTTGAAGTGTCCAATGCCGAAACGATTTTGGCGCAAGTCTCCAAGTAAACAGAACGGGGTGTCATGGCGCATTACATCCTGCGCATCACACCCTCGTTAACATTGCGATCTCGCCGTAAAATGCAGTAATCAAGTTTCGTTGGACAGCATCATGCTAAAACAAAGAACCATTAAAAAAATGATTCACGCCGTTGGCGTTGGGCTGCATTCAGGCACCAAGGTCACGTTGACCATGCATCCCGCTCCGGTGGATACCGGCATCATCTTCAGGCGCGTGGATTTTGATCCGGCGATTGAATTTCCTGCATCGGCGCTGGGCGTGGGCGATACCAGGATGGCTTCCACCTTGACCCATGAAAAAGCCAAAATATCGACGGTAGAACATGTCATGTCAGCGTGCGCCGGAATGGGGATCGACAATTTATATATCGACGTCACTGCTGAAGAAATCCCGATTATGGACGGCTCTGCCGCGTCTTTCGTGTATTTATTGCAGCAGGCCGGGAAGCAGGAGCAGGATTCACCCAAAAAATTCATTCGAATTTTAAAGCCGGTCGAAGTGCGCGAAGGTAGTGGCAAGAACGAAAAATGGGCGCGTCTGGATCCTTACCACGGCTTCAAATTAAAATTTTTCATTGAGTTCAATCATCCGGCAGTTGACGGTACCAATCAAACCGCCGAGGTTGATTTTGGCGGGGTCTCGTATGTGCGCGATGTCGCCAGAGCGCGCACTTTCGGATTCATGCAGGACGTGGAGAGCCTCCGAGGCATTGGCCTGGCGCGCGGTGGTTCGTTCGAAAACGCGATCGTGCTGGACGAATTTCGTATCTTGAATGCCGATGGTTTGCGTTACGAAGATGAATTTGTACGCCACAAAATTCTCGATGCAATCGGCGATTTATATTTGATCGGTCATCCCTTGCTGGCCAGTTACAGCGCACACAAATCCGGGCATGGTTTAAACAATGCTTTATTGCGCGCGCTGCTGGCGCAGCCAGACGCATACGAAATTGTCACCTTCGACAGTATGGAATTGGCACCGCACTCCTATTTGAAACAGATGGCCGAGCAATGGCTGCCGACTTGAGCGCGCTATTTGTGCCGGTTGATCAAATTTCTTAACGCATCAAGCAGTCCATCATTGCGATTTGATTGCTCCAGATTTTTTTCCAGACTGCTGAATGCCTGCAGTGCCTTGTTCGAAAGCTGACATTGCTTTTCTCGCGGCTCATCCTGAAAAACAGGGTTGACTTGTACTTTGATGCGGATTGCGTTAATCTGCCACCCAGCATTTTGTAAAGATGCCAGCAATTTGGGAAGCTGCTGCTTCAACTTGCTGGCCAGCGCCGAGTTGGGGGCGGACAGGATTAACTGATCCGCTTCGAGATGCAGGACCTGACAATATAAAAATAACTGGGGCAATGCAGTCACACAGGCTTTCTGACACGCTGCGTTATTCGTAATAGCCGGCCATAAATGCGTCAGCTGACTGCGCAACAGCGAGTTGACCTCAACACTCTGACTTTTCTTGTTAGTATTTTTGGTTACAGAACTTACCTGACCCATGCTGCCATTGGGCCTTGCGGGGCGATATGCTTGGTGTGAAGATGTCATGCGGCAACTGTACCTCGAAGTTGTCCGAGCTTTATCGTTGAATCAGCTTTAGGTTGGCCCGGAATTTTAGTGTTTTGGAGTACTGATGCAAATTATTGTAATGCACCCGCGATTCACGCGAGCAAAATCAATCAAAATCACTCAGAAACATGTTTATTTATTATTGCTCAGCCTGGCAGTGATTATTCTCGTCAGCAGCTTTCTGCTGTCGGCATTATGCCTGCGTTTGGCCAATACTTCCGAAACTGTTCGCAATCTGCTCCCCGTCGACGTCAATATCGTCAACGCCAGTTCCCAAGAAAAATACATGAAGCAAAACCTCGCCAAGATGGCTATCAAGCTCGGCGAGATGCAGGCGCAAATTATGCAGTTGGACGCCCTGGGTGAGCGTGTCCAGGGACTGGCCGGTGTCAAGCCGGAGGAATTCAATTTCAAGACTGTCCCGCCGCGCGGCGGTGCTGCGCCATCGACGGATGCACACTATCTGAACATGTCGGAATTTCAATTTGCCATGAACGCGTTGTCGCAAGATCTGGATCGGCGCGCTGATTATCTGAACGTGGTTGAAACGACATTGATGGAATACAAAGTCAAATCGCGTCTGTTGCCAACCTCTCAGCCAGTCAACGTTCCCTTCAACTCGTCGAGCTTTGGCTGGCGTCTCGATCCGTTCACCGGGCAATCAGCGTTTCATGAAGGACTGGATTTTCCCGGACCGCCAGGTACCCACATCGTTGCAGCCGCAGGCGGCGTGGTGATTACCTCTGAATATCATCCGCAGTTTGGCAATATGCTGGAAATTGACCACGGCAATGAACTGGTCACCCGCTACGCGCATTGTTCGCGCATCATGGTCAAGGTCGGTGATATTGTGCGACGCGGCCAGTACGTGGCTGATATCGGCACCTCCGGGCGCTCAACCGGCGCGCATCTGCACTTCGAAGTGCGCCTGCGCGGGCGAGCACAAAATCCGGCCAAGTTCCTGACTGCCGGTGCCAACCAGGCCAGTGCGGCGGCACTCATCACCCCGGATTGACGATTCCAACGTTACAATAGCGCTTTCCATTCTTCTCACCTTGCCTTATACGCAAGATCAATGCACATCATGACAGTCAGCACCCCAGCAGGCACTCCCGTTCGTACCCGATTCGCACCCAGCCCGACCGGCTACCTTCATTTGGGCGGTGCACGCACCGCATTATTTTCATGGGCATTTGCGCGCCATTTCGGCGGCACCTTCGTGTTGCGTATTGAAGATACGGATCTGGAACGTTCGACGCCCGAAGCCGTGCAGGCCATTCTGGAGGGGATGCAGTGGTTGGGGCTGAATCATGATGAAGGTCCGTTCTATCAAATGAAACGCATGGATCGTTATTCGGCGGTGCTCTCCGAGATGCTGGAAAAGGGCACGGCCTATCATTGTTATTCCTCGCCGGAAGAAGTCGAAGCGATGCGCGAGAAGCAGCGTGCGCTCGGCGAGAAACCGCGCTATGACGGCACCTGGCGCCCTGAACCTGGCAAAGCGTTACCGGCAATTCCAGCCGATCGCAAACCAGTCATCCGATTCAAAAATCCTCTGGATGGTGAAGTCACCTGGGATGATGTAGTCAAAGGTCAGATCACGATCGCCAATCGCGAAATGGATGACCTGGTGATTGCGCGACCAGACGGCACCCCGACCTATAATTTTTGCGTAGCTGTCGACGACTGGGATATGCAGATCACCCACGTCATTCGCGGCGACGATCATGTCAATAACACGCCGCGCCAGATCAATATTCTCAAGGCGCTCGGAGCAACCTTACCCAAGTATGGTCACGTTCCGATGATACTCGGCCCGGACGGTGAAAAACTCTCCAAGCGCCACGGTGCGGTGAGCGTGATGGATTATCCGGCGCAAGGCTATTTGCCGGAAGCGATGCTGAATTATTTGTCGCGCCTGGGCTGGAGTCATGGTGACGATGAGATTTTCAGCATGGAGCAAATGTGTAGCTGGTTTAATCTGGATCATCTGTCCAAATCACCCGCACAATTCAATCCGGAAAAACTGGACTGGCTGAATAACCATTACATCAAACTGGCCGACAACAAGCGCCTCGCTGAGCTGGCGCGACCCGCCATGCCCGATGCGCAATTTGAAGGCGCACCAGAACTGGATGCCGTGATCGCACTGATGAAAGAACGCGCCAATACCACGGTGCAGTTGGCGCAGAGCGCAATGCTGTTTTATCGCCAGCCAGAACCGGAAGCAGAATTGTTGGCACAACACCTGACCGATGCCGTGCGTCCCGCGCTGCAGTCATTTGTCGAGCAATGCAAAACAGTGGCGTGGAACAGGGCAGATTTATCTGCGCTGATGAAATCCACCCTGACAGCGCACGGCCTGAAAATGCCGCAACTGGCCATGCCATTGCGCCTGCTGCTGACCGGCCAGTTGCAGACGCCGTCGATCGATGCGGTGCTTGAATTATTCGGACGCGATGTGGTGATTCGACGCCTCACGCAAGGACTGTAAACAGACGATCAATTCGGCACTTGTAAGCTTCGACAAACTTTGCTATAGTCTCGCTTCTTTGCAGTGGGGGGTGTAGCTCAGTTGGTAGAGCGCTTGCATGGCATGCAAGAGGTCAGCGGTTCGATTCCGCTCACCTCCACCAGGTTGCAAAGAAATTATTGATCCCGTCGGCTGACTGTTCTACTGAGGTCACGAAGCGACACAATAATCATTTATCACCACATCAAGCAAGAATTAAGCAGTATATGGAATTATTTCCTTGCCGAGATCAAATACTCATCATATAATCTCGGTCTTGCTTGGAAGCAGGTTGCCAATAAACGCATTGAATCAGTCAGCTCAAGGTCGAGCCGGGTGCGAAAAATTAGCAAGGCCAGTAACGGACAGAACATGTCCCCATCGTCTAGAGGCCTAGGACATCACCCTTTCACGGTGAGTACAGGGGTTCGAATCCCCTTGGGGACGCCAGTAAAATAAACAGACCCGTATGCAGATTGCATACGGGTTTTTTTATTGGCAGAAAGAGCGAAGCACTGCTTCGCGGTTAAGGGGATTCGAAGGCTTTCGCATGCAGGCGAAAGCGCGGCCTGCAGAATGTAGGCGAATCCCCTTGGGGACGCCAGGTAATAAACGACAAGCCGCTATGTATATGCATAGCGGCTTTTTCGTTGCCAGACAGAGCGAAGCACTGCTTCGCGGAAGAACCGCGGCAAATGGTAAGCCAAGGCATCAGTAATTCAAGTACCCACATTGTTCAATCAAGCCATTCCCAATTTGAAAGTCAGCCGGTGCTGACCTAGACTCATTGAGCAGGCCATCAGGCGTTCATGCTTGAAAGCGCCCGACTGCGATGCACAATTCACAACTAATACAAGAGACCCTATGCGCACATTTGGACGATTTTTCCGCAGATTCTGGAATGTCGCCTTTCTTGTGTTCGCTGCGGGAATTTGCATCAGCTATATCACCTACTCCGCCTCGGTACGTCGTCTTGAAACTGGCGAGCTGAAGTTAAATATTGACCATGAAACCGCTGAGGCTTCAAGCGCAATCCAGCAGGCCGTGCAAACCAATTTGTTTTATTGCGCCTCACTGGTCGGACTGTTCAATGCGGCTCCGGGATTGGAACGGGCCGAATTTAAATCGTTTGCATCGCACATCATGGCTTACTACAACCGGCACAGCCTGCAGGCTCTGGAATGGGTGCCGGTGATCCAGGACGGTGGGCGGCAGTCGTTTGAGCAGGGCCGCCATCTGGAAGGTTTTGCCGATTTCCACATTACCGAAAAATCACAAGATGGCAAGCCCGTGCCGGATGCGGTCAGAGCGGAATACTACCCAGTCAGTTATATCGAGCCGTGGGAGGGCAACCAGAAGGCGTTTGGTTATGATCTCGGCTCGAATCCGGCGCGACTGAACGCTCTGATTCAGGCGCGCGATTCCGGCCAGATGGTTGCGACAGCGCCAGTGGCTTTGATTCAGGAGCGCGCCTCGCAACAGGGATTTCTGCTTTTTGCGCCGGTCTACAACGGATCCACTGTGCCAGACACGGTGGACGCGCGGCGTGCGTCGATAGCCGGATTTGTCCTGGGCGTGTATCGCAGCAGCGATCTGCTCAATACCGCGCTTGCCCAAGTTAACGCGAAGCGCAATTTCGTCACGGTAGTGCATGACCTGACAGATGGGCAGGATGACGAAATCTACAACAACACCAAAGAAAGAAGCACGGCAGCGGATGACAAATGGATTCGCGCGATTGATATTCAGGTTGCAGGACGCCACTGGCGTCTGACATTTACGCCGACCCGCGACTATATCGCAGCAGGAAAAAGTTCCCTGCCGGTGATTATCCTGCTTTCCGGTTTTATGATTACCCTGGCATTGTCACTGGCCTTCCTGGTTCAATATCGCAGACGCCAGGAGGCCGAGCGGTTCAAGCTCTCCAGCGGGCGCATTCTTGACGAACAACAGAAACTGATTGCCAGATTGAACGAAGCGCAGAACCTGATGTTGCAGTCTGAGAAAATGGCCTCGATCGGTCAACTGGCTGCGGGCGTCGCCCATGAAATCAATAATCCGATCGGATTTGTCGGCAGCAATCTGGGCACGCTGAAGAACTACTTTGTCGATCTGATGGGCCTGATTGGCGCCTATCGAATGCATGAGAAAAATCCAACGCCAGATTCAGACAAGGCGCTGAAGTCGGCCAAGGCTGCGGTGGATATTGATTACCTGGAGTCAGATGTGCCTGATCTGCTGAAGGAATGCGAGGACGGCATTCTGCGCGTAAAAAATATTGTTCAGGATCTGAAGGACTTTTCTCATCCGGGCAACAGCGGATGGGTCACGGCCAATCTGGAACGCGGTATCGACAGCACCTTGAACGTGGCCGCCAGCGAATTGAAATACAAAACCACTGTCATCAAAAAATTTGGCAACGTGCCTGACATTGAATGCATCCCATCGCAATTAAATCAGGTTTTTCTGAATCTGCTGATGAATGCGGCCCAGGCCATTGACGAACACGGAGAAATTACAGTGTGCACCCGCTTCGACGGCACTGAAATCGGCATCGACATTTCCGATACCGGCAGCGGCATCAGCAAAGAAAATCTGTCGAAGATCTTTGAACCATTCTTTACCACCAAACCGGTTGGAAAAGGTACGGGTCTCGGACTCTCTCTGTCGTACAGCATTATCCAAAAACATCACGGACGCATTCAGGTCGACAGCCAACCCGGAACCGGCACTACCTTCCGCATTTATTTACCGTTAAAACAGCCTGTCGGGATTTAGAGAGACCTGGCGTTTTACTGTTTGACCGGCAGATAAATTGTGAAGCAGGTCCCCTTGCCAACCACGCTTTTCACATCGATGTGTCCTTTGTGGCTTTTGATGATTCCATACGTGACCGACAACCCGAGCCCGGTTCCGCTGCCTATTGGCTTGGTGGTAAAGAAGGGCTCAAAGATGCGATTCAGATTTTCAGCCGGGATGCCACAACCGGTATCCATGATTTTTATCCAGGCCCATTCATTGCCGTCTTTCACGCCGACGCCGGTCGAAATGGTGATGGTGCCGTGGTCCTTGATCGCGTGAGCGGCATTGACAAACAGATTCATGAATACCTGGTTGAGCTGCGAGATAATGCAAAACACCGGGGGCAAGGTGCCATACTGTTTGTCAATCGTGGCCTTGTACTTGATCTCGTTCCTGACAATATTCAAGGTGCTGTCCAGACCGTGATGAATGTCGGCTTCATGCCACTCGGACTCGCCGACATGGGAAAAATCCTTCAGCGACTGCACGATTTCCTTGACCCGGCGCAGGCCGTCGAGGGATTCCGGAACCAGTTCATTGATATCTTCCTTGACATAATCGAGGTCAGCACCGTTTTCGATTTCTTCAAACTTCAGCCGGTCTTTGTCATCGAGACCAGTCTGTGCCACCAGCGTGCGGTACTGATCAATCACGCCAAACAATGTCGCGACATATTTTTGCAGCGAATTCATATTCGAATTGATGAAGCCGATCGGATTGTTGATTTCGTGCGCAATTCCGGCGGCAAGCTGACCTACCGAGGCCATCTTTTCTGCCTGCAGCAACTGTCGGTGCGCCTCTTGCAGTTTCTGGATCAGCGCCTGCTGCTCTTCGCCCTGACGTTGCAATTCCGCTTCCATTTTTTTGTGCCGGGTGATATCGGTCAGCGAGCCGACTACTTCCAGCGGGCTGCCATCTTCATCGAGCACCAGGCGCAGCATGTCACTCATCCACAAATACTCGCCAGCGCTGTTCAGGAACCGGTATTCATAGGTGCGTTGTCCTTCGCTAAACAGCAGAGCCATGCTTGAGAAAATGTTGAGCCGGTCATCGGGATGAATGTGGTTGAACCAGAAGTTCTGATCTTCCAGCATTTCCTCCGGCGCATAGCCCAGCACCAGCCTGGCGTTATTGCTGACATAAGTCATCTTGAAGTCGCCGGTCGGTACGCGGGCATAAATGATCGCCGTGGTATTGTCGATCAGGTATTGCAGCCGGGAATACGATGAATCCTTTTTGACGGCCGAGCGCACTGTGGGCGTCATTGGAATCGAATCAGTAAATTCTTCAAAATCGAAAGTCATGGAGATGTCCTGCCTTCCAGCTTGCGCAAAATGTGGTTCCGGTGTCTGCATGATAGCGATCCCTGTGCTGTTCAAAACACTAATCAATAATGACTGAGCCGTCCGGCCCCCATTTCACGTTGGTGATGCCCGGCTCTTCGGTTTCGAGGCGTTTCTTCTCGAGCTCCTGCGGCGTGATCTGCTTGTTGTGCAGTCTGGCCTCATCGGCCAACTGATGTTCCGTCGCGCTCAGTGCAACCTGTTTCAGCGCCAGGCGGATGATTTCCTCCAGCTCCGCGATATCCCACGGTTTGGCAATAAACCGAAATACCTCAGCTTCATTCACCGCGCCAAGTATCGTCCTGAATTCGGCTGAAGCGCTGAGCATCAGCCTGATCGCATCCGGCTGCATGGCCATGGTCAGTTTCAGAAAATCGGTCCCGAGCATTTCCGGCATGTGATAGTCCGAGATCACCACCTGAAACCGTGCTTCTTCTAGACGTTTGATGGCAGCGGCAGCCGATGAAAACAGTTCGACAGACAGACCTTCTTCGATGCTGAGCGTGCGCAACCCGCGCTGCAAGGCGCTCAGCACCAGGTCTTCGTCGTCCAGAATGAGGATGCGTTTCATGGATGTCTCCCTTTGATGAATATCTTTGAATTTGCCAGGATGCCGCCTGAGCTCGCATGAAGCTTGATTTTTTCGATGATGCCATCGGTCAGCCGATAGTTGGAAGGCAGCAGCAAATTGCCGTCTTTCGAAAACAGATCGGCGGACAATTCCATGCCGGCCAATAACTGGCTGACCGCGACTTCATGATTCTCAGGCGTGTCACCAACCTTGTTGAGCAACAAATCGGTGAACGCGGTCGTGACTGTCGCGCTGTAGCGCGTCCCCGCAGCGTGGCTGATGATATCCCTGGCCTCGTCGGGATGCATTCTTCGTTGCATCAGGCTGCCGTTCTGCAGATTGTCGTAGTCACTGGCGACGGAAAGTATCTGGGTGCCGACGGGTATCTGAGCGCCGGAGAGGCGGTCCGGGAAACCGCTGCCATCCATGCGTTCGTGCTGTGAGCGCAGTATTTTTGCGACCTGCTGCAAATTTTCCAGCGGCATCAGTACCTGTTCGGCGCGGATTGTATGCTTGTGAAACTGGCCAAGCTGATCACCAGTCATCTGATTCCATGCCACACTGAGCAGCTCATCGGAAAAGCCAACTTTTCCGATATCGACCAACAGTCCGGCGACAAAAATATCAGAGATCTGGCTCGTCTCCAGACGCAGTTTAATGGCGATCTTGCGCGCCAGATCGGCAACCCGGCGCGAATGCCCGGCCAGCTTGCCACCACGCATTTCGATCAAGGATGAAAATACCTTGATTGAGGTCAGAAAATTTTCTTTTAATTTTTCGTTGGCCGTCTTCAGTTCGGCGGTGCGCTCCAGCACCAGATGCTCCAGATTGGCATTGAGATGCTTGAGTTCGTCATTCTGGTGGCGGGTCAGTTGCTCGAGGCGATTTTTTTCGTCGATCAAAAACTTGCGTTCCAACGCGTGTTTCACGACCAATAAAATATCATTCTCGTCCCACGGCTTGGTAATGTAGCGGTGGATTTCACCGCGATTAATTGCCGCGACGATGGAGTGAACTTCTGAAAAACCGGTCAACAGGATTCGGACGCAATCGGGATAGTCACACCTGACCTGCTCTAAAAACTGTGCGCCATCCATTTCAGGCATGCGCATATCAGAAATGACCAGACCAACCGGCTCTTTACTGAGTATCTCGAGTCCTTCTTTGCCGCTTTGTGCCACCAGAATCTGATAGCCATGCGAGCGAAACAGCCGGCGCAACGAGGACAGTATATTGGGCTCGTCGTCGACGCACAGGATTTTTTCCGGTTTCAGTTGGGTCTCTGTAATTTCCATCACCATTTACCTGCTGGTTGTCTGCGTTGGTCAAGACGGCTTTTATTCTGTTCGAAGAAACGTAATCAGTTTTGCGCCCGAGTTCGATTGTTTTCCCAACATGCGCACGCTGGCCAGATAGTTCAAGCCGGCCAGGCTGAGCGTGATGGTGTATAAGTCCTGGTTGCCAGATTGCTGGTAATGCAGGTCCGGCAGAATGGCGTTGATATCAGCGCCCAGAATATCGGGGGTTTCTGACAGCAGTGTTTCCGCCTCCTGATTGACGAAGGCCACAATATCATTGTCATCAACGCCGAGAAACGGAATCGGCATGCAATGCAGTGCTTCTCTGGCGACATCGAGACTGATCTCTTCCAGATTAATCTGCTTCTCGCGCAGCTGCAGTGTTTCCTGCAGTTGCCGATTGGCGTTGGCCAGCTCCTGATTCGTGGTTTTTATTTTCAGGCCAAGCAGGCGATTTTCATCGGACATTTCCTTTTGCCTGAACGCCTCGGCGATCTGCTCACGGAACTGGGCGTCATCCCACGGCTTGGTCAGAAATTTATAAATGGCGCCCTCATTGATTGCATCGGTAATCGATTGCAGCTCGGTGTAGCCGGATAACACGATGCGGATTGTCTCCGGACAGATTTGCTTGGCTATTCTGAGAAATTCGACACCGGTCATTTCCGGCATCCTCTGATCGGAAATGATCACGTCAACCGGACTGTGCTCGATGACTTCAAGACCTTGCTGACCACTGGTCGCCGTCAGGATTTGATAGCCATCCTGGCGCAGCAGTCGCTTCAGCGAAGACAGAATATTCGGTTCATCGTCGACCAGCAGCAGCGTGCGCTCGGTCTTGTAAAAGCGCTTCAAATTTACCGGCAACTGATAATTCCTGGCCATGAACTGTTGTGCGGCCGCGGCCGGCATTGGGCGGGAAACGTAATAGCCCTGAATGAAGTCACACATATTCCTGGTCAGATAATCACACTGCGCCTCGGTTTCCACACCTTCGGCGATGACCTTGATGCCCATGCTGTGCGTCATCGAGATGATGGCATTGGCAATTGCGGCATCATCCGGGTTCTCAATAATGTCGTGGACGAACGAGCGGTCGATTTTGACGTAATCGAATGGATAATGTTTCAGGTAACTGAGTGCCGAGTAGCCGGTGCCGAAATCATCCATCGACAAGGCAAACCCATGCTGGTGGATCTGCTTAAGCGTAATTTCGATCTGGTCATTGTGCTTGAGGAACAGGCTTTCCGTGATTTCCAGCGTGATGCAGCCCGGACTGACACCGAAGCTGTTCAGAGTGTCGAGCAGATTTTGAGTGAAATCAGTTTCCTGCAACTGTTTGGGAGAGACATTGATCGCGATTCGCGGCACGATCATTCCTGCTTTGAGCCACGCGCTGATATCTGCGCAGGCCTGTCTGATCACCCATGCACCGAGCGGGATAATCAACGACAGATCTTCCGCAACGCTGATGAACTGGATTGGCGGGATCACGCCGCGGTTCGGATGGTTCCAGCGAATCAGCGCTTCCATGCTTGCCAGTTGACCGGTTTGCAGATCGATCACCGGTTGGTAGTGCAACTCGAACTGCCTGTCTTCAATTGCGTGGAACAATTCATTGGCCAGCGCACTGCGAATCTGTCTCTGTCTGTCAATCTCCTGATTAAAGAACTCATGCCGATTGCCGCCAGCCTCCATCGCATGCAGCATCGTGCTGTCAGCGCATTTCAGCAAGCCGTCGGGATTTTGCTGGTCTTGCGGGAACAGTGCAATGCCCATGCTGCAGCTGATCTGGATATTTTTGTGACCAACCGGCAAGGGTGCGCGCACCAGCATATTCAGTGCGCCGCATCTGCGCTCAATGGCCAGATTCGTCACGTCTTTGCTCAAGATTAAATAAAATGAATTGTTGCCTGCGTATGCCAGGAAATCGTCCTCGGTCATCTGCTGTTGCAGCCGGATACTGACCTGCTGGACTATTTGTCCGCCAATGTGTTCACCGTCGCTGATGTTGAGTTGATCGAAATGATCGAGAGACAGCTTGATCAAGGCGACACTACCCTCTTTTTCGCGCGCGTTCTCGATCAATTTTCCCAATGCGGCTCGCAACATGGTCTGATTGGGCAAATCTGACAACGGATCATGCCTCTGATCAGGATGCAGATCAGTCGCGTCTTGCTGAGCGTAAGAGGGCGATTTACTGAAAGCGTAAATATCACAGATGACTTCGACGTGAAATAAAATTAATTTCGAGATCACGTTGATGTGAGAATGAAAGCGCTCCAGATCCCCATCACAAAACGTCTTGAGAAAGTCCGACAGCAAAGACTGGTATTTGTTGAAAATGAAAAACTGATGTTCCTTGCCAAAGCCAATGTGTTCAAGCGTCATGCAGGCACTGATGCGTGCGCGCACAAACCGGTAGTCAGATTCATTGATCGAAGGCACATCAAATAATTGTATTTGCTGGATGAGCAGATTGGCCTGTTTCCTTGATTGAACAGGGAAATCTGGATATTGACTGGACAGCGCCACCAAAATTGCGCTGCCGATCTGACCTTCATGTTGAGCCAGTATCGCTTTGAGTTCTTCGAGCAAAGCCACGTCGTGCTCCGAGAATCGGGGGCTGCTCAGCCTGACATGAAACGTAGCGTTCGATATCGAAGACTCAAGCATGACAGCATCAATTTCTTCCGCAACTAAATCGGTATATTCGGTAGACATGATAGAGATTCCTCTTTAGACCATGATCTCGCCATTGCAAACAAAGTGATTACGTCAACATTACAAAATGTCACTTGGCTGCAAGGTGCTGCAAATTGCATCGTCAATTTAAGAATAGGCGGGATAACACAATTGCCAAGTCCAAACGGTGTAAAGACGCAAATCAAACAGCATTAAACGATCAAGGTGATTTAATTTTCGGCGGAATTGGGCCGGAGACAGGGTGTTGGCAAACACGAATGTGGGGATTGCCGATCTTGCAAAGTCTACGATGACAGAGTTGGGTAACCGTAAATTCACGACTTATTGCTACGTCAGATTCAGATTAACCTAAAAATTTCTTCAAAGCAAGCTTTTTAATGATGAGGGAAAACCGGCACAACTAATGCCCGGCACAGCATCGGTTGACAAGTTCTTTTGCCGCCGCAGTTGCCGCACTAACCTGGTCTGGCGTGAGTTGATTGGCAAGATGATCAATGTATCCCTGCAGCGAGCCGGGATTCATACCCGGAATGTCAACGGCCGCCAGTTCGTAAGTCAGGGCCAGTTGCAGATCCTGCGGCGCGATCTTCGCGTCGTCGTACACCATGCCAAGCGTGACCAGCGCATCGGCGTTGCCTTGCGTTGCCGCATCGGTCAGGTAACTGACGGCGTCCTTATTCCATTTGAGTACGTATGGGTCATTTGAATCATAAGAGCTGAAGGTGCGCTCGATGCCATAGGGCCCCTCGTTGAAAAATGAAATTTGCGCTTCCGGAATGCCGCCGTTTGCGGCAGCGGTCAGATAATAAATCCGTTCCTTGGGACTGATATTAAAGTCGGCACACACGGCCTGCGCATCGTTGATGGCATCGTGAGTGACGTCGATAACACCGGGTGCAGCGGTCGGTCTGAGCACGCGATCCATTTGCTGATACATCGTAATGTTTGCGCAAATCGACTCTGCCCGATAGATATTGAATGCGGCTTTTTTGTCGCCCTTGTTTGCCGCGTCGTAAAGCCTGTTGATGTATTGGTTGACCGTAAGTCCATTTAAATTGATCGAGCCCGCAGCATCCATAAATTTTTTCGGCGCACCGCCAATCATTGGTGCCATCCTGGATTGAGAAACCCAGTCATTCCCGGCAGATTTATTCGCAGCACTTTGATTGACACTGTCCTGTGACGCTGCCTGGGGCAAGGGCGATTCGTCCTGCCAGAAACGCGCGGCCCAAACCACAAGTGCTGCGATCAAAGACGCGCAGATTGCAAGGGTGGCCAGGGCTTTCGGGTTTATTCTCACTGTTTTCTTCTGATCGGAATTTGCCTGGTTTTACCTGTCAGGCTCAAGAACCAGAATTATCCGCTATGTTGCGGGATTTAAGTTCGGCTTTTAAGCGCAGGTACTCATTGAACCGTTCCGGATTTGACCCGGCAACAACGGCGCGTTGCATTTCAAAACTGTCATAACAGTCTTCATTTTTTAATATTTCATTTATACCAATAATCAAATGATGCATTCGTTGAGAATGCTTCATGCTGGAGCCGAACTTCATCATTATCCTTCAACAGTTGGGGAGGCAAACCAGACCAGGGGAAATCCTGTGGGTCCGTGCTGGAATGAAACAGCAAGATGTATGCCCAGCCCAGGTTTACGCTCGAGGCATCGGAGCGATTGGCGTGGGTTGATTTTGCCGGCCAGACGCGCTGCTGGAACTGCTCACCTGTCTGGTGCGTGCTGCACCAAGGTTGTCGCTGCCATTCGGGCATGCCACTGCTGGCGATGCGTTGATCAGTCGCGCCGGGTGGATCATGTCGAGCGCTTTTTCAGCTATGGCGATAATCGGCGGACGGATTTGCTCATAATTGTCATGTGCCAGCTTCCTGGCCAGTCAATAACCCATCAGTTTTTTCACAATGGCTCTCGATGCCGAACCCAGCAGCCGACTCAGAATACCCAGCGCAACTGCATCGATCCCTACCCGCCAGATAACTTTGTTTCCGTGGGCAGCCTTCCAGACAGTTTGTGCAACCTGGTGCGCCTGAATCTTTACGCCCAATCTGCTGACGGAGACCGCCTTGACCGCGGCGTCATTGACCATCGGCGTATTCACATAGGGGGCGATGATGGCGCTGACCTGAATGCCAAATCGCTCATATTCGATATTGAGTGCTTCGGTCAGGCCCTTAACAAAAAATTTGCTCGCACTATAGACTGCATGATCGGGGGTGCCATAATCGGCTGACGTGGAACACATGCTGACAATATGCGCTCCGGCGGTGTTTGCCAACATCGGCAATGCAGCGTCAATACAATACAGAACTCCCTTGATATTCACATCCAGCATGCGATCAATCAGAACCGGATCAATCGACGGATGGGGGCCCATTTGCAGCAGACCGGCACAGTTAAACAGACAGTCAAGCTGACCACGGGTTGCGGCGCTGGCCGAGTTCATTATCGCGCTGACTCCTGCGCGCGTTCTTACGTCACCGTTAATCGTCACCACGGCAGGACCGAGCTCGGCGCGCACTTTGTCGAGCGCAGAGTCGTTGATATCGACGGCGATCACGCGCCAGCCCTGGCCAGCAAACAGGCGGGCAGTTGCCAGGCCAATACCCGAAGCGGCCCCGGTGATCAGGATGGATTGAGGATTGCTCATGATGACAGATGAGCCTGTGCAAACCGGGCCATTGCGCCAATCGCAAGCTTGCTCGATTTCAAATAGAAGCTTTGTAAATGGAATACATGCCAGCGTTCCAGATAATATTCCAGCCGACATTCCACACCTGCCTGGGTGGCCAGTTGTTCCAGTTGCAGTGAATCGTTGAGCAGGATCTCTTCCTCGCCGACTTGAATGAGCATCGGCGGCAATCCGCTCAAATCATGGAGCAGCGGCGCAAATTCCGATTGCTCCGGCGCGTTCAGCCAGCTTACCCCTTGCCCAAGCCATCCAGCGCTGATCATGGGATCGCCGCGCCCGCCCATCAGCTGTTCGCGTCGCAGCGCCTGCCCGTCCGTCACGGGCGAAATCAACAACATGCAGGCTGGCTGCTGCAGTGCGCGCTGTTTTAAACGCAGCGCCAACGCCAATGCCAATGATGCTCCCGCTGAATCGCCTGCAATGACAATCTGTTGCGCCGGATAGTGGCGCAGCAGTTCCTGGTAGACGTCAAACGCATCGTCCAGAGCGCAGGGATAAGGATGTTCGGGTGCCAGACGATAATTGGGAATCCAGACCGGCAGCCTGCTTTCAAATGCCAGATGACTGCAAAGACTGCGATGGGTGAAATTATTCCCCAGACAAAAAGCGCCGCCGTGTAAAAACAGGATCACACTTTTGCCAACATTTTGCCTGGGACTGATTATCTGAATATCGAGCCCGCTGAGATTTTGCCGGTGGCGTCGGAGGCCGATTTTGCCCGGCATGAGCAGTGCCAATAATTGCACCCAGATGCGCTGGGTTGCAACGCTCGAACGTGGACCAATCATCGTCTTGAACGCGGTGCGCAAAAAAATGCGCAGAAAGCCCGCCTGAAATCGTTCGATTAAACCTGACGGCGGCTGAATTTTATTGATCATTTTGTCGCTCCGGCGAAAGTACAGTCAGTTCAGGAAAAGCGATACACATCAAGACTCCTCATTCGGGTGATCCAGCGGTAAGTAATGGTAAAGCCCGGCCAGCTGGTGCTGTTATAACCCTGCGCATCCACGTACCAGCTGTTGCAGCCATTCCAGACCGTGTGCCCGATATCTTTCTGGATGGTGTCCGTGTATTTTTTGTATTCGGCTGCATCGATTTCAATCACGCGCTTTTTGGTGATGTCCATTTTTTTCAGGCAGCGCATCACGTGGGCGATTTGACTCTCGATCATGATCACGATTGAGTTGTGTCCCAAATTGGTGTTTGGTCCGTACAGCATAAAAAAGTTGGGGAAG
The DNA here is from genome assembly GCA_040544425.1 of Oxalobacteraceae bacterium GrIS 1.18. Lineage (GTDB taxonomy): Bacteria > Pseudomonadota > Gammaproteobacteria > Burkholderiales > Burkholderiaceae_D > Solimicrobium. The sequence goes on from JBEONO010000003.1 coordinate 67,518, forward strand.
TCGGGAACGCTGATGCCCATATACGCTTTCGCTCCCTGTGACCAGACCGCATTGAGGTCCAATCCACCTGCGCCTTTGATTGTCAGCGGCGCCAGGAATTTTGTCGCGGCAAAGCCGGTACCGTAAATCAGCACATCTGCTGCATGGACAGTGCCGTCTTTCGTTTGGACGCCAGCTGGCCTAATGCGGTCGATATGGTCGGTAACCAGTTGGACGTTCGGCCGGTTAAACGTCGCCAGGTAATCGCTGGACAATAAAATGCGCTTGCAGCCGATCTGATAATCGGGAGTCATTTTTTGACGTAGCACCGGATCAGGAAGCTGGGTCTTGAGCAGACGCTGAAATGGCAAGCCCACTGCCAGTTTCATCAAGCCTTTAAAACGGGTAAAGGCCAGCGCGCGCGATTCATATTGGCTGTAGTAAGCCAGGCGCTGCAATTTCATCAGGGCGGGAAACCGGCGAAATAATTTCTTCTTCAGCGCACTGTTGGCGCTGTCGGCGCGCGGCAAGATATAGTTGGGGGTGCGCTGAAAAACCTGCATCGTGCCGACCTGGTCGGCGATGGCCGGCACGAATTGAATCGCAGACGCACCCGTGCCAATGACCGCCACCCGCTTGCCGCGCAGGTCGATCGAGTGATCCCACCGGGCGGAATGAAAAGCCGGTCCCTGAAAACTCTCCCTGCCTTCCATTTCTGGAACAACCGGCCGGCTTAACTGGCCCATCGCAGTGACCACGATCTCGCTCAATAGCACCTCACCATTTTGCAGAACCACACGCCAGTGCTGTTCGAGCTCGTCATAACTGGCCGCGCTGACCTCGCAGCCGAAGCGAATGTGCGGCAGCAGCTGAAAGTGTCTGGCGCACTGGCGCAGATAGGCATGGATTTCGGACTGCGGCGAAAAAGTGCGGCTCCAGTCGGGATTGAGAAAAAACGAAAACGAATATAAATGCGAAGGCACGTCGCAGGCAGCGCCCGGATAGGTATTTTCTCTCCACACGCCGCCCACATCATGCTGCTTTTCCAGAATCACGAAATCGTCGATATGGTTTTTCTTGAGCGCGATTGCCATGCCCAGACCGGCAAAGCCAGTGCCGATGATGATGATTTTTTTCACGGTGTCGACTTGCGGTGAACGGTGCTCAATGCCGTTATTGGTCATGGTCATTGTGGTTCATTTCCTGTTTGGTTTTCGCCATTGTTGTCCAGAACCGGCCATCTGCGAATGTTGTTTCAGGCCAGATGCATTAGAATACGGGCCACATCTTGCAAGTTTGGAGTACCCGAAAATGAGCTTTTTGGACTTTACCCGCAGTGCAGCAAGCATTGCGCTGCAGGTTGAACTGGGCAAGGAATATGGCCTCGATTCCCATGATTTGCTGCGTGGCAGCATGTTGTCGGTGGGGCAGTTGCATGACCCCCAAACCGAAGTGTCACCTGCCCAGGAACTGTGCGTGACCAAAAATTTGCTGCGTCTGTGCAGATCCAGACCCACGCTGGGGATGCAGCTTGGTGGGCGCTATAAACCGACTGTCTACGGCATGTGGGGGTTTGGTCTCATCAGTTGCGCGACGCTGGGTGACGCGATGCGCCACGCAATGCGCTTTTTGCCGCTGACCTTTACTTACTCGGGCATCCGTTTCCACAACGACGGCGAATTCGTGCATCTGCAATTTGACGAAGCAAGCTTCAACGATGAGCTAAGGCGGTTTTTACTGTATCGCGATATGGCGGCTGGATTGGCCCTGTTCAAAAGCGTGCTGGGGGAAAATTTCTCGCTGCGCCAGGTTACCTTTAAACATGCTGCCAGTTCTGCCATTGCCAAATCCGAGTTTGAAAAAATATTTGGCATCGCAGCCGTATTTGGCGCAGACGCGAACGCGCTGGTTTTTGACAGCAGTTACCTGAGCAAAGCGCTGCCGCTGGCCAACCCGATTGCAGCCACCATGTGCGATCAGTTTTGCGCGGAGCTGCTGGAAAAACGGCGCTCCAAACTCGGCACGGTAGCGATTGTGAGCCAATACCTGGGGATGAACTTGTACCAGATCCCAAGGCTCGACGAGATGGCCGCCCTGCTCAACACCAGCGAGCGCACCCTGAAGCGCACGCTGGCTGCGGAACACACCTCGTTCCGGCAACTGGTGCAGGACTTTCAACGCTCCGAAGCTATCGATTATTTGCGTAACAGTGATTTCAGTATTGCTGAAATCGGGATGCGGCTGGGCTTCAGTGATGCATCAAGCTTCTCGCAATCCTTCAAGCGCTGGACCGGCAGCGCGCCCTTGCATTACCGGGTAGCCAATCAGGCGGGTTCGGCCTGAATTGCTGCGAATAAGCTGAACAGGATCGGGTCGCAGGAACGCACTGTTGTATGACCGGTGACAAATCCCAGACCGTGATTGACTATGCGCCCGCACCTGAGCACAATCGCCACTCTGACATTTGACGTGCGTCGAGCTCTTTCGACCAATTTGACATCGACACCGGAAATGTTGGAATTCAAACTTCTATCTTATCGATCGGACCGACATGCCAATTTTGACCAAAAATAAAACATGGACAGGCAAGCTGACCTCGCTTGCCTTAATTGTCTCTGCAGCTGCCTTAAACCCGGCCATTGCCCAGGAAATCCCCAAACCAAAAGATCATGCCTACCCAGGCGTCATCCAGCTGGACGTCGATGCCAGCAATCTGGAACAAAGAATTTTTAATATTCATGAGCGGATTCCGGTCAGCGCGGGCAAGCTGGTGCTGTTTTATCCGAAATGGTTGCCGGGCAATCACTCGCCGACCGGACCGCTGCCGCAGTTCGCTGGCCTGAAGTTGACCGCCAACGGCAAACCGCTGGAGTGGAAGCGCGACACGATTGAGATGTTCGCGTTTCATGTCGAGGTTCCGGCCAACGTGCAGTTCATCGACGCCCAGTACCAGTACCTGTCACCGCTTGAAGCGGATCAGGGGCGCAGCACAATCACGCCCGAAATTGTTGGTGTGCAGTGGAATGCCATGGTGCTTTACCCCGCCGGCTACTTCGCCCGCAATATCAATGTCAAGCCTAGCGTAACGCTGCCGCCGAACTGGAAATTCGGCACCGCCCTGGAACTGGAAGAGCAGGCCGGAGCACAGGCGCGCTTCAAACAGATCAATCTTGATGATCTGGTCGATTCACCGATTTTCGCGGGCAAGTACTTCAAACGTATTGACCTCGACCCGGGTGCCAAGGTACCGGTATTTTTAAATCTGGTCGCCGATCGCGCTGCTGACCTCGATGCCAAACCGGAGCAGATCGAGCTGCACCGCAACCTGGTCAAACAGGCTTATAAACTGTACGGCTCGCAGCACTATGCGCATTACGACTTTTTGCTGGCCCTGAGTGACGAATTTGGCGGCATCGGACTGGAACATCATCAGTCCAGCGAAGACGGCGTCAAGGCGAATTACTTTACCGAATGGGACAAAATGTGGGCCGAACGTGATTTGCTGCCGCATGAATACACCCATTCATGGAACGGTAAATTCCGTCGTCCGGCTGATTTGTGGACACCCAATTTTGAAGTGCCGATGCAGGATTCACTGCTCTACGTGTATGAAGGGCAAACCGAATACTGGGGCCACGTTTTATCGGCACGCTCAGGTCTCGAAACGGCAGAGCAAATTCGCGAGTGGCTGGCCACAGCTGCCGCCATTTACGATCACCAACCGGGCAGCAGCTGGAGAAATGTCCAGGACACGACCAATGGACCGATCGTCGCCAATCGCGGACCGCAGGCCTGGTATTCGTGGCAGCGCAGCGAAGAATACTATGTTGAAGGTGAGCTGATCTGGCTGGACGCTGATACCAAAATCCGCGAGCTATCGGGCGAAAAGAAGTCGCTCAATGATTTTGCCCACGCCTTCTTTGGCGTCGAAAACGGCAGAAGCTATGCGCTGACCTACAACTTTGATGAAGTGGTCAAAACCCTGAATGCGGTACAAGCCTACGACTGGGCCGGCTTTTTACGCAGCCGTCTGGACAGTCATACCGGAGTTGCACCCAAAGACGGTTTGACGCGCGGTGGCTGGAAGCTGGAGTACAGCGACGTGCCAAATGCGTTTGCCAAAGCTGAAGAGGATCAGAATCATCATGTTGATTTCGACTTTTCTCTCGGCTTTTCGGTTGGCAAGGATGCGCGGATTGATTCTGTGGTGTGGGAGGGCACGGGATTCAAGAAAGGTATGACAGCTGGTGCAACTCTGGTGGCGGTGAATGGTCGCGCCTATAAAGCCGAGTTACTGAAAGACGCCATCACGGAAGCCAAAACCGGCAAGGAACCGATTGAGCTCCTGCTGAAAAAGGACGACCGGTATCGCATGGTGAGCTTTGATTATCATGAGGGATTGAAATATCCGCACCTGGTTCGCATCGATGGAACACCGGATCGCCTGAGTGAAATTTTGGCGCCGATGAAATAAAGAGTTGTAATCAAGACGGCGTCGACCAAGTGTGACGCCGTCTGCCGGTGTTTCAATTTTTGTCTGTCACCGGATCAGTTGGACAGGGTCGACATCAGCAGCAATGGAGATACTGCCTGGGCCTTCGCTGAGGGAACAGAAACAGCGCGTGACCTTTTTGGAAAACTCCTCAGTGTCAAACCCTACCGGTTCAGTGCCGTGCTGGTAAAAAAAGGAGATATCTGGGTATGGCGACTCTGCCATGGCTCCACGCCAGAGAAAGAGTGAAGGTCAATCGTCTGCTGTCGGCAGAGCATTTATCAAAACAGATGGCCGGGAAGAGATCGGAGTAGTCGTTGGATGATTTTGGCATCTGATCACAAGCGGCACGTTGCGTTCGGTCGCAACTCAACCCCGCGTCATCCTTCGCGAAGGCGGGGGATCCAGCGGCGCAAAGCGCCTTCAACTTCAACTGACTGCTACCCTTTGGATCCAGACCGAAAGCGCTGCTGCGCGCTGGATTCCCCGCCTTCGCGGGGAATGACGAATCAACGAAACCAAGTCTTCCTTCCACCCTGCCGCACTTACCCGCCGCGCAAATTTAGGGCTAATTTAACGCCGACCTGTCTATCGCGCTTTTGCTTTTGTTGGGTTGTCTGCGGGAGTGATAAACCCGATAGGTCGTTTCTTCGGCACCTCGGGCGGAGTCATTAATTGCCTTACTGCGTCAATAACCTGCTTTAATTGCACACGAGTATTGTGTTCAAAAGTGTCGTGTTTTAGTGCCATGAGTTCTATCTTGGTTTCCATCTCATCGAGACGTAGCGCGAGGTTTTTATTGGAAACTACCAATTCGCGAAGTCTGACAAATGCTCGAACAACATAAACTCCAACTTCAATGGCTTGCGGCGATGAAAGCACATTTGCAGCCTGGATGGCACCATGTTCGGTAAAAGCGAATGGAAGTGCAGAAGAAAATTTGAGCGTTTTGAGGTGGTCGCAATTTGCGACCACCTCCGCCTTTTCGACTTCGGTAAGCAAAAACATGAAGTCGGCAGGGAAGCGTTCACTATTGCGTTTAACCTGTTCGTTTAGACGCTTGGTCGGGACCCCATATAGCTTAGCCAGATCAGCATCCAGAATAACCCGTTGCCCACGTATGTCCAATATTCGTCCTTCAATATCCGCGGTTGATAAGGGTGGAGCTTTGACTTTTGATGTGCTCATTACATGTGTCCCGGTCTTAAACAATTCTGCGGTTAACCTTTCTATCGACCGTGCAGAATCCGGTATTGATTGATAATCCGCAATAATGGTTTTTACTAAAATAAGTCTAGGTTCCGACTACCGAATGTCCGGCATTGGGAACCCGATCCGGCAGGTGAGCTTAAGGCTTGTCAGTCGTTGCGAAAAATCAATGGCAACTAACTTGTGGAGTCCAGCCATTAAAAAACCGAAAACATGCCTGACAGCGCGGCGGGCTGGGAAAAATTCCCAGCATCAACCGTTGCAACTCAACCCCGCGTCATCCTCCGCGAAGGCGGGGGATCCAGTGGCGCAAAGCGCCTTCAACTTCAACTGACTGCTACCCTTTGGATCCAGACCGAAAGCGCTGCTGCGCGCTGGATTCCCCGCCTTCGCGGGGAATGACGAATCAACGAAACCAAGTCTTCTTTTCACCCTGCCGCACTTACCCGCCGCGTAAATTTAAGGCTAATTTAATGCCGACCGGTCTATCGAGATAGTGAATAGTCCGTTGCTGAAGTTGCCTTCCGCCTTGGTTTACGCCACCATATTGATGGTGTTACCATGGTGTTACCAATTTACTTTAAGGGGATTAACATGTCGACCACGTCTCTGAAGCTCTCAGATGACCTCAAACAACGTGCAATTTCCGCTGCGACTTCACAGGGTGTATCAACACACGCATTTATGGTCAACGCGATCGAGCAGGCAGCGACGTCAGCAGAGTCTCGGGCAAATTTTATAGCGGATGCCAATGCTGCCCGGGAACAAATGTTAAGTACGGGGAAAGGTTATAACTCCGAAGATGTGCATGCATATATTCAAGCGCGCGTTGCAGGCAGAAAGGCAACGAAACCCAGGGCGAAATCTTGGCGCGATTAATATTTTCTCAAACTGCGCTGGCGGAGCTTGAAAAACTGACTGATTTCCTTATTGAAGTGGATCCGTCTGTAGCGGCAGAAACGGTCGGTTTGATTGAAGAGGCTACCTCAATATTGAAACGTCATCCGCTCATCGGCCGACAAGTCGACAGTGATCTGCGTGAGCTGATCATTTCCCGTGGAAAAACCGGATACGTTGCGCTTTATAGTTATGAGGCGGATCAGGATGCCGTACTTATTCTGGCTATTCGTCATCAGCGAGAGGCGGGCTATTTTTAGCTCAACTTGGGCGGGTCATGTTCCCATTTGAATGGCAGCCATCGGGGACTCAAACCGTTCGCAATATCACAACAGCGTCAGCGCGGCAGGCTGAGAAAAATACCCAGCCTCGACCGTTGCGATGCTACCGTGCCTCAATCAGCGCGGCAGGTTTGATTTTAACCAGAGACACCGCCAGCGCTGCGCAGATCAATAATCCTCCGGCCAGCCGAATCACATTTTCCGGATTGCCATGCAACCAGGATTGATAAAACAAGGGCAGGGTAAAGATCTGAATGATCATCGGGATGACAATAAACATGTTGAAAATTCCCATGTACACTCCGGTGCGTTTCGGTGGGATGCAGCCGGCCAGCATGACATAGGGGCTGCCCATCATGCTTGCCCAGGCCAATCCAATCCCGATCATGGGTATAAACAGCAGGGTCGTATTGCTGATTTCCGGAATCATCTCCATGCCCAGACCGGCGATGATCAGACAGCTTGCGTGAACAACTTTTGGCCCGCAGCGGCGCGTGAACGGGATCAGCGCAAAGGCCGCAAAAAAGGCGATGAAATTATAAAACGCACCAACCTGGCCATTCAATAAACCGGCGTTATGAAACGCATTCGAGGTCTGGTCGTTGGTGTGAAAAATAGTCCGCGCCAGCGACAGCATGATGTACTGCCAGTAGCAAAACATGGCGTACCACTGAAATAACTTGACCAGGGCCAGCTGCCACATGGTGCTCGGCATTTCACGAATCGCATGCACAATTTCGGTCAGGTTCGCCAGCCATCCTCGTGGCGCAGCGCGCATCTCGGCAAGTTCGGCGCCAGTCGGCAAAATTTCCGGGGTGGTCTTTAAACTCCATAAAATCGACGTGATGGAAAACACGGCACCAATCAGGAAGGCAACCAGCACAATCTGCGGGATGTGACTGCCCGTGGTGCTGTCCCTGTCCATGCCGCAAAACACCAGGATGGAGGGGGTCAGATAGGCCAGCGTCTGCCCCAGGCCGGTACAGGCGCTTTGGGTTAGAAATCCGACCGAATGTTGTTCTGGATTGAGTTTGTCGCTGACGAACGCGCGATACGGCTCCATGGTGACATTGTTGGCCGCATCCAGAATCCATAACAGCGAAGCGGCGATCCAGAGGGTCGGACTGAAGGGCATGAGCAACAGACCGATGCTGCACAGGATCGCTCCGACAAAGAAGTACGGTGTGCGACGTCCCCAGCGGGTCACGGTCTTGTCGCTCATGGCGCCGATCAGCGGTTGAATCAGCAGCCCGGTGATTGGCCCGGCCAGCCAGAGGTAAGGCAGATTGGCTTCCGAAGCGCCCAGATATTTATAGATCGGACTCATATTGCTTTGCTGCAGACCAAAGCTGAACTGAATGCCGAAGAAGCCGACATTCATGTTGACGATCTGCCAGAACGAGAGCAGTGGTTTTTTTAAGTTCATTGTGCTTGTCCAATCGCTGTGTCCGGCGTTGCGTTGAGGCCCCAGGCTGCATGCCAGTCCCGGTAGAATTTCATGTCAGTGCTGACCGCGCCGCGGATCGTGCACACCGAACCGGCGAAGGCATGCGCGCGCTGCAGTGTCAGCCCGGTCGGCCAGCCGTGCATCAGTCCGGCCAAAAATACCGATGAAAATGCGTCGCCACAGCCGACCGTATCAACCAGCGCCAGCTGCGGCGTTTCGGTTTGCCAGCCATTAACTCTCACACCCTGATCATTCATATACACATATCCCTGCGCTCCCAGCGTGACGATGATGGCGCGCAGTTTGAATAACACCAGCAAGTGCTGCAGCGCTTCAAAAAAAGCGTCAACGATTTCCGGACTGTTCAGATCGCAGTTCAGCTGACCAGCTTCGGGTTGGCATTTTCGGACTAGTAACTGCAATTCATCTTCATTCACCTTCAGAATGTCTGCTTGTAGCAGGGAAGTCACTATCTCATCGAAGCTGTAATGTCCATCGCGCAGATTCAAGTCCAGATAATTGGTGCTTTGACCGGCTGACAGCAGCCTGACCAGTGTTTCACGGGACGTCTTGTTTCTCTGCGCGAGTGTGCCGTAGTAGATCAGAGTCGGTTGCTGCCGACCTTGCTGCATGCTTTTGAAACGGTCCACCGCAAGCACGGCCGGTTCGCACTCAATATGGTCATACGCCTGATTCGTCATAATTTCGAAGCGGTGCGCATTCAGTTCAACATGCACCTTCACCAGACCGGTTGGATGCACCGTGTCGGTCTGCATACCACTTTGATCCAACGCGAACCGGCGCATTTCATCACGCACCAGCTGTCCGTTGCCATCGTTGCCGACCCGGCTGATCATCAGCGGTGCGCAGCCCAGGCTGGCACTGGCACGCGCAACGTTGAACGGTGCGCCGCCCAGCACCTTTTGATGCGGGAAGTCGTCGAGCAGCGCTTCGCCAAATACGATCAGAGTCGGGCTGCCAGAATCAGTCATCGTGCTCTCCAGTTGCGACATTAAGGTGATCCGGTTTCAACCAGGACTGCGACCAGGGTTGCAGGATCAACTGGTTGCTGTGACGACTCAGCTCCAGCATGTTGATCCAGGACTGTGCCGCTCCACTGCCGGTTATTCCACTGCCGGTTATCCAGGCCAGATCGACGGGAATTTCCTGGTCCGAAAAATTGCCCAGAAAAAGCAGACCGTCGTTGCCTGGCTGTTCTGCGAAAAAATCGCCGCGGGCAAATGCCACAACGCAGGGCGAGCCACTGTCCAGAGCGGTACGCGTGGCGTTGGCCGCCAGTTCCGGTAACTGACGGCGGGTTTTTAGCATATGGCACAGTGCGCCAAAGACTCTGCCCGGCACGCTACCCGGAACGTGGCGCAGCTGCAGGGCAGCCTGATCCAGAAACGGGCGCTGCAGCCAGCGGCTGTCATTCATTCGTTGCGGATCGCTCAAATAGCTGTGGTCATTTTCCTGAGCCAGTTCGTCACCCATGTAAATCAGCGGCATTCCCCCAAAACTGCAGGCCAGCCCATACAGTAGCAGCATCCGCCTGATACCGAGTTCCAGTTCGGCTGCGTCTGTTGCAGCCGAGATGCCGCACAGTGACGCAGTCATGCCATTGGTGCCGTGCACCTTACCCGGCAGGTGCGCCTGAAAACTGACGCCGCGTCCAAATCCACCATCTGCGCCGGTTAAAAACTGCGCTGCGGCAGACAGGCGCTCCGGACCATTTTGCTGGCCCAGATTCGCCTCCGGCAGCAGCACGTTCCAGCCGATATCGTCGTGGCAGCGCACATACGTCAGCCAGGAAACCGGGGCCTCGATAGACGGCGTAGCCTGTATAACCTTGTTGACCAGATCAACATTCTGGCTGGCCAGTGCGGCCCAGCCAGCGGCCATCAGCGTGCTGTGATAAGCCATCTGACATTCGGGCAGTGGATTGGTCGCGCCGCCCAGATAGGCCGGCAGATCGCGGGTGGCGACAATCGCTTCGGCTTTTAACAGCGTGCCCGGTGCGATGAATTCGACAATACTGCGCATGGCCTGCAAAATCCAGTGCACTTCGGGTTGATTCATGCAGTTGGTGCCGGGCCGTTTCCAGATATAGGCAGTCGAATCCAGCCGGAACACTTCCACGCCCTGATTGGCCAGATTCAGCATGGCTTCGACCATGTTGGCAAAAACTTCGGGATTGGCATAATTCAAATCCCACTGATACGGATAAAAGGTGGTCCAGACCCAGCGCTTAAGCGTCGCATCCCAGCTGAAATTGCCCGGTGCTGCTTCCGGAAACACCTGATTCAGATCGCCCTCCAGTGCGATGACCTGCTGCTGATCGGTGTAAGTGCAAAAATAATCCAGGGCCTGACTGTCACCATGCCTGGCGGCGCTCGCCCAGGGATGGGTATCGGCAACATGATTAAGAATGAAATCAGAACAAAGACTGATGCCTGCGGCGCGCAGTGCGCTGGCCAGCTCTGCCAGATCCTGCATGCTGCCCAGCGCCGGTTCGATTTCTGCAAAACTGGCCACGGCGAAACCGCCATCGTTTTCACCTTCTCGGGCGCGCAGAAACGGCAGCAGGTGCAGGTAGGTGATGCCGAGTTCCTGCAGATAGGGAATCATTGCGCGCACGCCATTGAGCGTGCCGCCCATGCGCTCCACATAGCCACAGTATCCGACCGGCTTTTGATCCAGAAACCAGTCTTTGTGACCGGCGCGCTCGCGGTCCAGCCTGCGCAGATCGGCCGGACGTTGGGCCAGCAGCGTGCCAAGTTTGAGCATCAGAACAGATAGCCAGTCTTTGAAGCCCGGCTGGCCTCCATACAGTTGCTCGAGGCGACTTATTAGGAGTGGCGCATGACAGTCAAAGCGAGCAGCAATCTCCGCATGTTGTTCTGGTGGCAGCGCCTGCAATACATTGCTTTGAAGCTGGGACATGGTTTTGTCGCGATTGAATTCGTGATTGCTCATGATCTGGAATTGTTCGGTTCTGTAATCTAATATGGACTGATTATCACCTGAGGTCACCAGTAATGCAAACGTTTGCAATTATTTCCATATTGCGTCGCAATATAAAACCCTGGAGCGAAAATTTTTGTTGTTCGCTGGCGACGTGCGGTTTTGCTCCTGGCGGAACTGCGCGCCTGGTCAGGCCGAATTTTTACAAGACGGAAAACAGGCGCAAGGAGCCGCTTTTCCTGGTTTTATCAGCAGTTAGAAAAAACAAATCCGGCAATTTTTTAGCGACAAATTACGCATATTGCGGCGCAGGATTGCAATCGATTGCAAAGAGGGCGATAATTCAGTCACTGCTCTGAGACATCGGACGACTTGTATAAATTCAGGCGACGCCAGTAATTCACAGACAGTACCAACAGACAAATATCTATAAATATGAGGCGACAATGAAAACACCTGAATTGAAATTAAAGAGTCTTGCCGGCGCAATCACCTTGGCGCTGTGTTCCATGCAGGCCGCACAGGCACAGCAGACCGCTGCCGCGACCGATACCAACAAACTGGATCTCGATCAGGTCGTTGTGACCGGTACACCGGTCGGAATTTCAAAGATGAAATCAAGCAGTTCGCTGTCTACTCTGGATGAAGAACAGATCCAGCTGTCGGCACCAAGCAGTGCCGCCGATCTGTTCCGCAGCATTCCCGGCATCCACTCGGAAGCGTCCGGCGGCGAAGGTAACGCGAACATCACGGCACGCGGCATTCCGATTTCTGCCGGTGGTTCACGCTATATCGGTTTCCAGGAAGACGGCGTGCCGGTGCTGTTAAACGGTGACTACGCGTTTGTCACGCCCGACATGTTTATGCGGGTCGATAACAGCCTGGATCATCTGGAAGCGGTGCGCGGCGGCACTGCCGGCGTGCTGGGTTCAAATTCACCGGCCGGTATCATCAATTTCATCAGCAAGACCGGACTCGAGCAGGGTGGCAGCATCGGTATCAGCAAGGGTGTCGGCTTCAATCAGAACCGGGTTGATTTTGATTATGGCGGACGAATTTCTGACACCACACGCTATTTTATTGGCGGCTTTTATCGCGAAGGACAGGGCGTACGCGACAGCAATACCACAATGGAAATGGGTGGCCAGATCAAGGGAAATATTACCCATGAACTCGGTGGCGGCAGCTTTATCCGTCTGACCTTCAAACATCTGAATGATCAGACACCTTCCGACATGCCGGTTGCGTTTACCCAGAGCGTTGCGAACCCAAGCAAATCCAATCCCGCCACGATCGGCAGCTATCCCGGCATCAATCCACTGACCTACAGCTACTATTCACCGTACTGGCCCAGCATCACCATGCGTGGCGCGAATAACCAGCTGAGCACGACTGACATCAACAATGGACTGACCGTAATTGAAAACAGTGTCGGTCTGGTTGGCTCATTCAATATGGGCGATGGCTGGAAGCTTGACGACACATTGCATCAGTCATCCAAGAGCGGTGGGTTTTTGGCTGGCTACCCGACCGGCATTCCTTTTTCCGCCAACGCCGGAACGACTTACGCAGCTGGACCGCACAAAGGCGCAGCCTACGCCGGGCTGGTTACGGAAGTGTCCGCATTTGACGCCAACTTCGATGATCTGAACAGCACCTTCAATGGTTTGAAATTATCCAAAAGTTTTGACCTGCCGGAATCCGGCAAGCTGATGGCTTTATTTGGCTGGGATCTCAATCTGCAACATATTGGCGTAACCCAGACTCTGCCGCACTATCTGATGACCTCGGGCAGCAATCCGGTTCCGCTGGCCGGCACCAGTAAAACCGGTGTGGCAAGCGACAGCACCGGACTGCTGCCTGATTCCAGCAACTGGAGTGAGCAGACCCGCTCAAGCAAATACCTGATGGATTCACCTTATGTCAGTCTGGGCTATGAACTGGGTCGATTTAATCTGGACGGCGGAGTGCGCCAGGATCGTGAGAGCGTTTCCGGTTGTCAGTCCGGTACTGCGCCATCCGGCACGTATTTGCCGGGCCTGTTTCCGACTGCCTGCCAGCAACCGGTGGATTACTCGCTGTCGCACACCTCGTACTCACTCGGTGCTGATTTCAGAGCGACTTCCGATCTGGCCCTGTTCGCGCATTACAGTGATGGTGCTTCATTCAATGTCATCGAGCGCATGAGCGGACCATATGACGGCAGCGCACCGATTCCATTGAATACCGTGAAACAGATTGAAGGCGGCGTGAAATGGCGCAGCGGCAGCTTCAGCACTTTTGTCACGCTGTTCAACGCCAAAACTGCTGAAAACAATTATGACGTGACGCTGCATCAGGCAACAGCCAATACCTACAATGCCAACGGCGTCGAAATCGAGAGCGCCTACCATACCGGTGGATTCAGCATCAACGGCGGCTTCACCTTCGTCAATGCGTCGATCAAATCCAGCACTGAAACTCAGGCCGATGGCAGCTCGGTGAATGGCGACCAGCCGAAACGGCTGGCGCGCTACACCTACCAGATTGCTCCTTCCTACCGGATGGACGACTGGGTGATCGGCGGCAGCCTGGTTGGTACGGCCAAGTCATACGGTGATGATCAGAACACCATCATCCTGCCGGCGTTTTATACCGCCAATCTGTTCGCCAACTACCAGATCAGCACGCATACTTCGGCCTGGCTGTCGGCCAATAATCTGTTCAATAAAGTTGGGTTTACCGAGTATGACGGTGGTCAGGGTGCGCGTTCTGTGAATGCGCGGACCGTCAAGGTTGGATTGAAATACAGTTTCTAAATACTGTGTGTCATAAGTCCAAGAAATTCCTTTTAGCCTCCGTCGTTCCCGACTACCCCCTCGGGAATGACGGATTTAAGAATCGTCCAATAATTTGCGACACAGCAGGATAAAAAGTTTGTTCTGCTTCGAAAAAGCCTGCATCGGTAATGAGACGCAGGCTTTTTTTTGCTCAGCCCGAGGAGCGGGTAATTAACTGGGTAGGAAGCAATTGCGGAGTATAGGCTTTGCCCTCGACAATTTCCAGCAGGGCGTTAACCAGCGTCTGACCGGCAAGCTGCATAGGTTGACGGATGGTGGTGAGCGGTGGATGAAAATAACGCGCCTGTTCGATATCGTCATAGCCGACCACGGCGACATCTTGCGGTACCTGCACATGTTGATCACGCAAGGTATTGATCACGGAGGTGGCGAGCAGGTCGCTGCAGGCAAACAGTCCGTTAAATTTTACTTTGCGACTCTGTAATTCTTTCAAAGCCAGACTTGCGCCATCTTCTGAAAACGAGGCTGCAACAAATAACTGAGGATTGAGTTTTATTTTGTACTGCGCCAGCGCCTTGCAGTAACCTTCGTAGCGCTGCCCGATTTCGGGCAACTGGATGTCACCGAAAAACGCGATCTGTTTGCGTCCCGTTAAAATAAGATGTTCCGTGGCTAAAAATCCGCCGCTGACATTGTCACTGCCAATCGTGATGTACAACTGCTGCGGCAACTGCGCGCCCCACACCACGATCGGCACCTTGCGCGAGGCCATCTGGTTCAGCTGGTCGTGGTGACGCCACTGGCCGATCAGAATAATGCCAATCGCGCGTCCAGTGTCGTAGGGCTGGGATGCCGAATAAAGTTCCTCGGAATCGACCCGCGACAGCAGCATGTCGAAACCGCGTTCAGTCAATGCATCCGCGATCGAGCCCAGCATGCTCAGAAAAAATGGATCGGACAGTGGCTGGCGGGTTTTGCCATCGTAGGGAATCACGACGGCGACCGTACGGTTCTGTTTCAGGCGCAGATTCTGCGCGCTGATATTGACGGTATAGCTGAGCGAGCGAGCCAACTCTTCAATGCGATAGCGCGTTTCCTCATTGACCAGCTTGCTGCCGCTTAAGGCGCGCGACACGGTAGAGGTGGAGACGCCGGCAAGTCTGGCTACATCAGCCATCTGCATGCGTCGCTGTTCCAATGAGGTTGGCGACGCTTGCGAATTATTTTTTTTCGGCATGGTCAGCTTGGTGGCACTGCAGGTTAAACGGAGCGGGAATTATAAGCTGAAAGTTGTGTACAGACCCGAGGTAAATGCTGGATGCCGGGATTTGTTCCCGGCCCGCGCTGCCTGTCGCTCAATGGATTGATGGCGCATTTTCACGTCGAGGCATGAGCACCAATTCGACCGCTTCCTCGGCATCTCTGAGGAGCGTTTTGCGCGGCACGCCCAGCAGCGCACGCATGGTCAGGCCACGTCCCAGATCCATGACCTGGCCGGCCCGCACTTCTACCGGAAAGTCAGAGGGGATTTCTCCGGTACTGATCGCGTCCCGGAAGCGCAGTTCTATCTGCGCTGCCGCGCCACCGATTGTGTTCTGCAGGATCTCCTGGACTTTTTCATCATTCACCAGCGGCGCGACGCATACCAGCAGGCAGCCCCGGGCAGATCCTTCTTCGGTGGCACTTTCGACGGCGAATCTCAGGAAACCGGCGAGGGCCTCGCGCAGATTCGAAGGTGACAGGAGTGCCTTGGCGGCGAGCGCGCCCTTCTTCTCCGCATACGCCTTCAGGACACGCAGGAACAGGGCCTGTTTATTCCCGAAAATGGCATACAGGCTTGGCCGCCCGACACCCATCCCGGCGACCAGATCGTCGATCGTCACCCCATCGTAACCTTTTGACCAGAACACCTGAGTCGCCTTTTCCAGCGCTTCGCTCTCGTCAAAATTACGTGGTCGCCCGTTAGGTTTGCTATGCTTTTGTAACATATGGTTCTAAACTCCTTGACTGTATCCGTTGCACCGCTATATTATAACTAAACAGTTGTAAACCTGCAAGGCGACCCTGATTTCGGCCACTGTGGTTGAGGGATGAATAGCAGTCAGGATACAGCAGTACTGGTAACGGACCAACTCAACAAGCGGAACAAGGATAAAAAATGAACGAAAGTATATTGATAACCGGCGCAAATATTGGGCTTGGAAAAGAGACTGCCCGCCAGTTTGCATTGAAAAAAGAAACAAAAAAATCATCCTGTTTTGCAGAAATCAGGCGAAAGCAGAGGCTGCAAAAAAGGACCTTGAGCATCAGACGGGGAAGAAGATTTTTGAAATTATTATCGGCGACGTGACGGATGCAGCTTCGGTAAGAAGCGCAGTAGAGCAAATCAAGGAACCGGTTGATACGGTAATTTTAAATGCAGGTGGCGTAGTCGGAAAAACCGCTGCGAAATTTACGCCTTCCGGCATGAATGAATTGGCTGCCACGAATATTTTGGGCCATGTGATTTTAGTCGAGGAATTAATTAAGCGGGACAGGTTATCCCAAACAGTTCTGGTGGTCAGTGCGGAAGCAGTTCCGGGAGTGAAGATGCTCGGAATAAAACCGGTTGCGATGCGGACTTCTTCTGCAGAAGAGTTTGCTGCTGTTCTGGACGGATCCTATTTTGGTAACAAGTTCGATGCATTGCAGGCCTACGCCTATGTCAAATATGCAGCAAGCATGTGGGCCTTATCCATGGCAAGAAAATATCCCAAACTCAAGTTTGTTGTTGTCAGTCCAGGCAATACCAAAGGCACTCAGGCGCCGACCAATCTTCCGCCGCCAATGCAGTTTATGCTCAAGTATCTGATGATGCCGGTGGTATTCCCGCTGATGGGTGGCATGGTGCATGGGCTGGAAGTGGGTGCAAAACGCTTTGTCGATGCGGTGTCGGATGAGCAGTATCAAAGCGGCGTTTTTTATGCCAGTAAACAGGGCAAGTTGTCAGGCGATATGGTGGATCAGAGCAGTTTTTTTACTGACCTGAACAACACGGTATCTCAGGATAACGCCAACGAGGCAATCCACCATTTCATCAATTAAGCCTGATCAGCATAGCTGAGCCTGCAGGGGAATCTGATGGGCCGACTCTTCAGTTTTGCTGGCGACCTGATCGTCCACGCGGTTTAAAAATGTTTTGAAATATTTAGTTGGAAATTCATTGACATCGTCCAGCACATCGTTTAGCCTTACAATCTGTTTAATACTAAACAGTTCAAAACTTAACCAGTCAAGCGACTCGATGTCGCACGGAGAATACAAATGAAACAATACGAAACGAAGCGGGTAGTGATTATTGGCGGTACCAGCGGCATGGGGCTCGCGACAGCGAAGATGCTCATCGAAGGCGGGGCGCGCGTTCTGGTGACGGGTCGTTCGCAGGCCGGTCTGGATTCGGCGCAGCAAGCGATTGGCAAGGACGCCATCGTGATGTCGAGCGACGCACGTTCATTGACGGATATCGATGCCCTCGCCGCCAGGGTAAAAGCCGAGTTTGGCACTTTCGATCTGCTGTTCGTTAATGCCGGGCTCGGCCTGTTCGGCGCGCTTGAAAGCACCACCGAGGCCTATTACGACGAGATGTTCAATCTGAATACCAAGGGGCCGTTCTTCGCCGTGCTGAAGCTCGCGCCGTTAATCAACCGGGGCGGCTCGGTCGTCCTGACCACCTCGATCGCCAACGTCAAGGGCATGCCCGCACTCGGCCCCTATGCCGCGGCCAAGGCTGCGCTGCGCTCCTTCGCCCGGGTATTTGCCGCTGAGCTGGCGCCCCGGGATATTCGTGTCAATGCGCTGTCACCCGGCCCGATCGAAACGCCGATCATCGGCAAATCGTTTCCCAATAAAGAGGTCGCCGATCAAGCCACTGCGCAGATGCGCGAAATGAATCCGATGAAGCGGTTCGGAACGCCGGAAGAAATCGCCAAGGCGGTGATCTTCCTCGGGTTCGATGCGACCTACACCACCGGTGCGGAGTTTCCGGTCGATGGAGGCTTGTCGCAACTCTGATGGCGATCTGATTGGAACTGCCAAACAACCCCGGCCCGAAGAGATCGCTTCCGCAGCGCTGTTCCTCGCGTCCGACCAAAGCAGCTATGTTGCCGGTATCGACCTGCCGGTCGATGCCGGCCTGACGGCTGTCTAATACGACGGTGTCATAAATTAACCCGGGTCATTCCCGCGCAGGCGGGAATCCAGTGCGCCTGAGCGCTCTCGATAGTTGAATGTCGAAGATGACCAAACCCGATGCAAGTTGAATGCACTGCCTTCATCCGCGCTCGTCACTATCTCGCTGCCGAAAGCGCTTGCGCGCACTGGATTCCCGCCTGCGCGGGAATGACGGGGACGCCGAGTCGGGGACGCCGAGTCGGGGACGCCGAGTCGGGGACGCCAAGTCGGGGACGCCTGGCTTGGTCGCCTGGGTAGCAGACCCAGCCTTGCAACTGAACCCCATATCCAAACCTCCATCACTTTAACTCCCAACGATACAGTGCTTATCGCGTTACCCGGATTTTCCCGATCGAATTAGTGGATACACTGCCGCTCAACCAAACGCTTACACATCACCGGCAAACTGTGATCGTTGCGCCTGGCCACGGTCACATTCATTCGATAACCAAGGAAAAGCATAATGACTCTTCAAGATACCCTCACCAGAATCGCGCAATCTGGTTTACCGCTGCAAGGCAAACTCGATGCGATGAAATACGATTTCGATAACAAGCTGGCTCCGCGGGCCGCAGTCGATGCTCTGCATCGCTCGGTCGAAGAACTGATCGCGTCAGGCGCAGAAGGACGTGCCCTGAAGGTCGGGGATGTCGCGCCCGAATTCACGCTGCCGGACGCTGACGGCAAGCTCGTCTCGTCCAGCGTACTGCTGGCCGCTGGGCCGCTGGTGGTTTCGTTCTATCGTGGTATCTGGTGTCCGTTCTGTAACCTCGAACTGACTGCGCTTGAAGAAGTGCGGTCGGACATTGAGTCACGCGGCGCGAGTCTGGTGGCGATCTCGGAACAGACTGCGCCCAACAGCCGCAGGTCGCAGCGGCAAAACGGGCTGGGGTTCCCGATTCTCGGTGACCACGCCGGAGAAGTCGCCGCTCTGTTCGGCGTGCGCTGGACCTTGCCGGACTATCTGCGCGAAACCCACAAGGCGCTCGGCGCCGATCTGACCCAGTTCAACGGCGAAGACAGCTGGACTCTGCCGATGCCCGCGCGCTTCGTCATCACGCAAGATCGCAAGATCGTCTATGCAGAAGTCAATGCCGACTACACACGTCGGCCAGAGCCTTCAGCCATCTTCCCGGTGTTGGAGCAATTGAAGGCCAGATAAGGGTGGAATGAATGTTCAGTCCTTCTTGAGCGCCTGTTCCAGGGCGTCAAGAAAGACTTTCACCCGGGCTGGAACGTAGCGGCGGGTTGGGGTGACAGCCCATACCGACAGGTCATCCATCAGCGCGTCTTCGAGCTCGATTCGAACCAGCGCGCCGCTGGCCAGTTCGCCCACAACGTCCCAATAGCCAAGCATCGCCAGTCCCAGTCCCTGAACCGCAGCCGTCCTGACCGCTTCAACCGAGTTGGCGGTTACGCGTCCGCCAAGCTGGCGTTTCTGAAGATGCCCGTCGATCATTAAAGGCCATTTTAGAACGGGCCGCAGCAGCACGCACTGATGGTGCTCAAGTTCAGCAAGCGTGGCAGGACTGCCATGAAAATCCAGGTAACGCGGCGCGGCGCAGATCACCCACGGGTTCGGTGCGATCTTCCTGGCCACAAGTTCTGAATCGCCAAGAGTGGCCACGCGAATGGCAAGATCGAGACCCAGTCCGACAATGTCAACGATCTGGTCCGACAGATGCAGATCAACGCTCATCAGCGGGTGCTGCTGCAGCAGTGCCGGCAGCAGCGGTATGACGATCGACTGACCAAATACGGTTGGTGCGGTCAATCGCAGCGTTCCGGAAACCCGCGCAGACTGCGGGCGCAGTTCGTTCAGCGCGTTGTCATCGGCATCGCTGATGGTATGTGCGTAGGGCAGCAGGGCTTCCCCCTCGGCTGTCAGTGACATCGAGCGGGTCGTGCGGTGGAACAGCCGCACGCCCAGTTCTTCTTCCAGCGCGGCGATGCGCCGGGACACCTGCATCACCGCCAGATTCAGGTGCCGACCAGCGGCCGACAAGCCTCCCGTTGCAGCTACTGCCAGAAAAATACGTAAGTCCGTGGTTTGCATTCTTATCCTTGAACGTTATAGCGCCTTCTCATTTTGGAGGCTTGGTCCGCCTGCTGCGACTGCCTATCATGGCAACTTGAATTCACCACCATGCGCCAGCAACGGCGCTTATTGAACAGAGAGCCAAGGCATGACTAACTTTAATCCGCGCATTCACTCCACCTTTGATCTGAAGGGCGTTCAGCTGCAAAACAGACTTGCCGTGGCACCCATGACCCGCGTGAGCGCCACTGCACAGGGCTTGCCGACGCAGGCGATGGCCGAATACTACCATCGGTTTGCGCAGGGCGGCTTTGGTCTGGTGTTCTCCGAAGGTCTGTACACCGACCAGGCGTTTTCTCAGGGTTACCTGAATCAGCCTGGCATGACCGACGATGCGCAGGCCCGGGCCTGGAGCGGCATTACGGCGGCTCTGCATGCCAGAGGCACCAGGATGTTCGCGCAGTTGATGCACGCCGGTGCACTGAGTCAGGGCAACCGTTTTCGCAAGCACACTGTTGGTCCGTCGGCGGTGCAGCCGAAGGGATTGCAGATGAGCTTTTACCATGGTGAAGGTCGCTACCCCATGCCGCTTGCGATCTCGGCAGCCGAGCTTGCCGAAGCCATCGAAGGCTTTGTGCAAAGTGCTGCGCGCGCGGTGCGGCTGGGCGGCTTTGACGGAGTCGAGATCCACGGTGCGAACGGTTATCTGCTTGATCAATTCCTGACCGAAGAATTGAACCTGCGCACGGATCGCTGGGGTGGCGATGTCGCCAGACGCGTCAGTCTGCTCGTCGAGGTCGTCAAAGCAGTCAAGGCCGAGCTGAAGGGCAGTGCTCCGGTCGGCATCCGGATTTCGCAGGGCAAGGTCAATGATTTCACCAGCAAGTGGTCAGGTGGGGAAGCGGATGCCAAAACAATTTTTTGTGCGCTGGCCGAGGCCAACGTCGACTTCATTCACGTCACCGAGTTTGAAGCGTGGCAACCTGCGTTTGCAGGCGGCAAGGACAGTCTGCTGACCCTGGCGCGCCGCTATGCGCCTCACGTTGCCATCGTCGTTAATGGCAGCCTGCACGAGATCGATCGCAGCGAGGAGGCACTGGCCAACGGTGCCGATGTGGTTGCGCTCGGCCGCGGCGCGCTTGCCAATCCGGATCTGCCGCAGGTTTTCGGTGAGCAGCGTGTGCCGCGGGCATTTAACGCCGCCATTCTTGGTCCCATTGCCAACATCAAGAGCAGTGAGCTTGCGTTCTCTGGATCGGACAAATAAATCTGACCCAGGTAGCGGCGCACCGCGCAAATTTTTCTGACATGAACCTAACGACACAGGAGAACTGACATGCAAATTTAATTCCGCACGATCTGACGCAATACCCCTCAACTTTTTAAATATAGGATATCAAAATGGCTAAGTACGCACTGTTAGTTGAACTGAAGGCAAAACCGGGTCTGGAAGCTGAAGTCGAGAAGTTCCTCGCCAAGGAAGCGGCGCTTACCCGGGCCGAGCCCGGCACGCTGTCATGGCACGCGACGAAGATCGAAGGCGCGACCGGAGAGTATCGAATTTTTGACACGTTCGATACCATCCAGGCGCGTGAAGACCACATGAACGGCCCAGGCGGCGCCGAGCTGGTGGCTGAAGCTGACCGGCTGTTTGCCGTTCCGCCTAAGGTGAATTACGTAACCGTCGTGGCTCAGAAGTAAACCCCTTGGGCGGCGTTTTTCCGGGAGACGACAGTCTTTCGCAAACGCCGCCTGAAACAGGTCAGGCGGGCAAGGGCGCGAAACCTGCAAATTGTCAGGTGTGTCCGGCCGTCATGCCGAAATCTATCGCCAATGCAGCGCCAGTGAGCGGCACAAGTTTGGGTGAAGAGATGGCAAAAATAAATGCGGCGATCTCATCGGCTTGCGCAAAACGTGCCTGACTGCCTTGCGGATAATTTGCCAGCAGATTGCGGTAGTAGCCATCAATATCATCGCCCCCATAAGTATTAGCCTGATATTCAATCATCGGCGTCTGGATGTCGCAGGGACAGACAGCATTGACGCGGATCCCGCGCGGCGCAAGCTCCAGAGCAAGCGCCTTCGTCAATATCACCACACCACCTTTTGATGCGCAGTAAATTGAGGCATTGGCATTTCCCTGCAATCCGGCGTCCGAGCTGATGTTGACGATACTGCCACCGGTTTTTTCCAGATGAGGAATGGCATAGCGGCAGCAAAAAAAGAGCCCTTTTAAATTGACGTCAACACATTTGTCCCAATCTGCCTCCGTCATTTTATCTGCTGCACCTTCCACCCAAATTCCTGCGCAATTAATCAAGACATCGATCCTGCCAAAGCGATCTATCGTTTCCGAGACCATGCGTTCGCAGTCACTGACGCTGGTTAAATTGATCGTGCTCGTGCCGTAGCGTTTGGCATCGAGTTGTTGAACAACTGCAGCCAAGCGTTCGGCAGATATGTCGGCCAGCATCACGTTTGCACCGGCAGCTAAAAATTGTTGGGCCACGGCAAAGCCCAGGCCGCCTGCGGCACCTGTGATCAGAATTGTTTTGTCATGCCACTCATTCATGCCGTTCTCGCAGTTGGATTAGTAGTAAAGATCTTTGGGGCCTTTATATTCCTGCAGGGCGTTACCGCCATCGACGACAATCATTTGACCGGTGAGATAACTGCAGCCCTGGCTCGATAAAAAGTTAACCACTTCGGCAACTTCATCCGGACGTCCCGGACGACCAACCGGCGTGTGCGTGCCGGCCGCGATCTCTTCAGCGAAACTGGATGGCGTGGCGATCCAGCCGGGCGCAACGGCGTTAACCATAATATTGTGCGAAGCTACTTCATGCGCCAGGGCGCGGGTCAGTCCTACCATGGCCGCTTTGGCGGCGCTGTATCCGGAGGAACCTGGCACCGTGACGAGCGGGCCGGTAACAGAAGAGATGTTAACGATGCGACCGTAATTCTGGCTCAACATGAAGGGCACAACAGCGCGGGTGACATGAAAACAGGTATTCAGATTCAAATCGATATCACGTTGCCATTGATCGAAGCTGGTGTTGTGAAAATGCGGACCATCCGCGCTCTCATCCTTACCGGTTTGCACCATGCCCGCATTATTGATGAGAATATCAATGCGGCCATATTGCGCGATGACCGCCGCCACCAATTCCTGTGCCTGACTTTCGTTGGTCAGATCGGCAATAAAACAAAAGTGCGGTGCGCCGCCCAATTCCGCCAAACGCTGTTCGATTCGATCTGTAGTCGAAGTGATGGCAACTCTGGCGCCGTTTTTTGCGAGCAGTCTTGCACACGCCATGCCGATACCTTCAGCACTGCCAGCGCCAGTAATGAGTGCCACTTTTTCCTGCGGATTCGTTTGCGTACCGGGCATGAGGGTTTCCTGGGTGGTGATAGTCGGGCCGATTTTTGCATTATCGCTACGGAACGTCAACAAACCAATTGCGCCTGATTCATCGCCGTCAACCAGGCGCGGACTGTTTTTGACTATCCGCCTGATGCGCAGAGAAGCGCAGCCGGTACTGACCTGGGTTAATCCCCATCCTGCGCATGAAGACCCGGCGCATGTTCTGTTCATCAACGTGCCCCGTTGCAGAGGCAATGCGTTTCATCGGATAACTGGTTTCTTCCAGAAGGCGGCAGGCCGCCTCAACGCGCATGGCCTCAACGGTCTTGGCTGGCGTGCGTCCCAACTGGGCCGAGTAGCTGCGTGCGAAGGTTCTGATCGACATGCCGACCTGTTCGGCGAGTCGCTCAACTGTCAGCTGTTCGTCGAGATGGGAGGCGATCCAGCTGTGCAGCTCGTCAAAGCGATCGGATTCTCCAGACTGGGCCTCGAGCGGCGCACTGAACTGCGATTGTCCACCCGAGCGTTTCATAAACATCACCAGCTGGCGCGCCGTTTCGATTGCCACTTTATGGCCAAAGTCTTCTTCAATCAGCGCCAGGGTCAGATCGATGCCGGCCGATACACCGGCTGAGGTCCACACCGGCCCATCCTTGACAAAAATCTTGTCGGCATCAACATCAATTGCCGGATGCAATTGCGACAGACGCTGCGCCCATTCCCAATGCGTTGCGGCGCGCCGCCCTTCAAGCTGACCGGCCGCCGCCAGCAGAAATGCGCCCGTGCATACCGAACAAAGTCGTCTTACGCTGGCCGCGTGTGCGCGGATCCAGTCGATCAGCGCGGGCGCGGCATAGTATTCGTCACCCTTGCAGCCGCCGGGCGCAATAATCGTGTCAATCGGTGTGGCATCCAGCGCCGAGAGCTTTTGCGTCATCACCTGCAAACCCGAGCTGGTCATAATCAGCCCGCCATCAACTGAAGCGACAATAATTTCATACAGCTCCGGTCCGGTTCCGGAAAGCCGTTTGTTTGCAGTAGACAGGGTCTGCACCGGCCCGGACAGATCAAGCAGATTCATGTGTTCGTGTGCGAGTACGACGATGCGGTAAGGACGTTTAGGGGACATAGGATTTAATTTTGTTGTTACCGTTGAATGGACGCCGGGTGTGCCGACTATACAGAAGTCAATCAATCCTGAAAACCTGGATATTCAAGCAGCAGGGCAACGCCATAGGCGTCGGTCGCGCCATACCGATTCCGGATCTCGCCGAGCACCCTGTCGAGCACCTTCCCGTCCGGTGTGTCAGCCGGGGCTGGTAATGCGTAGTCAAGGCTGGCTGATTCGCTGCCGGTCATATCCGGAATGATGACCAGACCATGTCGGGTATGGAGCGGCGCCTTGCTGGCCGCGACAATAAATGCCTGGCTGCGTCCCGTGCTGGAGTAAGCATCGGCAGTGAGCGCGAGTGCGACTTCATTCACGCCTTCTGTAACCGGAATGCCGATGCGATCATTTTTGTGAAACCAGCCGTTCGTGTAAGCCGTCACCGCTAGTGGCACCAGATTGACGCCAAGCTGGGGCTGGAAGGAATCACTGTTGTGTCTGGCGCTCCAGCTGTCTACGCCAAGTTCCCTGGCAAGTGTGGCAGCGCGATCATGTCCCGCAATCGCCTCCACCAAGGCGATCGAGGTCGGTATGGAGGCGCTCACGCCCGCACTCGATACCCAGTTGCCGTCAGCGACATAGCGGGTGTTCTTCATCCAGCGGATTTCAGGAAACATGTCCATGCGTTGCCCTTCTGTAGACCAGTGCGCTGTCGCGCGATGTCCGTTCATTGCACCGCTCTTCGCCACCACCAGTGCGCCGTTGCAGATGCTGACTATCGTCGCACCACTTTTTACCTGTTGCGCAATCCAGTGCAGTAAAGTCGGGGAATCATGGGTTGCCGGCACGATGATGTAGTCTGCGCCATCCGGGAAGCGCGCATCGAACTGGTCCAGCGTCGCTTCGGCCTGAATTTGAAAACCGGGTTTGCCCATATCAGTCAAGGTCTTGATCGGCCCGGCAGTCGTCGAGACACTGATCACCTCCGCAACCACTGACTGGGACAGGATGCCATACGGGACAACAAAATCAGTCAGTTCAGTGTGTTGATTGTCGCCGACCACGGCGATCAGCGGACGAGCGCGGCCGAATCTGGCCCGATACGGAGCGATCTGTCCGGCGTCGTTGATCGACTGTGCATCAACTGCCGTCGGGCCGCTTTGACATGCGCTCAACAACAGGGCGCTCGCGCAAATTGGAATTGCCAGAAAAAATGCGTGGAAAAAAGTGCGCATGTTGATGCTCCGTGTTGTGCGGCTGGTTGGGTGAGCATCGAGTATCAGTCGAGCGGGAGCGGTAACCAAGACATTAAACAGTCAATTTCTGCCAAAACGGATCGCCGGTGAGAAAACGGGAGCGGCGCTTGGTTGTTGGCTTTTAATCACCATCGGCACATTACAGACAGTCGCCAGCAGCTTCAAATTACTTCTCAAATTATCAAAAATACCCAAAATAGGGCATATCAATTTAGGTTGTTAATCTATAGACTCTTTGACTGATATTTATAAAGTGGCATTAAGTTGATGCGACTTCATCCACTCAACCAGTCGACAGGGGACTATCTTGAATTTCAGAAAATTTGGGTTTTCAATCAAGGCGCTTGGCGGTATAGGTTTATGCGCGATGATATTGTCCGCTTGTGGTGGAGGCTCCAGCAGCGATTCCACGAAGTCCTCCAGTTCAGGTTCCGCAGCGCACGCAGTGGTCATGCATGCGCACGTATCCGGGCTGACAGCCGGAACCCAACTTAGTCTGGTTAACAGTGCCGGAGAATTACTTAAGGTCAGTGCTGAAGGCAGCTACACCTTTACCCAGCCAGTCGCAATCACGCCAGGGATAGAACCGAAGGCAATACTTGCAGCTCAGAGCGACGATCGCATCTGCAGTCCGTCGAATGGATCCGGTCGCGTGTTTGGCACCGATAATTTCAACAGCAATATCGTCTGTGCAGATAAGGACCATAGCTATACCATCGGCGGGCATGTAAATGGACTGGACCATCATCGGCATCACACCGATCTTGTTATTTCAAACAACGACGGTACGCCGTTACGGCTCGATCATGATGGTCATTTTCGGTTTCCGCATCGGATAGCACGCAACGGCAGTTACA
Source organism: Oxalobacteraceae bacterium GrIS 1.18 (assembly GCA_040544425.1). Lineage (GTDB taxonomy): Bacteria > Pseudomonadota > Gammaproteobacteria > Burkholderiales > Burkholderiaceae_D > Solimicrobium. The sequence goes on from JBEONO010000003.1 coordinate 94,399, forward strand.
AGGTTGTCGTGGACAGGCAACCTTCCGGCAAGGTGTGCAGCATTGCCAATGGTGCAGGGTCGGGCGTGGTGCGCGATGTGACCAACATAGATATCGATTGTTCTGAAGCGGTGTATGCACTAGGTGGCAAGGTTAGCGGTCTGCTGCCAGGTCAGGTGGTCAGCATTACTGACGGAAGCAATCCGGTTCCGTTGGTACTGAGTGCCAATGGCAGGTATACCTTCCCGATTGGTGTGGCGTTCCAGGCCAGCTTTAACGTGACCGTTTCTGCGCAGCCATCGGGTGGCGTCTGCACCGTAATAAATGGCAGCGGACACAACGTGCATGCCGATGTGACTGACGTTGACGTCATCTGCACACCGGAGCAATATTTTGTAAGTGGCACGGTCACAGGTCTGGCTCCCGGTGAGCAGGTCACATTGCAAAATAACGGAGCGAACGATCTGACACTGACGGCGAATCAAAACTTCACTTTCAGTACGCCGATTGCGTCAGGCGCCAGCTATTTGGTCTCAGTTGGCACACAACCATTTCCCGAAACGTGCACAGTCATTAACGGTTCTGGAAGCAAGGTTAATGCTCCAATCACCAATGTGCAGGTCAATTGCGCAGCCGGTGCATACACTGTGCTGGGCTCATTTGGAAATGGCGCCGTTTCAGTCGGAACGACTGTAGGTGGCAATCTGGTTCAGGCTCGCGACGGAAATTTCTATGGAATCAGCGTGACCGGCGGTGCGTATGGGTCAGGTGCAATTTACCAGCTCACGCCAACGGGAAATATCACCGTCATCTATTCTTTGGCAAGCGGTTACCAGCCGTACTTTGCCGGGCTGATCATCGGTAGCGATGGGTATCTATACGGAACAACTGAATACGGCGGAACCGGCAACTGTGGAACCGTGTTCAAGGTTTCAACTGCTGGCTCCTATACATTGCTGCACCAGTTCACCGGGTCAACCACAGATGGCTGCAATCCGCAGGGTGGATTGCTGTTGGCTCTGGACGGCAATCTGTACGGTACCGCCAGCAATGCCGGGAAGTATTCAAAAGGTGCGGTATTTAAAATTGCCAGTGACGGCAGCAATGAAGCTCTGGTCTACTCGTTTGGCGCGACTCCATCGGATGGATTCAGTCCCATGTACGGCAGTCTGATTCAGGCGAACGACGGCAATCTGTATGGCGTGACCCCAAGCGGCGGAACCTATGGAGTCGGTACGGTATTCAAACTCACTACCGCAGGTGTTGAGACTGTCCTGCATAATTTTGGCGACTATTTGCCCGGCGACGGCTTCCTCCCCTGGTCAAGTCTGAGTATCGGGCCAGATGGGAAATTGTATGGAACGACATTTAACGGGGGGATATTCTTCGGTTTCTCAGGCCAGGGAACTGTTTTCTCGATAGGCACAGATGGATCGAACTACGCAGTGATACATGAATTTGCCAGCGGCGCCAGTGATGGCGCTCAGCCGCTCGGGGCCAATCTGTTACTCGGACCAGACGGTAATTTTTATTCGACGACCAGTACTGGCGGGACTGCCAATGGTGGTGTGCTGTATCAATTGACGACCAGTGGATTGGTCACAGTCCTGTACGAATTTCAAGGTGGTCTGAATGATGGAATTTTTCCAGAGTCTGGCGTTACGATCGGAATCGATGGGCACCTGTATGGCGTTACTTCGCAGGGCGGAACGAATTCGGTCGGTGTGATGTATCGATATTAGGGACGTAATATCAGTCAGCAAAATGTGGACGGCGGGCGTGGGACTGTTCAGGGCGAATTGCCAAGAATGGTGCAAAACTTCGCTGGGAGTCGTATTTGAATCTGGAAAAGAATTCAGGCTTTTCTGACGACCTTGAATGGATGCGCGATTATGAAATTCCAGATCTTGGGGATGATTTATATAATTGTTTAGCTGATGCGGCGGTTTCATTTTTCAAATTAGATTCGGGACTTAGTCCGGAGAAAATTGATCCAGAGGTAAAGCGGTGAGACCGGAAACGGCACTTTGCCGCCATACAAGAAATTTTCTGAATCGGAGAAAACTTGACATGAAAATGGCAATACGTGGTTTGAAACTTCTGCTGGTCGTAATTGCCTTGGGATGGGCATATTGGACTTTACGCGGGCTTGTAATTTTCGCCGAAGTAGGTCGCGCGCTGGAAGTGGCGTCGGGAATTCCAAGTAATGGGCCAACCAATAGTTTCACTGAAAATTTTTGCGCAACGGTTCAATTCGCACTAACCTCGTTAGGACCGTTGGTGCTAGCTTTGGTATTCCTATTTAGTAGATGGCCTGAATCAGTACTGGTCAAAATAGAAAAAAATAATAATTCATTTTAATAGAGCGCAATTTGGCGAGTTACTATGATCCAAGAACATCGTGTCATTAACTTACGAAAAATTGCAAGGGCGGTTCGCGACACATTCGAGTAGTTCGGCTGTTTTGTTCATTTTTATTAAATTAGGGGAATTATGAAGATTTCGTTTTCATTGTTGTGGCGAATTGTGATTCTCCAATTAGTCTTCAATCTGTTATTACTACTTCTATTAAAAAATACCCGCTTTATGTTAGATGCCAACTTTGTTCAATGGAAAGCGCCAGTTCTATATATTTGTTTTGGGTTACTGCTTTTGGTTTTTCAAATCATAAAAAAGCAGTCATTGGTGGCATTGGTTTTTGGTGCCCGCCTCAATTTGACTTATGCACATTGGCGTGCTTTGACGCTCGCCCTTGTCGGTTACTGCATCGTTGTGGCGAGTGCAGATATTCTCATTGCGCAAGTTGCTTCTTTCGAGACCTGGAATCAATTCAAATTGTTCGCACCACTAGTCGCATTAATTTTACTTGTGTCAGTATTTCCGCGCGTTATGCGAAAGAACCGGACCGTAACAACCTAATTCACGTTGCTGTCAGTCGCGTTTAAAACGAAATTCGATCTTAATAATGTTGGAGTCGGCAACTACTAATGAAGAAATTTATCCCTTTTGTGTTATTCACCGTCTCAATGATTTCGCTGGGTTCGACGTCGACTGATTATCTAAAGAAAGATCAGCTGTTTACTACTGCCCGTAAGCTTCTAATTAAAGACAAATGGGTGCCTGAAAGGATGCACACTGAACACAACTACGACTATATAGGTGAAGAAAAAGATTTGATAGCATTGAAAATCTTAGAGCTGAGTTCTTGTTCCATTGACTCATCGCGTTGTATCTTTTATTACAAAAAAAATGACCAGTGCAAGAGACTTGATACAATCGGAGAACAAGTGCAACTTATGAAAGTTGTTCAATGGTCGGATGAATGTCCAGAAACACCGCCTTCCCAAAAAACGATTGGTACAGTCTTTATGGATAAGGATGGTTCTCTTATTCTAAATTTAATTGCTGGCGATGGTGGATCGAAGGGTGAAACGCAGTTTATCTACAAAAAAGTAGACCCCGATTATGAAAAAATTCTAAAGCATATCGGCCAAATAAATGTCGGGCAGACAAAATATGTGTTGCCTTGGGTGGATCAAAATAGCAAGTAAACCGAACTTCAATTTTCGGAATTTGAATGTCGGCTATGTAGAGCCCCATTTGACGCCTTAGGGCACAACAGAGTCATTCATTCCCCCAAGACCAACGCGAAAAATGTATTTAGATTAGCAGCTGAAAACCAGATAGACTGCCCGGCATGGCGAACAATATTGAACAAATATCCCTGGATGACCTTTCCGTTTTTCTCGCGGTCTGCGAGACCGGCGGTTTTCGAAAAGCGGCCACACGACTGGGCCTGTCTCCTTCTTCCGTCAGCGAAAAGATTGTTTTTGTCGAACAGCAGCTGGGTGTGCCGCTGTTGATCCGTACCACGCGCAGTGTCATGCCCACCGAGGCAGGAAAAACACTGGCGGCGCGCATCGCAACCATCTTCATCGAAACGCGATCCGCACTTGGTGAAGCCAGCAGCTCCAAACAAGAAATACGTGGCGTATTGAAATTAAACGTTACCGGCGCAGTCATGGTTGATATCCTGCCGCCGCTGATCGACCGGTACCTGAAAATTCATCCAAACGTACGACTGGAAATTATGGTCGATGACCGGCTCATCGATGCGACAGCGGCTGGCTGTGATGCCGGGATTCGTTATGGCGAACATCTGGCCCAGGATTGCATTGCCGTGCCGATCGGTCCGCCAACTCAGGGCGTTGCCTTTGCTGCGTCAAAGTCTTATCTCGAAGCATGCGGTATGCCCGAGCATCCCAAAGACCTGCTCAATCATCGATGCATCCTGCTCCGGTTTTCCAGTGGGGCACTGGTTGAGTGGCGCTTCGAGAAGGCGGGGGAAATCATAAAAATTGAACCACCCGGTCAAATCATCATTGGTGTGAATGGCGCTGCAGCGGCGATTGAATTGGCTCGCAATGGTCATGGAATTATCGCGACTTTTCAGAACTGGCTCGACCCCTATCTGGAAAACGGTGAACTCCTGGCGGTTCTGCCGCAATGGTGGACTCAATTCGAGGGACCTCGCCTGTACTTTTCAAACCGGTTAATGTCGGCCCCGTTACGCGCCCTGGTTAACCTGATCGAAGCGGAACGCCTGGCTGGCAAGGTTCTGCCGGATCATTGAAGCTGCGCTCCCGCCTGCTCCGCGCGCTTCCGATCTGCTGCCAGCTATCCTCAGATGGCGTGGCTTATCTCAATGAGATTGCCCCAAGGGTCGCTGAAAAATGCGAATCGAACCCCCATCCCCGGCGCATCACGTGCTTCGCTGACGATGCGCACTTCGCGCCGTTTTAATTCTGCGAGCGCCTCATCGACATTCACTACCTGCAGGCACACGTGGTGCCAACCACCTGTTGCATGCGTGTCGATCAGCTGTTCGAAGGCAGGACGTTCCGTACACCCCGGGCCGGCAATGAATTCGATGCGAAAGCTGTCGTCGTTTGCGGGCGCAAGAAACGCCAGAGTCTTTTCACCCAGCGGCATGCTACGGATTACCCGGAAGTCTAATGTGCCGGTGTACCAGGCAGTGGCGGCCTCAAAGTCCGGCACACGGATGCCGACATGGTCGCCTTTCCAGGATGCGAAGGGACTGGCTGGGTTTGGTGGCAAAGCAGGTTCAACTGTAGTCATAAAAGTTCTTCCGGAAAAGGTGAATTGGGCGAGCGAATGATAATGTCAGCCAGGGGAATTGATAACGGGTCCGGAACCGAATAGGCTGATCGCCATGACGAACAATCAGGAAGGCACAGAGTCGATTTTGTGCGGCAGGCTGGGTAGCAAACCGAGCACAGCAATGGTTGATGCCCGGGGTTCCTGTAGAGCAGACGCGCCACGGAGTCACTCAAAAAATTTCTGGATCCAATCCTTATGTCTTAGTTCCGAGTTCAAACCCCAAACCCAACCTGCCACCACATGGTGCATTGCAGCAGCGCCCCGACTGTAAATGGGGCAGCGCAGTTCAATCTGGGCCGATTCCGGGCAAATATTCCCTGAAAATGCATGGCACATTAATTGCTGAACAAGGTATGGGAAGCGATCAGATATCGCCAACCGAAGGGTTGCTAGGGTTCCGGTTGCGCGTTGATTGTTGAGAGCGTGCGATGCTGGTCCGAGAGTAACCGGCCTCAAACGCCCCTGTCGGCGTTCAGGCTCCACGGCGGGACAAAAGCCCGGGAGATGCACTTCGTGTTGAGGTGGTTTCCCGTTCTATGCCCCACTTACTTTGGAGTCTCCCATGGCAAAACCTTTTTTTGTTTCATCCTCGTCCCGCAGTTTCTTGCCTCTGTTGAAAAGCGCCAGACCTGCGCTGTCATGCTGTCTGATGGTCTTGCCCCTGACCCTGTTCCCGATTGCTGCGTATGCGGCCGATGCAGCCGATGATGCACCCGATGCAGCCACCGGTTCGATCAGGCTGGAACAGGTCGTGGTCACGGCGCAAAAGCGCTCCCAGGATGTGCAGGAAGTGCCGGTCAGCATTACCGTCTTGGGTGCCGAGCAGTTGCGCGCCCAGCGGATTGAAAATTTCGATGATCTGTCGCGCTCTGTACCAGGCGTCTCATTTAATGCGGTCTCCGCCAGCGAAGGCGAAACCAGCATCACGATCCGCGGTGTCAGTTCGACGGCAGGTTCGGCGACGGTCAGCCTGTATCTGGATGATGTCTCGATCACCACCAAGAATTTCTGGGACTTCGCCGCCCAGCCACGCTTTTCAGATCTGCAAAGTATTGAAGTATTGCGCGGACCGCAGGGTACTTTGTGGGGTGACAGTTCGGAAGGCGGCACGATACGATTTATACCGGTCGAGCCTAATATGAGTAATTTCAGCGGCGAGGTCAGTCTGGACGGTTCCAAGACCAAACATGGCGGCACCAATGACGCTGGCAGCGTGGTCTTGAACATCCCGGTCAACCCCGACGTGTTTGCCGTGCGCGCCAGTATCTCGTCATCCAAGGACGATGGCTGGATCGATAACTACACCCAGCAGGGCGCGCTGGCGGCAAAAGGGGTCAACAGCAATGACAACACCACCGTGCACATCCTGGGTAAGATCACGCCGAATGATGATCTGACGATCAAGCCGGCGTTCTTTCGTCAGGTGAATAATTCCAACGACAATAATGCGTTTTATCTGAACAATCCGAATGCCAATTCAGGTGGCGTCAACGCGCAGTTCGTGCCCGGCATGTTCACCCAGGACAAACAGATTCGCGAATACGGGCAGGATCTGATGACGCTGGGCAGTCTGTCGATCAACAATAATTTTCACTCATTCGAATTCACTTCGGTCACCGGCATATTCCACCGCAATGTCAACCGGCAGGAAGACGGCACTTTTTATAACAGCACCTTGTTTGCGCAACTGTTCCTGGACCATTTCTTCCCGCAGAATCAGGCGCAGAATGACAGCCAGATCGGCAACCTGGCCTCGCCCGTACAGATGAAGAGCAACTACCGCCAACTCAGTCAGGAATTCCGGATCTCTTCGCCTGAAGACAAAAAAGATCCGCTGAAATGGGTGGCCGGTCTGTATTTTGAAAAGCAGACTATTCATAACATCGACTACCAGCGCATTCCCGGCATCAATGCCGCGTCCCAGAACATTTACGGCTTCTCCATGGATTCGCCGCAGTCAGCTGCCGCCGGTCTCGGCATCCCTGGCACGACTCTGTTCCCCAACGATGTCGATGAATCGGACAACCGCACCTATCGCGAAAGGCAGATCGCCGTGTTCGGTCAGGTTGATTACGATATCCGTCCCGACTGGCACCTCGGACTGGGGCTGCGTTTCATCAAGGCCTCGGAAGATTTTGTGTCGGTTGAGGATGGCTTTTACCAGAACGGCAATCTGGGCTTTACCCAGCCCGGTGATGTCAATCCGCCTTTCACCCAGGGCCAGAGTTTTACCAAGCTCACGCCCAAGGTCTCGGTCAGTCACGATATCGATGCCGACAATCAGATCTATGCCTCGGCGGGCGAGGGGTTTCGACTCGGTGGTCCTACCGGCCCGATTCCGCTGGCCTCCTGCACGGCCACCGGTGACTTTGCGCAGAACGGTGTTACCACTCAGCCGACGCTGTTCAAATCCGACAGTCTGTGGACCTACGAACTCGGTTCGAAGAATTTCCTGGCCGGTAACCGCTTTTCGATTAACAGCGCGATTTATTACACCAAGTGGAAAGACGTGCAGCAGCAGGTTGATCTGACCGGCTGCGGCTTCGTGTTTATTGAAAACATTGGCGACGCTTCGATCTTTGGTGGCGAAATTGAAGCGGCCGCCAAGTTGACCAGCGACTGGCGTGTGAACCTGACCATCAGCCGGGAAAGTGCGACCATCAGCAGAACCAACAATCCGCTGGCCGCGCCGGTCGGTGCGCATCTGATTGATGTGCCTGATCTGACTGCCACGCTCGGTTCCAGTTATGCCTTTACTCTTAATGACGCCACCAAGCTGGTGACCCGTGCCAATTATTCCTGGACTGGTCATTCTTACGGCAGTCTGCAACCGCTGCTGCCAACCAGCGGTGTGCCCAATCCGGGGTATAACAATAATGGGTATGGGGTGCTGAATCTGAGTGCTTCTTTGGTTGGTTCTAACTATGATGTGACGCTGTATGCCAAGAATGCGTTGAATAACAAGACGATTATTCAGTCGCCTTCGATTAATACTGTGATTGAGGGATACACGGTCAGACCGTTGACGGTGGGGGTGACGTCCACTTACCGGTTCTAGTTTTTTTGCCCTGGTGCTACTTAAAAATTGAGCATTAACGAAGTTTAGATTGTAGGCGGTAAAACTTGTATGTGTTGGGGTTGCTTTTGACTTTGCCTTTGACGTTGCTTTTGACGTTGGGCCCCATGTATCGCCGCCGGTACTTTGAGTCTAAAAATGGATCAGAAAGAAAAACTGTCTGAGCCGCAGGCGAGTTTTTTTCTTTCCCATTTTTAGACTCAAAGTGCCGGGGTTTCGGCGAGACCTGGGGTCGCCTTTTTTGGGTTACCTTTTTTGGCGAAGCAAAAAAGGTGACTAGCTGTCGGGCTACCCCCGACCGGCAGTCAAAAATAATTTGAGCGGAAATTTCAGGAGCAAACCAGATGCAGTTCGATTTTGAATTGCTGGTTAAGTTTATCTGAGTGCAGTAGGTCGGGGGTAGCCCGACAGCTAGTCACTTTTTTTGTCTCGCCAAAAAAAGTAACCCAAAAAAGGCGACCCAAGCGCAGCCGAAACCCCGGTATTTTTTGGTTCAAAATGGGAAAGAAAAAAACTCGCCTGCGGCTCAGACAGTTTTTCTTTCTGATCCATTTTGAACCAAAAAATCCCGGCGGCTGCACATGGGGGTAAGTCAAAAGCAACGTCAAAAGCAACTTCAAAAGCAACTTCAAAAGCAACTTCAAAAGCAACTTCAACTTCAAAAGCAACTTCAACAGCAACTTCAACTTCAACAGCAACTTCAACTTCAGAAGCAACCCCAACACACACAAATTTTTACGACCACAATCTAATCACAATTAATGGGCATTTTTATCATGTTGCAATAGGGCTGTGACAAGCGGATTAGTCACAAATATTAAAAAACGTCTCGACCTTCCCCGTCGTTCCCGCACGGGTTTGGCGGGAACCCAGCGTCGTCTGGGCGCCCCCGTTTACTTGATACCAGAGCCAGACGACGCTGGGTCCCCGCCTACGACCGCGGGAACGACGAGAACGAGGGGGTGCCTGCTGTTAAAAACTTACTCAATGCTGTCCGACACATCAGTCATGCGCAGCAAATTCAGTTTGACCCCGTCATCCGGCTCCGCAGCCGGTGCATGAATCAGCTCAGTCAGCCTGGCCTTGGTAGCCATAAATTCAGGACTCGACAAATGTTGAATCTGACGCGGGCGCGGCAGATTGACGTCGATCAGTTCGGCAACTTCGCCCGGATTGGCCTTGAGTACCAGGATCCGGTCCGCCAGAAAGATAGCTTCATCCAGATCATGCGTGATGAATAAAATCGTGATGTCGATGTTTTTCCAGATATCCAAAAGATGGGTTTGCATCTTCAGACGGGTCTGTGCGTCGAGCGCGCCGAACGGTTCGTCCATCAGCAAAATCCGCGGCTGATTCACCAGTGCCCGCGCAATCGCTACCCTTTGCTTCATCCCGCCCGACAGTTGATGCGGATATACGTCGGCGAATTTTTCCAGCCCGACCAGATCCAGCCACTGACGCGCTTCGCGTTCGGCTTCAAAGCTGCCGCGCCCATTCATCTCGGGACCGAACATCACATTTTTTTTCACGGTCAACCACGGAAACAGCGTGTAGCCCTGAAACACCATGCCGCGCTCACTGCCCGGTCCGGTGACCGGATTGCCATCCAGCAGAACCTCGCCGGAACTGGCTGACTCCAGGCCGGCGAGAATCCGGATCAGCGTCGACTTGCCGCAGCCGGAGGGGCCGACCACGCACACCAGTTCGCGACGGTGCGTTTTGAAACTGATGTCTTTCAAGGCCAGCACCTCACCATGTTTGGTCATGAATTTTTTATTCATGTTGCGCACTTCCAGCACCACTTCGCGTGCCTTCAGACGATCCAGTCGTTGCTGTACTTCAGAGGAAATAGCTAACATGAGTCAATCCAGTCGATGATTTAATGTCGGCGTGCTGCCGCTTCCCAGGGAAACAGAAATTTTTCCAGATACGCCAGCAGCAGATCGGTACCGAGGCCGACGATGCCGATCATCATGATCGCCGCATACACATTGGCAAAATTGGTATAGCGGGCCTGCTGGGTGATGAACAGGGTGATGCCGGAACTGCTGCCGATTAATTCGGCCACAATCAGATAGGTCCAGGCCCAGCCTAGCAAAATACGTTGATCGCGATACAGATCGGGCAGGATGCCGGGGATCACGACATGGGTGAGCAGCTGAGATCCTTTGGCACCCAGGGTCATTGAAGCTTCGAGCAGCGCGAAGTCCAGTTTTCTGGTGGTGTTGGCGACAATTAGAATCTGCTGAAAAAAGGTGCCGATCACAATCACCGCGATTTTCGGACCATCATAAATGCCCAGGATCGCTACCGCCAGCGCGCCGAATGCAGGAGCAGGGAGATAACGGAAAAATTCTGTGAACGGTTCAAACAGACGAGCAATCGCCGGATAGGTACCGCACAAAATTCCCAGCGGTACACCGGCCAGCGAAGAAATCAGAAAGCCCCAGAAAATCACCTGAATGCTGTGCCACAAACTCTCGTGCAGCCAGAGTCCGTCGCGCTGCGCCGGTTCGGTACTGAAGGCGGTGTAAAACGCCAGCGCTACCTGATGTGGCGCGGGCAGATATACCGGATTGGCCGGCACACCCTGCGGTACCAGTTTGCCCTGCTGTTTCTGCTCCAGCGCTGCGGCAGTAAAGTCGGCCTGATCCACCAGCATGCCAGTCTGAAAATAATCGACATCGCCAACATTGGTGATCTGCACTTTGGGGTGCCAGATAAAGGGCACATAGCTGACCAGACACCAGATCAGGAGCGGCAGCAGAAACGAACAGCTGCCCACCAGCAGCCTTGAGCGTGGCGCGAGCTTTTTACCGAGGGCAAACCAGAACGCAGCTCGCATTGTTTACAGGCCTTTAGTCAACGAGGGGTCGATGGTTTTATCGATGTCCTGCGGTTTTTTATAGATCTGGTATTTCACATTGAAGCTGTCGACATTTTTGCCCGAGCCATAAATCGATTTCAATCCGTCCGCTTTAATGAAGGCTGCCTTGGCTTCGTCCAGCGTCAGGATTTTTGTGCCACCCAACAGCGGTGCATAGCTGGCGCTGTTCAGGCCGACCCGCGCCGCCATGATCTTGATGGCATCGGCGCTGGTTTTTGGATCGTTGATATAGGCAACCACCCGATACCAGACCTTGATCACCTTGAGCCAGTCGGCACGGTGCGCGGCGAGATTGACCGGATTGACCGCCAGCACGTCGTAGATCAGCCCCGGTTCATCGGCCGAGGTGTAGATCGCTTTCGCGCCCGGCACCTGACGCATCGAGTTGCCCGAGACTGGCTGCCAGGCGCCGATTGCAGCGATGTCCGGCGCGGCCAGCACCTGCGGCAGTTCGTTGGTCGGCGCCTTGACCAGCGTGACGTCCGCTTCATTCATCCCGGCTTTGTGCAAACCGTTCAACAGCAGCAGATGCTCCATCAAGCCGTATTCGAGGCCGACTTTTTTCCCCTTCAAACCTTTCAGACCGGCGATGCCGGGTTTGGCGACAATCATGTCGTTGCCGTTGGAATAGTCGGTGATCAGGATCACCGAACTTTTTGCGCCCGCTGCACCCAGCACCAGCGCGTCACCATTGGTGACATTCACGGCATCCAGTTTCCCGGCGGAGAACGCGTCCATCGAAGCCGAGTAATCAAACCATTCGAAGGTCACGTCAACGCCTGCCTCTTTGAACCAGCCCTTTTCCAGCGCGACCTGCCAGGCCACCCAGCCCGGCCAGTCGCTGTAGCCGATTTTTAATGGGGCTGCGGCGCTGGATGGCAGGGTCATGGCCGACAGTGCGAGCAATGCAAACAATTTTGTGGCGGATCGTAATATGAAGCTCATCGTGGTTCTCCTGTTAATCGGTTGCGAGTGTTGTAACCCAGCCTACGAAATTGTTTTTAAAAATGCCCGCCAGCCGCCCAGGGCGCTGATGTCGGTGGCGCCGACCGTACCGGCTGATTCACACACAAAACCCTGCACAACGCTGCCGTCAGCCAGCTGCACCCGACCAATGCCCAGCGGGGCCGGTATCCCGGCGACAAACCGCCCGTAATTGGAGACCGGAATACGCCAGACTTCCAGCTCAATCGCCACGCCATCGTCAGCAGGAGAACTCGCACGAACCATGCCAGGGCGCGCCGGTGGTCCGCCCGGCAAAGCGTATAGCCGATAGATCGGCGCACTGGTCGTGCTGAGCCTGAACTGTGCGCGCAGACTGGTGAGCTGATGATTCAAGGGCAGGCCTTGCATATGCGCGCCGCACACTGCCAGATCGATATATTCCAGTGGATTCACCGCAACCAGACTGCGGTCGCACTGCGCGAGCAGATTGCCGGTGGCTCCCACCGTCGTCGAGCTGCGTGGATGTAAGCGGGCGGCCAGCCCCAGCAGACTGTCCTCGCTAAACGCCGGTGCCACCAGCGTGACGCCAAACGGCAAACCGTCGCTCTGAAATCCGGCTGGTACCGCAATCGCACACAGATTCAGCAGGTTCACGAAATTAGTGTAATAACCCAGATTTGAATTCAGACGGATCGGATCGGCATTCACCGCATCGATGGTGTAGATGGTCGGCGCAGCAGGCGTGAGCAAGACATCACAGTCAGCCCAGATTTTTTCAGCGCGGCGTTTCAGATCCTGCAACCGATATTGCGCAACAAAGGCATCGACCGCGCTGATCTCTGGAGCCTTGCTGACAATCTGTTTAAACACCGGCAGCAGGGCATGTGGTTCGCGTTCGATAAATTCAGCGATCGCCGCATAGCGTTCTGCCACCCACGGACCTTCATACAGCAGCCGCGCAGTTTCGGCCAGGCTCGCAAAATCGATTTCGACTGCTACGCCGCCAATTGCTTCCATGCTGCGCACCGCAGCGGCAAAACTTGCGGGACCGGCCTCGTTCCCAAAAAATTTCAGCCAGTCAGGCGACGGCACGCCAAACCTGAATGTCGCGGCATCGGCCAGACTGGCTGATGCAGGTCCCATTTTTTTCGAATATGCATCGGCCTCGTCATAACGCGCCGCCACCGCCAGCACATCTGCGGCATCTGCGGCAGTTAATGCAAAGATCGACACACAGTCCAGCGTGCGGCAGGCAGGCACCACACCCGTGCCGGATAAGAGACCCAGGCTTGGTTTGAGTCCGATCAGATTATTGAACGCCGCTGGAATGCGGCCAGAACCGGCCGTGTCCGTGCCAAGACTGAAGCTGACCAGGCCGCTGGCCACGGCCACAGCCGAACCGGCGCTGGAGCCGCCGGAGATATAGGCGGGATTGAAGGCATTGCTGCAGGCACCATAAGGCGAACGCGTGCCGACCAGACCGGTGGCGAACTGATCCAGATTGGTTTTGCCGATCGGGATCGCGCCCGCATCGATCAGACACTGGACCACAAACGCGCTGCGCTCGGGTTGATAGGCAAAGTCCGGACAGGCTGCGGTGGTGGGGGCATCAACCAGATCGATATTGTCTTTGATGGCAAACGGGATGCCGTACAGCGGCAGGCTGGCCGGATCCTGCGCAGCCAGCCGGTCGGCACAGGCATACACGGTATCTTTATGCAGGCGCGTGATCCAGATATTCCCGGCGTCAGATTGTTCGAGTACAGGCCAGAGCGTGTCCAGCAACTGATGTGGTGTCAACGTCTTCGCCAGATACTGCTCGCGCAGCAGGCCGATCGATAAATTCATCATCATGTCAGTTCACCTTTTTTATAATTGCGACGCGCTGCCCGGCCGATACCGAGGCACCTTCGGCCACCAGCCATTCGATCACCGTGGCAGCCTGTTCCGGGTAGAGCGGAATTTCCATTTTCATGGTCTCAAAGATAGCGACCCGTTGTTCCGGGTGGATGCTCTCGCCGGGCGCGGCCAGAATCCGCCACAACATGCCGTTGACCACCGCGCACAGATAACTGCAGTCCGGTGGCAATAATGTTTCGGTGCTGTCGGCCAGCACATTTTCCTCGCTGGCCCATTCAGCCTGACCGTTCAAACGCCACTGCTCACGCTCGGTGTCAAACGCGGTTTGCTGCTGGTGTTTGAAATCGGCAATCGAAGCGTTGTTCTGGGCCAGAAACTGGTGGTACTCATGCAGCGAAAACGTCGTATCTTCGATCCTGACGTCAAACCGCCCGAGCGGAAAATCCCGGCGGTGTTCCAGCAATTGTTCTTCCGAGACTTCATAGAAGCGGATCTGATCGAAGTGGCGCAGCAGCCAGGGTTTGCCATCCCGAAAACTGTTGGTGAGCCGGTAGCGGTTCCACATCTGCACGGTGCGGCCGATGAACTGATAGCCACCGGGCCCTTCCATGCCATACACACACAGATACGCACCGCCAATTCCGACTGCATTTTCTGGCGTCCAGGTGCGGGCCGGATTGTATTTGGTGGTGACCAGCCGGTGGCGCGGATCGAGCGGGGTTGCGACCGGCGCACCCAGATACACGTCGCCCAGTCCCAGCACCATATAGCTGGCATTGAAGACGATGTCATACACCTGGCTAACTGACTTGAGGCCGTTGATGCGCCGGATGAATTCAATATTGCTTGGACACCAGGGCGCATCAGGTCGCACTGTGGTCTGGTATTTTTCTATCGCCAGCCTGGTCTGGCTGTCATTCCAGGCCAGCGGCAAATGCACGATGCGCGAGCGCACCGTCATGTTATCGACATTCTCCATGCGCGCTTCGAAGCCTTGCAGATACTCCAGCAAGGCAGGCACCGGCAGTACCCGATGATCGACATGGACCTGCAGTGAACGGATGCCGGGTGTCAGATCGATCACCCCCGGCAAGGCAGCTGCTTCAATAATTTGCATCAGTGCCTGAACGTGAAAGCGCAGATTCAGATCGAGCACCATGTCGCCGAATTCAATCAGCACATTGTCGTCACCGGCGCGCAGATAGCTGATCTGCACTGCGGTCTCCGGCGAATCGGCATGCAGCGTGGCCTGACGCAGCAGCGGCGAGGTAGAGCTGCTTTGCGCCGCGCGTGGTGGATTGATTTCGACTGCGGCATTCATCCCAAATGGAACCGAAAACAGTTGTTCCTGCTGCGCACGCATCGCCACTGCGGTGTCTGCCGTGACGCGCACAAAGCGCAGCGTATCGCCCGGCTTGAGTTGCCCCATCTTCCATAACTCGGACGACACGATCACCGCCGGACAGACAAAACCACCCAGGCTCGGTCCATCCGGTCCAAGGATTACCGGCATATCGCCGGTGAAATCGATCGCGCCGATGGCATAGGCATTATCGTGAATATTCGACGGATGCAGTCCCGCTTCGCCGCCATCGGTGCGTGCCCATGCGGGCTTGGGGCCGATCAGACGCACGCCGGTGCGGCTGGAGTTGAAGTGGATCACCCAGTCGGTGGCAAACAGGCTGTCGATATCGGCGGGCGTAAAATAATCCGGAGCACCGTGCGGACCGTATTGCACCGCAATGTCCCAGTGATGGGTGTAGGCCGGTCTGGATGCTGCTGGCAGACCGAGCTCCGGCAGCAGGGCCGGTGCGCCCAGTTTCAACACGTCGCCAGCACGAATCGCCCGACCACCGTGACCACCGAAATTACCCAGCGTGAAGGTGGCGCGGCTGCCCAGATACGGTGCGCAGTCGATTCCACCCACTACCGCCAGATAGGCGCGCACGCCGGTATCCTGCACCTGTTCGCAACGCAGCGTCTCGCCGCGCAAAATCTGATGACTGCTCCAGTTATCGATTTGTCGCACGCCATCCGGACCGCTGATGGCAGCCGACATGGCCGCGCCGGTCAGCGCAATGCTGCAGTCCACATTAAAGCGCAGCGTTGCCCCCTGCAGCGCCATTTCCAGCGTCGGCGCGTGTTCATCATTGCCCAGCAGATGATTTGCGATGCGGTGCGCCAGCGCATCCATTGGTCCGGACGGCGGGATGCCCACCGCCCACAAACCCAGCCTGCCGGGATAATCCTGCACGGTGCTTTGTATGCCGCCATCGAGCACGTCGATGGTGTTGGCCAGATACGGCATGCGCGACAGCATCTGGGTGGTTTGCTGGCCGGATTGAAATTCAGCGTTGCCAAGAATTTGCGCCAGATAGGCCAGATTGGTCTCGACACCATCGATCCGGGTGTGCTGCAAGCCCGCCGTCAGCATGGCGATTGAGGTGGCGCGGTCAGCTGAAGTGGCGATGATCTTGGCCAGCAGCGGATCATAAAACGGACTGACGTTGACGCCCGCCTCGATCCAGGTATCGATGCGCAGAGCCGGATCAAACTGTACTGCCGTCAACATCCCGGAGGAAGGTTGAAACGCCTTGCCCGGATCTTCGGCATACACGCGCAACTGCATGGCATGGCCTTTGGGATGCAGAGTCTCTTGTGCCGGCAAGGTTAGTTCACCGCAAGCCTCGCGGATCATCCATTCCACCAGATCAATGCCGTACACCTGTTCGGTTACGCCATGCTCGACCTGCAGCCGGGTGTTGACTTCCAAAAAATAAAACTCGAGTGTGTTTGCGTCGAACACATATTCCACCGTGCCCGCCGAGCGATAGCCGATCAGCTTCGCCAGCCGCACCGCCGTGTCGGCCAGCGCCTGCCGGGTTGCGTCCGATAAACCGGGCGCGGGCGTTTCTTCAATCACCTTTTGATTGCGGCGCTGCACCGAGCAGTCGCGCTCACCGAGCGACACCACATTGCCGCGCCCGTCACCAAAAATCTGCACTTCAATATGGCGGGCCGCCTGCACATATTTTTCGAGATACACGCCATTGTTGTTGAAATTATTGGCGGACAGATTCTGCACCGAAGCAAATCCGTTTTGCAATTCGGCCGCCGTATGACACAGGCGCATGCCGATCCCGCCACCGCCTGCCGTGCTCTTCAACATCACCGGATAACCGATGCCGAGCGCCTGTTCCAGTGCTTCTGCAACACCGGACAGAAGACCGGTGCCCGGCAGCAGCGGTACCCGGGCTTGTTGCGCCAGTTCGCGTGCCGTGTGTTTCAGTCCGAAGTTGCGCATCTGATCGGGAGTCGGTCCAATGAACACAATCCCGCTTGCCGCACAGCGTTCCGCAAACCCGGCATTCTCACTCATGAATCCGTAGCCCGGGTGAATCGCATCGGCACCGCTGGCGCTGGCTGCAGCGAGTATGGCGTCGGCCGACAGATAACTCTGGGCCGCCGGTCCCGGTCCGATGCATACGGCGATATTCGCCTCGCGCACATGCAGGGAATCGATATCGCTTTCCGAATACACGGCCACCGTGCTGATGCCCATGGCGCGTGCACTGCGAATAATGCGGCAGGCAATTTCACCGCGATTGGCAATCAGAATCCGTTTAAACATGGGCCAGGTCCGATGCATTCCAGATAGTGAGCAGCACCGGCGTTGGATTATAGGCATTGCACGGATTATTCAGTTGCGGACAGTTTGAGATCAGCACCAGCACATCCATCTCGGCGCGCATCTCGACGTATTTGGACGGAGCCGACACGCCGTCTTCAAAGGTCAAGCCACCTTCCGGTGTGATCGGCACGTTCATAAAAAAATTGATGTTGGGGGCCAGATCACGTTTGCTCATGCCGTTATTCAGATGAGCCAGGGCATGCAGAAAATTGTCGCGACAACTGTGCATGAATTTTTTCTCATGTGCATACCGAACGGTATTGCTCTCGGCTGAGCAGGCGCCGCCTGCCGTATCGTGCCGGCCGCAGGTGTCGGCGATGATGGTCAGCATCGGCTGACCGTAATTGGACATCAGCACTGTGCCGCTGGTCAGATACATATTCCCGGCGCGCTGCACCGTGTCGGCCGCGCTGTAACGTTCGGCACTGTCGGCCGCGTTATAGAACAGGGTGTCGACGGCCTGATTGCCTTCCAGATCCGTGATCCGGAACACCTCGCCACGTTTGATGGTGTGCACCCAGGGTTCACCGGCCGGTTGCACAAAAGAGCAGGACGCCTGGGCCGGATCGAGTTGACTTTCAACGAGTGTGTGCATGAGAGGTCCTTAGCGATAGTACTGTTCAGTATTGGCAAAGCCGCGTTGATTTTCCGGGCAGTGCAGGCGACAGGCGTCATCCTCTGCGGCAGTGCCGGAATGCCAGGCGACGAGGGCGATTTTTTTTGGTTGATAGACGGGCGAGGTATCCAGCGGATGCGGTGCACTCGAGAGCGCCAGCAGCGTGTTCATCTCAAAGCGCAACTCAACATAGTCGCCCGCGCCGGAATGGTTTGCCACATACTCCAATGCACCGCCGGGTTTGACGATGACCTTGCTGAACAGATTCAGCGTCGGCACCAGATCGCGCAGACCCATGCCCCATTTGCCGATTTCAATCAACAGACTGTCCCGGCCATTGCGCTGCATGGCGTTGCGCTGTTCCTGATAGCGCTGCTGACCATACTTCGCTGCCATCTGCGCCGCATCGGCAACGCCGCACAGCGGATCGTGCCAGCCCACCGTGTCGGCACTGATTGAAGCCAGCACGCGTCCCATATCCGAGTACAGGACATTGCCTTGGGTCAGATGGGCGGTGTGCTGGGCCTTGAGTGTGTCGGGGATATTCAGTCGTTCAAGCCGTTCATCGGCGTTGTACACAAGGATGGAGAGATTCGCCATCCCTTCCAGATCGGTGCAGCGGATCGTGGTGCCGCGTTTGACGACATAGGACCAGTGCGCACCACCCGGTAATTCTTCGGACCACAGGTGTTGGGCGGGATCAAGGTCGGCGGGAAGTAAAGAATGCGAAGACATACCGGTAGCCCCAGAGAGTGGATAAAAGTGAGGGACGAGCGATCACAGTGCTGTGAATCCTCCCGGGCTTTTATCCCTCCGTGTAGTTCCGCATCAAGCAGAACCGGCTGCTCTCGGACCAGACGTCATGGAAATCATGACCGGAACCCTAGTAACCTTGCTCAAGAAGCGCATCCGGCGTGAACCGGTTATCGTGCGTCCCTCAGTAGTTCAGTAGTAGCACAAACAATGCCAGCCAGTTTCTGGGGAGAGGCCGGAAATAAATCGCGGTGCGCGCACCAAGTTGGGCGTTGTTGGTCGAAGTGGTGCACGATTCTGGTCGGTCGATCAATGCTATCCGTGCAGGTAGTTAGTTAAATGGAATCTTGAATTGTACGTGGATTTGCCGTACACTTCACAAATCGATCATTGTCAGCAAGGGAGCACCAGCCATGACACCAAATCTTGTGAAACCTGAACAGTTGGGACGAACAGCCCGATTGGAGGCGCGCGTAACCGATGAGCAAAAAAATTTGTTGCAGCGTGCTGCCGCGCTGTTGGGGCGCTCGGTCAGCGACTTCATCATCAGCTCGGCACAGGAAGCGGCTTTGCGGACGATTCAGGACTATGAGCTCGTTCGCCTGACGGTTGATGAACGCAATGAGTTCGTCACGGCGTTGCTCAATCCGCCAGCGCCGAGTGCGCGGTTAAAAAAGGCTGCAAAAGCCTATCGGGAAAAGTCAGGAGGCTAAGTGAGCGCTTCAGATTTTCGCATCAAGACTCTGCCCCTTTCCAATAAGCACCGGCGTGATCAGTTTTCCTGTGGCACCGTTCCGCTCGATACCTATCTGCGCAACCAGGCGAGCCAGGATGCGAAACGCCACCTTGCTGCGCCATTTGTTTTGATTGAACCTCCTGCCGACGAGGTGCTTGGCTATTACACACTTTCATCATCTTCTGTCGATCTGACAGACTTGCCGGAAAATCTGAGTAAAAAGCTACCGCGTTACGGCGCTATGCCGGTGATATTAACGGGGCGTCTTGCGATTGACTTGCGATTGAAAGGGAAAGGGTTCGGTGAATTTTTATTGATGGATGCATTATGCAGAAGTGCGCACAATCCAATTGCAGCAATGGCAGTGATTGTCGATGCCAAAGATCAAACTGCAAAATCGTTTTATCAGCACTTCGGTTTTATTCCGCTACAAAAAAAGCCGATGCGGCTGTTTCTTCCCATGACAACGATAAAAAAACTGTTCCCATGAAGTTAGGGCAAACGTGCAACTTTTCGGGGGCGGTTTGATTCTCGATTTGATTTTAAAAGAGGTAAGATCAAAATGAAAGTGATCAAAATCGGAATTGCTTCTCAGGAGAAGATCCGTGAACGAGTCTTGGCGATTGCCAGAGGCGAGCTCAAACCCAAGGCATCTGACCCAAAAATCTGGTTCACGTCGATGCGCTCCCTTTCGCAGGTATTGAGCGATGAAAATCGGGCGCTCCTGGACGTCATTCGTACCTCACACCCTGCTTCGATCAGCGATCACGCCATAACGTTTGCAACATGCGTGTACTAAAAAATATTCCCCGCAAATCTGAACCTGAATCCAGATTTGCGGGGAACATGTTGACTTCCGTTTTTTGCTGATTACTGCAAACAGCTCAGCCGACCGATTTACGACGACGCGCCATAAATCCGACAAAACCCAAACCCATCAATAACATCGAGTAGGTAGTCGGTTCCGGCACTGCTGCAATCGTGTTCAAAGCGAAGGCATTGGTTTTTCCTGTGAGGGTGTTTTCCTCGTAACCGACGATTTCGCCATTGTTGTTAATCGCGGTTGCTTCAGCCAGCACCCAACCTGCGGCGCGCTCGCTGGCGGTCAGGTAGTCATTCAGATTGACGACCTTGCCGTTATTCCAAAGCGTTGCTTTCTTTGTGTGGGTTCCAGCTTCGACCGAATAGCCGACGATTTCGCCGTCGTTATTCAGACCCAGCGCGAAACTGGCGCTGGTGGCACCGCCAATGCCTTCAAGAATCGTTGGCTTTTTCTTTGGACTGGTCCAGACCACTGCTTCCCAACCGCGGCCAGAATCATTGGCAAAACCGACGATTTCACCGTTGTTGTTGACGGCAGTGGCTTGACTGCTGGAATGTTTGCCCAGACTGGTCAGGATGGTTGGCGTGATCCCGTCCCACAAGACAGCCTGCTTGCTGCCAGCTCTTGAAAAATAGCCGACTTCTTGTCCGACATCGTTAATTGCGGTGGCGACGCTGGAAGTGTGCTTGCCTTTGGTGCCCAGTTCAATGGACTTGCTGCCAACCCAGATAACGGCGCGGCTGTCATCTTTGTCGCCTGCGGCATATTGATAGCCGACTTCAACACCCTGGCTGCTGATGCCGGTGCCAATACTTAATGTTTTATTCTTTGTGATTAATACCGCGCCAGATGCACCTGAGTTATCCCAATACAGGGCATGCAGATGGGGATCGCAACCGCAACTGGCATCATAAGTACCAACCACCTGGCCGGCCTTGTTGATGCCCGCTGCGTAATTTGAATAGCCGACCTTGTCCAGAGCCGTTTCGGTTGTGCCGTTCCATACCACTGCTTGGCCGTTTAAACCGTAGCCGGCCACCTGGCCCAGATCGTTCAATGCCAAGGCTGCGCCTTCACCAAGGTCAGTGAAGATATAGCTTTGTGCATTGGCACTGTTTGCGACGCCGAATGAAATCAAAGAGGCAAACAAAGTCAGTCGAAAAATTTTTCCGTTCATAATAGTTCCTGTTAAGTGCTCGATTAAAACCGAATGTCATCCGCATGTCTGTTGCATTGAGATGGATCGTCTTCGGATATGGATGTAGTACAGTTCCATAAAAATCTGCGGGCAGGAACTGTTCCCTAAGATGTGCAAATTAGGTTAGTGTTGGATCAGGTGTTATGTTAACAGCTCATTGTCACAGGAGTTAGACAGCAAAATGAGCCGAACGGACTATGCATCTGGTTTATAGCCCCATAAACCTGTCTTAAACCGAATTAATTTGTAAGAAAAAAAATAAAAACTGCGTCATACAATCGACATATTTCCACACGGAAATTTAGTCCGCAAGGCGTACTCTTCGACAGTTGTGCTTTTGCCCTCATTTCAATTGTCATTCCTTTGTAACACGAGCCACCTACAATCGCTCCGGCATTAAGTTGGGGTAAATGCCTGACCTCGCCTGAAAATTAATCTCCCATGTCACGTTGGACCTGCAAGTCGGTTTCGCTGTCACCAGTGAAGGATTCGTTTTCTCATTAGCTCGCAAAATTGCATACACAGTTGGGGATGTTTTTGTGGCGTAAAAAAATAAATTTAGAAGCGATACCACGCGTTTTGCCATTTTTTGTCTACATGGCGTTCTTGTTTGTCACTGATATGGTGAGCCGGATCGGCCGCCCCGGCTGGGATGTGCGCTGGCTGTATGCGGTCAAGATTGCTCTGGTTGCAGCGCTGCTGTTTCTGTTCCGGGAAAAGTATCAGGAGCTCAAACCGGCTCAGCGCATCCGGATCGGCGAACTAGTGCTGGCGAGCGTTCTCGGTGCTGTCGTATTTATTGCGTGGATCAATCTGAATATCGGCTGGCTGGTAACAGGATCGGTATCAGCGTTTAATCCGCTCGACAAGGCGGGCATCAATCTGCCGCTGATGGTGATTCGCATGGCAGGCGCGACACTGGTAGTGCCGCTGATGGAAGAATTATTCTGGCGCTCGTTTTTGTTGCGCTGGCTGGAGAGCAAGGATTTTACCGGAGTCGATCCGGCACGGATTGGCTTGCGTTCCTGTCTGGCCGTGACGGTGTTGTTTGGCTTCGAACACAATTTGTGGTTTGCCGGGATGCTGGCAGCGATTGTGTACAACTTTTTATATATTTATACAAAAAATTTATGGCTGCCGATTGTCTCCCACGCTGTCACGAACGGGCTGTTGGGAATATGGGTAGTAGTTGGCAATCATTGGGAATTTTGGTGAACTTGAAAATATCAATTCTACGACTGACATTGTTGTCGATGGCGATCAAAGCCTGCACTGCTATGGCCCAGCAAATTGATTATACGCAACCGTATCTGCAATTCGATCAGCCCGAAGTGTGGCAGCCGTATGTCGGCGCCACCTATGCCTACGACAGCAATCTGTTTCGCACGCCTACGCTGTTGCAGCAAAACGGTCAGCCCACTTCCGATACCAGCTGGACCAGAACCGGCGGGCTCGGTTTCGACAAAACCTACAGCCGCCAGCACCTCAGCGCCAATGTTGATGTCACCAAAGCCACGTTCGACCGCTTCAGCTTTATTGATTACGACGGCAAAGATGCGACGCTGAACTGGGGCTGGGGTATCACCGACGATTTCAGCGGCAATATTGGCACGATCTATTCCGAGTCCCTGACGCCGTTTACCCAGTTTCATACCGTAGAGCGCAATCTGCGCAAGCAAAAGACCAACTCATTTGACGGCGTGTGGCGCATGACCCCGAACTGGCGCGTGCATGCCAGCACCACGGACTATCAATTGAAATATGAATTGGTGACCGAGCAGTATGGCAATCGCGACGTCCACACTGCCGTAACGGGGCTCGATTATGTCTCCGACGCAGGCAATACGCTGGGTTTGTTCCTGCAGCGCGAGCATGGTGAATTTCCCAACCAGCAGCTCATTGGGCAGCAGTTTTATAACAATAATTACATCCAGGACTCGTTAAAACTGAACCTGGACTGGACCCTGTCTGGCCATACCCACATTCAGGCTACGCTCGGCAGGGCGCATCGCAATTACGACCAGTACCCGGTCAGGGACGTCAGCGGCCCAACGGCGCACGTGACGGTCAGTTACCAGGCTACCGGAAAATCTGCCTTGTCGATGTCAGCCTGGCGTGACCTGAACGCGACCGACAATCTGTCGGTCAACTACGCGATCAACAAAGGTGTCAGTGCAGCGGCAACCTGGGATGCGCTACCCAAAATCAGAATTCAGGCGTCTTTGAAACACGAATCCTACGACTATTCCGGATCGTCAGCGTTCACCACACTGCTGCCGCAAAATCGTATCGATACCATGACCAATGCCTCCCTGTCCGCAGTCTATACGCCCTTCAGAAAAGTGCAGTTCAGTATCGTGTTTTATTCCGATCGATTGAAATCCAGCATCGAACTATACGACTACCGCGACAAGGGATTCGTCCTCAATGCGCGCGCAGCGTTTTAACCTCCAGGTGCCAACGTGATCTTTCCCGCCAACGAACTGCCTTTAGTCTACTTTTTCAAGCGACTGCTGGAGCCGTTCATTATTGTCGGCATTCTGTATCTGGTCACACTGGTAAATCAGGAACTGTTTGACGGCTATTACGTGGTGCTGGTGATCGTCGCGTTTTTCGTTTCTTCCTTCGTCTACGAACAGATTGATCCGTCGCGCGGCTGGCGCGCCGGCGGCCTGGTGTTTTATGTGCGCGACGTGTTTGCCGGCTGGGCAATCGTGGTCTTCATCCTGTTTTTCATCGGCTACGCCACGGCCCTGAGCTACCTGTTCAATATCAAAGTGATTTACGAATGGTTTGCGATTACGCCATTCGCGCTACTGAGCGTCCAGCTGATGATCCGCAAGATCACACTGGATATGCGCAAGGAAGGCGAGGTCAGGTCGGCGATTATCATCGGCACCACCGAATCCTCACTGCGCATGGCCACCCAGATCGAAGCGCACCCGAATCTGCTGGTCGGCCTGAATGGCCATTTCGAAGACCGTGAGGCCGCGCGGGTTCCGGAGGGGATGCCGACTCAATTGCTGGGCAAAATTGACGAGGTGCCGGCCTACGTGCGTGAGCACAATATTCAGATGGTGTTCATCAGTCTGCCGATGTCGGCCCAGCCGCGCATCCACAAAATCATTGACGAATTGAAGGACTCGACCGCCTCGGTCTACTTCCTGCCGGACATTTACACCTTCGATCTGATGCAGGCCCGCTTTGATCATATCGGCGGCGTCCCAGTCGTCGCGATCTGCGAAACCCCGTTTACCGGCATCAACAGTCTGGTCAAACGCGCCAGCGACATTATTCTCGCTGCCATCATCCAGCTCCTGCTGTTACCGGTGATGGTAGCAATTGCCATCGCCATCAAAATGACCTCAAAAGGCCCGATCATTTTCAGGCAGCGCCGTTATGGTCTGTATGGCGAACAGATCGTGGTCTACAAGTTCCGCAGCATGACGGTGGCCGAAGATGGTGACAAGGTGGTCCAGGCCAAAAAAAATGATCAGCGCGTGACCAAACTTGGCAATTTCCTGCGCAAGACCTCGCTTGACGAGCTGCCGCAGTTTATCAATGTCCTGCAGGGGCGCATGAGCATCGTCGGACCGCGGCCTCATGCTGTGGCGCACAACGAGCAATACCGCAAACTCATCAAAGGCTATATGCTGCGCCACAAAGTCAGGCCAGGCATTACCGGCTGGGCCCAGGTCAACGGCTTGCGCGGCGAGACCGATACCATCGACAAAATGCAGGGCCGCATTGAATACGATCTGTTCTATCTGCGTAACTGGTCACTGTCATTTGATTTGTGGATCATTCTGTGCACCATCAGAACGGTATTACGTCGGGATAATGCCCATTGAGGGATTGGACAGTCGTGCCGGTTTCGCTGTTTTTTCGAAGGAAAGCCAGGTTTTCGTTGTTGCAACTGCGCGACTAAGCAAGCTTGTCACGATAAAAATTGCCCGAATCAGGTAACGCAATTTAATCGTCATAGAGCAGTCATGAACAGGTCACATTGCCCGGGCATTGTTTCGTATTGTATAAATTGGCCGGATTAGCCAACAAAAATAGCAGTAAAGACTGGTAACAGATTTTAAAAACTAAACATTGTTACTAACCAATAAAAATCGCATGAGACGTGCGCGCTTATTCTGAGGATGCCCTAATGCAAGCTAGTATTTTGGTCGTGGAAGATGAGCCATCGATTCAGGAATTGATTTCCGTGAATTTAAAGCTATCTGGTCACGAAGTGGTGCGTGCAAATGATGCCGAATCCGCAGTCCTGATATTAGGCGAAGTACTCCCCGATCTGATGTTGGTCGACTGGATGTTGCCCGGCCAGTCCGGCATCAATCTGGTGCGCAGTCTGCGTTCGCAGCATCGCACCCGTGATTTGCCGATCATCATGTTGACAGCGCGCAGCGAACAGCACGACAAGATCCTGGGTCTGGAAAGCGGTGCGGACGACTACATGACCAAACCGTTCAGCCCGCGTGAATTGCTGGCCCGGATTCAGGCTTTGCTGCGCAGAAGATCGCCACACTCAACCCAGGACATCGTCGAAAAAAGCGGTGTGCGCCTGGACCCGGCTGCGCATCGCGTAACGATCGGCTCCAAACAGATTACGCTGGGCCCGACCGAATTTAAATTGCTGCTGTTTCTGATGAAGCATCCGGACCGGATTCACAGCCGCACCACCTTGCTCGACAAGGTCTGGGGGCATGGCTCGTTTGTCGAAGAGCGCACCGTAGATACTCATGTCGGCCGCTTGCGATCAGCCCTGGAAGTAACTGGTCACGACATCATGATTGAAACAATCCGTGGCAGTGGTTACCGGTTCTCCGAGCAGGCCCATAATTTGCGGGCCAAGGTCGGCGACTTGCCGGTCATGCCGACTACCTGGTAACGAATTCCTTACCCTAACCCTGACAAAACCGGTTCAAGAGATCTCATCGTGCCCGATACAACGACAACTAAAAAAGAAACCTGAGCACACATGGAAGATCTGGTCATACTAAACATTCGCGAGCAGGAATATCTGCTGCGGTCGATTGAATCAGCCCTCCAGGTGCGCAGACGGCGTCAGTTCTTTTTATGGTCCCAGGGCCAGGTGCAGGGCTTGCTGCCGCACGAAATCATGGTCTGCGTGCAGTTCGGGATGAGCGATGAAGTGCTGCATGTCGAATGCCTGCACAGCGTGGTGCTGGACCCGGCCGAACTGGAATATCTGTGCAATCCGCATGATGGTCTGGTGATTCGTCTGGCCAATCATTGCCGCGTTGAAGAATCACTCCCCTGTCCGATCCTGCCCAAGCACGACGCCTCGCATCCGATGAGTCGTCTGCGGGTTGAAATGGATGGAAAAAAATTGGGCGGCGCACTGGTGCATGGCACCGAACAACTGCCAGGCGGCGCCTCGTTTTTCGCGATTCTCGGCTTGCAGGAAGCGCCGTCCAGCCGCCACACATTTTTTCTGGAATTGCTGCTGCCGTATTTGCATATGTTGTTGCATCGCGTGGTGATCAATTCCGAAGGCAATAACTCGATCGTCAATCACAATGTTTCGCGTCCTGTGACCATGCGTGAAATTGATGTACTGCGCTGGGTGAAAGAAGGCAAGAGCAATTACGAAATCGGGCTGATTCTCGGGATCAGTGGCTTGACTGTCAAAAATCATCTGCAAAAAATCTACAAAAAACTCAATGTGCAGAATCGTGCGCAGGCGGTGTCGCGTATTATTTCTCTTCGGTTGCTGGAAAACTCTGCGCAGTAACTACCGCAGCGCAATATTCAAAGGGCATCGTATCCCTCATCATCAGGGTTGTCCCAAATAGCAGTAAAGACTGGCGCACTGATTTCTGCCGATAGCCGGGTAAGTGAACGTTCCTGTTCTTTTAGCCGCAGAAAGTCGACAAAGTCATCCAACTGTGCAATACGCTCTGCCGACAGTGATTGAATCTTTTCCAATAAAAGCTGTGCATTTGCGTTGATCATTTCATCTCCTTTAAAAACACGATCGTTAATGATTTCAAAGTTGGCTTTACCGCGATAGAAAATACCCTTAATAACAATGGCAATCAAGCGGGTCAGCGGTTTTGAATCGGAATTGAATTGACATACTGTGGTGGGTAAAAGAAGGCAGGATCAAATATTCGCGCCTCCAATAAATGCCGTCATTCCCGCGTGGGTTTGGCGGGAATCCAGAGTCGTGACTCTGGTTGCCAGCTAAGCGACGCCGGATTCCCGCCAAACCCGTGCGGGAATGACGTCTGCAAAATCGCGCGCAGGCGGTGTCGCGTAATATTTCTCTTCGTCTGCCGGAAAACACTGCGCAGCATTGCTGTGGCGTGCTGATCTAATTCGCAGCAGCAAGCGTCGAGCAGCCAATCTCAATCTGCGCGCGCATCTGATCCCAAATTACTCCCGGCTCAATCTCAGGCACGTAGGCATGCGCGGCTTCAACAATTGAATCAATGATCAAGTCGGGATTGTCGATGTCACAGTGCTGTTTGCCGAACTCAATCAATGCATTCCGATACGGCCAGGATTTTGTTTTTGCCAATTTCAAGGCCATCACATCTTTCGGCAGATAACTGGTCGTATTGACGATATCGTACAGCGGCGACAGCTGCACATCGTCGGTAGTTGGGTCGGTATAGAGCAAGCCAAAATTTTTTAAATGTGCATCGCCGTTTCTGACGGCAACCGATAGCACGATAGATTTGAACAGTTCTGTGAGCGATGATGTTTTGAATTGACCCGAGCAAAATGATTTCAGCACCTTTGCGACAATTTCAGAGCTGGAATTGTACTTTTCATCGTTCTGGCAACCAGTCAGGGAGGTCATGTCTTCGAACCCCAGATAGTTATTCGACCGGTCAATATCAAATCGCTCGATAACGAAAATACCCTTATCGTCGGAAAGCCAAAACCGGGGAGTGACCAATCCGGCTTTTTTGGCGATCATCATGCAGTGATATTCATTCTCGGCCAAACCCGGGTAGTCGTAGCCGGACGACTTGACGATTAAATTCGGAATTTTTAACGAGGCGTCCACATCATTCAAAGCAGACTTTTGTGGTACCAGCACTTTGGGTTGAACACCAGAGATCCCTGACAGCAGCGCATATTTTTCAGCGAGATGATCGAACAGATCTTCTGTGCCTTTCCAGGTTAATAGTTCTTTGAGATCTTCACCTTCCTGCGCTTTGCTTGTTGAGATTTCTTCCGTCAGGCATTGAACCCGACCGATGGTATTTCGACCTGTGAGTGTCAAAATATTGAAGTCGTTAATCTTCATGGTCTTGCAGAACTTTTCCCTGATCCAGCCAAGTAAAAAACCTTCAGGCAGATTTTGGCGCATGGCTCCCGGCAAGACACTGCTAGCATAACTTTGTGCGGTCAATGGCATCGTCAAACCAATCTCGCAGTGTTTATCTTTTGTGCGGTAATTAAAAATATATTGCGACTCTTTGGTGATCACGCCAGAAGGTCCTTGCGTCGTATGCACGAACAGCGATTTATTCATCATCATCCTTAAACAGTTCTCTCAGCTCGGATTCGGAAGGCCGACTGCCACCGGGTTTGAGTGATAGTGTCAGATCCAGCGCATACAAGATTCTGGTCAGACGACGCAAGCTGATCGACGTTTTACCCGACTCAAATTCGATGATTGTCCTTCGACTGATTTGAGCAAGTTCAGCCAGTTGGGCCTGGGTCAGTCCCCGTTCTTTGCGGCGCTCAATGATCGCCTGTATGAGTGATTGATTATCCATTTGTGCAGTATCCTGCACTTTTCTTTAAACATCAATATAAAAGTGCAAATTACAGCACATTTTCAACGAAAATTTAGTATCGATCCGCACTGACCACTGCAAAAAATGTTACCTTTATTCGTTATTTATTTGAATTTGACGAATTTAGGTAACATAATAGGCCGATGAACAATCCCCTTACCCAACAGCAGCAGGTCCTGGATCTGGCAACACAGAAGGGACTGTTGCGCGCCAGCGATCTGGATCAGATCAACGTGCCACGCGCCGTCCTTGCGCGAATGTCTTTGATCGGCCAGCTGGAAAAGGTCAGCCGCGGACTGTATCGCCTGCCTGAGAGCCAGACAGCTCAACATGAAAGTTTGCGCACCGTGGCGACCAGGGTGCCGCAAGCCGTCATTTGTTTGTTGAGCGCATTGCAGTTCCACGAATTGACCACCCAATTGCCGCGTCAAGTTTGGATCGCCATGCCGCGCGGCAGTCACGTACCCAAGCTGGACTACCCGCCAATCAAACTGATTCAATACAGTGGGCAGGCCTACTCTGAAGGAATCGACACAGTTATAGTTGATCAGATTGAGGTCAAGGTTTATGGCGTCGACAAAACGATTGCCGACTGTTTTAAGCATCGCAATAAAATTGGCATCGATGTCGCCATCGAGGCACTCAAGCAAGCGCGTCGTAAAAAACTGATCGACATGAACGCGTTGTGGCGTTTCGCAACAATCTGCCGTGTCGCCAATCTGATGCGCCCGTATATGGAGGCGACGGAATGATCAAAGATACAGGATCTTCAGTGCGAGCCAGACTATTGGCTATTGCAAAAGCGGAAAATTCGGTTTTTGACCAGGTTCTGGTCCGCTTTGCACTGGAACGAATCTTGTACCGCATCGGTGTTTCCAATTACGCCGATCACTTTATTCTCAAGGGTGCATTGCTGTTTAATCTCTGGTACGACATGCCGCATCGCGCCACACGTGACGCTGACTTGCTGGGCTTTGGTGCCAGCGACCTCGAATCCATCAAAGAGGTTTTCTCGAAAATTGCAGCAATACAGGTTGATGATGGAATTTGCTTTAATTCGGCAACAATCGTTGTCGAAGAAATTCGTAAAGAAGACGGATATGGCGGAGCTCGCGTACTCATTGCAAGTACAACAGCAAAAGCGAAATGTAAAACGCAGATTGATATCGGCTTTGGCGATATCGTAACGCCCGGCCCGGTCAAGGCAATCTATCCAGTCTTACTTCAAGACCTTCCAGCGCCAACTTTACATACCTATCCGGTTTATACCGTTATCGCCGAAAAGCTCAACGCTATTTGTGAATTGGGCATGACCAACAGCCGTCTCAAAGACTATTTGGATCTGTGGGTCTTGTTGAACAATGAGACGCTTGATGACCAGGTGTTGGCAAAAGCAGTTGCGGCAACGTTCGGTCGGCGCGGCACAGGGATTTCAAACACTTTGCCTGTTGGATTGACCGACCAATTTGCAGATGACGCATCCAGAAAAATATTATGGAAGAACTTCCTCATTAAAAATCAGCTCCCGATCACAACATTGAATTCGACAATCGAAAAAATTCGCTCGACGCTGGAACCAATTTTAAAAGAGGCGGCAACATTAAATTTGGAACAAGAAAATTTGATTAACAAACATTTCAATGTTTAGCGGTGATTGAAATAAATCGTGTGCAGGTCGTGTCGCACATCATCTCATTTCTCATGCTGGAAAACTCTGCGCAGTAGTGCATCTTCTTTCAGATTGAGTCGTAAATGCTGATTCAAAAAACCGTACCTCCAATATATGCCGTCATTCCCGCACGGGTTTGGCGGGAATCCAGTGTCGTGACTCTGGTTGCCAGTTAAACGACGCTGGATTCCCGCCAAACCCGTGCGGGAATGACGTCTGCAAAATCGCGCGCAGGCGGTGTCGCGTAATATTTCTCTTCGTCTGCCGGAAAACTCTGCGCAGCATTGCTGTGGCGTGCTGATCTAATTCGCAGCAGCAAGCGTCGAGCAGCCAATCTCAATCTGCGCGCGCATCTGATCCCAAATTTCTCCCGGCTCAATCTCAGGCACGTAGGCATGCGCGGCTTCAACAATTGAATCAATGATCAAGTCGGGATTGTCGATGTCACAGTGCTGTTTGCCGAACTCAATCAATGCATTCCGATACGGCCAGGATTTTGTCTTTGCCAGTTTCAGGGCCATCACATCTTTCGGCAGATAACTGGTCGTATTGACGATATCTTACAGCGGCGACAGCTGCACATCGTCGGTAGTTGGGTCGGTATAGAGCAAGCCAAAATTTTTTAAATGTGCATCGCCGTTTCTGACGGCAACCGATAGCACGATAGATTTGAACAGTTCCGTGAGCGATGCTGTTTTGAATTGACCCGAGCAAAATGATCTCACCACCTTTGCGACAATTTCATAGCTGGAATTGTACTTTTCATCGTTCTGGCAACCAGTCAGGGAGGTCATGTCTTCGAACCCCAGATAGTTATTCGACCGGTCAATATCAAATCGCTCGATAAGGAAAATACCCTTATCGTCGGAAAGCCAAAACCGGGGCGTAATCAACCCGGCTTTTTTAGCAATCATCATGCAGTGGAATTCGTTCTCGGCCAAACCCGGGTAGTCGTAGCAGGACGACTTGACGATCAAATTGGGAATTTTTGACGAGGCGTCCACATCATTGAAAGCAAACTCTTGTGGCATCAGCACTTTGGGTTGAACACCAGAGACCCCGGACAGTAGCGCATATTTTTCAGCGAGATAATCGAACAGATCTTCTGTGCCTTTCCATGCCAATATTTCCTTGAGATCTTCACCTTCCTGCGCCTTGGCTGTTGAAATTTCTTCCATCAGGCATTGAACGCGACCGATCGTATTTCGACCTGTTAGCGTCAAAATATTGAAGTCGTTAATCTTCATGGTCTTGCAGAACTTTTCCCTGATCCAGCCAAGTAAAAAACCTTCAGGCAGATTTTGGCGCATGGCTCCCGGCAAGACACTGCTAGCATAACTTTGTGCGGTCAATGGCATCGTCAAACCAATCTCGCAGTGTTTATCTTTTGTGCGGTAATTAAAAATATATTGCGACACTTTGGTGATCACGCCAGACGGTCCTTGCGTTGTGTGCACGAACAGCGATTTATTCATCATCGTCCTTAAACAGTTCTCTCAGCTCGGATTCGGAAGGCCGACTGCCACCGGGTTTGAGTGACACGGTCAGATCCAGCGCACACAAAAAGGTTTTTCTATTCTGCTGATGCCCCAAATCTTTTTAAAAACGCGATCCCAACTGCACGGGAAAAGTTCAGAAAAATCGCGACTTTTTTCAGCAAAAAATTTCCCAAAAGAATTAATAATTCCGTACGGAAACACAACCGCACAATAAGACATTAATAAGACTGAGTAGTAGTCCGTATGGACTATTTGCATAGGCCTAACGGAGTGTTTTAACGGGTGTCCCACCTGTAATTCATGACAAATCCAAACCCTAAACTAGCGCCACTTGTGAGAAGTAATTAGGACCAGCAGCCAGTGGTCTGAAGTGAGACTGAAACGTCAGTCACACTTCAGACAGCAGTTGCCCGAGGACCCGAGTTTCACTTGCAATGGCCAGCATCGGGCTGGCGCAATTTTAAACTGTTCGCATTACACCGCACTTTAAATATTCAACCTCAGGGAGTTTTACATGAAATCATCTTTAAAAATTATCGTTGCTGCTTTAGCCTTGGCTACGGCTGGTGGCGCATTTGCTGCTGACGTTACACCTGCAGTCGCTTCTGCGACTGGTTCAGATCTGCTGTTCTATGCATATGATGCAAACCAAGGCGTTCAAACTGCATTCGTTATGGATTTGGGTGTTAGCTACAGTAACTTCCTGCCTACAAGCGCAGCCGCTTTGGCAAATGCAACATACGCAATCACATCAAGCAGTGCTTGGTCAACCTACGTGGCTGCTACTTTGGCAGATTCAGTTAAGTCTGGCTATGGCTACTACAATGGTAACGGTCTGGCGAATACACAATGGGGTGTTATTTCTGCTCAAGCTTTCAGCGCAACCAAGCAAGGTCTGAGCGTAACTGTTAATAAAGATATTACTGCTGGTGGTGTCACATACGGCAACGTCCGTAGTCAAGAGTCCTTCTTGGGCGCTTTGGCTGGTGCAGGCGGCCTGACCGCTGAAGCTACTGGTACCCAATTGCGTGCTGGTATTTATGATCCTACAGCTGTTGCGGCTAACTGGACAGATGGTTCAGCTAACTTGAAGTATTCAGTTCTGAACAATATCGGTGATTCTTCAGTATTCGTAAATTACAGCTCAGTTGGTACCGGTACTAAAGCTCCTACTTTCTACGGTACTCCAGGCACAAACGCAACATTTACATTTGACGGTACAAACCTGAACTACGCAGTTGCACAAGTTGCTGCAGTTCCAGAGCCAAGCAGCTACGCCATGATGTTGGGCGGCCTGCTGATGATCGGTGCTTTGGCAGTCCGTCGTCGTAACAGCAAGTAATCACGATTTAACCCGCGGATCTTAACTGATCCGCGAGTCTTGACCGACGCATTTGATGCGTCGGGTGGGACTTGTTTGGCAAAAATTTCTTTATCTCACACTTCATTTGACTGGACTTACTATGAAAATCAAATCAATCGCTGCTGCTTGCTTGGCGCTGTGCTCAGTTTCAGCTTTCGCCGCTCCTTTAAATCCAAATGCTCCTGGCACATACGCGACTTATTACATCGCCGGTGCTTCAGCTTTGGCTCCAGCTATTACTAACGTTGTTCAAGGTTTGAATGCTGACGGCACATCCGGTACTTCACAATTTTTCGCAACTCCAGCTGACGTAGTTAAAATTGCTCAAAGCTGCCCAGCTGCATACACACCAAACTGCGACAAAGTTACCCTGTTTTTCGGCGTACCTAAAGCAGGTTCAGGCCTGGCTGCCGGAACAAATCTGGTTGTAATTTACAACTCAGCTGATGGTTCGTTTGCTGGTATGAATCAAATGGCAAACCTCGGTGGTGCAGCAGCAGCTTTGGCTGACTACAGCAACATCACTTTCAATACTGATGGCACATTCACATTTGGTTCAAATGGTTTGTACCACGGTTATGTTCCTAAACTGGGTTCTGGCCTGGTATTGACAGGTTCGGGTACTAGCTACACAACAACTGAGCAAGCATTCAACGGTTCTCCAACTGTTGCCGGTACACCAAACGCGCATTTCGGTTTTGTTAAAGCTGACATCGCCGCTGCTGACGTACACGCTTTCGAAAACGTTACTGGTGCATTCACTCCTGGTCAAGGTGGCTTCCAAACAGCAGGTAACATCACTAGCAAAACTATCGGTCTGGAAACTTTTGGTATCGCTGTCAACCCGGCACTGTACCTGGCATTGCAATTGGCTGAAGGCCTGGTTCCAGTTGGTACAGCAGCGCCAGACCTGACAACAACCAAGATCCCTAACATCCGTTCAGTTGACTACGCTTCGTTGATCGCTCAATCAAGTGCAACAAAATCTACTGCTCAGTTCCTGTCGAACTACCAAGCAGGCAATACTGATGCGGCTGAGATCACTATCGAGCGTCGTATCAACCTGTCTGGTACCCAAGCTTCTTCAGGTATTTTCTTCCTGGACTCTGGTTGCGGTAAAGGCGCAGCGAATCCTACAAACGCTGCAGTTGATTCAAACCCAGGCATTTATACTGTTGTCGAAAACTCTCAGACTGGTGACGTTACAACTGCTCTGAAAGCCACTAACACATCTGGTTATGCATTAGGTATCGTTTCACTGGAAAAAAATCAGCCGTTGACAGCTGCTTCATACAACTTCGTTAAGTTGGATGGCGTTAGCCCGAACTACAGCGCTGCTGGTGTCTATGATTCTAAAGGCCGTATCAACACATCACTTGGCAATTACAAGTATGCAGTTGAAGCTACTGTCAACTTTGACAAGACAAACACCAATCCAGTTCACCTGGCATTTGGTACAAATCTGGTCAACGGTTTAGCAAATTCAACATTGCATAACCTGGTTGGTATTTCATACCTGGACGGCGCTGTAGATACTGCAGATAACAAACAAGCTCGTTTTGACCACGGTGGTTCTACAAACTGCACACCTTTGCTCGCTAATCAGTAATTTGCTGACCTAGCGTTTAAAGTTAAGAGGCGCAAGCCTCTGCTTTGAAACCGGGCGACCCTCCGAATTTCTGGAGGGTCGTTTTTTAGTTTATATGAAAACCACAATCTATTTGATTGCCATGTTCAGTCAGATGAACAGCGTTGATCAATCATTCTTTGATATTTGCCCAGCATGGTCCGTTTCACATTCAAGCAGTCTTATGATGGCCGCAGTCATCAGTGCGTAATAAAAAGAAAAGATAATTCGCATCCTATGAAAAATTTATTTCGCCAAATTGGCCGCCAGGTGCGTTGTGCAACGATCAATGCATGGTTGGTGGCAGGGTTTCTTTATGCCGGTTTAATGTTCCCAGCAGTGGCGCAGGACATCGAACAACCACGTTTTGACATTTTTGAATATCAGGTGCAGGGCGTCAGCCGTCTGTCCGACAGGTTGATCGAGCAGGCTGTCACACCATTTCTGGGCGAAGGCAAGTCGTTCAAGGATATCGAGGCGGCGCGCGCCGAACTGGAAAAAGCCTATCACGATGCCGGCTATCTGACGGTGACCGTCACAATACCGGTGCAAAAAGTGGAAGACGGCCTGGTCACGCTGGCCGTGCTGGAAGTGCCGGTCGAAAAATTAAAGATCGCCAATTCACAATACCACGTGCCCAGTGTCATCAAAACCGAAGTGCCCGAACTGGCTGAAGGTAATGTCCCCAATTTTAATGAGCTGCAAAAACAGCTGACCGCAATCAATCGCTCGGCAGATCTGAAGATCACGCCGGTTCTGCGCGCCGGAGCCAAACCCGGTTCGGTCGAGGCGGAGCTGGATGTCGACGATCAGTTGCCTCTGCATGGAAACATAGAGCTGTCCAATCGCCAGTCGCCGAATACCACGCCAATGCGACTTTCCGGCTCGATCCATTACGACAATCTGTTCCAGGCTGGCCACAGCCTGGGCCTGTCGTTCCAGTTATCGCCGCAAAAAACCGATGAAGTGCGCGTGCTGTCCGCGACCTACGTCATCCCCGACGGCACCGAAGGCAATTCATGGACCATGTATGGCGTGCACTCGCGCAGCTCGTTGACGACGATTTTCAATTCCCCCGGGCTTGGTGTGTTGGGTAATACCGATATTGTCGGCGCACGCTATGCGTTGGTGATGCCGGACTTTACGGATTTCAGCCAGGTGCTGTCGGTCGGACCAGACTGGAAACGCGTCAAGCAGCTGGTGGCCTCGAAAGCTGGCAACGTGGAAACCCCGATTACCTATGTGCCGCTGGTGGCGACCTACACCGGCAACCTGCTCGACATTGATCGTCCTACCACGTTCAATGCGACCTTGACTCTGGGTTTGCGTGGATTGCTCGGTAATACCGAAACCGAATTTTTAGGCAAGCGCAGTGCTTTTGGTTCTGCCAATTACACGGTGCTGCGCGCTGATGTCCAGCACACCGAACCGTTGTGGAAATGGAAGTTGTTTTCCAAATTGGAGTTTCAGGCTGCCTCCGGTCCCTTGGTCAACAGCGAACAGTTCACTGCAGGCGGCGCTGAAAGCGTGCGCGGTTATCTGGAAGGTGAGCTGGCCGGTGATGATGCGCTGCACGGCACGATTGAATTGCGCACACCCGAATTCAAGCCGGCCGGATCAACCTCAATCTGGAGCGTGACTGGTCTGGCGTTCTGGGATGGCGCTGATTTGCGCACCAGTTATGCCCAGGCGCCGCAACCGTCCAGTCAAAGCATACACAGCGCCGGGATCGGCGCACTGTTCACCGCTCCGCGTGGCTTCAGCATGCAGGTCTACTGGGCGCACGCATTTGATACCGCTCAGTTGACCAAAGCCGGCAGCAATCGGGTGCAGGCACATTTGGAATGGGATTACTGATGAATACCTCGAACGAAAAACGAACCATGCATTCCCGGCCAAACAAATTGCGGCCGGGTTTTTCTGTTCCTGCCGGCGCGATGGCCAGTGTGTCGGTGTTATGGCTGGCAGGTGTGCTTGGTTCTGGAACTGCGCAGGCGCAGACCGTGGTTGTGCCGCGCGTTGTGATTCCGGTCAGGGCTGCTGCCACGCCGAGTATCA
The DNA here is from genome assembly GCA_040544425.1 of Oxalobacteraceae bacterium GrIS 1.18. Classification (GTDB taxonomy): domain Bacteria; phylum Pseudomonadota; class Gammaproteobacteria; order Burkholderiales; family Burkholderiaceae_D; genus Solimicrobium. The sequence continues at coordinate 132,147 of JBEONO010000003.1, forward strand.
CCAATCTTCAGACGGCAATCGTTCCGCGTATTGCGCTCAGTGCGCCAGTGCCGACTGCGCCAAGTAACAGTTTGCCGACGGGTAGTTCATCCAATGCAAATCTTGGCACGGCAGCCAATCCAATCTATGCGCCGACGGTGGTGAATGGGAATTTTGGTCCCTATCTGGTCGACCTGACTACCAACACGGCGACAATTAACGAAAACAGCAATACCGGTGTTTTGTCCTGGAGTTCGTTTGATCTCGGCGCGAACGCGACAGTCAAAATTAACCAGCCTGCGGCGACCTCAATTTTGCTCAACCGGATTACCGGATCAATCGGTCAAACCTTGATCGATGGCACGCTGAACGCCAACGGCAATGTGTACTTTTATAACCCGAACGGATTTATCTTTGGCAAAACCGCGTCCGTCAACGTTAATACGCTTTTGGCGACCTCGTTAAACCTGGACGACAAACTGCTCATCAGAGGTATTCTTGCCCCATCGTTGAATGCACCGTTTGTCGCTGATCCAACTTTAACGTCAGCACCAGGCGATATTCTGGTCGATGGCGTATCCGGTGGCGCGCAGGCAAAACTGACTGCAGCCAACGGTGGCAAGGTCATGCTGTTTGCGCCGAACGTAACCAATAACGGTGTCGTCACTGCGCCGGATGGACAGGTGATTCTGGCCGGTGGCGGCAAGGTTTATCTGTCCTCGCCCACCGACGCCACGATGCGCGGCCTGTACGTTGAGGTGGACAGTACCAGCCTGCCAAACAATACGGCGACCTCGGTGACCAATACATCGGTAACCAATAATGGAACGATTGCGGTCGGTCGCGGTAACGCAACCCTGGTTGGGATGGTCGTCAATCAGAACAATACAATTACCGCCCAGACTTCGGTGAATCTGAACGGTTCGATCTACCTGCAGGCAGCTGATGGTGGCATCTCGGAAGGACTCGGTTCGGCACCACATCCAACGATTAACGGAACGCTCACCCTGGGTAGTGGCAGCGTTACCAGGATTGATATCGTTGACGACGGCAATACCTCAGTGCCATCTGACAGCAATCCTTTTAAACCTTCAGTAGTCAGTTTGAAGGGGCAGACCATTAATCTGAATGGCATGGTTGTGGCGCCCGGCGGAAAAGTGACGGTCGATGCGCGTGTCAGTCCGATCGCCAAGCAGGGCGACGTGCCGACTGCTGATGCCAGTCTGATCAATCTGGGACAGGGCAGCGTGATTGACGTATCCGGCGACAAGAATGCAGTCCTGCCGATGAGCAGCAATGTCATTTCGATTCAGCTGTTGTCCGAACTTGCTGACAACGTTGCGCTGCGCGACTCGGCGTTGCGCGGCAAGACCTTGAATTTCGACATTCGCAAAGGAACCACGATTGCGGACATCAGTGCCGATCTTGCCAAATTACCGTACACGGTTGGTCAGCTGGCCGCCACCGGTGGCACTGTCAACATCAGTGCGTTGGGATCGATCGTGCAACAAAGCGGCAGCACAATCAACGTCTCAGGTGGTCAGGTCAATTATGCTGCCGGTTATGTGAATACGTCCAAACTGGTGTCGGGCGGAGCGCTGTTCTCCGACAGCACGGCGTCATCAAACCGGGTGTACAGCGGGTTTGTCAATTTGCCGGATGGTCGCTGGGACTACGAGCCTGCCTACTTTGACGGAAAAAACGCAGGTTCAATCACACTGAACGCGCCGCAGCTTGCGCTGCTCGGGGGTAAAGACAGTTCTGCCGGTAATTTAAGCTTTATTGGCACAACCCAAATTGGCAGCTATCAACGCGATGTCGGCGCGAGCAACAGGCCGACCGGCGGCAGCCTTGTCATTGGTACCAATCCGGGTTCATTTAACGATCAGAGCATTAACACCGCACTGCTGCAGTTTGGTTACCTGGGTGATCTGACGCTCAATAACAATGCCACCATGCCTGTTCTCACCGATGCCGCCAGCGTGCTGGCGAGCAGTCGGGTTGATCTCAACGTTGACGCTTTGAATGCCGGCGGATTTACTAGGTTGACGGCGTATGCCGGCGGAAAAATTTCAGTGGCCGGCAATATCGCGCTGGGTGCGGGCGGCAGTCTTGCCCTGACCTCGCTGGGTGATATCACCTTCGCAGGTGGCGTCTCCATGCCTGGCGGTTCGGTCACTGCCAAGTCGGCACACACGATCGCCGTCGATAAAGGTTCGAGCTTTAATCTTGCAGGTACCTGGCGCAACGATGCGGCCATCAGCAATCCGGCACGCGACGTCAACGGTGATCCGACTGGCGATATCGTCCTGAAAGGCGGCAATTTGTCACTGGATGCTGAGCACGTGGTTGTCGATGACAATGTCTCGATCGACGTCTCAGGCGGTGGATGGCTTTCGGCAAAACGCAAATTAAGCAGCGGCAGCGGTGGCAATATCAGTCTGGTGGCGGATAATCAGATCAACATTACCGATCCGTTTGCGAGCCTGGCAATTGGCAATAACCTGACCATGGCTTCGTACGGTTTGACCAAGGGTGGAACGCTGACCCTGCAGACCAACAATGTCCAGATTGGTGGGGCACTTGCCACGCCTGATCCGAAGCAGGATCAGGCTCTGAAAGCATTGCTGTTGCCGGTGGATTTTTTCAGTCAAAACGGATTTTCTTCCTATGTTATTAACGGTTTGAGCGGTCTCAACGTTGCCCCTGGCAGCCAGGTCACCGCAACGGCGCAGAACTGGGTGGTCAACAATTTCTGGCGCAATATTGCTTCCGGCAAGATGAGCGACATCGCTGCGCCGGGCACGTTGAATCTGGTTGGCCCGCAAAGCGGACGACAGGCGGTCAACCTGACACTGCGTTCAGTCAAAGCTGATCCAGTGATAAGTCTGTCGACCGGCACGGTTTCCGTTGGTGCCAATGCTGTACTCAAGACCGATCCGAAGGCGACGGTTACCCTGGAAGCGGGTACCTTGATCGACGTGGAAGGCACCATCGACGCACCTGGTGGCACGATCAATCTGGCTTTTTCCGGGCCCAATGGTGATCCGGCCAAAGGCATCTGGATCGGTGCTGACGCGCACTTGTTCGCCAGAGGCACGACTTCGACCTTGTACACCGGTCCGAACGGCGTCAGCACCGGCGAGGTGCTCGGCGGTGGTTCAGTCAATATTGGCGGTGGTTACGCGGGCGCAGACTCGAATCATGCCGGCAATGGTTATCTGGTGGTGGAGCAGCAAAGCGCTGCCGCTGCAAAGAGCGGTGCCAGCATTGATGTCAGTGGTACGGCCAGCGCACCGGTTACCTTGAGCGCGCAACGTAACAGCAGCGGCGCGGTAATTATTGCGAGCGCTGGCGGCAGTATTGCGCTTGACGAGTCCGCAGGTATTTCGTTCAGCGGTACTGCTCTGGGGCTGGCAGGCAACAGCAGCCAGCAGGGCGGTTCCTTGTCGGTGCGCATCACCGGTGGCGCCACGACCCCGGTCAATTTGCCGGGCACGATTAATATCATTGATGGTGCAGTCGCGAACTATCTTCCGGCTGACCTGGTACCTGGCAAAAGTATCACCGGCGCACCGTATCAGGCCTTCATCAGTACCGGTTCGTTTGGCAGCGGCGGGTTTGACAGTCTGTCCTTCAAGAGCAATGTAATCAATCTGAGTTCGGGTACCGGAAGTTTTACTCTGAATGCGCCCGCATCGCTGTATCTGGATACCCCGGTGCTGAGTATCAGCAGCGTTGCGGGATCAACGCTGCCAGTGACATCGGTTCAATTGAATTCGGCCTATGTGCAACTGGGCAGCACCGACATCAATTATCAGAACAAACCGACAGCCAATGTCCTGTCCAATCCGAATAATAATTTTTTCAGTTCGACCACTGTTAACAATCCTTACCAGAACAACGTTGCTACCGATGGTGCTGCGACCCTGAACGTCAATGCGACCACCATCGATCTGATCGGCACTGCCGTTGTGCAGGGTGCGCATAATACCAATCTGAATGCCAGCCAGGATATACGCCTGGTCGGCGTCGGGCAAAAAGATCTGAGCACTGGAAATAATTCTACCGTTGCCACACCGCTCAACCAGTTGATGCCAACCGGTGAGTTAAGCGTTGCCGGGAATTTGACTCTGACCTCGGCACAAGTCTATCCGACCACGCTGTCCAGTTTTGCGCTTGATGCCGAAGGCAGCAACAGCAGCCTGAATTTTGTTTCCAACGGCAGCAAACCCTATGCGCCTTTGTCGGCGGCTGGCAGCTTGTTTGGATTTGCCCAGAATATCAATCAGGGCGGGACGGTCGTGGCGCCATTTGGCACCATCGATCTGGTCGCTGGTACTCAGCTTAACTATAAGAGCGGCAGCACCACATCGGTTGCTGGCAGTGGCGTGATTCCGTTCGGCATGCTGATCAATGGCCGCGACTGGGCCTATGACTTCGGCGCAGGCAATGACGTTCTGTTTGAGCTTAATCCGAACAACAACAGCAATGTGCCCCAAACAACTCTGCCGCAAAAGCAGATTATTTCCAGCGCGCCGACCGTTACCACTCAATCCGGCGCGACACTGAATCTGTCCGGCGGCGGGAGCCTTTACGCCTACGAGTTCACAGCGGGCTCTTACGGTACGGTCGATGTGCTGAAAAACAATGTGCCGGGAAGCCAGACCAAAACCTTTGCGATCATGCCGGGATATGCCAACGCAGTCGCACCGCGCGACTTCCAGTATGGGCAAGATGGTGGCCTCAAGCCCGGGCAGACGGTGTACCTGTCCGGTATCGCCGGACTGGCTGCCGGTAATTACGTCCTGCTGCCCGCCCATTACGCCTTGCTGCCAGGTGCACTGGCTGTAACCGTGACCAGCACCGGACGCGATACCACCGTTGCAAACAATCTGGTCAATCTGAATGGCTCACTCTCCGTGGCCGGGAATACCAATGTGCTCGGCAAAGGTGAGTCACGCACGTCGACGTTTACAGTCACGCCGGGCAGCGTAGTGCGCAAGGAATCGCAGTATCAGGAATATTCGCTGAGCACCTATTTTGCCGCTGCTGCGAAGGCGGCAGGCGTGACTGCTCCGCAATTGCCGGTAGATGGCGGACATCTGGAATTCAATGCCACCACCACTCTTGCCCTGGCCGGACTGTTTGAACTTGGCGCTGACAAGGGCGGCGCAAACGGTATCGTCGACATTTCTGCGCCTGTGATTGATGTGGTGGGCGACGCGACCCAAACTGTCGCGCCGAATGCGGTAAAACTGCTGGCCAGTGACTTGAACGCACTCGCGGCCGACAGCCTGCTGCTGGGTGGAGTGCGCCAGACTAACGGCACAGGCACGAATCTGCAGATTGGTGCCCAGACCGTTACGATTGACAATAACAGTACTCATGCCTTGACCGGCACCGACATTATTCTTGCGGCACAAAACAGCGTCACGCTGTCCGCTGATGCGGCGATTCAGGCCTCAGGCAACAAGGCGCATACCTCAAACAACCTCACTGTTCTCAATACCGACCCGAACGGTAATACGGTCGGTACCGATGGTGCGCTGTTACGCGTCTCCACCGGACCGGCCGTGGCCGTGCAGCGCACGGCACCGGCAGGCGCACAGGGTACGCTGACGATAGGTCAGGGCGCCACGATCGCTGCAACTGGCTCGGTGTATCTGGACGCAACGCAGAGCACCGTGAACAACGGCCAGTTAAATCTGGCAACTGGCGCAGCGCTTGGCCTGGGTGCATCCCGGATCAGCCTCGGCGATGCGATTCCGGCCAGTGTCAGCGGCTTGCAGTTCAACACTGCCGCTTTGACCAATCTGAATAGCCTGTCCTCGTTGATGCTGACCAGCTATTCGACCATTGATCTGTACGGGAATGTCAAATTAGGCAGTGCCGCAATGACTGACCTGACCCTGAATACCTCAGGATTCCAGGGTAATTACGTCTCCGGCGCGCCGGGTGATGTGACGTTGAGCGCGCACAACGTGCGCTTCTCGGGCGGGAATAATTTCGTCACAGCCGGGCCGGTCGCTGCAACTGCAAGCAACACGTTCACTGTCGCGGCACAGAATATTTTGATCGGACAGGGCAACCTGGCTGTGAAGGGTTTTGCGACCAGCAACCTGACCGCGACCAATCAGTTGGTGGCAGTTGGCACCGGCGGAGTTTCCTTCGACAATGACCTGAATCTGCTGGCCGGCAGCATTACATCCAACAGTGGTGCCAACGTCAGCATCATGGCGCAAAATGCCCTGTCGATTGCTCAGTCTGCAGCTACGCCGGGTTCGACTGCAACGGCACCACAGTTGGGCGGGACACTGCAATTCAAAGCGAAAACCATTCAATCCAGCGCCAATATCAACCTTCCGTCAGGCAGCATTGACATGGTTGCGGCCAATGGCATCACCCTGACCGGTGGTACGCTCAGTGCAGCTGGTTCTTCAAAAGTATTTGGCTCGACGACAGCATATTCGCGCGCTGGAGACATCAAGCTGGACGGTGGCGCGGGGAAAGTCACCATTTCCGCGCCTGTCACACTCGACGTGTCAGCAGTCGGCGCGTCAGCCGGTTCGTTGGCAATCAGCGGGTCCGGTCTTAATTTGGACAGCGCTGCAACGCTAAAAGGTGGCGCACTGCCTGGCATAGATAAAGTAGCCCAGACCCAGGGTAGTTTCGCTTTGGATGTAGGTCAGCTTGCTTCGGCAACGCAACTGGATCAGTTGGCAACAACGCTGAAGCTGTCCGGCTTCAACGCTGCACAGAGTTACCGCGTGCGTAACGGTGACGTCACGTTGGACGCCAACATTAAAGCCCAGCAGGTCAACATATCGGTTGACAACGGCAATCTGAATGTTGCCGGTACCATCGATGCATCCGGTGCGTCCGGAGGCACGATCGGCCTGTTTGCCTCACAGACCATCAGTGGCAGCGGATCCGGTCAGGTGAACCTGCTCGCAGGTTCTGTGCTGGATGCTTCGGCGAATACGTTAGCTACCAGTACTACCCAAAGCACGGCCGGTTCTATCGGTACGGGTGGGACAGTGACTATCGGAACCGCCAGCGCTGACGGACAGACGCCTGCCGATCTGAACGGCGGCAGTACCATCAACTTTGCCTCGGGCTCATTGATCAATGTCAGTGGCAAAAGCAACGAGACCAACGGCAATGCCAACGGCACGGTGACGTTCCGTGCACCGCAGATTAGCGGTGGAAACGATGTCGCCATTACTGGCCTGAACGGCACGGTCACTGGCAGCAAACTGAATACCGTAGAAGGCTACAAGGTCTATGTCACGTCAAATGTCAGTTCCGATGCTGATCTGGCAAATGGTGACGGTACTTATGCCAACCTGCAGGCAGCAACGGTGAAGGGTGCAGTCCCAACAGGTGGTCAGCTTTACAAGGACGTACAGACATTCAATAAAGGCGGCGCTGGTGCTGCGTTGGCCTCACGCAGCAACGGTTTGGCGCTGACCATGTCAGCTGGCATTGAAATTCGTTCTGCGTCCAATACCGATCTGACTGTTTCGGTCAATGAAGATCCGACAGTGACGGCGCAAAAACAAAATCGGGGCTGGGATCTGGCTTCCTGGCACACCAAAAATGCAGCACCGGTCAATCTGACCCTGCGCGCCGCTGGCAACCTGATCATTAATGGCTCGATCAGCGATGGTTTTACCAAGCCAGCCGGGACCACGGCGGCTATGCCTGACTGGACACTGGACAGTCAAAATTCCGGAAGTTTCCGGCTGGTCGGCGGTGCAGACTATAGCGCCGCCAATCCGCTGGCGGTGATTGCCAACAGTTCGATGGGCGACGTGCAGATTAACTTCGCCAATCCGCAATCCGGGAATGCGCATGACACGCCAGTGGCGCTGGTGCGCACCGGCATAGGTTCAATCGACGTGGCAGCCGGGCGCGACGTGGTTCTGGGCACGTTTGTTCCGGACGATCCAACCACGACCTTGAGTGCAGCCATCTACACAGCAGGAAAACAGACCAGCTACGATGGTTCATACGGCACCTTCACCGCACCGACCAACGCTGTCAACAGCCAGTACAGCACTACCGTCACCAAACCTGCGGCTCAGTTTGCGGAAGATGGCGGAGCGATTTCGATTCTTGCGGAACGAAACGTGGTTGGCGCAGCGCAGCAGCAAGTGGTGAACAACTGGTTATTCCATCAGGGCGCGACCACCACCGATGCCAATGGCAATACTGTATTCAGCAAAATCGGCGGAAAAACCGCCAACACGGCATGGTGGGCGCGCCCCGATTATTTTGGTCAAGGCATTGCAACCATGGCTGGCGGTAAGGTCAGCATCGTCGCAGTGACGGGTAATCTTCAGGACGTGTCGGCTGGCACCGCAACGGATGCCTTCATGCCGGGCGCAGCGCCAAGTGTGCTGGTTGAGCGCGGCGGCGGAGACCTGTTTGTCAAGGCGGGCGGCGATATTTCCGGCGGCAGTTTTTATGTCCAGAAGGGACAGGGCACGATCATTGCCGACGGTTCGATCACGTCCGGTTCGATTCAAGCCAACGGCCTGAACGTCAATACCATCCTGGCGCTTGGAGACGCAAAGCTGAATGTCACTGCGCGTAATAATCTGGATGTCGAAGCCATCTACAACCCGACTTTAGCTCCGCAGTCGGCATTTAATTCCGGTATCAAAGTGGACCAGTTCACGTTAACCGTGACGGGTGCCAGAAAGAATGCGCAATTCAGCAATTTTTCCACTTACAGCGATCAAAGCGCAGTGAGCCTGACTGCAACAAGTGGCGATGTGTTAATGACCAATAATGAGTCCTTGCAGACTGTCTCTACGCTAGGTGCGAATGCTCTTCCTTTGGCAAATCTGAGCAATATCGGGAACTACGACACGCTCTATACCTATGCGCCAGCCAATCTGAATGTCATCGCATTAAACGGAAATATCACCTCGGTTGGCGGATTCACGATGGCCGGTTTGGCTGACGGCCAGCTCAATCTGTTGGCGTCGAACTCGATCAATCTAAGCGGAACCGGGCGCAATGGTTTGGCGATGCTGGATATCCCCCAAGCCAATTTTTCGCCATATTATGCGCCGCGCTACCTGGATATGACATCGGGGAACGACTATACACTTCTGACCGATCCAGGCAACGCGTCCAGTCTGGCTGCTCATACTGCCGAGGTGCTGCATAGCGGGGACTCACAGCCGGTGCGGATTATTGCGCAAACCGGTGATATCAAAGGCGACGCCACCAACAATACGCTTGCTCTGTGGCTGCCCAAATTCGCTGAGATTTCAGCTGGCCATGACATCCAGGACCTGTTTTTCACGATCCAACACAATGCGCCAAGCGACGTGACAACTGTCTCGGCCGGAAATAATTTTACTGACACGAACATTCTTTCACCCGGCGGCAGTTCGGTACAACATACGGTAGATGGACCAGGACGAATTGATTTTAATGTCGGGCACACTTTTGATCTTGGCAATTCGGCCGGTGTCATTACCCGCGGCAATCTTGATAATCCGTATTTGAATATCGGTAGTGCCGCCATCAACATCCAGGCCGGTACTGGCTCTGCCGACTACGTCAATTTCAGCAAGAACTTTGTGACCGCTTCGAATCTGACGGCGGTCGACCAGGCGGCGCTGATTGCATTCGTCAATCAGGTCAAACCTGGTTCGGCAACGACCGCCAAGGATGCCTGGACTGCATTGCAGGCCATGCCTGCTGACCAGCAGATGAGTTTCCTGAACTTGATCAAGCCGGATCTGAACGCGGCGTACTTTAACAATCTGGTTGCTTCCAGCAAGATCAGTGGTCTGGCGCTGTTCGACAAGACCATTGCCACACTGTTCCCGAATATCAATCCGGCAGGCGGCGATATCAATGTATTTGCCAGTGAGCTGGAGACCTATCAGGGCGGTTCGATCAACCTGTTCACACCTGGCGGCTCGGTGTACGCGGGCTTGCCGAATCTGCCGACTTATTTGGCCAAGACTCCTTCTCAGCTGGGTATTTTCACGATTGGTGGCGGCGCAATCGGTGGCATGGTCAAGACCAATTTCGAAGTCGATCAGGGCCGTGTATTTACACTCGGTGGTGGCAATATCTCGCTGGTTTCCCAATACGGCGATCTGTCAGCCGGTAAGGGCACCAAGACTGCGTCCTCAGCGCCGCCGCCATTGCTGATCGTTCACCTCGATGGCAGTACGACCTTCGACGTGTCCAGTTCGATTTCCGGTTCCGGTATCGGCACGCTCAAAACCGACCCGTCGGTCCCCGACGCCAGCATCTATGTCGTCGCACCACGCGGCACCTTTGATGCCGGTGACGCCGGTGTACGTTCCTCCGGTACCGTAGAAGTCAATGCGTTGGTGGTGCTCAATGCCAGCAACATCGTCGCTTCGGGTGGCGTGACCGGTGTGGCGTCGCTTGAATCGGTAAACGTCGGCGCAGGCCTGTCCAGCAACACCACACCGAACGTCGGCGACATCGCCAAAAACCTGAGCAATCCGAATTCGGATGCCAACAAAAACGACACGACCCTGTCAGTAGACGTGCTCGGTTATGGCAGCGACAGCGGCAGCGACGACGATGAGAAAAAGAAGCAAAAAAAGATTTAATTGAATAAATTGGCTTAACTAGAGGAAGAACGTTATGAATGGTTTAAAAAAGATCTGGTCCGCATTGATGGTGGTGGTGATGTGCCTGCCTTTGATCGCACAGGCAGGCGACAGCTGGGCGCATAAAAAGAAACTCAGCTTCGATACCACAGCCAGCGGCGTGGAACTGGGCGGCGAAGCGGCGCAAGTGCCGTTGCTGATTCGTCTGCACAGCGGCAACTTCGGTTTTGCCGATGCCAAAGCCGACGGTGCCGATCTGCGTTTCTTTGCCGCTGATGACAAGACAGCGTTGAAATTTCATATCGAGCAATTCGACCAGGCCAATGAGCTGGCAATCGTCTGGGTGCAGATGCCCAAACTGTTGGCCAATTCCAAAACCGATGCGATCTGGATGCACTGGGGGAATGCCGATGCGCCACCTGCCAGCGACATGAAGGGTACCTACGACGCCGTGCAGATTCTGGATTTCCATTTTGACGGTAAAGAAGGTAAGGATAACGTTAAGGATGCCACCGGCAATGCCAACAATGCCAGCGGATCGAATGCCACCATCGTCACCGATGGCCCAATCGGCAGCGCGGCATCGTTTGACGGTAATGCAAAAATTCTGGTACCGGCTTCAAAAAGTTTGAAGCTCACCGCAGCAGGCGGGTTTACTTTCAGCGCCTGGGTGAAACCGGCAGCGCTGGATTCCAGCTCGATATACGTGCAACGCGACGGTGCGAGAAGTCTGACCATTGGTACAGTCAATGGCGTCTTGACAGCAACGCTCGATAAAGAAAAAGCCGCAGCCTCCGCGCCGTTGAAACCAGCAGTCTGGCAGCACATTGCAGTAGTTGAGAATGCCGGAAAAATCAGTTTCTTCATCGACGGCAAAGAAGCTGGCAGCGGCCCGTTTGCGCTGGCTGATATCGCCGGTGAACTGGCACTGGGCGAAGGTTATCGTGGACAGATGGATGAAGTCTCGCTCGCCGGTGTTGGTCGTTCAATTGGTTATATCAAAGCCTTGGCTGGCAGTCAGCTGGCTGACTCGCCACTGATGGCCATTCCTGATACCGAAGAAGCCAGCGAAGGCGGCGTCAATTACGTCTCGATTTTGCTTGGCGCAGTGACGATCGACGGCTGGGTGGTGATTGGTATTCTGATGATCATGTGCGTGGTCAGCTTCTGGGTGATGATCACCAAGACCATCAGCATCAGCAAAATCAATAAGGCCAATGAAGAATTTCTGGATGTGTTCTCGAAAAAATCGAACGCCTTGCTGACCCCGGGCAGCAACGATATTCGCGTGCTCGATGCCAACCCAGGTGTCAGACATTCGACCATTTATCATCTGTACGCGATCGGTCTGCGCGAAATGAAACACCGTTTTGATGCGCAGATCGCCGCAGGACAAACCAATGCCTTGACCCACGCCGCACTGGATGCGATTCGCGCCTCACTCGACGCCTCGATGGTGCGTGAAAACCAGCGCCTCAACAGCGGCATGGTGCTCTTGACCATCGCGATTTCGGGCGGTCCGTTCCTGGGTCTGCTGGGGACCGTGGTCGGCGTCATGATCACGTTTGCGGCGATTGCTGCCGCCGGTGACGTGAACGTGAATGCGATTGCGCCGGGTATTGCCGCTGCACTGGTGGCAACCGTGGCCGGTCTGGCGGTCGCGATTCCTGCGCTGTTTGGCTATAACTGGCTGGCGATCAAGATCAAGAATGCTTCAGCCGACACCCAAGTGTTCGCCGATGAATTCGTGACCAAATCCGCTGAGATGTACTCCGCTTAAGGAAATACGACGTGCATATTCAGGAAGACAACCAGCCGTTTGACGATATCAACGTCACTCCCATGCTCGATCTGGCCTATGTGTTGCTGGTGATTTTTATCATCATGACCACGGCCTCGGTGCAGGGGGTGAAGGTGAATTTGCCGAAATCGAAAATGACGGCCAGTCTGGCCAAGCCGCATATCAAGGCGATCACGATTTCCGAAAATGGCGACCTGTTTCTGGACGCCTATCCGGTCACGCTCGATCAACTGGAAACGCGCATGGCGCAGATGAAGCAGATGAACCCGGCGCAGGCCGTGGTGATCAAGGGCGATGCGCATACCCATTATCTGAAAGTGATGCAGGCGCTGGAAGTGTTGAAAAAAGTGGATATCACCGATATTGGTCTGGTCACCGGCCGCGCAGCGAAAGAATAAGCATGAAAGTTCAAAACGAAGCCAAGCCTTACGACACCATCAACGTCACACCGATGTTGGATCTGGCGTACGTATTGCTGGTGATTTTTATCATCATGACCACCGCCTCGGTGCAGGGTCTGAAAATCAATCTGCCCAAGCCGAGCAATAAACCGGCGCTGGAAAAGAAAGAGATTCGCATCATTCAGATTCTGGCCAACGGCAGTTTGATGTTGAACGGTGCTGGACTGAGCCTGGCGGAACTGGAATCACGCCTGGCTGCAGCCCGCGCGCGCGATCCGGATACCCCGGTGGTGATCAAGGGTGATCCGGAAGCGAATTACGAAAAAGTGGTCGAGATTCTCGACATGGCCGGCCGTTTGAATATTTCGAATGTCGGTCTGGTGACAGCAAGGATAGGGGTCTGACGTGAGTGAGCAGCAGACGGAAAATTGGCAGGAAGAGAAACCGCCCAAGCCGTACAAGGCAATTATTATTTGCGTGGTGGCGCTGGTTGTGATCGCCTGGGGTTTGCATGCCCTGATGGGCACCAAGTCCAACACCAAACAGAAACAACCGAAAATTTCGTTGCTGGCACCGCCGCCACCGCCGCCTCCGCCGCCACCGAAATTTGAGAAAAAAATCGAGCCGCCGAAAGACGCCAAGGAAGTCAAGGTGGATCAGCCGCAGCCGAAGAACGAACCACCGGCACCGGCGCCGGAACTGAAAATGGAAGGTGCCGCCGGAGATGGTCCGAGCGCGTTTGGCAGCGGGAAAATCACCAGTGATGATCTGAGCAAGCTTGGCACCGGCAAGGGCGAGTTGGGCGGAGTGCTGAATTTCAACAATTATTCATTCATGTTGAAATCGGAGTTGCAGCGTTATCTGAACAAGCAAAACACACTGCGCCACCGGCAATATAAGGTGGAAGTCAAGGTCTGGCTGACTGGCAACGGCAGCGTCAATAAAACCGAACTGGTGACCAGCACCGGTGACGAGGATACCGATAAAGAAATCAAGGTCGCGCTGGCGAGCTTGCCCAACTTTACCGAAGCGCCGCCAGCCAATATGCCGCAGCCAATCAGAATTCGTATTGTAAGTACCGGCCGTAGTTAATTCATTGCAGCTAATTATATTTTTTACCCGAAAGTGGAACGATGTCTAAAAATCGTATTGATAGCCAAAAAACCAAACTCGCCGCGCTGATCACCGTCGCGCTGTTCACTCTGCCGTGCGTGGTGCATGCGGATGATTTCGCCGAGCTGCAGCGCACCAAAGCGATGACGCTGAACCTGATCCAGGCGCTGGTCGAATCCGGCTCGATTACTCAGGACAAGGCCAATAAATTGATTGCCGATGCCCAGGCCAAGGCCGATGCTGCCGTGGCCGCACTGCCGGAACCGGTGTTTAAATCACGCTTTAGTCAAACGCTGTCAGCGCCAACGGTAATGCCTGCGCCGGTGGCCTCGTCCAATCCGGCTTCAGGTAACGAGATGGCGTCCGAACCATCGCTCGCTCCAGTGCCGGTTGCAGCAATGCCGACCGCACCGGCCAATGCCCAACAGCCGTCCGCCGCGATTGTGGCGAATATTCCGCAAACCAACGCACCCGAAGTCGGGCCGGATGGCAAGCGCGTTGTGCATGTGGCATACATTCCTGAATCGACCAAACGTGAGATGGCCGAACAGATCAAGGCCGAAGTCCTGGCGCAGTCCAAGGCTGAGCGTTGGGGTGATCCGGGAACCTTGCCGGACTGGTTGAACCGGGTAGCGATTTCCGGTGATATCCGCTTCCGTAATTTTTATACCAAGCTTAGCCCGAGCAATACACCGGCTGGCGCAGCATTTCAGGACGGCGTATTTTCCAGAGCGCCGGATATTGTCGGCGGCGCGCTGCTGGGCAATCTGCCGCCCTACAATACCCAAAACAATGCTGATAACTGGTATTTGCGTGCCCGGTTAAATATCGATGCCAAAGTCAACGACAAGGTATCGATCGGTACTTCTCTGACGACGGGGAATACCACGTCACGGACTTCCCTGAGTCAGGGTCTGGGACAGAACTTCAACAATGAAAGCGTTGTGATCAACCGGGCCTCGATTAAAGTGGATCCGGCATCGTGGGTCAGTGTTACCGCCGGACGGATGCGCAATCCGTTTCTCGGTACTGATTTGCTCTGGGCTGATGACTTGAGTTTTGATGGTATCGTCGGTTCCGTGAACTACAACGTTACGCCGACTTTGAATACCGCTCTGACTGCCGGTTACTTTCCATTGCGAATCGATAATCCTGGTACCTCCGATGGTCGCGCGCTGGTTGCCATGCAATTCAAACTTGATTGGGGCATCACCAATAAAACCCAGTTGACCGCCGGTCTTGGCACCTTCAACTACCGCAACATTGTCGGTACTGCAGAGACTGATACCACGCAGGCTGGCGTGAGTGACTATGTGTCGCGTTATGAATACCCAAGCGGATTCAGACAGACTGGTAATACCGTGTTCATCATCAATGCGCCGAATGACCTGACCAACATTAACTGGGGTCTGGCTTCGAAGTTCCGCGAAGTTGATCTCGTCGCCAAACTCGATTACGCCCACAGTGAAAACATGCACGTCACGTTCACTTCGGATTACGTCAAGAACGTTGGCTACAATGCGCACGATATTTTTGAGCGTACCGGGTACACGATCAAGGATGGCCGCAATACCGGTTACCAGGAAAAACTCGAGGTCGGTGCGCCTGTGATTAAAGACAAGGGCAGCTGGAATGTGTCCGTGCTGTATCGCAAATTGGGCAGCGATGCGGTTCTGGATGCTTTCAACAATCCTGACTTTGGCTTCGGCGGCACGAACAATAAAGGCTCGATTTTTACGGCCAACTATGGCATCTACAAAAACACCTGGCTGACTGCCCGTTACCTGTCGTCAGATTTGCTTGAATCGGCTGTGCCGTTACGGACCGGCGCGACACCACCAAAAACACCGATCAAGTTAAGTGTCGATATGCTGCAAATCGAACTGAACGCTCGCTACTGATGGTGACGATGATGAAGCTAATTAAAACCGCATTGGTATTTGGATTGTTGTCATTGACTCTGGCCGCGCAGGCGGCCGACGAGAAGGGCGCCGGCGCTGCGGCAAAAGCGCAATTGAGACAGGCGCAGCAGGAAAAGAAAAAGCTGGAGCAGGAGAAGGGCCAGCTTGAGCAAGACAAGGCTGCGCTTGATACCGAGCTCAAAGCAGTCAAGGACTCGGTTGACGCGGCCAAGAAAAGCAGTGCCTCGGCCAGCAAGCGCAACGCCACATTGCAGGAAGAGCTGGACAAGGTCACCGCGGAAAAAACCACGCTGACCACCAAGCTGGCAGATTTGCAGGAACAGCTGGATGACCGTAAAACCGAAATCAAGTTGATCGTCAAACAGCGCAAGGAACTGGAAACTGAAAAAGCTGCTGCCGAATCCAGTCTGGGTCAGAGTCTGGCTACCTGCCAAGCCAAAAATGAAGAGGCTTATAAGTCTAACGTTGAGTTGCTGGCAAAGTACGAAAAGAAATCGTGCTTCAGCTCGCTGCTGCAGAAAGAGCCGTTTACTGGCATCAAGCAAACCCGGGTTGAAAACGAAGTTTCTGACTTCAAGGACAAACTGGACAAGGAACGTTTAACGCCAGCGAAAGATGTTGCTGCGGTAGTGCCTGCGCATTAATCCGTCGTCGAAAAAGTTAACTTCGTCGTCGTTCCCGCGGCCTCAGGCGGGAACCCAGCGACTCGGCGTCTCCTTCGTTCATTGCCAACCACAGCTATACGACACTGGATTCCCGCCTACGGCCGCGGGAATGACGGGGACGCCCAGTCGGGGACGCCCAGTCGGGGACGCCCAGTCGGGGACGCCGAGTCGGGGACGCCGAGTTGGGGACGCCGAGTCGGGGTTCGGTGGGCTGGGAAATTTTTCCTGTCCTACGCCTTGGCCGCAGCCGTTTTTCTGATTGATTCCGCCTCAACATAATGCCCCTGTTTGGCAAGCACGTTCGCCAGACTGTTGAGCATCGCAGTATTCCTCGGCGCATAGGCAATCGCCTTGCGATAATGCTCGACCGCCTCGTCAAGCTGACCCAGCCGCTCCAGAATAAAAGCCAGCCCGTTATGCGCTTCCGCATAGTCCGGCTTGATCGCGATGGCTGAGCGATACGCGAGCGCTGCATGCTCGAATTCACCCAGATCACGCAGCACGATCGCCAGATTCTGATAGGCATCCGGATTGCCCGGATTGATTTGTATCGCATTGCGAATCAGTTCGGCAGCGCCAATATTATTGCCGCGCTGGTGCGCGATCACGCCGAGCAAATGCAGGGCGTCGTGATTGTCAGGATGCAGGCGGATAATTTCGCGATAGATCGCTTCGGCTTCGTGCAGGCGGTCTGCGCGGTGATGGTCCAGCGCGATCTGCAAGGCTTCCGGAAGCGGTAATGATTTTATTTCCGGCTTGCCGGCAGTCGCCGGCCGCGGGCTGTAATCCGGCACAGACTCAGTCTTGCGCAGATCGCGCAGATTGCTGTGCGCCGAAATATTTTCTTTATAGATGTGGATGGCGTATTCCAGGCAGGAGATGGCCAGATCGCGTTGTCCGAGTCGTTCCAGCACCAGCCCCTGACTGTTCCAGAAATTGCTGACGCTCATTGCGTCCACAGGCAGCTCGTCGGCCAGCTGACCGGCATACCGTCTGGCATCCCGCGCCATATTTGGCTCACCCAGTTTTTCCAGAATCTGCGCCAGGTTCTGCACCACAATGTGATGATTCTGTTCCAGCGCCAGCGACTTGTGGCAGGTGATCAAGGCTTTGGTCAGCTGATCGGAGCGGATCAACACCACCGCCAGATTATTCAAAAAGCACGGTTCCAGCGGATCGAGTTCAACGGCACGCTCGATCAGTTGCACGCTTTTGTGCAGTCCGCCGTGTGCCAACGCAATCAGACCCTGCAAATGAATCGCCCCGGCATCGTCAGGAATGGCTTGCAGAATACGTTTGCAGAGTGCCTCGGCTTCGTCCAGTTTTTTATCGTCATACAGGGCGATGGCCTGTTCCAGAACTGGAGAGATCACGGAATGGGAGGTGCTGCCTGGTTTGGGTAGATCTGGAGTCTGATTCATGTGGGCCTGGTTTGACGCATCTTGTTTGCCGGGTCAGTTTATGGGAGAAGTGTTGCAGGACGATGACTGGATTTGATTTGGTGCTCTTGGATACTTGCGGTACGATGGCGAGACTTACCGAAATAAAGACGCTGTATGGGAACAGTTAAATTATCCAGCAGAGGGCAAATTTTGATCCCAAAACCGATACGGGATCTTATGCATTTGCTACCAGGGACCGAATTCGTTATCAGCGTAACTGCTACTTGCCTGACTCTGACACCGAAAACACGCTATCCGAAAGTGACAGTCCAAGAGGTCAGGGGCTACTTGGCCAAGCGTGGTCGCGCGTTGCGTGATGATTCAGAAATCAAGGTCAGTATTAAGGGCAAGTTGAAGGCGCAAGACGATGCCAGCAAGGGTTGAGCGTAATGCAGGAGCATCAAGAAAGAGGAAATCATGAACGTTAATACACAAATCGACAAAGATACCGAAGGAGCTGCCCGCGCATTCATCTCTAAGGTTGCCAACCAGTATGACTATGTTGGCGCTATATTATTTGGCAGCCGTGCGCGTCATACCAACCGTCCGGACAGCGATGCTGATATTGCAGTACTGCTACGTGGTGCGCACGGTAAATTCGTCGATGTGAAGTTAGCGATGGCGGATATCGCTTATGACGTTCTATTGGAGACGGGCATTCGGATTCAGCCACTACCGATTTGGGAAGACGAATGGGCGCATCCAGAAACTTATTCCAATCCACTACTTTTACATAATATTGATCGCGAAGGAATTCGTCTGTGAGTGATCAAAAACTGATGACGAAGGCGGAACGTGCCGCAGCATCCGCAAAACTACTTCTTCATGCTGGGGACTTTGAAGGTGCATGTGATCGTGCCTATTACGCCATGTTCAACGCGGCTCGAGCAGCATTGATTGCGTCAGGCTCGCAAATTCAAGACGATGTCGCCAGAACCCATAGCGGGCTAATATCGGCATTTAGCCTTCATCTGGTCAAAACCGGACGAATTCCAGTGGAATATGGACGGACTCTTAATAAGGTTGAAGAGCTTAGATTGATTGCGGACTATAAAGGCGATCCTATTGATCCGGAAAAGGCTGAATGGGCTGTCGATCAGGCTCACGAATTCATACTGGCTATACGGACCCTGTTGCTGCCTGATTGACCAGTTTGCGAAAGATGTCAATCGAATACCTGTGTATTCAGTAAGCCATCAGGATCAGGTACTGTCGTTTCAAAAATAATCAGGCACCTATTAATATTTGTCATTCCAGGTTCGCGAATAACCGGGGGGTGAATTGATGACACAGTAAAATCAAATGCAGCCGCACTAATTCGAAACAACAGCAACAAATTCCCCCTGTCCCAACCGTCATAAGCACGTCACAAATTTATGACAACATCCGCTCCACCATGATGCCATGGTCCTTCGCATTGCTTTGCAAAGGCATAAGCTTAAGCTTTTGGCATCTCGTCGCAACATTAACATTGAAGCCAGAATGAACCCAGACATGAACGCCCCTGCCTCCTGTTTTCCGAAAGCTTTCAGCAAGCAGCGCGGATTTACCTTACTTGAATTGCTGGTGGTGATCGTCATCATTGGTTTGCTGGCTGCTTACGTGGGTCCGAAATATTTTGCGCAACTGGGCAAGTCGGAAGTCACTTCCGCCAAGGCGCAGATCAATGCGTTTGAAAAAGCCCTGGATCAGTATCGCCTCGACGTTGGCCATTACCCGACCACCGAAGAAGGGCTGGAAGCCTTGCTGACCAAGCCGGCCAGTGCGACCGGCTGGAACGGTGCTTATCTGGCCAAAAAAATCCCGCAGGACCCCTGGCATCATCCGTATATCTATCGCTCGCCCGGCGCTACTGGCGGCGACTACGACATTATTTCTTACGGCAAGGATGGACAGCCGGGCGGCGACGGCGAGAACGCTGATATTACGAATTAAGTATTGATCAAACTTACCGATTGACCAGTCATGCAATTTAAAGTCCGCGCCCTGTCGCCCGACCACCAGATCTCCTTGCTCACCATTGATGCGCAAAATGAGATGGAAGCGCGTCGCCAGGTCGAAGCGCAGGGCCTGTTTGCGGCAGCGATTCAACCTGCCGGTCAGGCGATCCTGGGTGGCAAGGTGGGCGGCGCAAAAAGCATTTCGATTGTGCTGTTCAGTCAGGAGTTGCTGGCTCTGTTGAAGGCCGGTCTAAGCATTGTCGAGGCGCTCGAAGCCCTGCTGGAAAAAAATGCCAGTGCGTCGATGAGTTCGGTGCTGAACCGACTACTCAGTTGCCTGCGCGAAGGGAAGCGCTTTTCTGATGCGCTCAGCGAACAGTCTGATTTATTTAGCCCGCTCTATATTGGTATCGTCAAAGCGGCGGAAGGTACCGGCGATTTGCCGCAATCGCTGGCGCGCTATGTCGATTACCAGCAACGTGTGGATATCGTGCGCAACAAGGTAATCAGCGCGGCAATCTACCCGATGATTTTATTGCTGGTCGGTGGTGGCGTAAGTGCGTTTCTGATCGGCTATGTCGTGCCGCGCTTTGCCGAAGTCTATCAGGGTGCGGGGCGTGAATTGCCGTGGATGTCGGGATTGCTGCTGAGTTGGGGCGAGTTTGCCGGTGCCCATACCTCGCAGTTGCTGATGGGGGCGGCAGTGGGCGGCACCGTCATCTATTTTTCGTTAAAACATTTTTTTGCACACGGTGGCATGGCGCGTCTGTTAAATGCGCTGCCCGGGATCGGTGAGCGCGTGCGAATTTACGAATTGTCGCGGCTGTATCTGACCATGGGCATGCTGCTGGAAGGCGGGATCACCATAGTTGCCACCATGGATACCGTGCAGGGCATGGTGTCGGCGAATATCAAAAGGAATCTGCAATTGGCCAAAGAAGCGATCCAGTCCGGTATCCCGCTGTCGACCGCATTCGAAGCACATCAACTGACCACGCCGATCTCGCTGCGCATGTTGCGCGTGGGAGAAAAGTCCGGCGAAATGGGCGGCATGCTGACCCAGTCGGCAGAATTTTACGATGGCGAAATCAGTCGCTGGATCGACCGTTTCACGCGCACCTTTGAACCCTTGCTGATGGCGGGGATCGGCATTATCGTCGGCGGGATCGTGGTGATGTTGTACATGCCGATCTTCGATCTGGCGGGGAGTATGCAATGACGACCACATCCCCCTCAATGATTGCGAGCGACGAGATGGATAGCGATCAGCCCGTGCAGGCCATCGATGCCCAACTGTTGCAACAGGCGCGCAGCTTTGCTGCCACTTCGCAACGCAGCCTGATGACCGAGCTGGAAGCGATGACCGGACGTGATCAGCGCCAGCTGTTGAAATCGCTGGCCATGATGTTTGATATGCCGGTCATGGAAACGGCTGATATGTTAAGTGCCGAGTCGGCCTTTGATGTGCTGCCGCTGTCGAAATCCTTGCAGCGCCATTGCGTGATACTGCGCCAGAGCGGCCAGACCAAAGCTTCCCTGGCCGTCGTCACCGATCCCTTTGATCTGGATTTGCAGACCTGGCTGGGCAGCATTGCCAAAGTCGGCTTGCAATATCGCCTGGCCCTGCAGGCCGACATTCAGGCTTACCTGTCCAAGCAGGAAGAAAGCGTGCGCGCCACTGAAAGCACCATCGGTGGTGGCACCGATGCCAAGCGCGATGGAAAGACTGCCGCCGTGTTGTCGTTCGCCTCGGTTTCCGAAGCGACCAGCCCGGCCGTCAAACTGGTCAATTCCACCTTGTACGACGCCCTCAAATCAGGCGCGTCCGATATCCATCTGGAGAGCACCAGCACCGGTCTGGTGGTGAAGTACCGGGTCGACGGCGTGCTGGATCATGCCACCTCGGTCACCGGAATTGAAATCGCCGAGCACGTCATTTCGCGCATTAAAGTATTGGCTGAACTGGATATTTCCGAAAGGCGCATTCCGCAAGATGGCAGCTTCCGGGTCGAAACCGGTGGACGTGAAATCGATTTGCGCGTTTCGATCATGCCAAGTATTCACGGTGAAGATTCCGTCATTCGCGTGCTGGACAAGCGCGCCATGATTGAATCCTACGGTTCATTGACGCTCGAGGCGCTCGGTTTTGATGCGCCGTCACTGGTGACGCTGCGCGGTCTGGCAGAAGAACCCTACGGCATGTTGCTGGTGACCGGCCCGACCGGCTCCGGTAAAACCACCACGCTGTACGCTGCGCTGACTGAAATTAATAACGGGCGCGACAAAATCATCACGATTGAAGACCCGGTCGAATATCAACTGCCCGGCATTCTGCAGATTCCGGTCAATGAAAAAAAGGGCCTGACTTTTGCAAAAGGCCTGCGCTCAATCTTGCGTCATGATCCGGACAAGATCATGGTCGGTGAGATCCGTGACAAAGAGACTGCCGAGATCGCCGTGCAATCCGCACTGACTGGTCACCTGGTGCTGACCACCGTGCATGCCAATAACGTGTTTGACGTATTCGGACGGTTTACCCATATGGGTATTGATCCGTATGCGTTTGTGTCGGCCCTGAACGGCATTTGGGCCCAGCGGCTGGTACGCGTCAATTGCCCGCACTGCTCGATGTCGGCGATACCGACCGACCTCGAACTGGCGCGCGCGCAATTGACCCGCGAAGACGTCAGGCACTTCAAATTCAAGCAGGGCAAGGGCTGCGGCGACTGTCGCGGTACCGGCTACAAGGGCCGCAAATCAGTCGCGGAAATTCTGACCCTGAACGACGAGATCCGCGAGCTGGTGATAGAAAAACGGCCGATTCGCCAGATCAAGGAAGCAGCCCGCAAAAATGGTACGCGCAGTCTGCGCGAATCTGCGCTGGAACTGGTCAAGAATGGTGAGACAACCCTGGATGAGATCAGACGGGTGACGCTCAATGTCTAAAGTTAACTCGTCGCTGTTCGCCAGGTTCACCCGGTCTCTGCTCGTCGAGATTTCTGTCAGCGCTATTACCGTCTCACAAAGCCACGGTTTTTTCAGACGCACGCTGTCGATATTGCATCAGCAGCCCCTGGCAGTTGACGACATCAATAATGAAGAAACACTGGCAGCCCAGTTCAGCCTGGCCTTGCAGGCCGTGCAGGTTCAGAACCTGAATATATCTGTCACGCTGGCCGACTCGCTGGTGCGGATGTGGCTGGTGACGCCGCCAAAAAACGCGGCCAGTTTAAGCGATTGTCAGGCCGCCGCCATGCTGCGCTTTCAAGCCCTGTTTGGTGTGTCGATGAGCGACTGGGAAATGGTGGCCGACTGGGATGCGCTTCGGCCGTTTCTGGCCTGCGCCGTGCCGCGCTCGCTGCTGGCGCGCCTGCAGGCGGTGTGTGATGGTTTCAGGTTGACCCTGCAAATGATGACGCCACATTTTGTGATGACCTGGAACCGGTTCCGCAAAGAGCTCAGGCCCGATGCCTGGATGGCCATCCTGAACAATGACATCCTGACCATTGCTGCCATGGATCAGGGACGGCTGGTCGCCATCCGCAGCACGAGCGCGCCGTATGAGCTTTATCACCGGCGGGCCTGGCTCGAACAGCATGTGCAGCGTGAAGCCATGCTGCTGAATTTGACGGCCCCGACCAGATTGCAGATTCAGGGCGCACTGCCGCCGCAATGGCAAAAGAATGACGGCAATGCCCTGCAATGCCAGTCTTTGGGAATTGCCGAGTCCATGACTGCGGTCACGTCCGATGTGGCGCAAGGCGCAGGAGTGAATGGATGAAAACCTGCGCTGCACTGCATATCAATTTCGCACGCCGCGATGCCAACAGCAGGTTGGCAGGCATCTCGTTATGGGTGGTCGCTCTGGCCCTGCTCGGATTGGTCCTGCTCGGTATTGCACTGGCTGGGGCGTCGTCGGTCTCGGACAAGGAACAAAGCCTGGAAGAGGCGTTACTGCGCAATGCAAAAAAACAGGAAGCCAGGCGCCATGCGGTCGCGTCGGTCAAGCCGGTCATCATCCCGGAAGGTCGGGCACTGGCGATTAACGCCGCAATTCAACGTTTGAATTTGCCGTGGAGCGACGTCTTCGATGCGATCGAAGAAGCCACCCCGGCCAATATCGCGCTGATCTCGATCGAGCCTGATATCAAGAAGCAGGTCATCAAGGGACAGGCGGAAGCCCTGAGCAGTGACGACATGATTGCTTATATCGAGAAGCTCAAAAAAGCCGCGCTGTTTGTCAATGTGGAACTGATCAAACACGAAGTGAATCAGCAAGACCCGAATAAACCCCTGCGGTTCGAATTTGAAGCTGAATGGAAGGGGACGCGATGAAGTTCGATGCCGGTACTCTCCTCACCTGGTCCCTGCAGGTGCGCTGTTTTTTGATGCGCGTCGATCCACTCATGGCACTGGCTGCAGTGCTGTTTGCAGGGGGTGCCCTGTGCGTCGGCGTCTGGTTGCCTTATCTCGACGCGGGTCTGAAACAAAAGCAAATTGAAGTCAGCAAAATGAGCAGACTGAACCGGGACAGCGGCGCCAATAGCGTGGCGGCGCCTTCCGAAAACGAGCTGCGCGTCAAACAGTTTTATGAAAATCTGGGTGAAAACGGTTACGCCGAACAGCAGGTCAAGACCTTGTTTGATATCGCTGGCAAGGTGGGACTGAAGTTAAACGAAGGCACGTATAAATCCGGCCTGGACCGCAACGACGACACCGAGACCTATCAAATTGAGTTGCCGGTATCGGGGCCTTATCCGGCGATCCGTCAGTTTTGCGAAGAAGTGCTGCTGGCCATTCCGTTCGCCTCGCTGGATGAAATCAGTTTTAAACGCGAGACAATCAGTAAAAGCAGTCTGGAAGCGAATCTGAAATTCACGCTGTATCTGTCTGGTGTCAAAAAAATAGCGGCGGTACAGCCATGAAACTGCAACATGTACTCATGGGCCTGGCCCTGGCAGTCGGCGTCTGGCTGGCCTTTTTTACCGACAAGTCACCAGACAGCGATGTGGTCGGCGCGGTGGTGAAGCCGGGCGCGGCCAAAAATGCGGGAACGGCAGCAGGAGCGGCAGCCCCGGCGGTGTCCGGCACGGCCAGCAAAGGTTACAGCAAGACTGATCGGCTGATCCCGATTCTGGCGCTGGCTTCAAGAGATAAATTGATTTCGGTCGGTCACGTCGGTCTGGACGGGAAAAAAATCGACAGCAAGGCGTCAATTTTCGGAATGCAGAGCTGGACGCCACCGCCACCGGTTGATCCGAAAATAGCCAATCCGCCTCCGCCACCTCCACCGACAGCGCCACCCCTGAAATTTACCTTCGTCGGCAAAAAATTCGAAGATGGTGTTTGGGAAGTGTATCTGGCCAGAGGTGACGAAACCTATATTACCCAGGTCAACGGTGTCATCGCCGGGACCTATCGCGTTGACTCGATCAGCAAGAACGCGATTGTGTTTACTTATTTGCCCTTGAACCAGGTTCAGCGACTGATCATTAAGGGTTAGCACACATGTTCATTCATTCAGAAAACAAGAAAAAAGCCGCCATGCCATTATTCCATTTTTTACGAACGCGTTTGCGTTGTGCCGTCGGCGTCGCAGTGATCGCGCCACTTCTTTGTTCCTGCGTTGCGCAAAGAACCTTCAACGAAGGCAAGGACCTGGTCAGTCAGGACAAAGTGGAAGTGGGCCTGCAAAAAATGCAGGAAGCGAGCAAACGTGATCCCCATGACGTCGAATTTAAAACAACCTATTACCGTGAACGTGACAATGCAATCTCAGGCTATCTCGAAGAAGCGGATCGTGATATTGCTGCCGGACGCCTGCTGGATGCCGAGAATTTATTTAATCGCGTGCTGGCCATGGATGTCGGCAACGTGCGGGCGATGGATGGCTTGAAACACATTCAGATTGAAGAGCATCACCAGACATTGCTCACCGAAGCCGGTCAGCAATTTAAATCAGGCGGCGTGGATGGCGCCAAACTGAAGATGGCGATTGTGCTGGCAGAAAACCCGAGCAATGAAAAGGCGCTCAAGCTGCAGCGCGAGATCAATGAAAAGACCGTGCGGCCAACCAATGCCGAAAAGCTTGCCTCGGTCTATAAAAAACCAATCACGCTGCAATTCAAGGACGCGAGCTTAAAGCAGATTTTTGAAGTGATTTCGGAAACCTCGGGCTTGAATTTTATCTTTGACAAAGACGTCAAGACCGATCAAAAAACCTCGATTTTTCTCAAAAACAGCACGATTGAAAATGCCCTGTATTTCACCTTGCTGACCAATCAGCTCGACCAGGAAATCATGGACGCCAATACGGTCCTGATTTATCCGAATTCGCTGGCCAAGCAAAAGGATTATCAGGAAATGGTGGTCAAGTCGTTTTTCCTGACCAATGCCGATGCCAAAGCGGTCGCGGCAACGCTGAAATCGATCATCAAAACAAAAGATGTGGTCGTGGATGAAAAACTGAACATGATCATCATGCGTGACACTCCGCAGGCAATCAAGCTGGCCGAGAAGCTGGTCGTGCTGCACGATATCGCCGAACCGGAAGTCATGCTGGATGTCGCCGTACTGGAAGTCAAACGCACCAAGCTGCAGGATCTGGGCATTCAGTGGCCGAGCGGCCTGACCTTGACGCCGGTGGCACCTCTGGGCACATCGAATATTCCTAACGGTGCGCTGGCGCTCAATCAGCTGTTGCATATTCAGTCCAGCAATGTCGGGGTCGGCAATCCGACTGCACAGGTGAACGCGCGCAGCACCGATTCTGACGCCAACCTGCTCGCCAATCCGCGCATCCGCACCCGTAATCATGAAAAAGCCAAAATCATGATCGGTGACCGGGTACCGAATATCACCGTCAATACCTCACCGTCTACCACCACTTTCATTACTGAAACCATCACTTACGTCGATGTCGGCCTGAAGCTGGAAGTGGAGCCGACCGTGTATCTGGATAATGAAGTGGCGATCAAGATCAATCTGGAGGTCAGCAATATTGTCAGTCAGCTGGTCACCAAGTCCGGATCGGTGGCCTACCAGATCGGTACGCGCAATGCCGCTTCCGTGCTGGTGCTGAAGGATGGTGAAACGCAGGTTCTGGCTGGTCTTCTGGATGACGAGGAACGCCACACGATCAACAAGATTCCTTCCCTCGGCGATATCCCGATTCTGGGACATTTGTTTGGATCGACCAACGACGACATACAGAAAACTGAAATCATCCTGTCGATCACGCCGCATTTGATCCGCAATATTCGCCGGCCTGATTTCAACGCGACCCAGTTCAGCTCCGGCACCGAAAACAATTTCAAGCCGCGTCCTGACGTCACCGGCGCGACCGACGCGGCCATGCTGTCAGTCGGTCAGCGCGCCAGCCCCTCGGCCCGAAAGGCAGCTGCCCAGCAAAATGTGGCGCTTCCAACCGGCAGTGCCGATAATTCAGGCGCAGTGACAACGCCGCCGGTACCGACTCCGATAGCGCCGGTTTTTGTGCCGCAAGCAGATGCCAATAGCGGCGCTGAGCCAGGTGACAGAGATGTACCCGCACCGAATGCGGCCCCGCCAGACCCGGCCGCGCAAGCGCCTGGCGCAATGAGTTTGAGTCTTAACAGTGCTGCATCGACCCGGGTTGGGCGCAACATCGTTTTGAAACTGAATGCGCAGTCGGATGAGGCACTCAGTAACCTGCCGGTGGCAATCGGCTTTGACAGTGCGATTTTTCAGGTGGTGAACGTGACGGAGGGTGACTTCCTGCAGCAGGGTGGTGCGCAATCGAGTTTTAACAGCCAGATTGACACCAACGGCCAGGTACTCATTACCGGCGCGGCGAGCGGCGGCAGCGGTGCTGCTTCCGGCACCGTTGCCACCATCACCCTCAAAGCGCTGGCGCCGACGGGCGGATCGGTGATTCAGGTCCTGTCTGCCGCACCGCTCAGCGTCTCAGGTCGCGCCGTCAATGCGGGCCTGGCTGCCAATAACAGCGTGGCGACAACAGTTCGCGTAGAGAATTAACGATGAAATGCGGCGTACTCAAGGCTTGTGATGCAAGGAAACCACGCGGTTTCACCTTGATTGAGCTATTGATTACGTTGGCGATACTTGGCCTGCTGGCGAGCATGGCATTGCCGGTCACGCGCACGGTGATGCAGCGCGAAAAAGAGAAAGAGCTGCGTTACGATTTGCGGGAAATACGTTCTGCCATCGACGCCTACAAAAAAGCCTATGACGATGGCAGAATGCCGAACACGCTTGGCGACAGCGGCTACCCCAAATCAATGAATGCGATGGTCAACGGGGTGGTCGATCTGAAGGACCCCAGAGGAAGGGTGATGCATTTCTTGCGACATATACCGCGTGACCCGATGAACCCTGATACCTCGATCACGCCCGAAGAATCCTGGGGCAAGCGCTGCTACACCAGTGAAGCGGACAACCCGAGCGAAGGCGCTGATGTGTTTGACGTGTATTCGAAGTCGACCGACATTGGACTCAATGGCGCGACCTATGATAAATGGTGACCGTATGAAATTGAAACGCGTGCGTTCGGTCAGCGGTTTTACGCTGATCGAACTGCTGGTGGTACTGGCAATTGTGGCGTTGTTGGCGACCCTGGCCATGCCGCGCTATTTTCAGAGTATCGACACGGCCAAAGAAACCATCCTGGCCGACAATCTGCGCATCACGCGTGAGACGATTGATAAATTTTATGGCGACACCGGTCGCTACCCGGATTCCCTGCAAGAGCTGGTCGATAAAAAGTATCTGCGCAGTTTGCCCAAGGATCCGGTCGCAGACAGTTCAACCAGCTGGATAGTCATAGCGCCCGATTCCAGCGCCAAGGGAAAAGTGTTTAATGTCAGAAGCGGTGCAGTCGGGGTGAACCGCAATGGCATTGCCTTCGCCGAATTGTAGGCCATGCTGACGCAACGCCATCCGCACCAGAAGGGATTCACTTACCTGGGCCTGATCATCCTGGTCACGATTATCGGGCTGGTGGCAACCATGTCACTGCAGGTCGGCGCGCTGGTGCAGCGGCGCGATGCGGAAAACGAGTTGCTCCTGATTGGCAGGGAATATGTGGATGCGCTGCAGCGCTATTACAACGCCACACCGGCTGGCCAACCCAGTCTGCCCACCAGACTTGACGACTTGTTGCTCGATCCGCGCTTTCCCGATCTGAAACACCATCTGCGCAAGTTGTATATCGATCCGATGACCGGCAATAACGAGTGGGGCGTACTGTATGGTTCGAGCGAGGGCTTCAACGGCATCATTGGAATTTACAGCCTGTCTGAAGCGGTGCCGATCAAACAAGACAATTTTGAATCGCCGTTTGATTATTTCAAAGGAAAGAAATCCTACCGGGACTGGATCTTCGCCCGTCAGGCGACCGACGTATCGCCTGACCAGCCACCAGTCGCACCTGCACCCAATAAGCCAGGCTCAGCGCGACCGCCTGCACCTCCGCCCCGCAAACCTCGCTGACAGGGCGACCAATCCTGACTGCAGGGAATCATGTCAAACAATCACCGTGACGTCAGAACAATGGCGTTCACGTCACAATCCCGTCATGCGCACACCTTAGAATTCAGGACTCGTTTTTGAACTCTACCGAACCCGCCCATGTCCTCACTGATTCTCTACAAAAAACCAATCGCGATTGATCGCAACACCCATCGTGAACTGAAAATCAAATTTCAGCCCAAGGGATTCGACTATGCAGCAACGACCAACTCGGTTCCTGTCACCACCGGAGAATTTGGTATCGCCTGTCTGGAATACCCGATCGTCTTTGTTACCGATGAAGAGGATGGCGGACTTCCGATCGCACTGACCGGCTTGCGTGATAACGAAAATCTGTTTGTCGGCCAAGACGGCAGTTGGGACGCCAGTTTCGTTCCGGTTTTTGTGCGTCGCTATCCATTCGTTCTGCAGGAGGGGACTACCCCAGGCTCGTTCAGCGTATTGGTCGATGCAGAGGCAGACGGCTTCGATGCGGCCGACGGTCAACGATTGTTTAATGAAGATGGCAGCAATGCACCGATGTTGGACAGCGTGTTGGAGATGCTCAATCACTTCAGCGCCTCAACAGAACACACCATGGGCTTCGTCAAGCAGTTGCGCAAACTGGATTTGCTGACCCCGCGCGCAATCAACGCCACGACAGCACAAGGCAAATCACTGCAAATGAACGGTTTCAGTGTCGTCGATGAGGCGAAGTTGAGCGCTCTGAGCGACGCCGATCTGTTAAGTTTGACAAGAAATGGCTATCTTGGCAGCATCTACGGACATTTAATTTCCCTGAACAACATCCAGAAATTGCTGGCCAGATTAGAACGGATCAGCGCTGCCTGAGCGTGGCTGTCTGATTTTTGCATACGCAGCTGAGTGTGCGTGTTTAGGGCGCATGTTTCAGGCTGTAAGAGTCATTCCGTTGTCATATTTAAACAATACACTTCGCACCTGTTTGAAATTAAAGCAGATTGATCTTTTTAGTCAAAAATTCAGGAAATGGGAAGGTCTGAAATGAAGCGCATTCAACATAGCCTGTTTGTTTTCCTGATTGCGATCGCCTCCGCGAGCAACAGCATCGCAAGCCTCGGCGACACCGCGTCATATGAATTGAAATTCGCCTCAGTTCCCGAGCCGGAAGGCTGGACCCTGTATCTGCTGGGACTCGGCTTTGTGCTGTATCAGTTCAGACGCTGTCGCAACAAGAGCCGTACCTGGAATCATAATCAAGACAAGAATTCAATAGAATAAATAAAGGGAAGTCGATCATGTTTGGAATTGGCGCGCAAAGTGTGAAGCATGGCAAGCATGCTGGGAATGGATTGATCAAAGGTGCTGCGTTGGTGCTGGCGCTGTGTTGTCTGGCAGCCTGCAGCAAAAAAGACAAAGTGTCGGATGGCCAGTCTCTGGCTCGCGTGGACGGACAGGACGTCACCGTGCTCCAGCTGAATTCGGAACTGGCGCAGGCCAATGTGCCTGCCGCACAAAAAGACGTCGCATCCAAGAAGCTGCTGGACTCCCTGATTGATCGCCAGTTGCTGGAAGATCAGGCCACCAAAGAAAAACTTGATCGCGACCCGGTCGTGGTTGCTGCGATTGAGCGCGCCAAAGCGCAGAT
Source organism: Oxalobacteraceae bacterium GrIS 1.18 (assembly GCA_040544425.1). Classification (GTDB taxonomy): domain Bacteria; phylum Pseudomonadota; class Gammaproteobacteria; order Burkholderiales; family Burkholderiaceae_D; genus Solimicrobium. The sequence continues at coordinate 163,163 of JBEONO010000003.1, forward strand.
CATCGCCCAGGCCTATCTGCAACGACGTTTGGCCAAGGTGGCGCGCCCGACCAAAGAAGAAATCGACAAGTATTACCTTGATCACCCTGAGTTCTTCGCTGACAAGAAGACCTATGAATTTGACCAGGTAGTCCTTGCTACAAAAGACTTCAGTCCCGAGCTGAAAGCTTTGATGGGTTCAAATAAATCCATCGATGATGTTGCTGCATGGTGCAAGGCAAATCACATCGAGTTTGTCCAGACGGCGGCCACGAACAGTTCAGTTGATATGCCGCCAGCTTTGGTGAAAAAACTCAGAGAGATCCGCAAGGGGCAGTTATTCGCCTTGCAGCAGGCTGATCGCAGCGTCATCGCCGTGATTCGGAGCGTCAAAAACGACCCGATCAAACAGGAAGTGGCAGAGCAGCAGATCGGCGGGTTTTTAATGAATCAGCGCAACAAGGAAACCGCCGAAGCCGAACTGACCCGCCTGCGCGCCGCAGCCAAGATCGAGTACCTGAACAAAAACTTCGCCGCCGCTCCTGCTGTTGAAGCTGCACCGGCCGATGCCAAACAAAAGAAAGATGGCGTCGATGATCACACCAAGCGTGGCGTTGCGGACCTTTGACAGTAGAACATTTGAACTAAACGGATTAAACGATGAAACAGATTTTTAACTATGTGGTTGCGATGTTGCTGGCGCTGGTCGTCGGTCACGCCATGGCCGACGATGTCGTGTTGGGCGCAGGCGATGTGCTCAAAATTACGGTCTACAACAATCCGGATCTGAGCCTCGAAACCAAAATCGGTGAGGCCGGCAATATCACTTATCCCTTGATCGGGAATGTCTCGCTCGACGGTTTAACCACTTCCGGCGCAGAAAAGAAAATCGGCGAGCTGTTGAAGCAGGGCGGCTATGTGCGCAAACCTGAAGTCAATATTGTGGTGACTCAGTTGCAGAGCCAGCAGATCTCGATTCTGGGTCAGGTAAACAAGCCCGGTCGCTATCCGATGGAAGGTCGTCGCAGCATCACCGACATGATTGCGATGGCCGGTGGTGTGGCTGCCGACGGCGGTGAAACCATCACCATCGTGCGCAGCAAAAATGGCAAAAGCGCGAAACGCACCGTCGATCTGCTGGAAATGGTCCGCAATGGCAATCTGACTGAAAACTACGATCTGGAAAGTAATGACCTGGTCTACGTTGAGCGTTATCCACGTTTCTACATCTATGGCGAAGTGCAGCGTCCGGGCGTCTACCGGATTGAAAAAGAGATGACTCTGGTGCAGGCCCTGTCCAGCGGTGGCGGCATTACCATGCGCGGCACGGAGCGGAATATCCGCATCAAACGTCGCGATGCAAATGGCGTGTTACAGGAAATCACGGCCAAGCCTGATGATCTGGTGCAGCCGGATGACGTGATCTATATCAAAGAAAGTATTTTTTAATTATTTCCAGTTTGACGTCAGCCCGCAGATTGAGCCCGTTTGAGCCGAAAGCACCGTTATGAATTTAATTTCGTTTTTACTTGTTGTCCGGTCGCGCTATAAAGTATTTTTGATTACGTTTTGTGTGGTGGTGTTCAGCACCGTGATCATCAATCTTTTGCTGCCGAAGACTTACAAGGCCACCTCCACACTGGTGTTGAATTTCAAGGGTGTGGATCCCGTGACCGGGATGAATCTGCCTGCGCAGATGATGCCGGGGTATATGCCGACTCAGGTCGATATCGCGACCAGCCTGAACGTGGCCATGAAAGTCGTCGACGACCTGAAACTGGCTGATGCGGAAGAAACCAAGGCCAAGTATCAAAAAGAAACCAAGGGCGAAGTACCGATTCGGACCTGGCTGGGCAGTCTGTTATTGAAAAATCTGGAGGCGGTGCCTTCACGTGAAAGCAGCGTGCTCGATATCAGCTACAAGGCTGGTGATCCTCAATTTGCTGCCACCATTGCCAATGGTTTTGCCACTGCCTATCGCATGACCAGTATTCAGTTGAAGGTCACGCCTGCCAAAGAGGCGGCCAGTTATATCAACGATCAGGTAAAAATGTTGCGCGACAATCTGGAAATTGCCCAAAGCAAGCTGTCCAAATTTCAGCAGGAACGTGGCATCGTCAGTTCCGACAATCGCGTCGATGGTCTGGATGTGGAAAACAACCGGCTCAATGAACTGTCTGCACAGTTGGTCGCCGCGCAGGGTCAACTGATCGAAGCCTCATCGCGCCAGAATCAGGCCAGCGGGATCGATGGCAGTGAATCTCCGGACGTGATGAACAATTCTTTGGTGATGAATTTGAAGGCGTCCCTGAGCGCGGCTGAAGCCAAGTTTGCAGAAGTTGCCGACCGGCTGGACGTCAATCATCCGCAATACCAGAGTGCCAAGGCAGAAGTGGATAAATTGCGCGCTGATCTGAACACGCAAATCCGTATCGCGACCCACAGTGTGGGCGGCAGTGAAAAAATCTACATTCAGCGCGAATCAGAATTGAAAGCCGCGGTAGCTGCGCAAAAATCCAAGGTCTTGCAATTGAATCGGGTGCGTGATGATCTGAAGCTGTTGCGCAACGAAGTCGACAGTGCCCAGCGCGCCTACGACACCACCTCCCAGCGATACACACAGACCAATCTGGAAGGGCAGTCCAATCAGACTGATATCGCCGTGCTCAATCCGGCAACGCCGCCGGTGCTGCCGTTTGGCCCCAAGGTCATGCTCAATACTTTACTGGCCATCTTCTTTGGCACCTTCCTCGGCATGGCGCTGGCGATCACGGCAGAAATGCGCGACCGCCGGATTCGTACCGTCGAAGACGTGGCCCTGGCTACCGAATTTCCGGTGTTGGGCGTAATGGACTGGACCGTGGTGACCCGGCCTGGAAAGAAATTTCCCAAGTGGCATTTTCCGTGGCGTAAGCCACCTACCGTCCTGGGAAGAGCGCTATGAGCAGCCATCCTTATTTAGCAGCAGCCGATTCTGAGTCGAATCGTGAACCTGCGCGCGAACCAGCGCGTGACCCAGCTCGTGAGCCATCTTTGCACGAAGCGCTGGAGCCTTCCGTGGATCATTTGCCGAAAAACTCAAGCATCGGACGCATCTTGCTCGAGATGGGCAAGATCACGCCGGAAGATGCCGAGCGCGTACTGATCACGCAAAAGAAACTTGGCATGCGCTTTGGTGAAGCGGCAGAACATCTGGGTTTGATCACCGAAGCCGACATTCAAAAAGTCTTGGCGCGTCAGTTTGACTATCCGTATCTGCAGAAAAAAGATGTCGCGCTGCCTGAAGAGCTGGTCGCTGCCTACCGGCCCTTTACCCCGCAGGTTGAAACACTGCGCGCGATTCGCAGCCAGTTGATGTTGCGCTGGTTTACCAAGGAACGACGCGCGCTGGCCATTGTCAGTGTCGATCAGAACGACGGCGTCAGTATCTTTACTGCCAATCTGGCGATCGTGTTCTCTCAGTTGGGTGAACATACCTTGCTGGTGGATGCCAATATGCGCCTGCCACGTCAGCAAAAATTATTCGGCCTGTCCAATAATATGGGCTTCTCCGATGTGCTGGCCGGACGCACGGACCAATCTGAAATTGCAAAAATTGATTCCTTCGTTGATTTGTCGGTACTGTCTGCCGGAACACTCCCACCGAATCCGCAAGAGCTGTTAAGTCGCGGCTTTGCGCAGTTCACGCTACAACAAGAACAAAAATACGACGTCATCCTGTACGACACCTCGGCATTCAACACTGCTGCCGATGCGCTGGTGATTGCCTCGCGAGTCGGTGGCGTGCTGGTGGTCGTGCAGCAGGAAAAAACCCGCGTTGCCGATGTCAACCTGTTGTGCGAGCAGTTCCTGCGCAATGGCGTGGAAGTAGTCGGCGTCGTCATGGCGAAATTCTGATGTCAGAAGCTGTCTTGACCGCCACCAAAAAAGACGTGTCAGGCACGGCTTTGAAGAAATACTATTGGCTGCCGGTCGGGATCGGGTTTCTTGTGCTGTTTATTCCGACTTTGTATGACCTGATGACCGATATGTGGACCTTCGAAGAGAATGCCCACGGTCCCATCATTCTCTGCCTGTCGCTGTGGCTGATCTATTCCAAGTGGCCCGAAATGATGGCCGCCAGTGAACAGCGCGCACCGGGCATGCTCGAAACGGTGACCGGCTGGACCTTCTTTGTAATTGGCATGCTGTTTTACGTCGTCGGCCGCGCGATTGCCATTCCGCCTCTGGAAATGGGCTCCTTCATTATTTTTCTGTTGTCGGTGCTGCTGATCAAGCGCGGTGCCACCGGACTGAAAGTACTCTGGTTTCCACTGTTCTTCATGCTGTTCATGATTCCCTTGCCGGGCCCGCTGGTCACCATGCTGACCCTGCCGATGAAGATGGCCGTATCGTTTGTGACCGAAAACATCCTGTACAGCCTGGGCTATCCTATTTCGCGTTCGGGTGTGATCCTGCAAATTGGCCAATATCAGTTGCTGGTGGCTGACGCCTGTGCCGGGCTGCAGACTTTGTTGACGCTGGAAGCCTTGGGGCTGTTTTACATGAACCTGATGCGCCACACCTCGGTATTCCGAAATGTCACGCTGGCCTTGCTGATCGTACCGATCTCGTTTACTGCCAATGTGATCCGAGTGATGACGCTGACCTTGATTACTTATTACTGGGGCGACGCAGCCGGGCAGGGTTTCCTGCATGGCTTTGCCGGCATGGTGTTGTTTGTCAGCGCCCTTGTCCTGATCTTGAGCATCGACACCTTGCTGCAATGGATCGCCAAAGTCTGGTCAGCCCGAGCCGGAGTGGCCAAATGAACGAGATCCTCTCCAGCCAGAAAATCCTGAACATGGTTCTGTGTTCGCTGATGTTGCTCACTGCTGTGACAACCAGGTTTGTTACGCCATCCAAGACCGTGCAGGTGCACCACGCCGACATCAGCCTCAAAGCAATGGTCCCGGAAAAAATCGGCACCTGGGCGATCGATCCGTATGTGGTCCCACTGCAGCTGAGCGCGGACCAGGAAAAGACCTTAAAGGGTTTGTACAACGAAACGCTCTCGCGCACCTATGTCAACCCGGCCGGTGAACGCGTGATGCTGTCAGTTGCCTACGGCGGCGATCAGAGCGGCAATCTGGCACTGCATAAACCGGAACAATGCTACGGCGCGCAGGGCTTTCAGATCTCCAATTTTGAACGTGATGATTTTTCTTCGGATAACGATAAATTTCCGGTAACGCGCCTGCTCGCCGTGCAGGGCCAACGCAGCGAACCGATTACCTACTGGACTACGGTGGGTGACAAGGTGGTTCGCGATGGTTTGGAACAGAAATTACAAAAACTGCGCTATGCCATGACCGGGAAAATTCCGGACGGGATTCTGGTGCGCGTGTCGACGATAGACAGCGATCTGAACAATTCCTATCGCATACAAAATACTTTTATACAAGACATGCTGTCAGCCATGAAGCAGGCTGACAGGGCAAAAATTATTGGCAAGATTGGCGCGTAATTCCTCAAAATTGGATTAGTGAAAAAATGAAAACAGCACTTATAACGGGCGTAACTGGACAAGATGGCGCATACCTGGCCGAATTCCTGTTAAACAAGGGATATTTTGTACACGGCATCAAACGCCGCACCTCCTTGATCAATACTGATCGTATCGATCATTTGTATCAGGATCCGCATGAGCCCAATCGCAAATTCGCCCTGCATCACGGCGACCTGACCGACTCATCCAGTCTGATTCGCATCATCCAGCAGGTGCAACCTGACGAAATCTATAACCTGGCGGCACAAAGCCACGTTGCCGTTTCGTTTGAAGAACCAGAATACACCGCCAACTCGGATGCGCTGGGCGCCCTGCGTATCCTCGAAGCGATCCGCATTTTGGGACTGGAAAAGAAAACCCGTTTCTATCAGGCTTCAACCTCAGAACTGTATGGTCTGGTACAAGAGACCCCACAAAAAGAAACCACTCCGTTTTATCCACGTTCACCGTATGCCGTCGCCAAAATGTACGCCTACTGGATGACCGTCAATTACCGCGAAGCCTATGGCATTTACGCTTGCAACGGGATCTTGTTTAACCACGAAAGCCCGCTGCGTGGCGAAACGTTTGTAACCCGTAAAATTTCTATCGGACTGTCACGCATCAAGCTGGGTCTGCAAAATTGCCTGTATCTGGGTAATCTGGATGCGCTGCGTGACTGGGGCCATGCGCGCGACTACGTCGAAGTGCAATGGCTGATGCTGCAACAGGAAGTGGCTGAAGATTTTGTGATTGCAACTGGCAGACAGCACAGCGTGCGTGACTTTGTGAATCTGACCGCCAAAGAACTGGGCATGAAAATTCTCTGGGAAGGTACCGGCGTCAATGAAAAAGGTTTTGACGCGTCCGGCCGTTGCATCGTCTCGGTGGATCCGCGTTATTTCCGACCGACTGAAGTTGAATCGCTGTTGGGTGATGCCAGCAAGGCCAAGCGCAAACTGGGTTGGGAGCCGAAGACATCTTTCGAAGATCTGGTACGCGAAATGGCGCGCGAAGATTTGAAGAATGCCGAGAAAGATCAATTGATCCGTCATAACGGTTACGAAACACTGAACCGATTTGGTTGATCATGGATAAGCATGCCAAAATTTTTGTAGCAGGGCATCGTGGTTTGGTCGGATCAGCACTGGTCAAGGTCTTGCAGAAAGATGGTTACAGCAATCTGCTGTGCAGAACCCACGCTGAACTTGACCTGACCAATCAGGCCGCAGTCGACGCGTTGTTTGCGCAAGAGCGTCCTGAGTATGTATTGCTGGCCGCCGCCAAAGTCGGCGGGATCCATGCCAACAATACCTATCCGGCCGAATTCATTCAGGCCAATCTGGCCATGCAAAACAATGTTCTGCACGCCTCGTATAAAAACGGCGTGCAGCGCCTGCTGTTTCTGGGCTCCAGTTGCATTTACCCCAAATTGGCGCCTCAGCCGATGCGTGAAGAATATCTGCTGACCGGTCCGCTGGAGCCGACCAATCGTCCGTATGCGATGGCCAAGCTGGCTGGCATTGAACAATGCTGGGCCTATAACCGTCAATATGGCACACGCTTTCTGGCGGTGATGCCAACCAATCTGTACGGACCTGGCGACAACTACGATCTGCAAAACTCACATGTTTTGCCAGCGTTGATCCGCAAATTTCATGAAGCCAAATTAAATCAAACGCCGAGTGTGGTGGTGTGGGGAACCGGTACGCCCAAGCGTGAGTTCCTGTACAGCGAAGATATGGCCGAAGCCTGCGTGCATTTGATGAATCTCGATGAGACCACGTTTCAGGGACTGCTGGCCGCGGACCGGAATGACGGGCTGGCACCGCTGGTCAATATCGGCACCGGCGTGGACAGCTCAATCCGTGAGCTGGCCGAACTGGTCCGGACTGTGGTGGGCTATGAAGGCGATATTGAATTCGATACCAGCCGCCCGGACGGACCGCCGAGAAAATGGCTGGATGTCAGCCGCTTATCAGATTTGGGCTGGCAGGCAAAAACTGAATTGAAAGTGGGTTTAGGCCTGGCATATCAATCGTTTTTGTCGATGTAGTTTCGTAGGCTGGGTTACAAACCCAGCATCACCGATTGCAATGCTGGGGTGAAACCCCAGCCTACGATAGATTGCTGTTCGACCCACGAAGAAATAAAGAAAATTTATTCAAAATGAAAATTGTTCTTTTTTGCCACCCCGCTTTTCTGACCTCGCAAAGCATGCCGCGTTTTGCGAAGATGCTCAAGCAGGCCTATCGGGAACGTGGCTACACCGTAGAAGTCTGGTCGCCGACAGCGGTGTTCCATCGCTGGATCGACTTTGGTCTGCTGGGTAAATGGGCCGGTTACATCGATCAATATCTATTGTTCCCGATGTGGGTCAAGAAAGCGCTGCAACGTGAAGCTGCAGACACGATGTATGTGTTTTGCGATCAGGCACTCGGACCCTGGGTGCCGCTGGTTGCAGATCGTCCGCATGTCATCCATTGCCATGATTTTCTGGCGCTGCAGTCCGCACTGGGGGAGTATCCCGAATATCCGGTCAAATTTTTGGGCAGGCAGTATCAGTTTTATATTCGGCGCGGCTTTAAAGCCGGCAAAAATTTTATTTCAGTGTCGCATAACAGCAAAAAAGAATTGGCCCGGTTTCTGGACACGCCACCCAATATCTCCGAGGTCGTGCACAACGGCCTCAATTTCGGTTTTTCACCACTCCCTGAAGCAGTTGCCCTGAACGAGTTGAGTAACGTCCTGACTCCGGTCACCGACGAGCGCATGCTGGTGCATGTTGGCGGCAACACCTGGTACAAAAACCGCGTGGGTGTGGTCCATATTTATGCCCAATACTGTAAGCGCTGTGACAACCCGTTGCCACTGTGGATGGTGGGGGATTCACCGTCCCAGCGCCTGCGCGAGCTGGCCAAGACGGTTGCGCCCAAAGGGAAAATCTATTTTTTATCCGGACTGTCCAACCGTCAGGTGCAGGCTGTGTATTGCCTGGCAAAGGCCATGCTGTTTCCAAGTCTGGCCGAAGGCTTCGGCTGGCCGATAGCCGAAGCGATGGCCTGTGGATGCCCGGTATTGACTACCGGTGCGCCGCCCATGACAGAAGTGGGCGGCGACTCTGTGACTTATATTCCAGTCATGCCGCGCGAGGATCAGGTTGAGGAATGGGCCGCTTCTGCAGCGAACAGCTTGATCGCCCTGCTCAACGCGTCCCCGGAACAAAAGTTTGTGGATCGGGCCAAAGGCCTCGAGCACGTACGCCTGTTTGATGCCGACAAGGCGATCACCGCGTACGAAAAAATCTATCATCAGATCATGGCGCAACACCGCCTGACCGGCAGTTAGGAAAACCATGTGTGGAATTTATGCATTAATTGATTTTGCCAAGCCTGTGGACGACCACGACCTTGCCGTTGCAAAACGGGTCGACCAGCAACTTGTACCGCGTGGTCCCGATTCATCAGGCCAATGGATCAGTCCCTGCAATCAGGTGTTGTTAGGCCATCGTCGGCTGGCGATTATCGATCTGTCGCCAACCGGCTATCAACCGATGCACGACGTCACCGGACGTTACAGCATCGTATTTAATGGTGAGATCTTTAATTACCGGGCCTTGCGCGAAGAACTGAAATCCAGTTTTGAATTCCGTACCCATTCCGATACCGAAACCATCATCGCCGCCTGGCAGCGCTGGGGTGCCGATTGTCTGGGCAAATTCCGCGGCATGTTCGCCTTCGTGTTGTGGGACCGGGAACTGCGTCAGGTGCATGTTGCACGCGATGCGTTCGGCATCAAGCCACTGTATATTCGCCAGCACGGCGAGCAACTTTGGATTGCTTCTCAGGTCAAAGCCTTGACTCTGGTTGCGCCCGGCTTAACTGAAAATAATGCCGCCAAGGCCGGTTATTTTCTATGGGGCAGTGTCCCCGATCCGTTCACACCGTTTAACGAAATTGTCGCGCTGCAGTCCGGCCATGTGATTACCTACGAATTCGGTAAATCGACGCAGTTGCAATCGCGCGACTGGTTCAAGTTTTCTGAAACGTTTGCCGAGGCCGCCGAAGTGACGGTACCTGCCAACACCAATGTGCAAGAGGAATTGCGCGCGCTGATGCTCGACACTGTGAATGTGCATCGCGAAGCGGATGTGCCGGTCGGCGTATTTTTATCGGCCGGACGCGACAGCACCACGCTGGCCGCCCTGTCCTGCGAGTTGACTGATTCCGAACATGCAATTCAGACGGTGACGCTGGCATTTAAAGAATACATCGGCACCGAGAACGACGAATCGGTTTTGGCAGAATCGGTGGCGCACGAACTGGGTACCAAACACAGCACGGTGCAGATTTCCAAAGCGGACTTTTCTGCCGAACTGGGCAATATTTTTATTGCCATGGATCAGCCATCCTACGATGGCGTGAACACCTATTTTGTCAGCAAGGCCACCCATGAGGCTGGATTGAAAGTGGCCTTGTCCGGCCTTGGCGGTGATGAACTGTTTGGAGGATATCCCAGTTTTACCCAGGTGCCATCGCTGGCCGAAGCCACGCCGGAGTGGATGCAATATCCCGGCATGTTGATGCGCCAGATGTTTTCCGGAGTATTGGCGGGCATGGGCCGCCCAAAACTGGCCGGGATGCTGGAATACAGTGGCTCTTACGAACGTGCTTATCAATTGCGCCGCGGCCTGTTCATGCCATGGGAACTGGATCAGGTGATGTCGAGGGCCGATGCCGTCGATGCTCTGATCAAACTGGCGACACTGCCAGCCTTGTCGGCAATCCATAAAACCACCGATCACGCCCAGACCAAAATCTCATTGCTGGAAGCAGCCTGGTTCATGCGCCATCAGCTGCTGCGCGATTCCGATTGGGCCAGCATGGCACACGGTCTTGAGTTGCGCGTCCCGCTGGTCGACGTGCACCTCTGGAAAAAAGTATTACCCTTATGCCGCTTGCCGGCCTCGGCCAATGGACCGGCTGATAAACGCATGATGTCGCTGACTCCAAAACATCGCCTGCCCGATTCCATTATTGACCGCCCTAAAACGGGATTTTCCATTCCGGTCAGCCAGTGGTTGCTGGAAGCCGACGGTGGAGACGGTCCGACATCGCAATCCAGTTTGCGGCCATGGGCAATGCGCGTCTGGGAGCGCTGGATGGAGTCAGTACCAAGATGAAAATTCTCAGAATCATTTCCAGCATGGACCCGAAAACCGGCGGCCCTGCAGAGGGCATACGCCAGGTCAGCCGCGCATTAAAACTGCAAGGTCACGAGACCGAGTGCCTGACACTGGATGATCCCGCTGCCAGCTGGATCGACGGACAGCCAATTACAGTGCACGCCATGGGTCCGGGCTGGGGCGGGTATGGTTACGCCCCCCAATTTAAAGTCTGGTTGAAGCAGCATGCCGCTGACTATGATGCGATTGTGATTGGCGGGATCTGGCAGTATCACAGCATCGCCGCGCGCGATGTGCTGGTGGGCCTGGGGATACCGTATCTGATTTTTACGCATGGGATGCTGGACCCGTGGTTCAAACATACGTATCCGCTCAAGCACCTCAAAAAATCCCTGTACTGGCCATGGACCGACTATCGCGTCTTGCGTGACGCCCATGCGGTGCTGTTCACCAGCGAAGAAGAGAAGATTCTGGCGCGGCAATCATTTGGCCTGTATCGCGCCAATGAAGCGGTGGTGAATTACGGCACCAGCACGCCGCCACAAAATAAAGCAGAACTGCGCGATAAATTTTTTGCCCAGTATCCGGCGTTGTCCGGGAAACGATTGATTACGTTCTTGAGTCGTATCCATGAAAAAAAAGGCTGTGACCTATTGGTGGCGGCATTTGCAAAAATTGCTGACAGCGACCCCAATCTGCACCTGGTGATGGCTGGCCCGGATCAAACCAATCTGATTCCGGCACTCAAGGCGCTGGCTGAAAGTCTGGGCATCGCGCAAAAAATCACCTGGACCGGCATGCTGCAAGGCGATGCGAAGTGGGGCGCTTTATACGCCAGCGAAGTTTTTGCGCTGCCGTCGCATCAGGAAAATTTCGGCATTGCAGTGGCGGAAGCCTTGGGTTGTGGCTTGCCGGTGATTATTTCCGACAAGGTCAATATCTGGCGCGAGATCGACGCCGATGGCGCAGGACTGGTTGCACCCGATACCCTGGAAGGTACCGAAAAAACCCTGCGCACCTGGATTGCCATGAGCAGCAACGAGCGGGCCGACATGGCCGCACGCGCCGAACAGACATTTAAAAACAGATATACCGTGGAAGCCATGGCTTCAAGTTTGTTAGCGAACATCGAATCGATGCCAACACGGCCAAATTTGGAGTTTGCCCGATGAAAAGCGCAGGTGGCATTTCTGTCATTGTCTACACCAAGAACGAACAACAGGATTTACCGGGCTGTCTGGAAAGTCTATCGTGGTGCGACGATATTCATGTGTTTGATTCAATGAGCACCGATAACACGGTCGAGATCGCCAAAAGTTTCGGTGCCACGGTGACGCAGCGCTCCTATCCCAACACGCTGGCCTTTGGTGGTGACGAGTCGGCGCACCGGAATTGGGCGTTGGAGAATATTCAGTTCAAACACGACTGGATTTTTCATATTGACGCCGATGAGCGCGTGACACCGCAACTGGCAGTGGAAATGCAGCAGGCGATTGCTGGTGACAAGCAGGCTTACCGGATGGAGCGTCGTGACTATTTCATGGGCCAGTGGATGCAGCATGTGATTCCGGCGACGTCCTACATTCGGTTGTTCAGGGCCGGGCATGTGCGCTACGAGCGTTTGATCAATCCGATCACGCTGATTGACGGAGACATAGGCGACCTGCACGGGTATTTCGATCACTTCCCGTTCAGCAAGGGCATGCATCACTGGATCGGCAAGCACAATCAATATAGCGATGCCGAGGCGAGCCAGATTGTCAAGAACCGTGGCAACGGGGTACCGTTCAGTCTCACCAAGACCTTGTTCGAGAAAGATCCGGATCAACGTCGCGCCCGGCTCAAGGATTTGTACTATCGGATGCCGTTGCGTCCGCTGGTGATGTTTTTATTTTTGTTTGTCGCCAAGCGCGGGTTCATGGATGGCAAAGCGGGGTTCAGATTTGCGTCTTTGCGGGCCATGTATGAATACATGATTGTGATTAAGACGCAGGATTTGATGGAAAACACCGCGCTGAAAAAGTAGCTGGCGGAAGGCTTGGGAAACAGGTTAGCGATTCTGGATGACTATTTTTTCTGGTATGCGCCTGGACGGGCCATCGCTATTGCTGCGCGGGCCTGCGCAGCGGATGGGATCCATTGCATTTCTTCGGCATACTCCAAAAATGCCTCGGTACTCAGCAGCAAGCATGGCTTGGCAAGCGATGTAGTGTGTTGAAGAAACCAGCCATCTTCAAACAGCACTACCGGATTCGAGCCTGGTCTGGATAATTGTAAATCGATAAGCATGCTTTGTATGGAGAGCTCTCCAAGGTTTGCTGGAACCTTATAGTTTGGATTTAGCCTTTTTTCAGCTGCAATGCGAATACCAACTTGCGTTTGAAATGTCTCAATATTCGCAGCATTCCGGTTGTAGTATTCAAGTAGACGTTTCGCTTCGACCGTTGGGCTTGGGAGCAATCCGCGATTGATGGTCTCATCTCTCACTATGTCGGAGATCCCGATTCTGAATTTCGAAAGCAGACCAAGCTCGTTCGCCACCGCCAATGAAAACAACGGTCCGGAGTCCGGGATTAATAGTCGAGTCATGCTGCGGCACGATTGCTTTTTTTTCGACGCTTCTTTGTCTCTTCGGGATTCAACAAACAGTCGTCCAACGCGCCGCGAACTGCGTCTAACTGCGAACTAATAAATTGCTTGGGTAAGCGAGGCAGCGGAAGTTTTTTTTCAGCCATCAAATGAAAAACATAGCCAGCATCGGGTAATTCAAGGATGCGAGCAGCCTCAGTGATGGAAATGCTCCCAGTGCTTACGCCAATCAAAACTTTCAATGTCGGATCAAGCGCGGGTCGTCCATTGGCTTCTTCCTGGCCAAGGGACGCGAACAGAGCAGATACGAGCTTGTTGAGGGATCCGCCATGCCTGGCGACAAAAGCCTTGGCATTAGCCAAATCGGCTTCATCAACTTCAAATCCAATGTTTGCTTTTTTGCTCATCAGTGCCTCCATAATGCGTTATTACCCCATGATCATGGGGTAGGTTAATTTGGATGTCAACTCGTTCGTGTAACTCAATTGGTGCAACTGCCTTTTGATTTAGGTTCATCATAAGGTCTCTAAAACGGAGTAGGAGTTTGTGTCACGATTCTCTCCGGTTAAATAAATGCGAAACCACACAATAGGATTAAGGTGTGCCGGATTTAACCCGGATTGTCATTCATGGCTGCTGAACTGCGGCTGCAGAGACGCTCACAAAAAGCCAAAATCGGGGTAAAAATTGGCAGACTACCTATTCAGTCTGCCATGGTTTCAAGCTTTTGCCAGTCAACGAGTAGCAAAAGCCCATACCAATTCAACAAGTCATGCGGCTGTGCGTCATAAAGCCGTCACATCCCGCTACTACACTCATACCCTGTATTAATGACAGCGCGCTACCAAGCCGTGCCCGATACACCGGCCTGGCGTTGCCACGCAGTGAACGATTTCAAGAAATAGACGGACCGATGACGCAGCCAGACCAGTGCGCGCAGTCTGATAGGGAAGAGTACATTGAAAGAGCAGCCCGGCCAAAGTCAGGCTAAACACTCTTTGATATGTATTCATTTAAAAAAATTTAAAAGAGTGTCTATGAAAATCCTGGTATACGGAATTAACTACGCGCCTGAATTGACTGGCATCGGGAAGTACTCAAGTGAGATGTGCGAATGGCTCGCAATTCAGGGCCATGAAGTCAGAGTAGTCACCGCGCCTCCGTACTACCCGGAGTGGAAAGTCTCCAAACCCTATTCCCCCTACCATTACAGCCACGAAGAAATCAAAGGCGTGCACATCTGGCGCGCGCCGCTGTGGGTCCCGAAAAAAATCAGTGGTGTAAAACGTGTCCTGCATCTGCTGTCGTTTTCAATTACCTCACTGCCAGTCGTATTAGGCCAGGTATTCTGGCGTCCTGACGTCGTGCTCACCGTCGCGCCCGCATTCACCTGCGCCCCAGCCGGCTGGCTGACTGCACGCCTCTCAGGCGCCAAAGCCTGGCTGCACATTCAGGATTTTGAAGTGGATGTCGCGTTCAAAATGGGCATGCTGAAAGGGCGTTTATTACAGAAAGCGGTATTGGGGCTGGAAGGCTTCCTGCTGAAACGCTTTGACTGCGTCTCGACCATTTCGCACCGCATGATGGAATTGCTGCAGAAGAAAGAAGTCGATGTTGAGAATACCTACCAATTCTTAAACTGGGTCAATACGCGCCACATTCGCAGCCAGACTCATGTCAATGCCTTCCGCGAAGAACTCAATATTGCAAGCGACACCAAAGTGATTCTGTTTTCCGGCACCTTGAACAGCAAGCAGGGTCTGGAAATCATTCCGCAACTGGCGCGCAAGCTGGAACACCGCAAGGACATCATGTTTGTGATCGGCGGCGAAGGCGTGATGAAGCCGGAGCTCGAAGCTGCCAGTGAAGGATTGAGCAATATTAAGTTCCTGCCGCTGCAACCAGTTGAGCGTCTGTCCGAACTGCTGGCGATGGCCAATATGCACCTGTTGCCGCAAAATTCAGACGCGGAAGATCTGGTCCTGCCATCAAAATTGTCCGGCATGCTGGCCAGTGGCAGACCGGTGGTTGCGATCTGCAATAACGGTTCTGAAATTGCAAAGGTTGTGGTTGAGTGCGGCCTGGTTGTTCCGCCAAATGATGAAGCTGCATTGATGGAGGCAATTTTCACGCTGGTTGAAAACGCCAGTGAACGTGAACGCCTCGGCATTGCAGCACGCCATTACGCTGAAGTGCATCTGTCGATCGAACACATTTTGAACAATGTGGTCAATGAGATGAGTCGCATGACACAACCGGCCATCACGGTATTGAATACCGGGAAGTTGTAAAAATGCGCCGGGAAATCGTCAGCATTTGCATGCACGCCATCCAAATCTGACATGACTACCTTAATGCGCCGGGTCGTTGCCGGTATGGGAGCAAACGCGTTCGGTCAGGGAATTTCCATCCTGACCCAGCTGGCTGCGCTGCCGCTGTACCTGGCGATCTGGGATGCAAATCGCTATGGCGTCTGGTTGATGCTGACCGCGATCCCTTCTTATTTTTCCATGACGGATGGTGGCATCATTAATGCCGCCAGAAACGAGATGACCATGTCGCTCGGTCGTGGCGATATCTCGCACGCCAACCGGGTGTTTCAAAGCGCGCTGGCGTTTTTGCTGTCCATCTCCGCGCTGGTGTTGCTGATGTTCGGGATCGCGGTGTTTGCCACGCCGGTTGCCAATATGCTCAAAGACGATTATGCGATTGTGCTGTTTTTGCTGGTTGCGGGCATTTTTATGTCGTTCATTAATGGTTTGTCGGAAGCGGTTTTTTGCTCGGTGGGATTGTATGGGCTGGGTACTGCGATGGGACATTGCATCCGTCTGGCCGAATGGGGCGGTGGGTTGATCGGCCTGTATTTTGGCGGCAGTTTTTTTGATGTGGCAATTGGGATGTTTTCGATGCGGGCGTTCGGCGTGTTGGTGTCGACCGTTCTGAGCAGGCAGTGTGCACCGGTCTTTGTCTGGGGATTCGGGCACGCAAGCATGGAGCAATTCAAGATCACCATTCAACCGGCATTGTACTTTTTGATTTTTCCTTTTTCCAGCGCGCTGAGTATCCAGGGTTTTACTTTGTTGATCGGTTCGATGCTGGGCGCGTCGAGTGTGACGATATTTAATACCTACCGCACGCTGGCACGGGTGATCGTGCAGGCTACCAGCATATTGAGCTTTTCGGTCGGACCTGAGCTGTCGCGATTGTTTGGGGCAGGGCACTATCAACAGTATTCAACCTTATTCCGTCGTTCGCAGATGATCAGTGTGGCCATGGTTCTGGCAACCAGCGCTGTGGTTGTGGTAATCGGTCCGTGGATATTGCAGCTTTGGACGCATGGACGCATAGCCTATTCGCCCGGTCTGCTTTGGTCAATGTTGTTGTATGCAACAGTCGTCGGATTTGGGCACGTGCCCAAAATTTTACTGATGTCGATAAACCGGCACAGCGTGATTGCGCTCGCTTCAATCGCCGTGTATGCAGTCAGCCTGGCTCTTGCTTATATGTTGGGCGGAACGATCAATCTGATTGGCACCATTACGGTGATGACAGGTGGAGAACTGGTCTTGTTGTTATTGACCGTGTACCTGGCAGAATTTGAAATCCGGCGCTCAAAGCAGTTGCCGTTAGCCGTATTTTAGTAGACCAGGATTATGAAACAGCCACTGACCATTTCAGAAGTCATCAGTAATGCCATGATAGTGCTGGCTGTGATTGCCTTTTTGATGCAGATTCCGATCGATGACAGCACGGAAAATATAGTAACAGCAGTGATTATCCTGATTGGATCAATGATTGCGCTGCTTTATTTCCGGTATTCGGATGCGCTCCAAACGCATCCGATATCTTCGTTTGTGATATTCGGTTTTTGCGCCACGACTCAATATGGTGCTTTACTGGTACAGTCTGCAACCTTCAATTCAGTGTCGAAATATCTCCGGCAGCCGATTTACACCTTTTCTGTCCTGGCGTTTTATCTGCTGATCGCGATTGCCGCCCACATGACATTCCGGCTTTTTTCATCGCCCGATTCAAAGCCTGAGCACAATTTGGGTGGCCTGCGGCGAATATTGGAAAAGCTGAACCTGTATGCTATTCCTCCCGTATATATCGTGTGGCCTATCGGTGTAATCGGGTTAATTGCGCTCTTGTCTTCCGGCGCTGTTGATAGTCAGCGAAATTTGGGTAACAAGATCAGCATTGGTATCAGCTTTCTAGCGTGGGCACCATTCTTGATTCCAATCTTTGTAGGGCAGGTTGGTCGGCAATACTGCAATACGAAAGTGCATTATGCGATACTCACCGGTTTTGCGGCCCTGTTTGCTCTGATCGGCATTGCCGGTAGCGCGCGCTTTATCATTGTTTCTGGCGTGACGACGATGTCTTTGATTATGTTGTTGATAGGTATGCGTAGTAAGCGCGCGGCGACCTCCAAACAAATTTATCAGGCTGTGTTGGTGTTGGCCGTTTGCGCAGCCATGCTTGTTCCGGTTGGACAGCTTGCGACCGCGATGGTGGTGGTCAGATCACATCGCTATAGTTACAGTGCTTCCCAAATGGTCAGTGCGACGGTCGATGTGCTGATGGATCCCAAAACCATTGATACTGTCCGAAGCAAAGATAAATTAGCTGCCTTAACAAAATCTTATGACGAGTACTATATCGAGAGTCCAATCCTGGCTCGGTTTATCAATACCAAGTTTCACGATACGGCGCTGTACTTTGCAGGCAAGCTGACCGAGCGCGGCCAGGATGAATTGACTGATACAACGATAGACTTGGCGTGGTCTTTGCTGCCAGATCCGGTATTAAAATTTTTCGGCGTAAATGTCAACAAAAGCCAGCTTAAATTTACCATTGGCGATTACCTGAAGCACCAGGCCACTGGCGCGCCATTAGGTGATTATGATTACGGTTCGAACGTGGCGCATGGTATCGCTATCTTTGGTTGGTTTTTTCCAGTGATTTATTTTGGACTTTGCCTGCTTTCATACTGGGGGTTGGAGTTTTTAACTTATAAGAATAAAAAGGGTGAAATCATGGTGTCGATGGTGGCGTCTTTGTTGCTTTGGCGCCTGTTTATTACCGGGATCACGTCTGATTCAATTCTTGGCGCTATCGCATTTACATTTCGAGAAATCCCGCAGTCCATCATCATCTTCATTATCACCTATCAAGTCGCAAGACTAATTGCTTATCCATTCATGGTCGCGGACCGCCTTTTTACTGTAAAAAAAGTCAGGTCTGGAAACATCAAATGAACGGACTGGACAATGCGGACCTGAAGGGATGGCACTTTGCCGGATTTGATTTTAGTGTCGTTTCCCGGTTTATTGCATGTGCGTTGGCCATACTGTTTTTTTTGCCGCTAAAGCCGGCTTGTGCGCGGCAGATTTTGGCTGGTTCACCCAGTTCTGGCAGCGTCGTGGAACTGCAGGACAAACTTGAGTTGCTGATGGACAGGCGGGCATCATTGCGACGTCTTGGCGAACCGCGCTTTATGGATTTGAAGTTTATCGGTGTCGGCGCGAATGATATCGTTGCAGCAAGCGCATTGCTGGGTTGTGGAAAAGCAGAGTGGCAAACCTTTATGGTGAATTTGCCAAACATGGAAACCGGCGATAAGCCGACCGAGATGTTTAGCCTCGTTCCTCTGGTGCGCTATCTTTATCAGTTTGGTAGCTGCCTGACCGAGGTCCAAAAAAAGCAAATACTGACTAAACTGAACAAGCCTCAATATTTGTTTGGACATGGCACAACCAATATGGCAATTGTTCAAGCAAGTTCCTGGTATTTGTTGGCCCAGTATTTTCCAAACAATACCTGGCAAGAGATTGAATCGCATCAATCCTACACATCCGCACAGGTGATGGCTAAATTAAAGCCTCTTCTTGCATCACGTACCATGCGTACCTTTCATTCAGGGCACCTTGAATGGCTGTCTCCCAGTTACGCGCTAATGAACTTGTATCCCTTATTTAATCTGATTGATTTCGCCGTGGATAAGGTAGTCAGGAACAATGCGAACGATGAAGCCATTTTGGAAATCGCTGTTCTTAAGACAAATTCATTTCACGGTGTGATCGTTCCGCCATTCGCCAGAAATACTGCGGATCAGCGTAACGCTCTGGATGAACCAATAAACTATGCACCAGCGGCTTCACAACTGGCACTTTGGTACTATTTCGGTGAACCTGCTGGCCTCGGTCAGTATGATCTTCGCAGTCATACTGGTTCCTTTTATGTGTCGATGCTGGGCATCTCACCATGGCTGCCACCATCAGAAATACTGGCAATGAAATTACCGGCCGCAGCCACGGTTGATCAAGCCGTAAAGACGATTACACCCGGGTTCACAATATGGGGCAATCCCGTGAAGCCTCTGATTTTTGGCGACAGCTGGATCAGCGAAGATTTCAGTGTGGGCACCGGCAACCAGCTGTTTGATCCCTATGAATACAGCGGGCATGTTCAGACATTTTCGATCTTGCTGAAATCGACAAAACCACACAATGAAATCGAGTGTTATCAACCGTTTTGGCACAGTGCTTCCGGCGAGGACGCCTGGCAGTCAGACAGATCATCGCCGTTTCAGCAAATGTATCGCTATGATGAAAGCAGTGTGGTGATGCTGTTTGATATCCCCGAAACCGACCCGTGGAAATCCGATGCATCCAATCGATTCTGGCCTGAACGAAGTAGCCACGCCGATGCATTGCTGCGCTTGGTCACTTGTCGGTTCGCGCGAAATTTTGATGAAATAATTCAGCAACCGAACTGGGTGTTTGTCAGAGAGGGCAATGCCTTTGCTGCTATGGCGACGTTGAAAGGATCGAACGAGTACAACAACGCCAGTCCGGCATTGCTCCATCACTTCACCATGGTCAAAATCCATGAGCCGAAGACTGCCCTGTTTTTCAGGGTCGATAAACAACGTGCTGATTTGAATTTTGCTCAATTTCAGACTGCGGTTCGAAAAAGTGTCCCGACTTATGACGCCGCAAGGTCGTCGATTGCTGTGAATGAAAAAAATGGCAGCAAAACGAATGTGATCTTTGAATTGAAAAAGCAAGCCGACAGTAATTACTGGAGCGCGCTGCCCAATGTAATCAAAGACGGCCAGCCAATGAAATACAACGCTGCTTATACCGTGCAAGCACCAGGACTTACCTTGCGTGACGGCGTATTGACCATCAAAACCGAGGCCGGTGAGCTGAAGTTAGTACATTGAACTATTGACCGAATGAAATCACTATGATTATTCAGAAAGACTTCCCCTACACGGGTCCTTCATTCAGTCTGCAGAACCGGCTGGGACGTCTGGTTTGGGGCGTTACCTGTATTTTTCTGTTCAGGCTCACGCCAAGAGTGATGCATGGATGGCGCTGTATGATCTTGCGGCTGTTTGGCGCGCAAATTGGACGGCATGTTCACATACATGCCAATGTCAAAATCTGGGCGCCTTGGAATCTTGTGGTGAGTGATTACGTTGGTATAGGTGACGGCGTTAATTTGTATTGCATGGATAAAATTGTCATCGGAGAATATGCGGTCATTTCGCAGGGTGCGCATTTATGCGCAGGCAGCCATGACTTTAACCAGGCAAGTTTTCAACTGATCACAGCGCCGATAAAAATTGGCGCGCGTGCCTGGGTTTGTGCGGATGCGTTTGTCGGTATGGGGGTAACTATACCGGAAGGGGTTGTATTGGGAGCGCGGGCGCTGGCGGGCAAATCGATCGATGAAACTTGGACTGTCTGGGGTGGTGTGCCAGCTAAAAAAATTGGAACGCGAGATCGGCAACGCGTTTGTGGTCTGGAATGAAGGTTCCCGCTATCCGCATTCATGAAGTTGACGGGATACGTGGATGGGCTGCGTTAGTTGTGCTGCTCTATCACACCTTTGGTGAAATGCTTAAATTTGCGGTGCCAAATGTCAAGTCATTTTGGGTTGCACCATTTCTTGCCAGCCATATAGCAGTACTGGTTTTTTTTGTGTTGTCTGGAGATGCGTTGAGCAACGGGTTTTTTTCAGGCGGCGGATTTAAGTCTGTAGACCGTTTGCTGGTTAGAAGATATTTTCGGCTGACCGTGCCAATATTCCTGTCTTGCCTGATCACTTATTTAATTATGGTGCTGGGGTTTGATTTCCACAGCCAGGCATCATCGGTCTTAAATATATCAGGCTGGTTAAGTAAGTTCCTGCAATTTCATGCCTCGCTGTATAGTTTTTTGCGCTACGCATTCGTCGACGTTTATGTGTCTCATACACCTGAGACTGCCTACAATCCATTCTTATGGACGATGTCGGTGGAGATGATCGGTTCTATGCTGGTGTTTTTACTTTGTTATATCTGGGGCCGCCTAAAAAATGCGGGGCTGGTTTGCGTCGCACTTATTCTGTTTTCGACCTGTATAGGAACTTACTTCTCTTTATTTTTTGCCGGTGTTTTTCTAGGGTACCTGAGAAAACTTGGATACCTGAAAGTCTTGCGAGATAAAAAAAATTACCAGCTGGCCTGCTCGGCGGTTCTCCTTGCGCTGTTTGTCTACCTGATGTGGTCGACATCCGGTCAGGTGAATATGAATTTTATGCCGATCAAGATAGTCGTTGCCATGATTTTGGTTTTCTGTTTTTACACTCATGATGGATCAAAAACGTTTTTCAATAATCGGGTATCGCAATTTCTCGGTGAAATTTCATTTCCGGTTTACCTGTTGCACTTTCAGGTATTGATTTCGTTAATGTCGTGGTTGGTGATACAGGACTTCGCAAGAAGTCAGGGCTTGAATCAAAGCCACCTGCTCATCATCGGCTGGGTCTCGGTGATCGTTACCCTGCTTGCGGCAACCTGCTTTCGGATCGTTGAGAAACTTGTTTTGAAAAAAATTGATTTCTATGTTTTGCGAATTTTGTCTGATGGTTGATTTGATGCTGAATCAAAATTAAAGGAAAAGAATGAAATTGCTGAAACGATTAAAAATGGCTTGCGTGGCATTGATCGTTTGCCTGCTTGTTGGCGAAGCCGGCGCGAGAATTGCAGGCATTGTTGATTTTCCGCTGTACTCAACAGGCGACGATATCGGATATATTCCCAAGCCATCCCAGTCTGGAAAATTTTTAAACAAGAATGATTGGGTGTTCAATGATAAAAGCATGGGGATAGATAAAAATTGGGACCCGCGCAATCATTTTAATATCCTGTTGATTGGCAACAGCATCATCATGGGCGGCAATCCCTATGCGCAACAGCAAAAGATAGCGCCGTTGGTCCAAAAAAGTTTAACTGGAAATCAAATTCTGTGGCCAATTGCTACTGGTGGTTGGAGTGTCGTCAATGAAACGGCCTATCTGGAGCAAAATCCGGAAGTGGCCAAGGCTGCCAACTTTTTTGTCTGGGAATATATGCATGGCGAATTGAGTCAGCTCAGCCAATGGCGTGGCCACTATGTGTTTCCAGACGAAAAGCCCGTGTCCGCATTATGGTATGCGGTCAGACGTTATGTATTGCCGCGTTTCGTCGCCTTTAACATGGACGAGTTACCTCCGGTTGGAAGCACCGGTGAAGATCATCTTAAGCATTTCGCCATTCAGCTCGATGCGCTTAGTAAAGCCGCCGGACATAAGCCGGCAGGTATTCTGTTGCTCTACCCAACGGAACAAGAACTGGAGTTGAGCAGATCAGGCGGTGAATGGCTGGAAGAACGTCCCATGCTTGAGAAATTGGCTGGCATTTTCGGTATTACCGTTATTGATGTGGCGACCCGTCTGGAATGGACAAGCGATATGTATCGTGATGGGATTCACCCGACTGTCGCGGGCAATATTGTCCTGGCAAAAATAATTGCTGATGGCATCGCTTCCGGAATACATGAAACTACGGCGAGCAAATAGCACATACACTGCAAACATAACTGGGTAGATTTAAATTGAAGATATTTTACATAGGCGATGTCCGCGAAGGCACAACCACTCTAGACCGCATGCGGGCACTGGAGCGATTGGGCCATGTGCTGGTCCCTTTCAACATTTCCCCCTACCAGCCGCAGAACCGCGTGATCAATTCGATTAAATCGCGCTTAAAGCCACGCTTCATGCTGCAAAAAATGAATGACGATATCAGAACTCTGGTTGAACAAACTGCCGGGATTGATTGCGCATGGGTCGATAAGGGCACCTTGGTATTTCCCGAGACAGTTGAATTCCTGCGAAAGAAATGTGGCGTCACAATACACTACACCCCTGATCCGCAAATTCTGTTTTTCCGTTCACGCCATTTCAGTCAGTCGATTCCCATCTACGATCATTTGGTCACCACTAAGGATTTTGAGCTGGCCCTGTACACTGAGAACGGCGCGAAAAATGTCATTCATGTGCCACAAAGTTATTGTCCAGTCCGGTATAAAAATCCGACGCCGTCCATGAAATTTTCAGCCGAGGTTGGTTTTATCGGTCGTTGCGAACCGCATTACCTGAAGCAGATCAACGGCATGAACGGGGTCGAGAAAGTCGTCATTTTTGGTGACCAATGGGCCAAGCCCCAAAACCGCAAACACGTAGATGCCAGCTTTACCGTGAATGGCAGCGTTTGGAAAGAAGATTATGTGTCAGCGCTGGCATCCTTCAAGATCAGCCTGGGTCTGCTTTCAAAAAACTATCCCGAGCAGCACACCACCAGAACCTTTGAGATCCCGGCAGCAGGTACCTTCCTGCTGGCTGAGAGAACGGCAGAGCATCAGGGCTTTTTCGAAGAAGGTGTTGAAGCAGAATTCTTTAGTAGTCCTGAAGAAATGCTGTCAAAAGCAAAATTCTATTTAGTCAATGGTGCAGCCAGAGACAAAATTTCTGCCAGAGGCCGGATACGCTGTACCACGAGTGGTTATGACACTGACAGCGTCATGAAAAAGATATTGTCGAATGTAGTCTGAAGGTCATGAATTTGACACACTAATTGTCTACAATCTGTACCCATTATGCCGATC
This sequence comes from Oxalobacteraceae bacterium GrIS 1.18, assembly GCA_040544425.1. Taxonomy (GTDB): domain Bacteria; phylum Pseudomonadota; class Gammaproteobacteria; order Burkholderiales; family Burkholderiaceae_D; genus Solimicrobium. The sequence continues at coordinate 187,425 of JBEONO010000003.1, forward strand.
CGCAGTTTAGTTGTAGCGGACAGGGAATGGCGTCAACGATTTAATTCGACTTTCAAATGAAAATATATCCAGTCATTCTGTCCGGTGGTTCCGGCACTCGCCTGTGGCCCTTGTCACGTTCGGCCAAACCGAAGCAGTTGCTGCCGCTGGTGTCTGGTTTGTCGATGCTTCAGGAGACTGTGTTACGCCTGCACGCCTGGCCTGAATTGATGCCGCCGCTGTTTGTGGCTGGTAATGAACACCGTTTCATGATTGCCGAGCAGTTGCGTTCGATTGAAATCGCTCCGCTGAATATATTACTGGAACCGTTTGGCAAGAATACAGCTCCCGCCATCGCTGCGGCAGCGCATTTTTTAAAGAAGACTGATCCCGATGCGATCATGCTGGTATTGCCTGCCGATCACGTAATCAATAACGTTGATGCATTTCGTGACGCAACTTTAAGAGCTCTCAAAGCCCTGCAACCCGATGGCTTAATTACCTTCGGCATCGTGCCGACCACACCTGAGACTGGTTATGGGTATATCCGCCGTGGTGAACCGGTTACACCAGGCAGTGACAGTTATAAAGTCGATGCTTTCGTCGAAAAACCGGAACTGGAATTGGCACGTTCTTATCTGGAATCGGGAAACTATTACTGGAATAGCGGCATGTTTCTTTTCCGAGCTGACACTTATTTGTCGGAACTGAACGAGTTCCATCCCGAGACAGTGCAGGCCAGCGGTGACGCGGTGAAGAATGCCTATCTTGATCTTGATTTCTGCCGACTGGAAGAAAAATCATTTTCAAAATGTTTTTCAGAATCGATCGATTACGCTGTGATGGAGCGCACTAAACATGCCGTGGTTGTGCCCGCCGACATGGGTTGGAATGATGTTGGTTCATGGGGCGCATTGCTCGATGTGCTCGATTGCGATGCCGATTGCAACGCGATACGCGGTGACGTGTATACCGATAACACAAGTGATACGCTGATTCGTGCCGAGAGCCGTTTTGTAGCGACTTTGGGCGTCAAGGATATGGTCATCGTTGAAACTGCGGATGCGGTGCTGGTGGCGCATAAAGATTCAGTTCAAAGCGTCAAGAACGTCGTTGAGTATTTGAAAAAACACAAACGCAGCGAACACATCAATCACACCAAAGTGTACCGGCCATGGGGTAGTTACGAAGAAGTCGTCTCCGGCGAACGCTTTCAGGTAAAGCGCATTACGGTCAATCCGGGTGAAAAACTGTCACTGCAGATGCACCATCATCGTGCCGAGCACTGGGTCGTTGTGCGCGGCACAGCCAAAGTGACTTGTGGCGAGAAAGTTAGTTTGCTATCTGAAAATCAATCGACCTATATCCCGATCGGCGAAACACATCGACTGGAAAATCCCGGCAAGTTTGCGCTGGAACTGATTGAAATCCAGTCGGGCAGTTATCTCGGTGAAGACGATATCGTTCGTTTCGAAGATATTTATCAGCGTAGCTGATTCGGTTGTCCACGTTGGACCAGGTTCGCAATCCCCGGCCGAGATACTACCCAACTTTGGCTGCTTTTCCTAAATGCTACATCCTGTTTTTTTCAACCAGACTGGTTTCTATGCCAATTCTGGAGACGCAACACTTTCTCCCCCGAAGCGCTGGCTGATCACTGAACCCTGCGGTGATGGTTTGCCTTGAACAACGCAGAGAGTCATTAAGAAACCGGTGCCACATAAGTATTAAGAAATTTTTTCCTAAAATAATATTTAAGAGAATTGGACTATGAGATTTAAAATTTTCTATCTTTTCATCATTATTATTTATTGCATCGTTGCGTTTCAATCGCCGGGTTATGACGATGACATTATCAACGTAAGAATGATTGAAAAATTTGGTTACGGGACCATACATATTGTCCAGACCATGGATGTACACCCGCCAGGCTCTTACCTGGCTGACTGGGCATTGTATGAGGTTATTGGTAGATGGGATTTGATTCGGACCCTCATCGCCCTGCTCACTGCATTCGCATTAATTTCAGGAATTAACTACGTCAGAGAAAATCATGGGGATTTTTCGGGCACGGTTTGTTTCATCGTGCTGGGATTGAATCCTGCCTATTTGCTATGGGGAACCGGACTGCGGTGGTACGCCTACTTTGTCCCGATATTGATTGCCGTTCTGCAGGTCCCAACAAAGCGGGATTCCCTTTATTGGGCAAAGTGCTTTTTAGGGCTGACATTACTCGGTTATTTTGGTTACGCCATGTTCATCTTGGCGCCGTCGATTATTCTGCTCTACTGGGTACTTGATCAATCCAATGTGAAAGTAAAATTGAAAGCGGCGTCGATTTGGGCAGTCGCATTTTTGGTTTTGTACGCGTATCAAATGCAAATTTTCCTCAATGTTCACGTGAAGAATAAGGACACACAGATTTCGTCTCTGTTCAAGAATCTGGTGGGATTTTTAGTCGGTAATATTTCGAATCAGGGCGTATTCCCAGTTTCAATAGCTGGTGTCGTGACGATAATTGGCATGTCAGGTTTTATGGGTCTGATTTTGTACTCCCAACTTAAACTCAGAAAAAATAATCCTTATCTATTGCCGTTCCTGATGTCAGGAGCAGCCGCGATCTTTTCGGGGATTGCGGGTAAATTCAGAAACCTGGTGGTCGTCAGCCCGTTTCAGGGATTTTGGATGGCAAGCGCAACTGAACTGGTGCAACAGAAAAAATTGCTTAACTCTTTTCTGCTTTGTATATTGGTCGGAAATATATGGGGAGTCGTCAATGTGACGACCCATAAAGACACCACCAAGAACAGTTGGAATCTGCCCGTCAAAGATATTTTGAATGAACTCGCTTCGGTTAAGTCGACATGTAATGGTGACTACCTAGTCCTCTCGTATGACCTGACAATTAGCCGGAACGTTGAAGTAAATGGGTTTAATCAGGTTGGACCGTTTGATGAAAAGAGCGTGAACAATTTTAATAAACCCTTTAAGTGCGTGACAGTGGTTCAAAGCTATGTTGGCAATAAATTCGCCGATGAGAAATTCAAAAATATGATGCGGGAGCTTGGTCAGCTGAAGTACGGAAACTCAATTAGTAAAAAATTGTCTCGTGATGATTTTTATCAGCTGAAGAGAAAATTGGACAGCAATTACCCTGAGTACCCGATCCAGATTACAACGTATTATGACGTCAGTTATTTGCCAGAATTTAATAGTTGGCTATCTGAGTATTAGGACTGGTAAATTCGCAGATGATGTTATTCCCACGCGAGTAAATGAATGCGAATTGACGATGCCGACATGGTCGGCATTTTTTTAACTGGAATAAAGTCAACATGAATAACCACCTTTCCCATCCTAAATATCGCCCCGATATTGACGGCTTGAGGGCCATCGCTGTGCTGTCCGTTGTGTTCTATCATGCGTTTCCAAATTGGATCGGCGGTGGATATATCGGTGTCGATATTTTTTTTGTTATTTCCGGCTATCTGATTTCAACAATTATTTTTGAAAATCTGGATAGGAAAACATTCAGTTTTTCTGAATTTTATATGCGGCGTGTTAAACGTATTTTTCCCGCATTATCATTGGTACTGATTGTTTGCTATGGGTTCGGTTGGTTCGCCTTGTTGGCGGATGAATTCAAGCAGTTGGGTAAGCATGTTGCCGCTGGAGCTGGGTTTGTTTCTAATTTTGTGCTTTGGAGTGAAGCCGGTTATTTCGATATATCTGCTGAAAAAAAGCCATTGCTGCACCTCTGGAGTTTGGGCATAGAAGAACAGTTCTATATTGTCTGGCCGTTTTTGCTATGGCTTGCCTGGAAAATCAGATTCAATTTGTGGGTAACAATAACAAGCGTAGCCTTTGTCTCTTTTTTCCTGAATATCTATTTTGTGCATCATGACATCGTCAGCACCTTTTATTCGCCTCAAACCAGATTCTGGGAGCTTATCTGTGGAAGTATGTTGGCATGGCTGACGCTGTACAGAAATGGGGTCCTTAAAAATGCAGAGCTGCGCATCGGAGAGCGGCTAACAGCGGCGATAAACTTTGTCACGCAAAAAAAGCACACAGTTTCTTCAACCAACGTTTTTTCAATGGTGGGGTTGTTGCTGTTGGTTTTGGGTACATTGGGAATGAATAAGGATTTGAGTTTTCCGGGCATGTGGGCCGTCATACCTGTATTGGGTGCAATGTTAATTATTGCTGCAGGTTCAGGTGCATGGTGCAATCAAACAATTCTTTCCAATCCGCTTTTTGTCTGGTTTGGAAAAATCAGCTTTCCGCTCTATTTGTGGCATTGGCCCTTGCTGTCATACGTGAGAATTATTGAAGCCAGTTTTCCAAATGCCTACATCAGACTTGGTGCCGTTGGACTGGCAATTATGCTCGCCTGGCTCACCTACCGGCTAGTCGAAACTCCGATAAGGCTGTCCAGTCGTAATGAAATTGCTGCACCAATTCTTGCATCGCTCATGGTGGTAGTCGGATTGGCTGGATATGCCACCTATCTTGGCGAAGGTCTCCCTGATCGGGCGATTTTGCGGGGTCTTGAAAAACCAGTTGGACGACTTGGCGAGGATGACACTTCGCTGCACGCAAAGTGTCTGGCCAATTACGGATTGGTCAGTGAAAATATTCGGTTTTGCAGATTGTCCGGCGGCCTTGATCCGCACATTGCGATCATCGGTGATTCACTTGGTGCCTCTATGTTTCAGGCATTGTCGGATAATCTTGCGGCGCAACGGACAGGATTGTTAATGATTGGTGGTCGTTTGTTTGTGAATGTTGGCACCTATCCCGATGTTGATCCCGGGGAGATCAATGTTTACAAAGGTGGCATCGAGGCGACAAATTTTGTGGCCAACAACAAGTCAATCAAAACTGTATTGATGTTCACACGGGGATCATTTTTCATGAATGGCAATTGGAATTTTTTTCTGATCGATAATCCTGAAATTAAAGATCGCAAGAAAGTCTTTGAAATTGGACTGCGAGAGACCTTGAATGTGCTTGTCAAAAATCAGAAACGGATCATTTTTGTCCTTGAGTTCCCGGAAATGAATTTCGATCCATTGACGTGCTCGAATGAACGACCATTTAGATTGTTTTCAACTGCGAAATCAGTGAATTGCTCGATCTTGAAAAAAGATTTTGACCTGCGCCAGAAAGTTTACCGGGATGTGGTATCTGCCGTGCTGGCAGATTATCCGCAAGTGACTGTATTCGATCCATCTTCAAGTTTATGTGACAAACAATATTGCTACGCCAAGATTGGCGAGGAAGTCTTGTACGGTGATCCAAGTCACCTTTCGTATGCTGGTGCGAAACGCATTTCTAGTCAGCTCGTTGATGTCCTGAACGGTACTGCCAGTGGCCGTGAATAACCATAACATTGCTTCGGTTACCGTCTGTCCCATGCAGACGCGAATCAATCAGTTATTTATTTTGATCTTGCGCAGCCAGTGGCTTTGGCGTCTGAAATACAAAGTACTTCGCCATCACAAAATTAACCACCAGACTCGCTCCAATTCCCAGTAACTGCGAATAAACGGCGGCTGGAAACCAGTGCAGGGTGAGTTGCAGGATCAGCAGGTTGACAACCAGACCAGCCAATGAGCCAAGCAGATACTTGCCCCACTGCTTTTTGGATGGTGTAGCAGACCCGCTGCCGCCGCTGAATGTCCAATAATGGTTGAGCAGGTAGTTCTGCGTTGCGCAAATCAGGTAGCAAAAAGTTGAGACTGGAACAGCCGGGCCGCCCAGGATATCAACCATCAGGAAGAACAAAATCAGATTTGTTACCGTACCCAAGCCGCCAATTACGGCGAATTTGAGAAACACCATTAAAGGGTTCATCCTGCGCCTGGCCAGTGAAATCGTCATTGTTTAAAAATCCTTGCGACCGTAGTTAATGAGCTAAATAGCGCATCCAGTCCTGAATTTCTCATTTCAAGTGAAACCCAGCCCTGATAACCGCCATCGTGCAATTTCTGAGCAAGCTGCTGGTGTTCTGGTCTGTCATTGACCGCTGCCAGAGCGGGTTCGCTGATGTGAACGTGGCTGACATACGGCGTAATTTTGTCGAGCGAATCAAAATTTTCCTGGTTCGCCAGCATTGTTCCCAAATCCAGATTTAATCTTAGATATGGTGAGTTCACAGCCTGAATCAGTTCTACAGCTTGTTGCGTCGTGGTCAGATAGTTGGTTCCATACGATGTCGGGTTTGCCTCCATGCCGATGATGATTTTTTTGGTTCCGGCGTAGGCGGCGCAGGCAGCGAAAAATGCTTCTCCAATTGGATATTGTTCGGGACTGTCGATAACCCGGTTGCGCGGGCTGCCGAATACCACATGAGGACAGCCGACTGCCGCTGCAAAATCCAGCGCCGAGCAGGTATAGCGATACAGGAACTCTCTTTCCTCCGGCGTGCCAAAAATTCTTTCAGTCAGGCCGAACCAGAGTGATTGCATCGAACAGATCGGTAGTCCCCATTGTTGTCGAATCTCTTCGCTCATGGTCGCCGCCAGAGCGATGCTTTCTGGCTCGTACGGTTTTTGAGGTACCAGTCGGGTTGGGGCAATCTCGAGACCGGTAAAACCGAGTTCGGCGAACTTTTGATAGACTTCCTGGTCATTTTCCTGATTCCAGGCGATATTCGATGCGGCGATTTTCATTATTTTTCTTCCTTGACAGCGTCGATGGCGGCCCAAAAACTTTCTGGAATCACTGCATCCAGCGCCTTCACGTTTTCCTGTAGTTGAGCCGGGTTACTGGCTCCCAGCACTGGCAGCACGCCTCGTCTTAATACCCACTGGATGGCGGCTTGACTGCCCTTGACTCCATATTCCAGGCAGATCTGGTTGAAATAATCAATCCGTTGCTTGTTCTGTTCGTAGATCTTTTGCGTTTTGTCGTAGCCAAGCTGAGCGCTTTTTCCGATGCGTGATTCGGGCGGAATTGATTCGCGATATTTCCCGGTGAGCAAACCCTGAGCCAACGGTGAAAAGCCCAGCATCCCGACTCCATTGGATTCGCAGAATGTCCTTACCTGATTGCTGTCTGCACGGTTTATTGCATACGAGTAGATGAACTGGTCAAGTATCGGCTTTTCAAGACCGAGGTGGTTGCATACGGCGTGACATTCGACTAACGCGGCCTGAGGCCATTCAGAAGTTGCCCAGTACAGGATTCTCCCTGAATCAATCAGGCGGTTGTAGGTTCTGACCACTTCTTCCATCGATGTTTCGGGATCGTATCGGTGTGCGTAATAAATATCGACATAGTCCAGCCCTAAGCGCTGCATCGATTGTTCGAAAGCCCAGCGTATGTGTTTTCGGCCCAGACCCTGTTGGTAGGCTTGCGTGCCCAATGGCCATGAGCCTTTGGTCGCGATTACATATTCTTCCCGTGGGTATTTCTTCAGTGCCTGACCCATCAGCGATTCCGCTGCGCCGAGGCCATAATTGTTCGAGGTATCAAACGATCGAATGCCAAGTTCCCACGCCGCGTCGATCATGGATTGAGCAAAACTGGTTCCGGAATGCTCGGTGCCGATGGTCAGTGCGCTGCCAAAGGTGATAGGAGATAATTTCAGGCCAGACAGACCAACTCTTTTAAAATTATTCATGAGAGACCTTCTTGCGGGAAGAGCCGCTGGGTTGAAAATCATACACAATCGAGGTTGGACGACCTTTGACCTCAACGAACACTTGTCCGAGGTATTCTGCCATCACGGCAAGGACCAGGAACAGGAGCGAGAACAGCATTGACGTGACCGTGCACACCAACAGGGCCGGTTTCCATTCGCCCGGCATCAGCAACATGCCGACTGCTGAAGCAACAGCCATGAGAAGTGACAGACCGGCTGCGGCGGGAATTTTGCGCAGGGGTTCAATCGAAATACCGGTAATGCTGTCCAGGGCATAGCGAATCATTGATTTCAGCTGGTATTTGGTCTCTCCGGCGAATCGCTTGTCCCTCTCGTAAGGAACAGATGTCGTTTTCATGCCCAGAAATGGAACGACGACGCGAAATACTGAATTGACTTCGGGTAGGGCTAACAGTGTTTCCAATGCTTTGCGGTCTAGCAGACGAAAATTGGCCGCATCCTGTTCGAGACTGAGTTTGCCCGATAAAGAATCCAGAACGCTGTAAAACACCTTTGCACTGAATCGTTTAAAGATGCCGTCGTTGGGTCGGCCCGCACGCGAACCGACCACAATGTCTGAACCGTTTTCCCATGCCTGCACCATTTTAAGAATGACCTCTGGCGGATCCTGCAGATCTGCGTCCATTGAGACCACCGCGTCTCCGGTGGCGGCGCGCAGACCGGCATGAATGGCTCCTTCCAGTCCGAAATTTCTGGACAGCTGTACCACCGTGACGACCTCCGGATACTGCGCGCGCGCCTTCCGGATCTGATCCAGTGTTCCATCCCGTGAGCCATCATCCACCAGCACGATTTCGAGATCGTAACGGTCCGTCAGTGGTGCCAGCGCTTTGACCGTTTCCTCGCAATATTGCGCAACCAACGCTTCTTCGTTGTACATCGGGCCAATTACAGAGATCAGTTTTTTCATTATTTATTATTCCTGGTCAGGTCGAATCGCTTGATTAACGGTATGGATTATATGCTGGTTAGGGTTGCTATCCGGCTTTGGAGAATGTCTCATTTTCAAGCTTTTCAAGCACATCATAAATGTTGTCAATCTTGCCCCCCAAAATGGAGTAACAGCCCGGCAATTCGGCGTGTTTCTCAAATAAGATCGGCCTCCCGTCGTCCCCTTCGTTCTTCACAAGAACGGTTTTCACTTCGAACAGAGAATCGACATATTTCGAGTCAGACACAGCGGGCAGATAACGTGCCACATCTCTTAACATTCTGTCGACTCGGGTGGCATGGTCATATTGGTTGAGCTTCCAATAAGGATCTATGCCCTGTTCATCGTTCCAGCTGCGGTGTGGCGTATACCGAACGTGGGACAGAGTATGCAGACCCCTTGCAGGAAACGGCATCATTGAAAAAAATGGACCATCCATGACTGTGATGCCCAGGCCTTCAAGAGCAGGTGGCGCTTTAACCAGCGCCATTTCCGTAATTTCCTGTTTCAGACCGGTTTGCGTACCCGGGAAGTCGCCTTGAAACTGGTTCAGGCCACTGTAGGTGCAGTTAAATACATATTGGCTGCGAATTATTTTCTCAGCACCGGATGCAGGTTTTAGGCTGACTTGCAAAGTCTGATTTGATCCATGTGAAATTGCAGTCGCACATGTTTCATAATGGACTTCAACGCCGCACTCACGCAACTCGCGCTCTGCCCACCCGGCCAGTTTCGAAGAATTGAACGCATATTCTTCCACCAGAAAAACCTCTTCGATCAGCCGTGGTTCAAACAAGGCGCGCAGTGATGGATTTGCCGGTTGAATTTTTGCGCCAATTTCATTGCAAAAACGGTCAAACTGTTTTGCAGTAACCTTGGAATTGCGACGGGCAATGGCATACAGCTTGGTGAAATTCTGCATTACCGCGTCAGGCCAGTCGCTGACAAACTTGGGTAGGTTGACCCGGCTTCGGTAGGCGGTTGTATAGCTGCGCGGGTAGTGGTAGCCATTATGCACGCGTGCCTGGTTGTTATACGAGGCACGCGTGAGCAAGGCGACTTCGCGTTCGATCAGACAGATATGTTTGAATCCACGCTGTCTGGCCAGATAAACAGCGATCGTGGCGCCATAAAATCCACCGCCTACAATGACCGCATCCTGGATAATATTCTTGTCCGACATTACGCAATCGGCTCAAGTTGCGTTTCCCGGGTCTTAGTCAGTGTGGTCTCAACCGTCTCTATATTCAGTTTTTGGCGACGGGTCATCAGGACGCTGGTAAATTCCTGGCCAATGTAGTATAGGGGCCCTTCGTTGGACAGACTGACCATTTGCAAGATGTACTCGCCCAACACCAGAAGAACAATCGTCAGTAAGAAAAACATACCTGATTGTTGCAGGGATAAACTGACCCAGCCAGGTGCAACGTCGACCTTTAGAATGGCTACGGCGACAACGTACATTGAGTAAATCAGATTGGCGAAAGCACCAAACAGCGACAGCGTGGTCACAATCCGCATTGGGGCGCGGGTTGTTGAAACCAGTAAGCGCATACCGAGATCGATGCTTTCCATTAGCTGTTTTTTGCGAATTGATTTTGGTTTGGCACTGTAACTTAAATTCGCCTTAGCAAATCCCCCGGTGGCAGGTAGATGGCGATACGTCATCGCTGGTTGCGGATGTTGCAGAATGAAATTGACGACTCTGCGATTCAAGACGCGATATTCTGGCGCTTCATTGGTCAGATGTACGCCGTTAAAGCACTTGTACAGGGCATTAAATACTGAATAGGAAAACTGGTACCACAGGCTTTGCTGTGCTTTTTGTTGATTTCTGGCGAATACGACGTCGGTCCCACTGACGGCTCTGGCGAGCATTTCAGGCAGAAAGCCAATGTCGTCCGCCATCAGGTCAATGACGACAATAAAATCGCCCAAGGCATTTTCCAGTCCTACCCATGCAGCGGTGTCACTGTCAACTCGCTTGGTCAGGGCATAGACCTGCAAATTTGGAAGCCCATCCTCTGCGGTTAATGATTTGAGAACAGAAATGCTTTCATCCTCTGACGCATTATCAACAATAATGAATTCATAATCGCTCACCAGCGAGCCGATATACGACGACACTTCGGTGATTACATCTTTCGTTTGGCTCGATTGGTTTCTGACCACATAAACAACCGATAAAAAAATTGGATAGAACGCCATTTTAAGCACCTGTGAGCCACCATCAGGAGATGATTGCTTCCTCTAATATTTGGTAATTACGGCGGATTCGACCTTGCAGGGTCGAATCCGCCATCTATTTTGCAGGACCTCAACCGCATCCTCATTCGATGATCTACAAAAAAATCCAACAAATAAATGAATTGAATTCAGTTTAATGTCATTCACAAGGAACGTTTTCCAACACAGTCCAGTTTCCAGTCTCGGCAACGAGTTTGGGATTGCACCTGGCACCGCTGAAAAAATTGTCCGGTATCGGTTTTGAGTGGCGGATAAAAAAATACCGATAGTCCTGGCCGCGAAATTTGACCCATGAAAACGTCTCTGGACGCCATTCAAAACCCGGCCCGGCTTCTGGCGCACGGTCCAATTTGTACCGCGCGATCTGCGGCGAGAACCATGCGAAATTGAAATCAACCAGACCGCCATGTTCTGCCTGGTACCACACCGGGTAATGTAAATACATCTTGGCTTCATTGACCGCTGCACTGCTGGGATCAAACATCAAGGTAATTGCCCGGCTGCCTGGCTTCAGCGAGCTGAAGATTTGATCAATAGCAGCGGTCTCTTTGCCAAAATTCCATGAGTCAACGGCGATTAATGACAGATTTGCCCAACAACACAGGATTAAAACCGGCATGACAAATTTTGAGCGATCTTTTAGATTGGCACCTGATTCAGTTGTGCGCGTAAATATCCAGGCATACGCGGGAAAGAAAAACAGTGAGAAGCGCTCGTACACATATGAAGTAGAAAATGCTTCGCTGGGTGCGAATGTAAAAATAAAGAGAACGACGCCAAGTGGAATCCAACTGGATGTGTTCTTGCAATCGGCACGAAGGCCCAACAACCAAGGGCACGCGACCAACGCCAGGATGGTGGAAATCTGCACCACCAGATACACACCACGAATGGTTTTCAAGTCCATCACCATGGTGTAAAGCAGGCCTTTGACGAGCTTTCCTGCGCCGAAAAAATTGAAGGACCCGTACGCCCAGATGGTGCCGTTTGAAAGTCGCATGCCGACATTATGTTGTTGGCTAATTAAATAATAGATACCACACATCAGAACCAGAATGACCAGCGGCCATGACTTGACGATAAAGAGCCGTAAATCGCGCGTCCTGACTAACAGAAGTGTGAATCCAATCATCAGGGCGAGCACAAATACCAGCCCGTGAGAAATAAGCAGCACTGACCCAACGGCGAGTGTCGCCAGCGCGCGTGGAATAGTTTGATCCCGGGCGTAGCGGTCGGATATCAATATGAACAACATGCCGACCGGTGCGGCTACCATAAAGGTAAAAAAGCCCCACTGATAGCAGAAGCCGAAAAAGGCGGTGAGAAACAGCCAGTCAAGGCGCTCATCTGCACCAAAATGTTTGCGTAATGTGACCGACATCGCAACAAAGGCGAGATAGGCCAGCGACAGCATTAGCTTCAGAACTGTGGCAACCGGCATAATGAACGATAGCGGAAGAGCAAGACCATAGCCGATCAAATAGGGGGTAAACACATTGATGCGGAAAAGATCGGCCCATGGAGATTGTCCCAGCACAATATCTCTCAACAATGCGACCTGGCCAGCATGTTGCGGTAGATCGATCATAGGCGGGTGTGGCGCAAGCCAGAAAATTAGACTTCCCCAAGCAACCGAAATTGCAAACAGAAATCGTAATTTTGTCATCTTCATTCAGGAATCCTTGTGTTTATCGACTGGCACTCAAATGCCGGGTGCAAGGTAGCATAGATGTGTGACATATTCGTGAAACGGGCTTTGGTAGGCCCTCTTTGTAGTCCGTTCCCCTTTTGGAGGCAGAAGGCTCAAGTCGATTTTGGAATCAATATTATTTAACCGGCATCGTTATGTTTTGGGGGAGCTATCGTGGCAACTGTTCTGCTGGTCATGAATTTGACACACTAAGTGACTACAATCAGTAATAGGTAATAGTTTGGTTTTAGCTGGAGCCAATTGAAATCCAGTTGGGCCTTATTCCGGGGAACACAACAGTGTTCGTTTCTAAGACTTTTTTAAGCGCACCTGATCCAGGTTTTAATCGATAGGAAATGCATGATCAGGTGTTTGGCTGTTTTATTTATTCTCTTTAGCCTCCCAGGCTATATTTTCGCAGCGCCCACGGCTGCTTTAAAAGCGATCCCCTACAATCTGGGCCCAGAAAATCTTGCGGTTGTAATTAACGACGCCGATCCGAACAGTATTGAAGTCGGCGAATACTATCGCGTCGCGCGAGATATACCGCTGCAAAACATGGTGCATGTGCGCATTGAAGGAAGTCCACACAAGCTTACTTTGCAGGCGTTTGTTAAATTGAAAAACGAGATTGTTAGACAATTACCGCTCAATATTGACGCGATAGTGATGATCTGGACTGCGCCCTATGCCGTCGAATGCAACTCGATCACTTCCGCGTTGACCTTGGGCTTCGATGCGGAACAATGCAAAAATACCTGCGCAGTAGGTGAGGCCAGTCCGTATTTTGATTCGACTTCGATTAGCCCCAGAGCCGATTTCGGAATCCGATTGTCGATGTTGCTGCCGACTGAATCAGTGAGCAAGGCAAAAGCACTGATCGATCGAGGTGTGGCAAGCAAGACTGTGCCAGCGACGGCGTATCTGCTCTCTACGTCCGACCAGAACCGGAATGTGCGGGCAAGGTACTTCCCCCCTTCGGGTGTCTTCCCGCAAAAGCAGTTGGTGATCAAATCGCTTCGCGCCGATTCGATTGAAAACGTGAGCGATGTGATGTTTTACCTGACTGGGCTGACGTTTGTACAAAAGCTGGAAACGCTGCATTTTTTGCCCGGTGCACTGGCTGATCATTTGACCTCAACGGGTGGGGATTTGCTCGACTCCGCGCAAATGAGCAGCCTGCGCTGGCTGGATGCGGGGGCAACTGCAAGCTACGGTACCGTCTCTGAACCGTGCAATTATCCTCAAAAATTCCCGATGCCCTCAGTGCTGCTAAAACATTACCTTTCGGGTGCTACAGCAATTGAAGCGTATTGGAATAGCGTCGCCTGGCCTACACAGGGAATATTCATTGGGGAGCCGTTGGCGGCTCCTTATCGGTGACAGTCATGAGGCTCTTGGGCCACGGATGCGATCAATCGAATTTCTTATTTTAAAAAAGGGCCCAATTTTAAAATAAGGAACTGATTACGTGCGCCTTATGTTAAAAAACTTAAACAAGAATTGAATGGTCGAATGATTTATTTGGATGAACTGAAACTTCTTCATTTGGGCCGTTACCATTTCGATCATTTTTGTCTGTTCACCGAGTACCATCGGATAAGCTTTAAGTACTCTGAAAATTTTGGGTGTCCGTGTTTTCATGAAACGAGTCGCCGCGCGCCAAAATCTACCAGGCAATGTCTTAACCACGTCACACAAACTGTCTACTATTCCCCGGCGGTTTGACTCAGGCAGCTATTGTTTACGGTTCCAGCAGCGAAATCCGTACAATGGCGTGTTTATCGTCCGATCCAGTCAGTATTGTCGAAAACGAACTGAACAGCAGGATCGGTTCAGCGGGCGATGCATTAATTCAAAGAACACAACTATTTATGAAACCCAGAGGAATGAAACCAAGAGGAATCGTCGCCTATTGCGCCATGTTTTTATTTCTGGGCTGGTGCGCAGTGACCTTCCGGGCCGATATCGCCCAAATTGACTTTGCCCCGGTCTGGGCTGCCCGCGATGCCGTGCTGCTGGCCTTGCTGCTGTCCTTGTTCAATTACGCGCTGCGCGTGTTGCGCTGGACGGTGTATCTGCAAAAGATGGGGCATTCGCTGTCTGCCGGTTTTTCAGCCTTAACCTATATTGCCGGGTTTGCTTTCACGCTCTCACCGGGTAAGGTCGGTGAAATGGTGCGCGGCAGGTATTACCTGAAATCGGGTATTCCGCTGTCGACCACCGCAGCCGCCTTTTTTATTGAACGCCTGATGGATCTGCTGGCGATGATTGCCATTGCCATGCTGGCGCTGGCATCGTCGCGTGCCTATGCAAATCTGATCTGGGTCAGTGCTCTGGTTATTTGTGCCCTGTTTGTGGTATTTGCGATGACGCCGTGGATCAGGGTGTTTGAATTTGCGCATGCCGCCAGTTGGTTCCCTGAGAAGTTCCGGAAGATCACCGACGGTATCCTGCGCACGCTCATGTCTGCTCAGGTGCTTTTGAAGCCGCAAATTCTGTGCATTGGTTTTGTGATCGGTCTGCTGGCCTGGGGCGCAGAGGGAACCGGCCTGATGTTGATCGGCGCCATCGCGCCGGGCGTTGCGATGGACTGGGGGACGGCTGCCGGTATTTATTCGATTGCGATTATCGTCGGCGCGCTGTCCTTTTTACCTGGTGGACTGGGCAGCACTGAAGCGGTGATGGTGGCGTTGCTGGCTGCACACGGTTATTCGCTGCCGGATGCAATTCTGTTGACTGTGGTTTGTCGTGTGTTAACTTTATGGTTTGCCGTGCTGGTCGGTTGGATCGCCGTGGCGATTTTGCGTTATTCCCCACAATTTGGAGAGGTTTTAGAATGAATTCAGAGAGCCGAACGCGCCCGCTGTGTGTGGATCTGGATGGCACGCTGATCCATAGCGATCTGCTGTTGGAAACGTTTTTACTGCTGTGTAAGCGCAATCCTTTATATCTGCTGCTGGTTCCATTTTGGCTGCTGCAAGGTAAAGCGGTGTTAAAAGCCGAAATTGCCAAGCGCATTCAACTCAATCCGGTCGCCTTGCCCTACAACCTGGCATTCATGAGCTGGCTCACAGAGCAAAAAGAGGGTGGTCGGGTTTTATGGTTGTGCACGGCGTCGAATTATCGCCTGGCCGATCAGGTGGCAGAACACCTGACGATGTTTGAAGGTGTGTTGGCCAGTACCGATTCGGTGAATATGTCCGGATCGACCAAGGCGCGCCATCTGGTTGAAAAATTTGGCGAGCGCGGGTTTGATTATTGCGGTAATCATCATGTCGACCTGGCGATCTGGACGAAGAGTTATCAGGCGATTGTGGTCAATGGTGATGCCGGGCTTGTTCAAAAAGCGACTGTTCTGACTGAAAACAAGGACACGCTGGTCTTCCCCAAAAAGCCCGGCTTTATAAAACCGGTCTTGAAAGCGCTGCGCCTGCATCAATGGGCAAAAAACATGTTGATCTTCGTGCCGCTGGTTGCCGCACACCAGATGGGCAATATGACCGCAATGTCGCAGGCAGTGATGGCGTTTTTTGCCTTTGGCCTGTGTGCGTCTTCGGTCTACCTGTTAAACGATATGCTGGATCTGGAGTCCGATCGTCTGCATGCCAGAAAACGCAAACGTCCGTTTGCCTCGGGCGACCTGTCGCTGGTGGTGGGCTTTGCCTTGATTCCGCTGTTGTTGATCGGGGTAGTGTTGTTTGCGCATGCACTACCGGTTAAATTCTGGATTGCCCTGGGGGCGTATTATTCGCTGACGGTTGCCTATTCGTTTGGCCTGAAAAGCGTTGCGCTGATCGATACGATTGCGCTGGCCGGTTTATATACGGTGCGCATCGTGGCCGGTGCCAAGGCAATTGATGTGGCGCTGTCATTCTGGCTGTTGCTGTTCTCGGTATTTCTGTTTTTGAGTCTGGCGTTGGTGAAACGCTATGCGGAACTGGACGCTTTGCAACGTCAGGGCAAATTGAAGGCTGCCGGTCGCGGCTACCATGTGGAAGATCTGCCAATTCTGCAGAGTATGGGCGCTGCGTCAGGATTCTTGTGCGTGCTGATTTTGGCGCTGTATATTAATTCGCCGGAAGTGCTCAAGCTGTACCGTTTGCCTCAGGTGATCTGGTTCTTGTGCGTGTTGCTGCTGTTCTGGATCAGCAGGGTCTGGCTGATTACCCATCGCGGTGATATGCATGATGATCCGGTTGTATTTGCGATCAAGGACCCGGTCAGCATCGTAGTCGGTGTATTGGTCGGACTTACGGTTTTAATCGCGACTTAATGGCTACAGAAATGCCTAAAGAAATGCTTACATCATGGGGTCGCGTGCAGCGCTCCGAGCAAGACGTGGTGGCGGTCGGTAATCGATTTGATGCCCTGTCGCTGGGCGCTGACGCATCGATCTCCTGTCTGCCGTATGGCAATGGTCGCAGCTATGGCGACAGTTGTCTGAACAGCGGCGGGATTGCGATCAAAACGCGCTCGCTCGATAAATTCATTGCGTTTGATCCGGCCACCGGTGTGCTGCGCTGCGAAGCGGGGGTGCTGTTGTCGGAAATCTTGGCGCTGGTCGTCGGGCAGGGCTGGTTCTTGCCGGTTACGCCGGGAACGCGGTTTGTGACGGTGGGTGGGGCGATTGCCAATGATGTGCACGGCAAGAATCATCATGTGGCCGGAAATTTTGGCCGCTTCGTGAATCAGTTTGAGCTGCTTCGCTCAGATGGTCAGCGCCTGATTTGTTCGCGCAGCGAGCATGCCGATTTTTATGCGGCGACCATCGGAGGATTGGGTTTGACCGGGATGATCACCTGGGCCGAAATCCAGCTCAAGCGTGTCAGCAATCCCTGGATCACAACCGAAACAATCCGCTATGAATCGCTCGATGAATTTTTTGAGCTGTGTGCCGAGTCTGATCAGGATTATGAATACACGGTCTCCTGGGTCGAT
Organism: Oxalobacteraceae bacterium GrIS 1.18; assembly: GCA_040544425.1. Classification (GTDB taxonomy): domain Bacteria; phylum Pseudomonadota; class Gammaproteobacteria; order Burkholderiales; family Burkholderiaceae_D; genus Solimicrobium. The sequence goes on from JBEONO010000003.1 coordinate 204,885, forward strand.
TGTGTGAGCAGCGGCAAGGCGCTTGGCCGGGGTTTGTTCATGCGTGGCAATCACGCGCCGGCCGGGACTGTGCCGGTCAGGTATGCATCCAAAGTGAAGACCTTTCCGTTTGTGCCGCCGGTATCGCTGGTCAATTCCCTGACCTTGAAGCCGTTTAATACTGCTTACTATTACAAGCAATTCGAACGCAGCCGCCGCCAGGTGCAGCACTATGAACCGTTTTTCTATCCGCTCGATGGCATTCTGGAATGGAACCGGATGTATGGGCCGGAAGGGTTTTATCAATATCAGTGCGTGATCCCTGAGCAAAACGGCAGGGCTGCCATTTCTGCACTGCTGGATGAAATTGCGCGCAGTGGTCTGGGTTCATTTTTGGCGGTGCTGAAAATTTGCGGCGCGGTTGAGTCGCAGGGACTGTTGTCGTTTCCGCTGCCTGGGGTTAGTCTGGCGCTGGATTTTCCGAATCGGGGCGCGAGTTTGCAGCAGTTATTCGCCAGGATGGATTTAATTCTGGCCGAGGCAGGAGGGCGGCTGTATCCGGCTAAGGATGGGCGGATGCCGGGCAGTCTGTTTCGCAGCGGCTATCCGCGCTGGCAGGAGATGTCTGCTTATATTGATCCGCGCTTTTCATCGTCGTTTTGGCGACGGGTGACCGAAAATTAGATTGCACAATTCGAAGTACTAATCAATCAGGAAAACAGGATGAAGAAAATTGTCATTATCGGCGCCAATTCTGCGATAGCCGAAGCCTCGGCACGGATCTGGGCGCAGCGCGGGGACTATGTGTTTTTGGTAGCGCGCAATCCAGAAAAGCTGGAGGCGCTTGCCGCTGATCTGCGTGTGCGGGGTGGTCCAAGAGTGGAAACCTGCTGCATGGATGTCAATGATGTCGCTGCGCACGTTGAGATGCTGGATGCGGCCGCGCAAAAGCTGGGCGGGATCGATACGATTCTGATTGCGCATGGCACGCTGTCGGATCAGGCTGCCTGCCAGCAGTCAGTGGAATTGACGATGAAGGAGATCAATACCAACGCCCTATCGGTGATCGCGCTGTTGACGGTGGTGGCAAATCGCTTTGAACAGCAAAAGGCTGGAACGATTGCGGTGATTTCATCGGTGGCTGGCGATCGCGGTCGTCAGAGTAATTATGTGTATGGCAGTGCCAAGGCGATGGTGACGGCGTTCACATCGGGCTTGCGTCAACGGATGCTGAAATCTGGTGTTGCAGTGACGACGATCAAGCCGGGTTTTGTGGATACGCCGATGACGGCCAGTTTCAAGAAGGGCTTGCTGTGGGCGAAGCCGGATTACCTGGCCAAATGTATCGTTGATGCCTGTGACAACAGCCGCGACGTGGTGTATTCACCGTGGTTCTGGTATTGGATTATGGCGATTATCAAGACTATTCCTGAGTTTGTTTTCAAGAAGCTGTCGCTGTAATTTACTGTAGTCTGCACTGCTCTTATTAGTTCACGTCGTTCCCGCGGTTTCAGGCGGGAACCCAGTGTCGTATAGCTCTGGTAGTAAACTAAACGACGCCAGGTTCCAGCCAAACCCCCTCGGGAACGACGTTGCTTTAATTCGAGTCCAGACCTAATGCGGCTTGTTTTTTACCATGTAAATAATGGCCTGCTTCTTCAACCAATAAAACGTCGACGGGAAATTGGTCTCGATATTGAAGATCACTTTGTTCTTGACCTTGCTCAAATCCTTGGGCTTAAAAATATAAGTCTGGTTGACTTTGTCGGTAGGCAGATCAAAGGTGCGAGTTTGCAATTGCAGGAATTTTTCCTGGTTTGGAATTGCGTGACAGGTAATCGATGAACGCGAATTGGCCGTATCCTGGCTATCCAGCGAGCCATGGATGGTCAAGGCATTCCAAAACAGCACATCGCCCTGATTGAGCTTCGGTGCGCGAATAGCGAGTTTGGCGTCTTTGATTTTTTTGACGACCGACAAGATATAGTTCTCGTGATTTTCCGCGATATTGTTGTACAGATTGTGGTCGTCCAGTTTGATCTTGTGCGAACCCGGACAGATGAAAAATCTGCCTGCGCGTGCGGCAATATCTTCCAGTGCGATCCATGAACCGGCCATGCGGCCGATGGTTGCCGCGTCCAGATAATAACTGTCCTGATGTTCCCAGGTTGCTGAATTGCCTTCGAAGTACATCGATTGCACCACTTTCGGCGCGTCGTTGAACAGGGTGGTAAATGCCTTACTCAATCCAGGGTCGCTGATGATTTTGTCGGTGGCGTATTGACGGAATTTTGGAAAATAGTCGGGGTCGACGCTTTGTAAATTGAGGATCGGGTTCATGATCCAGCCGTTGCTGTTCTTGACGTGCTTTTCAACTTTTGCTGTCGCCTGACGGTACATGAAACCATCAAAACCTTTGACTTCACCATTCCACAATTCTCTGATCGTTGCGCACTGTTCGTTTGAAATCAGATTTCGAATGATGACGTAGCCGTTTTCGTTATAGTAATTCAGGATATTGGCGGAATCATTTAAATCGAATTTAGGAGACGGGTCTTCAGATTCATGTTCGGGGACACTCACCGGCAGACCGCGAGGCGTTTTTAATTCAATCATTTTCTTCCCTGACTATGATGGGTGACGTAAACGGACAATGCTAAGCAGCTAACACTTTAGCGCGTAAATTTGACATCGTCGTGACAAGCATCAGTTGAGTTAACTTACCCTCTCCAGCGGGCACAGTTCATGGCTTTCGTAACAGCTAAGACAGGACATGGGATGATTGAGTGGCGTTGGTGAGGGTCGATTTACGAATCACAAAGCTGTGCTTGCCGTTTGGCAGGCTGGTGAAGGGGAGGTTGTAAATAATGTTCAGGTGCTTGAACACCAGAGTCTTGCTGATAATTTCACGTACGTTATGTTCCAGCAGTGCCAACTCCTGATCGTCAAGTTGTTTGACATGCAGGTTAACGTCGAGCTGTGTTTCGTCGAAGATGACCTGGAACGACAGGATGCGCACGTCTTCGCGGAACAGATAAATAAAGAACAGCGAATGTACTGTTGTGCCACGCGTATCGACAACCATATCGTTCTGGCGTCCAAGCACTTCGTCCAGCAGCGGAAAGCCTCGTCCACAGGGGCACTGGCGACCGGATTGTCTGACGATGTCACCGGTGTTATAACGTGGCATGAACATGGTGCGGTTCGACAGATCGGTTGAGATGAACTGGCCGTCAGGCAGTACTTCGGTATAGCTGCGCGTGGAGATTAAATGAAAGCCATTGCGATGCTCGCATTCAAACGCCGATACTCCGGCATCGTGACAACCGTATTGACTGTAGCAGGGCACGCCAAATGCAGCTTCAATATCTTTACGCATGACCGGCGTCATGGTTTCTGCGGTACAGACTATGCCACGCAAATTCGTACTCAAGGTTTTGCCTGCGTCCAGAAAATGGCGCGCCAGTAGATGAACTGCTGACGGATAGCCGTACAGCAGCCGGATCGCGCTGTTTTGCAGCTGGCGGCCGTATTCGCTCATGGTTTCCGCGGTCATGTTAAATGCTGACAGCAAGGTGACGTTGAGCAGCCGGAAATAAATACTTTGTTTGTATCCGGTGGCAAACAGCGATGGACCGGCCAGAAACGCGACCTTGTCACCAAATTTGAACCCGGCTACTTCCCACGACAAATAAATCCCAGCCCATAAATAGGACTGGGACTGCACGCCAGTGTAATAAATTAAGGGGACGCCAGTTGATCCTCCGGTTTTTTTCCGAATCACGGCGCCCTTAAAATTCGGGTTCATTAATTCGTTAAGGTGTTGATTGACAAACGGCTTGTCGATGATAGGCAAATCCTCAAAACGGGTAACCTGTCTGAACATGGGCACGGCTTCGCGCAATTCATTGAAATACTGTTCCAGCTGCTTTTGTGTTCTTGCATTCAACTGTTCCGGGCTTTCAAACTGCCAGGCACGTAATGACTTCAATAACCCTACCGAATCTGTTCCTCTGGCTATATCGATTAGTCGGTATCTGATTGCCAAACTCATTGCAACTCCTGATTTGTCTGCCTGAATTGAATCAGGCGATGGCGTAGTTTGTGTGATGCGTGATGCTATGGTCAGTTTAGTGCTGCTTTCCACTTGGTACTGATCCGCTTGGATATTTTGTTGTTGTGGTCTTAGGTCATACAGCAAACTGGCAGGCCGCGGTATCAATGAATTCGCGGCGCCAGCCGATGTTTGCATCAATTACCACGACCAAAAATAGTCTGCAATTCTATATTGAAGAAAATCAGCCGTGCTGTAGTTGTTCAACTATTATTCAACGCCATGCGCATGGAACCAGTCAATACAACGTTTCCAGCTATCTTTCGCATCGTCCTGCACATAAGTCGGACGATAATCAGCGTGGAAGGCGTGCCCGGATTTGGGGTATACCACGATTTCCGATTTGCTCGATCCTTTGGCCAGGGCATCCTTCATCTGCTGAATTGAGGCTGCAGAAATACCAGGATCTTTGCCGCCATATAACCCCAAAACGGGCACGGTCAAGGTGGGCGCGATGTCTATCGGGTTGTGCGGACTCAGTGCAGTCGGCGCGCCATCTGGAACCAGCCGGCCATACCATGCAGCGGCGGCCTTCACTTCTGGATTGTGCGCGGCATATAACCAGGTGAAACGGCCACCCCAACAAAAGCCGGCAATGGCAATCTTGTTGGCATCACCACCGTTGCGCTTGGTCCAGGCGACTACTGCATCCAGATCGCCCAGTACCTGTTCATCCGGAACTTTGGAGACGACTTCTTTCATCAATTGCGCGATGTTGTCGTAATTGGCCGGTTCGCCCTGTCTGATGAACAGTTCTGGCGCGACGGCCAGGAACCCCAGTTTGGCGAACCGACGTGCAACATCGGCGATGTGTTCATGCAGTCCGAAGATCTCGGAAATCACCAGTACCACCGGCAGATTGCTTTTGCCTTTGGGCGCTGCCATATACACCGGCACCGGCTGGCCGCCAATATCCAGAGTGAATTCACCCTCATTCAACCCTTCCCCGTCGGTCTTGATGACGGTTTTGGCGCAAATCGGCATGGCCGCCGCTGCAAAACCCAGACCTACTGCGCTCTTGATAAAGTCGCGTCGTTCCATGGGTTTTTCCTGAATGCCAACTAAGCTATCGAACTCTGACTGAAAGTGCCGCATAGGTCATCTCCTGAGGTTCTACGTTGTTTTTAGTTTAATTTTCCTGCTACTGCGTATTATTGCCATAAATCATCTTTTTTTGCATCATGTTATGTTGTCATTTATAGACAAGTTCAAGCGATGAACCACAAATTAATTCAAAAACGGCAAGCTAACGCGTTCCGCGCTAAATAAACCGATTAATTTAAGTGTCCCTTTCGGGGATAATTCATTTGACCCCGTTTTAGCTCACGGTGGCATCTGGCATCATCAGCACGCCGGGCAGATCGCAGTTCAATATGACGTGCTGGACGGCTGCGATAGCGGCGTTGCGGGTAAAGCTCTTGCGCCAGACCAGGGCGACCTGACGACTTGGCACGGGAGCATTGAAAGGTAAGTGGCACAGCATGCCATCTGCACTGGTCGGATTGGGCGCCGAAGCCTTGGGCAACACGGTAATCCCGATTCCGGACGCGACCATGTGGCGGATGGTTTCCAGCGAGGAGCCTTCAAAGGTGCGGGCAATGCCGTCATCACTGGTTGCAAAGCGCGCCATCTCGGGACAGACCTCCAGAACCTGATCGCGAAAGCAATGGCCATTGCCGAGCAGGAGCATGGTTTCCGATTTTAATTCGTCGGCGTCGATACCACTGCGCGTAACCCACGGATGCTGATTGGGGACCGCAACTACAAACGGCTCTTCGTAGACCGGCAGGGTCAGGAACCCGTTTTCTGGCAGGGGCAAGGCAACGATGGCGGCATCCAGTTCGCCCTGACGCAGCAATTCCAGCAAGCGGGTAGTGAAATTTTCCTGCAGGACCAGTGGCATTTTCGGGGCATACGCAATCATGCCCTTGACCAGCGTGGGCAGCAGGTAGGGCCCGATTGTGTAGATCACGCCGAGGCGAAATACCCCGGCCAGCGGATCGTTGTTTTGTTTGGCGATTTTTTTGATGGCGGCGGTTTGTTCCAGCACATGTTCGGCCTGGGCGACAATTTGCGCGCCGATGGCGGTGGTGCTGATTTCACTGCCGCCGCGTTCGAACAGGATCACGCCTAATTCATCTTCCAATTTTTTGATCGCGACCGACAGCGTCGGTTGCGCAACAAAACATGCTTCTGCTGCGTGTCCGAAATGACGGTGACGTGCAACGGCGACAATGTATTTCAGTTCAGTGAGTGTCATGACATTTTTCTGGCCTCGACAGGCGCCTGTGCTTGGTATTTTTCTGTTAGCAGTGTAGGGCCAAGCGGTTTTTGTGGCTATGCTTATTGTGCAAATTGAGCGGATTTTATGGATTTTAATTGATCGCTTGCCTTAAATGCAATTTCACCTTGATTTGCTGGCCAAGTCTAACGGCGACAATACTGTTGACTGGCCTCCAAATTCGCGCCTTCATTTCCTTGTTTTGAAATTAATTTTACAAAGCCGTCCGGCTTGTCCGGCGTCGGTCTGTGGCCGCAGTTCTGGTGCACCCAGTGAATGCCCTGACGATTATCGTTGTGAAAGTACTTGCCGCAGATGGCAAGCCTGGTGCCGGTCCGTATTTCTGTCAGCGATGCAGGCACACTGTGACTGTTTTGATCAAAGTCGCTGGCGTAAATATTGTCAATCGCGACCTGATAGGTTTGCTGGTCCTGGTCCGACTGAACCTCGAGCACCGTATGCGATAACTTGATGCCTGCGTAATATTTTTTGGATGCCTGATACTTTGGGTTGCTCACTGCCGTGCCCACGAGGTAGTCACCTTTTCCGGCGCTGCACTCGCTCTGGCTATTGGCCAGGGCCTGGCTTGCAAGGACAATGGAAAATAGGAATGCCGTCAGTTTGAAGACCATGTTCACCACCAGTTAATGCTCGTTGGATGCCTGTTTTTGGCGAGTCGGCTAATGATACCTGCATTGCTGATCAAACCCGCAGATATTCTTCCTTGCGATTCATCCAGCGCAGCAAATGCGCTTCGACGATCTGCTCTGAACCGGGGTGCAGATTGTTCAATAAGGCTTGAGCCAGTTCGCGCGCCTGATCAACCAGCCATTGGTCGGTTTCCAGATCGGCAAAGCGCAGCATCGCCAGGCCCGCCTGGCGGGCACCGAGAAATTCACCGGGGCCGCGGATCTCGAGATCTTTGCGGGCGATTTCAAATCCATCGGTGGTCGCGCGCATGGTCGCCAGACGCTGTTTGGCAATCCCGCCCAGCGGTGTCTGATACAGCAGCAGGCAGGCGCTGGCTGCGGTCCCGCGCCCAACCCGACCGCGCAATTGATGTAATTGCGACAGACCAAATCGCTCAGCATGTTCGATCACCATCAGGGACGCATTCGGGACATCAACCCCGACTTCGATCACGGTGGTGGCGACCAGCAGCTGCGTATTGCCCGCTTTGAAGTCTGCCATGATGTCCTGCTTTTCGGTCGACTTCATCCGGCCATGCACCAGACTGACGCTTAACTCAGGCAGCGCTTCGGTCAACATCACATAGGTCTCGGTCGCAGTCTGCAGTTGCAGTGCTTCGGATTCTTCAATGAGTGGACACACCCAATAAATCTGCCGACCTTCCGCCGCCGCCGCACCAACCCGTTCGATGACTTCCTGACGACGTTCCTGATCGATCACGCGCGTCATGATCGGGCTGCGTCCCGGGGGCAATTCGTCAATGATGGAAATTTCCAGATCCGCGTAATACGTCATGGCAAGTGTGCGCGGGATCGGGGTGGCCGACATCATCAGCTGATGCGGAATCAGGTTCTCCAGATTCATGCCTTTGTTACGCAGGGTGAGACGCTGATCGACACCAAAGCGATGTTGCTCATCGACGATCACCAGTCCCAGCCGCGCGAATTTGACTTCGTCCTGCAGCAAGGCATGGGTGCCAATGATTAATTGCGCCTGACCGGTTTCAATCTGTTCGCGCGCGGCCTGCTTGTCTTTTTTCTTCAGGCTGCCGGTCAGCCAGGCTACGTTAATGCCCAATGGTTCTAGCCAGGCGGCGATTTTGCGGAAATGCTGGTCGGCCAGAATTTCAGTCGGTGCCATCAGCGCCGCCTGATAACCGCTGTCGATGGCCTGCGCGGCGGCCAGCGCTGCAACGATGGTTTTACCGCAGCCGACATCACCCTGCAGCAGACGCTGCATCGGGTGCGGCATGCACATGTCTTGCCGGATTTCCTGCAGCACGCGCTGCTGTGCCCCGGTCAAGGCAAACGGCAAACTCATCAGAAATGCATTCGAGACTGCACCGACGCTGGATAAATTCGGAGCGGATTTACGACGTCGTGAGAACTGCGCGCGCTGCAGGGACAATTGCTGGGCCAATAATTCGTCGAACTTCATTCTGCGCCAGGCCGGGTGCGAACGATCTTCGAGACTGGACTCGTCGATGTCGGCGGGCGGATTGTGCAGCAGTTGCACCGCGTCGGCGAAGCCGATCAGGTCGTGTTGCTGGCGCAGTTCGGGTGTCAGGGTGTCTTGCCAATTAATTTTTTGCATCGCACTGCGAATTTCCCGGCGCAGAGTAATTTGCGACACGCCGATGCCTGAGTGGTACACCGGCGTTAATTGCGTGGGCAGCGGGGTGTTGTCGTTGACGATTTTGTATTCCGGATGGACCAGCTCGGGACCAAAGAAGCCATGCCGGATTTCGCCGCGTGCCCGCACCCGGGTGCCGATTGCCAGTTGCGTGACCTGGCTGCCGTAGAAATTCAAAAACCGCATCACCAGCGGCGCGGAATCATCGGCAATCGTCACCACCAACTGGCGGCGCGGCCGATACTGCACATCGCAGGCCGTGACCACGCCTTCAACCTGCAGTGCCTGTCCGCCAGAAAACGCCGCCTGCCTGATTGGGGCGATTTCGGTTTCGTCGACATAGCGCATCGGCAAATGCAAAACAAAATCCATCTCGCTGCGCAAGCCAAGTTTGGCCAGACTGGCAGCCAGTTTCGTGATGCGCGGGATCGGTTTTTGTTCAGTCACGGTGGCTTTGGCGGTTGCGGGCATATCGGAGTGAGATGGGTTAGCGTAAAATGACGCACTCGTCACGCTAGCACAATACTGTGTTTTTATACAGCGAAGTGTGCAACTAACCAACGATTTCAACAAAATCGTGCCCGTACATAAAGACCATGCACCAAACCTATACCCTGTCAGATTTCAATTTTGACCTGCCCGAAGCGCTCATCGCCCAAACTCCCTTAAGCAAACGCAGCGCTTCGCGCCTGTTGCAGGTCGAGGGCATGACTGTCCATGACAAACATTTTGAAGATTTAATTGACCAGCTCAAACCCAACGATCTGCTGGTCTTCAACGATACCCGGGTGTTAAAAGCGCGCTTCTTTGGCGTGAAGAATACCGGTGGCAAAGTCGAAGTGCTGGTTGAACGGATATTGCATAACGCCCCGGACCAACACAGCGTGCTGGCGCAAATTCGCGCTTCAAAATCTCCTGCCCAGGGCAGCACGATTCGTCTGGCCGATGCCTTTGAGGTGGAAGTCGGTGAGCGCGAAGGCGAATTCTATGTGCTGGATTTTCCCGGCGATGTATTTGATCTGCTCGAACAATATGGCAGTCTGCCGCTCCCGCCGTATATTGAACACGCGGCGGATGCCTATGACGAAACCCGGTATCAGACCGTGTATTCAAAAGTTCCCGGTGCGGTTGCAGCGCCAACCGCGGGACTGCATTTTGATGAGGCCTTGCTGGAGCGCTGCCGGGCCAAAGGCATCCAGTTCGCGTTCGTGACCTTGCATGTCGGCGCCGGTACGTTTCAGCCGGTACGCCACGAAGATTTGTCGAAACACGATATGCACAGCGAATGGTATAGCGTGCCGCAGGCAACCGTGACGGCGGTGCAGCAGGCGCAGCAGGCCGGACGCGATGTGGTGGCAGTTGGCACGACCAGCATGCGCGCACTGGAATCGGCATCGCAGTCAGGAGTTTTGCAGGCCGGCAGCGCGGATACCAGATTGTTTATCACGCCGGGTTATCAATTCAAAACGGTCACGCGGCTGGTGACCAATTTTCATCTGCCCAAATCGACGCTGCTGATGTTGGTATCGGCCTTTGCCGGGGTTGCGGAAATTCGTCATGCGTATCAGCATGCGATCGAACATCAATATCGCTTTTTCAGTTATGGCGACGCCATGCTGCTCTCGAATCAAGCCAGGAAAGAGGCGTAAATGCTCAACTTCAAATTAATCAAAAAAGATCCGAACAGTGCGGCACGACGCGGTGAAGTGACGGTCAATCACGGCGTGATTCAGACCCCGATTTTTATGCCGGTCGGCACTTACGGTTCGGTGAAAGCCATGTCGCCCCTCGAGTTGAAGGAAATCAATGCGCAAATTATTTTGGGTAATACCTTTCATCTCTGGTTACGGCCGGGCTTGTCGGTGCTCAATAAATTCGGCGGACTGCATCAGTTTATGGGCTGGGATAAACCGATACTGACTGACTCGGGCGGGTTTCAGGTTTTTTCTCTGGGGGCGATGCGCAAAATCAGTGAGGAAGGCGTCAAGTTTGCTTCGCCGATCAGTGGCGAGCGTTTGTTTCTGTCACCGGAAATCTCGATGCAGATTCAACGCGCCTTGAACTCTGACATTGCGATGCAGTTCGATGAATGCACGCCGTATGAAATTGATGGCCGTCCCGCCACGGCGCAGGAAGCCGCGCAGTCGATGCGTATGTCATTGCGCTGGGCGAAACGCTCCATCGATGAATTCAATCAGGGTGAAAATCCGAATGCGGTGTTTGGCATCGTGCAGGGCGGGATGTATGAGCATTTGCGTGACGAATCACTGGCCGGTCTGGAAGAATTGAATTTTCATGGGATTGCGATCGGCGGCCTGTCGGTCGGTGAGCCGAAAGAAGAAATGCTGCGCGTGTTAAAACATGTCGGTCCGCGCCTGCCGGCCAACAAGCCGCATTACCTGATGGGGGTCGGTACGCCGGAGGATCTGGTCGCTGGTGTCACCAATGGTATTGATATGTTCGACTGCGTCATGCCCACCCGCAATGCGCGCAACGGCTGGTTATTTACCCGCTTTGGCGATATCAAGATCAAAAACGCCCGTTACAAGGAAGACACCTTGCCGCTGGATCCGACCTGCAGTTGCTACGCCTGCAAAAACTTTTCCCGCGCATACTTGCATCATTTGCATCGAACCGGTGAAATCCTCGGCGCACGCTTGAATACCATCCACAATCTGCACTATTACCTGGAATTAATGCAGGAAATGCGCGATGCGTTGGATGGCGACACGTTTTCGGCTTTTGTTGTTCAATTTCATGCAGATAGAGCCCAAGGCGTCTAGTGACTGATGCTAGAATAGCCAACTTTATTTATTTGTTCAGAGTCCAGCTTTAAAAATATCGATTGAGCATCAAATACCCAAGCACTGCTCAATAACACAAGAGGAAATTATGTTTATATCCAACGCTTATGCCCAGGCCGCAGGTGGTACCGGTTTCGACGGTAACCTGATGAGTTTCTTACCTATCATCATGATGTTCGTGGTGCTGTACTTCCTGATGATCCGTCCGCAAATGAAGCGTCAAAAAGAACAAAAGGCCATGATGGATGGCTTGAAGAAAAATGATGAAGTCATTACCGTCGGCGGTATTTTAGGCAAGATCACCAAGGTGACCGATGCTTATGTCACGATCGAGATTGCGGCCAATACCGAAGTCGTGGTGCAGAAAAGCGCAGTGACCATGCTGCTGCCGAAAGATTCCATTAAAGCGATTAGCTAAAAGAGCAGACTGAAAAGCAAAGCGGGGGATGCCCCGCTTCTTCATTTTTAGAGCCCTGCTTTTTGTTTTATTTTTATTAACGTACTCTTAAATTTTCCTTCCTATGAATCGTTATCCCGTCTGGAAATACGTCATTATCCTGATCGCTCTGGCCTTCGGTGCTCTCTATACCCTGCCGAATTTCTACAGCCCGGCACCAGCCTTGCAGGTCAACAGCTCCAAGGCGACGATCAAAGTCGATTCGTCCATGCAGTCTCGTGTCGAAGATGCCCTGAAAGCGGCCAGCGTCGCCACCACCGGCATATTTTACGAAGTGAATGCTTCCCAGGGTACGGTGAAGGTACGCTTTGTTGATCCGGACGCGCAATTCAAGGCCAAGGAAGTACTGGAAAAAACGCTGAACCCGGATCAGACCGATCCCTCGTACAGCGTGACCTTCAATTCTCTGTCAAGCACACCGCTCTGGTTGCAAAACATCCATGCGCTGCCGATGTTCCTCGGTCTGGATTTGCGCGGTGGTGTGCATTTCCTGATGCAGGTCGATACCGCAGGCGTGTTGAATCAACGTTTGCAGGGCATGCAGGCCAGTATTCGCAGCGGATTGCGTGACAAGGACATCCGTCATTCCGGTATTGAACGCACTGCCAATCAGATCACGATCAAATTCACCGATGCCGCCGCAATGGCCAAGGCGAAAGAGGCAATTCTGGCGCAGCAACATGAAGCCGATGTGGCCGAGTCCGGCAGCGGCAGCGATTTACAGTTGACCGTGACCATAAAACCGGCGGCATTGCAGCTGGCGAAATCTGACGGTGTGAAGCAAAACATTGCGACCCTGTCCAAGCGTATCAATCAACTCGGTGTGTCAGAACCGATCATTCAGCAGCAGGGTGCGGATCGCATCGTGGTCGAGTTGCCTGGTGTGGTCGACGTGGCGCGTGCCAAGGACATCATTGGTCGTACGGCGACGCTGGAAGTGCGCATGAAAGATGAATCGATTCTGGATGGAACCGATGCCACCGCAACCGTGCCTTATGGTTCGGAGTTATTTAAAGTCGGTCGCAGCGCACCGGTGATTCTGTATAAAGATCCGGTGTTGACCGGCGAATCGATTTCCAGCGCTTCAGCCAGTTTTGACCAACATCAGCAACCGGCGGTCAGTATTGATCTGAATGGCGACGGCGGCCGCAAAATGCGCGATGCAACCCGCGGCAAGATCGGAAAGAAAATGGCCATCGTCCTGTTTGAAAAAGGCAAGGGCGAAGTGCTGACCGTGGCGACGATTCAGGCGGAATTGAGTTCCTCATTCCAGATCACCGGCATGGGCACGACTGAAGCGGCCAGCGATCTGGCCCTGCTGTTACGCGCCGGTGCCCTGGCTGCGCCGATGTCAATTATTGAAGAGCGTGTTATCGGACCACAGCTCGGCGCAGAAAACGTCAAGCAGGGTTTGAACTCCACCATGTACGGTTTCATCGCGATTTCGATTTTCATGATTGTCTACTACGTGTTGTTCGGCGCATTCAGCGTCATGGCACTGTCGTTCAATCTGTTGCTGCTGGTTGCGGCCCTGTCGTTGTTGCAGGCGGCATTGACCTTGCCTGGTATGGCGGCGATTGCGCTGGCACTCGGTATGGCGATTGACTCGAACGTGTTGATCAATGAACGGATCCGCGAAGAACTGCGCAATGGCAATTCGCCGCAGGCGGCGATCTCGGCCGGTTTTGACCGTGCCTGGGCGACGATTCTGGATTCGAACGTGACCACCCTGATTGTTGGTCTGGCCTTGCTGGTATTTGGTTCGGGATCGATTCGTGGTTTCGCGGTGGTGCACTGTCTCGGTATTTTGACTTCGATGTTCTCGTCGGTGTTTGTGTCACGCGGCGTGGTGAACCTCTGGTACGGACGCAAGCGCAAATTGACCACGGTAGCGATCGGTCAAATCTGGAAACCAACTAATTAAGCATATTGAGGATTTATCATGGAATTATTCCGCATCAAAAAAGATATCCCGTTCATGCGCCATGCGCTGATCTTCAACGCCATTTCGGCGCTGACCTTTGTCGCCGCCGTGTTCTTCCTGATCCACAACGGTTTGAATTATTCGATCGAATTCACCGGCGGCACGCAGATGGAAGTGAGCTACACCCAGGCCGCCAATGTTGAGCAAGTCAAACAGACCCTGGAACAGCTCGGCTTTCATGACACCAGCGTGTCGATTTTCGGTCGCGCGCAGGATGTGTTGATTCGTTTGCCAGCGCCCAAGGCTGGCGTAACGGCAGCACAGCAAACTGATACCGTATTGGCTGCCCTGCAAAAAAATGATGCAGGCGTGACCAAGAAACGGGTTGAGATCGTCGGACCGCAGGTTGGCGAAGAATTGTTTACCAACGGTTTGTCGGCGCTGGCGATGGTGGTGGTTGGCGTGATGATTTATCTGGCACTGCGCTTCGAATGGAAATATGCGGTATCGGCGATTCTGGCGAACTTGCATGACGTGGTGATCATTCTCGGTTTCTTTGCCTTCTTCCAGTGGGAATTCAGTCTGTCAGTATTGGCAGCAGTGTTGGCGGTCTTGGGTTACTCAGTGAATGAATCCGTGGTTATTTTTGACCGGATTCGCGAGAACTTCCGCAAGCAACGCAAGACCTCGGTGACTGAAGTGATCAACAATGCGATCACTACCACGATGTCACGTACCATCATTACTCACGGATCGACCCAGATGATGGTGTTGTCGATGTACTTCTTCGGTGGTCCGACATTACACGGTTTCGCGCTGGCACTGACTATCGGTATTCTTTTCGGTATTTATTCATCGGTGTTTGTTGCTGCGGCGATTGCGATGTGGCTGGGTGTGAAGCGGGAAGATTTGGTCAAGCCGATTAAACCGAAGGATGAAACTGATGGTGCGGTGGTTTAAGCACTGAGGTTCAAAAAAAACCAGCAAGTTGATGCTGGTCCGGTTGGGCGAGAAATGTTATGAGGCAGCAGCCAGGCTTGTCGTTCCCGCGGCTTTAGGCGGGAACCTAGCGTCGTTTTTTCGCGACCAGAACTATACGACACTGGGTTCCCGCCTAAAGCCGCGGGAACGACGTGGCAGGAACTGGCATTCACTAACGATTAAAAACGCGAAACCTTATCGTTTTTTTCATGAACAGATATTCTTACGTGTACCTGCTTGCAAGCCATCGAAACGGGACTCTATATCTTGGCGTAACAAGTGATTTACCGAAACGCGTTTGGCAGCATAAGAATCAGTTTGTTGAAGGGTTTTCCAGTCGACACAATATTGATAAGCTGGTTTGGTTTGAACAGCATGAGTCCATGGAATCAGCAATTGTTCGGGAAAAGCAAATTAAAAAATGGAACCGGGCCTGGAAGATACGTTTGATTGAGGCGACCAATCCATACTGGAACGATTTGTATCTGGAACTGACCGCATAAAAATGTCACGTTTCATCCTTCCGATATTGTTTATTACGTCGTTCCCGCGGCTTTAGGCGGGAACCCAGCGTCGTACAGCTGTGGTCTGCAACGAACGACGCTAGGTTCCCGCCTAAAGCCGCGGGAATGACGGATTTAATCAACGACTATTGTTTTAGCCGTTACTTCGGTTCCCACAATAAAAAAGCCAGCAAATTCTTGCTGGCTTTCCATTTGGCGCTAAAGAACTAATTAGCAATCACGCCTTCAACCTGAATAGCCAGCTTGATGACCGGATCAAACGGTGGCGAATAAGTATTCATCCCGAAATCGGTACGTTTGAATTCCGCATGCGCATCCGCGCCGCATACTTCCACTTTTCTCATCGGATGGATAATGCATTTGAATTTATCGATCGTTAAGGTAACCGGTTTGGTCACGCCCAGCAAAGTCAGATCACCCATCACGGCAACCGGCTTGTCGCCGTCAAATTTAAAATTGGAGGCTTTGTAAGTCGCAGTCGGGAATTTGGCGATATTGAAAAAATCTTCCGATTTCAAATGGTCGTTTAATTTGTCAAAGCCGATATCAATCGAACTCATATCGATCACGATATTCAGGCTGCCGGTTTTCTTCGCCTTGTCGAGAGTAACGGTGCCGCTGGTCTTGGTGAACTTGCCGCGCCAGACGGAAATGCCCATATGGTCGGTTTCAAAACTTGGATAAGTATGGCTGGGATCAATGTTGTAGGTCTGAGCAAACACGGATGGGGCAATAGCGACTAATGCCAGTGCGAAAAGTTTGGATATATTCATCTGATTATTCCTTTAAAAAGGGTTTATAAACTGCGAGAGTCCAACTTGCTACGGTGTTACTACGACATGAAACTTGATCACTACTTCGTCGGCAACGGTCCCGGTATCGGCCCATTCACCTTCGCCGATATTGAACGCCAAACGTTTGATCGGGACTGAACCGTCGAAGGTGGTGCCAGTGCCGTCCTTGGTGATTTTGACCGGGAAGGTGACCGGCAGGGTTTTGCCTTTGATGGTCAGATTGCCGGTGGCGCTCATCATTCCATTTGCGCCGCCTTTCATCGCCGTTGAGACAAAGCTGGCCTTGGGAAATTGCGGCGCATTGAACCAGTTCTTTTTCAACACTTCCTTGTTGTATTCGGGGTCGCCCAGATCGAAACTGGCGATATCGATATCGACACTGGCTTTGGTTGCGTCGGGCGTAGCAGGATTGTAGTCAACCGTACCGCTGACCTTGGTGAATTTGGCATTCATCGGCACGTTCATTTGTTTTGCGGTGATCGTGACGGTACTCTTTTTTGCGTCGAGCACGGAAGCAGCATAGGCGTAGCCCAATACAGTGACGGTCAGCGCGAGCAGTAATGTTTTTGATTTCATCGTGATTCCTTACGGGAGCATGCGGTTAATGGTGTGGTCTTTGTCGATAAATTGATGCTTGAGTGCGGCCAGCGCGTGAATGATGAAACTGGCGAGCAGTGCCATATTTAAATAAAAATGGATTTCCTTGAGCAGCGGTTTCAGTTCCGGATTGGCATCCATGATCACCGGCATGGGGAACATCCCCAGATAAATAACCGGAATGCCAGCAGCCATACTGTACAGGTAACCGCTGACCGGGATGGCCAGAATCAAAATATATAAAAAGCCGTGCAGCCCGGAGGCGGCCAGCTTTTGCCAGCCCGGCATGATTGCCATATAAGGCGGGGCCGGGTGACCGAGACGCCATAACAGGCGCAGGCAGGACAGCCCAAAGATCGTCACGCCCAGCCATTTATGCCAGGAGAAGTACTTCAATTTGGTCGGGGAAAAGCCCGGCATGTTCACCATGGTGACAGCCAGACAGAAGGAAATGATAATCAGAAGGGCAATGAGCCAGTGAAACAACATGGCGGTCTTGGTGTATTTTGTCATTTTGCCGTGGAGTAGTGGGGTTCCCTGAAAAGCGTTCAAGCATAACAAAAAAAATCCATCTGTGTTGGAGATGGATTTTTTGGTTTTGATCTGTAATGTGTCGTCAGATCTTCTTGGCCAGCTGGTGGGCAATACCGATATAGTTGGATGGCGTCATTTCAAGCAGCAACTGCTTGGCGGTGTCCGGAATCGCCAGGCCCAAAATAAATTCGCGCAACGCTTCTTTCGAAATGCCTTTGCCGCGCGTCAGTTCCTTCAATTGTTCGTAAGGATTCTCGATGCCGTAGCGGCGCATCACGGTCTGCACCGGTTCTGCCAATACTTCCCATGTTGCATCCAGATCTTCTGCCAGACGTGAGGGATTGACTTCGAGTTTGTTCAGGCCGCGCAGACAGCTGTCATACGCCAGCAAGGTGTAGCCAAATGCCACGCCGATATTGCGCAGTACGGTGGAATCAGTCAGGTCACGCTGAAAGCGCGATACCGGCAATTTTTCTGACAGATGTTTCAACACGGCGTTGGCCAGGCCAAGATTGCCTTCCGAGTTTTCGAAATCGATTGGATTGACTTTGTGCGGCATGGTCGAAGAACCGATTTCACCGGCTTTGGTGCGTTGTTTGAAATAGCCGATCGAAATATAACCCCAGATATCGCGATTCAAATCGAGCAGTATGGTGTTGGCGCGCGCGAAAGCGTCAAACAATTCCGCCATGTAGTCATGCGGTTCGATCTGGATTGTGTACGGGTTATGCTTTAAACCCAAACGTTGTTCAATCACTTCTCTGGAAAACGCGTCCCAGTCGACATCCGGATACGCCGACAGATGCGCGTTGTAGTTCCCCACTGCGCCATTCATCTTGCCGAGGATCTCGACATTGGCGATATTCTTTTCGGCGCGCTGCAGACGTGCGACGACATTGGCAATTTCTTTGCCCAGCGTAGTCGGGCTGGCCGGCTGACCGTGGGTGCGCGACAGCATCGGCAGGTCTGCATTGTCATGCGCGATCTCGGTTAATTTGCTGATCAGTTTGTGCAACATCGGCAGCATCACCTGGTCGCGCGAGGCCAGCAACATCATGCCGTGCGAGGTGTTATTGATGTCTTCCGAGGTGCAGGCGAAATGAATAAACTCGGATGCAGCCAGCAGTTCGGGCATGTCTTTGACTTGCTCTTTGATCCAGTATTCCACTGCCTTGACGTCATGATTGGTGACGGCCTCAATTTCCTTGATCCGGGCGGCCTGTGCATCGCCAAATTCGTTGGCGATTCTATTAAGGTATTGCGTGGCGCTTGCAGAAAATGGTTTGATTTCAGCGAAACCGGCCTCGGACAGGGCGATCAACCAGGAAATTTCCACTTTGACACGGTGGTGCATGAAACCGGTTTCTGACAACAGGGAACGCAGCGCGTCAACCTTGTTTGCATAGCGGCCATCGAGGGGGGAGAGCGCTGAGAGTGTTGTGAATGACATAATGAGTGTTGGAAAAAAAGATGGAAATGGGTGGGCGGGTCTAAAAAAGTTATGCATAAACCGACTTGGCTGCTAAAGTGGAGATTCGGCACAGCATCAGCGAAAACCGACATGCAGCGCAAGTGTAGTTTGAGTGTAATCGGGTAAGGCGTGATTTTACCATCTCAGGGTATTTACTTTTTAAGTAAAATTTCAGAGAATTTGTTGTTCATTAGTGATATTTCAACGAGTATGGCTGAATTGAATATACGCAATGTTATAATTTGAGCACTCCGCATAGGACGAATCCGCTTCTTCAGTCTCATGAAGTCGACTGACAGGGACGGACAGATCAAACAAGTCCTGACACTACAATTTAGAGAATTTATGAAACTAATTGGCTCCACTGCTAGCCCTTTTGTAAGAAAAGTCCGCATTGTTTTAGCGGAAAAAAAATTGGAATGTGACCTGATCCTGGAAGATGTCTGGGCTCCGGATACCACCATTCAAAGTTCAAATCCACTGGGTAAAGTACCTTGTCTGATCCTCGAAGATAATATCTGCATGTTCGATTCCCACGTGATCGTCGAATATCTGGATACGCTGACACCGGTGAGTAAATTAATCCCAAGCCATGGCCGCGAACGGGCAGCGGTCAAATGTTGGGAAGCCCTGGCCGATGGTATTTTGGATGCAGCGATTCTGGTTCGCCTCGAACTGATTCAGCGCGCACCTGAAAAGCAAAGCAATGAATGGATTGCCCGTCAAATGAGTAAGGTGCATGCCGGATTGAAAGCCATGTCCTCTGCGTTGGGTGAGTCGGCATTTTGCAGCGGTGCCCATTACAGTCTGTCGGACGTGTGTGTTGGCTGTGCGCTGGGTTGGTTGAGCTTCCGTTTTCCCGACCTCGACTGGCGTAGCGATTATCCTAATCTGGCCAAGCTGTTTGAAAAGTTATCCGAACGTCCTTCATTCAAGGAAACGGTGCCACACTGACGCTGGCATAGTCGGATTATAAAAAAAGGACGCTTGATGCGTCCTTTTTATTTAGGTAATGGGATGAAACGACTCGGCCTGCGAGATGGGCCAATATTTTGAATACAGTTCCGGCAACTGAGCGTGCCGTGCCGGATCAAGCAAGGCACCCGGCTCCAGATACTGCAGCAGGTTGGACGCCAGTTTCACCTGATTTGGCGACACGCGGCGCATCAGATGGTGCGGACGCAACTCGCTGGGATGTTTCAGGCCGGCTGCGGCGATTAATTCGGACAGGGCTTTCAGAGTATTCGAGTGGAAGTGATACACCCGCTCCGCTTTGTCGGGCACGTGCAAGGCGCGTTGCCGGATCGGGTCTTGCGTGGTCACGCCAGTCGGACAGCGATCAGTGTGGCAACTTAATGATTGGATGCAGCCGAGCGCGAACATGAAGCCGCGCGCCGAGTTGCACCAATCGGCACCCAGTGCCAGGGTGCGGGTGATGTCAAACGCAGTGATGATCTTGCCAGACGCGCCGATTTTAATTTTGTCGCGCAGATTGCAACCGATCAGCGTGTTATGCACCTGCAGCAGCGCTTCCTGCAATGGCTGGCCAACATGATCGGTAAATTCAACCGGTGCCGCGCCGGTGCCGCCTTCGCCACCATCGACCACGATAAAGTCCGGATGAATGCCAGTTGCCAGCATGGCTTTGACGATGCCAAAAAATTCCCAGGGATGGCCCACTGAAAACTTGAATCCGGTTGGTTTGCCGCCCGACAGATTACGCAACTTTTCAATGAACAGCAGCAGCTCGATCGGTGTGCTGAATGCCGAATGCGAGGACGGCGATACACAATCAACGCCTGGCGTCACACCGCGCGCCTCGGCAATTTCGATACTGACTTTACTGCCCGGCAGTAAACCGCCATGTCCCGGTTTCGCGCCTTGCGACAGTTTGATCTCGATCATCCTGACCTGTTTTCTGGTCGCGCTGGCGGTAAATTTTTCTTCGCTGAAGGTGCCGTCAGGATTGCGACAGCCAAAATATCCCGAGCCGATGTTCCAGACCAGGTCGCCACCTTCGTCTTGATCGTTTTCCGGGCGGTGATACCGGCTGATACTGCCTTCGCCAGTATCGTGCATGAAATTGCCCTTGTGCGCGCCCTGATTCAAAGCGCGAATTGCGTTGCCCGACAGGGCACCAAAGCTCATGGCCGATATATTGAAAATGCTGGCAGAGTAGGGCTGCGCGCGATCTGCTCCAATCGTGATGCGGAAATCATGGGTGGTAATCGGAGCGGGTGTGATGGAATGATTGATCCATTCATAGCCAGCCTCATACACGTCGAGCTGGGTACCAAATGGTCTTTTATCGAGCTGCTGCTTGGCCCGTTGATACACAATTGAGCGCTGATTGCGCGAAAACGGATTGGGTGAAGTATCTTCCTCTAAAAAATATTGACGGATTTCAGGACGAATTAGTTCAAACAAAAACCGAAAGTGTGCCAAGATCGGGTAGTTGCGCAATATTGAGCGTTTGGTCTGAAAAATATCATGCAGTCCGACGCAGATCAGAAATCCTGAAATAAAAAACAGCCAGTCAAATTGTTCGTGCCCGCGCATGAATAGCAGGTTGCCGATGAAAATCAACACGGACAGGATGAAAGTTGTATAGCGCAATAACAGATTTTGCATCGATCGCTCCGCAGATGAAATTGAATTCAAAAAACGCACGCGTTGCATTTCAAATTGAATTCAGGGGCACTTCAATCTTATAATCCCAATTTTTTATTATCTAACCTGAACATGGCTGAAAATCGAACAATCTCACGGATGCATGTCTTGTGGCATGCCGCTGTGCGACTCCCATCCCAACATATTATCCAGGCAAAAATTCTTAATGTAACCAGCGTCGGTCTGCAGTTTTTGTGCGACGACAATTTAAAGTCCGGACAGAAATACGAAATGCAGTTGCAGGTGCCTGATTTAAACGGTTCAACAACGACGACCCTGGTCCCGTGTTTTGCAGAATGCATTTACGTCATCCTGTCTGGCCGCCAATTCCGTGTCGGCGCAAAGTTCAGCGGCCTGTCTCATGACCACAATGCTCTGATTCTGAAGTGGAGCGAGCGTTGTGCGCAAGGCGTAGCATAGTCTTTTTTAAATTCGAATGAAAATAATTTTGGTGCGATCCTGATCAAGCTGACCCTCAGATCTCCAGGTTATCAATGAGTCGGGTAGAACCCAATTTGGCTGCCGCCAACACCACCAGGGGCTCATTTTTTGCCAGGTCACCGGCGGAGGGCGGTTGCAGGTCGGCCCGTTTGCGAATCGAAATGTAATCCGGTTTCCAGTTGCGCTGACTTAATTGCGCCATCGCGGCGCGTTCCAGTTCAAACATATCCAAATGACCGCTGCGCACTTCCGTGGCGACCTGGTTGAGTGTCTTGAACAATGCCGGTGCTTCTGCGCGCTCGGTTTCAGACAAATACATATTGCGCGAGGACAGTGCCAGACCATCTTCAGCACGGTAAGTCTCCGCAGCGATGATCTCAGTTGGCAGGGCAAACTGTTTGGTCATATTTCGCACGATCATCAGCTGCTGATAATCTTTTTTTCCAAACACCGACACGCGCGGCTGCACGCAGGAAAACAGTTTCAGGACAATGGTGGTGACGCCAACAAAAAATCCGGGGCGGAATTCGCCTTCCAGAATATTGCCCAGTCCCTCGGGAGGTTGCACGCGATATTCTTGCGGTTCGGGATACAGATCTTTTTCGGTTGGTGCAAACAACACATACACGCCCTCTTTTTCCAGTTTTTCTACGTCGGCCTGGAAGGTGCGCGGATATTTGTCAAAATCTTCATGCGGCCCGAATTGCAAACGATTGACGAAAATCGATGCGACTACCGGGTCGCCGTGACGCCGCGCCAAGCGCATCAGAGACAAATGCCCTTCATGCAGGTTGCCCATGGTTGGGACAAACGCCGTACGCAGTTGGCCGCTTAATTGGTCGCGCAGCTCTTCGATTGAGGTGACAATTTTCATGAATGGAAATGTTAAGTTGGAGAGTAAGCCAGGCGCACATAAATGGGTGCGTATGATTCTGCCTGAGTAATTTCAATCAAGGTTTCTTTGGCCAGTTCCAGCAGTGCCACGAAGTTCACCACCAGCACCGCTGTGCCTCGTGAAATATCGAACAGGTCAGAGAATTCAACGAATTTGGTCGATTGCAAACGGCGCAATATATCGGTCATGTGTTCACGCACCGATAATTCTTCGCGACTGATTTTGTGATGTTCAACCAGTTTCGAGCGTTTTAAAATATCGGCCCATGCGGATTGCAGGTCAGACAGGTTTACTTCCGGCCAATGCAAAATGGTATTTTGCTCGACCAGTACTTGCGCGCATAAAAAGTCGCGCCCAACTTGCGGCAGCGTGTTGACTTCCATCGCTGCCAATTTGATTTGTTCGTATTCCAGCAAACGACGTACCAGCTCGGCACGCGGATCTTCAGCTTCATTGCCGCTATCGCCACTTTTCACCGGCAACAGCATGCGCGATTTGATTTCGATCAGCATCGCTGCCATCAATAGATATTCAGCGGCCAGTTCCAAATTGTTTTTGCGGATCAGTTCGATGTAATCGAGATACTGGCGCGTGACCTGCGCCATCGGTATATCGAGAATGTTGAAATTTTGCTTGCGAATCAAATACAGCAATAAATCCAGCGGACCTTCAAACGCTTCCAGAAATACTTCCAGCGCATCCGGTGGAATATATAAATCGGAAGGAATTTTGAACAGCGGCTCGCCATACAGCTTCGCATAGGCAACCCCGTCAATCACGTTCGGCGTGCTGTCGGCGGACTGATGTAATTTATTTTCTGGATCAAGCATTGGCGATTAAATGAAGGCCATGAATAATTTAATGCGAATCGCTGGTCACGGTGGAATCGAGTATGCGACGTTGGGTATCCAGACTGACTGGTGCTTTATCCCACAACAAGGCGCGACCGGCCAATTGTTTTTGCTCCAATTGAGGATCGGCTTTTTTCAGATCTTCCAAAAATAAAGTGATCTCGGACTGGTAGCGCGTTTTTTGTTTGGAAAATAACATAAGGTTAGCCTGGGAGGAAAGCGGCCATTTTAACCGGTTTGCGAGCTCGTCGGGTGCGGAACCTGTGCTGTGGCCGGGAAAAATCGAGTTTCTGTAGCTTGGGGTTTACGGCAATAGTTCAGGTTTGGCCGTTTCCCTTATTCTTTGCCCTCTTTTGATGCTGTCGAAACGGCAACGAATGACAGCCCGTCTCAATTGATAGCGAAAATCCCATGATCGATGAAATTGAAAGCACCATTACTCAGCTGGCCCAGAGCGCGGCGCAAAAAAAGAACCTGTCGTTTGGCTCAGTCGGCGAAGCCGACCGCTATCTGGCGAACCTGCGGCATGAACTTCAGCTGAGTGCTCAAGAAGGATCAAGCCTGTTAGTGCGCGGATTGGCGTATTGCGCCGAATTGAATGAGGCCTCTGTTTCGAGGCTTTGCACGGAACTCTTAAATCATGTTGATCAACCATCGAGGCTCACCGAAATTATCAACCGGACAGTCAGCTGCGGTGACAACGTAATCGATCCGTTCCTGGCAGCGATGAATCATTTTTATGATTGCGGTGATTTTGAAAAAGAACAATGCGTCATTGCCGTACTGTTGGCCCTGTTTCCCCTGCATCCGCAACCTTATGTTTATCTCGGCACCTTAATCTGGCGCAAAGACGGCACAGACGCGGCTGAAAGGTTTTACAGCAAGATAGTGACAATCATTGAAGATCCGGCTCTGGACTATTTTGCGGCCGATTTTTTTTATCAGAAAGGAAGTCCCAATCAGGCGAAAAATTTGTTATTGCGAGCTTTAAACAATTGCGAGAAGTCGCCCGTGATGTACTGCGATTTGCAAGGCCAGATTCGGGCATTGCTTGATCAGTGCTTCTTGCAGTGACATTCTCGATGTACTGAATAGATTATTTTTATATTTTTAAGGAAAGAGGAAATTATTATGCAAGCTATACCAACGTACGGTAGTTCAACGTTTGTCCGGGAAGCGTCAGCATCGCTGATTACTGAGGGCGGTCAAGGCCAGTCAAAAGATGTTCAGCCACCGGCTGATATGGGTTCGAAAATATGTCAATGCTTAAGCAGCGTTGGCTCATACGTCTTGAATAATAAAATTGCGACTGGCGTGAGCGCTGCTCTTGGCGGACTGGGTGGTGCGCTGATTGCTGAAGCCATTGAGGTACCCGAGCCTGTTCCAGGCTTTCGCACGGCATTGGGTGTAGGTTTGTGTTTGGCCGCGCCGGCATTATTGCTGTTCAACGATCTGTGTTGCAGCACTAAAAAATCAGCACAGCCAAAGGCGTCACCTGAACCGCCTGTAGCCAAAGATAGTGTTTCGAACTACGTGCCGCCCTCACGCTCGGATGTTGAGTTGGGCGGCGCCAGTTTGTCCGGGCAGGTTCATATCGACGTTAAACCTGCAGTGCCTGATGGCACAGCAGGCGACTAGAACCCGGTTAGCGCAGGGTAATCCCGGCAAGAAATTTGGATAGGGTTAGTGCCAATTGTCCGGCCTGGCCTGGCTTGGTAGCATCCTTCATCTGGTCAAGATGTTGGAATGCGACTGAGCCCAGGCCTTTTCGGACTAATTGTGAATATCCTATGATTGCTGCAAATGACAGCGCCATGACCCAGCTTGCTGAAAGAATGGCGCAACAAAGAAGATTGTCGTTTGGGTCGTTCAGCGAAGCTCAAGGGTATTTGGCGGCTGCCCGGAATGAAATTGACCATGCCCTGCAAGAAAGCAGCGTTTTATTGGCAAAAGGCTTGGCGGAGTTTGCCGCTCTGGATCGTTATTATGTTTCCGCGCTCTGCTTTGATTTGCTGGAACACATCGGGCAACCCCTGGCGTTGGCAGAGATCTGCGAGGCCAGAGTGGTCCACAACGATACAGCCTATCCCCAGTTTATGGATGCCATGAATTATTTTTATGATTGTGGCGACCTGGAACGCGAACAAAGTGCCATTGCAGTGTTGATGCTGTTGTTTCCGACGCATCCGCAACCCTACGTTTATCAGGGCACACTGATTTGGCGCAAAGATGGCATTGCGGCGGCTGAAAGATTTTATATCGAGATGGTTGAAATGATGGAAGACCCTGCCTTGGACTACTTCGCCGCGGAATGTTTTTATGAAATTGGATCCATCGACAAAGCTAGGGACGTCCTGCGCCGGGCGCAGATTAACACCAATATGTCGCCAACGATGTACGCCGAGATCAGGGAGCGTATTGCGGTGTTGATGGGCAGATGCAACAGTATTACGGTGGTAAGGTAAGCAATACCGCATGAAGCGCAACGACAGCAAATTATTTTTTACGGAAGAGAGCACGATTATGAGTTTGTCAGGCATAAATCAATCCGTCATCACAAGGTCTGTAATCAGTGGACCTGACGTCGAAGGCCGTGGCCAAAAAGATTTCAGTCATGGCGCAATGCAGTGTTTAAGAAACGTCGGTTCTTTTGCAATGATCACGGCCAGTGCAGGTCGTAGCGTGAACAATCTGGATGACAGTGCCGAATCGCGAAGTGCCCCATTATCGGTTGGCCCTTTTGTCGCTGGCTTGAACCTTAAGTTGCCTGCACTGGCCTGTGCACTGATGACCAAAATCTGATCCTGGGCGGCAATCACGCGAGATGACCCTGGCCAAGAATCTTTGCCCGCCCGATTGCCAGCTCAAGATCGGCCAAGCAATTGGCTTCGCCAATCCGATCGATAAATTTGGATCGTTTCATCAGGTTTAATGGTTGTGGGTTGGCACCGCAGATCAGCAATTGGCTGCCATGCAAATCCAGCGTATGCAGCATGCTCATCAAGCCATCCAGACCGGTGGTATCCATATTAATTAATTGATGCAGCTCCAAAATAATGATCCTCGGTGGAATCTGATGCGGTGGCAGGATGGCTTCCAATTTATCGACTGCACCAAAAAATAATGATCCAAAAATCGAATACGCGACCACGTGATCGGGCAGGGGGCTTGGCAGTTTGCCCGGATCGATCTGGGTAATCGAGGTAATGCTGGAAACCCGAACGATGAAGAAAATGCAGGCCAGCATCAAGCCGACTTCAACGGCCACACTCAAATCCAAAATCACCGTCAGAAAGAATGTCCCCAGCAAGATGATGCGGTAATTCATGGTGAATTGACGCAGCTTGCGAAACTCCTTCCATTCGCCCATATTGAAGGCGACAAACAGCAGTATCGCAGCCAGGGTAGCCAAAGGAATATTCCCGGCCAGTGGCGCTGCGATCAGCACGATCAGTAATAAGGTAAATGCATGCACGATCCCGGAAATCGGTGAGCTGGCACCGCTGCGGATATTGGTCACCGTGCGCGCTATGGTGCCGGTGGAAGGAATGCCGCCAAAAAATGGCGTCACCACATTGGCAATCCCCAACGCCATCAATTCCTGATTGGGATCGTGCTTTTCGTGATTTATATCTTCCTCCATCAAATGGTCGGCGACCCTTGCGCACAGCAATGACTCGATCGAACCAAGCAGCGCGATCGTGAGCGACGGCGCGAATAATTGTTTGACCAGCACCCAGCTGAAACTGGGCAGACTGAAACTTGGCAATTGCTGCGGTATGCCGCCAAATTTGCTGCCAATGGTTTCGACGTGCAAGTCAAACAGATAGACAGACAGCGTTCCAAGAAGCAGTGCGATGACCGAGCCGGGTATGGATCTGAGCGGCATTATCAGGCGTTTTTGGGCATTAAACTGATGTTCCAGACGTGTGAGCAAACGTGGCCACGTAAATATCAATGCCAATGATGCCAAGGCCAAGCCCAATGCCACCCAGTTCACGCTGGCGGCATGTGAGAGCATGACGCTGATTTGCGTAAAAAAGTCACCGGGCATTTTGTCGATATGCAGACCAAAAAAATCTTTCATCTGCGAGAAGGCAATCAACACGGCAATGCCGTTGGTAAATCCGATGACGATCGATACCGGGATAAACCGAATCAACGATCCCAATTTAAACATGCCCATCGCCATCATGATCACGCCGGAAAAAATTGTTGCGATCAGCAGATTTTCCAGGCCGTATTTTTCGATGATGCCATACACCACGATGATGAAAGCACCGGCCGGTCCGCCAATCTGGACGCGCGATCCACCTAGCGCAGAAATAAAAAATCCGGCGATGATGGCGGTGAAAATGCCAGCAGCTGGCGTGACACCAGATGCGATGCCAAACGCCATCGCGAGCGGCAGGGCGACGATGCCGACGGTCAGGCCGGCAATAATGTCTTTGGATAATCGGCTACTGGAATACTGGCGTAATTCATCTAACAGGCGTGGACGAAAATGCAGATTGAGTTGGGACATGTTGATATCTTTGGAAAATATCGATCCGTCATTGTATGCGCTATGCGTGCAACTTTGTGCCAGGTGTGGGGAAAATGGTGCGGGGTTTGCGATACATCAAAAAAATCCCCGTAGAAACGGGGATAGATACACAACTTATCTGACACGCATGCCAGGCACTGCGCCCGGCCAGGGTTCAAGTATGTACAAGCCCGGGTTGGCTTTTTCATCCGCCGCCGACGCTGCCAGCACCATACCCTCCGAAACGCCAAACTTCATTTTGCGCGGCGCCAGATTGGCCACCATCACAGTCAGTTTGCCGATCAGCTGTTCCGGTTGGTAGGCTGATTTAATTCCTGAAAATACATTGCGGGTTTTTCCCTCACCGACATCCAGCGTCAGGCGCAATAATTTATCAGAACCTTCCACCGCTTCGCAGTTGATAATTTTCGCGATACGCAAATCGATTTTGGAAAAATCATCAATGTTGATGGTAGCGCTGATTTCTTCGGCTGCCGCTGCCGGTTTTTCTTCCGGCACCGGGGCATCGAACAGGGCATCAAATATCGCCGGTTCGACCCGTGTCAGCAAATGCTGATACACATTGATAGCATGACCATTCGGCAAGACATTCTTCACATCCGCCCATTGCAGCGGCGCGATATTCAACCAGCTCTCAACTTCACTGGCCACCTTCGGCAACACTGGTTTCAAATAGAGGGTCAGCAATCGGAATGCTTCCAGCAATCGGCTGCACACTTCCTGCAAGGCCGCATCATTGGCGCTGTCTTTGGCCAGCACCCACGGCTTGTTGGCATCGACATAGGCATTGATGACATCGGCCTGATCCATGATGGCGCGCAGGGTCTTGCCGAATTCGCGTCCTTCGTAAAACGCCTGAATTTCCGGTGCCGCGGCGCGGATGCCGGACAGGAATTGATCGGTGTCGGTGGCCCAGGTGGTATTGACCTGACCGTTAAATTTTTTGCTGATGAAGCCTGCGGCGCGACTGGCGATGTTGACGTATTTGCCGATCAGGTCGGAGTTGATCCGCGCAGTAAAATCTTCCGCATTGAAATCAATATCTTCCACCTTGGCGTTGAGCTTGGCCGCCAGATAGTAGCGCAGCCACTCGGGATTCATGCCGATATCCAGATATTTCAGCGGTGAGATACCTGTGCCACGTGACTTGGACATTTTTTCACCGGACACGGTAACGAAGCCGTGTGCATAAACCCGATCCGGCGTTTTGTAGCTGGAGAATTTCAGCATTGCCGGCCAAAACAGTGTGTGAAAATAAGTAATGTCCTTGCCGATAAAATGAATCTGTTCGGTTTTCGGGTCGGCCATGAACGCATCGAAATCACGCCCGGTCTTGTTGAAATAATTTTTCAGTGAGGCCAGATAGCCCACCGGCGCATCCAGCCAGACGTAAAAATATTTGCCAGGCTGGTCCGGAATTTCGATCCCGAAATAGGGCGCATCGCGACTGATATCCCAGTCGCCCAAGCCGCTTTCACCGTCCAGCCATTCGCGCGCCTTGTTGGCTACTTCCGATTGCAGACGGTTGCCATCAATCGCCCATTCGCGCAAAAACGCCACGCACTTGGGGTCGGATAATTTGAAGAACAGATGTTCAGAGGATTTTAAAACTGGCACCGCGCCCGTCAATACCGAATACGGATTGATCAGTTCGGTTGGCGAGTACACCGCGCTGCACACTTCACAGGAATCGCCATACTGATCTTTGGAATGGCATTTCGGACACTCACCTTTAATATAACGATCGGCCAGAAACATATTCTTGACCGGATCATAAAACTGCTCGATCACTTTGCTCGTGATAAACCCTGCCGCTTTGAGTTTGCGATAAATATCCTGGGACAGTTCGTGATTTTCCTGGCCATCGGTGGAATGCCAGTTGTCGAAGGAGATATGAAACCCATCGAGATATTGCTTGCGACCAGCCGCAATCTGCGCCACAAACTGCTGCGGCGTCAGGTTGGCTTTTTCGGCCGCGATCATGATCGGCGCGCCATGTGCATCGTCAGCACACACGAAATTGACCTCATTGCCCATCATGCGCTGATGCCGCACCCAGATGTCGGCCTGGACGTATTCCATGATATGGCCTAGATGAAATGCGGCGTTGGCATAGGGCAGGGCGGTGGTGACGAACAGCTGACGGGTCATAGTGATCAATGCAAAAAAGTTAAACCGCTATTCTAACAGGTGAGCGCGGCGCTGTTAAATGCGATTGCATGTCGAACTAATAACACGCTCGTTTAGTAAACTTTGGAAAATTACAAAGCAAACACATTTTTACTAAGAATGAGAGTGCGACTGAACTTAAATGGAGAGTTCTCAAGGAGGTTGCTCTAAGCTTCAATGGTACTTAAAAGGCAAGTTGTTTTGGAAATATATGCTGATTTGGTTCCTGCAATGAATTGGCCCGCGGGTCGAATCGCACCGACTCTGCTAGACTGCTGCCTATTCATGCTGTACACACGGAGAAGAAAATGGCTGTAACTGAGAATCAGATTAAAACTGCATTAAGTAAAGTGATCGACCCGAATACCGGGAAAGATTTGATGGTGTCGAAAGTCGCCAAAAATATTCAGATTCGTGGCGGTGACGTCAGCCTGGACGTGGAGCTGGGATACCCGGCCAGCAGTCAGGTCGAACTGATCCGCGCCAATGTGATTGAGGCGATTTTAGGCCTCGAAGGTGTTGCGGCGGTGAATGTGAATGTCATCAGTAAAATTGTCGCGCACACTGTCCAACGCGGCATCAAATTGCGCCCGAATGTAAAAAATATTATTGCGGTTGCCTCTGGCAAGGGTGGTGTCGGCAAATCGACGACTGCCGTGAATCTGGCGCTGGCCCTGCATGCTGAAGGTGCGCGCGTCGGTATTCTGGATGCCGATATCTATGGCCCGTCTTTGCCGATGATGATGGGTATCTCGGGACGTCCGGAAAGTCTCGATGGCAGCACCATGGAACCACTGGAAAACTACGGCATACAGGTGTCGTCAATTGGTTTCATGATCGATCCGGGCGAGCCGATGGTGTGGCGCGGTCCGATGGTTACCCAGGCGCTGGTTCAGTTGCTGGAACAGACCAACTGGCGCG
Organism: Oxalobacteraceae bacterium GrIS 1.18; assembly: GCA_040544425.1. GTDB lineage: Bacteria > Pseudomonadota > Gammaproteobacteria > Burkholderiales > Burkholderiaceae_D > Solimicrobium. The sequence continues at coordinate 236,160 of JBEONO010000003.1, forward strand.
AACTGGATTACCTGATCATCGATATGCCACCCGGCACCGGCGACGTGCAACTGACGCTGTCGCAAAAAGTCCCGGTGACCGGTGCGATTATCGTCACTACGCCGCAAGACATCGCCTTGCTGGATGCGCGCAAAGGCCTGAAAATGTTTGAAAAAGTCGGCATCCCGATTTTGGGCATAGTCGAAAACATGAGCACCCACATCTGCACCAACTGCGGCCATGAAGAATCAATTTTCGGCCAGGGTGGCGGTGCAAAAATGTGTGCTGAATACGGGGTTGAATTATTGGCCGCATTGCCTCTGTCGATGCGGATTCGTGAACAATCCGATGCCGGCAAGCCGACCGTGGTGGCCGAGCCGAATGGCCCAATTGCAGAAATCTATAAAGAGATTGCCCGCAAAGTGGCGGTGAAGGTCGCGGAAAAAGCCAAGGATATGAGCAGCAAGTTCCCGACCATTACCGTGCAAAACAATTGATTGGTCACCTATGAAAGCACAACTCATCAAGCAGTTTGGCCCGCCTGCCAATTTCTATTCGGCCGAGCTTGCCACCCCTGAACTGATTCCCGGTCACGTGCTGATCCAGGTGCATGCAAGCAGTGTCAACCCGGTTGATTGCAAAATCCGCAGCGGTGCAGTAGCCGCCATTGCCCCGGATTTCCCAGCCATTTTGCACGGCGATGTTGCCGGAGTCATTACTGCGGTGGCGCAGGACGTGACCAAATTCAAAGTTGGCGACGAGGTCTATGGTTGCGCTGGCGGCCTGAAGGGTTCCGGCGGTGCACTGGCAGAATACATGCTGGCCGATGCGGATCTGATTGCGTTCAAGCCGCGCAGTCTGTCGATGTTGGAAGCGGCCGCACTGCCTCTGGTTGCCATCACGGCCTGGGAAGCCTTGTTTGTGAAAACCAGGCTGACTCCGGAAAAAACGATTTTGATTCATGGTGGTGTCGGTGGGGTCGGCCACATTGCCGTGCAACTGGCCAAATGGGCTGGCGCCAGGGTGTACGCCACGGTGCGCAAGCCGGAAGATTTTCCGCTGGTGACCGCCTTTGGTGCTGACGCAGTAATCAACGCCAACGAGGAACAAGTCGAGCAGTACGTGGAACGGCTCACCGACAACCGCGGGTTTGATATTGTGTTTGATACCGTCGGTGGACCTAACCTCGACAAGTCCCTGAGCGCTGCGGCAATCAACGGCACGGTGGTGGCCACTGCCGCGCGCTCAACGCATGATTTATCGCCGATGCACAGCAAGTCGCTGACTTTGTCGGTGGTGTTTATGCTGATCCCGCTTCTGAAAAACATGGGGCGGGCAGCGCATGGCGAAATCCTGACGCAGATCGCCAGGATTGTGGATGAAGGCAAACTGAAACCGCTGATCGATCCGCAGCACTTCAGCCTCGCTACCATCGCGGATGCGCACACTTTGCTGGAGTCGGGCAAGGCCCACGGCAAAGTTGTCGTGTCGATAGTCTGACCACGATGCTCTGGATGGTCATCAAGTACGCCCTGACCGCAGGTGTCGTGGTGCTGGTGACCGAAATCGCCAAGCGCAGCGACCGGCTGGGCGGATTGATTGCCGCTTTGCCGATGGTGACCATCCTCGCTCTGATCTGGCTGCATGTTGAAAACCAATCCACAGAAAAAATCGCCAATCACGCCTGGTATACCTTTTGGTATGTCATACCAACCTTGCCGATGTTTTTAGTGTTCCCCTGGCTGTTACCGAAATGGGGATTTTGGCCAACCCTGGCTGTCTGCTGCGTATTCTGCATTATTTGTTTCGCCGTATTTGCCATCATCGTGCGCCGGTTTGGCATCGAACTCTGGTAGTGAATTAACAAGATTCAATTTGCAGCGTGGTATTGATCCAGGGAAATCAATCTCCATATATGAATTTATTGTGACTTTGCCTCGATTTCCCCGCTCACATGGTGAAACGAAGGTCGACCATGGTAGAATCGCGGGTTGGGTTTGCGCAGTATTTTTTTGCCAACTCTCCAGGTTATTTTTCAACATCTCACTCATACATTCATCGCATGTCCATTCTGACCAAGATTTTCGGTAGCCGTAACCAACGCCTATTGAAGCAATACCAAAGCACTGTGCGTGTGATCAATTCGCTGGAGCCAGTATTAGAAGCTTTATCGGATGCCGATTTAAAGGCTAAAACCGATGAATTCAAAATGCGCCTCACGCAGGGCACGACCCTGGATCAATTGTTGCCGGAAGCTTTTGCCGTGTGTCGCGAAGCCAGCAAGCGCGTTTTGAAAATGCGTCATTTCGATGTGCAGCTGATCGGCGGTATGGTTCTGCATTACGGCAAGATTGCTGAAATGGGCACCGGTGAAGGCAAGACGCTGATGGCGACCCTGCCTGCCTACCTCAATGCCCTGTCCGGCAAAGGTGTGCACGTGGTGACCGTCAATGATTACCTGGCGCAGCGCGATGCGGAGTGGATGGGTCAGCTGTATAACTGGCTGGGTCTGTCGACCGGTATCAACCTGTCGCAGATGCAGCACGATGACAAACAGGTTGCCTACGCCGCCGATATTACCTACGGTACCAATAATGAATTCGGCTTTGACTACCTGCGCGATAACATGGTGTACGAAGCCAGCGAGCGCGTGCAGCGTCCCCTGAATTTCGCCATCGTCGATGAAGTTGATTCGATCCTGATCGATGAGGCGCGCACCCCGTTGATTATTTCCGGTCAGGCCGAAAACCACACCGACCTGTATTACAAGATCAATGAATTGCCAAAACTGCTGGTCCAGCAGATCGGTGAAGAAACGCCCGATGGCAAAGGCCATATCGAAGTTCCCGGCGATTACACCAAAGACGAAAAATCGCATCAGGTGTTGTTGACCGAAACCGGTCACGAACACGCCGAGCAGATCCTGACCCAAATGGGTTTGCTGCCGGAAGGCGCATCCCTGTATGACGCGGCCAATATTTCACTGATCCACCATCTGTACGCTGCCCTGCGCGCGCACGCGCTGTATTTCAAAGACCAGCATTATGTGGTGCAGAACAACGAAGTGGTGATCGTCGATGAATTTACCGGTCGTTTAATGACCGGTCGTCGCTGGTCAGAAGGTTTGCATCAGGCGGTTGAGGCCAAAGAAGGCGTCAAGATCCAGAATGAAAATCAGACTCTGGCCTCGATCACTTTCCAGAATTACTTCCGTATGTACACCCGCCTGTCCGGCATGACCGGAACGGCCGATACCGAAGCCTACGAATTCCAGGAAATTTATAGCCTCGAAACCGTGGTCGTGCCGCCGAATCGTCCATCAAAGCGCACTGACCGCCAGGATCAGGTCTACAAGTCATCGCAGGAAAAATATAATGCGATGCTCATCGATATCCAAGACTGTTATGAACGCGGTCAACCGGTATTGGTGGGAACCACCTCGATTGAAAATTCCGAATTGTTGTCCGGCATTCTGACCAAGAACAAGCTGGCGCACAATGTCCTGAACGCCAAGCAGCATGCTCGTGAAGCGGAAATCATTGCCCAGGCGGGCCGTCCGAAACAGATCACGATCGCCACCAATATGGCCGGTCGCGGTACCGATATCGTATTGGGCGGAAATGTTGAAAAGCAGATTCAGTTAATTGAAGCCAATCCGGATTTAAGCGACGAACAGAAACAGCAGCAGGCGCAGACCTTGCGCGATGAATGGCAATCGCTGCATGACCACGTGGTGTCGGCCGGTGGCCTGCATATTGTTGGTACTGAGCGTCACGAATCACGTCGCGTCGACAATCAGTTGCGCGGTCGTTCCGGTCGTCAGGGCGATCCGGGATCGTCGCGTTTCTATCTGTGTCTGGACGATCCGCTGTTGCGTATTTTTGCCGGTGACCGGGTGCGTTCGATCATGGATCGACTGAAAATGCCGGAAGGGGAACCGATTGAAGCGGGCATCGTGTCGCGTTCGATTGAATCGGCGCAGCGTAAAGTGGAAGCGCGCAACTTTGATATTCGCAAGCAATTGCTCGAATACGATGACGTGTCTAACGATCAGCGCAAGGTAATCTATCAGCAGCGTAATGAATTGCTCGAGACTACCGACATCACCGAAACCATTGAATCACTGCGCAATGCCGTAGTCGAAGAAATCTTTCATAGTTTCGTTCCGCAGGAATCGATTGAAGAGCAGTGGGACGTCAAAGGCCTGGAAACTACGCTGGCGACGGAATGGCAACTGGAAATTCCGCTGCAGCAGATTCTGAAAGATCATCCGGAATTGACCGATCATGATTTGCTGGAAAAAGTGCAGGCCGTCGCCAAACAAACCTATGAAGAGAAAGTCGCGGTCGTCGGTGTAGAAGCGTTCGGTCAGTTCGAACGCAGCGTCATGCTCCGAAGCATGGACACGCACTGGCGTGAACATCTGGCGGCACTCGACCACCTGCGTCAGGGTATTCATCTGCGCGGCTATGCGCAGAAAAATCCGAAGCAGGAATACAAGCGTGAAGCGTTTGAATTATTTGCTCAGATGTTGGAGATGATCAAGAACGACGTCATCAAAACCATCATGCTGGTGCGGATTCAGTCACGTGAAGAAATCGAAGCGGTTGAGCCGGACCAGTTGGCCAATGTGCATTATCAACATGCCGACTTTGATGCCAACGTCGCGCCGGAAGAGTTGTTATCGCCAACCGCAGAATCTGAAACGAATGCGGGAGCGCAACCACTGATCAATCATGGTTTGAAAGTGGGACGCAATGATCCTTGTCCTTGTGGCAGCGGCAAGAAGTACAAAGTGTGTCACGGCCGCTTGGCGTAATTGCAGTCGGTGTGAAATAAAAAAGGGACCGTGTGTCCCTTTTTTATTTTCTAAATTCAGGCATTGTCCTTCAACAGGCGCAGCAAGGCCGCCGTATCCAGTTTTGCTGAAGCATCGCCACCTTCGAGAAGACTGTCGGCCAGATCTCGTTTTTGCGCATGCAGGGCAATGATCTTGTCTTCAATGGTTTGCTGCGCCACCAGCCGGTAAATCGTCACCGGTCGCAATTGCCCCATGCGATGCGCGCGATCCGAAGCCTGATCTTCGACTGCAGGATTCCACCACGGGTCGAGATGAATCACGTAATCGGCCGCGGTCAGATTCAATCCGGTACCACCGGCCTTTAAACTGATCAGAAAAATATCGCCGTCTCCGCCCTGAAATGCATCGACCCGGCGCTTGCGTTCGGCGGCCGGAGTGCTGCCATCCAGATATTGATAATTGATGTGTTTTTCATCCAGCCAGGCCCGCACAATCGCCAGATGATCAACGAACTGACTGAACACCAGCGCCTTGTGATTGTTTTCCAATAATTCCTCGACCACGGCGGCAAACACCGCCAGCTTGCTGCCGGAGACATCGGTCTGTTTCATCACCAGTTGCGGGTGACAGCAAAAGCGCCGCAGCTTGGTAATTTCAGCCAGCACCTGCATCGATTTACCCTGCTCCGGCGACATGTGTTCGATCTTGTCCAGCGCTTCCTGACGCAGCGCTTCGTACAGGTGACGTTCCTGTGCCGACAGTTCTACCTGCAGGGTAATTTCTGTACGCGCCGGCAGTTCACTGAGCACCTGGGTCTTGGTGCGGCGCAGAATGAAGGGCTGGATCAGACGTTTCAAATGGCTGCGTGCCAGCTTGTCACCGCGCTCGATCGGATTGCTGAAACGGTCAGTAAAACTCTCTTTGGAACCGAGCAGGCCGGGATTGATAAAACGGAATAAATTCCACAATTCGCCCAGATGATTTTCAACCGGCGTGCCACTGGCAATAATTCTGAAGTCAGCCTGCAGTGCCATTGCCGCCTGACTGCGTTTGGTCGCGGCATTTTTGATCACCTGCGCTTCGTCCAGCACGGCGGTGTGCCAGTTGATCTGCGCGAAGCTGTCGGCGTCTTGCTGCAGCATGCCGTAACTGGCAATCACCAGATCAAACGGTCCCAGATTGTCCAGACTGCGCTGGCGGTTGTACGCGCGCACGCGCAGAGTGGGCGCAAACCGGGCGACTTCCGATTCCCAGTTCATGGCCACCGAAATCGGCGCCACCACCAGCGCCGGACCATGCTGCGCACGCTCCAGCAACACCGCCAGGGTTTGCACCGTCTTGCCCAGACCCATATCATCGGCCAGACAGGCACCGACCCCCCAGTGCGCCAGACGTGACAACCATTGGTAGCCTTCCAGCTGATAGTCGCGCAGCGTGGCCTGCAGTGTGGACGGCAACGCGGGAACATAATTTTCCAGCGCGGCGATTTTTTTCAGATGCGCCTTCCAGGCTGCGTCAGCCTGCACGTCTCCGGCGTCGTTGGCCAGATCGGCCAGAATCGAGGACGCCAGTTGATTGACGCGCACGCCGTCTTTACTGTTGGATTCAGACAGGGCATTCAATTCCTGCAGGCGCTTTTTAAAACTTGCCGTCAGCGCCAGAAACTGATTGTCGCCCAGCGGCAGGAAGCGACCGGTTGCCGCACCCACCATATGCAGCAGTTCCCGCAGCGCGAGTACCTTGCCACCATCGAGTTGCAATTCGCCACCGGCCACAAACCAGTCGCCCTGTTTTTTAATCGCCAGATGCAGGTTTGCCATAGTACTGGTCGACTTGATCCGGAAACGTTCACCTTCCGGCCAGACCAGTTCGAGCTGGCCCTCGTGCTGAAGTTTCAGCTCATTCAATTCTGAAAGAAATTCCAGACAGTTCTCAGGATGATCCAGCTCCCATTCCTGCCCCTGCTGTTCGGCCAGATTCAGCGATGGGCAATGCTTTAACAGCAGATCGAGCAGCTGTTGTTCCTGATCCAGATCGCGCGTGGTTTGAATTGCCTTGCCGAGCTGTTCGCCGACCACATGCGCCGATCCCTTGCCTGGTGCGAACCAGCTTCCTTCCGGTAAGGGACGCACCAGAAACTGCACACGCAAGCCATCTTTAAGCGGCAGTAAATGCGCGTACATGGTCGGGTCGCACGGCACGTGGGTGATGTGCTTGGCCAGTTCCGGCAAATCAGAATGGATATCCAGATGCGGCGCAATCGCGGCAATCACATCCACCAGTTGCGCCTTGGCGTTGGCCGGTACCGTCAGGCCTTTGCCGATAATCCCGGCAATCTGTCTGATTTCCGGACTGCTCGGATAGACTACCAGGCGCGTGGTGGTTTGCTTGTGCCAGATTACCGCCTCATCGACATGCATTGCCGGTTCCAGCTGCAGATGAATTTTGTCGGCCTGCTGCTTCATCACCAAAGCCGGTTCGCCTTTCACAATGTCGATGCGCACATCGGGGGCATCCAGCCAAAATACATAGGGATGATTAATCAACAGCGGCAGGGCCTTTTCGCCATTGATTTCGTAATCGCTGGCACCGTAATAATTGTCATACGACTTGCGGATGCAGGTAGCGATTTTTTTATCCTGATCGCTGATGCCCGCCAGCGTGTCCTGTTCGTACGAGAGACGTTTGAGTGCAATCGGACGTCCCTTGCTCCAGACTCCCTTGGCATTGCGCTTTTGTTCGCGCGGTTCCAGATTGATATAGTGCGATTCGCATTCCAGTAACCAGACCACGCGCACCTCGGGTTGATCCTTGGATTTTAATTGCGACAAGGCTGCCAGCGCTCGTTGCCAGGTTTCCTGACGTTGCAGCGCCTGATGCAAGGGTTGCAGCTGATGGTCTTCATGCCAGTCTTCGAGCTTTGTTGAGGCCTCGATCGCTTCATTGAATTGCGCCTGGTAGAGTTGGGCGACCTCAGCGCTGACCCAGTGATAGCCATGGCGCTGGCTTAGCGTCAGCAGATTTTTCAGATTGCGCCGGTCCAGCTCACTGGCTTCGATATCCTGCCAAAAATAAGCCAGACGCACGAAAAAATCATCCAGGCTCTGGAAGTACGATTGATTCGGTTTGGGTTCCAGCGGCGTACCATTTTTCAGATGATCGACCAGCGGTTTGATGGCCGGATAAAATTGCGCCTGACGCATTTTGCAACCCTCGTCGCATTGTTCCTTGGCCTGTTTGATGTTGGCCGGGCTGGGGGTGGCCAGTTGACTGATGGTGTAAAACATTCCGGCAAGATCCGGCACGAATAATTTGCGTTTGCTGGATTTGGTCTTGCGGTCAGTGAGGATGCGGTTAAAAATTTCGGCACTGGCGAAATAATCACCGTGCACCAATTTCCGCACTGCCAGCGTGAACGTCTCGTTGCCCAGATACTGGATCAATTTTTCCTGCAGCGACGTCGGCTCGCCACGTAACAGAGCCTGATTGCACAAGGCTTCGATCAGCATGGCGTCATGCTGAAACAGCTGGTCAACATGTTGGATGGCATACTGGTAGGCGCTGGTGCATTGCTCCAGCATCCAGCTGGCGGCCGAGAATAAATCGAACAGTAACAAGCCTTGCAGATTGGATTGGATCTGACCGAACAGGATGGTGCCGGCCGGCGTGGCAAATAATTTTTGCGCCGGCAATTTGTCGAAAGTATTCGGAAATGAAAAAAACTGCGAGCGCCAGTGGCCTAATTTGGTTAAATCATTGGTCAATGCGGCAAACAACATTTCGCGCTGACAGAATGCGCTGCTGGGCGTGGCCCAGCTTGAGTACTCGCGGTTTCTGGTCAGGAAGTCCTGCACATAATGAATCCATTGCGTCAGTTCCTGCTGCTGATGCAAATGCAGCAGCACGGCATGTCCCACTTCGGGAGTGATCTGATAACCGGAGCCAGCCAGAAAATGGATATTGCCGGATGCGACCAGTTCATTCAGTGAGGCCTTGATGCTGGAGACGTTATATTTGCTGTCGACATTGATGGCACTGAATGCCGACAACAGAAATTCATGAATGCGGTTTTGCGTGATCGGCATTTCCCATAATGCCAGAGTAAATAAGACTGGGAGTGTCTGTTCCGGAATGTCGCCGTGGATATGTTCAATTTTGGGCATGTAGAGGGATAATTGCTGTTTCATGGTCGGAATACTGAATAAATACTAAATAAATTGTGCGGCGTATTTCAAAAATCTGTGTGCCGGTTTGCTGTGCTTTGTCCTACAATACCAGCTTCTCACCTTTGCTAGGAACTCAAATGGCCGTCAATTCCCCGCTTCCCGTCCCGTCCCAACTTCTTCCGGTGCCAGGAATCCAGCTTGGTTACGCCAAGGCCGGTATACGCAAGCCAGATCGCAAGGATTTGCTGGTCATGAAATTGGCGCCCACTGCGACCGTAGCCGGCGTGTTAACGACGAACCGATTCTGTGCCGCACCGGTGCAGGTGACATTGGCGCATCTGGTCTCATCGTCGGTTGTGGAGAGTAGACCGATACGGGCACTGGTCATCAACACCGGCAATGCCAATGCCGGTACCGGACTGACCGGACTGGTTGCTGCCAATACCACCTGCAGTGAACTGGCCAAATTATTGCACTGCGAGCCGTCGCAGATCTTACCATTTTCAACCGGAGTTATCCTCGAGCAGTTGCCGGTGGAACGTCTGATCGCAGGCCTGCCCGCCGCACTGGACAACCTGCAGGAAGATAACTGGTACAACGCTGCCGAAGCGATCATGACCACCGATACCCAACCGAAAGCGGCGTCCCGGCAGGTGCGGATCGGTGATCATGTCGTCACGCTCACCGGGATCAGCAAAGGCGCGGGCATGATCATGCCGAATATGGCGACCATGCTGGGGTTTATCGCAATGGACGCCAAAGTCGCGCAGCCCGTGCTGGAAATCATGGTCAAGCGCGCCGCCGACAAATCGTTCAACTGCATCACCATCGATGGTGATACCTCGACCAATGATGCATTCATGTTGATTGCCACCGGCACATCCAGCCTGGAAGTCACTGATGTGAACACGTCGGAATTTGTCGCCCTGACGGCAGCAGTGCAAAGTCTGGCGCAGGAGCTGGCACAAATGATCGTGCGTGATGGCGAAGGGGCGACCAAGTTTATGACCGTCACGGTCGAGCAGGGCAAGAGCGTGGAAGAGTGTCGTCAGGTGGCCTATTCAATCGCCAATTCTCCGCTGGTCAAGACGGCGTTCTTCGCCTCTGATCCGAATCTGGGACGACTGTTGATGGCAATCGGCAAAGCGGGCATTGATGACCTGGATGTGGGACAGGTGGATCTGTATCTGGACGATGTCTGGGTGGTGAAGCAGGGTGGCCGCAATCCGGATTATCAGGAGAGTGAAGGACAGCGCGTGATGAAAAACAGCGAGATCGTCACCAGAGTACTGCTCGCGCGCGGTGAAGCCAGCGCAACGGTGTGGACCTGTGATTTTTCGCATGAGTACGTGACGATCAATGCGGATTATCGTTCCTGATCGTCCGGTTGATATAACGTATCTGTAAATAAATCCGGTCGTTCCCGCAGGTTCAGGCGGGAACCCAGTGGCGTTTATCTGGCGTGTAACCAAACGACACCAGGTTCTCGCCTAACCCTGCGGGAACAACGCAGGTTAACATAGGCTAAATTTGATGGACCAATTCGAACACTTCCTGCGCCGCGCCGAAGTCCTCATCGACCGGCTCGAAGCGCTGCTGCCACCGGCAGTACAGGCGCCCGACTGGGAGATCGCCAATGCTTTCATCTGGCGCAAACGCAGTGGTCGCGGCTACCTGCACGCGGTGCGCCAGGTCGCTCCCATTGCACTGGATGACCTGCATCAAATCCACAGCCAGAAGCAGCAGATTGAACAGAATACCCGCCAGTTTATCGCCGGACGTCCAGCCAATAATGTGTTGCTGACTGGCGCGCGTGGCACGGGAAAATCGTCCCTGATCAAGGCCTGCTTCAATCAATTTGTCGACCAGGGTTTGCGGCTGATTGAAGTCGATAAAAATGATCTGGTTGATCTGGCCGAGATCGTTGAGCTGATCGCCGACCGTCCGGAAAAATTTATTATCTTCTGCGACGACCTGTCGTTTGAAGAAGGTGAGCGAGGTTACAAGGCATTGAAGGTGGCACTGGACGGCAGCATTGCTGCGCAATCGAACAATGTGCTGATTTACGCCAGCTCGAATCGGCGCCATTTGCTGCCGGAACAGCACTCGGACAACAGCGGCTACCATCGCAGCGAAGACGGCGATCTGCATCCGGGCGAAACCGTGGAAGAAAAAATTTCTTTGTCGGAGCGCTTCGGATTATGGCTGTCGTTTTATCCGTTCAAGCAGGATGATTATCTGGACATCGTCGCCCACTGGCTGGCGCAATTGGGCTGCGATGCCGGCCAGATCGAAGCAGCACGGCCGGATGCATTGCGCTTTGCCTTGCAGCGCGGATCACGTTCCGGCCGGGTCGCCAATCAATTTGCGCGCGCCTGGGTAGGTGAGCATGGAATCTAAAGCTATCGATGTGGCAGTCGGCGTGCTGGTGCAAAACGGCGAAGTCTTGATGGCGCAGCGGCCGGAAGGCAAACCGTATGCCGGCTATTGGGAATTCCCCGGCGGGAAGGTCGAAAGCGGCGAATCGATTTTATCGGCCCTGCTGCGCGAATTCAAAGAAGAGTTGGGCATCGATATCAATCCTGAGCAGACCCGTGCCTGGTGCTGCTGCGATTTTGTTTATCCGCATGCGCATGTGCGTCTGCATTTTTATATATGCCAGCAGTGGCACGGTACGCCGCATGGTTTGGAAGGTCAGCAACTGGCCTGGCAGGGCACCACATTCGCGGTGCGACCGATTCTTCCTGCGACTATCCCCCTGCTTGAATGGCTGATGCCAATCGACACTCAGGGATAGAACGTCGCCACCACATAATCGCTGGCTTGCAGATGATTGCCGGCAAAATAAATTTTGACCGGCTGTTCCTGGTTGGCGGCAAAACCGTTGCGCACATCCTGCGGATTGGCCAGGTATTCTGCGGGACCAAATACGCGTCGCAGCACCACCTGTTTTTTAGCGTCTTTCAGCGTCAATTCAATGTCCGGCCATGCCTGCACCAGTGAACTGTGATTGCGCATCAATAAACTGAATTCAAAAGTGTTCTCGCGCGTCAGAGTGTGCAACTCGTCTGCTTCATAGGAGATGGCATCCAGCGTGGCGGGCAAATTGATCTGGCAGCGCGCCAATCGGCATAAACCAAGCAGTGTGTCTTTGGTGGAGGGATAAGCGGCGGCGATCAGGTCGCGGAATTGATAGGTCGCTTGACCGATCAAAAAAACCAACAACAGGAAAGTAGCGATCGACAGCATCCATGTCACGCGTTTTTTTGCATTGGCCTTGCGTATAAAACTCAATTCGGTCAGCGTATCGTCCCCAGGCGCTTCCTCGCTGATTGAATCCTCGTCGGGAGGCGACGCCAGAAACGAGCGCAGATCGGTGATCTTTTTCGGTGTGGGTGGTTCCGCTTCGTAATGCGTGTGGTCCAGCAGAATTTCTTCTTCGCTGCCATCCTCCAGTGCCGCCGCGCGCTCAGCGATCTGCTGGGCCGCGTTTAAGTCGGCTTCGAGCAAGGCCTGGATCTTGGCTTCAAATTCTGCTTTGGTCTGTGCCTGATCGAATTCGTCACTGAGCATCGATCCAAAAAACGTGTCTGCCAGTTGTGGCTCTGCATCGTCCGGTTCGGCCGCGTCAAAGCTGGGTTCTTCAGTGGGCTGGGGCGGCACTGCGGTGACGTTGAACGCATCAAACAGATCGAATTCACGTTCGCTGCGTTCAGCTTCTGGCAGCTTGGCTGGACTGGTTGTGACAGCGGCAGGAATGACAAGGGGTGGATTGATTTTGATGGTGTTGCCGCTGGTGCTGGAGGTCGCCAGATGTTCGATACCGTTGAACACCTGCTGGCAGATCCCGCAGCGTACCAGTCCGGATTGCAGCTTCAACTGATCGTTCGCCACCTTGAACGTCGTTTTGCAATGCGGGCATTTCGTGGCTAACAGCATGTCGATAACTAAGCGCGACGGCCGTGCAAGGCGACCCAGCCCTCGCGTTCCTGCCAGACCGACAAGGAAATGAACGGGGCATACACGGCAATCACTTCTTCGGCCTGCCTCTCCAGTACGCCCGACAATACCAGCGCACCGCCGTCGGCAATTTTGTTGGCCAGCATTGGTGCCATCAGCTTCAGCGGGTTAGCCAGTATGTTCGCCACCACCACGTCAAATTTGGTGGTTCTGATTTGATTGGGCAGATAAAAATCAATCGCGCACTGATTGCGGGTGGCGTTAAATTCGGCCGAGATAATTGCCTGCGGATCGATATCGACCCCGTCCACCTGCGCAGCGCCAAGTTTTTTGGCAACGATCGCCAGAATGCCGGAGCCGCATCCATAATCCAGCACCGATTGATTGACCGGAGGATGTTGTTCCAGCCACTCCATGCATAGACGGGTGGTCGGATGACTGCCGGTGCCAAACGCCAGACCTGGATCGAGTTCCAGAATAATGGCATCAGGATCCGGCGCGCTGTGCCAGCTGGGCACAACCCAGATACGTTCGCCAATTAGCATCGGTTCGAACTGGGATTGCGTCAGCCGCACCCAGTCCTGATCGGCAACCGAGCGCAAGGTGTGCGCGGGGACGGGCATCCTGCAATGTCTGGCAGCGGTCTCGACCAGTTCGGCATGGTTGAAGTCGGTGGCGGTCAGGGCGACGACCCGGCTTCTTTCCCAGGCATTTTCCTTCGGTTCCATGCCCGGTTCGCCAAACAGAGGTTGTTCGGCTGCAGTGCCTTCATCAGCGTCTTCCACCGATACCGACAACGCGCCAAACTCCATGAGCGCATCAGAAAACTGTTCTGCCTGCGCACGTTCAACTTCGACCACGATTTCTATCCAACTCATGCCGCCATCCTTCTCGCGATGCTATTTTTTTTCCAGCTTAAGCTTGGCCAAATCCGGCTTTTCGGCCAGCTTGTGTTCCAGATAATGAATATTGGTGCCGCCTTCAATGAAGCGCGCATCCACCATCAATTCACGATGCAGCGGGATGTTGGTTTGAATTCCTTCCACAACCATTTCCGACAGCGCGATCTGCATCCGGCGTATCGCCTGTTCGCGTGTGGTTCCGTAGGCGATTACCTTGCCGATCATCGAGTCATAATTGGGTGGAACGTAATAACCGTCATACGCATGCGAATCAACGCGTATGCCCGGTCCGCCCGGCACATGCCAGGAGGTGATTTTGCCGGGTGAGGGAATAAACTTGAACGGGTCCTCGGCATTGATCCGGCATTCAATGGCATGGCCGCGAATCACGATATCGCGCTGCTTGTAGCGCAGCACCTCACCGGCCGCGATGTGGATCTGTTCCTGCACGATATCGACACCGGTAATCATTTCCGTGACCGGATGTTCCACCTGCACGCGGGTATTCATTTCAATAAAATAGAATTCACCGTTTTCGTACAGGAATTCAAACGTGCCCGCACCGCGATAGTTCATTTTGCGACAGGCTTCAGCGCAGCGTTCACCAATTTTCTCGATGATCTTGCGTGGAATATCCGGTGCCGGTGCTTCTTCCAATACTTTTTGATGACGACGCTGCATCGAGCAATCGCGTTCGCCCAGCCAGATTGCATTGCCGTGCGTATCAGCCAGAATCTGGATTTCCACGTGACGCGGATTTTCCAGAAATTTTTCCATATACACTTCCGGATTGCCAAAGGCTGCACCGGCTTCGCTCTTGGTCATGGTCACCGCATTCAGCAGCGCCGCTTCGGTATGCACAACACGCATGCCGCGTCCACCGCCACCGCCGGCTGCTTTGATGATGACCGGATAACCGACCTTGCGTGCCGTTTGCACGATTTCTTTGGGATCATCCGACAGGGCGCCTTCCGAGCCTGGCACACAGGGCACACCAGCCTTGATCATGGCCTGTTTGGCCGATACCTTGTCGCCCATCAGGCGGATCGAATCTGAGCGCGGGCCGATAAACACAAAACCGGATTGTTCGACGCGCTCGGCAAAATCAGCGTTTTCCGATAAAAAACCATAACCGGGGTGGATGGCTTGCGCATCGGTAACTTCGGCAGCACTGATAATGGCGGGCATGCTCAGATAGCTCAGGGCCGAGGGCGCAGGACCGATACAGACCGACTCGTCAGCCAGCTTGACATATTTCGCTTCGCGGTCCGCTTCGGAATGCACGACGACAGTTTTGATACCCATTTCGCGGCAGGCGCGCTGGATGCGCAGTGCAATTTCGCCACGATTGGCAATTAGAATTTTTTCAAACATGATAGGTAGTGACAATCTCAGGATAAAGCAGGGTGGCCAAAGGTCTGGGATGTGCGATGCAGTGTTCTTGGTGTTCTATATTTTCATCACGACAGGCCGCAGACCCAACGATTACGAACCGATTACAAACAACGGCTGACCAAATTCAACTGGCTGTCCATTTTCAACTAATATCTGTTTCACAACACCCGAGAAATCAGATTCGATTTCGTTCAACAACTTCATCGCTTCGATCAGACAAAGCGTTTCGCCTTCCTTGACTGCCGTGCCGACTTCTACAAAAGCCGGATTACCAGGTGCGGACGAACGATAGAACGTGCCGACCATGGGTGATTTGATAATATGGCCAGCTGGCGCTTCGGCAACGGCTGCTGCTGGTGCGGCGCTCTGGGCTGGCATTGGTGCCGGGTAGTTGCCTGGTTGCATATTTTGCTGCGGCATGTACATGACTTGCTGCGGCTGTTGTGCCGACGCTTTAACGATCCGGACTTTTCCTTCACCTTCGGTGACTTCGAGTTCTGAAATATCTGACTCGGCAACCAGATCGATCAAGGTTTTAAGCTTACGTAAATCCATTCTGTATCCCCATTTTAGTTGGATGTGTTTTTGTGAATCGCCGCAATTATAAGGTAATTGACAGCAGATGCAAGAATTTAATCTATTCGCGCGTTTTTTGAAGTGCGAAGTCGATGGCTAAACGATAACCGTCTGCGCCCAGGCCGCAGATCACACCCACGGCCAGATCGGACAAAAATGAATGCTGGCGAAATTCTTCGCGTTGATGCACGTTTGAAATATGCAGCTCTATAAAGGGAATGGCGACACCAGCCAGGGCATCGCGCAATGCGACGCTGGTATGGGTCAGTCCGCCCGGGTTAATAACGATGAAGTCGACGTTTTGCGCTCTGGCAGCATGAATACGGTCAATCAACACGCCTTCATGATTGCTTTGCAGGCAAGAAAATACCCCGCCCGCCGCCGCGACCTGACTGGCGGCAGCCGATTCGATATCTTGCAAGGTGGTCGTGCCGTAAACATGGGGTTCGCGGGTGCCGAGCAAATTCAGGTTCGGTCCGTTCAACAGGAGAATGCTTTTTGTCATTATTGGTTGATCTGATTAAAAAAGCCCCGAAAGGCTTGATCTTGGGTTTGGCTGCAAGATGCAGATGAAGTGCAAATGAGCAAATAATCGATTCAGTTTCATGATGATAGGCGCACTTTGCCAGCTCGGATGGGTCTTGGCAAGCGAAACAAGGCATAACTTGCTTTTTAGAAAACAATATTTTGTTACTGATTCGGTTTAGTTGAAATTATGAAAAGTTTTGAGCAGTTCATGTTACCCAGTTAAAAAACCAGTTTGGAAAACAGCCCGCCGACAGCTACACTGAACCATAATGCGATTCGGTGACAGGCGTTTGTCGCAGTGCCAACCAAAGCCATCCGTGTAGAAAGTATATGCCTCGAGCCAATAAGTCTGTCGTCCGGTCGTCTGCCGGTATGGCCTCATTCCAATATCTGTAGGTAATCCTGGTTGTTGCGGGGATTCTTGCGCTGCTGGCGCATCAGCTCAAACAGAGTTATGACTCGGCCCTGAACGCGGGCTATGAGGATGCATCGAACCAGGTCTGGGCTTTGAATGGCTACCTCGACATGACCTTGCAGCATGTCAAGGGTGACCTGGAGCTGGTGCGCACTGAGCTGGCGCGGGAAACATCGGCACAGCAGTGGTCCTCAGCCCGGCCGGAAGGCTGGCAGAATTCCCTGCAGGTTCTTAAAAACGGCGCCAGCGAAATTGACAGTCTGTGGATCATTGATGCCAGGGGCGACATGATTGCCACCACCGCGCCAACCACGCAGCTCAATATTGCCGATCGGCTTCATTTTCAGCGGCTGCGCGACAACCCGAACGCTGGTTTGGTTGTGTCAAAAGTCATCAGCTCGCGCGTCAATGGCGCAAACACCATCGCCATTGCGATCGCACGCAGGGATTCGTCCGGAAAATTCGACGGCATCATTTCTGCGCTGATCGATTTCGCCAATATTCAAAAAGTGTTTGCGGCATTTACCGGCAATTCCACCACCACAATTACCTTGCGCAGCATCGACGATCATGCGCTGATCCTGCGTCAGTCGCTGTTACCCGATTCGGCTATGGACAATCCCGACCGGGCTTATCGGACCCAGATTGAGGCCGGTCAAAAAAGTGGCAATGCCAGTTATCGGGTCGCGAGCACTGGCAAGGAGCGCATCGGTTCGTTCCGGATCCTGGACGAGTTTCCGTTTTATGTCACCGTTGATCTGGAACGGGACAAAGTACTTGCCGCGTGGCGTCGCGAAGCGCTCATTACCGGGTTGGCCGCCTTGATTTTGCTTGCCTCGCTGGTATTTGTGTTTTATCGGATCCGGCTCGAACAGATCAAGCAGCGCGAGATGGTCAGGCGCCTGGAGGCGGCGTTTTCAGAACAGCGACAGCAAAACCAGACTTTGGCGGAAACCGAGGACAGTCACAGGCAACTGCTGCAAAGACTGCAGGTTGGCATTGTGGTGCATGGACCTGATTCGACAATCCGGTTCAGCAATCCGCGCGCATCCGAGCTGCTGGGCCTGTCCGAAGATCAGATGAGGGGCAAGGCTGCCATCGATCCGGCTTGGTGTTTTTTGAATGAGGCAGGGGCACCGTTTCGGGTGGAAGACTATCCGGTCAGCCGCGTGATCAATACCGGCCTGCCGATGGAAGAATGTATCCTGGGCATCAATCGTCCGGGAGGGGATGAAATTGCCTGGGTATTGGTCAACGCCTTTCCGGAAATTGACCGGAACGGGCAACTCAAGGAGGTGGTCGTCAATTTTCATGATGTGACGGAACGCAAGCTGGCCCGCGACGAACTTCTCCATCAACGCACTCATCTGGCCGAGCTGGTCCAGGACCGCACTCTTGAATTATCCAGGGCGCTGGAATTGGTGCGACGCACCCAGGACGATCTGGTTCAGGCAGAAAAGCTGGCATCGCTGGGCTCGATGGTGGCGGGCCTGTCGCACGAATTGAATACGCCACTGGGCAATACGCTGCTGGCTGCCTCGACCCTGGAAAATTTATTCAAAGGCATCAATGAAATGACCCAGATGGGCAATCTGAAGCGTACTTCGTTTGACGAATTTCTGGAGTCCGGCACGGAAATGTCGAATCTGATTTTCCGCTCATCCCAACGCGCTGCCGACATGGTGAGCAGTTTTAAACAGGTTGCCGTCGATCAGACCTCCGAGCAGAGACGCAGTTTTGAGCTGAGCGACATCGTCCGGGATAATCTGTCCGCACTCATGCCCAGATTCAAAATGGTTCGCTTCGTTTTGGATAATGCGGTTCCAGCCGGCATTGTTTGCAACAGCTATCCCGGTCCGTTGGGTCAGATATTGACGAATCTGATTCAAAATGCCGTCGTTCACGGGCTTGCCGAACGCAGTGACGGGACGATCACGATTTCGGCTGAGTGCGACGCACAACTGGTCAAAGTGATCATTCAGGATGATGGACTCGGTATGGCACCGTCAGTCATGACGCATATCTTTGATCCGTTTTTTACCACCAAGATGGGCATGGGCGGATCGGGTCTCGGTTTATCGATCTCACGCCGGATTGCCACCTCGGTGTTGGGGGGCGATCTGAAAGCAGATTCCACACCGGGACAAGGTTCCGCATTTACCCTCATCTTCCCCAAGGTCGCGCCCTTTCCAATTTGACTGTACGCCGCCTGACAACATTCAATTGCCAGATCGATTTTTTTAATTTATGGTCGTTCGTTACTGACTCATTCACCATGTTAAGGATGGCTGACCAATGAATAATTCCCCGACGTATACCCCGCCCAAAATCTGGTCTCTCCAAAGTGAGCAGAGCGAGCGCTTTGCAAAAATCAATCGTCCGGTTGCCGGTCCGACCCACACCAGGGTGCTTCCCGTTGGACGCCATCCGCTGCAGCTGTATTCGCTGGGTACACCAAATGGCGTCAAGGTGACGGTGATGCTCGAAGAATTGCTGGCGGCCGGACACAGCGCCGCCGAGTACGACGCCTGGCTGATCAATTTTACGGAAGGTGAACAGTTTGGCAGCGGCTTTACCGAGGTCAATCCGAACTCGAAAATCCCGGCCATGGTGGATTACAGCGCTGCGACCCCGGTGCGGGTGTTTGAGTCCGGCGCGATTCTGATTTATCTGGCCGAAAAATTTGGTGCCTTCCTGCCGGAACAGGGGGCAAAGCGCGCCGAGTGTCTGTCATGGCTGTTCTGGCAGGTCGGCAGTGCGCCATTTCTGGGCGGTGGTTTTGGTCATTTCTACGCCTACGCCCCGCTCAAGATTGAATACGCCATTGACCGCTACGCCATGGAAGTAAAACGCCAGATGGACGTGCTGGACCGACGCCTCGCGGAAAGTCAGTATGTCGCGGGCGACGAATACAGCATCGCCGATATGGCAATCTGGCCCTGGTATGGCGCGCTGGCCAAAGGGCAGTTGTATGAAGCGGGCGAGTTTCTGCAGGTGCAGGAATACAGCAATGTCTTGCGCTGGACCGATCAGATCGCCCAGCGTCCGGCAGTCCGGCGCGGACGGATGGTCAATCGCGTGGTCGGTGATCCGGCCAGTCAGTTGCGTGAACGCCATGAGGCCAGCGATTTCGATACCATGACGCAGGACAAATTGGCCAAGCCGCTCTGACCTCGCCACCAAACTAACGGGAGTTGAAGATGATGACCTTTTACGACTGCAGCACCGCGCCCAGTCCGCGTCGCGCCCGGATCCTGCTCGCTGAAAAGGGCGTCGAGTACGAGACCGTTCAGGTCAATTTGAAAAACGGCGAACAACTCTGCGCGGCCTATCGGCAGATCAATCCGCTGTGCACGGTGCCGACGCTCAAGACCGAAGACGGATTGGTCTTGACCGACAACGCGGCGATCACTGCGTTTCTGGAGGCAAGCTATCCTGAGCCTGCCTTGCTGGGCGTCACGCCGCAAGACAAAGCCGAGATCGCCAGCTGGAACTGGCGCATCGAATTCGAAGGATTGCTGGCGATTGCCGAGGCCATGCGCAACAGTGCACCGGCCATGCAGCAACGTGCCTTGCCCGGACCGGTGGATTATCCGCAGATTCCAGAGCTGGCGCAGCGCGGTCTTGCGCGGGTGCGGCAATTTTTCCTTACCCTGGATCAGCACCTGGCAAACCGCGACTTCGTCGCTGCAAACCAATACAGCATCGCCGACATTACCGCAGTGGTGGCCGTTGACTTTGCCCGCTTGGTCAAAATCAAGCCAGATGAGCAATACCCGCAACTGCAGCGTTGGCGCGCGGCGATGGCAAAGCGGGAGTCGATGTCGTTGTAAGAGCAATACCATGACTATCCGACAGTATTTATTCTTTCACGGTCAGATCAGTCCTTATTCCTGCTCGACCAATTCACCGCCCCGGCGTTTTCCGATTGACAATGAACTGAGGCAATGGCGAGTTCCCTACGGGTTTTATCTGATTCATCAAATCGGGATGAGCTCTAGCATGCTCACACGAATAAATTGATTGCGCTGCGATCTGGCACGTAATCATTCATTTGTCGACCCACTCTATTTTTTGAAAAAGGAAAATCTCAATGCAAACCAAATCTACCCGCATGATTTCATTGAAATCATTGTTCAGCCGCAAAACTCTGGTTTTGATTCCGTTAATTTTTTCGGCTGCGGCCTATGCAGAAACCTGCCCTGCCAATCTGGATTGGAATCAATCCACCGGTCACTATACTGCCACGCAGAATGGTGTCCAATGGAAATCCATTGACAGTTATTCGTCAAAAACCCACGGCATCGTCGCCGATTATGTTGAAGTCAAAAAAGCCGATGGCAAGGGCGAATACTTGAGTAGCTGCCGTTATACGAATGATGCCAGGCATAATCCCAAAATTGTGATTGACATGGTGCCGGCAACTGCAACAGCCGAAGAAAAAACACTGGTCACGCCGCGTACCGGTTTTGTTAATACCGGTGTCAAAGTCAATTTTGAAACAGTGTCTCAATGCCAGTTGAATAATGGCGGTAGCAATAATTGCAGCTTCAGTTTAATCAAATCTGCGAGCCCCCAAAAAACTGTGACCGCTAATCCATTCAGTGCCAGTCAGGCTGACTGTAGTGCAGAACAGCAAGCGTTCAACATTGCCGCTGCGGCCTTCTCTAATAATCCAACCACTGAGAACTATATGAATATGATGGCGGCACAGTCACGCTTAGTAGCATGCCAGAATCGCCCTTCTCCTCCCCCTTCTCCTCCAATTGATATTAAGCCAAGGAGCTAAGGTGAGTGCAGGGAATTGATGTCAATGGAGTGATTTCAATTTCGGATTTTTTACGCGGGAGCCTGCAGCGCAGACTCCAGGACGGAAAATTTGCGGCACTGCAGTACTACGGTAATGTCGATGAATTCATCCGCCGCATAATCAGATCAGTACGCTTTTGCAGATAGGCCGAGCCGCGATTGACATCATAAAAACGCGGGTTCGGCAGCATCACCGCCAGCCGCGCCGCCTGTGCTGCATTCAGGCCGGACGCGGAGATGCCGTAGTAGTGACGCGCGGCCGCTTCAGCACCGTACACGCCATTGCCCCATTCGACCACGTTCAGATAAATTTCAAAGATCCGCTCTTTATCCATCACCGCTTCCAGCATGAAGGTAATGACAAATTCCTGGCCTTTACGAAAGTAGCTGCGCTGCCCGGATAAAAACAGATTCTTGGCCAGTTGTTGGGTAATCGTTGACCCGCCCGAGACAACCCGGCCTTTTTTGCTATTTTTTTCGTAGGCCTTTTCCATTGCAGTCCAGTCGACGCCATCATGCTCGGAAAAATTCGCGTCTTCCGAAGCGATAATCGCGCGTTTTAACTGATTGGATATTTTCCCGTAAGGTACCCATTGCTGCTGCAATTTCGCGTCGGGTTTTTTTTCCCGGATGACTGCCAGCTGCTGACGCATAAACGACGTGGAGCCCGGGTTATGGTCTATCCACCAGCAGATCTGGATAAAAAAGTACGCCTGAACCAGCAGCACGAGGAGGACTATGCCGCCTAAAATCTTCAGGATTAATTTCATTACTGTTGATTGCCATGCAGATGAACTTTGGCGAGCAGATTGTCCGTGTCCGGCCTGACTCCACGCCAGACAAAAAATGCTTCCGCAGCCTGTTCGACCAGCATGCCCCAGCCATCGCGGGCCACTGCATGATGCGCGGCGGCGTGTTCCATGAACGGAGTAGGGTGGGAGGCGTACATCATGTCGTAAGCCAGGGTATTCGCCTTGAACGCGGCATCCGGGATATCAGGGCGCTCGGCGGCAAGACTGGATGAGGTGGCATTGATGATGACGTCATAGCCGGTTTTTAATGCGGAAAATTCGCTGGTGATGATTTTGCCGTACTGTTTGAATTCGTTAGCCAGCTGGCGCGCCTTGTCGCTGTTGCGATTGGCGATGGTGAATTCGGCCGGGTGACATTCCAGCAGCGGCAGGATAACGCCGCGCGCCGCACCACCTGCGCCTAACAGAAGTATCCGCTTGCCCTGCAGTTCCACTTCCGCATTGATCACGATGTCGCGCACCAGTCCGTAGCCATCGGTGTTGTCGCCAATGATCTGGCCGTCAACAAAGGTCATGGTATTGACCGCAGCGGCCGCAGCAGCGCGTGGCGTCAACTCGTCGCAGATATCATACGCATCGATTTTGAACGGCACGGTAATGTTGGCACCGCTGGCGCCTTCCTCGATGAATTGCCGCAGTTTTGCTTCGAACTGATCCAGCTCGACCAGCATCGCGCGATATTGCAGATGCTGCCCGGTCTGCGCTGCAAAAACGGTGTGTAAAAATGGAGATTGACTGTGCGTGATCGGGTTGCCGAGCACGGCATATTGGTCGACGGCGGGGGCTGTTTTATTTGGCATCTCTTAACTCGGTAATTAAATCTAAGTCATGAGTAAATTTAAAACGGGTAATCACTATCCATAAATCGTCTTTGTCGGAAGAGCGCATATTTTGCGGAAAATTGCCAAACGGTGCAGCGTGTCTGACGATGCGCAATGCTGCTTTGTCCAGCGCCGGCACACCGGAAGATTTTTCTATCCGTGGTCCGCCTTCTTTTTCATAAATCGAGCCATCCTGAAAAATCGGAATATACACAATCAGCTCGCCATACAATTTCTTGCCATTCTTTTCCGGAAACTGCAAAGTGCCGATGTCTTCGATCTTTTTTTGCATCGACTTGTAGTACAGGGCATAGCCAACAGCTTTGGTGCTTGGGGTGATAAAAGTCTTGCGCGGTCGCTTGTTCTGGTTATCGATGGTTTGCGCGATTTCTGCGGCAAGACGGGTAATGGCTTTGGTGGTTTCGGTTTCATCCTGTCCGGTAATGACCGGCCGGTCTTCGTCCGTCTTGGTTTTATCCAGAGCGTTCGCCACTTTAAACGATTTTTGCTTGGTTTGCGTCAGCAGGTTGTTTTGCAGATTTTCCAATTCCTGGATCCGCCGCTGGGTCTTGCGAATCGCATCGCCGTCTTCGCTGGTGTGCAGATCCGGCAAGGGAGACTTGGCATGACCCTGATCGGCATTGCCTCCGCCATCCAGATTTGCCTGCGCCAGAGCCTGTGCCTTGACCGGTGCCTTGTCGTGTTTGGCGTTGACCAGAATCACATCCAGACCGGGATCGACAGGCACGGGTGGCAGTGGTTGCGGGTCGACAAAATGGATCAGCAACAGCACACCATGTACCAGTAATGAAGCGATGAGTGCGATCTTAAAAGTCAGGTTTTGCAAGATTGGAGACACCTAAAGTAATGCGCTGCTAAAAAACAGATTGCACTATGGCAAACTTTGATTTGGAAGTCAAAGACCAAATTGAGTGCCAGCTATTGCAAACCGTCGCCGGGCTCGATATTTGTTTCTGAATCCGGCTGCACCGTGTCATCCGATTCTGCCGTACTGTCTTGTTCGGTTTGCACGGCAAGTTCATCGACCGCAACGACTTTTTCCTCATCCTCCCCTTCGTCCTCTTCCATCGGCGCCGCTGAGTCCGGGCTGGCCAGTATTTCCAGGAAACGGGTTTCGATGGACAGGTCGATCTCGTCCCAGCCGATGATATCCAGTTTGACGCGGCTGCCGCGCTGCATGGTTGGCAATCCAGCCAGACGCACTATCAGGGGAATGTCGACCAGACGCAGTAAATCTTCTTTCATCACCAGTGCTTCCACCTGTTTGGCGCGACCCTGCTGCCATTGCTGCGCAAACCAGCGCAGGCACCAGTAACGTTCCATGGTCGTCTGGATATCGTTATAGGCCGCATACAGCGCATCGAAGGCGGAAACGATTGCA
The DNA here is from genome assembly GCA_040544425.1 of Oxalobacteraceae bacterium GrIS 1.18. GTDB lineage: Bacteria > Pseudomonadota > Gammaproteobacteria > Burkholderiales > Burkholderiaceae_D > Solimicrobium. The sequence continues at coordinate 260,726 of JBEONO010000003.1, forward strand.
AACAGGGTGGCGTCACGCTGCTTGAAGGGCGCCACCAGCGGCGCAGTCACGCCATGCTGGATGCAGGCCATGATCTGCCATTGATTCACCAGATCGGTGTAGCGGCGCAGCGGGGAAGTGCTCCAGGCATATTGATCAACGCCCAGATTGTGATGCGGCGCTGCGTGGGTTTGCATCTTGACCTGCATGCGCGTGGCCCAGCCGCCGCTACCCACGCCCTGGCTGCGATAGATGCCGGGAATGCCGCAGTCAGCCATCAGTTTGCCCCAGGTGCTGTTGGCAAAGATCATCAGTTCGGCGACGATTTTGTCCAGCGGTGAGCCGCGCCGTCTGGCCACGATCGAGACGACGTCGTCGTCCACGTAAAAGTTGTAGTCGGTGCGATTATTGGTTTCCGGCTTCAAGCCAAAACCGGCGCGCTTTTCCATGCGTCCCTGTTCCAGCTTCTGTGCCCACTGCCACAGCACGGCAATATCATCCTTGTGCGGATAGTCGCCTTCGTTGGCGGCCAGTGCTGCTTCGGTGATGATGTCATCCAAGGTATTGTTGCGCAGATTTTCCGAGATCGGCACCGCTTCGATTTTGCTGACGGTACTGATGACGGTCCAGTCGAGCGGGTTGACTGTGGCATATAACGACACGGCGGCGCGGGTCTGGCCCGCACCCAGCGTATAAATCGACACCAGCTCATCGGGCAGCATGGTGATTTTTTCGCCCGGCATATACACGGTCGACATGCGGCCGCGCGCAATCAGATCGATCGGGTCATCACGCAAGATCGCCAATCCGGGCGCGGCAATATGAATGCCAATTTGCAGCATGCCGTCGGCAAGTCTGGTTACTGACAGGGCATCGTCAATTTCCGTAGTGCTGGCATCATCAATCGAGAATGCCGCCACATCGGCTATCGGGAGCTGATCGGGCAAGGCTGGCAGCGCGACGTTGTGCATCAGATGCGCGAAGCCGGTCCCCTTCGGGAAATACTGAAACAGAAATTTCGACAGGTGCAGGTCCTTGGCATTGGCCAGACCGCCGGTTGCGACCATCAGGCGTTCCGGACTGGAATGCAGGTCCTGACAGGCTGCGGCAAGTGCTTTATATTCGATCGAATTCTTGTCGGGTTTGAACAGCAGTTGCCGGGCCACGGCCTGCATGCTGGCAGGCAGTGTACCGGCCTTGAGCTGCTCCACATACTCGGCCTGAACGATTGCCTGCAGTCGTTTCTTTTCGATGCCAGCCAGCGCGGCCTGCACCGATTCAGCCGGTGCGGCCTTGTAAGTGCCGCGCCCTTTTTTATAAAAATAGATTGGTGCGCTGTGCAGGCGGAAGATCAGTCCGGCGCTCTGGATCGGCGTGATCGAGGCACCGAAATATTCTTTACCCAATTCAGCAAAGCCGAACTCTTCCTGGCCGGCCACTTCCCACAAAAAATTCAGATCGATTTCAGCGGCGATGGCGCGCGCTTGCTGAATTAAATGTTCCGCATCGGGCGTGGCAAATTGCAGCAACACGTCGCGGCTTTTGATCTTGCTGCGTTTGCCGGTGGGCAGCTCTACCTGATACGAATCGGGCGTTTGCGACATCACGGATCCTGCTTTAAAGTCGCCTGATTCTTCGAAAAATACATTCATAGTTTCTACTTCAATCCTGTTGTTAACTGCATAATCGTCGGCAAAAATAATTCGGTGACCAGCATCACACCGCCTTGTCTGAAAAACAGCGAGCGTCGTGCAAACCACGGCTGATCAAATGTTTGCCTGTCTAATTCATTTCCGGTTAATCGCTGTGCTCTCTGCACGGCAGGATGATTGTCCCGCAATCGTGCGTATTGCATCCTGCCGCGCAGCACCAGCGGATCGCCAAACAAGGTGCTGCCCAGCGACTTGTTGCCCAAGGTTCTGAACAGCGGCCACTGACTCGCTGTCGAACTTAATGGCAATACCGTGTGCGCAAACACGACCGGTTTTTCATCGCAGCGCAATAGCACTTCACGCGCATGCACCTTGCCAGGCTTGTTCAATCCAATCTGCATAAATTCATCCGCCCAGCACAACCCGATTTGCTGGACGACACGTTGTACACGAAACTGGCTGCTGTGCGCGATTAATTTGGCGGTCAACGAACCCCGGTTGGTCAACCAATGACGCATCTCTGGCGGGGCCTGCACGTGATTGACATGGTTGTGCCAGCGCGCATGCCGGGTGGCCAGCTTCAGCACTGATTCATCGTGCATCGCAAAACGCCAATACCTGGTCGAGATAAACGGCGAATTCACTCACGCCGTGATCACTGCCCTCGATCACCACTTGTTTCGCAGCCGGATAATGGGCGACCATTTCACGCCAGTCCAGCACTTCGTCACCAGTGGCGGCGATCAGGAAATAACGCCCGGGCCGGGTGATCCGTTCGACCGCATAGCAGGGCAATTGCTGCACATACTCAGCCTTGAATTCAAACGGTTCATCACTGTGATACTGGGTGGTCACCCCGACGTACGATGCCAGATCACGCGGCGGTTTGACAGCGGGGTTAACCAGGACCGCGCGACAGCTGAGCTGTTCGGCCAGATAAGTGGCGTAATAGCCGCCGAGCGAGGAACCGATAATCGTCAAATTGTCGGGATCGAGACCGGCGCATAATTGCTGCGCAAGCTCGATAGCCAGTTTCGGTGAGGCAGGCAATTGCGGGCACAGATATTCAGCGGCGCGTCCGGCCTGTTGCATGCGCTGTGCAACCAGCCGGGCTTTCATGGACTGCGGTGAAGAACGGAAACCGTGTAAATAAAGAATCATCGGATGATCAGGCTGAAAGTGCAGCGACAACTTTTTGATGTATGCCGCCAAAGCCGCCATTACTCATAATCAGAATATGGTCGCCCGGTTTGGCCGCTGCAACGATCGCATTCTGCAATGCGCTGATGTCATGAAAACTTTGGGCAGGGATTCCAGCCTTGTCAAGTGGAGCCAGCGCCGCAGCCAGATCCCAGCCGAGCGCATCCTTTCCGGACGGCGCGCCGTAAGCGAACACCAGATCAGCCGCAGCCAGACTGTCGGGCAAAGCGGCTTTCATGCTGCCCAGTTTCATGGTGTTTGAGCGCGGTTCGAGCACTGCCAGGATGCGCGCTGCGCCCACTTTCTTGCGCAGACCCGCGATGGTGGTGGTGATGGCAGTCGGGTGATGCGCGAAATCGTCATACACCGTAATGCCGTTGACGATGCCACGCACTTCCATGCGTCGTTTGACGTTTTCAAATCTTGACAGTGCTGCAAGCGCCAGATCGGGCGCAATGCCGACATGTCGGGCTGCAGCAATCGCCGCCAGCGCATTCATGCGGTTGTGTTCGCCCTGCAGTTCCCAATCCAGCGGACCATAGGCCTGCTCTTTGAAACACACTTCTTCATCATGGAAATGCCAGCCATCTGCGACACCAAAGCGAACCTGATCGCTCCAGCAGCCGCGCTCCAGCACTCTTTGCAAGGACTCCTCCCGGCCGTTGACAAGCAGTTGCCCGATTCCGGGGATAGTGCGCACCAGATGGTGGAACTGGGTTTCGATTGCCGCCAGATCGGGGAAGATATCGGCGTGGTCGTATTCGAGATTGTTCAGAACGGCGGTCTTGGCGTGGTAGTGGACGAACTTGCTGCGCTTGTCAAAAAAAGCGGAATCATATTCATCAGCTTCAATCACAAAAAAGTCGGAAGGCTCGTTCGGATTTGCACCGAGTCGCGCCGATATGCCGAAATTCATCGGCACGCCGCCAATCAGAAACCCGGGTTCATAGCCGGCTTCCTGTAAGATCCAGGCCAGCATGGCCGAGGTGGTGGTTTTGCCGTGTGTACCGGCCACAGCCAGCACCCATTTGCCACACAAAATATGGTCGCCCATCCATGCCGGTCCCGAGGTGTAGGGCAGACCGCGATTCAGAATCGCTTCGATCAGCGGATTGCCGCGCACGATGGCATTGCCGATCACGTACAGGTCGATGTCATCGTCAATCTGGTCCGGGCTATATCCCTCAGTTAACCTAATCCCCTGTTCCTCCAGTTGCGTACTCATCGGCGGATAGACGTTGGCATCGCAGCCGGTGACGGTATGGCCGGCCTGTTTTGCCAGGACTGCCAGACCACCCATAAACGTGCCACAGATCCCGAGGATATGGATATGCATAAATTGACAATAGACTCAAAAAAAATAATCCCGCCATTTTACCTGTTGTGCGCTGGATAGAGTGATAAAGGTTATGATAGGCGGCACTCTATGAACCAGACTGAAAATATGAAGCATCTGTCGCCATTGCCGGTCAGTGCCGAACTGCCCGGCACACCAATTCAACAAATTCATCGTGAGATAGCGACCGTTGCCGCCCGTTTCGTGGCCGAAGATGGGGCGACTTATGCAATTGCCAAGCAAAAGGCGGCCCAGCAGGTACTCGGCTCAACGCGCTTCAGTCGGGAATGTTTGCCTGACAACAGTCTGATCGAGCAACAGGTGCATTTGTACAACCAGTTATTTTTGACCGACACCCAACCGGCACGCCTGCTGCATTTACGCCAGTTGGCACTGACGGTCATGCGCGAACTGGCGCGGTATAATCCGCAGCTGACCGGCGCAGTGCTGAACGGATCAGCCGGTGAACATGCAGAGATTGTGATTCATCTGTTTGTCGACAACAGTAAGGAACTGGCGATCGAGCTTCTGAACAGGAATATCGACTTTGATGTCTCCGAGTCGAGCCGGGATTCTGGCAGAAGACAGGACCCGATTGAAACCTTCAGTTTCGCGCGCGACACGGAAGGCATCCATTTAGTATTATTCGCTACCGATGATGTGCGGCACATGTCGGCAAAAAAATCACCCCGCGCCAATATTGACGCACTAGAGAAATTAATTCAGGAAAGTTCGCAACCATGAAGTCAAAATATGTCGTCACCAGCCTGATCGCAATTCTGTTCGCAGGACTGGGTCTGTATTTTTCGAGTATCCATGCCGCGAAACCGCAGGTCAGCGACGAGCTGTATGCCAGCAGCCTGCCGACCGTGCCGGCGCAGGCGGATGGTTCCGGCAAATCTCTGGCGGAATTTAAAAATACCGTTTTGGTGGTCAATTTTTGGGCTACCTGGTGCGGACCCTGCGTCAAGGAAATGCCGGAGCTGTCTGCGCTGCAGACTGAGCTGGCGCCCAAGAAAATCAGATTTATCGGCATCGGCATCGACAATCCCGAAGACATGGCTGAATTTGCCAAAAAATACAAAATCACCTATCCGCTGTTTGTGGCCGGAATGGCTGGCACTAAACTGTCGGATCAGATGGGCAATACCCAGGGTGGTTTGCCTTACACCGTGATACTGAATAAGTCGGGTGAAATCGTGAAGACTTATCGCGGTAAATTGGATATGCAAAAACTGCGGCAGGATATTCTGGCAGTGAAATAATTACTTGGTTCGACCTCATCGCGCTGCCCCGTCCGGACGAACCGGATGGGAAAATTTTTGCATAGTATTTTCATGCGCATCCGGTTTGCTGCTCGCCACCGAAAACCCCCGCCATCCCTCAGCATCAGCTAAGTTTCAATCAATAGACTCCATTCCACGCAAATTTTTGCGTTTTTATTGGAGGATAGGATGAATCGCACACTGACTCTTTTCACCGGTTTGATCAGCACCATGTGCACCGTCGCCATCGCGAACGGTATCAGCATGGATAACGATGCCGCGCGCATGACCAGCGCAAAAATCTCACTTGCACAGGCCATCACCGTCGCCGAACAACATGTCAGCGGTAAAGCCAGTCGCGCCGAATTTGATCATTCGCTGCGCGGCGATGTCTATGAAGTCGAGGTCCTGGCCGGTCCCAAGGTATTTGACGTGAAGGTCGATGCAGAAAATGGCACGATTATTTCTTCCGTTGAAGATCAGCCGGATCGCGATGAAGACCACGAAGATTGAGTTGCATTGAGTGGCGCGAATGCATCAGGGTTTCCTCTGATGGTATTGCGTAGGTGCATGAACTAGGATCGAGCGCTTCAGTTTTCTGAACACAACAAAGGATCAATGATGCGGGTGCTGCTGGTCGAAGATGATTCCATGATAGGTGAGGCCGTGCAGGGTGCGTTGAAAGATGTGTCCTACGCGGTGGATTGGATCAAAAATGGCCAGACGGCACTCGATCTGTTGGGATATCAGCGCTATGACATCGTTTTGCTCGATCTTGGATTGCCTGGCAAAGACGGTTTGCAGGTATTGAAAGCACTTCGCAGCAAGGATAATCCCGTGCCCCTGCTTATCATCAGCGCCCGTGATGCGGTCAGCGACCGGGTCAGTGGACTGGATCTGGGCGCCGACGATTATCTGCAAAAACCATTCGAAATTTCAGAACTGCTGGCACGCATGCGCGCCGTGATCCGTCGCAAAGGCAGTACCGCCGGAGCCATGCTAAGCAATGGCGTGGTGACGCTGGATCCGGTTACTCACGAGGCGCACACCGGCGAGGGCGCGCCGATTCAATTATCCCGGCGCGAATTTGCCTTGCTGCAGGCGCTGCTGATCCGACCCGGCGCTATCCTGTCACGCAACGAGCTGGAAGAGCGGATCTATGGCTGGGGTGAAGAAGTGGAAAGCAATGCGGTCGAGTTTCTGATTTATGTGTTGCGCAAAAAGCTGGGCAATAATTTGATTAAAAACGTCAGAGGTGCGGGATGGATGGTCTCAAAAAGCGCATAAGCACTTCGCTCCAGGCACAGCTTTCAATCTGGCTGTCAACGTCGATCCTGGGTGTGGCGGTCATTGCCGGCATGGTCGCCTTTTATTCGGCGTTTGCCGAGGCCAATGAATTGCAAGACAATGCATTGAGTCAGATTGCCGCAGTCTTTGAGCACTATCAATTCGCCGATCTGCCGCAGAGCCCGTATGCCGAGCTGCTTGATGCTGATCATGATTCGCATATTCTTGTCCAAATGCTTGATGTTGATTCATCTGAACTGACGCATCTTGAAACCAATGGGAAACGCCAGCTGGTTTTGCCCGGAAAATTGCCTAACGGTTTTCAAACGGTTCGGGCCGATGGTGAAGCTTATCGCGTGTATGTCAAAACGCTCGCGTCCGGACACCGTCTGGCCGTGGTTCAGGATACGGGTGCACGTGACGAAATTGCCCACAACGGCGCGCTGCACACGGTGATGCCGTTCCTGATTCTGGTGCCGATTCTGCTGCTGGTCGTTGGGCGCCTGATCCACATTATCTTCAAACCGATTGCGGATTTGTCCAATGCCATTGACCGGCGCAGTGAACACGAATTGCATCAGATCGTCGCGACATCCCTGCCCAGTGAGGTACGCCCATTTGTGGACGCAATCAATCGACTGCTGCAACGCGTCGACAAATCCATTCAGGCCCAACAACGCTTCGTTGCCTCCGCCGCGCACGAGTTGCGCACTCCGCTTGCTGCCTTGTCCCTGCAGGCCGAACGCCTTGCCAATATCGAGATGACGCCCAAGGCCCAGGTCTTGTTTGCCCAGTTGCGGCGCGGTATCGAGCGCGGCCGGGATCTGATCGACCAGTTGTTGACCCTGGCGCGGGTACAGGTGACTCCAGTCAACTCTGCTGCACCAGTTTCAGTGCAGAGAATTTTTCGTCGGGTGCTGGAAGCAATGCTGCCGCTGGCCGAAGCAAAACGCATCGACCTGGGGGTCAGCAGCGATGAAGATGCGCTGCTCAATGCTGACGAGCTGGAGCTCATGGTATTGGTAAAAAATCTGGTGGACAATGCAATCAGGTACACGCCGGAAGGTGGACGGGTGGATCTGTCGGTATCCTGTGTCGACGGCACCGCCACAGTGCAGATTGCTGACAACGGTCCGGGCATTCCGGAGGAAGAATGGAACAAGGTGTTCGAGCCGTTTTACCGCCTGCTGGGCAATGACGGGATCGGGTCAGGATTAGGTTTGTCGATAGTTCAAACAATAGCGAAACGGCTTGGCGCGCATATAGCATTTGGTTACAGCAATGTGGCTGCGAAGTCAGGCCTGTTGGTCAGGGTAAATTTTGGTCATCATTCAACACAGTGAGATAGGTTATGGGTAACGAGATCAGCCTGGATACTTTGCAGCGCGCATTTGCCTGCGCATCCAATAAGGAAAAATTTAGTGCCGGTAGCGACTATCGCCGGGCGCACACGAGTCGCTGGGATATGTTCATCGATTGGCTGATTGACAGATGGGACCCGGCAAAGTCTGCGTTTGAAATCCGTGACAAGAAGCGGCAATTGATGAGAGTACTTCCTGATTTTGTCAGGAATCTGTTGAATAATCCGGTTGGCCCGGATGGAAATTTATCGAAACCAATTGCGATTGAATTTGATGGTCGGAAATTCATACTCAAAAGTGACGGTGGCAAGCTGTGTTTGCTGGACTATGCCGATCCAAAAAAAATGCTGGAACTGGGGGACATCAACGAATTTAAAACGACCATGTTTAAAGCCTACCTGAGGGAATACTCCTGCACGGTCAGTGCATGTGCCCGGAATTTCAATTTGCAAGGCGTGAGTTTTTTTGGTGAAGAGGTGAACGCCGCGGACTTTGATGCAGCGCGGCGGGCAGGTGCTGATTTAAACGGCGCGAAAATCATCGATAAATCTGACGGGCGTATTGCCAAATTGGCTCGCGACCTCAGCGCCATGCATGATCTGGGGAGGGTGCAGGGAGATATTGGTCCATCTGACCTTATCCGAACCTGCGGGACTGACAAACGTTTAAATGAAAAAATCGCGGAGATGGGAATTCCTTTGCAAACGCTTGATTTGGACGCAGGCCCTTTAAATCACCCCGATTTTTGGTATCGTCCAGGCAGACTCGCTGAGGTTAGCGAACCAAGCGCCATTAAATTCGACCAGCATCGCTTTTTTCTGTCCATGATGGCTCTGCATACGGGCAGGCTGCCGACAAATGGAATCTATCAAAAACCAGAAATTAACGAATTTGTGAATGGTCTTGATTGCCCTGAGTCATTGCGGGCGGAACTGAAATGGTTCATCTATGCGCCGTCGCAGCGAACTCTGAGCAAACCACTAGTCAATTATTTGACGAACGAGCAAAAATAAGAGCCAATTACTAGCTTTGTCTCCGTAACACCAGGCCCAGCGCAATAGCAATCAAAATCCCGCCAATCAAATGCGCTGAAGTGATTTGCTCCCCCAAAAAGATTGCGCCCCACAGGACGCCAAACGGGGGAATTAAAAACGTCACGGTGAGCGATTTGACCGGGCCGATGTCGGCGATCAGACGGAAGAAGACGACGTAGGCCAGGGCGGTACAGACCAGGCCAAGACCGGCCAGCGCAGCCCACACACCCATACCTCCCCAGGAAACCGGCGTATTGGTCGCCACGCTAAACAGGAAGGGCGGCAAAATCAGGGCGGTTGCGCCGAGCTGACTGCCGAGCGCGACCAGTTTGCTGTCCAGCCCGCCCAGATCGGACACCCAGCGCTTGGTTAAAAAACCAGCCAGGCCATAACAGCTGGTTGCTAACAGACAGGCCAGTGCACCCAGCAAGAGTTGTCCATCCATCACCATCGGTCCGGTGCGGGTCAGGACTGCCACACCACTTAAACCGAATAACACACCGAGCAATTTAATGAGGGTAAATTTTTCCGAGAAAAACAGGCTGCCGATCACAATTCCCATTAATGGCGTGGTGGCATTGAAAATTGCCGAATAACCGGCGGGCAGATAGAGTGCCGCGATGTTGTACATGACTACCGGGATGCCGGAACTGATGGTGCCCAGCAGTAGCAAGGACTTAAATTTTCCGTTGAACTGCAGGCGGAATTTCATTAAAAACAAAATCACCAGCAATCCGGTCGAGGAAAGCAGGACACGGAAAAATGAGGTCGGCAATACACCCAACACCGGCACGATGATGCGCATAAATAAAAAGCTCGCGCCCCAGATGGCGGACAAGCCAAACAGTCTTACCAGATCGGCAGTTTTCAACATCAATCCCCGGTGAATGAATTTCAAACCCGGCATTCTGACACTGTTCTACTTCCGGCGCTCGCATTCTGGCCGCAAATCACACGATTCGAAAAAGTGCCAGCTGTTTTGCTGTGCGGTTTTTGGCCTGCCAAGTGTCAATAAGTATTTTTGCTATAATTCGTCCCCTCCGTTGCAGCCATTTGAAAAAAGAAACTATGTGGATTGTTAATATTGCTCTGCGCCGTCCTTACACATTTATCGTGATGGCGCTGCTAATCCTGCTGGCTACTCCGCTGGTGCTGTTCAAAATGGCTACCGATATTTTTCCTGAAATCGACATCCCGGTGGTCAGCATTATCTGGAACTATTCCGGCCTGTCGGCGCAGGATATGGGGGCACGCATTACCGCTGCGACGGAACGCAGCCTGACCACCACGGTCAATGATATTGAACATGTCGAATCACAAACTTTGAGTGGTGTAGCAGTCGTTAAAGTATTCTTTCAACCGAATGCGAATATCCAGACCGCGATCGCCCAGGTCGTGGCAATTTCTCAGGCACAGTTGCGCGGACTGCCGCCCGGTACGACGCCACCGCTGGTGATCAAATATTCTGCATCAAGCATTCCGGTGATCCAGCTTGGTCTGTCAAGTTCTACATTGACTGAACAGGCACTGAGCGATAACGCCCTCAATTTCCTCCGCCCGCAGCTGGTGACTGTGCCCGGTGCGGCGGTTCCTTATCCATTTGGCGGAAAGAGCCGAGTGGTGTCGGTCGACCTGGATACCGAGGCGATGTTATCCAAAGGGCTGACGCCAACTGATATCGTCAACGCAGTCAATGCGCAGAACCTGACTCTGCCATCGGGAACGATGAAAATGGGCTCGGACGAATATTATGTCAGCCTGAACGGCTCCACCGACACCGTGCCGGAATTAAATAATCTGCCGGTCGTTTCAAAAAGTGGTGCGACCACCTATCTGTCAGAAGTTGCCCGGGTCCGCGACGGTTTCTCGCCGCAAACCAATATCGTGCGCCAGAACGGCGAACGTGGCGTGCTGATCTCGATCCTGAAAAACGGCAACGCTTCAACGCTGGAAGTGGTCAGCAAACTGCGCGCCATGCTGCCGACGGCGATGCAGAGTTTGCCCAAAGAGATCACGGTCAAACCCCTGTTTGATCAATCCGTATTTGTTCGTGCCGCAATTACCGGGGTTGTCCATGAGGCGATTATCGCCGCACTGCTGACCGCTGCGATGATCCTGCTGTTTTTGGGGAACTGGCGCAGCACCTGCATTATCGCGGTGTCGATTCCGCTGTCGATTCTGTCCTCAATTATCGCGCTGTATATGATTGGTGAAACGATCAATATCATGACGCTGGGCGGATTGGCACTGGCAGTCGGTATTCTGGTGGATGATGCGACGGTGACGATTGAAAATATCGAACGACATCTGCACCTCGGTTCGGATCTGCACAAAGCGATTCTGGACGGTGCCGGTGAAATTGCCATCCCTGCGTTTGTGTCGACGCTGTGTATCTGTATCGTATTCGTGCCGATGTTCTTCTTGACTGGTGTCGCCAAATTCCTGTTTGTGCCGTTGGCTGAAGCGGTCGTGTTTGCGATGATGGCCTCGTATGTGTTGTCCCGCACTCTGGTGCCGACCATGGTGATGTTGATGATGGACCGGGCCCACGACGATCCGAACGCGCAACCGAGTTTGTTGAAACGGGTCTATCGGCGCTTTGATGCCGGGTTCGAACAGTTCCGCGGTGGCTACGTCATCATCCTGTCGAAACTGCTGACCCATCGCAGGCAATTCGGCAGCCTGTTTTTGGGATTTTGTATTTTGTCGCTCGGGCTGGTATTTTTTCTGGGACGCGATTTTTTCCCAACCGTAGACTCCGGTCAGATTCGTTTGCACATGCGTGCGCCGACCGGAACCCGTATTGAAGAGACCGCCAGAATTGCCGATGAGGTCGAGAAAAAAATCCGCGAGATGATCCCGGCAGCGGAACTGGAAACCATTCTCGACAATCTGGGCGTGCCGTACAGCGGGATCAATCTGTCATACAGCAATTCGGGCACCATCGGCACCATGGATGGTGAAATCCTGATTTCCCTGCACGCCGAGCACAAGCCCAGCGCGCAGTATGTCAACCGATTACGCAATGAATTGCCGAGGTTGTTTCCGGGCGTGGAATTTTATTTCCAGCCTGCCGACATCGTCACGCAAATTCTGAATTTTGGATTGCCCGCCGCGCTCGACGTGCAGATCTCCGGCAGCGATGTGGCGACCAACAATCAATTCGCCAGCAGGTTGATGAAGCAGGTCAAGCAAATCCCCGGTGCGGTCGATGTGCATATTCAACAGAAACTGGATCTGCCGACGGTGGCACTGACCATGGATCGCAGTCAGTTAAAACAGCTCGGCATGAATCCGGTTGATGTGGCGCAGAATGTGCTGGTGTCCTTGTCAGGCAGCTTTCAGACTGCACCGGCCTTCTGGCTCAATCCGAAGAATGGGATTGTGTACAGCATTGCCGTGCAGACGCCCCAGTATCAGGTCAGTGATCTGGATGCCTTGATGCGCACGCCAGTCAGGTCGGCTGCCAATCCTGGCGTTGCGCCGCAGATTCTGGGCAATCTGGTGCGGGTCGCGCCGGCCGAGCAAGTCGCGGTAGCCTCACATTACAACATCGCTTCGGTGATCGATCTGTATGTCAGCGTTGACGGGCGCGATCTGGGCTCAGTAGCGGGGCAGGTTGAAACATTGGTTGATCAGATTCGTACCGAATTGCCTCGCGGTGCTCATATCACAATCCGCGGTCAGGTAGAGACGATGAAGTCTTCGTTCATCGGTCTGGGTGTCGGTTTGCTGTTGGCGATTGTGCTGGTGTATCTGCTGATCGTGGTTAACTTCCAGTCCTGGGTCGATCCATTCATTATTATTACCGCCTTGCCTGCCGCGCTGGCAGGGATAGTCTGGATGCTGTTCCTGACCGGCACCACGCTGAGCGTGCCGGCGCTGACCGGTGCCATCATGACCATGGGTGTGGCCACGGCGAACAGTATTTTGATGGTCTCGTTTGCCCGCCAGTGTATGCAGGACGGCATGCCGCCATTGTCTGCGGCACTGGAAGCTGGCGCCACGCGGATCCGTCCGGTGGTGATGACTGCGCTGGCGATGATTATCGGGATGATTCCGATGGCCATCGGCTTTGGCGAAGGTGCAGAACAGAATGCACCGCTGGGACGCGCCGTAATCGGTGGTTTGCTATTTGCCACCGTATCTACCTTATTTTTTGTGCCGGTCGTATTTGCCGCCATCCATCGTCATTTAGAACAGCAGACCAGGCAAGCTCCGATGCCGCTGCCAGAACCAGGGAATACTTAATATGACTGAAAATCGTCACGCCAAAATGGCCATGCACGCCGGTACCACTGATTCCCAACATCATCTCAAGCATGGCACGATCGTGCGTCGCGCCAAACTGGTTGCGACCTCGATTGTGGTGCTGCTGCTGATCGCTGCGGCGATCACGAGCGGTGTTCACGTGCTGCACAACCGGAACCTGGCCAACGCGACCGAAGAACACGCGCGGGTCTATGTGACCACAATTCATGCTACCAGCGACGCCAAAGGTCAGGCGGTGACATTGCCCGCTACCTTGCAGGGAATTATCGAAGCGCCGATCTTCGCGCGCAGCAGTGGTTATGTACTGCGCTGGAATAAAGATATCGGCAGCAGCGTTGCCAAGGATGAAGTGCTCGCGCTAATCGATACCCCGGAAGTGGACGCGCAATTGGCACAGGCGACAGCTGCCCGGGCGCAGCAGGCAGCAAGCCTGGATCTGGCCAAAACCACGGCGGAGCGCTGGGAAGAATTGCGCAAGAAAGACGCGGTCACGCAACAGGACTTGAATGAGAAACGCAGCGCCTATACCCAGGCTGTTGCCAATCTGGCCGCTGCTGACGCGGATATGCTGCGTTTGAAAAAACTGGAAAGTTTCAAGAAAATACTCGCTCCGTTTTCCGGAGTCATTACCCGCCGTGATGTGGAGATCGGTGATCTGGTAAGCGGTGGCAATGGCGGCAATGGTGGCACGGGGCGCGCCTTATTTACTTTGGCTAAAGTGGATCCGATCCGCCTGTACGTGTACGTGCCGCAAACCTACGCACAACGCATCAAGATTGACGATCCGGTGTCGGTGACCCTGACTGAACATCCGGGTGAGCCGGTGCAGGGCAAGGTCAAGCATATCGCCGGTGCGATTGATGCGGCAACACGCAGCCTGCAGGTTGAGATCAACTTGCCCAATCATGATGGCAAGCTGTTGGCGGGCTCTTATGTGCAGGTCACGCTAACTGCTGGGGGCGCGCCACATATTTTGCGTGTGCCTTCCAACGCATTGTTGTTTCGTCCGATCGGCACGCAGGTGGCTGTAGTCGATAATGCAGGCCACGTGAAACTGCACACCGTCACGGTTGGGCATGATTTTGGCACGACCGTGGAGATATTGAGTGGCATCAGTGCCGAGGACGAATTGGTCTTGAATCCTGCTGATTCGCTGGCCGACAACGATGTCGTGACGGTCGCCAAGCCAGACACTGCCGGAAAGCCTCATTCATGAAACGTCGCAGCCACTTCGTACTCGGTGTCCTCGCGCTGGCTTGCTTGTCGGCCTGCCAGAGTGGCCCGGATTATCACAAGATCGACACCGCCACGCCGTTAAACTGGCAGACGCAGACACAGTTTCAGCCAGCGCAACCCAGTGACGCACAGCTCAAGGACAACTGGTGGGAAATGTTCGGCGATACCCAACTGACGCAACTGGAACAGCAGGCGCTGGCGCACAATCAGTGTCTGGTGGCTGCGGCGGAGCATCTGAATCAGGCGCGCTTGCAGGTGACGGTAAGCTCGGCAGGTCAATTGCCGGCAGTCGACCTGGTGACCGGCGCTGCGCGCAGCAAAACGTCGGCCAATCGTCCGCTGTCGTCGTATAACGTTGCCAATTCTTCGGTAGTGCAAAACAATCTGCAAGTGGGGCTGGCTGTCAATTACGAAGCGGATCTGTTTGGTCGGGTGCGCCGGGTGGTGGAGAGTTCGAAAGCGGCGGCAGAGCAGGCCGGTGCCGATTTTGAAAACACGCGCCTGATCCTGATGGCCGATCTGGCGAGCAATTATTTTAATTTGCGCGAGCTCGATGGTGAAATCGCTATTGTGCAAAAAGGCGTGGACCTGCAGGGCAAGGCGCTGGATTTTATCCGCAGGCGCTATGAACTCGATTACGCGAGTGGATTGGAACTGGCACAGCAGCAAGCGTTGCTGGAAGCGAATCAGACACAATTGGCCTTGCTGCAAAATCGGCGTGCCGGATTGCAAAATGCTATTGCAACCCTGACCGGCACGGCAGCCCCGGAGTTTAAGCTGGCAGCGCAAACCGAGCTTGTCGCCATGCCAGCCATGCCGACTGCATTGCCCTCAGAGGTTTTACAACGTCGCCCCGATGTGGCTGCGGCCGAGCGGGCAATGGCCGTGGCCAATGCCAATATCGGTGTCGCCAGGGCAGCGTATTATCCGTCGATTATTTTGCAGGCAGGTGGTGGATGGGACAGCAATAAATGGTCGAATCTGATCAGCGCACCGAGCCTCTTGTGGGCGCTCGGTGCTACCGCGACCGAACATTTGTTTGATGCCGGTAAAACCACGGCCAACGTAAAAATCGCTGAATCATCCTATGTACAGACAGTGGCCAATTACCGTCAGAGTGTTTTGGTGGCGATGCAGGAAGTGCAAACCGGGATCGACAGTCTGACCATATTGAATGCAGCCAGCGCCAAGGCCGAAGCAGCCGCGCGCAGTTCAGAAAAGGTGCTCGACATTGCCAATGCGCGCTATGCCGGTGGTCTGGATATTTATCTGAATGTGATTACGGCACAGCAAACGCTGCTCGCCAACCAGCGCCAGGCGCTGCAGATTCGTGGACAACAGTTGGCCAATGCGGTGTTTCTGGTCAAGGCGATGGGCGGCGGCTGGCAGGGGCTTGAGGTGACTGGCGCGAATTAAGCTGCCGCTGTTGTAACTTTAGTGCCGTTGAAGTGCAGTACAATCCAGAGTCTGAACAGGTTTGATTCTGTGGTGACCATGACTGCTGCCGATAAAAAAATCATCATTATTGCCGGGCCTAATGGGGCGGGCAAAACAACGTTTGCCCAGGAATTTTTGCCTAACGATGCTGGCTGCAAAGTGTTCGTCAATGCAGATTTGATCGCAGCAGAATTTTCCCCATTTGCGCCTGAGCTTGCTGCGATAAAAGCCGGTAAGCAGATGCTCAAGACTATTGACGAGTTGGTTGCCGATGGCACCAGCTTTGCTTTCGAAACAACCTTAAGCGGACATGGTTATGCCAGATCCATTCGACACTGGCGCGGATTGGGATATTTTGTAAAAATAATTTTTCTGGCCCTTCCTGATGCTGACACTGCTTTGTTACGAGTTGCGAAAAGGGTCAGTCATGGCGGACACAATATCCCGGAGGACACGGTGCGTCGGCGGTTTAAATCCGGTCTAGGCAATTTCCATCAAGTATACAAACCGTTGGTCAATGCCTGGCTGCATTTTGAAAATTCGGGCGACCAACCTCAACTGATTGATTGGAATGAAGAATGAACTCAAAACCATTGAGCCAGGCGCGCGACGCAGATCTTCGGAACGCTTTAGGAGCTTTGATTCGTGCCGGCCATCGGGCGAGGTTGTTGGCACAACAGACTCAGACGCAGATAGTCGTGGTTCGAGACGGAAAAATAATTACCGAAATTCCGGGCGAGACAAAAAAGTAATACATAAAAAACAGTTTGCATAAATCCAAAAAGAGACTATTATCGTTTAAAGTCTATATATGGATGTTCAGATGCAAGCGCTAAAACACCCCCAAAACTCGCCTGACCCACAAGAATCTCGGCAATTGTCTGCGGTTGGACTGCGGGTATTCTTCAATATTGCTCAAAGCTGGCACCTCAAAAACGAGCATGAAATGATTTTGCTCGGTATGCCCAGCCGCTCACTGTATTTCAAATGGAAAAAAGATCCGCAGTCAGCCAGCCTGACCAAGGACACGCTGGAACGCATCTCCTACATCCTGGGAATCTACAAGGCATTGCAGCTTTTGTTACCCGATCCCAAAGCTGCCGACGCGTGGATTAACAAACCGAATACAGCCGCTCCGTTCGGCGGAAAAAGTGCGCTGGACCGTATGTTGTCCGGCAATGTCGGTGATCTGTTTGTAGTGCGTCAATATCTGGATGCGGCGCGTGGCGGATGGGCGTGAGTGTGTTCAAGAATACCCCGATACTCTGGAAACCTGCCCACCGCGTGGTACCTACCCGATTTCCCTCGATCTACCTGTTTGACCGTGTCGCCAATCAGGAAGATTTTGATGCGCTCAATCTACTGGAGTCGCTGACCAATCCGCGCATGCGTGATGAAATCGGCGAGCTGTCTCTGGTTCCCAATGAAGAGCGACTGTTTGGTGAAGGCACCGGACCGATCATGGCGGCGTTTACGCATCTGAATCCGGCTGGCAGTCGTTTTTCTGATGGAAGTTATGGCGTGTTTTATGCTGCCAAAGAACGCGCCACGGCGATTGCTGAAACCAGATATCACTCGGCGTTGTTTTTAAGCGCGACCAATGAAGAGCCGATTTATTTGCAGATGCGCCTGTATCACGTCAAGGTGCAGGGCGAAGTGGTGGATTTGCACGGATACGCAAAAAAACATGCTGACATTCTCGACCTGGTCAATTATGGCGCGGCGCAGTCGGTTGGCAAAACAATACGCCAGACCGGTGTTGGCGGCCTTGTCTATCCCAGTGTCCGGTATGAGGGCGGCAGTTGTGTGGCGGCGTTCAAGACCCGGATACTGAACAATTGCCGCCATGCTGCGTATCTGGAGTATCACTGGGATGGCAGTCAGATCAATTACGTGACGGAACAAATCAGCTGACCCTGCGTTGTTAAATCACCCCTTCCAGCCGCAACAAATACTTCTTCCGATCCAGCCCACCGTCATAGCCAGTCAGCGCGCCGTTGCTCCCCAACACCCGATGACAGGGCACAAGAATGGAAATCGGATTACGTCCAATTGCGCCGCCCACCGCGCGCACCGCACGCGGCCTGTCGATTAACAGCGCATGTTTGCCGTAGCTGCTGGTTTTGCCGAACTGGATGCCGAGCAGAGCCTGCCAGACACTGCGTTGAAATGGCGTGCCGCTTATTTCCAAATCCAGTGGCACATCAAACTGCTGACGCTGGCCGGCAAAATATTCATCGAGCTGGTCTGCCGTGGTCTGCAAATGCGGATGCACTGCCACCTTGCGCCATCCTGCGCTTCCTTTGAAATTGCGCTGATCATGGAAATACACGCCGCAAATGCCAAGTTCAGACGCTGCCAGCGTCAGTTGCCCCAACGGCGAGGGGTGCTCCATATAAAAAATTTGATTCATGATTTTTCCTTAGCCAAGTGACCGCCAGAGCAGCAGGGCCGCGTAACCGCGCCAGGGCGACAGGCTTGCGGCACGTCGTAATAATTGGGTTTCAGTGAGGCGTCCTGCGCTGTCTTCAATATCAACTGCAGCGGCTTTCTGCAAACCCAGGTCGCCGGCCGGAAAGGCATCCGAAAAACGCAGTGCGCGCAGGGCAATGTATTGCGCAGTCCACTCGCCGATGCCGCGTACCGTCTTAAGATGCGCCACCGTTTCGTCCAGGCTCGTGCCTGGGGTCATGACCAGGCCACCGTCGGCTGCGAATTGGGCAATGGCGATGATGGTTGCGGCGCGCGCTTTCGGCAGGCCGATCTTCGCCATCTCTTCAACGCTCACTTTGGCCAAGGTTGGCGGATCAGGAAAGTGATGGGTAACTCTGGCAAACGGGGTAGTGACCGGTGTGCCGAATTGTTGCACCAGTCTTGCCGACAGCGTCGTCGCACCGGCGACACTGATTTGCTGCCCAAGCACCGCACGTATCGCCAGCTCAACATGATTAAACGTGCCTGGCACGCGCAGGCCTGGCGTGATACTGATTTGCCTGGCCAGCAGGGTGTCGCTGGCCAGATGCTGTTCGATCACGGCCGGATTGGCATCCAGGTCAAATTGCTGACGGACCTTGTCGAGCAATGGCATCAGCACCGGTGAAAACTGGCTGCCAACCTGCACCTCCAGTTGTTGCTCCTTTTCGCGGTGCGACACCTTCAGCCAGCCTTGCAGATGCTGCTGACCATGCATGAACTGTATGCTGCGCAGGTAATGGCGCTGCCCGTGTTCGAATTCAATCGCTTCGACCCCGGCGATGATCCGGCCCGCCAGATAATCCAGCATCACCTCCCAGGCAAACGGCGCTCGGTAAGCCAGACGCAAGGTAATCACATTGCTCTGACCAGCCGGGCTGCGACGCAAAGCGCCCGGTGCCATTCCATATCGACTCAGAAACAGCGCGTTGAAGCGCCGCACGCTGCCAAAGCCTGAGGCATAGGCGACTTCCGTCATCGGCAGCTGCGTTTCCTGTAAGAGCTTTTTTGCAAATAGCAGCCGCGCAGTTTGTGCCAGTTCGATCGGGGACACGCCAAAATGACTTTGCATCAGACGTTGCAACTGGCGGGTCGACAAGCCTACCTGCTTCGCCAGATCTTCCATTGAAGCCCCGAAATTTAATGCGCCGGCCGCAATGCGCTGCCAGATTGCATACGCCAGATTTTGCTGCAGTGCATACGGCGCCAATTCCGGGCGGCAGCGCAGGCAGGGGCGAAAGCCCGCAGCTTCGGCAGCACTGGCATTCGGATAAAAACTGCACGATGAGGCGCGCGGGGTCTTGACCCTGCAAACCGGCCGACAATAAATACCGGTGGTTGAAACCCCCACAAAAAAGTCGCCGTCAAAGCGACTATCTTTCGCACATAGCGCGCGATAACATCGGGCGTGATCCAGCGCGCTGCGGTTGGAGTTGGCTAAAGTAGTGACAGATAAGTTTTGCATGTGTCATTAAAACGCAGTAGCGCGATGCCTGTCTAGCCGTTTTCGGACATGACTGCAACAAGCCTGATCAGCAGCAAGCTGGTGTTCCTGTTCATTTTTATCATTTCATTTCCGCTCTCTTTATAGGTGAAAGACACTAAGAAAAGGCGAGAAAAATCTAAGCAAAATACTGCAATTTTCTGGATAACTACTATGATGAGTTCAGGTGCAAGGTGAACGCTCGATAAAATTTGCAGAAAAATGAGCCAAACCTTGGCAGCGCACTCAAGGTTATCGATGCAAAAAAGCTATCTTGTTATCGATTTGTAATCACGAAACATTTGTAATCACGAAATTTAAGGGGAAGGTGGAAATGCCAGATTTGTACCCGGAAAGAGCAAATGAAACCTAATCAACATTTAACCAAGTCCAGTCCGCGACTGGACATGTCACTGCGCACCGATTTCATGCCGATATCAGATTTTAATTTAGCCAACCATTTTTTAATCGCCATGCCATCGATGCAAGATCCCTTGTTTGGCGGCTCGGTTATTTATTTGTGCGAACACAATGAACGCGGCGCGCTCGGTGTGATCATCAATAAACCAACTGATATGAACATCGAAACGCTGTTGGAGCGGATCAATATCGAGTGTAATGTCACGCCTGATCTGAGCCAGGAAACCAAAAAATTGGTGATGTTCGGTGGTCCGGTTCAGGATGATCGCGGCTTTGTGCTGCATGCGCCGATCGGCGATTTCAGTTCCACATTAAAAATCACGAATGACATCGCCTTTACCACTTCACGCGACGTGCTGGAAGCGGTGGCAGAAGGACGCGGACCGAAAAACATGCTGGTCAGCGTTGGTTATGCCGGTTGGGGCGCCGGGCAGCTGGAAGAAGAAATTATCAAGAACGGCTGGCTGACGGTGCCTGCCGATCCGACTATTTTGTTCAATCTGCCGATCGAGCAGCGCCTGACAGCGGCAATCAAGCTGCTCGGTTTCGATCCGATGATGTTATCCGGTGAGGCTGGTCACGCCTGAGTTATTTACGTATACTGGGCGGATTCTCAAATTTTCCCTGCAAGGAATCCCTCTTGACCGCCACACTGCTCGCCTTTGATTTTGGTTTGAAACGCGTAGGCGTGGCCGTTGGAAATACCTTTTTAAAGCAAGCCCAGCCCCTGACTGTGATTTCGGCCGAGTCAAATCAAGCCAGGTTTGACGCGATTGCCAGCTTGCTCAAGGAATGGCAGGTCAAGCACTGCATAGTGGGCCTGCCATCTCATCCGGATGGCGCTGAACACGAAATGACACTGCGCTGCCGCCGCTTCGCCCATCAGTTGGAAGGTCGCTTCGGTGTGACCACAAGCCTGGTCGATGAGCGCTATACTTCGGCGGTGATTCCCAGCAAACGCGGCCAGACTGATGACGCCCAGGCGGCCGCTCTGATTCTGCAACAATATTTTGAAGAAAACTTATGAGCCCAACTCTCCAACAATTCGACGCCGAAGCACTGTACGAAGAATTAGCCAGACAGATTAAATCAGCCGTAGCCAAATTGGATAATGTTGCGATCGTCGGAATTTATTCCGGTGGCGCCTGGCTGGCGCAGCGCCTTGTCAAAGATTGTCAAATTAAACACCCTGCGGGTTTGATCGATGTGTCCTTTTACCGCGATGATTACGCGCAAAAAGGCATCCCGGCCGAGGTGAAACCAACCCATATCCCGTTCAACGTGGACGGTGCCACGATCATTCTGGTCGACGATGTGTTGTACACAGGGCGCACAACCCGGGCCGCGATCAACGAATTGTTTGACTACGGCAGGCCATCTCAAATATTGTTGGCAAGTCTGGTAGATCGCGGCGGTCGGCAATTGCCCTATGCGGCGGACTTTGTCGCCCAGACCCTGACCTTGCCCGCGAATCTGAATTTACAGCTCACGCGCGAAGAAATCGGCGACAAGGAATACCGTTTGG
Organism: Oxalobacteraceae bacterium GrIS 1.18; assembly: GCA_040544425.1. Taxonomy (GTDB): domain Bacteria; phylum Pseudomonadota; class Gammaproteobacteria; order Burkholderiales; family Burkholderiaceae_D; genus Solimicrobium. Next base: position 282,685 of record JBEONO010000003.1, read on the forward strand.
TGTTGAGTCTGGTCGAAAAAGAAGAATCATCGAAAGTTAACTGAGCCCTATGCATAATCCACAATTGAATCAACACGGTGAACTGCAGCATCTGATCACCACGGAAGGTCTGCCCAAATCCATTATCAATCGCATCTTAGATACCGCCGAATCGTTTGTCTCGGTCGGAAATCGTGAAGTAAAAAAAGTGCCGCTGATGCGCGGCAAAAGCGTTTTCAATCTGTTTTTTGAAAATTCAACGCGCACCCGTACCACCTTTGAAATCGCCTCGAAACGTCTCTCGGCCGACGTCATCAACCTGAATATTGCCGCCTCCAGCACCAGCAAAGGCGAAACCCTGCTCGACACGATCGACAATCTGGCGGCCATGCACGCCGATATGTTCGTGGTGCGTCATGCGCAATCCGGCGTGCCCTATCTGATTGCCAAACATTTGCACGATACGCGGCAACATCACGTGCATGTGGTGAATGCAGGCGACGGTCGCCATGCCCATCCCACTCAGGGATTGCTGGACATGTACACCATCCGTCATTACAAAAAAGATTTTACCCAGCTGCGCGTGGCGATCGTTGGCGATATTCTGCACAGCCGCGTCGCGCGCTCCGATATCCATGCCCTGACCACGCTGGGGGTGCCGGAAGTGCGCGCCATCGGCCCGAAAACCTTGCTGCCAGGCGGACTCGAACAGATGGGCGTGCGCGTGTTCAGCGATATGAACGAAGGCCTCAAAGATGTCGATGTGATCATCACCTTGCGCCTGCAAAACGAACGCATGAGCGGGGCTCTGCTGCCTTCGGCCCAGGAATTTTTCAAGAGCTATGGCCTGACGCCGGAACGGCTGGCGCTGGCTCACCCTGATGCGATCGTGATGCATCCGGGTCCGATGAACCGCGGTGTGGAAATCGATTCGGCGGTTGCCGATGGTCCGCAGGCGGTGATCCTGTCGCAGGTCACCTTCGGCATCGCGGTGCGCATGGCCGTCATGAGTATATTGGCCGGAAATTAAAGGGAAAAGCGCAACATGAAATTACATATAAAAAATGGGCATGTGATTGACCCATTCAATGATATTGATGCCGATCTGGATGTGTATATCAGTGGCGGCAAAATTGTCGCAATCGGTGATGCACCTGACATGTTTAATGCCGACAAGACCATTGCTGCAGATGGCATGATCGTCATGCCCGGACTGGTCGATTTATGCGCGCGACTGCGTGAGCCTGGTTATGAATATAAAGCCACGCTCGAATCCGAATTGCGTGCCGCAGTGCAGGGTGGAGTAACCAGTCTGGTTTGTCCTCCGGATACGGATCCGGTACTGGACGAATCCGGATTGGTCGGCATGTTAAAGCAGCGCGCCAAAGCGCAGAATCTGGCGCATGTGTATCCGCTCGGCGCATTGACGGTAGGCCTGGCTGGCACTGCGCTGACCGAAATGTCTGCATTGACCGATGCCGGTTGTGTCGGCTTTTCTCAGGCTGAACATCTGATTCAGGATACGAATGTATTATTGCGCGCCATGCAGTACGCGAAAACTTTTGGCTACACCGTCTGGCTGCGGCCGCAGGATGCCTACATTGGTCTGGGCGGCGTTGCCCACAGTGGTGCGTTTGCTTCCCGCATGGGTTTGGCGGGCGTGCCGGTGATGGCCGAAACCATTGCCTTGCACACGATCTTTGAATTGCAGCGTGCTACCGGTGCGCGCGTCCACCTGTGCCGGATTTCTTCGGCTTCCGGTGTTGAATTGATCCGCCAGGCCAAGCGCGAAGGGTTGGATGTCAGTTGTGACGTCGGCGTGCACCATTTGCATCTGACTGATACCGATATCGGTTATTTCGACGCCAATGCCCGCCTGTCGCCACCGCTGCGGTCAGAGCGGGACCGGGATGCGCTGCGCATCGCGGTATTTGACGGCACGATCGATGCGATCTGTTCCGACCATACCCCGGTAGACGACGATGAAAAATTATTGCCGTTTGCTGAAGCCACGCCGGGTGCGACCGGACTCGAGCTGTTGCTGTCGCTGGCCTTGAAGTGGGCCAATGAAAGCCATGTCAACCTGGGCATTGCGATTGCCCGGATCACCAGCGATCCGGCCCGGGTCGCCGGACTGCCAGGCGGCAAACTGTCGGTCGGCAGCAGCGCCGATCTGTGTATTTTTGATCCTGCCGCGGAGTGGAAAGTCGAAGGCAAGGCACTGGCCAGCCAGGGTAAACATACCCCGTTTCTGGGTTATATCGTGCAGGCCCAGGTTCAACACACCATCGTCGCAGGACATCTGGTTTATAGCCGTGACTCATGATCAGCGTGCTCTGCCGCAAGAAAATCGCATGAATAAATTGAAGTATTATCTGCAGGTAAATCGGGTGGTTCTGCATCTGTTGCGCGGTCTGTCGATTACGTTTTTTCTGTTTCCCTGGATCGGCAACGAGGCGAAAAAAAATCGCGTACAAATCTGGTCGCAACAATTACTGACGATTTGCGGCGTGCGCGTCAAAATGAATCTGACCAGTATGCCGCGCGGCACCGTAATCGTCTCCAATCACATTTCCTGGCTGGATATATTTGTGATTAACAGTCTGGCACCGTGTCGATTCGTCGCCAAATCTGATATTCGTTCCTGGCCATTGATTGGCTGGCTGGCGGCCCAGGCCGGCACGATATATATCTCGCGCGGCACCAAGGCCGACGTGAAACGCATCTATCAATATCTGATTGACCAGATTGAGGCTGGCGAACGGATCGCGTTTTTTCCGGAAGGGACCACGGCCAGCCAGGGTGAACTGCTGCCGTTTCACGCCAATCTGTTTGAAGCGGCGATTCACGCCAAAGTACCGATTCAACCCTTTGCGCTGCGCTATGTGGATGAGGATGGGCAGTTGCATGCGGCAGTGGATTTTACCGGCGACATGAGTTTTGTCGAAAGCATGGCAAAAATTTTGAGTGGTGGCGAAGTGATCGCAGAAATGCAGGGCTTGGACTCGATTGAATCAGCCGATGCGCATCGCCGTGAATTGGCCGTAGCTGCGCGCAGCGCGGTGGCGGTGGCCCTGCAGATTGATATTGCTGATATTAAGCCCAGTTAATTTGCCGGGCATTCAGCGGTTAACTTAAGGTATTGAGCAGCTTCGCCAGGCGCATCCCAGCCAGCAGCAACTGTTCCTGAACTGTCGGCGCAAAGCGATTCAGGTAATCTTCTGTGATGTGTGGATCAGGATAAAAATCAGGCCTGGCTACGATGGCACAGGATGACTCGGCCCAGGCAGTGACGTCGTTTGAGTTAGCCAGGTCCTGGTTCACAGACTGCACCGAAATCAATCGTGCCAAAGATTTCGAGTCACGCCCAAATTGTTCCACCATGCCGATATCCCACAACAGATGCAAATTGCTGTCCTCGCCTTGATATTGGACGGAATAAGTATTGCCGCCCCGGTCATCGCCATAGGCGGCATGCAGTGGTTGATGGATATCGCCGACCAGATGGACCAAAAATTTCAGTGCTGTCAGTTTTTCCGCGTCCGGTGCAGGGGAATGCAAGATCGCATTTTGCGCAATGATCGCCGCCACCACGCATTGTCCATCGGGGCAATCGCGCAGCGGCACATAATGACAATCGCCACGCGGGAAGTTGACATAGTGCCAGCGGGCTGTGGCCTTGTCGCGATTTTCGTCGGCCCAGGTGGAAATTGACATCAGGCTGCTGCCGGGTTCCTGAGCCAGCAATCGGTCAATGATTGCCTGTGCCTGCGGTGTCAGTTGTGCCTGCGCGATCAGGGCGATGGTCTGATGACCGTTCACGCCCCATGCCAGTCCGGATATCGGTGTGAACATCAGGCTGACAATCAGGATCAGGACACCGAGCCGTTTCATTTGAAATTATTTTTCCATTCCCGTGTCGCCGTGAACACGCTGACCGGATCGGTTTCGCTGCCTAATTTGTGCTGGCTCTGCAAGGTGTGAATGATGTCCGGCGAGCCGGAGCGCATAAACGGATTGGTCTGCAATTCAGTAATCAACTGGCTGGGTACGGTGGAGATACCTTGTGCACGCTCCAGGCCCACCTGTCTGTAACGTTCAGCCAGTTGCGCATTGCCGGGTTCGACTTCAACTGCGAAGCGCAGATTCGACAGCGTGTATTCATGCGCGCAATAGATCCTGGTAGCAGAAGGCAGCGCGGCGATCTTGTTTAACGATGTCAGCATTTGTTCAGGCGTGCCTTCAAACAGACGGCCGCAGCCTCCGGCAAACAGAGTGTCACCGCAAAACAGGCTGGCCAGTTCGCTGCAGTAGTAGGCAATATGACTGCGGGTATGTCCCGGCACTTCCAGAATTTGAAATTGCAGACCCAGTTCTTCAATCGTGATCGATGACCCGTCCTGTAAACCTTGTGTTATCGTCGGGATCCGTGCGAGGTCCGATTGGGGCCCGAAAACCGGAATCGGAGTTGGGCTCTGCTTGAGCAATTCGGCAACACCGCCGATATGATCTTCGTGATGATGCGTAATCAAGATCGCGCACAACTTCAGATTATGGTGATTTAAATAAGCCTGAACCGGCACAGCATCACCAGGATCAACGATAATGGCGTTTTGACTGTCATGGATCAACCAGAGATAATTGTCTTCGAACGCGGGGATTTGCTGAATATGGATATGTTTCATAATGACCGATAAAATAAATAAGCAAAACTGTAACATAGACTTGGCTGCGTGGTTGAAGCAGCCGTCCGGCATCTACGCGCATGCCTGGGAACAGCAAGTGCTCGACAAGTTAACCGCCGATATCTTTGGCTTCAATGCAGTACAGATCGGCATGCCGCAGATGAATTGCCTGGCTGCCTCGCGCATGCCCAACAAGTGGATTGCCAACGATGTTCTGGTGCCCAGTGCTCCGAATCCGATAGCACTGATTCATGATTTCGAAGATCTGCCGTTTGATACCCAAAGTCTCGATTTGGTGGTCCTGCCGCACTTGCTGGAGTTTGCTGCTGAACCGCATCAGATCCTGCGCGAAGTTGAGCGGGTGTTGATCCCGGAAGGACGACTGATTATTTGCGGATTTAATAAAGCCAGTCTGTGGGGAGCACGGCAGGCAATGGGCCGATTTTCCGATAATTATTTTCTGCCGCACGATGGCGAATTCATCAGTCTCTTGCGTTTAAAGGATTGGTTGAAATTGTTAAACATGGAAGTTGACCGCGGCAATTTCGGCTGCTACGTACCGCCGATCAATAATCAAAAATGGCTGCAGCGTCTCCATTTCATGGAATCTGCAGGTGAGCGCTGGTGGTCGGTATTTGGCGCGGTGTATATTTTGCACGCCGTCAAGCGCGTCAAAGGCATGCACTTAATCGGGCCGGCATGGAAAAACAAACAGGTCAGGGTGACCAATGTCGTGCCGGTGACGAATCGTCATCATGGCGACCAGCAATAATCGATCGAGAATCAGAGACATGGATCAAATTCACATTTACACCGATGGTGCCTGCAAAGGTAATCCGGGCCCCGGAGGATGGGGCGCGTTACTGGTTTCCGGCAGCAACGAAAAAGAACTGTTCGGTGGCGAAGCCAATACCACCAATAACCGCATGGAGCTGATGGCCGTGATTCAGGCATTGTCAGCATTGAAGCGGCCCTGCCACGTCATCATTCACACCGACAGTCAGTACGTCTTGAAAGGGATTACTGAATGGCTGGCGGGCTGGAAAGCCAAGGGATGGAAAACGGCCTCGCGCGCGCCGGTTAAAAACGTCGACCTGTGGCAGGCCCTGGATGCCGCAACCGTTCAGCATCAGATCGAATGGCGTTGGGTCAAGGGCCACTCCGGCCACGCGGGTAATGAACGTGCCGATCAACTCGCCAATCGCGGCGTGGGAGTTATCTGATGCAAAACGTGTTCATCACCGGCGCATCGAGTGGCATAGGCGCAGCGCTGGCTCGGGAATATGCGCAGCAGGGCGCATGTCTGGGTCTTGTGGCACGCCGTGCCGACGCTTTGGAAACACTGCGGCTTTCTCTGCCCAATCCGGAGCGCCATCATATTTATGCGCTGGACGTGACCGATCATGCAGCATTGCAGCAAGCCGCAGCAGAATTTAATCGGATCAGCGGCGGTGCACATATCGTCATCGCCAATGCAGGCATTTCGCGCGGCACCCTGACCGAACATGTTGAAGATTTGCCGGTGTTTGAAAAAATCATCGCGACAAATTTATTGGCTACCGTTGCCACCTTTGCGCCGTTTATCCTTCCCATGAAAGCGCAGGGCCAGCCCTGTCGTCTGGTCGGGATTGGCAGTGTGGCGGGAATTCGCGGCCTGCCCGGCGCGGAAGCCTACAGCGCATCGAAGGCGGCAGTCATCAGCTACTGCGAGTCCTTGCGCTTGGAATTGCGTGACAGTGCTATTCGCGTCGTGACAATCTGTCCCGGCTATATCGATACACCGATGACCCGGACAAATAACTATGCGATGCCGTTCCTGATGCCGGTCGAGCAATTTGCCAGACGGGCCTGCGCTGCGATCGCGCGCGGTGATTCGTATCGCATCATTCCCTGGCAAATGGCCTGGGTCGCGAAGTTCCTGCGCCTGTTGCCGAACTTTCTGTATGACAGGGCCCTGGCCAAAGCCCCGAGAAAACAGCGCGTGGTTCAATGAGCACTCGACAGGACGCACTGGGCAAATGGCACGCCGCCTTTACCGGCACGCCACGCATCGTCAGTCTGGTTCCGTCGATCACCGAACTGGTGTGCGATCTGGGTTTGTCTGCCTGTCTGGTTGGGCGTACCGGATTCTGTATTCATCCGCAAGATCTGGTGCAGGCAATTCCCAAAGTGGGTGGCACCAAGGATGTGAACCTTGAAAAAATTCGCAGCCTGGCGCCGACACATTTAATCGTCAACATCGATGAAAACGAAAAGCCCGGTGTCGAGCAATTGGCTGAGTTCATCCCGCATGTGATTGTCACGCATCCGCAAACGCTGGATGACAATTTGAATCTGTTCGATTTGTTGGGCACTGTGTTCAATGCGACGGAACCGGCGCAACGCCTCACGCAAGACTTCAGGCAAGCCAAAGCACAATTGCAGGATCGTCTGCCCACTGTGCCGCAACGGGTGCTGTACTGCATCTGGAAAGATCCATGGATGGCGGTGTCAGATCAAACCTATATCGCGGATATGTTGGCGCAGATTGGCTGGCAGGTCGCACACTCCGGCGCCACGCGCTATCCGGTGTTTACCTGGGATGATCAATTGGCACGCGATATCGATCTGGTGTTGCTGTCCAGCGAGCCGTATCGGTTTACCGAAAAGCACGCGGATGCGCTGGAACAGCAATGCGGCAAACCGGTGTTGTTGGTTGATGGCGAAATGCTGTCCTGGTACGGCAGCCGCTCGATTGCAGGGATGCGCTATTTAAAAAAATTAGCGCTGGGTGAAGTGGGATGAAGCAATTTGTCTGGTGCCGCCACAATTGACGGCAAGCCTGGCCAGAGAAATTCAGCCAACATAAAAGACGACGAGTGCCGCGGCGATGCAATAGCCGCCAAAGAAGTGCCAGCGATCCTGTTCCAGCCAGCGCGACAACCAGCGCAGCGCCAGCAGTCCAGCCAGAAAGCTGAATACCATGCCGAACAGACTCGGCAAAACCAAATGCGTCAACATATCGCTGTGCGACATGGCTGCGGCGGCTTGCGCTTTATAGGCACGCAATGCTTCCTTGACTACCACCGCTGGCGTCAATACCACCGCCAAAGCAAAGCTGAATTCTTCCGCCTTGCGGCGCGCCACGCCGGCAACCAGTCCGGTTGAGATAGTAGCGCCCGAACGTGAGAAGCCGCGAAACGGCAAACACAAACCCTGCACGGCGCCGATCAGGCTGGCTTTACCTAAAGTCAATTGACCATGCGGCTGTTCTCTGATGCGCGACGAGGCAATGATCAGGATCCCGGCCGAGGCCAGCGCGCAGGCCATTAAATTGGCATTGCCAAACAAATGTTCGATTTCAAATTCATTGGAATTGGCCACAAACACGTGCTTGATCAGCATCATCAAGCCGAAGCCGACGATCCCGGTCAGCACTGTCGCGACGATCAAAAATTGGACGTTGACACGGAACTGGGCCATCGACGAAAAATAAGTGGTTTTCCAGGATTTCCAGAAATAGACGATGGCGGCAAACATGGTGCCGGTATGCAGCATCACCAGCAACAGGGTCATCTCGGGTGAGGTCGGATCCAGTCCCATGAATTTCTCGGCCATGATGACGTGGGCGGAGCTGGACACCGGTAACAATTCGGCCAGTCCCTGGATCACTGCAAGAATCAGAATTTGGATGAGGTTCATAATTTACACGGATAGGATGTTGTTGGGTAACGGCGCTCGGAACTGCGCGCTATTTTAGCCGAAACCTTATTGAAAAAATTAAATTATTCGATATGTAAAGAATAATTTTGTTGCACCGAGCAACAACTTCCCGCAGGGCCAGTGATAATTCATGGTATCTTTTCGCGATTCTTCGATCATGAACCACACGAGTTCAGTGAATTTGCGACTTACCCAGTCAAATAAAACAAAGCATCCACTAAAAGAGGACGACATTGAATACCCCATCCAGCACGCGTCAACCCGGCTCCATCATGGGACATCCGGAAGGATTGTTCTTCCTGTTTTTCACCGAAATGTGGGAACGATTTTCTTACTACGGCATGCGCAGCCTGCTGGTGTTATTTTTAGTCAGCAGCGCCTTGAAAGGCGGCTGGAGCTGGGACCGCGCTGATGCCTTGAATTTGTACGGCACGTATACATTCTGGGTGTATGTCACCGGCATCGTGGGGGGCTATATTGCGGATCGATTCATCGGTGCGCGCAAGGCCGTCATCATCGGCGGCTTCATCATCAGTGCCGGGCATATCTGCCTGGCGATGGACACCCACGTCTCGTTTTATCTGGGATTAACTTTAGTGGTGATCGGCACCGGGCTGTTCAAACCGAATATTTCGACGATTGTCGGTCAACTGTATGGCAAGGGTGAAGCTGAAGACATCAAGCGCGATGCGGGCTATACGCTGTTTTACATGGGCGTCAATTCCGGCGCATTTTTTGGCTTTGCGTTGTGCGGTTATATCGGCGAAAAAATTTCCTGGCCCTTCGGATTCGGGCTGGCCGGGTTTTTCATGATCCTGGGCGCGCTGCAGTTTTATTTTGCGCAGGGCGTGTTTGGTGAAATCGGCGGTGTGGTCAAAGACAAATCGACGGTTGCTGCTGATGAAGATGCGGCACACATCGTGCGTGACCGTTTGATTGCCATTGGGGTGTTCTCGACCTTTACGATTATTTTCTGGATGATGTTTGAGCAGGCCGGCGGATCGATGACCATCTTCGCGGCCGACTACACGAGCCGTGCGCTGGAAGGATCTTTCGGCTTGGCCTTCAAGATCGTCAATACCCTGTTAATGGTGGTGCCGACCATGGTGCTGACCTGGGTGCTGGTGCAGTTGACGCGTGCCACAATGAAGCGCTACCCGCTGTCAAATATCTGCATTTATATTTGCTTTGCCGTAGTGTGGGGCTTGCTGATCTGGATGCTGGTGCGCGAATTTCAGGCGGAAAAATCCGAGATTCCAGCCACCTGGTTCGGTATCCTGAATTCGTTTTTTATTATTGTGTTGGCGCCGCTGTTTTCAAAAATGTGGCAGGACTATTGGAAACCGAGCGGGCCAATCAAATTCGCCGTGGGTCTGGTGTTGCTTGGCCTGGGCTTCGGCTTTCTCGCGTTTGGCGCGATGGGAATTCCGGCTGGAGCAAGAACGGCATCGGTGAGCATGATCTGGCTGGTCATGGCCTATCTGTTTCATACCATGGGTGAGCTTTGCCTGTCTCCGGTTGGCCTGTCCTACATCAGCAAGCTGGCACCGGCCAGATTATTCGGTGCGATGTTCGGCGTGTGGTTCCTGATGACGGCAATTGGCAACAAGCTGGCCGGTATGTCAGGCAGCCTGATTGACGATATTTCGAGTTCCTATTCATTGAGCGTGTTTTTCCTGATCTTTACAATTTTGCCGATCGCAATTGGCTTGCTCATGTTGATGCTGAATAAATGGATGCTGCGCAAAATGCATGGGGTGTATTGAACCGGGATTTACGCCGCGACAAAAAATCGCCCGATTGTGGGCGATTTTTTTTGATGTCGATTGTAATTGCTGGGGGATTTGAATATATTGGCTAAACATTCAAACTCGCAGGCAAAAATGAAAAATCCCTTATCTGTTAGTCAATCTTCGCGCCTGTTGCGTTGGAGCGCGATTTTCCTCGGCATCATTGCGTTTCTGGCTCTGGTAAGTTGGTTGACCGTGCCTTCGTATCTGAAGAACACACTGCAGCAACAGGTCGAAGCGCAGACCGGACGCAAATTTGAGCTTGGTGATGTGAGCTTCAATCCATTCACCCTGACTGTGAACCTGTCACAGATCCGGTTTATGGAAGCGGACAAAAAGACCGCCGCATTTTCAGCCGACAATCTGATGATCAAAGCCTCGTTGATGTCGGTATTTCACGCAGCTCCGGTGATTCGGGCGGTGGAATTGCGACACCCGAAATTGCAACTGGTGCTCAGCAGCGCGAACGGCAAGGACGTCAGCAATTTCAGCGATGTGATTGAACATCTTGCACAGCATCCCGGCAAAGGCGATCCACTGCGCTTCTCGGTGTCGAATATTCAGCTCAGCGATGGCGCGATTGAGTTTGACGACCGGATCGCCGGAAAGCTGGTGCATATCGATGCGCTGACGCTCAATCTCCCTTACCTGTCCGATTTTTCAGCTGCCACTGATGTTTATGTTGAACCCTATTTATCTGCCTTGGTGGATGGCAGCAAGCTTGAACTCAAGGGGCGCAGCAAGCCGTTTTCGGCGACGCTGGATACCGACGTGGCGATCGACATCAATCAGTTCAATCTGACCGAACTGCTTCCTTTCTATCCCAAGCCCTTGCCGTTCAAAGTCAAGTCGGCCCTGTTGTCAACCCACCTGAACCTGAATTTTTCTGAACTGAAAAACGCCAAACGCATCAGCCTGTCCGGTACGGCCAATGTCAATGAACTTAAATTGGAGGACAAGTCGGGTGCGCCGCTGTATGCATCCAAACAGATCAGTCTGACGGTGCAGGATGCCAATCTGGTTGATGAACATATCGCGCTGAAATCAATGGAAATTATTGAGCCGCAGATCTGGCTCGGCTTCGATCAACAGGGCGAGTTGAATTGGCTCTCTGGCCAACCTGCTGCGGTAGCTGAAGTTCCTGCGCCCGAAGCTGCCAGGAGCAAACCGCTGCAGATCGACCTGGCGCACTTTCAGATCAAGAACGGTGCGGTGCATTGGTCAGATGCCGCGCATGCATCGCCCGCGCTGCAGATGTTGATCCCCAATATCGCGGTCGATGCGCGACAGCTCTCAACCAGCGACAAGGCTGAACCAGCCAAAGTAACACTCTCATTCGGCGCACAGGATAAACAGCAGCTGCATTTTGAGGGACGGGTCAAGCCAGCTTCAGTATCCGGCGAGTTGATTTTGAATGATGTAGCGCTGGAAGACTACCAACCGTATCTGAACCAGGTTCTGGCTACCAACATGGCCGGCAAGCTGGAATTGCATACGCAAGTGGAACTGATCGATGGCAAGTTCAGTTTGAGTGCGCTGTCCGGCAGTCTGGAAAATTTAAACATGCAGGCGGTCAAGCGTGAATTCGGTGGCTTGTCAGCAAAGAAAATCGCCGTGCAAAATTTCAGCATGAATGGCGCAACCCGTCAGATTAAACTGGAACAGCTGATCCTGGACCAGGTGCAGGGCGACGTATTTCGCACCAGTGACGGCGCAGTCAATGTGACGCGGTTTATGCAAAAGGTCGCCGCAGCGGGTCCGGCCAAGTCAGCAGATGCCAATGTTCAACCGGCATGGCAAAGCGTAGTCGATCAAATCACCCTCAACGACAGCCAATTTACGTTTGGTGACAAGGCGGTTCAGCCAAACGTGCTGGTGCAGGCAGATGGGGTCAACATCAAGCTGGAACATGTGACCGGAGACTTGCTTCAACCGGTCAAGTTGCAGATGCGCGCCGTGTTGAACAAGACCGGCAAATTTTCCGTGGATGGCGCAGTCTCTCAAAAGAGCATGGCTCTGAATGTCGATGTGCAGAATTTCGCGATCAAAACTTTACAGCCTTACTTCACGCAGTTTTTGAATATCGATTTAGAAAAGGGCAACGTCAGCACCACCGGTCAGGCTGGTTGGCAAGCGCCTGGTGAAGTTACTTATCAGGGTAGTCTGAAACTGGCGAATTTCATCACTTCAGACAAGGCCACGTCGGATGATTTTTTGAAGTGGGGTTTGCTTGAAATCTCCGGCATCAATTTGGATGTTGGTGGCAGTCAACCCAGGATCACATTGGGGAAAATTAATCTCAGTGACTTTTATGCGCGGGCGATTTTATCTGATCAGGGAAAATTAAACCTGCGTGACGTTATAGCCCATACTGAAACCGCAACCGATGCTAATGGCGTCGCAGCCGCGACCGCCACCGCGCCAACCGAAATTGCAGCAAGACCTGCACAACCGGCCACACCACGCGCCATCATCAGTGTCGGCGAAATCAATTTGAGCAACGGGATCGTCAATTACACCGATAACTTTATCAAGCCAAATTACTCGATGCGCATGACCGGCATGAAAGGTAAGGTTGGTGCACTGCGCTCTGATGTGCCGCAATCGGCCGCGATTGATATCAACGGCAAGGTTGACGATGAAGCGCCGATAGTCATTTCCGGCAGTTTGAATCCGCTGTTCAATCCGATGCTGCTCGATATCAAAATGACGGCAACCGAAGTCGACTTGCCCAAACTGACCACCTACGCCTTGAAGTACGCCGGTTACCCGATCATCAAAGGCAAGCTGTCGCTGGATGTGGAATACCATATCAAGGACAATCAGCTGACCGCCAATAATTCACTCAAACTCGATCAGCTCACCTTCGGCGATAAGGTCGACGGTCCGGATGCGACGCATCTGCCGGTGCCGTTCCTCATCTCCTTGTTGACCGATTCGAATGGTCAGATCAATCTGGATCTGCCAATCTCGGGGACTATTAACGATCCCCAATTTTCGGTCGGCGGTCTGATTATGGAGGTGCTGGTCAACGTCCTCGAAAAAGTGATCACCTCACCATTTTCACTGTTAGCCCACGTCTTTGGCAGTGACTCGGGCGATGAACTGGCGTATATCGAGTTTGACCCAGGCCTGTCCAAACTGACCCCGGCTGCCAAAGAAAAACTGGACAAGCTGGCGCAAGCGCTGGCGCAGCGCCCACAATTAAAAATGGATATGACCGGTCGTGCCGATATGACGACCGACGCTGCCGGACTGCGCGCGCATATTCTGGACCGGCAAATCAAACGATCCCAAAATATGGAAGAGGAAGCCAGCAATGATGTGGTGATGACTGACGCCGAGCGCGCCATCGCAGTCGAAAAAATTTATTCCGCAGCCAAATTTGACAAGCCGCGCAATGTCATCGGCATCGCCAAGTCACTGCCGACTGCGGAAATGGAAAAACTTTTGATCGCCAACACCAAGGTGAGCGATGATGATATCCGCGCGCTGGCCTTGCGCAGAGAGTCCGTCGTGCATACCTACCTGATTGACACGGCGCATGTTGCGCCCGATCGCCTGTTTTCGATTGCACCAAAATTGTCGGGCGAGGGGATCAAGGATAACGGCGCTATCTCGCGGGTTGATTTTGAATTGAAAATGTGAGGCTATACCTGCCTCGGTCTTGATCGCTTTGTTTCCCAGGTTTCACCGTGATTTATCCGGACATCCTGCCTCTGGCCATAGGTACTTGTGGGGCAGCGGCAGCTTGACCGCCCATATCCCTGAAAACCCACTCTTCATTGGCAAGCACGGGCAAACTTGCGATCAGGGTACTTGACGTGCTGGTTATGGCATGGCCCGCAGGTAAGCCTGTTACAGCAGTGATACCGTAAGACACGAGTGCGCCGGCAGTCGTGCCGCTGGCGCAGCTGAGCAATGAGGCAGCCCAATGACGACAGACAGAACCGAAGTCTCTGTCGCGAAGCGCCACGGTTGAGAGTGTGGCACTGAGCATGGCGGTTGCTGAGCCCACCAGGACTAATGCCAGACCCCCGGCAGGTAACGTCGTCAGGCCTACTCCGATCAGAGTGCTTTCCAGATAGATGACCGGTCGACTACCCAAGAAAATGCCAAGCCTGGTTCTTGAAGCGCGTACCAGCAGATCTGGTCCTGGGATTAAATGTGCGAGGGGAAGATTGACAGCTGCAGCAAGCCCGTGTGGGTTGCCCATAGCCTGTCCTGGATGAATTAAATGCATAAGATTCAACCTCCTCAAAAAAGAAATAACTTGCTTTATGCCGGTTTCTGCTCAGAGCGTTGCGATAAAAAGCGCCGCACAATGCCGCTGGAATATTTGCTGGCAACCTTGCCCAGAAACGCGGTAAAGTCGACATGGGCGCTGGCATCGGCACGATCCGAAATAGTGCGCAAGATCGCACAGGCGGCGCCATATTCATGACAGATCTGCGCCACTGCTGCTCCTTCCATTTCGACAGCGAACACCTGCGGTAGTTCGCGCTGCAGGCGATCTGCATCCTGGTGCAGGCCGATAAACTGGTCGCCGCTCGCAATTGTTCCGATGTGCAGTGCAGGTTCGGCCAAGCCAAATTGTTCCAGGTGTTGGGCCGGGACACAGGCGTGCAATTGGTGTTCCAGAAAATGTCGCGCTGCGTCCTGCAACTCCCTGCTCAATCCCGCTGCCGTGTCAAAACTGGACATACCGAGCAAGGGGATTTCGTAGCGGGGGAAAATCGGGCGGGCATCCATGTCATGCTGGATCAGTTTGTCGGCAATCACGACGTCGCCGACCTTGACAGGCTTAGCCAATCCGCCAGCCACGCCGGAAAATACAATTTCAGTGACGCCAAATTCGCGAATCAGGCTGACCGCGGTAGCCGATGCCGCAACCTTGCCAACACGCGCCAGCACGACTACACAAGCCTGTCCTTCGAGTTCGCCGACGTAAAAATCGCGCATGCCGATGCGGCGAACTTCGCCTTGCCTGGACAGGATCTGAATCAGTTCGGCAATCTCATCGTGCAGCGCCGCCATAATACCGATAGTCATGATTCTCTCCTGTCGTACAAAACAATGGCGCTGTGCGGGGATTTAATTGCTTGGTGCGTGCAAGGCAATGCGATTGCCTTCGCTGTCGAGCACAATCGCTCGAAAGCCATGTGGACCAATCGGGTGAATATTTTCCAGTACAGTTCCGCCTGACTCGATGGCCGCCGCTACTGCCTGTTTGAGCCTGCCGCTGGCGTTCAGATAAACCAGCGGTCCAGTTCTGGACGGCGCATTATCGGAACCCGGATTATATAAACAGCCAGATACATTGGTATTGGCATGCGGCAGCAAACCAAACACAAACCCATCGCCGCCTTCTTTATTAATCGGCGCGCCCAGCAGCTTTGAATAGAACGCGATGGCGCGATCCAGATCGACAACGGGGATATCTACCCATACAAATTGATTGCTCATGGTTGTACTCCTTGGTTAGATCGGACGATTATTATGAGACAGGATCGGGCCCGCTATCAAGGCAAAGTTGATATCGAGCCAGTGCGGCTTTTGAAGTCAGGTTATATGCGGATCGGGCAAGGTGTCCAGTACCTGCCTGACCGATATCTCGTCCACCCAGGCCTTGTGGTCTTTGGTTTTGATGATGGTACTGATCTCGGTGTTGACCGGCGCCCACTCTGGTGTGGATTGGCGCATCAGCGCGATGACCGGCACGTTAACGGCGTTGGCCAGGTGCATCACCGCGGTCTCGACCGAAATGATTAACTGACATCGGCTTAGCACGGCAGGCAGCTGAAAAAAATTCTCCTCCGCGCTAAACAGCTGCAATTGTTTGACATGTGCCTTGGAAAATAAACCCCTGGCTTCCGCCATGCTTTCCGGTACCACATTGATGATGATATTGGCATCGCTCCAGGCCGGCATTTTTTTAATCGCCGCAGCCAGTTCAAATACCCGTGACAATGCCCAGCTGCGGTGGGTGGCCTTGGAAAAGCCATTCAGGAAGATGGTTTTTGCCTCGTTATCAAAGCCCCAGGCCGTGAATTGCTGGTCGGCATAAGCGTGCCATTTTTCGGGTATATCGACGTAGGGCATGGACTCTTGCGGCGATATTGAAATATTGAACAGCTGTTCGAACCAGCCGGCGTAGATCCGGCTGATGTGGCTGACTGCCTCGGTTCCACTGCGCTGCGAATCGGAAATCTGGTAAGCCGGAATGTAGGCATCGAGTTGGCGGTAGATCAGATATTTCGGGATATCGTAAAACACCACAGGCTTTTTTTGCCCGACCACAAATCCGCTTGGATTGATTTTTCGGGCCAGTTGCACATATTTGTGGCGACGCATGGTCGCCAGTGAAATGATAATCGGGTAATGCTCGCTGCGCGCTTCCAATATCGATTGTTCATACAAATTCGGGCTGTAGGTGCGCGTGTAGACTTTGTCAAACAGCTCGCAATCGTTGACCCAGTCGTAGACCACATATTTTTTCAGATGGTCCCACTGTGACTGATCGTCAGTGCGCCGCAACTCATCGACCCACAGGTGCATCTTGATGTGGGGATAGGCTTTTTTGAAGGCACGAAAACAGTTCTGCATGTAGGTGAAGTCGCCCAGGGCAAGGTGCGCAACAAATAAAATTTTGTTGGACTGTTGCAGCAATTCGGCAGGAACAAGTTGAGTCGTTGTCATGGTCAATATTATCGTGGCCGTGCCATCAGGTATTTCCAGAACCAGGAAATACTGTCTGCATATTGTTTACGTTTCCATAAAAAGCGCGAGTTCATGCGCATTTCTTTGTAATTTTGTGGGCACTGGTCCATCGGTATATCTGCCCAAGGCGACATCTTATGATATTTCGCGAAGATTTTGCGTGAATCGTGCAAACACCAGTCGGCCCAGGGTTTGACTGCACCGGCAAAGTGCAGAAAGACAGCATTGCCAACGTCTTTCATGGCACGCCGGTCATTTTCCAGCTCGCCGATCAAACCGTACAGATAATTCCAGCGTACTGCAATATAGGTGGCGTGGTCGGCCAGGGCGATATTAAGCGCATCTTGATCCGGAAAGCGGAAATCGTCACCCCCGGTCAGCATCGCGTTGATTGTAGCCTCGGTGATTTTCAGTTCCTGCCATTTCGGAATATTGATATACAACACCCCGGAATTGAAGTATTTCATTTCCTTTAACTTTAACGCAGTAGCCCGTCGATAGGTGGTGACGTCTGCGTCAGGGACCACATACGCGACCGTGTTTTCGATTGGCAGCGCCATTAATTTATCGATCTTTCCCACGCACAGAATATCGGCATCCAGATACAGGACTTTGTCCGTATAGTCTTTCAGAATTTCGGGAATTGCCAGGCGCGTAAAGATCGCCGGGGAATAATAGGTCGACGCAATATAGTGCGAGAACTGGCTGAATCGGTCCGGTGAGATGATGTGGATATGGGTTTTAACCGGATGCTCCGCTTCGAGCTTCTGCAATCTGGCGCGATGTTCGTCCGATACGGAGAACGACAACACGTGAATCGTTAAATGCACGCCGGGATTGTTGTCAAGGATAGACAGAATCGTTGCGCCCATGGCGCGGAAATAATGATTGTCAACGCAGAACGCAATGTGGAACGAATCAGTGTTAGTCATGGAATGGCCTTGATTACCTGCTCTGGTTTGATCGCGCTGACCCATTCGCTGCGGCGCTCGGTGGTAATGACGGTGCTGATAGACTGATCAATCGGCACCCATTCGGGATTCTTCTGGCGCATCAGGGCGATCACCGGCACGTGTACGGCATTGGCCAGATGCATGACCGCGGTTTCGACTGAAATGATCAGGTCGCAGCGGCTCAGCAGCGCAGGCAACTGATAAAAATTTTCGTTGGCGCTGAATAGATGGGTGTTGGTGAGCTGGTAGGCTGAGAGCACCTGTCTGGCATTCTCCAATTCCTGTGGGACGGCATTGATCACAAAGCAGCTGTCCTGCCAGGCAGGCAGAGCGCGCATCGCAACAACCAGCTCGGCCACCGACGCAAGTGGCCAGCATCGCTTTTTGGTTTTTGCGTAGGCGTTAATAAATACAACTTTGTGCGTGGCACCCCATTCGTTCAGTTGCCCTTGCGCATAGTCCTGCCATTTCGTCGGGATATCGATAAACGGGAAGCGTTGTTCCTGGGTCAGGTGTAAATCACTAAGCTGCGCAAACCAGTCTGCATAGACGGCGGTAATGTGATAACCATCGGACGGTCTATGGAACGGGGCAAACGACTGATCCAGTTTGGCATAAGCAGCCCGGTCCCATGGTGCGTACCAGCGTGACTTGCCTTTGATCCCGACCACGAAAGCGTTCGGCCCGATCGTGCGCGCAAGATTGGCATAGAGATAGGGACGCAGCGTGGCCAGCGAGATCACGATCGGATAGTCTTCTTGCTGCGCCTCGGTGATTGACGCTGCCAGCAAATCCGGACTGTAGGTGCGGCGATACACTTTGCGGAAGAACGGGCAGTTTTCAGCCCAGTCATAGAGTGCATATTTTTTCAGGAATTCCCATTCCTTCGGAGCGCTTGAACGACGCAATTCGTCGATCCAGATATCAATTTTCAGTTGCGGATTCTGTTTGGCAAATGCCGCAAAAAAATTCTGCAGATAAGTAAAGTCACCGATCGCGAGATGCGTGATAAACAGAACTTTCTTGGCCTCTGCCAAGCGGGTGGTTGGAATAATTGGCATGAGGGTTGGCAGCTTATTGGGGTTGGTCGGCTAATTCTTTATTTTTGTTAATGATAAATGCAAACAGCACCGCAATCGACGTACAGTAAAACACATTGCACATATTCCAGCCAAACATCACGTCGACCAATCCGAAAGTCATATAGCCCAGACACAAAGTCAGTCCCATTGCCGCCGCTGCATGGATCTGGGCATTGGGATGAAACATATACTTTGTAAAACAGGCCGTGGGAACCAGATAGGTCATCAATATCGCAAGCAGACCAAATATTCCCATGGTGGACATGCCATAAAGGATTTCGTTATGAGAATGGTACTGAATCGCTGCAGCTTCGGTGATGATGCCGCGCTGTTTGAGTGCGCCCAGCTCAGCACTGAAATTTTCTTTGCCAACGCCAAATATTGGATGTGCCTTAAACATGATCCACGAGGCATTCCATAGCTGCAGGCGCACGCCGATCGACGTGTCGGGATTTTTGTTGACAGTCAATTCGGTCAGGTCAATTTTGATATCATCGATCCGTTCCTGAACAATGCTTGAACTGCCAGATACGGCTGCCATGATAATGAGGATGGCAAGGTAGGTATAAATTTTCACCTTCAGCGTTTGCGCATGCATCAGGGTTGAGACCCCAATAAAGAGAAAGAATGGAATGGCAATCCACGCCCCCCGGGTCTGCGACAGGTAAACTGAATACAGCCCGCAGATTCCAGCGACAATCTGCATCACCAGGGTTGGTATTGCATGCCGGCTTCTCCATTCTATGGAGAGCAGCGAATACATGCCCATCAACAACGCCAGTTCGGAAGAAAAGATGATGGAAAATGAATTGATGTTGCCAACCCGGATATCGCCGCCCCGGGTGTCGATATACAAATCAACCAGATAAAAAATAGCGCCGCAGATAAATCCCCATTTAATTTTCTTGATGATTACAGACGGAAGTTGCAGCAGCAGCCAGAAAATCAAAGCGAACAGGCCGAGTCTGGAGGGCAGGTCATACATCCGGATTGAAAACGAACCGTGGGCAAGCTGCTGGATCAGTACGGCAATGCAGGTACTGCACATGGCCAGATTCAAGGGCCAATATTGCTTGAGCGTTAGCCAGAAACTTTGATGGGCGTCACGCTTGATGGCCAGCTCAACGATTGCAATGAGCAACAGTAAGTAGTAACAAATATTGGCTAGCCTGTGAACCACCAGTGCGCATGAAAAGATTGCAAATACCGTCAAAAAAATCAAGCCATTGCTAAAATTTTGCTTTGTAATCATTCATGCTTTCGACGCTGATTGGCATTAATTATGCAAAAAAATGCAATGAGGGATTATACAGAAGAGAATCGCACGCGGATTGTCGGTGAAGGTAGGAATGCTACAAAAATCGGGATCAGTTGTAACAAATTTTGTTGCTAGGCCAAAGTGTTAATTACGTTGCCCTGGGTAGATGTCGTGCCGGTATTGCTTATCGTCGGTGTGGCGTTGATGCTGACGTTTGTTGATGATGGACTGCCTGAGGCTGACGCAGTAGATTGCAAAACGCTGATTTTCGCTTCCACGCTGCCAATTTGCGCGGTCAATGCCTTTTGGGTTTGTACGCAATCGGTCTTGCATAATTGCTGTTGAAGACCGGCCAGTTGTTGCTGTAATGCGCCGATTTGTGCCTGGTTGTTGCCGCCTGAGCTCGCAGTCCCGCTTGCCCCATAAAAACTGGAGCCGCCAATGGAACCTGATCCGACTGCTGCAACCATCTTGACTCCCAACTACCCGGTACTGCTTAGGTTATCGGCAGGACATTCCAAAAACACAGGGCCAATGATGTGAATAGCGCTCACATTAAGATCACGTCGTATTGTTCCTGGTGGTAGTTGTTTTCAACCTGCAGTGAAATTGGTTTGCCGATGAAGTCGCCCAGCATGGCCAGATGTTGGGATTCTTCTTCCAGGAACAGATCAACCACCACCTGTGAGGCCAGAATGCGAAACTCACGGGGATTGAACTGTTTGGCTTCGCGCAGCAGTTCGCGCAGGATTTCGTAACAAATCGTGCGCGCAGTTTTGACCTGTCCTTTGCCGCCGCAGGCCGGGCAGGTTTCGCACAGAATATGAGCCAGCGATTCGCGGGTGCGTTTGCGGGTCACTTCCACCAGCCCCAGCGCCGAGAATCCGGATGCAGACAGTTTGGTGCGGTCGCGGGCAAAGGCCTTGTTCAACTCGGTCAATACCGCGGTCTTGTGTTCCGGATTTTCCATATCGATCAAATCCAGAATGATCATGCCACCCAAATTGCGCAGACGCAGCTGGCGTGCGATGGCATGGGCGGCTTCCAGATTGGTCTTGAAGATGGTGTCGGCAAAATTGCGTCCGGCCACATAGCTGCCGGTATTGACGTCGATGGTGGTCATGGCCTCGGTCTGTTCCACGATCAGATAGCCGCCTGATTTCAGATCAACCCGGCGACCCAGCGCGCGCTCGATTTCTTCTTCGACCCCATTCAGGTCAAACAACGGCCGCTCGCCCGTGTAGTGAATCAGTTTCGGGATCACGGAGGGCGTGTAACTTTGCGCAAAGGCCAGCAATTTCTGATAATTTTCACGCGAATCGACCTGGATGGTGGCCGTTTCCACGTTCACGAAATCGCGCAATACCCGCTGCGCCAGATTTAAATCCTGATGCAACAGGCTGGTTGGCGGCTTGCTCTTGGCCAGCAGGCAGATATTGGCCCAGGTCTTGCGCAGGTATTCGACGTCCATCTGCAATTCGGCTTCAGAGGCGTCTTCGGCCATGGTGCGCACGATAAAGCCGCCTTTTTCATCCGGGGCGAGTAAATTCTGCACCATGGCGCGCAGCACTTCGCGGTCGTGTTCATTGCCAATTTTTTGCGAAATGCCGATATGCGAATCCTGCGGCAAAAATACCAGCATCCGGCCGGCAATGGAAATTTGGGTAGACAGTCGCGCGCCCTTGGTGCCGATCGGGTCTTTAATTACCTGGACCAGGACAGCCTGTCCGTCAAACAGCAGTTTTTCTATCGGCAGCGGTGTCGCTGAATCATTGTTGCGTACGTCCCAGATATCGGCCACATGCAGAAAGGCGGCGCGTTCCAGTCCGATGTCAATAAATGCTGATTGCATGCCGGGCAGCACACGTACCACTTTGCCCAAATAAATATTGCCAACCAGGCCGCGCGACATGGTTCGCTCGATATGTAATTCCTGGACTGCACCTTGAAAAATAATTGCGACGCGGGTTTCTTGCGGAGTGATATTAATTAATATGTTTTCACTCATGAGAGACTGATTCCAACATCAGACAGCAACTGCGCAGTTTCAAACAGGGGCAGACCCATGATCCCCGAATAACTGCCGCTGATATTGGAAATAAATTGTGCAGCACTGCCCTGAATACCATAGCCGCCAGCTTTGTCATAGGGTTCCTGGGTATCGCAATAGTGGCTGATCTGCTGTGGCGTGATGATGCAGAACGTGACGTCGGAAACCTGGGTGCGTTCAATATGCTGATCCTGAAAATGCACTGCAACCGTCGTGAACACCTGATGAGTCTGCCCTGACAGCTTGGTCAGCATCTGCACGGCATCGTGGCGCGTAGCCGGTTTGCCGTAAATTACGCCGTCCAGCACCACCGTCGTGTCGGCGGCCAGAACCGGCCGGACCGGCAATTTACGCATGACCATCATATTCCAGGCCGCGACCGCTTTTTCATTGGTGACGCGTTCCACGTACATATTCGGTTGTTCGCCGGGGCGCGCCGTTTCCGGGACATCCACCGGGCGTGCATTACTGTCGCGCAGCAACAGGATCTCAAAACTGATACCAATTTGACGCAGCAATTCGCGACGTCGCGGGCTCTTTGAGGCCAGATAGATTTTGTTATCTTGCAGTTTCATGTTGGCTAGGCGCGGCACGGGGGGCGCTGTTGATTTTTCGGATAAGCAATATCGTAACTGAATTCGCGCCGATAGGGTGGTTAAGCGTGGCGTTATATACCCATAATTCAGCTTATCCAGAGGGGCAGCCGATCCGGCAGTGGCAGATTTATGCCCGGTGATAGGGGTGATTTTGGGTGATCGACCAGGCGCGATAGAGCTGTTCTGCCAACAATACCCGCACCATGCCATGCGGCAGGGTCAGACTTGAGATGCGGATTTTGAGGTTGGCGCGGGCCTTGAATTCGGCGTCCAGGCCGTCGGCACCGCCGATAACGAAACAGGTATCACCACCGGCCTGCTGCCATTCGGTCAGCAGTTGTGACAGTTGCCTGGTGGTCAGGTCTTTGCCGTGTTCATCGAGGGCAATGATGCGGGTTTGCCGGGGAATTGCCGCTTCAATCTTGCTGCGCTCCAGAGCCATTACGGTTTCAGCGGTTTTGCTGCCGGAGCGTTCGACCGGTTTGATTTCTTTTAACACGATCCGGCAGTCAGACGGCATCCGTTTGCTGTATTCGGTAAAGCCGGACTCGATCCAGTCCGGCATTTTGTGTCCGACTGCGGCGATGATCAGTTGCATGCGCCGATCTATTTTGCAAACGACTTGCGCGTCGCTTTTTTGGCAGCGGCCTGCTTGGCTGAGGAAACGGCAGCCTTGCTTGCTGCAACCTTGATCGTGGTGCCGATCGCTTTTTTGCGCGGTGCAGCAGGTTTTTTCTCGCCAGTTGCTGCGGTGCTGCGTGGGGCGCGTTTTGGTTTGACTTCTTCACCAGCGACTGCTGCGACGCGCGGTTTTCTGGCGGGCTTTTTGACTTCGTCATCCAGCGTGGTTTGGGTAGCCTGATTGATATTGCTGCGCACGCGCGGTGCTTTTTCTTCAACCGGTTCTTCGGCAGTGCGCTTGCTGACCCGTTTGGCCGCGCCGATCTTGACTTCCTTGTCGCCCCACAGTTCTTCCAGGCGATAGTAACCGCGGATCACCGGCTGCATGATATGCACCACCATGTCACCCAGATCAACCAGCACCCATTCACCGATATCTTCGCCTTCAACGCCGATCACATCGCCACCGTTTTCTTTGACCTTTTCGCGTACCGAAGCAGCCAATGCCTTGGTTTGACGGTTTGAGGTACCCGACGCGATGCAAATCCGGTCAAACAGGCTGGTCAAATGGGTTGTGTCATACACTTTGATATCCTGAGCTTTGACGTCTTCCAGCGCATCGAGCACCAAGGTTTGTAATTTTTTAATATCCATGATTTCCAATTATGTTTAGGTTGTGATGCGAATTCGTTTTGATCGGCATTTCATAGTAGACCATCAATCGCAACGGATTACAGCTTATTTTTGTTATTTATATTGCATTAATACAAATGATGTTCCTGCACGTACTTCAGGACGGCAGGCGGCATGGCGTCCGCTTGCAGGCGATCCCGGAGTTCCGTCGACGAGATATCGATGGCCAGTTCCTCGCACAGATAAGTATGCCCAGACGCTTGCTGCCGCAATTGCGTTATCGTTCCGGCTCGTTGTTTAAATTCGCGGGCGACCAGACTGTCCAGTTCATCCAGTGCGAAGCCCGGACGGCTGACTACGGCAATATGGGCCAGATCAAATAAATGTTCCCAATTATTCCAGCTTGGTAAATGCAAGAGCTGGTCGGTGCCAATGACAAATACCATCGATGCCGATGGGCCAAATTCATTGCGCAATTGGGTTAGCGTATCGACGCTGTAGCTGGGCGTGCCGGTCAGGGCGCGTTGCATTTCCTGTTGGTCGATCACCAGCGAGTTGGTGCTCGCCAGTTCAGTGAACGCCAAAGACAACATTGCCAGCCTATGCTCTGCGCTGACATGGAACGGCAGTTTTTGCCAGGACCAGCCGCTCGGTATGATACGCACTTGAGTGGGATTAAGCAAATCGGCCATTTTTCGGGCTATCGCAACGTGCCCGTTATGCACCGGGTCAAAGCTCCCCCCCAGGATGAGAATGCAAGGGGTTTGGTCTGGTGTCGTCACTCGAGCCAGTCGCGATGAATCAGGAAATCGCTGTATAAACGCGCTTCCGGTGTACCAGCTGCGGGATGCCAGTCGTAGCGCCACACGACTGACGGTGGCATCGACATCAGGATCGATTCAGTCCGTCCTCCCGACTGCAGTCCAAACAGAGTCCCACGATCAAACACCAGATTGAATTCAACATAACGACCACGGCGATAGGCCTGGAAATCCCGCTCGTGTTCCGTGTAAGGGGTATGCCGGGTGCGCTCGACGATCGGGCCGTAAGCCGGGATAAAGGCATTGCCGACTGCCTGCATCATCGCGAAGCTCTGCTCAAGTGGCAAGCGATTGAAATCGTCGAAGAAAATGCCACCGATGCCGCGCGGTTCCTTGCGGTGCTTCAGATAAAAATATTGATCACACCAGGTTTTAAATTCCGGATACAGATCGTCGCCAAACGGCACCAGAGCATTTCTGCAAGTTTGATGAAAGTGCTGTGCGTCTTCAGCGAAACCATAATAGGGCGTTAAGTCCATGCCGCCGCCAAACCACCAGACTGGCTCCTGACCGGATGCATGGGTGCTGAAAAAGCGCACATTCATATGCACGGTCGGGCTATACGGATTTTTAGGATGCAGAACCAGTGACACGCCCATTGCTTCCCAGCTGCGTCCGGCCAGTTCAGGCCTGCTGGCCGCTGCCGAGGGCGGCAGGTTGCTGCCCAATACGTGTGAGAAATTGACCCCGCCGCGTTCAAAGAATGCGCCTTGTTCGATCACCCGCGAGATCCCGCCACCACCTTCGGGACGCTCCCAGCTGTCGGTCAAAAAACTGTGACCGTCGATCTTTTCCAGGGCTGCAACGATATTGGCTTGCAGCTGGAGCAGGTAATTTTTAACTTCGCTGTTGTTCATCGTTTTTTGTTCAGGGCGCGCCAGCCGATATCGCGTCTGGCCTGTGCCCCGGCAAATTTGATCAGGTCAACACCTTCGTACGCATGTTTTTGCGCCACCTTGACATTGTCACCCAGGCCAACCACGCACAACACGCGTCCGCCAGTGACCGTGAAGTTGCCCTGGTCAAGGCGCGTCCCGGCGTGAAACGTGACACATTCCGCTGTTTCAGCCGGAATGCCGGTGATCTGTGCGCCCTTGACCGGCGCATCCGGATAACCTTCGGCGGCCATCACCACACCCAAAGCCGTGCGCCTGTCCCACTCCAGTTCGATCGTGTCCAGCTGACCATTAATGGCATGCTCGAGTACGCTGACAAAATCAGTTTTCAGGCGGGCCATGATGGGCTGGGTTTCCGGGTCACCCATACGACAATTGAATTCCAGTGTTTTCGGATTGCCCTGGGCGTCGATCATCAACCCGGCGTATAAAAATCCGGTAAAGATGATCCCATCCCTGGCCATGCCTTGCACGGTGGGCTGAATAATCTCGCGCATCACGCGGGCGTGAATTTGCGGCGTGATGATCGGGGCCGGGGAGTAGGCACCCATGCCGCCGGTATTCGGCCCTGCATCGTTATCAAGCAGGCGCTTATGATCCTGGCTGGTGGCCAGTGGCAAAATATTTTTGCCGTCGACCATCACAATGAAACTGGCTTCTTCGCCGCTCAAGAACTCTTCGATCACAATCAAGGCACCGGCGTCACCAAGCTTGTTATCGGCCAACATCATGTCGACTGCATCATGCGCTTCCTGTAAATCCATCGCAACCACGACGCCTTTGCCGGCGGCCAGTCCATCGGCCTTGATCACGATCGGTGCGCCATTGGCGTCGACATAGGCGTGCGCTTGGGCGATATCGGAAAAGGTTTGATAGTTGGCAGTCGGGATGCCGTGCCGCTGCATGAACGATTTGGCGAAATCTTTGGAGCTTTCCAGCTGCGCCGCTTCTTTGGTCGGTCCGAAAATTTTCAGACTCTGATCGCGAAACAGGTTGACGATGCCGGCGGCTAACGGCACCTCAGGACCAACCAGGGTCATGCCGATATGCTCATTGCGGGCGAATTCAGCGAGCTCGTGCAGATCGGTAATCGGCAGATTTTTTAAGCGATTGTCCGACGCTGTGCCGCCATTGCCGGGCGCCACATACACGGTTTGAATGCGCTCGGATTGAGCCAGTTTCCATGCCAGGGCGTGTTCGCGGCCGCCTGATCCGACTACCAGTATTTTCATTCTTTAGTTTTCAATCACTGCGTTGGTAAATACTTCCTGCACGTCGTCCAAATTTTCCAACGCATCCAGCAGCTTTTGCATCTTGATGGCGTTTTCACCTTCAAACAGGGTTTCGGTATCCGGTTTCATGACCACTTCAGCCACGTCGGCTTTAAAACCGGCCTGTTCCAGATTTTGTTTGATTGTAGCGAAATCATGTGGCGGGCAGATGACTTCAAATCCCCCTTCGTCATCGGTGATTACATCTTCCGCACCGGCGTTCAGGGCCGCTTCCATCAGCGCATCTTCATTGGTGCCCGGCGCGAAGAAAAACTGACCACAATGTTTAAACATGAAGGCCACCGAGCCTTCAGTGCCGAGGTTGCCACCGTATTTCGAAAATGCATGACGCACTTCAGCCACGGTGCGTACCTTGTTGTCGGTGAGGCAGTCGACAATTATCGCGGCACCGTTGATACCATAACCCTCGTAACGGATTTCTTCGTAGTTGGCACCTTCCAGATTGCCGCTGCCGCGCAGGATCGCGCGTTGCACATTTTCTTTCGGCATATTGGCATCCGCCGCTTTTTCGACCGACAGACGCAAGCGCGGATTGGCGCTTAAATCAGCGCCACCCATGCGCGCTGCCACGGTAATTTCCTTGATGAGACGTGTCCAGATCTTGCCTCGTTTAGCATCTGTGGCCGCTTTTTTATGCTTGATATTGGCCCATTTACTGTGTCCAGCCATGGTCTTGGTCCTGTTGGTAGATGTGTTTTGAGGGCGCTATTTTAACATCCCGGCACTCAAAAACATAATCAGCACAACTGGTGATCAATTGACAATCAAGTCTTTGGCACGAACGGGCATTTCACGCGGGATGTGTATGGTATTGGCGATCAAAATAATCAGCTGCTGATCGGTTGCATGGCGCGCAGGCGCATTTCATCGCGGATGCGCGGACGGGAAACCAGAATGAAACAGCAAGTGAACCCGATCATCGCCAGGGTAAACCCTGATCGTTCCCACGCCACATACGCCAGACGGGTGATTTCGATGCCCAGTGCGTAACCGACCATCGCCAGAATCGATGTGCCTGACGCAACAATCCCTTTGGCATGGCTGGAAGACATCAATGCAAACCGGTATAACACGGCAAGCGACAGACCTTCTGCAAAGGCGATCAGACTGATGCCGGTGACCAGGAAAATCGGACTGTGCATGGGAACAAATAAACCCAGCAGGGCACAGACCATACCGGCCAGCATGGGCCAGAAGCCGATTAATACCGACCGACCCATGGTCCAGCGGCCGGCAATAAAAAATACAAACAGATTGCCCAGCACCAGACTCCCAAATATGGGTAATTGCCACAGTCCGTATTCCAGCAGGCTTAATCCGAAATCTTCCACCAGCAGCACCGGTGACATGGCGATCCAGCCGATCAGCGGCAGGCTGATCAAGGCCATGGACAGGGCCGACAGCACGAAACGTTTTTCAGCAAACAGGCTGATGTAGTCATGAATGATTTGTGAATACGGTTCTTTATCGGTGTGTGGACTGACTGTCTCAGGCATTTTTTTCCAGAGTCCGATCAGGGCCAGCAGCGATATCGCCGCAATGAATAAAAAGCAGCTGCGCCAGGGAGCCACACCGATCAGCGCGGCACCGGCCAGCGGCCCGGCCATTGGCGCAATCAGAGCCACATTTGCCATCAGCGCGGTAACTTTGACGGCATTGACTTCGTCGAAGGTCTCCTGCACCGTGGCATAGCCGACTGATCCGATGAAGCACAGGCCAATACCCTGCAAGATACGCAATACCGTGAACGCTTCGATGCTGTGAACCAGATAGGTTGCCAGACAGGTCAAAATGAAAAACAGCACACCGCCGAGCAGCACCGGACGTCGCCCAACCCGGTCAGACAGCGGGCCGGTAAACCAGGACAGCGAGGCGCCACCAACCAGATAAGCGGTCATCGATAAGGGAACCCAGGAAATACTGACGCCGAATTCCTGTGTCACCATCAGCATTGCCGGTTGTGCCATGTCATTGCCGATGTAGACTGCAAATTCAAACAGCACCAGAGCTAACGGGAACAGTAAGGTGCTGCGATTAAGCTGGGTGATTTTTGTGGTGAAGGGCATGGCTCAGACAGTAAGGACGACCCGGATTCAGTTCCAGGCAGCGCGCAATTATACACCGCCACAATCAGGCGACTTTTTTACCGGCCCCGTGGATTCAGTTTCAAAGCAATTCAGGCAAATTCAATGGCTGACCCGAGCGGGATTTGATCCCGGCTTGTACCGGAAGTCCCTGGGTATATTCGGTGAAGTCAAAAATCATCGATGCATCATAATCATCCACCGTCTTGCCGTTGACCGCGACCCGAGATATTTTATTCATTCGCGTGAATTGCACATTGACCGCATCAGTCAGCGTCAGCCTGGAAATTTCAGCGCCATCCCAGATGACCTCTGTCATGACAGACGAATCGATGCGGACCATGTGAATTCTAGCCTTGTTTAATTTTGCAGCAGTTAAATCCACAAACGACATGACGCAACGCATGATGTTGGTTTCGATCAGGCAGGCATGGCGCAGGCTGATCCGGTAAAAAATCAGATCGCTCAGATCGAGCTGTTTTAGATTGGTGAAATCCAAATTGACGCAGTAGTCCAATTGGTCGATTTCTTTCAGCATCTGATTGAATTCGGCGATATAACAGGGGCACGTTGCGTTAATCAGGTTGATGAAAATCTGACGTTTGATCTGACCGTCGCAGATATTGGAAATCAATGCTTCCTTGATTTTTTCCCGCACCGGAGGATTTGTCAGCTTGCCGTCGTCGTCAAAAAAAAGCGGGGCAATGGCGATGATGAATGCATCTTTGGTTTGCAGATAACTGATCGTTAAATCAACCAGCGCGTCTGGCAGTGCCGTTGATGCCTTGAATGTGGATTTGATGTGAGCTAAATGGCAACTGCCTTTAGAGGAGATGGGCAGCATGGTCGGCACCTTTGACAATCAAATATGGTCGCCAGTGGACCAAACCATGAGATGCTAATTGATGCCAACTTAATTGGCAATTTAATTGGCAATTTAATTAGCAAATAAGATATTTGTTGCCGAGCGGTTCCCCATCATTGTTCCCAGCCGCACTGCAGCTGCCGGTTGCCAGACCGGATTAAAGCCAAGGGTATTGGCGGGGAACAGCAATACCACTGTTGAACCAAGCAGGAATCGCCCCATTTCCTCGCCTTGCGCAAGCTGGATGTTTTGCCCGGCGTAGTCCCAGGTCCGTATTTGTTTGCTGCGCGGCGGATTGACCACGCCATGCCAGACCGTCGCCATACTGCCGACGATGGTTGCGCCCACCAGAGTGAGCACGAACGGGCCAAGTTCAGATTCAAACACGCACACCACACGTTCATTGCGGGCGAATAAATTCGGCACACCGCGTGCCGTCACCGGATTGACTGAAAACAGCGTGCCAGGAATATAGATCATGCGCGTCAGGCGTCCGGCACAAGGCATGTGAATGCGATGGTAGTCTTTCGGGCTGAGATAAATGTTGGCAAAACTGCCGTCGATAAACTGGTTTGCCAACAGCTGGTCGCCGCCAAGCAGGTCTGCAGTACTGAAATGGTGGCCCTTGGCCTGAAAGATCTGGTCTTTTTCGATCGCGCCAAACTGGCTGATGGCACCATCTACCGGACAGATAAAATCTGCATCGGCAAGCGGTCGTGCTGCTGGTTTCAGCGGCCGGGTAAAAAATTCATTGAAGCTTGGGTAGCTGGCGATGTCAGGATTTAACGCTTCGTCCATGTTCACTTGATACCTGTTCACAAACCAGCGGATCAGCGCTGTCGTATAACTTCCCGCTCGGGCGTTGGCAATGTGAGCACCGAATTCGGTGAGTGCCTGCTTGGGCAACAGGTGCTGCAGAAGAATTGTCAGGGAATCAGGCACAGGGTTCACCGGAATAAAAAGAATGCGAGATTGTACCGAGGTATTGCTCAATGTTGAAAGCGCTGGATAAAGAGTGTTGATTTTTTAGTCACCAATTTCCACAAATGCCGTTGATGCGTTATCAGCATGAGCGCCTGAAATTGCGCGACCAGCCTTGATCCATAAAAAATGTCCCGCTTTTTACAAAAAAGACATTGTAGAAATTCAGGCACCGATGATAGTGAAGAAAGTGACGGAATTACATTACCGGGGAATTGCACACTTTATGCATCGTATCTACATACGTCTGATCGTCATGTTTGTGGTCATTGTGACCGTGGTACTGGCGATTTCGGGAACGTATTCTCAATTCAAATTGAGTGATCAGCTCGAATTGCGCGACAGTCAGTTGCGCCAGAGCGTGTTGGCCAGGCTGCAGATCAGCCTGCCCCCGGCGTTGTGGAATCTGGATAAGGCCAAGGTCGACAGTCTGATCGAAGCGGAAATGATTGCCCCTGAAGTCAAGTCGATCCGGGTGTTCGACATCAATGTCTCGAATCTGTTCAGCGGCAAAGTGCGCGACGAACAGGGAAAAATAGTCGCTGCCGGAAATGCGCCAATGCGCGGCGACCTGGTTGAAGCACCGCTCTCTTACAGCGAATTTGATCCGGGCAACCGCAATGCGCAGAAACTGGCCAATATCGGGCAGGTTGAAGTTAAATTCAGTCGCGAACAAATCGATGCCGCATTGAACGCCGAGCTGGCGCACAAGTTTTTTGAAATTGTCTTTCTGGATTTTATTCTGGTGATCACACTGTCGTTCAGCCTGCGCATGGTGTTTGTGCCCTTGAAACAATTGCGCGACAGTCTTAATGATCTGGCGATCCATGAAACCAACGAAGTGGAAGAACTGTCCGAAGGTCGGCGTGATGAATTTGGTGACGTGGCGATCGGGTTTAACCGGATTCAGCGCAAAATGAAATCCACCATCAGCATGGCCAGGCAATCCGAAGAACTCGCCAAACGCGCCTCGCTGGGTGCCGAGCAGGCTTTGCAGGAACTGAAGCAGACCCAGGAATCACTGCTCCAGGCTGAACGCCTTGCTTCGCTCGGTGGACTGGTAGCCGGAGTCGCGCATGAAATCAACACGCCGGTTGGGATCACCTTGACCGGCGCATCGATTTTGCAGGAGGCGACCTATAAAATTGACTTGATGATGAAATCAGGAAGTATCAAAAAGTCGCAGATTCAGCAATATGTTGATACGGCAGTCGAAAGCACGCGCCTGATCATGGCCAATTCACAACGTGCCGCAGAGTTGATTCACAGCTTCAAGCAGATTGCCGTTGACCAGACCAGCGAATCGAAACGCCCCTTCAAAGTCAAAGACTATATCGACGAAGTGGTGATGTGTCTGCATCCGCGCTTAAAGAAAACCAATATCCAGATCCGTGTAAATTGCGCTGACGAGGTCGAGTTAAACAGCTATTCCGGAGCGTTTGCGCAAATCATGACCAATCTGATCATGAACTCGCTCACGCACGCCTTTGACAACAGCGATGCCGGCATCATCGACATCAGTGTCGGCATGCACAACGATATGCTGACCTTAAAATTTGCCGATGATGGCAGAGGAATCCGACCGGAGAACCTGGGCAAGATTTTTGATCCGTTCTTCACCACGCAACTTGGCAAAGGCGGTTCGGGCCTGGGTTTGAATATCGTCTTTAATCTGATCGCCAAAAAAATGGGCGGAACAATTATTGTCAACAGCGTGTTGGGCAAGGGGGCGATATTTACGATACGCATTCCCCGGGTTGCGCCGGAGCAGGTCCAGGTTTAGCTGCGCGCCGCGAAGGCCGCACCTATCATGACCAGTACCGGACCAGTGCATTGCTCCAACCCCTGTCGCAATTCGGACAGAGTCAGGCGCTGAATTCTTTGGTTAGGCAGACTGCAGTTTTCGACGATCAGAACCGGCAGGTCGGGCGAGCGGCCCTGCGCCAATAACAGCTCAGCAGTTTGCAGCGCCTTTTGACCACCCATGTACTGCACCAGCGTATCGCTGTCGGGAAGCTGGGTGGTATCGGGTAAATCCGGCGCGCTGCTGGAAGTAAAAAATGCCACGCTGCGCGCGCAGCCGCGTTTGGTGAGTGGTTGCAAGGTGGCTGCGGCAGCAGCAAAGGCGGTGGTAATGCCGGGCACGACTTCGACTGCTATCCCGGCCTGTTCGAGTGCTGCCAGTTCTTCATCGGCGCGACCAAACAACATCGGGTCACCACCTTTCAAGCGAACTACCAGTGTGTGGGCCTGCGCGTAATCGATCAGCTGTTGATTGATTGAAGTCTGCGCGGCGGAGCGTTGACCAAAGCGCTTGCCGACTGATACCAAAATCGCCTGCGGACACAGGTCGAGGATGTCGTCTCCCACCAGAGCGTCGTACAGCACGACGTCGGCATTGGCCAGGATCCGGGCGCCGCGCACAGTGATTAAGTCTGCCGCACCGGGACCGGCGCCAATCAAGACGACCTTACCCATACTACAAACGGATCATCCCGGCCGCCACAGTCTGATTGCTGACCTGGTCAATCAGGATAAAGGCACCGGTACTGCGAATGGCTGTGTAACTGTCGGCAGCCAGCGGTTGTTGTACTGTGATCTTCACTGTGGCGATATCGTTGAGCTGCAACTGGCTCGCGCTCTTGGTCTGTTGGGTATTGATATCCAGCAGCGATTCGATGTCGGTGACCTTGGCGGCAATCTGCCGGGTGGTGTGTTTCAACAGGTACTTGCGTTTGAAATCCAGAGGTTCTTCCGAGAGCCAGCACACATCTGCGGTAAGCTGGCTGACCAATGTCGCCGGACGATCTGCACCAGCCAGCATATCTCCGCGTGAAATATCGAGATGTTCATTGAGCAGCAGGGTGATCGACTCTCCGACCACCGCCGTTTGCAGGGATTTACCCAAAGTGAGGATTTCCTTGACGGTGCCGGTCTGACCGCTCGGTTGTATCACCAGCCTGTCGCCGACACTGACTTTACCTGCTTCGATGCGTCCCATATAGCCGCGGAAATCGTTGGCCTCGTGGCCGTTGTGGCGCGCCACCAATTGCACCGGAAAGCGCAGCGGTTCATCGTGCGAAGCGTCATATACGCTGATTGATTCCAGCAGGTTAATCAAGGTTGGGCCCTCGTACCAATCCAGATGACTGCCTTTCTCCACCACGTTGTCACCAGCCAGCGCTGACAGCGGAATCGGCTTGATGTCGCGCAGGCCGAGCTGGTCGGCAAATTTCTGGTAGGCGGCGACAATTTGATTGTATTTGGTCTGGTCGTAGTCAATCAAATCCATCTTGTTGACCGCGACAATCACATGCTCGATCTGCAGCAGGTTGGCAATGGTTGAATGGCGTTTGGTCTGAATTAACAGATCCACGCTGCCGTCCGGATAAAATTTTACTTTGGAGACGTCGATCAGGATAATCACCGCGTCGGCCGTTGATGCGCCCGTCACCATATTGCGGGTGTATTGCTCGTGACCCGGGGTATCGGCAATAATGAATTTCCGCTTGGGCGTGGCGAAGTAGCGGTAGGCTACATCGATCGTAATCCCCTGTTCGCGCTCGGCTTCGAGGCCATCGGTCAGCAGGGATAAATCGATACTGTCGCCCACCGTGCGTTTATGTTTGGCACGGGACATGGCGTCGAGCTGGTCGGCAAAAATACCCTTGCTGTCAAACAGCAGACGTCCGATCAGGGTGCTCTTTCCATCATCCACTGAACCGGCTGTGATAAAGCGCAACAGGCCGCGTTCTCGGGTGATGTCTTGTAATTTCACTGCGGCGTTCATCAGAAATATCCTTCTTTTTTACGTTTTTCCATCGAGGCTTCCGAGGTCTGGTCATCCATGCGGGTAGCACCACGTTCAGTAATCTGGGTGATCGCCGTTTCAGCAATAATCTCGGCAACCGTTGCGGCATCCGAGGCAACCGGACAGGTGCAGGAAATGTCGCCGACGGTACGAAACCTGACTACCTGAGTCACAACCTGCTCGCCTTCTTTGGGCGGTGTGAGCGGTGTCAGTGGTACCAGCAGGCCATTGCGCGGGATGACCTGGCGCTGGTGGGCGAAGTAAATCGGTGGCAGCGCCAGTTGTTCACGTTCGATATATTGCCAGACATCGAGTTCGGTCCAGTTTGAAATCGGGAACACGCGCATGTTTTGTCCCGGGTGGACGCGGGTGTTATACAGGTCCCACAATTCCGGGCGCTGTGCTTTCGGATTCCACTGGCCAAACTCGTCGCGGAAGGAAAAGATTCTTTCCTTGGCGCGGGCTTTTTCTTCATCACGTCTGGCGCCGCCAATACAGGCATCGAATTCGAATTCTTCAATGGCTTCCAGCAGCGTCACCGCCTGTGCTGCGTTGCGTGAATCGGTGGCCGGATTGCGCAGTTTTACCGTGCCACGTTTCATCGAATCTTCCACGGAACGCACGATCAGCCGCTCACCCAATTCGGCAACGCGTTGGTCACGAAAGGTGATGACTTCATCAAAATTATGGCCGGTATCGATATGCATCATTGGAAAGGGAAACGGGCCGGGGCGAAACGCTTTTTCGGCCAGTCTCAGCAAGACTACGGAATCTTTTCCGCCTGAAAATAACAGGACCGGCTTGCTGCATTCGGCTGCGACTTCACGCATGATGTGGATCGCTTCGGATTCCAGCCAGTCCAGATGATGGTTGCTGGCGGGATCTAAAGTCGGCAGGTGCTTGGGTAGAGGTGAATTCATGGTTAAACCTAGATGATTGTGCTGCAGAGATCGTATTAGTTTTGTTTGATGCGGACCAGTTTGCCATCGACCACATGCAGGCCGCATTCCTTGCTATCCGGGTTTTCCCACCACCAGCGACCGGCGCGGATATCTTCCCCGGGCTGGATGGCGCGGGTGCAGGGCGCGCAACCTATCGACGGGTAACCGGCATCATGGAGCGCATTGTACGGGACTTCATGGGCGCGAAGATAGTGCCAGACGTCCTGCTCGGACCAGTCTGCCAGCGGATTGAACTTGGCCAGGCCATGCGCCTCATCCTGTTCCTGCACATCCAGATTGCTGCGGGTTGTCGATTGGCTGCGTCGTTGTCCTGTGATCCAGGCCTTTTTTCCGGCCAGGGCGCGGCCCAACGGCTCTACTTTACGAATCTGGCAGCATTGCTTGCGCAGCTCGACGCTGTCATAAAAACCGTTCAGGCCATGATTGCTGACATACCCGGCAACCGACTCCGGATCGGGGTAGTAGAGCTGAATCTGATAGTCATATTTTTGTTTG
Organism: Oxalobacteraceae bacterium GrIS 1.18; assembly: GCA_040544425.1. Taxonomy (GTDB): domain Bacteria; phylum Pseudomonadota; class Gammaproteobacteria; order Burkholderiales; family Burkholderiaceae_D; genus Solimicrobium. Next base: position 318,961 of record JBEONO010000003.1, read on the forward strand.
ACTTTTTCGATCACCTGCAAGGTTTCTTCGGGAAGACGACCTGTCTCCAGTGAAAAAATGCCAATCGGCAGCTGCTTCGACAGGATCAGGTCAGTCAATACCATGTCTTCAGCAGCCAGGCTGGAGGCAAACACGGCTGGCGTGAATTCGCTCGCGATGCGCGCCAGGACTGCCTCGGTATCGGCAAGGCGTTGGTCGAATCCTTCAGGTATGACAGTGGCAGTATCACTCATGATGCGTGACTGGTTGAGCGTTCGACACGACGAAACAGCGGTGATTTCTGATCGATGGCAGCCTGATACGTGACACTGAAATCCGTCAGACCTTTCAGGGCGTCGTGGATGTCGCGATCTGCACGAGTAGCAAAAGCATTGAAGCCGACGCGATGCATATAAAACAGCTGATCGCGCAGCACGTCGCCGATGGCGCGCAATTCACCCTGGTAGCCAAGGCGGGCGCGAACATTATAGGCAATCGAGTAACCGCGACCGTCGGAAAACTTGGGAAAGTCCACGGCAATCACCGGCAAAATCGCGAGGTCGGCTTTTAATCCATCGGCACGATCGGCACCTCCCAACCACACGCCGACATTGCCACGTTTGGACAGCGCATCGTGTTGCGCCTGCCACACGGCCAGCGGCACGATCACTTTGCCATCAGGCACAGACACGGCATCGGCCTGCTGATCTTCGGCCGGACGCAGCACGCTCCAGTCATCGGCAACGATCTGACCATCTTTAATAATTTCAGACATATTCATCCTCACCTTGCAAAGTTTTGACCTGAATCGGCGTTGCATACACAAATTCTTTAAACGGATTCACACCGATGCGCTGCACGGTCTCGATAAATTTTTCATCTTCATAACGCTGCTTTAAGTACACGGTGATCAGACGCTCGATCACTTCAGGCATTTGGGCTGCGGCAAACGAGGGACCAATAATTTTTCCGATGGCGGCATTGATACCCTGTGCGCCGCCAACCGAGACCTGATACCACTCGCTGCCATCCTTATCCACGCCCAGCACGCCGATATTGCCGACATGATGATGACCACAGGCGTTAATACAGCCAGAAATATTCAACTCCAGTTCGCCGATGTCGTGCAGATAATCCAGATTATTGAATCTATCGGTAATGTCGAGTGCGATCGGGATCGACTTGGCATTGGCCAGTGAGCAGAAATCGCCGCCGGGGCAGCAGATCAAATCGGTCAGCAAACCGATGTTCGGTGTTGCCAGAGCGTGCGCTTTGGCCGCTTCCCAGACCGCGAACAAGTCAGCCAGCGGCACGTCGGCCAGCACCAGATTCTGCTCGTGCGTGACGCGCAATTCGCCGAAGCTGTAGCGGTCGGCCAGATCGGCGATAAAGTCCATCTGTTCCGCGGTAGCGTCACCGGGCGGCACGCCAGGTTTTTTGAGCGACAGCACAACGCTGCGATAACCGGCCACCTGATGGGGTTTGACGTTGCGCCGGATCCAGTTGGCGAATGCCTTGTTGCCATCCAGGTGAGCCTGATATTCGGGTTGATGTTCCGATAAATCCAGATACGCTGGGCGGGTAAAGTAACTGGCGATACGCGAGAACTCTGCTTCGGTGACTGTTCCCGGACCATCTTTCAAATCTACCCACTCCGCTTCGACCTGACGTGCAAACTCTTCCGCGCCGAGGGCTTTCACCAAAATCTTGATACGTGCCTTGTACTTGTTGTCGCGCCGACCAAATTCATTGTAGATGCGCAGGATCGCTTCCAGATAAGTGATCACGTGCTGCCAGGGCAGGAATTCGCGAATCACGCTGCCCAGGATCGGGGTGCGTCCCATGCCGCCGCCGACCATGACCTGAAAGCCGACTTCGTTGTGTTCGTTATAAACGACGGTTAATCCAATATCATGCGCAGCGATGACGGCGCGGTCTTCTCTGGAGCCATTGATCGCAATCTTGAATTTGCGCGGCAGATAAGCAAACTCGGGATGAAAGGTGGTCCACTGGCGCAGGATTTCTGCATACGGACGGGTATCAATCACTTCATCGGCAGCCACTCCGGCAAATTCATCGGAAGTAATATTGCGCATGCAATTGCCCGAGGTCTGGATCGCGTGCATCTCCACGCTGGCCAGATGCTCCAGAATTTCCGGAGTCTGTTCCAGATTGATCCAGTTGAACTGAATATTCTGACGCGTGGTGAAATGACCATAACCGCGGTCGTAGGTCCTGGCAATAAAGGCAAATTTGCGCAGCTGCGCGCTCGACAACATGCCATACGGGACAGCGATGCGCAGCATATACGCATGGCGCTGCATATACAGTCCATTTTGCAGACGCAAGGGCAGGAATTCTTCTTCGGTCAGTTCATCGGCCAAACGGCGCCGCACCTGATCGCGGTATTGAGCGATCCGTTCCTGAATGATTTGGTTGTCGTACTGATCATAACGATACATGTCTGGTCCTGGCAGTAAATTTCACAAACAGCGATAAATGAGCTTTCACTATCACAGATCGCTGTTTAATTAGAATGGATGGTTTATAAAATGAGTTTGGCTGCAACCAGCGTCAACGTGGTCGCCAGCAGGAAACGCAGGATTCGTTCCGGCACGGCGCGCGCTGCCATGGAACCTAAAATAATGCCGGGAATGGAGCCGATTAACAGAGTGCCTAACAATAACCAGTTAATGGAACCCAGCCACCAGTGGCCGACTGCGGCGATCGCGGTGAGCGGAACGGCATAGGCAATGTCGGTGCCGGCGATCTCTGCCGGAGTCAGACGCGGGTAGAGCATGACGATCAAGGTGGCACCAATCGCGCCAGCGCCGATCGATGATACTGTGACCAGCACGCCCAACAGCGCGCCACACAATATCGTGGCCAGTTCAAGAGGTCTCCCGTGCAGTTGTTTTTCAGGATGGCGATTCAACCATTCCAACATCGACTTCTTGAATAACAGCGCAACCACAGTCAGCAATACTGAGGCGGCAATGCTGTAGCGTATAATCTGGCCAATTTCTTTATCCAGCGCGCCAAAATATTTTAATGCGAGCGCGGCACACAGGGCGGCAGGCAAAGCACCCAAACAGAGCAGGCGCACGATGTGCCAATTGACCGTGCCACGCATTTTATGGGTAAACATGCCGGCCGATTTGGTGATCGAGGCAAATGCCAGATCGGTGCCGACGGCGACGGTTGGTGAGACGCCGAACAGCAGGGTCAGCAGCGGCGTCATTAACGAGCCGCCGCCTACTCCGGTCAATCCGACCAGAATACCGACCACAAATCCGGAAATTACATAAGATAAAGTCATAAAGCCTCTCACAATTTTGTGCAATCGTAATAAACTACTGCTTTATTCCAAACGACTTAGTAATCATTTGCTTATATGCGAAATTACTATATGAAAGATTAGTTAACAAATATGCTGGTCTGATTACAAAAACAAATTCAATTTACACAAAACTGATCGCCTAGAATGGGAGCTTATTTGCAAAAAAAGCAAATAAGGGCACAATGAATTTACACCAACTGCGTTTTGTCCGCGAAGCAGTACGCCAGAATTTCAATTTAACTGAAGCAGCAAAAGCCCTGTTTACGTCTCAACCGGGCGTGTCCAAGGCGATTATAGAGTTGGAAGAAGAGCTGGGCGTGGATATTTTTACGCGCCACGGCAAGCGGATTCGCGGCTTGACCGAACCTGGCCGTTCCGTCTTGAAGTCGGTTGAACTGATCATGCAGGAAATCGAAGGTCTGAAACAAATCGGACGGGAGTTCGCCGCGCAGGACAGCGGCAGTCTGACGATCGCTACCACCCACACCCAGGCGCGATATTCCTTGCCGCCCGTGGTGCAGGCATTTATGCAAAAGTATCCCAAGGTACGTTTGTCGCTCTTGCAGGGTAATCCCCGGCAGGTTGCCGAAATGGTGCAGCGCGACCAGGCTGATCTGGCGATTGCCACCGAATCGATTGCCGATATTGACGGCCTGATTTCACTGCCCTGTTATCAATGGGAACATGTGGTCGTTGTGACAGCAGATCATCCCCTGTTGAAATTAAAAGCGGTCAGTCTGGAAGAGATCGCCCACTTTCCGCTGATTACTTATGACAGCGCTTTCGCCGGTCGCAACAAGATCGATCAGGCATTTGCGCTGCGCCAGCTCAAGCCTGATATCTTGCTCGAGGCGATTGACGCTGACGTGATCAAAACCTATGTTGAGTTGGGAATGGGGGTAGGCATCATCGCAGGTATGGCATTTGATGCTGAACGTGATAAAAATCTGCGCGCCATTCCAGTCGGGAATCTGTTTGGCATGAATGTGTCGCGCATTGCATTAAAACAGGGTGCGTATCTGCGCAGCTATGTGTATACCTTTATTGAGCTGCTTGCTCCGACCCTCAATCGCAAATTGATTGATCAGGTTCTGCAAGGCAGTAAAGAAAATTACGAGTTATAGAAATAATTGGATATGAATACGAATTTACCGCGGTACTATGCTGAGCGCGCAGCGCACTACGAAGACGTGTATCGTCTGCCGCAGCGTCAGTCCGATCTGGGCGACCTTGCCGTTCAATTGCAGCAATTGGTGCAGGACAGGAAGGTGTTGGAGGTAGCCTGCGGCACGGGTTACTGGACTGAGCGGTTTGTCGATCAGGCCGGGCATGTTGTGGCTACCGATATCAATACCATCATGCTGGAGCTGGCCGAAGCAAAACCGGCGTTGAAAGGTCGGGTAGAATTTTGCGTAGCCGATGCATTCGATTTACCCGATGGGGATTTCGATACCTGTGTCGCCGCGTTCTGGTGGTCTCACGTCAAACGCTCGCAGCAATCGGCATTTCTGGAAGGCCTGCAAAAGACTTGCGGCAGCGGTGCATTGCTGGTGATGTTTGATAATTGCCAGGTCGAAGGCGAAACCGTTCCGATTGCTCGTACTGACGCAGAAGGCAATACCTATCAGATTCGACGTTTGCCAGATGGCAGTCGCCATGAAGTGATCAAGAATTTTCCGACTGACAGCGCGTTGCGCAAGAAGTTAACTGGGCACGCACGCGACATCCGGATTTCACGCAGTAACTATTATTGGATGTTGACCTGCGTTTTGCGCTAATTGAACATTGAGATACAGGCTAAATCGTGAAAAAGATTTTCGTTTTACTCTGCGCCGTCTTGACTGGTCTTGGTGCTTCTGCCAATGAAAGTGATGCACCCGGCCCGGCACAGCATATTTACGACAGCGTCATCATGCCGCACTCATTTAGCCCAACGATTCTGCTTCCTGATTTAGCTGAACCGGCCAGTCCGGACACCATGTTGCGACCAACTCCAAATGGCATTCTGCAGTTAAAGGGCAGTCTGGGTGGCGATCAGTTTTTAATCAAGCAGGATTTTCACAGCGCCAAAGGAGCGCCGCTGGATGTTGATTTCGTTACCCAAAAAATTGCCGATACCACGATCGGCTGGCTGATCTCCTCGACACCGGCCAAGAATGAAAAAGTTGTGAACCTGGGTTGGCGTCTCGGCGGAAATCAACAATTACTGTTCAGCGCGGCTCAACTGCGCGGCATGATCAGTGATGATCTCGAAGGCAAATCGCCATTCAATTTAAACCAGAATACCGGCGGCTTGGACTATCGCTATTTTGTCGATCAAAAATGGTTGACCGATATTGAGCTGAGCGGATACGCCAGTGAGAGCGCCAGCCAGACAGCGGCGGACGCACAGCAACATATTGCCGGCAGCAATCTGGTCGGCTTGCGCTTTGGACTGGAAGCCTCGCCCCTGTCCGACACAAAAATAAAAGTTCGTATTGGCAGTGAACGTTTGTCTTATGACAGCCTGACCGGCACGCCAGCTCTGCAAAATGTCAACACCAGCATCTCATGGAGTCAGATTATTCTGCCTACCGTTAAATACAGCGCCAGCGTAGAAGGTAAAGGCGCTGAACGCAATCTGTCGACTGGTCTGGATGTGAACCTGCGCAACGGACAGCAGGTTGGCTTTAAACTGGCCCACATGCAATCGAGCGACGGTTTGGTGTCAGACAATGCGCTGCAGTTCTCGTACACCTTACAGTTTGGGAATAAATTTAAACCCTTCCAACCCAAGGCCGATAACGCACCCTGGAATTCCAGTCTGGTGCCTGAAGTTTTGCAACGCCCCGGCTATTTACCCAAATCGGTTTTATCGAAACCCGATTCCAGCCTCAATTAACTTATTGCCACCTATGAAATTAGCCACCTTAAAAGATGGAAGCCGTGATGGACAACTAACCATTGTTTCGCGTGATTTGAAAACTGCAGTCATCGCCACAAATATTGCCCCGACCATGCAGGATCTGCTCGACAGCTGGGATTTTATGCAGCCGCAATGCGAGGATTTATATGTCCAGTTAAATCAGGGTCGTGCTGCCTACAGTTTTGATTTTGACCCGACCAAATGCATGGCACCACTGCCGCGCGCATACCAATTCGTTGACGCTTCCGCCTACCTGAGTTATGTTGACCTGATGTGCCAGGCGCGCGGCACGGAAATGCCTGAGCTGTTTCACTCTGAGCCCTTGCTGCATCAGGCTGCATCGGATGATTTCGTCGGCGCCTGTGATCCGGTTTTGATCGGCGACGAAGCCTGGGGTATTGATTTTGAAAGTGAAATAGCCATCGTTACCGGTGATCTTGCGATGGGTTCCAGGCCAGACCAGTTGCGCGAGCAAGTGCGTCTGGTGATGTTGGCAAACGATATTACCTTGCGCGAGCTGATACCAAACGACATGATCAAAGGGTTTGGATTTTTTCAGTCGAAGCCGACCAGCAGTTTTTCGCCGGTTGCCGTCACCCCGGATGAACTGGGTGAAGCATGGAGTAAAGGCAAGCTGCATCTGCCGCTGCGCTCCAGTGTCAATGGCAAATTGCTGGCCCAGCCGGACGCCGGTGTCGACATGACCTTCAGTTTTCCGCAACTGCTCGCACAGATGGTCAAAACACGGCATGTCAGAGCGGGCACGATTGTCGGGTCTGGTACGGTATTTAACAAAGATATCAATAAAGGATGCAGCAGCCTGTATGGTATGCGCGCCCTGGAATCAGTCGCCGGAAAAGAAGTGACGACATCCTATTTGCACTTCGGCGATATCGTCAAAATTGAGATGCTCGATAAAAATGGCAAGTCAATTTTTGGCGCGATCGAGCAACAGATTGAGCAGTTTGCTAAGGTGTAAGCCACACCAGGTTTGCGGCTCAGTGGACTAAGTTTGTTTTAGATCAAATCAGGATAGCCCGGTTGTAGGGCTATACTTTCAGGTAAATATATAAACCAACCAGGAGACACCATGGCTGAAATTGAATCTACCGGCGAAGAGAATCGCCTCTTTCCCCCCACCGCAGCATTTCAGGCGCAGGCAAACGTGTCCGGCATGGAAGCCTATCTGGCGCTATGCAAGGCAGCAGACACCGATGAGCAGGGATTCTGGAGTGATCTGGCGCGCAGCCAATTGCAGTGGCATAAGCCATTCACCAAAGGGCTGGATGAATCCAATGCGCCGTTTTACACCTGGTTTGCAGACGGTGAACTGAATGTCTCCTATAACTGCCTGGATGTGAATCTGACCAACGGGAACGCCGACAAGACTGCGATTATTTTTGAATCGGATGATGGTTATTCACAAAATGTCAGCTATCGCGAGTTGCATCAAAAGGTCTGCAAATTTGCCAATGGGCTGCGCTCGCTGGGTATCAAAAAAGGCGATCGCGTCATTATTTATTTACCGATGTCGGTCGAGGGTGTGGCAGCGATGCAGGCCTGTGCCCGGATCGGTGCAATTCACTCAGTCGTGTTCGGCGGCTTCTCTGCAAAATCTCTGCATGAAAGAATTATCGATGCCAGCGCTGTCGCGGTGATCACGGCAGATTATCAGGTGCGGGGTGGCAAACATCTCGCATTGAAGGCGGTAGTGGATGAGGCGCTTGCAATGGGCGGGACCGATTGCATTGGCAATGTGGTTGTCTATCAGCGCACTGGCGGTGAAGTAAGTTGGGGCGCGCAGGACCGCTGGTTGCACGATCTGGTCAAGGATCAGCCTGATCAATGTGAACCTGAATGGGTCGGTGCAGAGCATCCACTGTTTATTCTGTACACCTCAGGTTCAACCGGCAAACCGAAAGGCGTGCAGCATTCATCGGGTGGCTATCTGTTGTGGGCCAAACAAACCATGCAGTGGGTGTTTGATATCAAACCGGCCGACATATTCTGGTGTACGGCGGATATTGGCTGGATTACCGGACACAGTTACATCGCGTACGGCCCGCTAGCCGCTGGCACGACACAGATTGTGTTCGAAGGCGTCCCCACTTTTCCCAATGCAGGTCGCTTCTGGAGCACGATAGAAAAACATAAAACGACGATTTTCTATACAGCTCCTACCGCGATTCGTTCGTTGATCAAAGCTGCCGAACTGGATGCTTCGATTCACCCACGCCAATATAATCTGAGTTCATTGCGCTTATTGGGTTCTGTTGGTGAGCCAATTAATCCCGAAGCATGGATGTGGTACTACAACAATGTCGGCAATAAAAATTGCCCGATTGTCGATACCTTCTGGCAGACCGAAACCGGCGGGATCATGATGAGTCCATTGCCAGGTGTGACGCCACTGGTTCCAGGCTCGTGCACTCTGCCACTGCCAGGTATTGCCAGTGCAGTGGTTGATGAAACTGGTCATGATTTACCGAACGGGCAGGGCGGTCTGCTGGTTGTTAAACGCCCATGGCCTTCAATGATACGCACGATCTGGAATGACCCGGAGCGTTTCAAGAAAAGCTATTTTCCAGACGAGCTGGGTGGAAAATTATATTTGGCCGGTGACGGCTCGATCCGTAATCCGAAGACCGGTTACTTCACTATCACCGGACGGATCGATGATGTGTTGAATATTTCCGGACATCGGCTCGGCACCATGGAAATCGAATCGGCGCTGGTGGCGCACCCTCTGGTGGCTGAGGCGGCCGTCGTGGGCAGACCTGATCCGACTACCGGTGAAGCAATCTGCGCTTTCGTGGTATTGAAACGTGCCCGTCCAAGCGGTGATGAAGCGCGTCAGTTGGCAACCGAATTGCGCAATTGGGTTGCCAAGGAAATCGGACCGATCGCCAAACCGAAAGAAATCCGCTTTGGTGACAACCTGCCGAAAACCCGTTCCGGAAAAATCATGCGACGCCTGCTTCGTATTCTTGCCAAGGGTGAAACGATTACCCAGGATATTTCAACGCTGGAAAATCCAGCCATCCTGGATCAGTTGAAAGAAACGCTGTAATTTGATTGCAGGATGCGTCGGCCGATGCATCCTGCGCAGTAGTGTTGTGATGTCCGAATCCGGCCAGCTCAATTGCCACACCATGACTACAATGCACTCCATACTTTCTGGAGGACTGTCATGTCATTTCGTATTCTCGGTTTAGAGCCAACACAATTCCAACCTTTGTTTTTATTGACTGATGCCGCACTTCATGACCTTGGTGCGCGTCGCATGGTCGCCGATAATTTGCGCATGCCTTGTCGCGTGAGCATGGATCATGCGCAACTTGGCGAAGAGGTTTTGCTGTTGAATTATGCCCATCAAACGGCCAATACTCCGTACCGTGCTACTCACGCGATATTCGTGCGCAAGTGCGCGACCGAACAATTTGAATGTGTGAATCAAATTCCTGAAATACTCGCTACCCGGAAGTTGTCGATTCGGGCTTTTGATGCTGAACACATGATGATTGATGCGGATGTCTGTGAAGGGCTGCAAGTCGCGGAAATTTTTGAGCGATTTTTTGATCAGTCAAACACCAGCTATCTGCAGGTTCACAATGCAATACGCGGTTGCTACGCCGCGCGCGTCGAACGTGCCTAGCTGCACTCCAGGCTTAGTGCAACAGCTTCGGCAGCGCGAATTCCATCGACGGCTGCTGATAAAATTCCGCCCGCGTAGCCTGCGCCCTCGCCAGCAGGGAATAAGCCGCGTGTATTTAGACTCTGCAAATCATTGTCATTGCGCTTGATACGTATCGGCGATGAAGTCCGGGTTTCGACGCCGGTGAGCACCGCATCTTGCATCGCAAATCCTCGAATCTGTTTATCGAACGCAGGCAGTGCTTCGCGAATTGCGGCAATTGCATAGTCCGGTAAAGCGCTGTTTAAATCGCCTAACTGCACGCCGGGTTTGTACGAAGGCTCGACGGCACCCAATACGGTAGAAGGGCGGTTGGCAATAAAATCGCCGACTAGCTGGCCGGGCGCGCTGTAATTGGAGCCGCCCAATATATAAGCGTGACTTTCCAGTGCGCGCTGAAAAGGGATGCCAGCCAACGGATGACCGGGATAATCTTCAGGTGATATGCCGACCACAATCGCGCTGTTGGCATTGCGTTCGTTGCGTGAATACTGACTCATACCATTGGTGACGATGCGATTCGGCTCCGATGTCGCCGCGACCACGGTGCCGCCAGGGCACATGCAAAAACTGTAGACCGAACGACCATTACTGGCGTGGTGTACCAGTTTATAATCTGCCGCACCCAAAATCGGGTTGCCAGCGTTCGCACCAAAACGACAGCGATCGATGATTGATTGGGGATGCTCGATCCGGAATCCAACTGAAAATGGTTTGGCTTCTATATAGACGCCGCGTTCGTACAACATTTCAAAGGTGTCGCGTGCACTGTGGCCGATTGCCAGTACGACATGATTGGTATCAATCTGTTCGCCGCTTTCCAAAACTATCCCCCGAATCGCGTCGTTTTCACGGACGATATCGACGACCTTTTGGCTGAAGCGAACTTCGCCGCCCAGCTCAATAATTGAGGCGCGCATAGACTCAACCACCTTGACCAGACGGAAGGTGCCGATATGCGGCTTGTTGACATACATGATTTCTTCAGGGGCACCGGCCTTTACGAATTCCGTCAGCACCTTGCGGCCATAATGCTTTGGATCCTTAATCTGGCTATAAAGCTTGCCATCGGAAAAAGTGCCGGCACCGCCTTCGCCGAACTGCACGTTTGACTCCGGCTGTAATTGACGTTTCCGCCACAGCCCCCAGGTATCCTGGGTGCGCTCGCGAACAGCTTTACCGCGTTCCAGAATGATTGGACGAAATCCCATCTGCGCCAAAATCAGCCCTGCAAACAATCCACAAGGCCCGGTACCAATAACCACCGGCCGTAAAAATTTTTCATGAGTTGCATGCGTTACAAACTGATAGTTGGTATCTGGTGTGCGGGTGATATGTCGGTCAGCATGAAACTGTTTTAACAGTTGTTCATTCTTGCTTGTTTCAATATCCAGTGTGTAGATCAGAAGAATCGCCGATTTTTTACGGGCATCGTAACTGCGCTTAAATACAGCCACATTAAGAAGGTCGCCGTCGTCAATATTGAGCTTTTTTAATATGGCCGCACGGATTGCCGTGTCAGGGTGATTGAGCGGAAGTTGAATATCAGTCAGGCGCAGCATGTACAGGTCCAATTAGTTACTACAAGTGGGCTAGCATTTTATCGCACTACACCCTCGTCCTAAACGTGGGGTCGACAAATATTCGCGTCGAAGTTAAAAAAGCAATGCCACAACAAAATGGGAAAAGAGTGAGAAAGGTGTTGACGAGTAACGGCAAGTGCCGCATAATCTCGCTTCTGTTCTGCAAACAAACAAAACGATTTGGTTGCCAAAAGTAGGTTTCTCCAGTAGCAGGAATGGGAAATGAAACTGAAATGCAGGTGTCAGGGTGAAGTTGGTTCTGACGTTCTTTAACAACATACAGTCAATAAATGTGGGCATGTATTGCGAGCGAAATATCCTTCAGGGGATATGACAACAAGTAATAGATGTTCACGAAGAAGAAAAATAAGGAAACCGTCTGAGTTAAATCAGATGGATGACTTGTCAGTATTTTGAGTGAGCGACCTATCAGCGATGATAGAGATCCGCAAGGATCACAAGTAACAGGCATTAAACTGAAGAGTTTGATCCTGGCTCAGATTGAACGCTGGCGGCATGCCTTACACATGCAAGTCGAACGGCAGCACGGGGCAACCTGGTGGCG